>NZ_LJHS01000005.1 GCF_001296045.1 Rhizobium sp. AAP43 | reverse complement strand
CCGCCTCGCCTGACATCGCATCGTCAGGTGTATCCGAGGGCGGAACGGGGGTGAGTTTAATGCGGCTGCAAAAAGCGGGGATGAAAAACAGGATGTGGCTCTGATTTCGTTGGAGATTTCCCGAAACTCATCCCCGGGCAACTGCGGGAATTGAGGGGCTTTTGGCGGCGCCACAAGTGTGGGACCTATCTCCCCCCTTGCGGGGGAGAAAGCGAAATCGAGGAATTGGCCCGATCAGGGCCAAGCCTTAAGATTTCGCAAGAGGGGGGCTCAGTGAGGGGAATGCCAACGGAACCAATCCCCTCACCAACAAAATCTGAAGTTTAGCCCTGATCGGGCTAAGCCTTCTATTTTGTAACCTCTCCCACAAGGGGAGAGGTGAAAAAACCCGCCGGCCTTACGACCGACGGGTCCACAACTCTCTGGGCGAACCGCCCTAGCCTCAGCTGCGCGGCTTCAAGTTCTCCGGATCATACAGCGGCTTGTAACCGACCGCCGCAACTTCGACCGGGAAGCTCTCGGCGAAATATTCGACATTCAGCTTGCGGCCGACTTCGCAATACTCCGCCGGCAGATAGGCGAGTGCGATGTTCTTGCCGATCGTCGGGCCGTAGGCAACCGACGTGGTGTAGGAGCGGCGACCGAGGCTGTCGACGAGCACCTCGCCGGACGCAGGGTCGACGACCGGCATGGAGCCGACCGGGTAACGGGCGACGCCCGACTTGTCGACATTGTCGGTCATGACGAGCGTGCAAAGCATGGCCGGCTGCTGGGCGCGGGCCTTGTATTCGAGGTGCTTGGCCTTGCCGCGGAAATCGGCTTCCTTGACCTTGGGACGGGCCAGATCGGCTTCGATCAGGTTGTACTGGGTGAGCAGGTCGCCGTTCTGCAGGCGCAGGCTCTTTTCCATGCGGCGGGAATTGGCATAGGTTTCGACGCCAAAGGCCATGACGCCGGTGGCGCGGAGCGCATCCCAGACGGCGAGGCCATCTTCGTACTTCATGTGCAGTTCCCAGCCCTGCTCACCGACATAGGAAATGCGGAAGGCGGCAACGTTTTTGCCGGCAATCTCGATCGGCTTGATCGCGGCAAAGGGGAAGTTTTCGATGTCGAGGCCGGCGGGATCGGCGACAACCTTCTTCAAGTTTTCGCGGGCATTGGGGCCCCAGATGCCGATGGTGATGAACTTCTCCGACACATCGGTGATGGTGACGTCAAGGCCGCGGTCTTCAGCCACGCGCTTCATATAGTGGAAGTCGCGCGGGCCGGCATCGGCGCCGTTGACCAGGCGGCAGCGGTCTTCCATGCGGAAGACGGTGAAGTCGGCGCGCACCATGCCCTCGTCGTCGAGGAAGTGGGTGTAGATGCCCTTGCCGATATTGGCATCGCCACCGATCTTGGCGGCGCAGAGCCATTCCAAAAGCTCGACATGATCTGGGCCTTCGATGTCGACCATGTGGAAGTGGCTGAGGTTGACGATGCCGCAATCCTCGCTCATCGCCAGATGCTCGGCATTCGAAACGCGCCAGAAGTGCCTGTTATCCCACTCGTTTTCGCGAACCGGCACGCGGTCGCCGTACTTTTCCAGAAGGTGCTCGTTGGCCGCATAGCCATGGGCACGCTCCCAGCCGCCGAGCTCCATGAAGTAGCCGCCGAGTTCGACTTCGCGCTCATACATCGGTGAACGCTTGACATTACGGCCGGAGGCATAGGGCTCGCGGGTGTGAACGGCCGGGAAGTAGATCTTCTGGGCTGCTTCATAAGAGCGGCCAGCAATGAACTCTTCGGTCAGCTGATGCGGATAGAAGCGGGCGTAATCGATCGAGTTATGGTCGATCTCGGTGCGGCCATCGGTCATCCAGTCGGCGATCAGCTTGCCGTAACCAGGGCCGTCCTTGACCCAGATGGCGACGCAATACCACAGGCCACGCACCTTCTGGCTTTCGCCGCAGGACGGACCGCCGGCAGCGGAGACCTGGAGAAGACCGTTGAAGGAATGGCCTTCGTTATAACCGAGTTCGCCGAGGATCGGCGTCAGTTCCATCGCCTTTTCGAGCGGCTCCAGGATCTGCTCCATGTCGAGATCGCGCTGCGACGGCGAGAGGCGCGCCTCATGCTTTTCGAGGAGCTCGCGGGGATGGCACATGCGCGGATTGTGCTGCTCGTAATAACCCCATTCGATCTGGCCGCCCTCGGTCGTCTTCGGGTCGCCGGTGTCGCGCATATAGGCGGAGTTGCCCTGGTCGCGCAGCAGCGGATAGCCGATTTCCTTGCCCGTACCTTCGAACTCGTTATACGGACCGAAGAAGGTGAGCGGATGGTCAACCGGCATGACGGGCAGGTCTTCGCCGACCATTTCGGCGATCAGACGGCCCCAGAGACCGGCGCAGACGATGACGTGGTCGGCCATGATCGTGCCGCGATGGGTGACGACGCCCTTGATGCGGCCATTCTCGACGATGAGCGACTGGGCCGGCGTATTGCCGAACATCTGAAGCTTGCCGGACTTTTCAGCCGCATCGACGAGCTTGCCGGCAACGGTCTGGGAGCGCGGAATGACGAGGCCGGCATCCGGATCGAACATGCCGCCCATGACCTGATCTTCCTCGATCAGCGGGAACATGGCCTTGATCTCGGACGGCGAGACATAATGGGCGCGGGTGCCGAAGGCGCGGGCAGATGAGAGCTTGCGCTTGATCTCTTCCATCCAGGTGTCGTCGCCGGTGCGGGCGACTTCGAGACCGCCGATTCGGGCGTAGTGGCCCATCTTCTCGTAGAAATCGATGGAATACTGGGTCGTCCAGACCGAGAGATAGTCGTGGGACGTGGTGTAACAGAAGTCGGAGGCATGGGCCGTCGAGCCGATATCTGTGGGAATGCCTGATTTGTCGATGCCGACGATATCGTCCCAGCCGCGTTCGATCAGGTGATGGGCGATGGAGGCACCAACAATGCCTCCAAGCCCGATGATGACGACCTTTGCCTTGGACGGAAACTCTGCCATTGCCGAAAACCCTGATGTCTGGGAGTGAATGATGTGGCCCCGATCTTAAGAGGCGTAACGAGACAATTGCAGCCTGTATGCGACATTCTGCAAGGGACCCACGACCAGTTTGCACGGCAATATCTTTCCCATCGCGTCGTGGCGGCGGGCTTGGCTGTCGCAGGAGGAATAAGAAGACCGGAAAGTCCCGGCCCAAGTCCCGCGCGGCACATGCGTTGCAAAACGGCACAGTTTGGCAAGACCTGTTAAGACAGACAGGCCGAACGCAAGTCCATCAGCCGGTTTCACGCCCGATTTCGGTGTAAAAATCTGCGATTTGCCGGGGACACAGCTTCCTTTTGCCTCAGTTGGATCATTCTTCGGGTTTACGCGTTTGTTCCTCGGAACTGTCCCGCAAGCCGGAAACCGGCCGAAATCGACGGGCAGACCACTGCAAGGAGATTATCACCATGAAGACACTGATCGCGGCAAGCCTTGCCACCCTTTCCGTCGCAGCCCATGTCGGCACGGCGATCGCGGCGGACATGACCTATAGCGAGCCGGCACCGACCTTCCAGGAAAGCGGCCCGTCGGGCGGCGTTCGCATCGGCTATCTCGACTGCGCCATCGGGTCTGGCTTTGGCTATGTTCTCGGTTCTGCCAAGACAGCCGATTGCGCCTTCACCTCGGTCATCGGCGGCGAGCCGATGGATCAGTATTCGGGCGCCATCAAGAAATTCGGCGTTGACCTTGGCTACACCGCAAAGGGCCGCATCGTCTGGGCCGTATTCGCTCCGACCGCCGGCTATCACAAGGGCTCGCTCGGCGGCCTTTACGGCGGCGCATCGGCTGAAGCGACACTCGGTGCCGGCGTCGGCGCGAATGTTCTCTTCGGCGGCACGGAGGGCTCGATCCATCTGCAGCCGATCAGCGTCTCCGGTCAGCTTGGCCTCAACATCGCCGCAACCGGCACCTCGATGACGCTAACACCAGCCAGCTGATCGGTCCGCCATTGACCTATGTGAAAAGGCGCCCCGCAACGGGCGCCTTTTCTGTTACGGCCCCGCGACAAGATGACGGATGCGTTCCGCAACGACCTCGTCCAGCGGGGTATAGACCATCAGATTGAGGTCCGGACGGCCATCGACGGCAAAGGCGGAATACTCAAGGTCGATGGAACCCAGCAGCGGATGATCGAGGTGTTTCGCCCCCTCGTCCGGCGTGCTGATGCGGTTTTCACTCCAAAGCCGGCGGAAATCGGGGCTTATCTCCGAAAGCTCGAACACAAGCTCTTCCACCTCGGACATGGCCCCTGCCCGCGCGACATCGGCGCGAAAGGCACCGACGGCGAAGCGCGCCATGGCTTCCCAATTGTGCTGCTTTGCCCGCACGCCAGGGTCCGAAAACAGGAAGCGCAGCATGTTGCGCTCACCGGGGGGAAGGCGGCCATAGTCGGAGAGAACGATGGTCGACGCCTTGTTCCAGGCGACCACCTCCCAGGTCGCGGTCTTGACCACGGCCGGACAGGTTTCGAGACGATCGATAAAGCGCTGCAGGCGCGGATGGACGCCCTCGACCTCTCTGTAGCGCGCCTCGGGCGGGCGTCCCAAGCCCAGCATGAACAGGTGTTCGCGCTCCGCCTCGGTCAGAAGCATGGCGGTGGCAATGCGGTTCAGCACATCGGCGGACGCAGCCCCGCCACGCCCCTGCTCCAGCCAGGTGTACCAGGTCGCGCTGATATTGGCGCGCTGGGCAATTTCTTCGCGCCGGAGACCCGGCGTGCGCCGCCTGCCGGAAAAGCCGAAGGCCGCAGGGTCAAGCCGGGTTCGGCGATCCCGGAGATACTGAGCAAGTGTCGTCGCCGCCATGGGAAGCCTCGGAGCCTGAGGGTTATTATACCAGGATAAAGTCACTACTTTACCATGATAATGGATCTGTCATGGCTTGTCGCGTTGAACTACAAAGGAAACGCACATGCGCATATTTTCTCACCGGCGCCACAGGCTTCATTGGATCGGCTCTCATTCCCGAACTGCTGGGCGCTGGCCATCAAGTGCTCGGGCTCACCCGCTCAGCGCAAGGCGCCGCAAAGCTTCAGGCACTGGGCGCCGAGGCCCATGAAGGCAGGCTGGAAGATCCGGACAGCCTGACAGCGGGCGCGGCCAAGGCCGATGCCGTTATCCACCTCGCCTTCGACCATGACTTTTCCAACTATCTCGCCAATTGCCGCAAGGATGCTGCCGCGATCGCAGCACTCGGGCGCGGCATTGCGGGGTCCACCCGCCCCATGCTCATCACCTCCGGCATCGGCATGGGAAGCCCAGCCCCGGGTGAAATCGCGGTCGAGACGGTGCTGGACCTCAACCACCCGACACCCCGCATCGCCTCGGAACTCGCAGCAAGGGATCTGGCTGAGGCAGGCTTGAACATCTCCACAGTCCGGCTGTCGCAGATCCATGACACCCATCGCCAGGGCCTCGTCAGCTATCTCATCGATATCGCCCGTGCCACAGGCTCTGCTGCCTATGTCGGGAACGGCGCAACATGCTGGTCGGCATGCCATTTGAGCGACGCCGTGAGGCTCTTCCGCATGGCAATCGAGACGGCTGAACCGGGCCAACGCTACCATGCCGTTGGCGAGGAGGCTGTCAGCCTGCGTGACATCGCAAACGCCATTGCCCGCAGCCTCGATATCCCGGCGGTATCGATCCCTGCCGAAGAGGCAAAACTGCACTTTGGCGCAATGGCCGGTTTTGCCGGTCTCGATATGAGGGCGTCTTCCATGCTGACGCAACAAAGGCTTGGCTGGGCACCGACAGGACCGAACCTGCTTGCATCGCTCGATGCGATGGGCCCCCACTGACGGCGTCATGCGCCGACCGACATCGCACGAAAAAGGGGCGCTCCGATGAAGAGCGCCCCTTCATTTTCATATTATAAATCAGAGCGCTATCCGTGGCTTCTCATCTTGCGTCCGACGGAGAACAAGGATTTCGCGCAGAAGTTCGGCCTGGATAACCGCGCCGATTTCAGCAGCCGGTGCGGGGTTCAACATGTCGTCATGGCCGCAATCGAGCGTGCGCAGATAGATGCGTCCGCCAATATGCGGCAGCCAGGCCTCCACGTCGTAGTCGATCACCAGCCGCGTGGCCGGTGCCGCCATCACGCGCCCTGCCCGGAAGAAATGCAGGTCTGCATCCAGATGCCCCGGCACAAAACGCCCGGCCATATGGAAATTCTCGAGAATGACCTGCCGCGCCCGGTCGACCAACCTTGGATCATCCAGGCCCGTATAGGCGAGATAGCCCGAATTTTCCTGGTAGAAACGGTCGACGGCGAAGTCGCCCAAGGCCTGCAAGGTTTCAATCCCCTCCGCATCCTCGATGCTTGCGCCGAGAAAGGCCATGGCCGCCTCTGCCAGCACCTTCTCGCCAAGCGCCGCCCCGCCCGGGCGGAAGGTGTAGCTGTCCAGCATGCCGAGAAAGGCAATCGCCTCGCCATCCTTGCGCAGGAGCCGTGCGATCTCGTGGGCGATCAGACCACCCAGCGACCAACCGATGATATGATAAGGGCCATGCGGCTGGCGCGCCCGGATACGCTCGAGATAGCGGCGGGCCGTCTCCTCGATGCTCGCAGGTGCCGCTGCCGGATCGGTCAGCCCGTCCGATTGCAGCGCATAGATCGGCACGTCCTCGCCGACATGCTGGCCAAGCGCAAAGAAGCCCCAGCCGAGCCCGAGCAGAGGGTGGATGCAGAAGAGCGGCGCCCTGTCGCCCGTCGCCTTGATCGGCAGGAACGGCTGCATCAGCGAATGCGGCTCCTCCGCCACTTCCAGCCGCTCGGCAAGAGCGGCAATCGTCGGCGTCTCGAAAACGGCAGCCAGGGGAATTTCGCCGCTGATCTTGCCACGCAGTGCCGAGATCATGCCAGCAGCAGCGAGCGAATCTCCGCCAAGGGCGAAGAAATCATCATGAATGCCGACCGTTTCCAGTCCGAGGACCTCGCACCACAGCTCGGCGAGCTTTCGCTCCGTATCATTGCGGGGGAGAACGACATCATCGCTTTTCGCCCGCCATTCGGGCGCCGGCAGGGCCTTCCTGTCGATCTTGCCATTGCTGTTGAGCGGCATGGCAGCAAGTTCGACATAGGCTGCAGGCACCATATGGCTCGGCAGCACGGCCGCAAGCCGACGGCTGATTGCCTTCGGATCGAGAGCGTCCGAGCCCGGATCGCGGACCAGATAGGCGACCAGCCGCTTGTCGACACCGGGGTCTTCGCGCAGCACAACAACGGCTTCAGCAATACCCTCCTCGCTGACCAGCGCCGTCTCGATCTCACCGGGCTCGATGCGGAAACCGCGGATCTTGATCTGGAAATCGTTGCGGCCGAGATATTCCAGGTTTCCATCGGCGCGCCAGCGCACCAGGTCTCCCGTGCGATAGAGCCGCCCACCCCGGCCCGAGAATGGATCGGGAATGAAGCGCTCCTCCGTCAGCTCCGGGCGGTTGAGATACCCCTTGGCGACACCCATGCCCCCGATAAGCAATTCACCGACAAAGCCGGGCGGCACCGGCTGGCCGTGGCGATCCACCACATAGAGCTCGGTATTCCAGATGGGCCGGCCGATGGCGGGCGCGGCAAGATCGCTCCCCGACAGGGACATGACCGTCGACCAGATCGTCGCTTCCGTCGGGCCATAGAGATTGATCACGGGATGGCCAAGCCGCGCCATGCTGTGGGCAAGGTCCGGCGACAAGGCCTCGCCACCGACCAGGGGCCTGAGACCTTCAATCCCGGTCGTACCATCCTGCAGGAGCGCCCGCCAAAGCGAAGGCGTCGCCTGCAAGACGGTAATCCCCTCGCGGGAAATCAGGCGCCGCAGCGCCACCGGATCGCGCACCGTATCGCGCTTTGCAATCACCACCGTCGCGCCGGACAGAAGCGGCAGAAACAGTTCGAGCACGGCGATATCGAAGGCGAGCGTAGTGACGGCGAGCAGCCGGTCCAAGGGTTTGAGACCGACAATATCCTGCAGCGAAACCAAAAAGTTGGTGAGCCCGCGATGGGCGATTTCCACCCCCTTGGGACGCCCCGTCGAGCCGGAGGTGAAGATGACATAGGCCGTATCCTGAGGCCCTGCCGGCGCTGGCAGATCCGCCTCCGAGACAAGCGGCGGATGGTCGGCGAAGATGCGCGGCACGTCACCAAGCTCGATCTCGTCTTCGAGTTCGGTGGTTGTGATCACGGCGCGCGGCATCGCCTCCTTGAGGATCGCTCCCAACCGGTCACTATGGTCGGAAGGGTCGAGCGGCAGATAGGCGGCTCCAGCCTTGAGCACAGCCAGAAGCATGACCGGCATCGCTTCCGATCGCGGCAGGGCAATGGCAACCAGATCGCCGGCACGGATGCCTTCGGCGATCAGATGCCGTGCCCAATCATCGGAGGCGCGGTCCACCTCCACATAGGACAGCGCGTGATCGCCAAAGATGACGGCTGTTGCATGGGGGCTGCGTTCCGCCTGCCGACGAAAGAGTTCCGGCCAACTGACCTGCTCGATCGGCCTGCCCGTGGCATTCCACTGAACCAGAACCCGCTCGCGCTCTTCAGGCAGCAGAAGAGATTGCGTGGCGACGAGGCGCCCTGGCTGATCGATCAGGCCGTCGATCATCGACACGAACCGCTGCTGGTGCTCGACAAGCTCCTCGCGGCTGTAAAGACCGGGATTGGCGTCGAAATCAAATCGCACCGCCGAGCCATCGCCCCGGTCATAGGCAAAAATGGTCAGATCCGTCATCGTGCCGTTCGACAGGTTGCGGGCATTGGCCGGCAATCCGTCGAAATCGAAACCGTAGTTGAACGGCTCGATATTGACTCCGAGCCAGGCGATCTGCTCCTCGCGATGCGACTGGCCGAGATCACGGCGCATGTCTTCGTAGCGGTAGCGTTGATAGCGCAGCGCGCGCGCCATCTGCTGAGCGGCCTGTTTCACGACATCGGCCAGGGTTGTTTCCGGGCGGAACGAGAAGCGCAAAGGCACGGCATTGGCGACCATGCCCGGAATGCGGCGCATCTCGCTGCTGATGCGGGCGGTGACCATGGTGAGGATTGTCAGATCCTCGACATCGGTTGCCCTTGCGTAATAAGTGGCGACCAGGGCAATCAGCGTCTGCGGGAGGCTGCCACCGGCGGTGCGCCCGAGGGCCTCCAGCGCATCAATGCGGGCGCGGTCCATCTCCACGCTGTGGCGCAATAGACCGCCCACAGGCTCCACTTTGCGCCTGGCAAGCGTTACAGGATCGGGAAGGCCGGAAAGCTGCTCCATCCAGTACCGCCGATCGCGCTCGAAATGCACCGACCCGCGATAGGCGAGTTCCTGGTCGCGCAGATCGTCCGTCGTGCCGAAGGGCGTAACAGGCATGCTGCGTCCCTGTTTCAGGCCTGAATAGATCTCCGCCACGCGATGCGCGATCAAACCACCGGAAAAGCCGTCGAACAGGATGTGGTGGGCGCTGTTGTACCAGATCCATTGGTCGGAGCCGAGCCGCAACAGGGCGCATCGCCAAAGATCATCACTGGCCAGATCAAGCGGACGCTGGAGCTCGGTCTGCATCCAGGCCTCGGCGGCACCAGACGGATCGGCGCGCCCGGACAGATCGATCAACGGAAACTCGCCCGGATAAGACGGCAGAAATACCTGCTCTGGTTGTCCTTCAACCTCCCGGATCCGCGTGCGCGTCGCTTCGAGCTCTTCGGAAAGCTGTCGCAGCGCCACAAAAAACAGCGTGGGATCGAGGTCACCGACAATTTCGATGGCCTCGGCAAGCATGAAACTCCAGCCGTGACCAGAGATCTTTTCCTTGAGCCACATGCCAGCCTGAGGTGACGACAATGGCGTAACGCGATGAATACTTACAAAGGCTGAGTCCATATCTCGATAAAGCCCCCTATTCGAAAAAATGGCACAACAAAAACCGCTCCTTCCGATGACGAAATCGGAAGAATTTTAAGAAATTACATTTTTTGGGATTTATTAAATTGCCCGGACTATCAAAAATCCATTAATTTTGCCGGGCCCCTCAAAATCTCTTCTTGTAAAGCCAGCATAACAGACTTTTTTTGGATGTATCAACTGACCGCATCCTGCGATTTATGATCCACAAGAACAATCAGCGACACCTACATTAATCCAATGCAATCATAAGGGGTGCTGCAGCGCATGCGAGCAAAATCAGACACTTGCCAAAAGGACCTGATAATACGCAAATTTTTAGCGCAACGCACAATCCGTGCGGCAAGGCTCGTCCCAGCGCTTGCCTCAGGTGCCGCAAAAAGTCCGCGTGACGCGCTGCTCGGGCGTTGGCGGCAAGCGCAGATCCTCGGCATCCGGCAACTCCCGATAGGGATCGGACAAGGCATCGACCAACCGATGAAAGAAGGAGAAGTCGTTATAGACGGCGGCCGCAATGGCCTCCTCGATCCGATGATTGCGCGGAATGAGGGCCGGATTGACTGCATCCATCGCCCCCTGTCTCGTGGCCGGCACGCGGCCATCGTCGATGCGAGACCGCCAGCGGGCGAGCCAGGACGACAGATCGACCGGCGCCTTGAACTGGCCAAGCAGGACATCATCTGCCGTACCGCCGGCAAGCTTGCCAAGAGCACGGAAAGTCAGCGTGAAATCGGCTTCCCCCTGATGCATCAGCTCAAGGAAATCGGAGACCAGCTGGCGATCATCCGCCGCCTCGCCATCAAGGCCAAGCTTGGCGCGGAACAGCGACAGCCACTCTGCCTGGAAGATCTCACCGAAGGCGGCAAGGACGCCATTGGCCGCCTCGACGGCCTGCTCCTCATTCTCATCGATGAGCGGCAGCAGGCATTCGGCAAGCCTTGCAATGTTCCACTGCCCGATTCCCGGCTGGTTGCCATAGGCATAACGTCCGCGCTGATCGATCGAGGAAAACACCTTCCGGGGATCGTATTCGTCGAGAAAGGCGCAAGGGCCGAAATCGATCGTCTCGCCTGACACTGCCATGTTGTCGGTGTTCATCACGCCATGGATGAAGCCGATCGACAGCCACCGCGCAATCAGCTTGGACTGCGCCTCGGCAATGGCATGAAGCATGGCAAGATAAGGCTTCTCGGCCGTTGCCACATGTGGATAGTGCCGCGCAATCACGTGATCGGCAAGCGTCCTGACGGCTTCGTCATTACCCTCGGCCGCGAAGAACTGGAAGGTCCCGACACGGATATGGCTTGCGGCGACGCGGGTCAGAACCGCACCCGGAAGCATGGTTTCCCGCATCACCGCCTCACCGGTCGCAACCGCCGCAAGCGCCCGGGTCGCAGGCACCCCAAGGGCCGCAAAGGCTTCCGACAGCATATACTCGCGCAGCACCGGGCCAAGCGCTGCACGCCCATCGCCATTGCGCGAAAAAGCCGTCGGGCCAGCCCCCTTCAGCTGGATATCGCGACGACGCCCCTGCAGATCCAGGACTTCGCCAAGCATCAGCGCCCGTCCATCGCCCAGCTGCGGATTGAAATGGCCGAACTGATGCCCCGCATAGGCCTGCGCGATCGGCTCGGCCCCAAGCGGGATCACCTGGCCGGAAAACACCTGCGCGAGCCGCGCATCATCCACCCCGGCAAGGTCAAGCCCGAGTTCCGCCGCAAGCGCCGGATTGAACCGGATCAGCTTCGGCCTTGCCGCCGCTGCGGGCTTTGCCGGACGATGAAAGACCTGCGGCAGGCGCGCATAGCTGTTGTCGAAGGAAAACAAGAGGCAACTCCCCGCCCAGCCATGGGGCTACATGATCTCTGGCCGAATATAGGGATGGACGCCCCTGCGACAAGGCGAAAAGGCCGGGGTGACGGATCGGCACACAAGCGAGCAATCCAACACCGACCGCCCCCTTCGCGCGCAAACGGCCTGCCCTCAATCGCCAGGCACCTCGCCGGGCATCGGCACAAGCACCACCCCGGGCAGATCCCCATAGAGCGGCGCCGAGCCCTGACCGGGTGCAGGAGCCGCCGGAGGAACCGGCACTGGACTTTGCGCCTGGACCGGCACTGGCGCGGGCAATGCCGGAGATGCAGCGGCCGGTACATAGCTTGCGACCGGCCCCGGCAGCCGGCTTGAGACCTGGCTCACCGCCGGATTGGGCATCTGGAGGGCGCGATCGTCTTGCGAGGCCTTCGGCAGAAGAGCATCGCAGGCGCCCTTGTGGCCCGACAGCTCCTTGACCATGTCATAGGCAGCATCGGCGAGCACCCAGCGAATGGCCGCCTGCAACCCTTCCTGCGACTTGTCACCGATCTTGATATCGAACAGCTCATCGGAGAAGAAGCGAAACACGGATGCGAAGACTTCACGGCCAACCGCTTGTTTCGAATAGGATTTCGCCCGGATGATGCGCGTCGACGTGGTGTCCGTGACGCGGATGTCGACGGCCGCTGTGACGGCAAAACGGCGCGCGCCGATACCGGCACCACCAATCGAGGCTTCGGCGCCGCCCGAATAACTGTTGAAGTCGAGCTGGGTGATGACACCGTCGATCACATAGTCGGAGCCGCGCAAGCCCCCCTTGACCAGCGGGCGGAACGGCAGGCTTTCGCCGCCGACAACAACATTGCCGCCATCACCGAGGATCTGCTCCCGCGCCCTGGCAATTTCCCATTCAGAGACGGCGGTGTTCGACCGGTTGACCTGCTTCACGCCGGCCTTTTGCAGAAGCGAAATCATCATGCCGGCGCTATCGCGCGGCAGATAATTGCCCGCCTCTTCCGACGAATAGCGGCCGGTCTGGTCGGTGATCACATGGACGGCGAAGATGCGGGGATATTTCTGCACTTCCGGCGTCTTTGCCAGGCATTCGAGCGCGGCATCGACCGGCGTGCGGGTGGCGATCGGCACAGGGCCGAGAAAGGCCGGCTTGGGTGCCTTTTCGGCCACTTGCGATTGGCACGAGGCGAGCAGAAGCAGGGACGCCGCAAAAACAAGACGCGATTTACCGGAGATCATCTCTGGTCTCCTTAATTGTTCAGGATGGAATTATTGCTGTTGTTCTGATCGATCGTCTGGTCGCCATTATGATCCTGCGTCACCGTGATGTCGTTGTTCGAGCCGGTGACGTTGATCGTGGTCGAATTGCCGGTCTGTTGCGTGCCAAGCCCGGCCGCAGAACCGACGCCCGTATTGAAACGGCCCTGCAACTCAAGGCGCGTGCGCTCGAGATTGAGAAGAACCTGGCGTTCATTGGCAGAGCGAAACTGGTAGGGCCGATCGTCTCCGAGACCATTGGCCGACGCGCTGCACGGCACGACAACGGCAAGAACGACTGGAAATGCGATCTGTCGAAAACCACCCATGACACCCTCCACTGCTCCTTGAATGCGCCCGGCATTCGTAAATACTTCCAGCGAGGAATATCACTAAAAAACTAAGGATACAGCGAAAAAATTCCCTACTTTCAATATCGGTTGCGAATGCAGCGCAATTCGTTGCGTATTCACAACACAAAAATGTCGACCATGAAGACACAATGACGTAGCTGGACAAAGGACGGAAAATGAAGCAAAATTTTTAAAATCAAACAATGTATAGGTGGATGACATGCGCATATATTTATATTTGTCATCAACAATAATTATAGGATTTTCTTCCGCGAGCGCATACGCCAATCCGGTGGAGGATTTCGTCCGCGCCATGGTCGACCTGAAACGCGTAAGTGCGACCTGCGAACCCTATGTACAAGGCTCTCCAATGCGTTTAACCGCCGGCATAGACGCCTACTTCACATCACTGAAACAGCCTGTCCCAACACCCGTTGACGATCAGGCGCGAGACAGTATTGGAAAACTACTGAAACAGCATGCGGCTTATATATGCTCCGAAAAACTGACGAAGCAGCATCAAAAATACATGAAGGCCGCAGAGTTATACATGACAGAAAAACCGGCACAATGGCCGGATGCTCCCTGGATCGACTTCCCGCAATGGTGTCCGGACCCCGCATGCTCGGGCTATTGATAGCAGTCATCGATCGATCGACACCGAGTTGCCGGTCTGCTGTGTCGCGCCGCCACTGGCACCACTCACCGATTGTTCGTAGTCCCCAGTCTGCGACACATCGATCGTTGCCGGCACGTCATCGACTGCGGGGGCCTTCAGCACGATAACATTGACATAATTCGAAGACCGCTGCTCGATCCCGGGTGTCGTCAACTGCTCCGTCAGACCCGCAAGCGTCACCAGTTCGACCTGATTTGTCACAAACTGACGGCCGGTCGAAGTCTGGGAAAGCGTTCCAATACTTTCAGCCTCGATGTAATTGGCAATATTGGTGCCGCCCTGGCTGATCGAACCCCAATCCGCGCCCTCCTGCACCGTCACCACATTGTTGATGATCTGGTCTCCGGCGAAATCGCGAACAACCTCAGTGACCTTACCGGCAACGATGACATTGCCGATATTGGTACCCTCCTGAACGATTGCCCCACCTCCGCCGACACCGGTCACCGTCAGCCGGTTCTCGATCACCTGCTCGGCTTGTTCGGCGAAGTTCTGCGAGCTGATCGCCACAGATTCCTTCGAATGGATCAGGTTGATCGTATTGATGCCCGATTGCCGGATGGTGCCGGCAAGTTCCGGCAGGGAAAGCGTATTGAAGGCATGCTGCGAGGCGCCATCGACGAAATTCTGTTCGACGCGGCCGACCGTGCCGCCGACCACGGCATTCGCCGTATTGCTGGCCTCCTGCTCGATGCCTTCGAGTGCCGAGACAGCATTGAGCACGATATCATTGATGGAGAACTGCTGGCCGTCAAAGGTTTGCGACACACTGTCCAGCGGACGGGCCTCGACTTCGACGATGTTGCCGGCATTGCTCGCGACCTGCCGCGCCGTCTTTGCCAGCTTGACATCCGTCCACCCGATCACCTGTCGAGCCTCCTGCCGACCGACGACCTGCTGCACGATCTGTGCCGGCTCCTCCTGCGAAGACACCGATTGCACCGGCTCTGCCGCGCGAAGCCCGGGCACGACGACCGTAACAGCCCCGGCCACGGCGACGGCAACTCGCAGGTTCATGCCCATGACATACCTCCACGGCTCTTGATAAGCCGGGTTTCATTCACAACACGGAGAGAAAGGCCAGGCCGACGCGTCGGCCTGGCCGGCACTGGATCAATCCAGACTGCCAATCGAGTTGGCAACATTGGTTGCGCTCTGCACCACCTGCTCGACCGTGCCATTGGCATCAAGCAAGTTGCTTGCTTCCTGCGAGGCAAAGGCGACCTGACTGATGTCGAGGGTGTCGTTGATCGCACCAATCGACACAAGATTGGTGGCATTCACAGCCGTTTGATTGAAGTCCCAGACATTGGAGTTGGAACCGACGGAATCGGCGACATTCTTCGCGTCTTGCTCGACAGCCGAGAACTGGGCCAACGTCTTGCTGACACTTTGGACGCTCACGCTGTTGACCACGTTGGTGGCACTCTGTGTCGACGGGATCACAACAGTTGCCTCACCCACGACTTCCGTCGCATTGCCATCGATGGATTTCTTGAACACGATGGTATTATAGGCATCCTGGTCACCCACAGCGAACTGGACGATATCCTTGAGCTCACTGGTTGCAACATCGACGGAGATCAGATTGGCAGCATTCACGGCGGACTGACTGACGTCCTCAACCGTATAGGCAGTCTCGATATCGTTCGTCGCATATTGATCGACGAAGGCTCCCTGCTTGATCTCATCAAGGTACAGAGCCCCTTCCGGAGCGTCGACCACATCGGTGCCGAGCGATACGGAATTGGCCACATTGGTGGCGCTCTGAGTAACGTCCTTGATCACCGCATAGTCGGGATGCCAACTCCACCAGATATAGCTTCCGCCGGAGTCAATGCTGTTCTCCGCGTCCTGCTCGAGCCACGAGCCCTGCGCGATCTCATCCAGCCCACCAGCATCAACCAGCGACACCAGATTGGCCGCATTGACGGCCTCCTGAGTGACTCCGACCGCCGATGTGACGTCATCGATTTCGTTCAGAGCCTCCTGGACACCACCGACCAGCTGCAAGATATCCGCACTCTCGGCGAGCGCCGCCGATGACGACATGAGCGCGACGAGAGATGCTGCGAGAATAGTTTTCATGATTATCTCCTCTGTTTACCTGTCGCTCCGACATCAATCCTCATCCAAACCCGCCTCGTAGTCAGATTGGCTTGATTGAAGACGCAGAGCAGCTCTTCCAGCGAAACAATTCGCCAGAACTTTCATTCGGTCAAAAGATCCTTTCAGACCCCTCCGAACTGTTTTGATAACAAAACTCGAACGCTCACCGGACAATACGAACCGGAGACTCAACATAGATGAGAATGACATTGCTATAAGTTACAAAAGGCACCATTATTATGGTTCTATATTTATTGACGGGCGCCATCCGCACTTGAGATGAAGTATAATCACAGATTGCACTCGCGGTCTACCGCGAATTAACATGTTCTTAAGGATGACAAATGAGGTGAAACATCGCAAAAATTTCCTTGACGAGTCAGGCGGTTGGCAGGAATTGCGGCGCAGCAACCCGACTCGCAGCGAAAAATCCCCCAAAAATGGCGTGATAAATTCGCTCGACTCGCCTCACGCAGGACAGGTCGCATCGACCGCCAGATGCAGGGCTGAAAAACACGCGGGTGAGCCTGCCGCAACTGCGCATTGCGCGGTAACGCGCAGAGCCTTGCCGGAAGAGCCCGCAGCGGAATGAGCAAAATATTCTCATTTGCCCATTTTATTCGCTCTTTTCTCTCCTCCATCCGCACCTACTTTCTGCGAAATGAAGAGCATCCGAAAGCGATACGAAAGGAAGACCGATGAACTGGCTCAAAACACTCGCAACAGCGGCAGCCCTGCAGACCCTGGCCCTCGCCCCGGCCATGGCTGGCGAGAACCTCGACCAGATCAAGGCCGCCGGCGTGATCAAGATCGGCACTGAAGGCACCTATGCGCCCTTCACCTTCCATGATGCAGACAACAAGCTGGTTGGTTTCGATGTCGAAATTGGCGAAGCGGTTGCAGCCAAGCTTGGCGTGAAGGCCGAATTCGTCGAAGGCAAATGGGATGGCCTGATCGCCGGTCTCGACGCCAACCGCTATGACGCCGTCATCAATCAGGTCGGCATCACCGAAGCGCGCAAGCAGAAGTATGATTTCTCCGACCCCTACATCGTCTCCAAGGCGGTTCTGGTGGTCAAGGAAGGCAATGAAGACATCAAGAGCTTTGAAGACTTGAAGGGCAAGACGTCGGCGCAGTCGCTGTCCAGCAACTTCGGCAAGATCGCGGAAGCTGCGGGTGCCCAACTGGTTGGCACTGACGGTTTCGACCAGTCGATCCAGCTGGTGCTGACCGGCCGCGCCGATGCGACCATCAATGACAGCCTGTCCTTCCTCGACTTCAAGAAGCAGAAGCCCGACGCCCCGGTGAAGATCGCCGCTGAAAAGGCAGAGGCCGATGCTTCCGGCATCATCGTTCGCAAGGGCGACGCCGAACTGGTGGCCGCGATCAACCAGGCGCTGACGGACATCAAGGCCGACGGCACCTACAAGGTGATCGCTGACAAGTATTTCGGCCAGGACGTCTCGAAGTAAGGCTCATCCTCCCTCGAAAAGGGAGATGGCAAGGGCGGCTGTACACGAATTTCGAGGGCAGCCGCCTTGCCTGTCGCCTATCCCTTCATAGGTCTATAAGTGAGATCACAGCAGAGGCCCCTCCCGCCTCTGCTGTCTTCCGTTTCCGTCCGCGCTCCCAAGGACACGTCCATGCCGCACTGGCTTCAACTCATGCTCGACTCGCTGCCGACCCTGCTCTGGGCTGGCGTGAAGTTCACCATTCCGCTGACCATTCTCGCCTTCGCTTTCGGCATTACGCTTGGGCTTGCAACGGCGGTGGCGCGGCTCTTCGGCCCGAAGCCGCTGGTGCTGGTGGCACGCTTCTATGTCTGGGTCATCCGCGGCACGCCGCTCCTGGTACAGCTTTTCGTCATCTTCTATGGCCTGCCGAGCATTGGCATCCTGCTCGATGCCTTCCCCGCAGCCCTGATCGGCTTCACGCTCAATGTCGGCGCCTACACCTCCGAGATCATCCGCGCGGCGATCTCTTCCGTGCCGAAGGGTCAGTGGGAGGCGGCCTATTCAACCGGCATGAGCTGGCGCCAGGCGATGATCCGCACCATCCTGCCGCAGGCCGCCCGCGTTGCCGTGCCGCCATTGTCGAACACCTTCATTTCGCTGGTCAAGGACACGTCGCTCGCCGCCGCCATCACCGTGCCGGAACTCTTCCAGTCGGCGCAGCGCATTGTCGCCACCACCTATGAACCGCTGATC
The DNA here is from genome assembly GCF_001296045.1 of Rhizobium sp. AAP43. Taxonomy (GTDB): domain Bacteria; phylum Pseudomonadota; class Alphaproteobacteria; order Rhizobiales; family Rhizobiaceae; genus Allorhizobium. Next base: position 650,368 of record NZ_LJHS01000005.1, on the reverse strand, counting down.
CTCTATATCGAGGCAGCGCTGATCTATCTCGCGCTGAGCTCCGTGCTCTCCAACCTGCAGGCGCGGCTGGAGACCCGTTTCGGCCGTTATGGCGGCATGCTGGAGGCCAACAGATGATCACGCTTTCCCACATCATCAAGCGCTTCGGCGAGGCGACCATCCTCAACGATATCTCACTCACCGCGCCGGAAGGCAGCGTAACGGCGCTCGTCGGCCCCTCCGGCGGGGGAAAAAGCACGCTGCTGCGCTCGATCAACCTGCTGGAGCAGCCGACCTCGGGTGCCGTGCAGATTGGCGATGCGAGGATCGAGTTTCAGCCCGGTCGCAAGGTTGCCTTTGCCGAGATCCAGAAGGTCCGCTGCGAGACCGGCATGGTCTTCCAGAATTTCCAGCTCTTCCCGCATCGCACGGCAATCGAGAATGTCATCGAAGGCCTGATCACGGTGCAGAAGTGGCCGCGTGAGAAAGCCAAGATCCGCGCCATCGAACTACTGACCAAGGTCGGCATGGCGCACAAGGCAGACGCCTGGCCGGCCGAACTTTCCGGCGGCCAGCAGCAGCGCGTGGCGATTGCCCGGGCGCTCGCCCCCTCGCCCAAGGTGCTGCTCTGCGACGAGCCGACCTCGGCGCTTGATCCGGAACTGGCCGGCGAAGTGGTCGACGTGCTGAGCCAGTTGGCAAGCGAGGGCACGACCATGGTGATTGCCACCCACGACCTGCGTCTCGCCTCGAAGATCGCTCATCAGGTGGTGTTCCTCGAAGCCGGGCAGATCGTGGAGACCGGCAATGCCGAGCAGATCTTCCGCGATCCGCAGCGCGAGCGCACGAAGCGCTTCGTATCCTCAATCAGCGCGGCCCAGACAGTTTAAGAGCGGCGAGATCGGCGTTTTCTCGTCTGCAAACGGTCGCCGCATGTCAGTCCGGCGGTCCGGTGACAACAGGCATGATGTCGACACCGTCACCGGGAAAGATGCCAATATGCGGATGGTCAGCGAAGAGGCGGGCCGCCTCTTCCGCCGTCTCGGCTTCGACGAGCACATAACCGCAGAACGTGTTCTGGCCGGGCCCAATCCCCTCGCGGGTGATCCGCGTCGTCTTGCCGACCATCACACTTGGGCTTCTCAGGAAGCCGGCATTGCGCTTCTCCCAGTCTTCCCACTGCGACAGGCCCTCGGCATCGATCGCCTCCTGATCGGCTTTCGGCATCTTGCGAAAGGCAATCAGGGCCTCGGGCTCCATGGTATAGACGGCGACGAATATCGGCATCTGCGCACTCCGCGGACGTGTGAAACCAGCAAAATGCTAACGCAGAGATTGAGGCCTGTCACGCAGCGGCGGTGCGCTTACCCGCGCCCGCGATAGGTCGCGACCCCCTGCTCCGGCAGCCACACACCCTTCGGCGGCTCGCCGGTCTGCCAGAAGACATCGATCGGAATGCCGCCGCGCGGATACCAATAGGCGCCGATGCGCAGCCACTTGGGATCGAGAAGATCGACGATGCGCTTGGCGATGTAGACCGAGCAATCCTCGTGGAATGCGCCGTGATTGCGGAAGGCAAAGAGGAAGAGCTTCAACGATTTCGATTCCACCAGCCAGTCGCCCGGGATGTAATCGATGACGATATGGGCGAAATCCGGCTGGCCGGTCATCGGGCAGAGCGAGGTGAATTCGGGGGCTGTGAAGCGCACGACATAATCCGTGCCGGCATTGCCATTCGGCACGCGCTCAAGGACCGCGGCTTCCGGACTGGTGGGGGCCTCCACGGCCTGGCCAAGCTGGGTCAGCCCAGATGTGTCTGTTTTGCTCATCATCGGCTCCTTCAGATCTCGACAGCGGCGCCATGCGCCATTTCATTTTCCGGCTCGACATGGATGGTCACCCGGGTGCCGGGTACGGCATTGTGCACGGCCATTTCCAGCCGATCGCAGATCACATGCGCATCGCGCACCGTCATCGTCGACGGCACCACCAGGTCGAAGGCGGCAAAGGTGGCGGCACCACCGCGACGGGTGCGCAGATAGTGGACGCCAAGCGAGCCTTCGGCATTCTCGGCAATCGCCTTCTTGATCGCGGCAAATTCTTCCGGCTCGACCGCCTTGTCCATCAGCCCGTCGACGGAATGCGAAATCACCTTCCAGCCCTGCCAGATGATGTTGAGCGCCACCAGAATGGCGAGCACCGGATCGAGGATGGCATAGCCGGTGACAAGCACCAGAACGAGGCCGACCAACACGCCACCGGAGGTCACAACATCCGACATGATGTGGTGCCCATCTGCCAAGAGTGCCGGCGAGCGATGGCTGCGGCCGACCCTGATCAGAAGGGCCGCCCAGGCCGCGTTGACCACGGCAGCGAGCGCATTGATGGCAAGGCCGAGATAGGGAGCATCCGGCAAGGCAGGCGCACTCAGTGCCGGGATCGCCTCACGGATAATGAGGAGTGCGGCAACAACAATCAGCACGCCTTCCAGAACCGCGGACAGATATTCCGCCTTGTGATGGCCGTAAGGGTGATCGTCATCGGCGGGCTTTTGCGCATAGCGAATGACGAAGTAGGCGATGAAGGCCGCAATCACGTTGACGGTCGATTCCAGACCGTCGGACAGAAGCGCGACCGAGCCTGTGACCCACCAGGCAAGAAGCTTCAGCCCCATCACGCCGAAGGCGAGCGGAATGCCCCAGAGGGCCAGCCGCTGTACCAGATTGTCTTGCCGAGCCACCATGGCCTTATTCCCTGCAGATGCGAGTGAATTGCAGACGCAATTCCAAAAACGACGAAACCGCCCGGCAAAGCGGGCGGTTCGGTGCGATGGGCAGGGTAATGCCGGAGGGTTGAGGAAAGGTCAAGACGGGGGATTGGGGATGCACAGGGGGCGATGACCTTCAGATGCCAGCGAGGAATTTTCGAAGGACGTCTGCGCTGCGCTGTCCGCGAGTATCGCGAACGTCGATGATCAGGATCTGATCAGACGTGACAGTCTAGAGATGCGCAAGGGTGTGCCTCGAATATGATACTCCTTGACGCGTTCGAAATCCTCGAAACACGCGGCACTGTCCGGATGGGCAATGATGGTCCGTTCCGCCGTCCTCAAAGCCGCAGACACGGCAGCGATGTCGAGTTGTGGATGGCTTTTGTAGTAACTGCGCATCCATCGAAGGCCGGGTTCGGCAGTCGGCAGGTAGCGGAGACGCATGCCCTTCAGCGCGCTACCGGAAAATCGTCCTGATCGGTCAGCAGCCAGTCATGAACCTCGCCGCTGTCGACAGCTTTAACGTCTCCTGCATCAACCAGCCGAAGACCGTGGTGCAAAAGCTCGCGAGTTGCCACGCGCTCTTCAACCAGATTGCGGATCGCCTGATCAGCGAGATCGGAAGCGGTTCGGTTGTCGAAACGCGCGATTTCTTCCAGCGCCTGATTGAGTCCGGCATCGATTTCGGTGGTCAGAACGGTTTTGTTCATTGGATCAAGTTCCGGTTCAGCCTGCGTCAAAAGATGAGACATCGCGGCGAGAGTGTCAAACGCGGTCGAAACATCAATTTGCAGCTTATAACGCATTGCGTTATGGTTGATCATGATCCAAAGCTTTGCGGATGAAGAAACAGAGCGCATCTGGTCCGGTCAGCGAAGCCGCAAGCTTCCTTCGGACATTCAGGCTGTTGCGCTGAGAAAACTCCGTTTGATCAACAACGCGCGGATCCTGCAGGACCTCCGCGTTCCGCCAGGCAATCGGCTGGAAGCCTTGAAAGGTGACAGGCTCGGCCAGCACAGCATACGGATCAACGACCAATGGCGCATTTGCTTCAACTGGCATGATGGAGGACCAAGCAATGTCGGGATCGTCGACTACCATGACTGACCTGCTCCCCAACCCGCACCCGGGAGACATCCTGCTGGAGGATTTCCTGAAGCCCATGGGGTTGAGCCAGAATGCACTGGCCCGTGCCGTCAATGTCCCACCCCGCAGGATCAACGAAATCGTGCTCGGCAAACGCTCACTGACGGCAGACACCGACCTGCGGCTGTCCCGCTACTTCCAGGTATCCGAAGGCTTCTTCCTGGGATTGCAGGCCGATTACGACCTGATGCAGCGGCGGCGCGAGATCGAAGACGAATTGAGGCGGATCGAGCCGAGGGCTGCGTGACGAGAACCGTAGATGAGTGTCAAAGAAGCGAGGTTCACTCAAAATTGTCTTACACCGGTACGCCTTTAACATTCTTCCAGAAAGCTAGACTGTTCTGGCTAGCCCTATTCGCACCTCAAGCATTCATAAGCGAGGAAGAGGCTGACAACGCAAAACTCAATGCAGCAGCGACCTCCGCCCATGATGGAAGTCGGTTGCACTCGATCAGAAGGGGGCTTTGCCAATCGCTGATTTGGGGACTTGTCGCGATGGGAGCCGGATTTGCCATAGGCAGCCTTCTCGGCGCAGGTATTGGTCCACAATTAGAGTTCGCCATCGGGATCGTCGTAGTGGGCACGACAATTCTTATGTGGGCAACTCTGGCATTACAGGGCTGGAGCATCCAATCGTCCAAGGGCAATACACTGAGCGAGCGGCTCAACCAATGGATCTTCCGAACCCTCTACCTAATCGGAACCGCACTGATATCCGCTGGCAGCGTCTGGAGCCTTTTCCAATAATCTCGGGGCGCCGAAGCGCCCCGCCCTCACCCCTTACGCCGCCTTCACCTTCGCCCGTTTTGCCAGATGCGCCACGACATTCTCGATCATGCGCATGCCGGCATCGCCGCCCAGCGTCATGATCGATTCCGGGTGGAACTGCACGGCGGCAACTGGCTCCTTCGTATGCTCGATGCCCATGATCGTGCCGTCTTCGCTTTCAGCCGTGATGATGAAATCACGATGCAGCGTCGCCGGATCGGCGAAGATCGAGTGGTAGCGACCGACGGTCACTTCCTTGCCGAGCCCTGAGAAGACGAGGCCGGGTTCGAGCACGCGGATGCGTGACGGCTTGCCATGCATCGGGACGGCCAGCTGGCGCAGCTCGCCGCCATAGGCTTCGGCCAGCGCCTGCAGGCCGAGGCAGACGCCGAAGATCGGCAGATTACGGGCCCGCGCCTTCTTGATCGTCGCCTTGCAGTCGAAATCCGTCGGCGAGCCGGGACCGGGCGAAAGGACGACGAGATCGGGATTGAGGCGGTCAAAAATCTCTTCAGGCACCGGCGTGCGCACCGTGTTTACCGTCGCACCCGTCTGGCGGAAATAGTTGGCCAGCGTGTGGACAAAACTGTCTTCGTGGTCGACGAGCAGGATGTTGATCCCCTCACCCACCCGGGCCACCCCGCGATGCGAGGAGGCATCGTTGCCGCTCTTGGCGTCGCGGATCGCTGCAATCATGGCGGAGGCCTTCAGTTCGGTTTCGGCTTCTTCTTCCTGCGGGTCGCTGTCGTTCAACAGTGTCGCTCCGGCGCGGACTTCGGCAATGCCATCCTTGATGCGCACGGTGCGCAGCGTCAGCCCCGTGTTCATGTCGCCATTGAAGCCGACCATGCCGACGGCGCCGCCATACCAGGCGCGCGGGCTCTTCTCATGCTTCTCAATAAAGCGCATGGCCCAGAGTTTCGGTGCACCGGTCACGGTGACGGCCCAGGCGTGAGACAGGAAGCCGTCAAAGGCGTCCATGCCGTCGCGTAGGCGGCCTTCGATGTGGTCGACCGTATGGATAAGGCGCGAATACATCTCGATCTGGCGGCGACCGATGACCTTGACCGAGCCCGGCTCGCAGACGCGGGACTTGTCGTTGCGGTCAACATCCGAGCACATGGTGAGCTCGCTCTCATCCTTCTTGGAGTTGAGGAGCTTCAGGATCTGCGCCGAATCCTCGATCGGGTCGGCGCCACGCTTGATCGTGCCCGAGATCGGGCAGGTTTCGATGCGCCGGCCATTGACCCGGACGAACATCTCCGGCGAGGCACCGACGAGATATTCCTGGTGGCCGAGATTGATGAAGAAGGAATAGGGCGACGGATTGATTTCCTTCAGCCGCTTGGAAATCTGCGACGGCTTCGAATCGCAGCGCTCCATGAACTTCTGGCCGGGCACCACCTCGAACAGGTCACCCTTGCGGAAGCTTTCCTTGGCCTTCACCACCAGCTCGGCATATTCGCCAGGCCGATGATCCCCACGGGGCGGGATCGTGTCGGTATGCTGGAACGGTTCAGGCGCGATCTCCTGCGCCTGTCCGATTGTCGTCGCATCGCCCTTGGTGAAATCGTAGCGGTCGATCCAGGCCTTGGCGGAATAGTGGTCGACGACCAGGATCTCGTCCGGCAGGAAAAGCACCATGTCACGCTGATCATCGGGGCGGGTCAGCTTGAGGTCGATGGCGTCGAACTGGAAGGCGAGATCGTAGCCGAAGGCGCCGAACAGGCCGATGGCCGCGTCTTCCTCGGAATAGAACAGATCGGTGACGGCGCGCAGCACCGTGAACACGGTCGGGATCTTGGAGCGTTCTTCCTCGGTGAACACGCGGGATGGCGGCTTCACATCGAGGTCGAGGCGAGTCGCGCTGCGGTCCCCGAGCGCCAGATCCTCGACACTCGAAAGCCGGTCGGCGATCATCGAAAGCAGCGCTTCGCCACGACCGTTATACGCCTCGATCCAGACCTTGCGGCCGAAGGAGGAAATGCCGAGCGGCGGATCGACGATGGCCGTATCCCAGCGGGTATAGCGGCCGGGATATTCATAGTTGGAGGAGAAGACCGCGCCACGCCGCTCGTCGAGTTTGTCGACATAGGTCGAAATCGCATCGGCATAGGAAGTCGGCCGCCGCTTGCGTGAAACGGTCACGCCGCCGCGCGTCTGATAGGCTTCCGAACCGTCTTCCTGCAAAATCGTCGACATGTCTGTCCTTCTCCATTCTTCGAGGCCCGCCTGATGAGCGGGCCTTGAATACGAAAAAGCCGCCTCAGGAAAGTTTCCGGGCGGCTTTGGGGTCAATCCTCTGAAGACATGACTGGTCAAGGCCGCGTTAGCGTGCCCACCACCAAGCAAAGGTCTTCGATACGATCTTCATGGGCGATGTGATAGCCCGATGCGGCGCAACGCGCAAGCACGATTTCCGCCCCGCCCTCGGGCTGGCGCAAGGCATTACAGACCATCAATTTAGATTATTGTAATTAAGTAATATCTAACAAACCTATGCCGATATAGGGAAAAATGCGCGCAACCGGAAAGCGGGGCCGTGCGACCCTAGTGAGGATCGGAGAGTTTTCATGCAACTGACACTTTCGCGCGGACTTTTCGCCTTCGGTCTTTTTGTGGCCACGGCATTTCTCACAGCCCTTGCCGTGATGGCTTACACCTTGAAGACGGTGAAGATCGAGGGACCGGAATATGTTGAGATCATCCACGGCAAGGACCTCGTCGCCGACATCCTGCCTCCACCGATGTTCCTGGTCGAGGCCTATCTTTTGGCCAGCGAAACGGCGCTGGATGCGAAGCTCGCCAGCGAAAATACCGAACAGATCCGCAGCTTGCGGACGCAGTACGAAGAGCGCATGCAGGTCTGGCGCGATACTGACCTTCCGGCCGAATTGAAGACCCTGATCACGGGAGAGGTCGGCACTGCGAGCGACGCCTTCTGGAACACCATGGACAGCGCCTATCTACCGGCACTGGCAAGCGGCGACGCCGCCGCGCGCCTGCTCGCCATCACCACACTGCGTGCACAATTTCAGACCCAGAAGGCCGCCGTGCAGGATCTGGTGAAGGCGGCAACGGCATTTCTCTCGCAAAGCGAAGCCCATGCACGTCAGACAATCAGCCTCTATTCAAAGATCGCTCTTGCCGCCGCGTCCTCAGCGATCCTTGCATTGATCGGTGGACTTCTGGTTTTCCGACGTCTTGCCATCACCCCGCTCGAGGCCCTGTCGGCCCAGATGAAGACACTGGCAAGCGGCGCGCTCGATGCAGATGTGCCCTTCACCGCGCGCAAGGACGAAGTGGGCGACATGGCCCGTTCGGTGGCGGTCTTCCGACAGGCGGGCATCGACAAGATCAAAATTGAAAACGACAACCGCCGCCAGCAGCAGCACATCGAACGTGATCGGGCAGCCCGCCTGAGCGAACAGGAACACCAGTCCCGCAGCCTGCAGAAGGTCGTCGACGACCTCGGCGCCGGTCTCGAACGCCTGTCGAAGTTCAACATCCGTTACACGCTGGATGAGCCCTTCCAGCCAGAATTCGAACAGCTTCGCCATGATTTCAATAAATCGCTCGCCGTGTTCCAGGACACCATGGGCCTGGTCCTCGACAAGTCGAACGAGATCGACAACAGTTCGAATGCCTTGCAACAGGCATCCGACCAACTGGCAAAGCGCACCGAGCAGCAAGCTGCAGCCCTTGAGGAGACAGCCGCTGCCCTCGAAGAAGTCTCCGGCACCATTCGAGCCTCCTCAAGCCGCCTGACCGGCACGCGCAACATGACGCGTGAAGCCAAGGTCAATGTCGAGAAGTCGACCCATGTGGTGCATGATGCCGTCGAGGCCATGCGACGCATCGAGGCGGCGTCGGCGAGCATTGCCAGCATCACCGACGTGATCGACCAGATTGCCTTCCAGACCAATCTTCTGGCGCTGAACGCCGGCGTCGAGGCGGCCCGTGCCGGAGATGCCGGGAAGGGCTTCGCAGTCGTTGCACAGGAAGTCCGGGACCTCGCGCAACGCTCCGCCAATGCCGCGCGCGAGATCAGCGCCTTGATCGATCAATCAACGCGCGAGGTGTCAGTGGGCGTAACACTGGTCAACGATACCGGCACGGCCCTACGCGCCATTGAAGCCAGCATCCAGGCGATAAACGAGGATATCGAGGCGGTAACCGCAGCGGCCATCGAACAATCGGCAGGAATTGCCGAAATCAATGTCGCGGTGAACCAGATGGATCAGCTGACCCAACAGAATGCCGGCATGGTCGAAGAAACCTCCGCCGCCACCCATGCACTCGGCGATGAAGTGCGCGAGCTCGTCCGCCTGGTTGGTCAGTTTGTCTTCAACCGCCGCCACAAAGTTCGAGACCGGGTTGATGCGGTGACACAAACAGAGAGGGATAACAGCAATCCGCAGGTCGCCCGATTGCGTGCCGGTTGACGCTGGACATACGGATCGCCCTCACCTACGCCACACCACGACCGAACTAAAACTGCATTCATCCGTTCCTCTTGGGTCGAACCAGGAACGGATGAATGCACAGACTCTTGATCGTGTTGACAATTCTGACCTTCTCGGTGGGTGCGAGCCTCCCGGAAAAAGGTCCCGAACCGCAGCCGGATCCACGCGTCCAGGCAGAGCCGACCGCCTCGCCCGACCAGCCGCCGGTCCCGCCTCAAAAGCCGGTCGCCGACAAGGAGGGCGAACAGCCAGAGGCACCGGAACAGCCAGAAGCACAGGAAGAGACTGTGCGGGAAGAGCGAGACCACCCCGCCAAGGACGCCGACCTTGGCGGCAGCATGGCGGCAAAACAGGGACAGTCCGAAGCACCTGCACCGGAAGACCCGGCCAGCTATGCCGCCTGTGTGGCGGAGCTGAGGTCGATCGGGGCTCGGTTCCGCGAATTGCCCCGCATCGACGACGAGGCGAGTTGCGGGATGGACAGGCCGCTCGAAGTGGAAGCGGTGCTGCCGGATGTCAGCCTGGAGCCGGAGGCGACCATCCGTTGCGAGACGGCCCTCCAGCTTGCCCGCATGACCCGCGACATGCTGAGGCCGGCCGCAAAAACCGCCTTCCCCGACAAGCCCACCCTCAGCGGCTTAATCCAGGCCTCCGGTTATGTCTGCCGCAACCGCAACAGTGCCGAAACCGGCAAGACCTCCGAACACGCGTTCGGCAATGCCATCGACATTGCCGGCTTGCGCTTCGGCGAGACCGAGGAACCGGTGATGATCGCCAGACAGGACGACGGCACGGCCGAGGCCGCCTTCCAGCGCGCCTTCAATGCGCTCGCTTGCCTCTATTTCACCACCGTCCTCTCCCCAGGCAGCGACGCCACCCATCAGGACCACATGCACTTGGATGTCATCGAGCGAAAGAGCCGGTTCCGTTATTGCCGGTAAAACGCAAAAACGGCGGCGCCCCGGTTGGGACGCCGCCGCAGGCGGTGGAGAGAAATCGCTCAGAAGGTCTGGGTGAGCGAGATTTTGAAGTGACGACCAGGCTCGGAATAATAGGCGAGCGGTTGGTTTGTGTTCGAATTCGAAGGCGTCGCGGTGCTGAGATCGCGGTATCCAACCCCGTCCCAATACTGCTTGTCGAATATGTTGTAGATGCCGGCCTGGATGCGCAGCCCCTTCGTCTTTTCCGGCTCCCACCAGGCAGTGAGATCGGCGACGCCGTAGCCGGGCGCATTGAAGGCAGTTGTGGACGTCCCTTCCTTCATGGCGCTGCCGAATGTGCCGGTCACATCGAGGCCCCAGGTTTCCGTCGAATAGCCGACGCCGGCAATTGCACGGAACGGCACGACGGTACGGACATATTCGTCCTCATCAACATCCTTGGCATTGGTATAGGTCATTGATCCGCTGACATGGAAACCATTGGCGAACTGATGGGAACCACCAACCTCGATACCGGCAATGCGGACATGCGAACGGTTGTAGTATTCGGTATAGCTGGAATAGCTGCCAACCGGACCGATATCCTTGCTGTCGATGAAGTTGCGATAGTCATTGTAGAAACCGACCACGCGCAGCTTGCTGGCACCAGCATCGTAATTGCCGCCGATTTCGAAGCCGGTGCCGGTTTCCGGCTTCAGGTCGGGGTTGCCGGCAACGGCATACTGAACCGGGCCACCCTGGCCCGTATACAGCAGATAGAGTTCATCGACGGTGGGCGCACGATAGGCCATGGAGACCTGGCCGAACAGTTCGAGATCGGGCGTCACGTCGTAACCCACCATGAACTTCGGCGAGAAGCGGTTGCCCGCCCGGGCCGCAGGAAGATCGCCAGCACCGGGGTTGCTCGCATATCCGGCGCTTTCGGTCGGATTGTAGTCGAACCAGTCGAAGGACAGTCCGGGGGTTACAGACCACGCGCTGTCATCAAGGCGGATCTTGTCGTCTATGCGCAACGCAAGCCGGCTACCCTCAACATCCGGCATGTCCGACTGGTCTGCATGCAGCGAGTTGCAGGTGGCGCCGACATAGGTCCCATCGATGCAGCCGTCGCGGCCATCCGTAAAGGACTGCGCCCAGAAATAGGAATAACTGCCGCTGACATTGAGTTCGTGATTGAGGCTGCCGGTCTCAAAGCTCTTGGCTGCCCGCCCGGAAATGCCGACGGATTCTTCTTCGATGGCGTTGTTTCGATACCAGTAACCGATCGGGTTCACGAGACGCGTGCCCTCGTTGCCGGCTTCACGCTGAACCTGCTGCCAATAAACTTTTACCTCGGCACTGTCGAAAAAGCCGCCAGGGTTTGAGAAATCATAGTCCAGTGAGACCCGATCACGCTGGCTGTCCTCAAAGCCTTGGAGGCCATCATAGCCGCGCGACGATGTCGTACCGCCGCGGATCGTGGCGAGATCGGTGTCGATTTCGCGATTATAGTGTTCAGCCGTGATGCCGACACGATGACCTCCCTCGAGATCCTGGCGCAGCTTGAAGAGCAGGTTCTTCTCGTCGAAATCGGCTGGATTGGCCTCGTCCCGCGTAAATCCGATACCGCCGACATCGCCGGTCGATTTTGTTTCGTGGCCTTTGACATAACCTCCCTGAAGCAAGGCGCTCGTGTCACCGGACTTTCCGGAAACCGCGACGCTTCCGCCGATGCTGCCGTTGGAACTGTCATAGGTGGCCTTGGCAACCGCACCCCAGGTGCGCCCCTCGCCGATCAAGTCATCGGGTTCAAGCGTGCGCAGTGACACAGCGCCGCCGAGTGCACCGGAACCGGCGCGACTGGAATCCGCACCCTTGATGATATCGATGGCCGATAGCGAACTGAAGGCAAAGGTATCGGCACCACCATTGGCATTGGTCGTCGTTGACGGACCGCCGGCGCGTGCGGAATTGACCAGATAGGGGATCGGAATGCCGTCGACCAGTGTGGTCACGCGGTTGCCTTCCATGCCGCGAATGACGAAGCCCTTGTCCTGCGCCGAAAACTGAACGCTGGTATCGAGGCGGCTGATGTCGGCAGCGGAATTGACCTCCTTGACCCGGATCTCCTCCGCCGTTGTCGTCGTCGCCAGCGGCGTATCCGCGACCGAGCCCGCCGGCACGCGTTTGCCCTTGACGACGATGGTCTGCAGTTGCGTCTCGCCCTCCGCAGCAGCGGCCGGGGTGGCGCTCTGGGCGAAGGCGAGTGTGGTCGGGGTCACGACAGCAAGCGCGGTGCAGGCGAGCAGGAAGGGTCTGAGAGACCGGGAGCCCATGCGAATATCCTTTCGGAGGCCATAGAAATGCAGTCCGACACCCCAAAACAGGATGCAGGTTGGCCAGTGGTGTGGTTTCAAAACGGATCGGGGGAGAAATTCCGCCGTAATCACGGCCTATAAAACATGATTATGATCGTCAAGATATAAAACATGATTCTTTTTATCATGATTTAACACTCGCGTGATTATGACAAAAATACCACAGCAATTAGGGGGTGTAGAACCTAGAAAAGTCCCTCGATTGCGCCGTCCGCATTGAGCCGGATCTTCTCCGATGACGGCACGCGCGGCAGGCCAGGCATGGTCATGATCTCGCCGGTGATCGCCACGACAAAGCCGGCGCCGGCCGAAAGCCGCACTTCGCGCACATGCACGCTATGGCCTTCGGGTGCGCCGCGCAGCGACGGATCGGTCGAGAAGGAATATTGCGTCTTCGCCATGCAGACCGGCAGGTCGCCGTAGCCCTGATGCTCCCAGTCGAGCAACTGGTCGCGCACGGCCTTCTCAGCCGTCACCTCGCCGGCCCGGTAGATCTCGGTGGCGATCCGCTCGATCTTGGAGAAGAGCGGCATGGCATCCGGATAGAGCGGGCGGAAATCGGCCTTGCCATCGGCAAGCCGCACCACGGCCTCGGCAAGATCGGTGATGCCGGCGGACCCCTTCGCCCAGTGGCGGCAGACATGCGCCTCGGCCCCAAGGCCTGCGGCCACGGCCTTGACTGCATCGATCTCGGCATCGGTGTCGCCGGTGAAATGGTTGATCGCGACAACGGCGGGAACGCCGAACTTGCCGAGATTTTCGAGATGCCGGGCAAGATTGACGGCGCCCCGCTTCACCGCCTCGACATTTTCAAGCGCCAGATCCTCCTTGGCGATCCCGCCATTCATCTTCAGCGCCCGAACGGTGGCGACAAGCACTACGGCAGCCGGCGTCAGCCCCGCCTTGCGGCATTTGATGTCAAAGAACTTCTCCGCCCCGAGATCCGCGCCGAAGCCGGCTTCGGTCACCACATAATCACCGAGCTTCAGTGCCGTCTTGGTGGCGATCACCGAATTGCAGCCATGCGCGATATTGGCAAAGGGTCCGCCATGCACCAGCGCCGGATTGTTTTCGAGCGTCTGGACGAGATTGGGCTGCAGCGCCTCCTTGAGAAGCACCGCCATGGCGCCGTCCGCTTTCAGATCGCGGGCAAAGACCGGGCTTTTGTCACGCCGGTATCCGATGATAATCGCGCCGAGGCGGCGCTCCAGATCCTCAAGGTCGGTCGCAAGGCAGAGGATCGCCATGATTTCCGAGGCCACGGTGATATCGAAGCCGGCTTCGCGCGGAAAGCCGTTCGAGGCCCCGCCAAGCGCCGTCACCACCTGGCGCAGAGCCCGGTCATTCATGTCCATCACTCGCCGCCAGGTGATGCGGCGTGTATCGAGGTTCAGCTCATTGCCCCAATAGACATGGTTGTCGATCAGCGCTGACAGCAGGTTATGCGCCGAGGTGATGGCGTGGAAATCACCGGTGAAATGCAGGTTGATCTCCTCCATCGGCACGACCTGGGCATGTCCGCCACCGGCCGCTCCGCCCTTGACCCCGAAACAGGGGCCGAGCGAGGGCTCGCGGATGCAGATCACCGCCCGCTTGCCGATGCGGTTGAGGCCATCGCCAAGTCCGACCGTGGTCGTGGTCTTGCCTTCGCCGGCCGGTGTCGGGTTGATCGCAGTGACAAGGATCAGCTTGCCATCTGTCCGCTCGGAGAGGCTGCGGATGAAGCCCGCCGAGATCTTCGCCTTGTCATGACCAAAGGGAATGAGGCTTTCTGCCGGAATACCGAGCCGACAACCGATTTCCTGGATGGGCCGCTTGTTCGCTGCACGGGCGATATCAATGTCGGTTGTCATGTCGCTTGCGCCTCATTGTGTGTCGCAGAAGCATCTGCCGCCGGAAGTCGCAAGGCAAGGGCCGCGCTGCCTTTTCCACCAGACCCGCTGCCGACGATGCAAGAACGCCGACCATGAATTGAAATTCTGCGCAACCCAGGCATGATGGCGCAGTTCTCAAGAGCAAGGACGCTTGAAGCATCCGCAGTGAGCCCTTGAATATGCAAGGAATTTGCGCCTCACCCACCGTCTTGTGTCTTGTTCTCGTCACCGGAAGGCATTATCTGCGACGCCACAGACCGCATTGCGAGGATTGCCATGAAGTCACTGGAATTGTTGATCGAGAAGATCATCCTGTCGAGCCGCTGGATCCTGGTGGCCTTCTATCTCGGGCTTGTTGCAGCGCTCGCCGTGTACGCGCTGTCCTTCGGCTACAAGTTCCTGAAGATCGCTCAAAATGTCTTCGTCTACGAGGACTTCGAGATGATCCTCGCCATGCTCGCACTGATCGATGCCGCACTCGTTGCCAGCCTGATCGTCATGGTGATGATCTCCGGCTATGAGAACTTTGTCAGCCGCTTTGACGAAGCGGACGATCAGGTCTCCTTCCTCGGCAAGCTCGATGCCGGCAGCCTCAAGATCAAGGTCGCATCGTCGATCGTGGCGATTTCCTCCATCCATCTGCTCCAGGTTTTCCTCAACGCCAACCAATACACAGACAGCAAGCTGATGTGGTTGACCCTTATTCACCTGGCCTTCGTCGTCTCGGCCGTGATGCTGGGCTATCTCGAGGTCATGATGAACGGCAAGAAGAAGGGCGGATACGAAGACAAGACGTAAGTCTCCCTCGTGAAGCCTGGGCACACCGGCAGACAAGAGCCGCCCGAAAGGACGGCTCCATCGTCGCCCGGAAAGTCCCTCGAGGCAAACGATCACTTGCCCATCAAAACTGCAGTCAGGATCGCTGAAACGGTTGCAGGATAAGCCATCGGTTCAAATCGGAGCGTGTGTGACTTTTTAACTGGCACCGGTCAGAAATTAATCATATTAATGCGCTACCATCACTAAAAAGTGCTGGCATTTCGCCCCGGCTGTTATATGTGTCGGAAACTCTCTTTTTCCTGTCAACTTTCGAAATTGCAAACATGTTGCTAGAACGACAGACGCTCTTGAGCGAGGGTATCGGCAGTTGTCAGAGCCGACCTGAACTGCTGGAGACTTGGCGGCGCGCAGCCCTGGAATATGGCTTCGAGTACGTCACGCTTGCTAACGCTCCCACGCTGCAGGACCGGCATTTTTCGCCGCTCGTGCGAGAGACGACACTGCCGAGCGAGTTCAGCAACGAGTTCGATCGTATGGAGTTTCTCCGCCTCTGCCCGACGGTGGCCCATCTCGCCCGGTCGATCATGTGGACGACCTGGGATGTCGGGCGCGAGGGCGAGACACCGAGCTTCGAATGCCCAGCCTCTTTCATCGCTTTGTTTCGCCGCTTCAAGATGCGCTCCGGCGTGCTGTTTTCGCTCAACGCGCTCGACGGCGGCCGCTTTATCGTCCGCTATGACGGCGACCGGTCCGTCCCGACACAGACCGAGATCAACGAATTGTCCATGCTGAGCACCCAGGCCTTCGACGTCTTTGACCGGCTGCGCCGCACCGCCAGCAACGTCAATGTTCTGTCGGCACGAGAACTGGAAGTCGTTCGCTGGACGGCGCAGGGCAAGACCTCGCTGGAAATCGGCCAGATCCTGTCGCTCTCGGATCACACCGTCAACGCCTATATGACAAATGCCATCCGCAAGCTGGATTGCGTCAACCGCACGCAGCTTGTGGCCAAGGCCATCCGGATGAAGATCATCACCTGATCCGCTGAAGCCGGCGACAGAAAGCCGATCAGTCGTCTTCACCGCGAAGCAGAGCGTCAATCTCCTCAGGAGGCATGCGCCTCAGTTTCTTGGCGAGATCGCGGTCATACTGGCGGTCGTTCGGATCGTGCCCGGCCTGGGCCTTTCTCCCTACCTTCTTGTAGAAAAGCTGCATATCCAAAGACTGACGACTACGCTTATTGTCCGCATTCATCGCTGTTTTCCATGTGACGATGGCCAAGCTTCGTCTGCACTGCAATCAAGCACGCTTACCGATCGAGGATGCTCTGGATTTCCACCATGTTGGAGCGAACGCGCAGGATGTAGAATCCCATGGTCGCCAGATGGGTCGGCATGATCCAGCCATCCTCGCTGCCATTGGAAATGATCGCCGGCTGCACCCGAAGGGCCGACTGCAGCTGCCGCTCCATTTCGGTCCAGATGGTGGTGAGATTACGCTCGCGGATGACATTGCCGAAATCGGCCCGTGTCGCCTGCAGAAGCGCATACTGGGCATAGAGCTGGCCATAGGCGAACCAGAACCGGTCATCCGCGCGAGTGTCGAACCAGCCGGCATTGAACTCTTCCGAGCGGCGACGCAGGATGTCGGATGTATTGCCGAGATCGCTTGCCATGCCATCCAGCAGCTGCAGCAGATTGTCCGAGCGCGTGTCGAAGATGGCATCACAGCTGGCCAGAGACGTATTGAAGCGGTTCCAGCTCTCGACGGCAGCGCGGTAATAGCTCGGTGTCGGCGTCTTGAAGCCGAAGGGATCTGTCCCGAAATACCAGGTGCTTTCGTCGAACTGGATATTGCCGCGCGCATCCTGCAGGTCATTGTTGATCCCGGAGGTTCCACGAACGCGGCCGAGATTGTCCGCAAGCTGGATGCCGGTCCGGCGCACGACCTGATTGACGCCCCGCTGGAACGACGCCTTGTTATCCATGAACGGCGTGTTGTCCCAATCGATACCGAAGAAGCCGAGCTTATAGGCAAGCGTCGAGGACACCCAGCTGTTCTGGTTGACGTTCTGATCGGTGAGCGTCGCACTCATCATGACAACGGCCGAATCCTGGCACCGATCGGCCTGATCCGGCAAGGCAGCCCCCGCCGGCACGGTCCGTTCGTCAAATTTGTACGCCTGCACAAAGGCCGGGTCGAAGCCGTGCCAGACCTGCGTACGGTAGAAGAACGAGCCGTAAAACACGACAAGCAGCACAAGGAAGGCGAGGATCGGGCCGCGAATGACCCAGGTCCGATCGCGATACCAGCCATGGGCGGCGAGAAATGGCCAGAGCAGCCAGGCCACGCCCATGCCCACACCACGCCCGAAGGCGGCAAAGATGCGCTGGAAAAACGCGATGATCGGATCAAGCATGCTGATCTCCTAGTCCATAGAGGCGGTTTCGAAAGCCCGTTTTATCCTGCAGATAAGTCGCCTTCAGGCGCGATACAACATAATCCCGGTAAGCCTCGGGATAATCGTCGTAAGTTCGGTAAAAGCCCTGCTTGTCGAAGACGAAGCGCGAGACAAAATCGTCAGCGGTCAGATGGGCGATCAACCGGTTTGTCAGCCACTGATCGGCATGCGACGGCAGCGCCCTGACGAGCCACGGACGATAGCGCGGCTCGACATCAGCGATCCTGAGGCCACCGGTTTTCTGCAGCGTGCGAAGCGCCTCCTGAAGCACGGGATAGACGCCGTGTTCGGTAATCGCCCGCGCCTGACCATGCTGCAGGGTCTGCAACCAGACCGGATCGACACGGGTGAAGCTCGGCACCGGATCAAGTCGCGAGGCGACGGAGAGCAGCACCATTTCGGCGCGGTGTGCAAGAAGGCCGGACGCCTCCACCCAGCTCGCACGCGGCAGTTCGATCCGTCCGGTACGGGCGAGAAAGTCGAAGACCTGCGCGCTGTCGTGGATCGAGATATAGCTCACCTGCCAGGGCCGCGACCGCCGGAAGCTAGGCGCCTCGGGATCACAGATAACGGTGGTGATCTTCTCGTCGACAAAGACGAAGACCCCGCCGAAATGATCGGCCCAGAAGGCGTCATGGCGAAACACCAGCTTGTCCGGCACCAGCGTATTCTGCCTGATGTCGCCGGCCTCGCTGGCCAGCGCCACCATCCGGTTGAGCATCGCATCGTCACGCCAGGCGGTCGCACTCGTGGCCAACTGATCGCACAGCCGGCGCAACTCACCCGCCTTTCCGAGCAGATCCTCGGCCGACAGGACCTTGAACGTCACCTCGTTGATCGACAGCAGATGCTCGAGCGTCAGCACTTCCGCGACGCTGTCCTCGATTTCACCATAGAGCGTATCCTTCAGCGTGATCGCATGGATCGCCCTGAGATTGGCGGCAAAGAACTCGTGCATCAGGCCGGCCGTGTTGGAAAAGCTGGTATGCACGACCGGCAGTTCGTTCTGTTCCGGCGTCAAAATGATGAAGCGCCGGTTGACCTTCTTCGGATCGAGATAGTCCGGATCGCCAAATTCCGCCGCGATCTGCGGCGAAAAGCCGGTGATGTCGATATCGAATTCGGCCAGCTTCGTTTCAGGCAGCCCGAAGCCACTGAGCGCCTTGTTGTAACGTGCGACGAGATGCGGTTCGCGAATGGTGAGCAGGCGACCGTAGATGAGTTCGGCTTCGAGGAGGCGGTTCATGGGAGACGGCCTGCCGGCAGATATGTCAGGTCTCCGCTGATTGTGCCTTCGGTACGACGACCATCAAGTACCGCGATCAGGGTTTCCAGCACAGCCTCGCATTCCTTGAGGATATCGACGTTCCAAAACCTGACCACTGACCACTCATTCGCGTTCATAAAGGCATTCCGTCTTGCATCATACGCACTGTCAACGTGCTGGCTACCGTCCACTTCCACCATCAGAAGTGCCTCACGGCAGGCAAAACCGGCATAGTAGGGACCGATTGGGAACTGGCGGACGAATTTTCGCCCCGCAAGACGCCGTCCTCGAAGCTCAGCCCGCAATACGGCTTCGGCATCGTTGTCGACTTTTCGCAGGCTTCTCGCACGTGCCGTCCTCCCCTTGTTCGCCCCTCGCATGTATTGGCCCTCGCCCAGTCGTTCGGCGTTCTGCAAATGCCCCTCAGCCTACCCTCTCCCCGCAAGCGGGGAGAGGGAGGAGCGCTCGGCCGGCGGCGAGGCCTTCTCCTCGTTTACGGGAGAAGGTGCCCGAAGGGCAGATGAGGGGCAAGCGCAACATCAGCCCCTCACCACGTCCCCTCCGCCTTCAGCCTCCCGATCTCGCCAATCGCCCGCTCCCGCTGCCTTTCCCGCCGAATGATCTCGTTGACCGCCGCTTCATCCGACTTGTCGGCATAGCGGAATTCGCTGTCGGCGTAGCGGTTGATCTCCTGCAGGATCATCGCCATCGTTACCGGGCCGCGCAGCTCGGAGATCATCGCTTTCTTCTCGTCATAGGGCTTGTGCAGGAAGACATCAGGGCTCTCGAACCAGACATCGGGCAGCTCGACATCCATGGCTCGCATCTTCACGGCGTCGGTGATGTTCTTGATGGCGCGGCCAGTGAAGCGAGGCTCGGCAAGCTTGATTGCGTGCAGATAGGCGCCGACATCGGCCAGCGTCTCGATCTTGCCGTTCGCCGCTTCATGACGCTCCCAGACCGCCACAAGCCCCTCTTCCTTCGGCCTGTCGTGCTCGCCATAGGACCGGCTGACGGCCTTCTGGATCTCCTGACCGGCAAAGAGCTGATGCTCGCCTAGCGGAATGTCGTGGTTCTTGCCGACCAGCAGCGAGAAGATGTCGATATAATCCTCGCGCGTCTGCGGTCCATCGACCAGCCACCGGGCGCCGGCGCGCTGGCGCAGCGCATCGTCGACATTTTCCGGATAGTTGGAGAACATGCCGAAGGTGGCATTGCCGCGCACGACGGTCGAGGCGCCGGCAAAGCTCTCCATCAGCACGGCGGTCACCTCATGCTGGCCTGATGATGCCCGATCGTCGGAGCGCTTGGCCGTGACCTGGTCGACGTCGTCGATCGTGCCGAAGCCGATGACGCGCGGGTTGAGCACGTTGTTGACGAAGCTCTTGGCATTCTGGCCCGACTTGCCCTGATAGGACGAGATCTGATCGACGCCGAAATTCTCGTAATGGAAGGCATAACCCGCCATCCGGCAGTAGTCGTTCAAGAGACCCGCCAGCATCTGGATCAGGATCGTCTTGCCGGTGCCCGGCATGCCATCGCCGATAAAGGTGAAGAGAAAGCCGCCGAGTTCGACAAAGGGGTTCATCTGCCGGTCGAAATCATAGGCCATCAGCATCTTGGCAAGCTTCAGCGCCTGATACTTGGCGATGTGATTGCCAATGATCTCTTCCGGCTTCTTGAAGCTCATCGACAGCGGTTTGGATTTGGCGCTCGGCACGGCGTCGAAGCCATCAAGGGTAAAGTCATCCTGGTCGACGCGGATATGGGCGTTCTCGAAGGCTCCGAGATGCTCGAAGCGGGCCTTGCGCGTCAGCAGCCCCTGCAGGGCAAGTTCGGCAAAGGCGCGGCTTCGGCCGATCACGGTCGTGTCGTCGCCCGCCCCCTTCAAGGCTGTATCCAGTCCGCCGATCAGACTTTTCAAGCCGTCCTGGGGCGTATCGAACAGGAAATCCGGCTCGCGCAAGCCGTCAAGCTGCGCGCTCTCGCCCGCAACCGTTGCCAGCAGATAGGCTGAAAAGGCGAAGGCGCAGACATAGGATGCCGAGGCTAGCAGCCCCTTGAACCGGGCCGCCTCCTCGCCCTGCAAAGGGGCGGTGATATTGCGGGCCTGCAGGCTCTCAAGCTCGGTCTGGCGGGCAAAGACCTCGCCGACGGCAAGCGCAATCTGAACGCCGCGCCTGATACGGTAAAGCACCGTATGCTGGGCAGGCGTCATCAGCGGATCGCCCTGCCCCGTCGCCTGGATGGTCTTTACAAGCTCGACCTCGCGGGTCTTGCGCACCGCGCCCGTCGAAACGGTCGAGACGAAGCGCCGCCCCGTGCCAGCGATGGCGCTGCCTGCACCCTCGCCATCACCGCTGTCGAGCATGATGAAACGGGTGACGAGCCCCTGGGCAACGGTCAGGTGTTTGGCAATATCGGCTTCGTGCAGCGTGGTCAGGCCTGCGGTCAATTCGCTCATCTCTCAAACCTCGCTGACGATCTGATCGCCGGAAATCACGTGTACCTTGAAATTCTCGAAGACCGCCTTGGTCTCGCCGGCTGCATACAGCGCCTGATAGGCATCATGCGGCACAAGCGCGTGCTTCTCGTAAGCCGAGACGCCCATGCGCGCCGCTTCGAGATCATGGGTCTCGATGTGGAATTCCTGCGATGCCGGCGTCGAGGAAAAGAAGCCCTTCACCGCTGGCTGCTCGCGTTTGGAAAACACCTCCTGCACGGTCCAGGTCATGACCCAGGCATTCTCAGGCTTGCGCACCCGGCTGAGGATGTCGTTCACACGCCCGGTATTCTCGGTAATCCCGGCGGAATAAAAGGGACCGAGGACGACACGGCCGAGCGATTTCGGATGCAGCATCTCGAAATCCCGATCCATGTTTGTGGCGATCGTCGCCGGCGTCAGCGAATAGGACGAATTCTTGCCGCAGAAATCATCAAAGGCCCGTGCAAGGTCCGGATTGAGCAGGCCGCCCACCGGCAGCGGAATCTCGACCTCGGCGTTCAGCCTGCCTTCCTCCGTCACCAGGATACGGCCGACATTCTCGGAACTGTCCTCGACGGTGGCCAGATAGATCATCGGCAGCGTGCTCGTGCCATCAAACGCTGCCCAGCTGACGAGATAGCTTGGCCGACGCGACTTCGGATTGACCGCGACCCCCACGGTCGTCGGCAAGACCAGAGGCGAGAAAATTTCGCCGGCACTGACACGCTCCAGATAGAGGCGCTCGGCGATCTGCTGCTGCAGGGCTGACGGAAAGGCACGCTGGCGCAGGATGAAATCCACCATGTCCTGCTTCAGCGCATCGGCAGCCGGAATGGCGGCGAGCCGTTGGGCGGAACCTGCCCGGTCGTTTTCCAGTTCCAGGACGTTCTGAAAGACGGGAAAACCGCTCTCAGCCCGGGCGATGCGGAACTGCCCGGTAAAGTCGATGCGGTTCTGCCAGCAGGCGAAGGAATTGCGCAGCCGGTCCAGATAGGGAAGCATGTGAAGCGCTGATTGCCCAAGCAGCGCGTCCGCCGGCTGCGGACCGGAGAAAAATGTCTCCAGTCCGCCAAGCGCCGAGCGAATGGCGTTGAAATAGGGCGAAACCGCCGTTTCGGTTGCATGGATCATCGCGTCATCTCCCTCGTCCCCCGACGCTATCTCTCTGCGCCCTTACTTCGTGCCGATAAAGGGCACGGCCGCTCCCGGGATCATCGTCGTCGGAAGTTGCCCATCCCAACGCTCGGCAGCGGTCAGGTTGATCAGTTCCGGATTGTCGCGCAAGGCCGCACCCTTGGCGCGGATCGCATCGGCCTCGGCGTCGCCGGCAAGACGAGTGGCTTCGGCTCGCGCCTCGGCTTCCGCCCGGATCGATGCCGCCTGGGCGTTGGCCTGGGTGACGGTGATCTCGGCCTGAACCTTCTCGCGCTCGGCATTCTGGCGCAGTTTCTGTACCTCGACCTCCGCCAGCATGCGGTTTTCGATCGACTGCTCATAGGCTTCGGAGAAATCGATGTTCTCGACCTGCACGCTGTCGATGATCACAGGCCCGATGACCGATTCGCGGATTGCCTGCTCGATCTCGGCATTGAGGCGCGCGCGCTCCTGAATGGCGGTCGCCGCATTGAACCGTCCGAAGACCGTCTTCGTCTGCTCATAGACCCGCCGGTCAACCAGGCGGCTGACGAGACCATCCTCGCCGCCGTAATCGGCATAGATCCGCTCCACCTGGTCGGGCGGCAGGCGATAGTTCACCGAGAGCTTCAGGTTTGCCGCCTGCTGGTCGCGGGAATAGGTGGCCACTTCGTCATAGATCTGGGCGCGGCTCTGCGTGCTCACCATGACCACCCGGTCAAGGAAAGGAAGCTTGAAACCAAGGCCCGGCTCGGCTGTCCCGACCACGGCGCCGGTGCGCAGGATGACCCCGCGCTCACCTTCGTCAACCGTGTAGAAACTGCCGGTGACGACCATCAGGACGGCGATACCCGCAACACCGGCCAGAATGAGGCCACGCAGAACCGAGCTGCCCACGCCGGATTGCGCAGGCACCGCATTATTACTCATGCTATCTTTCTCCTGAAACAGCGGGCGGCTCCGGCCCGCTTCAAGGCTTCACGTAATTGGCCGAATTGTGCTTTTCGATCACCGTCTGGAAGCGGCGGGAAAATGCATCGTCGGCGAGCTTCTTGCGGCGCTGGATATCTGCGGTCGAGAGCATGTTCTTCTCGTGCAGCTCCAGGAGATCGCCGATATGGCGCTGGGCGGCAGCACCAATACCGGCCATGGTTTCCTCGGCCGCCGTATCGACCTGGGAACCGAGCGTGTTGATCCGGTGAGCAACCTCCTGCTGGGCAGCGGTCTTCAACGAATCCTCAAGCGCCTTGTAGAGCACGATGCGCTGCTCGGTATCGATGGTCAGCTTGTTGATCAGCGTGTTCTGCGCCGCGATCTGGTTGTTGAGCGAATCGACGAAGGTCTGGAACATCGAGGTGTAGCGTTCCAGCGTCTGGCTTTCCGCCAAGAGCTCCTGCTCGCGTGCCTGGGCCTGATTGTATTCGGTCGCAAGCTTGGAGCGCTCTGCCTCCAGATCGGTCCGCTCGCCGGTGTCGGTCGAGGCGGCGATCTTGCTTTCGATGTCGAGCAACATCGGGTTCAGCTGCTCGATCCGGGTTTGCGTCGTCTCCAGATTGGCAATGGTCTGCTTGCGCCGTTCGATGACCTGGATCAGGCTCTGTTCCGAACTCGCATAACGCTGCTCAAGCACAGCCTTCTGGTCCTTCAGGATGCCGACAATGCTATCCGACTTGGCCAGCAGTTCCTGCAGATTGCCGGCAAGCGACATGTTGCGCACGCGCTCGGTGCGCATCCGTTGCGCCCGCTGCCTGGAAAAGACACCGATGAATTTTTCAAAGCCGGAGAAGCTCTTCATGCTCTCGAATTCGGAGCCGAAGACATTGGTCGCATCCTCGAGCCCGATGATCAGGTCGGCGATGTTCGATTCCATCACCTTCTGCTGATTGAGCACATCCGAGATCCGGGCGTTTTCAATGTCGAAATTCGGATCGGTGAGCTTGCTGTCGCTCTTCGCCAGCGTATCGAGCACACTGCCCGACTGCTCGATCTTGCCACGCATCTCCGCAACGATCGCCCGCGTCTTCTCGATTTCACTGTCGAAGGATTGCAAACTCGCCATGTCGTCTCCCTGTCGTCCCACCGGCAAAGCGCCGGACCCTTGTCGTGGCCACCATAACGCGTTTCCAGACACGAAAAAGTATCGCATCGCACACATGCGTTACACCCTACCGATATGGAGGGTGTTGATGACGCTACAAGATCTTCTGGTGGAAAATTGCGACAGCGGAGCAACACCGTCGCAATTCAGGGTCGAAATACAGGCCTTACTGACCGCCGGCCGCCGGATCCTTGAGATAAGCGATGATGTTGGCGATATCCTCGTCTTTCTTGACGCCGGCAAAGGCCATCTTTGTCCCTTTGACCATGGCCTTCGGCGCCTTGAGATATTCGGTGAGAAGCGCTTCGTCCCACACTTTTCCCTGGCCGAATTCGGTCATGGCCGGCGAGTATTTGTAGCCTTCAGCCGTACCCACGGCGCGGCCAACGACGCCAGAGAGATGCGGGCCCACCTTGTTCTTCGCCTCGGTGGCGACATGACAGGCCTGACAGACTTTGAAGGCCTTGGCGCCGGCAACCGGATCCCCGGCCGCAATCGCCGATACCGGCGCGGCCAGCATGGCCATGGCACCGGAAAGCAACACGAATTTGGACGACGTCTTCATGAACACTCCTATATTCCCTTCACGCGCTGCCGATGCAGCATCGCTGATAAGAACCATGATGGACCGGTTCCACAAGTCCGCGCTTTGACGCGGATCAATCCGGGCAAGATCGGCGTCCAGCGCGACGAACACCGCATCTCAGACACAAAATTTGTCAGAGTCGCAAACGGGGCCGCTCCTGCGACGCAAATGCGCGGGCCTCCTTGCAATTTCGGGTATTGAATGTTGAGTTGGGAACCTCAAAAAAAGAACCGGGAGTCTTCACTATGAATAGCCTCACCACTTGTCGTCGCCTTCTCGCAGCCACCGTATCGCTGATCGCCGTCAGCGCGGCACCGCTCTCCGCTGCCGAAGCCGAAAGCTGCTCGACCGTTCGCTTCTCCGATGTCGGCTGGACCGACATCACGGCCACCACGGCAACCGCTTCGGTGCTCCTGAAGGCGCTCGGCTACGAGCCGACGACCACTGTTCTCTCCGTACCGGTCACTTACTCGTCGCTGAAGAACAAGGACATTGACGTCTTCCTCGGCAACTGGATGCCGACCATGGAAGCCGATATTGCGCCTTATCGCGACGACAAGTCGGTCGAAATCTTCGGACCGAACCTTGAAGGCGCAAAATACACGCTCGCGACCAACGCCAAGGGCGCTGAACTCGGCATCAAGGACTTCGCCGATATCGCCAAGAACAAAGACGCCCTCGGCGGCAAGATCTACGGCATCGAGCCCGGCAATGACGGCAATCGCCTGATCCTCGACATGATCGACGGCGGCAAGTTCGGCCTCGACGGTTTCGAAGTGGTTGAATCCTCCGAACAGGGCATGCTGGCCCAGGTTGCTCGTGCCGAAAAGGATGGCGAACCCGTCGTCTTCCTCGGCTGGGAACCGCATCCGATGAACGCCAACTTCAAGCTGACCTATCTGTCCGGCGGTGACGAGATCTTCGGCGCGAACTTCGGTGGCGCGACCATCTTCACCAACACACGCGCCGGCTACACGGCCGAGTGCCCGAATGTCGGCAAGTTCGTCACCAACCTCAAGTTCTCGCTCCAGATGGAAAACGAGATCATGGGCAAGATCCTGAACGACGGCGAGGATGCGGAAGCGGCCGCCAGCGCCTGGCTGAAGGCCAACCCGGCAGCAATCGAGCCCTGGCTCGCCGGCGTCACGACCAAGGACGGCAGCGATGGTCTTGCTGCAGTGAAGACGGCCCTCGGCCTCTAATCTTCGTTCATCGAATGTGGAACCGCGCGGCCGGGAGGGAGGACCCTGCCGCGCGGCCTCCAGGCAATGATCATAAGCCTATTCGGGGACACGCATGGATTTCCTGACTGACTACAAACTGCCCATCGGCCCCGGCTCGAAGAGCTTCGTCGACTGGCTCACCGCCAATGTCGATTTCGTTTTCGACTTCATCGCCACCATTCTGAGCGCGTCGATCAACGCCATGCTCTTTGTGCTGCAAGGCACCTTCGTGAAGGGCACGGCGGCAGAGAGCTTTTATCCGATCCTGATGATCCTCGTCTTTTCGCTGGTCGCCTGGGCCATACGCCGTTCGGTCGGCGTCGTCGCCTTCACCTTCCTCGGCCTGCTCCTCATCTACAATCAGGGCTACTGGAAAGAGACGATGGAAACGCTGGCCCTGGTGCTGGCCGCAACCGGGGTCTCGATGGTGATCGGCGTGCCCGTCGGCATTGCTTGCGCCCGTCGCCCCTGGCTCTATGCAGGCGTTCGCCCCGTGCTCGACCTGATGCAGACCATTCCGACCTTCGTCTATCTGATCCCGGCGCTGATCCTCTTCGGACTTGGTATGGTGCCCGGTCTGATCGCAACGGTCATCTTTGCCATTCCCGCCCCGATCCGCCTGACGCGCCTTGGCATCATCTCGACGCCGCCTTCGCTCGTCGAAGCGGCTGTCGCCTTCGGTGCAACGCCGATGCAGGTGCTGCGCAAGGTGGAACTACCCTTCGCCATGCCGCAGATCATGGCCGGCCTCACCCAGACCATCATGCTGTCGCTGTCGATGGTGGTGATCGCAGCACTCGTCGGTGCAAGCGGCCTCGGCGTGCCGGTGGTGCGTGCGCTCAACACCGTCAATATTGCCCGCGGCTTCGAGGCGGGCCTGTGCATCGTCATCCTGGCGATCATCCTCGACCGGATCTTCCGCATTCCAGGAGAAGACGCATGACCGACGCAGTCATCTTTAAAAATGTCGACATCGTCTTCGGCGACAATCCGGCCCGCGCCATCGAAATGATAGACGAAGGCAAGACCCGCGACGAAATCGGCCGAGAAACCGGCCTCGTGCTTGGCGTCGCCGAGGCCTCGCTCACGGTCAAGGAAGGCGAGATCCTCGTGCTGATGGGCCTATCCGGCTCTGGCAAGTCGACCCTGCTGCGGGCCGTCAATGGCCTCGCCCCAGTGGTCCGCGGCTCCGTGGGCGTCAAGACCGCGGAGGGCTATGTCGACCCCTACAAGACCCCGGCGGCACATCTGCGCGACCTGCGCATGCACACCGTCTCCATGGTCTTCCAGCAGTTCGGCCTCCTGCCCTGGCGGACCGTCGCGGAAAATGTCGGCTTTGGCCTCGAGCTGGCGGGCGTGCCAGATGCCGAGCGCCAGAAGACTGTTGCCCAGCAGCTGGAACTGGTCAATCTCGGCCAATGGGCGCACCGCAAGGTCAACGAACTCTCGGGCGGCATGCAGCAGCGTGTTGGTCTCGCTCGCGCCTTTGCCACGGGCGCCCCGATCCTTCTGATGGACGAGCCCTTCTCGGCACTCGATCCGTTGATCCGCACCCGTCTGCAGGACGAGCTCCTCGAATTCCAGGCCCGCCTGAAGAAGACCATTCTCTTCGTCAGCCACGACCTGGACGAAGCCTTCCGCATCGGCAACCGGATCGCCATCATGGAAGGCGGGCGGATCATCCAGTGTGGAACGCCACAGGAGATTGTCCAGAACCCAACGAATCAGTATGTCGCGGACTTCGTTCAGAACATGAACCCGATCAACATGCTGACCGCTGCCGACGTCATGCGCCCCGGCGCTTCGTCACAGGACGCCATGGTCAGCGGCACCACAGCGCCCGGAACGGCGCTGGTCGAGGTGCTTGACGCCCTGTCGCAGCGACCAGGCACAATCGGGGTCGTTGACAATGGCGCCGTCATCGGCACGATCAATGCACAGGATGTGATCACCGGACTGACGCGGCACCGCCGCAAGGCTTGAACCTTGGGCGCGTCGCCTCGTCCGAAACAGGATGAACGATGACGACGCCCGAGACAGAGCCCAGGCAGCAGCCAGCGGGCGAGCCCGCTGGCCAGCCGACGGAAAAACCCGCCGACCGGCCCCAGGTGATTCGCGAGACGGACGAGGATGCGCGCCGACAGGCACGCGTGCTCCTGCGTGGCGCACGCTATGCGGCCATCGGCGTGATCGATCCGGACACGCATTTCCCCGCCGTCAGCCGGGTCGTGATCGGCAGCGATAGCGATGGCGCTGCCGTCATTCTTGTCTCTGAGCTCTCCGCCCATACCAGGGCACTGACGACCGATCCACGCACGAGCCTTCTCGTCGGCGAGCCAGGCAAGGGGGACCCGCTCGCCTATCCCAGGCTCAGCCTGCAATGCAGCGCGCAGGTGGTTGAACGCGGCAGCTCAGATCATGCGCGGCTGCGTGAGCGCTTCCTCGCACGCCATCCGAAATCGAAGCTCTATATCGACTTTCCCGACTTCCGCTTTTTCCGCCTCGTGGTGGAGCGTGGCAGTCTGAATGGCGGCTTCGGCCGCGCCTACCACCTCTCAGGAGCGGATTTTCGCATCGAGACGACCCACTGTGATTTCTGGGGGTGCGAAGCAGACCTACTGCTAGAATTGGGGGTGCTGTTTCCGGGGCTTGCAGAAAAGATTGCCACCACTACCTATGGCGCACCACCTGGAGAGTGGACTTTCACTGGTATTGATTCTTCCGGAATCGATATATCTTACAAGGACTTGTTAATTCGACATGAGTTTTTGGAGCCAATCCGAACAAAAACACATATGATTTTAGAGTTACCTAATTCAGTATACGCAGTACCTTAAATTTAGGCATATACAAATTTGGAGCCCCTGCTACATTTCGTGTCATAGCTAAGGCACGGATTTTCAACGACTGCCCCTCCCCCATCAGGCAATCGAGATAGGAAAGTTGAACAGATGAAAACAAGAGATTTGTCGGAGCAATCCAACGTAGCAGCAAGCCTGCTGTCGGCCATGGCGAACCCGAAACGCTTGATGATCCTCTGCAGCCTCGTTGAAGGTGAGGTTCCGGTCGGCGTGCTCGCTAACCAGGTCGGCCTCAGCCAATCGGCACTGTCTCAGCACCTGTCCAAGCTGCGCGCGCAGAAGCTGGTCAAGACCCGCCGCGACGCCCAGACCATCTATTACTCCTCCACGTCGGAATCGGTCATTAAGATCCTGTCGACACTGGAAAGCATCTATTGCGCCCCTGCGGCCGCTAAGAACGCCGCTTGATGACAGCGCTCCCAAGCGGATGGAACGCGGCATAGAGCCCGGCCATCCCACGGGATTACTGCGTTGAAGATATCCGGTCACGAACCGGAACCGATCGAGCCCCGTCCCGAATGACCGGCCGGGGCTTTTTCATGTCCGCAGCCATTTGCAAAGATGCAGATAGCAAACGATGCCTCCTCCCCGGCCATTCTCGATGGCAAAGGGGCGATCGCGCAATCCGCGAGGCGCATCACTTAAATTCAGGGATCCATGACCTTTCGTGATGCCGCCTTGACGGTGTTTCGATCACTGCTAACGTGACGACGCAAACAAAGCCGCCGGCGCATCAACCGGGGCCGGGCAGTGGCCGCCCGTGATGACAAGGCCATGGAGAACACGATGTCGAACCGCCTCAATTCCACGCCTAACGATCTGCGCGCCTTCTGGATGCCGTTCACTGCGAACCGCCAGTACAAGAAGGAACCGCGCCTTTTCGTTGGCGCCAAGGACATGCACTACACCACCCATGACGGCCGCCAGGTGCTTGACGGCACGGCAGGCCTCTGGTGCGTCAATGCCGGCCACTGCCGCCCGCTGATCACCGAAGCGATCCGCGAGCAGGCCGGCGAACTGGATTACGCTCCTGCCTTCCAGCTCGGCCACCCGAAAGCCTTTGAACTCGCCAACCGCCTGATCGACATCGCGCCCGACAACATGGCGCATGTGCTCTATACCAATTCCGGCTCTGAATCGGTCGAGACTGCCCTCAAGGTCGCGCTCGCCTATCAGCGCGTAAAAGGGCAAGGGTCGCGCACCCGTCTGATCGGCCGCGAGCGCGGTTATCACGGCGTCAACTTCGGCGGCATTTCAGTGGGCGGCATTGTCTCCAACCGCAAGATGTTCGGCACTCTGCTCACCGGCGTCGACCACATGCCGCACACCCATCAGCCGGCCAAGAACGCCTTCACCAAGGGCATGCCCGAACATGGCGGCGATCTGGCCGACGAACTCGAACGGATCGTCACCCTGCATGACGCCTCGACGATCGCGGCCGTCATCGTCGAACCCGTCGCCGGCTCGACGGGCGTCCTGATCCCGCCAAAGGGCTATCTGCAGCGCCTGCGCGAACTCTGCACCAAGCACGGCATCCTGCTGATCTTCGACGAAGTCATCACCGGCTTCGGTCGTCTCGGAACGCCCTTTGCTTCGCAGTATTTCGACGTGAAGCCTGACATCATGGTCACCGCCAAGGGCCTGACCAACGGCGTCATTCCGATGGGCGCTGTCTTTGTCACCGCCGAAATCCATGACGCCTTCATGGCCGGCCCCGAGCATATGATCGAGTTCTTCCACGGCTACACCTATTCTGGCAATCCGATCGCATCGGCCGCAGCGCTCGGCACGCTCGACACTTACCGTGACGAGGGCCTGCTCACCCGTGCCGCCGAGATCGCACCCTACTGGGAAGAAAAGCTGCATTCTCTCCGCGATTGCCCGAATGTCATCGATATCAGAAATCTCGGCCTGATCGGCGCGATCGAACTGAAGCCCATTGACGGCGAGCCGACCAAGCGCGCCTTCAACGCCTTCCTCAACGCCTATGCCGATGGTCTGCTGATCCGCACCACCGGTGATATCATCGCGCTGTCGCCGCCGCTGATCATCACCAAGGAGCAGATCGACGAACTCTTCGACAAGCTCCGCAAGGTGCTGGAAAAGAACATCTGAGATCAGCCACCGATAAGTTGGGAAAAAAGCGGTCCGAGTGGCCGCTTTTTTTGCGCCGCTCGCCTGGAAAACCAGATCACGACGGATCTTTCCTGACTGGACCGCAGACCATCTTGTCTGACAGCGAATCGCCCCTTATCCTGCGACAAGAGATTCGCCCAGCCGAACCCGACGCGAATGACAGCTTAAGGTTCAGCCGACGAGTACAGCAGCATCCAGCCGCCTCGCTATCGACATCAGGTCGCCGGCAACCGGCCCGGAGCACGTCCCGGCAGGAAAACCCGTGGTCGACCTTTTCAAACGCATGTTCCGCAAGGATCCGTCTTCCGAAGCCAGCACCGTCAAGGCTCCGGTCGCCGCCCCCGAGCGGCAAGAACTGCAGCTTGCCGCCCGCCGCGCCCAGATCGCCAATGACCTGATGGAATTGCAGCAGATCGCAATGGCAGAGCTGGCACTGCGCAAGCAGCAGGAAGCGGCGGCAGCCGGCAACGGCATGCTCGCCCAAGCCGATACAATCGGACACAGCGATTTCGATGGCGACACGCCATACGGTCAGCGCGTCGCCATCCTCTGATCGCCATCCGCTGATCGGCCCAAACGACAACAATCATCGTGGTAAACTCCTGGGCGTGACAGATGACCGCTGCTCGCGGTCTTTTGTCTCCTTCCGATTTTGGCTAAAGCTGGTCTGGGGAACGAAACAAAAGAACCCAGCCGGCGTAAAAATCGACAAAGATCGGTTGCGCCACCCAAGGAGCACGACATGAAATTTCACCTTCTCGCAGCGACCGCACTCGCGGCCCTGATCGCCGCTGCACCGGTCGCCCATGCCGACATCACCATCGGTCTGATGGCACCGCTCACAGGTCCGCTGGCCGCCGTCGGCGCGCAGATCAAGAACGGCGCAGAAACCGCCGTCGAGGAAATCAACAAGAAGGGCGGCGTCAACGGCGAACAGCTTGTCATCAAGGTTGCCGACGATGCCGGCGAACCGAAGCAGGGCGTCTCGGCCGCCAACCAGCTGGTCGGCGAAGGCATCCGCTTCGTCGTCGGCCCGGTCACCTCGGGCGTTGCCGTGCCTGCCTCCAGCGTACTTGCCGAAAACGGCACGCTGATGGTCACCCCGACGGCCACCGCCCCTGACCTCACCGCACGCGGCCTCACAACAGTGCTGCGCACCTGCGGCCGCGACGACCAGCAGGCCGACGTGGCTGCCAAGCTCGTGCTTGAAAAGTTCAAGGACAAGAAGATCGTGATCCTCAACGACAAGGGCCAGTACGGCAAGGGTCTCGCCGATGCCTTCAAGGCTGCCCTCAACGCGGGCGGCGTGACTGAAGTCTTCAACGACGCACTGACGGCCGGCGAGAAGGATTACGGCGCGCTCGTCACCCGCCTGAAGGCGGAAGGCGTCGAAGTCATCTATTTCGGTGGCTACCATCCGGAAGCCGGTCTGATGGTCCGTCAGATGAAGGACGCCGGTCTTTCCGCCCAGCTGATCGCCGGTGACGGCCTGTCGAACAATGAATTCGTCACGATCGGCGGAGACGCTGCCGAAGGCACGATCTTCACCAATGCCGCCGATGCGCTGAAGAACGACGACAGCAAGGCTGCCGTTGCTGCCCTGACCGCAAAGTCCGTTCCGGCTGAAGCCTTCACGCTCAACGCCTATGCCGCGGTTGAAGTGCTGGCTGCCGGCATCACCAAGGCCGGAAGCGCCGACGACGCCGAAGCCGTGGCCGCAGCCCTCAAGGACGGCTCGGAAATCCCGACCGCCATCGGCAAGCTGACCTATGGCGAGACGGGCGACCTGACCTCGCAGAGCTTTGCCGTTTACAAATGGGAAGGCGGCAAGACGGTTTCGGCTGAGTAAGGCTGGAAGCGCGACGTTTGACGGAAAGGCGGCCGGCAGCGGCCGCCTTTCTTGCTTGCAGTGACGAGTAGGATTTGGACCGTGGGCTTGGCTGCAGGCTCAAAGCAGCCGGTCCCGAAACTCTGGTGATGGCAGCCAGCAACGGTCACGCTTGCCGAAGATCCTGTAGCGGTTGCGTGCCACCAGCCGGTAGAGCGGATCACGGATGGCGCGCGGCACGAGCCGAAGCACCGAGAGTACCTTCCAGGGCCAGCCGAGGCCGGCATAGATAGAAAGGACCGCATCGCTGTCGCGAAGCAGACTGTCGCCGTCGACGAGGATCATCGTGTCCGGATCAGCGGGGTCAATGCCGAACCGACGATAGAGATCGGCACCAACCGCCCCTTGCATCGCCGCGAGCCGGAAGCGCCTCGCCGTATCGTGCTGCAGCACGAATTGCGCATTCGCCGAGCAGAGAATGCATTCCGCATCGAAAACAATGATCGGGTTATTGGGGGCGGGCTTGGCTGTCATGACATGAGAATTAGGCTTCAGAATGCCAAGCAGCAATGCGGCAGACCGTCACTTCAACGACGGCATCCCGTGACAGGGATCCAGGTGTTGCTAGGATAGCCTTGTGCAGCAGACACCGGAACCTGCGGAGAGCGAAATGAAAAAGGGCTACAAGGACTTGCTGGCCGAGGCGAATGCGCTGGTGCAGGCGATTGCGCCGCAAGACGCAGCCCCGCTACATGCAGAGGCTGACACGGTCTTCGTCGACCTGCGTGATCCGCGCGAACGCGAGCGCGAAGGCACGATCCCCGGCGCCTTCGCCTGCCCGCGCGGCATGCTCGAATTCTGGATCGACCCTGAAAGCCCCTATCACAAGCCGGTCTTTGCCGAAGACAAGCGCTTCGTTTTCTTCTGCGCCAGCGGCTGGCGCTCGGCGCTGGCGACGAAGACGGCGCTGGAAATGGGGCTGGAACGCGTCTGCCATCTGGACGGCGGCTTCACCGCCTGGCGTGAGGCCGGACTGCCGGTGGAAGCGCTGAAGCTCAAAGGATAAGGGAGCAAGCGCAAGGTTGCTGCCATTTTCCGTCGCGATCCACACGCAAGCACATTAGGATGGCACCAAACAAATAAGGACCTTCCATGCCCCAGACGATTCGCATCGCCAACGAAACGCTTGCCGTAGAAGTCTCGACACTGGGTGCCGAAATGCAGTCCCTGAAGACGGCAGATGGCAGCGACTGGTTGTGGAATGGCGATGCCGCCTGGTGGACGGGTCGCTCGCCGATCCTCTTTCCGATCGTCGGCAAGGCGCCCGGCGACCGTCTGGCCGTGAGCGGCACGACATATCCGATGGCGCAGCACGGAATTGCCAGGCGCCGGGAGTTTGAACTGGTGGAACAGAGCGCGACCAGCTGCCGCCATGAACTCTCCTCCTCCGCGGAAACGCGCGAGGTCTATCCCTTCGATTTCCGCCTGACGCTCGAGCACCGCCTGGAAAACGACAGCCTTACAGTCATGGCGACGGTGGAAAACACCGGCGACACGCCGCTCCCTTTCGGCATCGGCTTTCACCCGGCCTTTCTCTGGCCATTGCCGGGCGCCGACGGCCGGGCGCATCACATCATTCTGGATAACGGCGCCGAGCCGGGCGTCGTGCAGCTGGAAGATGGCCTGATTGGCCAGACCTTGCCGAACTCGCCTTTCAGCAAGGGGAGGCTTGAGCTCACCCATGCCCTGTTCGACAAGGACGCCCTGATCTTCCCCGAAGGCGCCGGCACCGGCCTGCGCTTCGGCACGGACGGCGGCCCGACCCTGCATTTCACCTTTGAAAACCTGCCGAATATTGCGCTCTGGCAGAAGCCCGGTGCCCCATTCCTCTGCGTCGAGCCCTGGCACGGCATGGCGGCGCATGCCGGCGGCACAGCGGAACTCGTCGAGCGGCCGTACACGGTGGCGCTGGCGGCGGGCGATGCCATGCGCTTCGGCTTCACGGTTCAAATCAAGCGCTAAGCGGATCGCCGCAACGGGACGGCTGTCGCCCGCAATCCGGCGACCACCTTTCCGCTTGTCGGCGCGTCGCCATCCGATACTCTCTTGAAGTGCAAACCACATGGAGAGGGCAATATCGGATGTGCAATCATTGCGTGATGGAAAATGTAAAGCGGACCATGCTGTCGCGTCGCTCGCTGTTCAAGGGCATGGCGGTTGCCGGCGCGGCAGTCACCGCCGGCGGCATCGCAAAGCCGGTGCTCGCCGAGCAGAGCCCGAGCAAGGTGATCGACCTCACCCATGCCTATGACGGCGCCTTCCCAACCTTCGACGGGACGCCCGGGATCGAATATGAATGGGCCGTGGAATTCGCCAAGAACGGCTACCAGCTGCATAAGCTGACGATCTTCGAACATACCGGCACGCATATCGACGCGCCGCTCCACTTCAGCGCCGACGGCCAGAGCGTCGACGAGATCGAGCCCGAAAAGCTCGTGGCCCCCCTTGCCATTATCGACATCACCGACCGGGCGAAGGAAGAGGCCAACACGACCCTGGAAGCCGCAGACGTCGAGGCCTGGATCAGCGCCAATGGCGAGATCCCCAAGGGCGCGGTCGTCGCCTTGCGCTCCGGCTGGGCGAAGAAGGTAA
Source organism: Rhizobium sp. AAP43 (assembly GCF_001296045.1). Taxonomy (GTDB): domain Bacteria; phylum Pseudomonadota; class Alphaproteobacteria; order Rhizobiales; family Rhizobiaceae; genus Allorhizobium. The sequence goes on along the minus strand of NZ_LJHS01000005.1, from coordinate 614,556 downwards.
CGGATCCCTCCTTCCGCAATGACAGCGCCGGCAAATTCGCCTTCCCCGGCTTCGGCAAGTCGGCGACCGATCTGCTCGCCACGCTTGACGTGGCCGCGATCGGCGTCGACACGCTGTCGCTCGACCCGGGCAATTCGGCGGACTTCGCCGTGCACACAAGCTGGCTTCCGGGTGGCCGTTACGGCATCGAATGCCTGAACAATCTCGAAGAACTGCCGGTCAAGGGCGCGACCATCATTGTCGGCGCGCCAAAACACAAGGGCGGCACCGGCGGCCCGGCGCGCGTCCTGGCCCTCGTTTGAAGGAAGGCACCCGATGGCAGTTCTTCCCCTTCTGAGCGATGAGGAGGCGAGCGCCAATGCGCTCGCCGTCTTCAACGACATCCGCGAAAAGCGCGGTACCGACTACGTCAACAACTTTTGGCGGGCGCTGGCCCATGATCCGGACGAGCTTCGTAGCGTCTGGGACAGACTGCAAACCGTTATGGCGCCTGGCGCACTCGATCCGCTGGTCAAGGAACTGATTTACATTGCAGTTTCCGCGACGAATGGCTGTGCCTATTGCGTTCACTCCCACACGGCGTCGGCCAAGGCCAAGGGCATGACCCCGGCAATGCATGCCGAACTCCTGCAGGTCATTGCCATGGCAAGCCGGACCAATGCACTGGCTGTCGCCCTCGGCGTGCCGATCGATGAGCGTTTCGATGCGATACCTCCGGCGAGCGGGTCTTCTGTGTAAGAGGCGGACTCGCGGATATCGCAGCCCTTCCCCTCTGCCGGTGGCACTCGCTACAGTGGGGGGAACAACAGAACAGGAGACGCCGCCATGACCGACCTCGAACGCCGCATCGATCAGGGCACGGGCCGCGAACCAGCGGATATCGTTCTGAGGGGCGGTCGCTTCTTCGATCTCGTCACCGGCGAGCTCGTGGCCTCCGACATCGCGATCTGCGGCGACACCATTGTCGGCACGGTCGAGGCCTATGAGGGCCGCGAAATCATCGATATCTCGGGTAAGATCGTCGTGCCCGGTTTCATCGACACGCATCTGCATATCGAAAGCTCGCTGGTCACGCCGCATGAATTCGACCGCTGCGTGCTGCCCTATGGCGTGACGACCGTGATCTGCGATCCGCATGAGATCGCCAATGTGCTCGGCACCGAAGGCATCCAGTTTTTCCTCGACTCGGCCGAACAGACGATCATGGACATCCGCGTCCAGCTTTCGTCCTGCGTGCCCGCCACCCATCTGGAAACGGCGGGTGCCGATCTGCCCATCGAGCGTCTCCTGCCCTTCCGCCACCATCCCAAGGTGATCGGCCTTGCAGAATTCATGAATTTCCCAGGGGTGATCCACAAGGATCCGATCTGCATGGCGAAACTCGAAGCCTTCCAGGACGGACATATCGACGGCCATTCGCCGCTGCTCTCGGGCCGCGACCTGAACGGCTATCTCTCCGCCCGCATCCGCACCGACCACGAATGCACGACGGCAGCCGAGGCGATGGAAAAGATCCGCAAGGGCATGCATATTCTGGTACGCGAGGGCTCGGTCTCGAAGGATCTGCACGCGCTGATACCCATCCTCACCGAGCGGCTCTCGCCCTTCCTGGCGCTCTGCACCGACGACCGCAACCCGCTCGACATCGCCGAACAGGGCCATCTCGACTATCTGATCCGCGAGGCGATCAGAAACGGCGTCGAACCGCTCGCCGTCTATCGCGCCGCATCGATTTCAGCGGCCCGGGCATTTGGGCTGCGTGACCGCGGCCTCGTAGCACCTGGCTGGCGCGCCGATCTCGTCGTCGTCGACACCCTGGAAAACTGCAAGGCCGAAATGGTGTTCTCCGCCGGGCGTCGCGTGACCGACGCACTGTTTGCGACCCGCAAGTCTGTCGCCCCTGTTGGCCTCGACAGCGTCAAGGCACGGATCGTCAAGGCCGCCGATTTCGGCGTGCCGGTGGCCGAAGGCGAAACACCCGTGATCGGCGTGATGCCCGGCAAGATCATCACCGAGCACCGCCGCTTTCGCCTGCCGACCTCCGGCAACCAGACCTCGGTCGATCTGGACAACGACATCATCAAGGTCGCCGTCATCGAACGCCACGGCAAGAACGGCAATCATGCCAACGGCTTCGTCCAGGGTTTCGGCCTGAAGAAGGGCGCAATCGCCTCGACCGTCGGCCATGACAGCCACAACATCTGCGTCGTCGGTGTTTCGGAAGAAGACATGGCGCTCGCCGCCAACCGGCTGGGAGACATCAAGGGCGGCTTCGTCGTGGTCGAAAACGGCAAGGTCACGGGCGAAATCCCGCTCCCCGTCGCAGGCCTCATGAGCCTCGAGCCCTATGAGAGCGTGCGCGACACGCTGCATCACTTGAGACAAGCGGCCTATGCCCTTGGAACGACTCTCGAAGAACCCTTCCTGCAAGTCGCCTTCCTGCCATTGCCGGTCATCCCGCATTTGAAGATTTCCGACAAGGGCATGGTCGATGTCGACAAGTTCTGCCTGATCGGGTGATTGGCGTTGCAAGACGTCTAGAGTTGTACCATATTCGGGACAACTTGGAGATTAGAGCGTGGATACGATTTTCTTCTCGAAGGCCCGAGCCGAACTCGCCGGTCTTCTCGACAAGGTCAATGACGACGCAGCCCCGGTCGAGATCATCAGACGGGACAAGCCCTCGGCTGTCCTGATGGGCAAGGATGAATATGAAAGCCTGCTTGAGACGATCCATCTCCTTTCATCGCCCGCCAATGCCGCACGGCTTCTGAAGGCGAAGCAGGACATGCTCTCCGGCAACACCACCGAGCCGTCGCTGGCACTCGGCATGAATCTGTAGATATGCGGATCGCTTTCGTGCCGGACGGCTGGACGGACTATGTCTACTGGCAAGAAAACGACCGAAAGACACTGGCAAGGATCAATGACCTGCTGCGCGACATGACCCGCCATCCCTTCGAGGGCATCGGAAAACCGGAACCTTTGAAGGGAACGCTCAAGGGCATGTGGTCGAGGCGGATTACCCAGGAACACCGGCTCGTCTATAGCGTTGTCGGAACCGGCGCTGAGCAGACGCTGGTCATCCTGCAATGCCGCTTCCACTACTGACGAGGGATCATGCCAGAAGAGACTTCGAAACCGGTGACACGCACGCTCCGCCAGCGCCTCGCCCGGCTCTATTTCGGCCATGACACGGCGGCCATCCGCTTCCAGTTTGCCTTAATGGTGATCGATCTTGCGATCATCGCCTTCTTTCTCGCAGGCCCCTATCTGCGGGATCGGCCAAGCTATCTTATCCTGGATTATCTGATCGCCGCCTGGATCGCGCTTGAGCTGGTAGCGCAAGGGGCAGCTTCAGGCTCGGTTCGCCGCTATTTCTCCCGGCCCATGACCTGGCTGGACATCTTTGTGCTTGCCACGCTGCTGTTTCCGCAATGGCTGTTCAACTTCGCCTTCCTGCGGGTAGCCCGGATCTGGGCCGTGGCGCAAAGGCCGGTCTTCAAGCTGATGTTGCGGCGGCTCGGCCTTCGCGAGCAGGGAGACGTGGTCACTGCCTTCATCAACCTCTTCGTCTTCCTCTTCCTGGTAACCGGCTTCGTCTACACCTTCTTCTTCTATGCCGAAGACGCCGGCACCGGCTTCATCGATGCGCTCTACTTCACGGTAGCCACGGTGACGACGACCGGCTTTGGCGACATCACGCTTCCCGGCACATTCGGCAAGCTGACCTCGATCGTCACCATGATCATCGGTATCTCGCTCTTCGTGCGACTCGCCCAGGCGATCGTCCGGCCCTACAAGGTGACCTTTCCCTGCCCCGAATGCGGGCTGCAGCGGCACGACGCCGACGCCGTGCACTGCAAGGCCTGTGGCCATGTCTTGAACATCCCGGACGAGGGCGCCTGAGCCGCCCCCGCCACCTGAATCGATCAGAACCGCGCGCAAAAACCGTCGAGCGGGCCGAGCTGGATTTCGCCGTCGACCAGGGTTCCGGCCAGTCCCGGCATGGCGATACGGTCCTTGACCGGATTGCCGAGGGGCAGCGCAATATCCTGCGGGCCACGCCGCAGGTTGAAGACGAAGAGCAGCCGCTCCTCGCCGAGGCAGCGGGTAAAGGCGAGCACGTCCTCATTGGTGTCAAGGAATTCGATATCGCCCTGGATCAGCGCGGGATGCGCCTTGCGGAAGGCAAGCACCGCCCGGTAATGCGAAAGAACCGATCCCTCCTCCCCATCCTGCGCCCCGGCTGACAGCGGCAGATGGTCCGCCGGCACCGGCAACCAGGGCTTTCCTGTCGAGAAGTCCGCCTGCGGCTCGCCAGCTGCCCAAACCATCGGCGTCCGGCATCCATCGCGCCCCTTGAAGGCCGGCCAGAAGCGGATGCCATAGGGGTCGCGCAGATCCTCGAATGTCAGTTCCGCCTCTGGTAGACCCAGCTCCTCGCCCTGATAGAGGCAGATCGAGCCGCGCAGGCTGGCCAGCACATTGATCGCAAGCTTGGCCACCGGGCCGCGCTCTTCCGGCTTGTCGATAAAGCGGCTGACATGGCGCGTCACGTCATGATTCGAAAACGCCCAGCAGACCCATCCGTCCTTGACCTGTCTCTGGAAGCTGTCGACGCAGTGGCGGATATGGCTTGGCGTGAAATCCGGCCCGAGAAGGTCGAAGGTGTAGCACATGTGCAGCTTGTCGCCGCCGGATGTATAGGCGGCAACCGTCTTCAGCGAACGCGCACCGTCACCGACTTCCCCAACTGTCGTGCGGTCAGGATATTCCTCGAGCAGCGCCCGGAAACGCTTGAGGAACTCGACATTCTCCGGCTGCGTCTTGTCGTAGAGATGGCTCTGCATGCCGTAAGGATTGACGTCAGGCGCATCGAGGCCAGCGTCTTCGCTATCGGGCATATGCGGCGGGTTGTCCCGCAGTTCCTTGTCATGGAAATAGTAGTTCACCGTATCGAGGCGGAAGCCGTCGACGCCCCGGTCGAGCCAGAATTTCGTTGCCGCCAGAACGGCATCCTGGACGTCCCTGTTGTGGAAGTTGAGGTCCGGCTGCGAGGCGAGGAAATTGTGCATGTAATACTGCTTGCGCACGCCGTCCCATTCCCAAGCCGGGCCGCCAAACACCGAAAGCCAGTTGTTCGGCGCCGTGCCGTCCGGCTTCGCGGCCGCCCAGACATACCAGTCAGCCTTGGCATTATCACGACTGGTCCGGCTCTCCTTGAACCACGGATGCTGGTCGGAGGTATGCGAGATCACCTGGTCGATGATGACCTTGAGGCCGAGCCGATGCGCTTCGCTCATCATCGCGTCGAAATCGGCAAGCGTGCCGAACATCGGATCGACATCGCAATAGTCGGAGACGTCATAGCCCATATCGGCCTGGGGTGAGGTGAAGAAGGGCGAGAGCCAGATCGCGTCGACCCCGAGCGAGGCGATATAGGGGAGCCGCTGGATGATGCCCCTGATGTCGCCGATCCCGTCGCCATCCGTATCCTGGAACGAGCGCGGATAGACCTGGTAGATCACGGCACCGCGCCACCAGTCGGGATTGCTCGTCTTGGTGGCAACAGCGGGTTTCTTCGTCATGCGCAGTTCCTTCCTCTGGAATCGGGGAGGCATGTTCCAACATCGCCCTAGGCAAGCGCCTTGCGCAACGAATGTCAAACATGCCCGGCGGGGAGACTGACATGAAGCTGTAATGTTCCCCTCGCATAAGCGGGATACAGCCATTTTCAGGCGGAATCGCCGCACAAGCGGCGTTTCGGACGAAGGCGGAGACGTCATGCCGAAGCTGACCATTGTGACCGATGCCTGGCACCCACAGGTGAACGGGGTCGTACGATCGATCGAAACCACCAATCGTGAATTGAAGGCGATGGGGGTCGACGTGTCGATGATCACGCCCGAGCCCTTTGCCAGCGTTCCGATGCCAACCTATCCGGAAATCCGTCTGTCGCTCGCCTGGCCGGGCACGGTCGGCCGGATGATCGAGGCTGAGAAGCCCGACTATGTGCATATCGCCACCGAAGGCCCACTCGGGCTCATGGCCAGGCGCTGGTGCATCCGCAATGGCCAACCCTTCTCAACCAGCTACCACACACGTTTTCCCGAATATGTCGCCGCCCGCCTGCCCCTGCCGATCCGCTGGCTTTATGCCTTTGTCCGCTGGTTCCACAATCGCGGCGGTGCCTGCATGGTGGCAACGGAAAGCCTGCGGCGGGAACTTTCCGCCAAAGGCATCAACAATCTCTGCCTGTGGAGCCGCGGCATCGACACCGGCCTGTTTCATCCACGCGAAAAGGCGGAGAACCCGTTCGGCCTGCCCCGGCCAATCTTCATGACGGTCGGCCGCGTGGCGCTGGAAAAGAACCTGCCTGCGTTTCTGGATCTTGATCTGCCGGGCTCGAAAGTCGTGGTCGGCGACGGCCCTGCCCGCGCCGAGCTTCAGGCGCGCTATCCGCATATCCTGTTTACCGGCGTCAAACACGGCGAGGATCTGGCCAACACCTATGCACAGGCTGATGTCTTCGTCTTTCCGTCGAAGACCGACACCTTCGGCAATACCATTCTCGAGGCGCTGGCCTCGGGCGTTCCCGTTGCCGCCTATCCGGTGACTGGCCCGATCGACATTATCCCTGCCGGCTCGACCGCCGGCGTGCTTGACCGCGACCTGAAGACGGCCTGTCTCGCAGCACTTGAAGCCTCGCCGCAGTCGGCACGGCGCCTCGCCGAAACCTATTCCTGGGAGGCGGCAACGCAGCAGTTCTTCGACAATGTCGTGGAGGCCAAGGAGCAGCGCCGCAAGCGGGGCCTCAGGCAACGCTTCGGCATTCGCCCGGCAGAAGCAGAGATCCGCGGCACACCGGCGGCGGAATAGCGCTTGGACACTCAAAAAAAATCCGGTGAACGCGGGCTCACCGGATTTTCTCAAATAAGTTGTTTAGACGCATGCCCGGGCGGCAATCCGCGACGACACGCTTCCTGGAAACGCTTTAGCGCTTCCTCTTCCGTCCCTCGAACGGGTTTTCGCCCGCCTTGAAATGGATGCGGATCGGAACGCCCGGCATCTGGAAATCGGCGCGCAGGCCATTGGTCAGATAGCGCACATAGCTTTCCGGCAGCGCATCGGGGCGTGTGCAGGAGATCATGAAGGCCGGCGGACGGGCCTTGACCTGCGTCATGTATTTCAGCTTCAGGCGGCGACCGGACACGGCTGGTGGCGGATGCTGCGTCGTCACCGAATCGAGCCAGCGGTTGAGCTTCGACGTCGAGATGCGCTTGTTCCACACCATGTCGGTGTCGATGATGTTCTGCATCAGCTTGTCGAGGCTGTAGCCGGTCTGCCCGGAGATCGGCACGGCGCGGATGCCGCGGGCCTGCGGCAAGAGCCGCTCGGTCTTTTCGCGCAGGTCGGCCAGCACCGCCTGCTGGTCCTCGACGAGATCCCACTTGTTGAAGGCGAGAACGGCGGCACGGCCTTCGCGCAGGCACAGATCGACGATCTGAATGTCCTGCTTTTCGAAGGGAATGGTCGCATCGAAAACGATGACCACGGTTTCGGCAAAGCGGATGGCGCGCAGCGTATCGGCAACGGAGAGCTTTTCCAGCTTCTCCTGAACGCGGGCCTTGCGGCGCATGCCGGCCGTGTCGAACATCTTGATGGTCCGGCCGCGCCAGTCCCATTCGACCGAGATGGAATCGCGGGTGATCCCGGCCTCAGGCCCGGTCAAAAGCCGGTCCTCGCCCAGGAAGCGGTTGATCAGCGTCGACTTGCCGGCATTCGGACGGCCGACGATCGCCACGCGCAGCGGCTTGGTGTCGTCATACTCGGGCTCGGCTTCGTCATCTTCGCCGTCCTCGTCTGTCGGATGCAGAATGACGTCGGTTTCCGCAACGTCTTCCGCTTCCGGAAACGCCACATCCTCACCGATGGCCTCAACGATGGCATTGCGCAGGTCGATCATGCCCTGGCCATGTTCGGCGGAAATCGGAACCGGCTCGCCGAGACCCAGCGTATAGGCATCGTAAAAGCCGCCATCAGAGCCCTTGGCTTCCGACTTGTTGGCGACGAGCACCACCGGCTTGCCGCGACGGCGCAGCATTTCCCCGAGCGTCTTGTCGACCGGCGTCAGGCCGAACTTGGCATCGACGACGAAGAGCGACAGGTCCGCCTCGTCGATGGCCGCTTCCGTCTGAGCGCGCATGCGGCCTTCGAGCGTTTCGGGATTGGCCTCTTCGAGACCGGCCGTATCGATGATGGTGAAACGCAGGTCCACGAGCTTGGCGTCGCCCGGGCGACGATCGCGGGTGACACCCGGCGTGTCATCGACCAGCGCCAGCTTCTTACCGACGAGACGGTTGAAGAGCGTGGACTTGCCGACATTCGGGCGCCCGACGATGGCGACTGTGAAACTCATGGAACTTAGCTTTCCGGCCCTTCAGGCCTTGTTGTCTCAGGGCGCCTTACCGGATGCCTTGATGTTGTCGAGCAACATCTGGGCACGGTTGGCGACATTGCGCGGGGCTTCCGCGTCTTCAGTGATCTGTTCAAACCATTCACGCGCACGCGGCATGTCATCGGCCTTGTAGGCGGCAAGCCCGAGTGCTTCGCGCGCGCTATTGCGCATGGCATGCGCCGGCGTTGCCATCACTTCGACCAAGGCTGAAACGTCAGCATAGGACCCGGTGTCGATCAAAAGCCATGCAGCACGCATCTTGGCGGCGTCACGCACGGCAACCGGAACGCTTGCGTCGTCGCTGATCGTCCGGAACGAGGCAATCGCTTCGGCAGGCTGGCCCTTTTCGGCCTCAAGCGAGGCAACGCGGAAACGGGCGAGAATGCCATAGGCTCCGAAACCCTCCTGCTCCAGCGCCTTGAGGGCCGCCTCGGCTTCGTCGCGCTTGCCCTGCTCGGCCAGCGTCAGCGCCGCGATGAACTTGTCACCGGCACCGGATGCCTGTGTCGTGTCCCAATGGTCCCAGAGCCGATGGCCCGCCGTGCCAAGCACGATCAGTGCGGCAATGCCGATAATGATGCGGCTGTAACGCTTCCAGGCATTGCGCACCTGGTCCGAGCGGAGCTCTTCGTTCACTTCGCGGATGAAGCTGTCGTTCTGGTCAACCATACATATTCCCGGACTTGACCGTCCGGCCCTCATTGACATGCAGTCTTGTGATTGCCGGCCTTCTAGCCGATTTTTGCCCGCTTGTAAGGGGAAAACCGCCAAAAGGCCAAGCCATCACATCGCAAGCGGTGCAACCCCGATCAAGACTTCGTGCAGCCAGAAGGTGATCAGCGCCCAGACGGCCAGTCCAACCACCACAGAGATCGCATCCCAGCGAGCCGAAACAAAGGGCCGTGGCGTGATTTCGCCAGCCCGCATCCGGCGCTTGTAGCTGATGCGCAGGACCACGCCCCAGGCGAGGATCGCGACGAAAAGCAGGACCGACGCCAGATCACCATTGGCCAGCAGATGCGCGGCCGCCCAGATCTTGATCGCCAGCACGATCGGATGCTTGGTCTTGGTGGTAATATGGCCGGCCGGCAGGAAACCGGACACGAGACAGATCATCGCAAACAGCATCAGCGTCGTCGTCAGATGGCTCATGCCCATGGGCGGGAACCAGAGATTGACGACGGGCGCGGTGGCATAGCCCCAGATCAACACGATCAGCGAAACCAGGCTGAGAACCGAGTTGATGATCCTCCAGCCCATCTCGCCGAACCGATCGATCATCGAAAGCCGAAAGCCGGGGGCGACGACACGGATCAGGTGCGTGGCGAGAAAGAGAATTAGTCCGAGGATCAGAAGAGCCATTGCGAAAACCTTTCGTGGAAATGCGCCTAAGCCTTACTGCCCCACGACCGGAATTTCCAGCGCGTTCAAAGCTTCGCCGCATTTGAATGACAGGGCTGACCGCGATTTCGAGTAGGGACCGTCTTTCATGTTCAAGCGTATCCTCGCCCTCTTTCTCGCCCTGTCGCCCATGGTCGTGTCGCCTCTGCCGGCCTTGGCCGAAACGACGGCACCGGATGGCGGCAAGCCGGCGGCACGGCCGCGACAGATCCTGCTCGTCTCCTTTGATGGCGCCCATGACAACCGCCTTTGGCAACGAAGCCGTGATTTTGCCCGTCGCAGCGACGCGAAATTCACCTATTTCGTCTCCTGCACGACGCTGATCCCACGGGAGCGCGCCGGCGACTACAAGGCTCCGGGCAAGAAGGCGGCCCGCTCCAATATCGGCTTTGCCCCAACCGTTGAGGACGTCGCGACCCGCCTTGACCACATCTGGTCGGCCCACAACGAAGGCCATGAGATCGCCAGCCACACCTGCGGCCATTTCGATGGCAAGGACTGGAGCCGCGAGGACTGGCTGAGGGAATTCGACAGCTTCGACCGTGTCATGCTCAACGCCTGGAAGGACAATGGCCTGACTGATCGTGAACCGGATGGCTGGGCCGATTTCGTCCGCACGGACATTACCGGCTTTCGCGCGCCCTACCTCTCGGCCCCCGAGAGCCTGTTCGAAGCCGAGCGGGCCCATGGCTATCGCTACGATGCGAGCACGGTCACCGATGCACCGCTGATGCCGAAGGACAAGAAGGGCCTCGCGCGCTTCGGCCTGCCGCTGATCCCCGAGGGACCGAAAGGCCGGAAGATCATCGCCATGGACTACAATCTCTTCATCCGCCATTCGGCCGGCATGGACCATCCGAGCAAGGCCGACGAGTTTGCCGAGCGCAGCTACAAGGCCTTTCGCGCCGCCTTCGACAACCAGTATGACGGTGACCGCATTCCGCTCCAGATCGGCCTGCATTTCGTCGAGATGAACGGCGGCGCCTACTGGACCGCCATGGAGCGTCTGGTGTCAGAGGTCTGCCACCTGCCGGACGTCGCCTGCGTCACCTATAGCGAGGCGCTGGCCATGATGGCCGACGACCGCCGCCGCGTGGCCCAGTCCGGCCAGTAACCCACCGGATGCTGAACCAGGCTGGCCCGCCTGTCGATCAATCTTGCGGCTTTGCACCGGCCCGATTGGTGAGATAGACCCCAAGCATGACAATCACGGTGCCGATCATCATCGGCACTGTCAGCGCCTCACCAAAGACCAGTGCGGCCTCGATCGCCGCAAGTGGCGGCACGAGATAGATCAGCGAAGCGGCCTTCGACACATCGCCCTTGCGGATGAGATGCAAGAGGAGCGCGATCGCGCCCATCGAAATCCCAATCACCGACCATCCAAGCACGGCAAAGAAGCCGAGCCCCCATTCGACATGCATATCCTCCAGCGCCCAGGCCACCGGCAGGGTCACGAGCAGCGCGCCCACATATTGGAGGGTTGCGACCGCCCGAAGATCACCCTGCTTGAGGAAACGCTTCTGGTAGATCGTACCGGCCGTCACGGCTGTCATGGCCAGCACATTGACCGCCACCGCATAAGCGGGGATCGCCGACGCATCGAGCACCAGCACGTTCGGCAGGACAGCAACGGCGATGCCGCAAAAGCCGAGGACCAGACCGATCTTCTGCGTGAGGCTGAGATCTTCGCCAACCAGAAAGCCGGCTGCAACGGCTGTCATCAGCGGCTGCAGGCCGGCAATGATCCCGGACATGGCCGCCGGCACGCCCTCGCCGATCGCCCACCAGACCATGCCGAGATAGAGCCCGTGAAGCAGCACGCCCGAAGCGATCGCATGCAGCCAGCCACTTCGCTCCTTCGGCCATGACACCCCGGCAAACCGACAGACGGCGTAAAACAGCACGATAGCCGACGCATAGCGAATGACGAGGAACGTCAGCGGATCTGCATAGAAATCCGCATATTTCGCACTGACCCAGCCAGTCGACCACAGGAGAACGAAGAGAACGGGGGCGAGACGGGTCAGGGTCATGATGGCTTTCGAGCAAATCAAGGACTGGCAAATGGGAGGGGACAAAGGCCCATTTGCCGCGTCCCCGCTCGTTAGGCGTCATGCGCCACGAGGTCAAAGCAGTTTTCCTGCACGGCACGATCAAATCGCTTGAGCCAGGGGACCAAAACCGACTGGAATATTTTTTTACGCAAATAGAAAGCCTAAATATGAGGCAACGCGCAGGACATCGGCACCCTGGACCGGGCCAACTTCGTCACCGACTGGGCGATATTCCGGCATACAACTCAAACTATCGTAGCGTTGCCTGCACTAAACTCATGCACTTGCATAATTATAAGGCGACAGCGCCGTCTGCAAATTCTTACACCACGGCCAGCCAGCCCGCTTGCATTGCTAAAATGGTTGTATTCAAATGAGAAAAAAGGGGGATGGCGGCATTGGCATTCGATGAAATGATCACGGCGGAGAACACTCCGCGAGCGCCCTACAAGAACTATCACGACTGGTATTCGAGCCAGGATCCGGCAAGGCTTCTGGCGAAATCGCATGATGCAGAAAATATCTTCCGCAAGACCGGCATCACCTTTGCGGTCTACGGGCACGAAGATTCCTCGGAAAAGCTGATCCCCTTCGACATCATCCCGCGCATCATCTCGGCGCGCGAATGGCGCAAGCTCGCCCAGGGCATCGAGCAGCGTGTCCTGGCCCTCAATGCCTTCCTGGACGACATCTATCACAAGCAGGAAATCATCAAGGCTGGCCGCATCCCGCGCGAGCTGATCGAAAAGAACGTCGCCTTCATTCCGGAAATGATCGGCTTTCGCCCGCCCGGCGGCGTCTATACCCATATCGTCGGCACCGACATCGTGCGCACCGGCGAGGACCAGTTCTACGTTCTGGAAGACAATGCCCGCACCCCCTCCGGTGTCAGCTACATGCTGGAAAACCGGGAAACCATGATGCAGATGTTCCCCGAGCTCTTCCAGCTCAACAAGGTTCAGCGCGTCGAGGATTATCCGCATCTGCTGCGCCAGTCGCTCGCCTCGCTTGCCCCTCCGGGCTGCAGTGGCAAGCCACGCGTCGCCGTACTCACCCCGGGCATCTACAATTCCGCTTATTACGAACACTCCTTCCTCGCCGACATGATGGGTGTCGAGCTCGTTGAGGGTTCGGATCTGCGGGTGATCGACGGCAAGGTGAAGATGCGCACGACGCGCGGTTACGAGGCGATCGATGTGCTCTATCGCCGCGTCGATGACGACTTCCTCGACCCCCTCACCTTCCGGCCGGATTCGGCGCTGGGCATCCCCGGCATCATGGACGTCTACCGCGCCGGCCACATTACCATTGCCAATGCGCCCGGCACCGGCATTTCCGACGACAAGGCGATCTACAGCTACATGCCGGAGATCGTTGAATTCTACACAGGCCGCAAGGCAATCCTCGAAAATGTGCCGACCTGGCGCTGTTCGGAGGCTGACAGCCTGAAATACGTGCTCGAACATCTGGACGAGCTCGTGGTCAAGGAAGTGCATGGCTCCGGCGGCTACGGCATGCTGGTCGGCCCGACCGCCACCAAGCAGGAATGCGCCGACTTCGCCGAAAAGCTCAAAGCCCGGCCCTCCAACTACATTGCCCAGCCGACACTCTCGCTGTCGACCGTGCCGATCCTCGTCGACAAGGGGATCGCGCCGCGCCATGTCGACCTTCGCCCCTATGTCCTCGTCTCCGACAAGGTGCAGATCATCCCTGGCGGCTTGACCCGCGTGGCCCTGAAAGAGGGCTCGCTCGTGGTCAATTCCAGCCAGGGCGGCGGCACCAAGGACACCTGGGTATTGGAGGACTGACATGGTCATGCTCGGAAGAACTGCCAACGGCCTCTATTGGATGTTCCGCTACATCGAGAGAGCTGAGAACATTGCCCGCCTCGTCGATGCGGGCTTGCGCATGTCGCTGACCCGTACAGGCGCCTCGGATGACGATTGGGATGCCGTGCTGCAGAGCGCGGATGTCCGCGCTCTTTACACGGAAAACTGTGGCAAGCTGACATCCCAGGATGCCATCGACTTCCTGCTGCGCGACACGGCCAATCCGTCGAGCGTGATGTCCTGCATCGAGGCTGGCCGCAACAATGCCCGCATGGTGCGCACGGCGCTGACCCGCGAGACCTGGGAAGCAACCAACGAATGCTGGATCGAGCTCAAGCAGATGCTGGCCGGCAAGCTGAAATCCGCCGATCTGCCGGAGGTAATCGACACGATCAAGCGGCGTGCAGGCCTGATCCGCGGCGCCTTCCACGGCTCGATGCTGCGAAACGAAATCTACAATTTCGCCCGCATCGGCACCTTTATCGAGCGGGCCGACAATACCAGCCGCATCCTCGACGTGAAATATTACGTGCTTCTGCCGGCGATCACCCACGTCGGCTCGTCGCTCGACAACATGCAGTGGGAATCCATCCTGCGCTCCGTTTCCGCCCATCGCTCCTATCGCTGGGTCTATGACGGCGAATACAAGGCGACGAACATTGCCGACTTTCTGATCCTGAACGGCCAGATGCCGCGATCGCTTGCCTATTGTTACGAGAAGATCGCCTCCAACCTCACCTATCTGGGCAAGGAATACGGCGAACGCCTGGCCGCCCACGAAACGGCCGATGACGTTCTCGCCTCGCTCAAATCGACGACCATCGCAACGATCATGGACCAGGGACTGCACGAATTCCTCGATACTTTCATTGCCCAGAACAACAGGCTGGGCAGCGAGATCACCGAGGGATACAGGTTCTACAGCTGAGCAGGAAATCGAGCCCATGCGTTTGCGGATCACCCACACCACCGAATACCGCTATGACGATCCGGTGCAGTATTCCCTGCAGCGCCTCCGGCTGACGCCTTTGAGCGGCCCCGGCCAGACGGTCGAAAGCTGGAACGTCGTCGTCGACGGCGCCAAGGTCGAGGCCGGTTTTTCAGACCAGTTCGGCAACAAGACGCATCTTGTCTCGACCGAAGGCGACAGCCATAGCGTCCACATCGTCGCCTCCGGCGTGGTGGTGACGCAGGACCGCGCCGGCGTCTTCGGCCCGCATCAGGGCTATGTTCCGCTCTGGCTCTATCTGCGCGAGACGGAAAGCACCAAAGCCGGTCCTTTGATCGAAGAACTGGCAAAGAGCCTGAGCGGCGAATCGGACCTTGCCCGCATGCATGACCTCATGGGCAAGCTCAACGAGCAGATCGCCTATGAGCCCGGCACCACCGATACCGAAACGACGGCGGAACAGGCGCTGGGAGCCGGTCGCGGCGTCTGCCAGGACCACACCCATGCGATGATTTCGGCAGCTCGCCTCTTGGGCATGCCGGCCCGCTATGTCTCCGGCTACCTGATGATGGATGACAGGACAGAGCAGACGGCGACCCATGCCTGGGCCGAAGTCCATCTTCCCGGCCTCGGTTGGGTCGGCTTCGACGCCGCCAACAATCACTGCCCCGACGAACGCTATGTCCGGATCGGCACGGGTCTCTGCTACGCCGACGTTGCGCCTGTTTCCGGCATGCGCATCGGCCTGGCCGGCGAGGATCTGGAAGTGACGCTCGTGGTAGAGCAGCAGGGACAAAGTCAGAGCCAAAGCCAAAGCCAGAGCTGACCTGATACGCATAGGCAGAATACAGGCGCCCCGCCCCCATTGCACGGGCGGACGCTACGCAAGCTCGACACCATGCTGGGATGCTCAACTCACCCGGCTGCCATGGGTTGGCGGATACACGCAATCAGAGCCGAGCGCATGTTGTTTGGAAAGTCACTCTTCCAGTCCGTGGTCGACCGACTGGCCGACGAGGCCACCGATGACGCCATTGGCCATGAAGATACAGCGGCACAATCACGACAGGCTGACGCCTTCCGCATCCGGGGGCTTGGCAGCGGTTTCGTGCCGGAAACACGCGATACCGCCCAAGAAACGGCGACCGTGAGCCGCAGCGCCTATCTGGACGTCATGGACGATTTGCGCGAGATCGAGGAAGCGCGTCTGGCTGACACCCCTCCCCAGCCGCCGGCCGAACCCGAGCCACCCGCTTGGCTCGATCGCCTGTCAGCCGACGACATTGCCGCCGATCTGGCGATCCTGCCCGACGATGACCGGGAAACGCTTCAGTACAAGCGGCGGCGCTTCGCCAGAGACAACCATCCCGACCGCGTCCACGCACAGTTCGCACGAGCCGCCACGATACGCATGAAGACGGCCAATTTGCTGGTCGACGAAGCCCTACGCCGCGCCAGCCGCTGATCACTCCGATAGATCAGATCCGCAGCCGGGCCTCCGCTGGCCAGCCGACGGGTTCATTCGTAAAGGCGGGCAAGAAGCTTGTTGACCATATCCCGCTCGGCCACACCACCCAGCTGGTTCAGCACCCATTGCTCATGCCCGAGCCAGATCGGCATCAGCTCCTCGAGATAGGCTTGTCCGGCCGGCGTCATGTACAGCGACTGCACGCGCCGGTCCGATTCGGACTTGCGGCGCTCGATGAACCCCTTGTTTTCCAGGCCATCAACGATGGCGACGAAATTCGCCCGCTGAATGCCGAGCGCTTCGGCAACTTCGCTCTGTTTCGATCCCTCATTGCGGGTCAGCAGCAGAAGCACGGCAAAGTCGGTAGGTCGCAAGCCCTTCGAGGAGAACGCCTCGTTAAAATGCTGAAAAACCGCCAATTGCGCCCGCCGCAGTCGGTATCCTACAGCATCGTCCATAACCGAAAAGTCGAGTCTCGACACATTCGGAGTAAAATCGTCAGCCCCAGTATCAGGCATTTATTCGCCTTTTATTATGTTCACCCCTGAAGGAAAAACCTTCCCCTCCGATACAGTCTGATCTTACCGATCTGCAACCGGACCTCAAGGGTACGAGCGCACAGCAGCCTGCGATTTTAGTCTATTTCCTAGAATTTGACTGGTTTCCAACCAATAAAAGCCACTGTTTCCGATCAGCGCTCACAGCGAGCTCGCAAGGAACGACAAAACAGCTCGGCAAGACCTTGGCGAATATGCAGCCACGACCTGTTTTTACGATTGAAGCCCGCATCCGACTGCGCTATGACCGCTCTCGGAACGGCGAGTCATACCGCCGCGGATGCACCCGTAGCTCAGCTGGATAGAGTGTTGGATTCCGATTCCAAAGGTCACAGGTTCGAATCCTGTCGGGTGCGCCATCTTAATGTGATAGTCCAGATTTCCAGCAACGCAGCAATCATCGCGGTCCTTATCATGCCGATAGGCGTCACCAGCTGACGACAGCTCGGCTCGCCGATCCGTGCCTGCCTCGAAAAATCGGCTCCCGACCGCCGCCAGAAGGATGCGGACAGAAAAGTCATGCGGCCGATGCGCGGAGGCGGAAGATCAGAGCGTCAAACAGCCCTGCCCGCTGGCCACCAGCGCGCCGAGAATGCCGGCCCGCGTGTTTTCGTTGTGAGTTAAGATCGCAGCGCGTGCGCCCTCGGGGTCACGGGCCCGCAGCATGGCCACGATGCGGTGATGATCGTCATTGGTTTCGGGATTGATGTCGCGCACTCTGGCGCCCATGTAAAACAGGCGGGCGCATTCCTCCAGATGGCTCATCACCAGCGCGTAGAGACGCGGATTGCGCGAGCCACGGGCGATTGCCGAATGGAATTCCTGGTTGGAATCGACAAAGGTCTTGGTGCTGACCTCCTCGCCGATCACATAGGTCACGTCTGCCAACCGGTCGAGCGCGTCGAGCTCGTCATCCGTCAGGTTCTTGGCCGCCAGCGCCGCCGCCGTGCCTTCCAGCATGCCACGGACCGCAAACAGGTCGTTCATGTCCTTGACCGTGACAGGCGTGACCCGGTAGCCGCGGCGCGGAAAGGCCTCCATAAACCCTTCGACGCAGAGCCGCGCCAGCGCCTCACGCACTGGCGTCTTGCTGACCTCAAGTTGCTCGGCCAGCTCCGGCTCGGAGACCTCCATACCGGGCGGCATCGCGCCTGTGATGATGCGATTGCGCAAAACCGCATAGGCTTTTTCCGTCAGCGATTTTCCACGCTTTTCGCCCGGCACATCCGCCATGCCCCCAATGCCTGCCTCGTTCAAAGCCGATCTCCAGTTTCGCATTTCACCGATGCGCCCCTCACCCCAATTTCGCCAGCTTATGCCCGTTGAACAGCTATCTCTACACGTACAGCCGATCGCCGGATCGGGTGCCACCAGAGATTTTGACAGCCCATATCATCTGATATACTACGTAATATATTTTAGTGATGCAATCGGCGCGGCCCGCTAGAAATGGCCGTCACAGTCCAGGTGTCATCGTGTCGGAAATCCTCGTCATCAACCCGAACAGTTCGGTATCCGTCACCCAGTCCATGCAGGCCTGCCTAGAACCAGTGCGTGACGCCACCCGGCACGAGATCCGCTGCACGGAACTGGCCAAATCGCCGCCGGGCATAGAGAGCGATGCGCATGTCGCAGACGTGATCCCCAATATCCTGGAAGCCGTGGCGGAAAGCGAGGCCGACGCCATCGTGCTTGCCTGCTTCTCCGACCCCGGCATTCAAGCAGTCCGCAAGGCAACGCAACGGCCCGTGATCGGCATTGCCGAGGCGGCCTATCTCGCAGCACTTGGGCTCGGCCCGAAATTCGGCATCGTCTCGCTCGGCCAATCCTCCATCGACCGCCATCTGCGGTATCTGAAGACACTGGGTCTCGACAGCCGCATGGCTGGTGACCGCTCGATCGACAGGACGGTGGTGCAGCTCATGCAAACCGACGTCGTGGAGACGGTGGCGCGCACGGCAAAACGGCTGCGCGACGAAGACGGTGCGGACGTGATCATCCTCGGCTGCGCCGGGCTTGGCGGTTACCGCCGGGCCATGCAGGAGGCGCTCGGCATACCCGTCGTCGATCCGGTGCAGGCCGGCGTTGCGCTCGCCTGCACCACACTCGACCTGCGCTACGCCATCGCCAAACCTCAGGGACAAACCGCATGACGCCCTATGACACAGTGATCCGTGGAAAACTCGGTCTTGCCGACGGCCCGTTGGACCAGGCCTGGATCGCCATCCGTGATGGCCGTATCGCCGCGATCGGCACAGGCGAGGCTCCCACCGCCGCCGAAGCTTTCGATGCCGGCAGCGACCTCATCATTCCGGGCGTCATCGATGGCCAGACCCATGCCTGCAGCTATGGCGGCCTGCCCGGCATCCGCTCGACGACGCGCTCGGCGGTTGCCGGTGGCATCACCACCATCGTCGACATGCCCTATGACAATCCCGATCCGCTTAACACCCTCGCCCGGCTGGACGCCAAGATCGCCGCAATCGAGGAACATGCCCACGCCAATGTCGCGCTCTACGGCACCGTCATGCCCGGCCAGTCGACGGATGATATCGAGCCCCTGATTGCAGCCGGCATCGTCGCCTTCAAGATCTCCACTTTCGAAAGCAGCCCGACGCGCTTCCCCCGCATCTCCGCCAACCAGATCCTCGAACTCTTCGATGCGCTTGCGCCAACGGACATTCCGCTTGGCGTTCACAATGAGGACCAGGAAATCGTGCGAGCCCGGATCGCAGCCGCAAAAGCTGCCGGGCGTGACGGCATCGAAGCGCATTCGGAAAGTCGCCCCCCGGCCGCCGAACACGCCGCGACAGCGCAGTTCCTGGAACTCGGGGCCGCAGCGGGCGCCCATGCCCACATCGTTCATCTGACGACGACGCGCGGCTTCGACTTGGTCGAGAACTACTTAAACGACGGATACCGCGCCACCGGCGAGCTCTGCGTCCATTATCTGTGGTTCGATCCCGACATCGACGGTCAGGAACTCGGCGCAAAGATGAAGGTCAACCCGCCCATCCGCCCCGGCCAGATCGGGGCGCTCTGGGATGACGTCGCCGCCGGGCGTGTTGCCTTTGTCAGTTCCGACCATTCCAGCTGGCCGATCGACAACAAGTTCACGCCCTCGATCTTCGAAGCCGGTGCCGGCGTGCCCGGCCTCGAAACGCTGCTGCCGGCCTTCTATACCGGCGCAGAAATGCGCGGCTTCGATGCCCTGCAGATGACCGTCGAGCAGCTCTGCGAGCGACCGGCGAAATTCTTCGGTCTCTGGCCGCAAAAGGGCAGCCTGCAAGTGGGTGCCGATGCCGATATCACCATCCTGAAGGCCGAGCCGCAGGTCTGGGACTCATCGAGGGCGCATGACGACCTCTACTGGAGCCCCTTTGACGGTCGGGAATTCTCCGTCCGCGTGGCCCGCACCTATGTCGGCGGCAAGCTTGCCTTTGACGGCAGCAACGTCGTCAACGCCCCCGGCGACGGCCGTTATGCCGCCCGTGGCAATTCCACTTGGTTCTGATTGAAAATACTGCTGAGGAGCATGACATGGCCCATATCACGACCGACACGTCAGGCGTTTACGTCATCGCCTGCACACCCTTCACGGACACCGGCGCCGTCGATACCGGAAGCATCGACAGCATGGTCGACTTCTACTACGAAAAAGGCGCCGATGGCCTGACCATTCTCGGCATGATGGGCGAAGCACCCAAGCTCACCCAGGCGGAATCGATTGAAATCACCCGCCAGACGCTCAAGCGGTCCGGTGACAAGCCGGTGATCGTCGGCGTCTCGGCTCCGGGGCTGGCAGCCATTGGCGAACTGACGAAAGCGGTGATGGACATGGGCGCTGCCGGCGTCATGGTCGCCCCGCCCTCCAGCCTGCGCACCGACGAGCAGATCATCGGCTACTACCGCAATGTCGTCGAGACGGTCGGCACCGACGTTCCAATCGTGCTGCAGGACTTCCCCCTTGTGACTGGCGTGCAGATCTCCTCAAAGACCCTCGGCGTCATCTTTGAGGCCCACGACAATATCGTCATGCTCAAGCATGAAGACTGGCCGGGCCTGCAGAAGATCACCGACCTGCGCGAGGCCGAGGCCAAGGGCCGCCGACGCGTCTCGATCCTCTGCGGCAATGCCGGCGTCTTCCTGCCTGAGGAAATGCAGCGCGGTGCCGATGGCGCGATGACCGGCTTTGCCTATCCCGAAATGATGGTCGAGGTCTGCCGCCTCGCCAACGCAAACAGGCACGATGACGCACAGGACCTGTTCGACGCTTATCTGCCGCTCATGCGCTACGAGCAGCAGCCGGGCTTGGGCCTCGCCATCCGCAAATATGTGCTGGCCAAGCGTGGCGCGATTGCAAGTGCTGCCCAGCGCCGTCCGGGCGCCTCTCTCAATGCGCGTGCGATTGCCGAAGTCGAACGGCTGATCCTGCGCCAGACAGCCAAGCTCGAAGCTCTCAAGCAAACCGTATAAGGCTTTGATTTTAAGGATTTTCAGATTTCCAGCAAGACCGCACTGGTTCTCGGCGCAAGCCAAGGTCGGCTTCAGCGCCGGTGCAGAGTTCGGCCGGCTATGAAGCCTTTATCCGCGTCAACTTCGGTTGCCCTCGCCCGCTCCTCAGCCTGGGTTTGGCACGCATGAAACGGGCGCCTTCGACGCGAGGAATGTAGGAGGCCAGATAGTCGTCGATGCAACGATGATGCTGGTTGAAGGCGTGGGAGGGGGAGTAACAACAAGCTACTGCTTTCCCCCACGCGCTACACTCAAAGGCTGCAAAAGCGTCATGTCCAGATTCTTCATCACAAGAATTTGTGCGCCACACGAACGTCCAAACGTCACCACGCCCACAGCCTCTGCAACCGTATAACAGGAGATTTACCGCTTTATTAGGCTGGGCCGATGTAGGAATGGTTGAAACAACCATCGGAGCATTGAGCTTGCTCGTTCACGTACCCAAAGATCGCATCCGCAAGGGCATGTTCATCGAATTGGTGGAATGCCCGCACTCCGAATTCGGCAAAAGGCGGTTCTTGCTGACCAGCGACCGCGATCAGAAGGCCATTGCCGCGACATCCGCCGAACGGGTTCTGGTCAATACGGCCTTGGGCCTGGACCAGAATGGCAGGCCAGTCCCCGGCGCGTCCACAAAGAGCGAACTCGCCCGGATCGAACGCGTGCAGGAGAAGGTGGAAACGGCCACCGTCGAGTTGCGCGGCAATCTCGACGCCATTGGCGCCGGTGAGCGACCCGACTTTGACAAGCTGGCTCCGCTTGTTCAGTCCATGGCCAATGTCTGGCACGCAACCCCGACCGTCGCGCTGGAAATGACCCGGCTTAAAAGCAAGGACGAAGGGACCTATGTCCATTCGCTGGCGGTCGCCACCATGATGACCCAGCTTGCAGACGCTTCCGGCCTCGACGATGAGACAGCAACCTTGCTCGGCGTCGCCGGCCTCCTGCATGACATCGGCAAACTGCAGATCCCGAGCGACATCCTGAACAAACCCGGCCGACTGACAGACGAAGAGCGGCAGATCATTCGCGACCATCCGGAAAACGGCTTCCAGCTGCTCAGCCAGTACGGCGAAATTCCGCCTCTGGTGCTCGATATTTGCCGACTGCATCACGAAGTGCTGGACGGGAGCGGCTATCCGCTTGGGCTGAAAGCATCGCAGCTGACGCTACCGGTCCGGATCAGCACCGTCTGCGACGTCTTCGAGGCGCTGACCTCGGCCCGCCCCTACAAGGCGGGTTGGCCGGTCGAGCAGGCGCTCGACTGGATGTTCGAGCGGCCGCAGCTGTTTGACCGCAAGCTCGTCGTGCGCCTCGGCGGCCTGTTGATGCCGCATGCTCAAGAATCACGCTATAACTGACTTCTGCCTATCACTGGCAAAGACAGACCCGGTCCCTGCACGCACCCCGCTCAGCTTCTGAGACCGGGGGCCTCGTGCCCACTGCGCTCCACATATTCGGTATAGCCGCCGCCATATTGGAAGACCCCTTCCGGCGTCAGCTCCAGCACGCGGTTCGATAGGGCAGCCAGGAAGTGGCGGTCGTGGCTGACGAAGAGCATCGTGCCCTCATACTGTGACAGCGCCTTGATCAGCATTTCCTTGGTGTCGAGGTCGAGGTGGTTGGTCGGCTCGTCGAGCACGAGCAGGTTCGGCGGATCAAACAGCATGATGGCCATGACAAGACGCGCCTTCTCGCCACCCGACAGTACCCGCACGCGCTTGTCGATATCGTCACCGGAAAAGCCGAAGCAGCCTGCAAGCGCGCGAAGCGGCGCCTGACCCGCGCGCGGGAACGTCGTTTCAAGCATCTCGAAGATGGTCATATCGCCATCCAGAACATCCATCGCATGCTGGGCGAAATAGCCCATCTTGACGCTGGCCCCAATGGTAACCGTGCCCGTATCCGGCTTCGAATCGCCGGCCACAAGCTTCAGAAGCGTCGATTTTCCGGCCCCGTTGATGCCCATGATGCACCAGCGTTCGCGGCGCTTCACCATGAAGTCGAAACCGTCATAGATGACCTTGTCGCCGTAACGCTTGGACACACCCTTGACGTTGATCACGTCATCACCCGAACGCGGCGCGGGCTGGAATTCGAAGGCGACGACCTGGCGGCGCTTCGGCGGCTCGACACGATCGATCTTCTCCAGCTTCTTCACCCGACTTTGCACCTGGGAGGCATGAGATGCACGCGCCTTGAAACGCTCGATAAACTTGATTTCCTTGGCCAGCATCGCCTGCTGACGCTCGAATTGCGACTGCTGATGTTTCTCGTTCAGGGCGCGCTGCCCCTCATAGAAGACATAGTCGCCGGAATAGCTGTTCAGCTGACCGGCATCGATCTCGATGATCTTGGTGACGATGCGGTTCATGAACTCGCGGTCATGCGAGGTCATCAGGAGCGCGCCCTCATAACCTTTCAGGAACTGCTCCAGCCAGATCAGGCTTTCGAGATCGAGATGGTTCGACGGTTCGTCGAGCAGCATCACGTCCGGTCGCATGAGAAGAATGCGGGCCAGCGCCACGCGCATCTTCCAGCCACCCGAAAGCGCGCCAACGTCGCCATCCATCATCGCTTCGGAGAAGGACAATCCGGCCAGCACCTCGCGCGCCCGCCCTTCGAGCCCGTAGCCGTCGAGCTCCTCGTAGCGCGCCTGCACCTCGCCGTAACGCTCGATGATCGAATCCATCTCGTCCATACGGTCGGGATCGACCATCGCCGCCTCAAGCGCGCGCAGCTCGGCAGCAATTTCGCTCACCGGCCCTGCCCCGTCCATGACCTCGGCCACGGCAGGACGACCGGACATTTCACCGACATCCTGATTGAAATAACCAATGGTGACGCCCTTATCGACGGACACCTGACCTTCATCCGGCTGTTCCTGCCCGATGATCATCCGGAAGAGCGAGGTTTTGCCAGCCCCATTCGGACCAACGAGACCGATCTTCTCGCCACGATTGAGCGCCGCAGACGCCTCGATGAAGAGGATGCGGTGGCTAAGCTGCTTGCTGATGTTTTCGATACGGATCATGGAACGGCGCCTGATGGAAGTCGGCGGCCCTTATGTCATGACTGACATCATCTGTCGCAGGGTTTTTGCATCTGCGAACACGAACACAAAGGAAAACGGCGCCCACATGGGGCGCCGTTCACGTGGATGGTGATCAGGGCTCGATCAGAAGTTCTGATAGGCCGTGATGAGAGCTTCGGCCTGCTCCTGGCTGAGCGCCTGGACCTGCGGATCCGTCAGGGCCTCAAGCTGGGCCTGCACGAGCACGCTGGTGATGTCATTGACGGACAGGCCGGCAAGCGCGGAGTTGGAGATTGCCGCCATATCGTCCGTGTCGAACTTTTCCAGGTCTTCGTCTTCCATCGCATCGATCTGGGCTGCCGTCAGGCTGGCCGTCTGATCTGCGGTGAAGGCCTCGATCTGGTCAGCCGACATGGCCGTAATCTGGGCTGCCGACAAGGCCGCAACGGCGGTCTTGCTGAGGCTCGGGATATTGGCGACGCCGATTGCCGCGATCTGGTCTGTCGACATGGCCTTGATCTGGGTTGCCGTGAGGACACCGACCTGATCCGCGCTGAGGTAACCAACCTGATCTTCCGTCAATGCGGCAGCCTGCGTGCCCGTAAGGGCAGCGACCTGGGCAGTCGTCAGCGCCTCGACCTGCGACTGAACAAGAGCAGCAACAGCTCCCGTAGCAAGGCCACCGATCGCCTTGGCGCTGATCGCAGTCACCTGCGCGTCACTGAAGCCCTCGATATCCGCCACTTCAAGCGCTCCGACCTGAGCCGTACTCAGGGCTGCGATCTGCGGTTCCGTGAGGGCAGCGGTCTGGTCATCACCCCAGGCCGTGATCTGGGCGGCCGTGAGGCCGGTTACCGCCTTGACGCTGATAGCCGCGATCTGTGTGGCATCAAATGCGTCCGTCTGCGTCGTCGACATACCGGCGATCTGGGCCGAGGTCAGGGCCCCCATCTGGGCAGTGTCGAAGAACTCCAGCTGCGTCGTGGTGAAGTTGCCAACCTGCGCTGCCGTCATCGCGCCGATCTGACCGGGGGTCAGAGCCTTTACCTGGTCCTCGTCAAGGGCCGCGATAACCAGATCGTCCATGCCAGTGATCGCCTTGGGGCTGATCGCGGCAATTTCCGCAGGCAAGATCGAGTCGAGGTCATCGGCCATCAAGGCACCGACCTGAGCGGATGAGAATGCCGCGAACTGCGTAGCAGTCAGGCCTTCAATGTTCTCATTGAACGTGTCTACCTGTGCCGCCGTGAGACCCGGAATGGCCTTGACGCTGATGGCGCCGACCTGGTCATTCGTCAGAGCCTGGATCTGCGGGCTTGTCAAAGCTGCAACCTGGGTCGAAGTCAGCGCGCCGATCTGATCCGTGGTGAGAAGATCGATGTTGTCCGGATCGAAGGCTGCAACCTGTGCCGCGGTCATGGCCGCGATCTGAGTCGGCTTGAGTTCTGCGAGCTGCCCTGCGGTCAGGGTCGTGATCACCGCCGGATCAAGCGAAGCGATTGCCTTGGCGCTGATGGCGCCCACTTCTGCATCCGAGAACAGAGCAATATCGTCTGTCGTCAAAGCGGCAACCTGTGCGCTGCTGAGTGCACCAACCTGCGCTTCCGTCAGACCGCTGAGCTGGTCATCTTCCAAAGTTCCAAGCTGGGCGGCAGTCAAGCCGGCCACACCCTTGGTGCTGAGTTCGCCGATCTGAGCATCCGTGAGTTCCGCAAGCTGTGCATCGGTGAAGGCACCGACCTGAGCCGCGCTCAAGGCGCCCAGCTGGTCGCTCGTCAGCGAAGCAATCGTGTCGACGGCGAGCGCCGCGATCTGGTCTGCCTTCAGAGCGGCAATCTGAGCCACCTTGAGGGCCGCGACCTGAGCACCGTCAAGATCGGCGATGAATGCGGTGGAAAGACCGCTCACAGCCTTCGAGCTGATGGCACCGATTTTGTCAGCACTCAATTCGTCAACATCGGCAGCTTCGAAGCCGGCCGCCTGTGCTGCCGAAAGTGCACCCAGCTGGTCTTCCGTAAAGCCCGCAACAATCTCTGGCGCAAGCACGCCGATCTGGGCAGCCGTCAAGCCGCTGATCGACTTGACCGAAATCGCACCGATCTGGTCGGCGGTCATGGCACCGAGTTGATCATCGGTCAGAGCCTTGACCTGAACGGCGGAAAGGGCACCGATCTGCTCTTCCGACAGGAAGGGGATCTGCGTCGTGGTGAAGGCCGCGATCTGCGTCGTCTTCATCGCTGCGATCTGCTTGGCCGTCAGGGCTTCGACCTGGTCCTGGTCGAGGACCGCGATGCCTGCATCGACCACAGATGCGATCGCCTTGACACTGATCGCCGCGATCTGGTCCGGGCTGAATGCGTCGATGTCGCCCGACTCGAGGCCTGCAACCTGAAGGGCGGAGAGAGCCGCGACCTGGGCCGTCGAAAACGCGCCGGTCTGATCAGTGCTCATACCGGTGATCTGCGCTGCCGTAAGGCCGGCAATGGACTTGACGTTGATCTTGTCGATCTGCGTATCCGGGATCGCCTGAATCTGAGCGACGGACATCGCCTTGATCTGCAGAGCGGTCAGGGCACCGAGCTGGTCGTCGGTCAGCTTGCTGACCTGGTCAGTCGTCAGGGCAGCCACCTGGGTGGGCTTCATGGCTGCAATCTGCGTTGCGGTCAGGGCGCCCAGCTGATCGTCATCAAGTGCTGCGATGGCAGCATCGGACAGGCCGGTGATCGACTTCGGGCTGATAGCGGCGATCTGGTCGACGCTGAAGGTCGCAATATTCGCGTCTTCGAAGCCGGCAATCTGGACAGCTGTGAGTGCAGCGATCTGGGTGGGCAGGAGTGCGTCGCTCTGGTCGGTCGTCAGGGCGCCGATCTGGTCAGCGGTCAGGCCGGTGACAGCCTTGGGGCTGATGGCGGCAAGCTGCGCACCATCAAGCGCACCGATCTGTGTCGTGGTCAGCGCCTTGACCTGGACGGCCGACAGGCCCCCCATCTGGACGGTCGACAGGCCTTCGAGCTGGGTCGTCGTCAGGACGGCGATCTGGGTTGTCTTCATTGCGCCGATCTGGGCAGCGCTCAAGAGGTCGATCTGGTCATCGGTGAGAGCAGCAACGGCATCGTTGGTGAGACCGCTGATGGCCTTGGCGGAGATCTTCGAGACAACCGCGGCATCCATATCAGCGATGTCGGCGGCCTCGAAGCCGGCAACCTGGGCGGCGCTCAGGGCAGCAACCTGAGCTTCCGTAAAGCCGGCTGTCTGGGTTTCGTCCATGCCGGTGATCTGGGCAGCAGTCAGACCAGCCACAGCCTTCGTGGCAATGGCGCCGATCTGAGTTGCATCAAGGCCAGCGATCTGGGTGGTCGACAGCACCTTGACCTGGGCAGAGGTCAGCGCGCCCATCTGATCGGCGGTGAATGCACCGAGCTGGTCGGCCGTCAAGGCGGCAATCTGGGTCGTCTTCATACCGGCGATCTGAGCGACGGTCAGTTCGCCGATCTGGTCTTCGCTCAGGGCCTGAATCGCAGCATTAGACAGCGCGCCGATAACCTTGGCGCTGATCTTGGCGACTTCACCCGTATCGAGGTCTGCAATGTCAGTGGCATCGAAAACTGCGACCTGGGCTGCGGTCATCGCGCCGATCTGGTCGCCGGTGAGTGCGGAGAACTGATCGGTGTCGAGCGCGCCGACCTGGGTCGCCGTGAGAGCTGCGATCTGCTTGGTCGTCAGATCGTCGATCTTGCCCGCATCGATGGCAGCGATCTGTGTGGTCGTCAGACCCTTGATGCCGGTTACGGAAATTGCCTTCAGCTGAGTTTCATCGAGAAACTCAACATCAGCCTCCAAAGCACCGATCTGGTTCGCGCTGAGGACGGCGATCTGTGCGGCGGACAACGCCTTCACATCCTCCTCAACGAGATTTGTGATCGCGGTGGTGGACATGGCCTTGATCTGGTTGACCGAGAGCGAGGGAATGATCGTCGTCATTAGGAAGCCGCCTTTTAGCGTTGACCAATTTTCGATTGACTCTCCTGCCGTGCGCCGCGTGCGATCCCGAAGGACCTTCACGGGCTCAGGCGCATCCTGCACCTGTAAACGGCTCAGACCGGGGCACTCTCTGCCGCACAGTCCCACTGCTGGACACAGCTTTGAAAGAAAGACATGGCTCGCTCGAGCCCAACCGGGAACGCATCATGCATGCGGGACCAGGTCCCGCTCCCCTCACCTGACCGTCAGCCAATCCGCCATCCGGTCTCTGTCACCCTCCGCGTTCGAAGCAGCAGGCGACACTCGTATCTGCTGCAATCTAGGGCCTGATTTGATAATTTTTTCTTAATCGCCAATAATAGGAAACCGCTGGGGCAGTCTTCATATGACATTAACGGTTCAGAATGGGCCAATCGCCGAGGCGTCGCCGTTTCCTTTATTGTTCAGACAAGGTCAAATCTCAGAATTCGTGATGAAATCCGGATCATAGCTCGATGCGAGCCGCAGCAACTTTGATCGGAGACGCGAGGACATGCAAAGCCGAGCACATGACCCATAATGGGATGATTTCAACTGCAACCAATTTTGGGTGGAACAGTAACGCCGAGGTGAGTGCCGTCTTGCTGCATAGGGCGCAGTTGCCGAAAGCAATCGGTAAGCGTGCCACACGTTAGCTGGCCGCCATCGGCCTGATGCTGCGCGGCTTGGTGGGCACACGCTGACATCGCCCATGCATGCGCCGGATTGCCACATTGGGAAAATGACCGATTGCGCGAAAGCTCGGTTGGCTCCAAAGAAGCCCGATCACAGCGCGGAAATGAGCATGAGCGAAGAAACGATTACCCTTTACCAGGCCATCGGCGGCGACGCGACGGTGAAGGCTCTCACCGACCGCTTTTACGAGTTGATGGACACACTGCCGGAAGCCGCACGATGCCGCGCGATCCATCCACCGGACCTCTCCGGCAGCGCGGAGAAATTCTACGACTACATGACCGGCTATCTGGGTGGTCCCCCGATCTACATGGAAAAGCGCGGCCACCCTATGCTGAGGCGCCGGCATTTCGTGGCGGAGATCGGTCCGGCTGAGCGCGACGAGTGGCTGCTATGCTTCCGTCAGGCACTGGAAGAAACGGTGCACCATCCGAAGCTGCGCGAGCTCATCTTGCCGGCCATCGAAAAACTTGCCCACCACATGCAGAACAAGGAATGAGAATGCAGAGCAAACAGGAAAGCGGATCGGGTCTTCTCGTCAGCCTTGCGGGATTGGTCGGAGCGCTGGGCGTCGCTCTGGCGGCTCTGGCAAGCCACGCTGGTGGCGAAGCCTTGCTCCGGCCCGCCTCGATCATCTGCCTCACCCATGCGCCGGCACTCCTGGCGCTCGGGCTGATCGGCTTGAGGTTGAAGCTCGGATTTGCCGCAGGACTGGGCATCGGCGCCGGCACGCTTCTCTTCTCCGGCGATCTGGTCGCACGCCACTTTCTCGGCAGCGGCCTGTTCCCGATGGCCGCCCCAACCGGCGGCATCACCCTTATCTTGTCGTGGCTTGCCCTGACACTCTCCGGCCTGCTCTCCCGGCGCGGTTAACGCGCTCCAGGCAGAGAGGGTCGAGGGCTCAAGCCTCAGGCGTATCAGTGAGAAATGCCAACGGCATCGGCAAACATCAGCAGATTGCCATGCGGATCCCGGACATGGAAGCGGACGGGATGTTCCTTGTCGCCTTGCGGCATGATCGCATCGATCCCGCGCTCGCGGAGATCACGGTAGAAATCCGCCGGCGCGCCGGTTCGGAAGAAAACCGAAGTGCTTTCGCATTGCAGGGGGTCGTCACTTAACCAGAAGTGCAGTTCCAGACCGTCCCGTTGGACAACCAGATAGTCGTCACAGGCAGCGGCGACTTCCTCGAAGCCGAGGTTGCCGACGTAAAAGTCTCGGGTCTGGGAAAAATCGAGCGAGGGGAGGATCGGTACAGCGTTCAGTGTCGGTCTGGCAATGGTATCGGGAGCGTTCATGCCTTGGGTTCCTGTTTCCCGCGCCGGTGAACGATCCGCACCAAGGCAGCCTAGCGGCGACCTTCGGCGTTTCTGCGCCACCGGGGCGCGGGGAAGTCGATGACGAGGGCCGTGGCCCCCAAGAATCCTCGATACATGGTTCCAGGATTTCGTTTATGCAAGCCCGGTAAAGTGATGATTTCGCAAACCGTCACTTTATTGAAACACAAATGCGTGCTCATGTTTTCCACAGGCGCAACCCCAGGCAATTCGGGCCCTGTTTCGGCACTTATTTCGCGCATTTCAGTCCCATTTTGCGCACGCTCTTCGCTCATCCCTCAGTGCCTCTGTCATTCAAGCTCTGCAGGGCTCGCTCGAGGCTCGACTTCGAACCGTTGCGCAACGGAATAAAGGTCTTGCCGAATTTCTTGCAGCCGCTCTTTACCCTGAGACACGCATCATGGCTGATACAGTCGATGGGGCAGAAGACACAGTCGACCGAGGGCAGTACCGTGTCGATACGGGAAACCGCCTCGCGCAGTCCCCCATCATGATGAATAAGTTCCGCGCCGAAATTGGTGGCGATCTGACGGAGATGCGCAACCTGACAGTCGCGCCCCCCAACATAGAGGAAGCTCTGGATCGGGTCTCGCTTGGACGTTGTCGCTGAGCCCTTACCCCCCGACTTCTCCTGCACCTGCTTCTGCGCCTTTTTGCCCTTCTTGGCCATAATCCCTCCTGAGGTCGGGCCGCAGGAAATGCAACCGCCGACTGAACCGAAGGCGACACTAGTAAACATGACAAAAGGAGTAAAGATTAAATATGAGCGACACACTCATATTTCAACAAATAGCAGCCGACAGATCCGCAGAAGCAAGCCGCCGAGCGCGCCATCATCAAACAGAAGGCGGCGCAATGGATAGAAGCTGAATACCAATCGCCCCATCTTCGGGATCCGCGAATATCTCGCCAAAACCGATCAGTCGCCCATTGAGTTGCAGCTCCACAGGCTGGCCAAATTGACTGTCGAGTCGCAGACGCTCGCCCTTGCTCGCGCCCATCAGCTTGCCGAGCGGCAAGGTTGTCCGTCCCAGGACAGCCACGATCTCAACTGGAATCTCACGAATGTCCACATCCCCGCGGGACGGCTGCGCGCCGGCAACAGTTGCCGCCTGCCCCCGTGCCGCCGGCACCGCCCCTTTTGCTTCGACGGGCCGGTTATCGGCAATCCCGATTCGCCCGGAGGTCCGATCCTCCATCGGAAGCTCAAGCCGTTCAGCCGGGAAAGAGCGTCTACCCAAAGCTTCGCTCATGCGGTCAAATCCCTTTAAGAATGAATAGAAAAACTGGTCCTGAAATCCAAAGTCTCGGGAAGGTGGTCCGCGGCAGATGCTGCCGCGGTCGTCGGCAGGCGGAATGCTTGGCATGACGATAGATCATGCGCTTGACGCAAGGGCGGCGCATCCGCTGGTCGCCGCGCTGCCATCAAGCTTTAACAAACCGCTAAAATAACGAATTAACAATATGTTAGCAGGATAACCGAACATTAAGCGTCACGCAACGGCTGACACAGCACAGCATCATCCCTTTAAGGCGAAAACGGGAGAATCCGGGCGGCGATATCGACCCTCGCACCCAACTCCATCTATAAGCAAAAGCCTTGTGCGGCAGCGCCTCTAGAACTTTGCCCCTCATTTTTTTACCGTTTGATAAAAGTTTGAAGCTGCGTTACGCTCCATCCATCGCTTCGAATATAAAAGAGGGAACTGCGATGCGAAGACTGGAACCGGGCCTTAAAGCCGGGCGGCTTGACGCTGCCGATTATTCGAAAAACTTTTCCGATCTCCACCCACGCTTCGGCGATCACGAGGCACTCGTCGCCTCCGACCGCTGCTACTTCTGTTATGACGCGCCGTGCATGACGGCCTGTCCCACCGCCATCGATATCCCGATGTTCATCCGGCAGATATCGACTGGCAATCCGCTGGGCGCAGCAAAGACAATCTTCGACCAGAACATCCTCGGCGGCATGTGTGCCCGCGTCTGTCCCACCGAAACGCTCTGCGAAGAGGCCTGCGTGCGCAACACGGCCGAGGAACGCCCCGTCGAGATCGGCCGTCTGCAGCGTTACGCCACCGACATCGCTATCGAAGAGGGCCGCCAGTTCTACCGGCCGTCCGCCTCGACCGGTCGAACGATCGGTGTCGTCGGCGCCGGTCCTGCCGGTCTTGCAGCCGCCCATCGGTTGGCCATGCACGGCCACCAGGTCACCATCTATGAAGCCCGCGAAAAGGCCGGCGGCCTCAACGAATATGGCATTGCTGCCTACAAGACGCCCAACGACTTCGCCCAGAAGGAAGTCGACTACATCCTCTCGCTCGGCAATATCGACGTGCTGGACGGTCAGGAGATGGGCGTTGACTTCAAGCTCGCCGACCTCAAGGCCAAGCACGACGCCGTGTTCATCGGTGCCGGTCTGGGTAACGTCAACGGGTTGAACATCCCGGGTGCCGGCATCAATGGTGTGCTCGACGCCGTCGAATTCATCGCCAATCTGCGCCAGGCCGAAAGCAAGGCCGACGTACCCGTCGGCCGCGACGTCGTCGTCATCGGCGGCGGCATGACTGCGATCGACGCCGCCGTTCAAGCCAAGCTCCTCGGCGCCGAAAACGTGACCATCTGCTACCGCCGCGGCAAGGAGCACATGAACGCCTCGGTGTTCGAGCAGGATCTTGCGACCTCCAAGGGTGTGCACATCCGCCACTGGCTGCAGCCGAAGGAAGTGGCCCATCACAGCGGGCACTGTTCGGCAATTACCTTCGAATATACCCACCTCGAAAACGGCATGATGAAGGGCACCGGCCACACGACCGAGATCAAGGCTGACCAGATTCTCGTTGCGATCGGCCAGAAGCTCGACGGCCAGGGCCTGGATGGCCTCAAGATTGAAGGTGGCAAGATCGCCATCGACGCGGAAGGCCGCACCTCGCTTCCCGGCGTCTGGGCCGGCGGCGACTGCGCCTTCGGAGGCCAGGACCTGACGGTGTCTGCCGTCGCCATGGGCCGCGATGCGGCCGAAAGCATCAACCGCTCTCTCGCCGTCATGACGGCGGGCGCATCCGCCGTCGCATGACGCACCCGCTTCGAGAGGATTTGAACAATGGCTGATCTTCGCAATAACTTCGTCGGCATCAAGTCGCCCAACCCCTTCTGGCTGGCCTCCGCCCCGCCGACCGACAAGGCCTACAATGTCGAGCGCGCCTTCAAGGCGGGCTGGGGCGGCGTCGTCTGGAAGACGCTCGGCTCCGAAGGCCCGCCGGTCGTCAACGTCAATGGCCCGCGCTATGGCGCGATCTGGGGCGCTGACCGCCGCCTCCTCGGCTTGAACAACATCGAGCTGATCACCGACCGTCCCCTGCAGATCAATCTGCAGGAGATGAAGCAGGTGAAGATGAACTGGCCGGACCGGGCGCTGGTCGCCTCAATCATGGTCCCTTGCGTCGAGGAAGAGTGGAAGGCGATCCTGCCGCTCGTCGAAGAGACGGGCGCAGACGGCATCGAACTCAACTTCGGCTGTCCGCACGGCATGTCCGAGCGCGGCATGGGCGCTGCCGTCGGTCAGGTGCCGGAATACATCGAAATGGTCGTGCGCTGGTGCAAGCAATACACCCGCATGCCCGTCATCACCAAGCTGACGCCCAACATCGCCGACATCCGCAAGCCGGCGCGTGCGGCAAAAGCCGGTGGCACGGATGCCGTCTCGCTGATCAACACGATCAACTCGATCGTCTCGGTTGATCTCGACAGCTTCGCCCCCTCGCCCACCGTCGGTGGCAAAGGCACCCATGGCGGCTATTGCGGCCCGGCCGTCAAGCCGATCGCGCTCAACATGGTCGCCGAGATCGCCCGCGATCCGGAAACCTATGGCCTGCCGATCTCGGGCATCGGCGGCGTCACCACCTGGCGCGATGCGGCCGAATTCCTCGTGCTCGGCGCTGGCAATGTCCAGGTCTGTACGGCGGCCATGACCTATGGCTTCAAGATCGTCCAGGAAATGATCTCCGGCCTCAACGACTGGATGGACGCCAAGGGCCACCGGAGCCTCGACGACATCTGCGGTCGCGCGGTGCCCAACGTCACCGACTGGCAGTATCTCAACCTCAACTACATCGCCAAGGCCCGCATCGATCAGGATGCCTGCATCAAATGCGGCCGCTGCCACATCGCCTGCGAGGACACCTCGCACCAGGCGATTACCAGCATGGTCGATGGCGTCAGGAAGTTTGAGGTGATGGAAGACGAATGCGTCGGCTGCAACCTTTGCGTTAACGTCTGTCCGGTCGAAAACTGCATTACCATGGTTGGTCTCGATGCAGGGACGCTGGACCAGCGCACGGGCAAGCCCGTAGACCCGCAGTATGCCAACTGGACCACACATCCGAACAACCCGATGGCCGTGCAGGCTGCGGAGTAAAAGCTGGGATAAGCCCACGCATTTTAGCGTGGGCTTATCTAATAAAGCACAGATGATTTATTGTGTTCCATTTAGGAAATTTTCAGAGCTCTAATTCAACCTTGACGCTCTAGACGGCGGTCACGGAAAGCATCCGGTCGCCGATGACCGATCGGCGACGGGACCAAACCCATGACTGGCAAGAGCATCCGCTTTTTGGGCGTGGGGTCACGATGGGCAATCGTCATTCCGGTGGTGGCAATTGTTTGCGCCGCCGTCGCTGCCGTCATCTATGCAGACTGGCAGCAAAGCCGGATCACGCACGAAAACAACCGGCACATGGTCCAGGAACGTCTCGACCTTGTGCGCACCAAGCTCCAGGGCCAGATCAATGCCAATATTCGCCTTTTGCAGGGGTTGGTATCGGTCATCGGCGCCGAACCGGATCTGACGCAGGAACGCTTCTCTGCACTCGCCGCCAATCTTCTGTTGCACGAGGCACAGCTGCGCTCCATCCAGGCGGCACCCAATCTCGTCACAGCCTTCGCTTACCCGGCAAATCTCACCGATGATCAGATCGGGACGAGAATATTCACGGAAGATGAGGAACTGGCGCTGACGCGCAAGCTGAGGGAACAGAGCCGCTCCGTCGTTCGCGGCCCCCTGCCTCTCTCCTCCGGCGGATACGGATTGTCGATCATCCTGCCGGTGCGTTCGGTCAATGCAACCGCCGAACCGGTCTTCTGGGGCGCGGTGACCGGCGTGATCGACCTTGCACGCCTCTATGATCAAAGCGGCCTGATGACATTCGAATTGCCGATATCGGTCGTCATCTCCAAGGTGCAGGACGCAGGCCGTACCGCCGTGATTTACGGTGACGGCAACATCATGCAGCAGAATCCGGTGCATATGGCGATCGACTTTGGCAATGATCGCTGGACCATCGCTGCCATCCCTGTCGGAGGGTGGGAGAATTCGGGCACACCCTCGATGGCATTCCGCCTCGTCGTCGGATCTGTTGCAGCCACGGTAGCAGGTGCCTCCATCTGGGTCGGCCTGCTGATGCTCGACCGCCAGAAGCACGACGCAGCGCTGCGTCAGCGTGAGGAAAAGCTGAAAGCGCTGTCGCACCGGCTGGGCCTCGCCCTGGAGGCGTCGAAGATCGGCGTTTGGGAACTCGACGTCGAGAGCGGCGAAAACGCGTGGGACGCGCGCATGTATGAAATGTACGGGCTCGACGGATCGCAGGCGATGACGAGCGATAACTGGCTCGCTCTTATCCATCCGGAAGATCAGGCCGATGTATCCGCCAAGGTCAAACTTGCCATCCGCACCCAGATGTCTCAGTCCGCACAGTTCCGGGTTCTCTTGCCCGGAGGTGGCCACCGGCACCTCCGCAGCTTCGGGACATACTATCCCAACGCGAAGGGCACGGCCTCTGTCCTCGGTGTGAGTTGGGACGTCACGGAAGATGTCAGCCTTCACGAAGAACTGGTCGAGGCTCGCCAACGCGCCGAGCAGCAGAACACGGCACTGGATACCGCGCGCCGCCGCATGGAATACAATGCGCTGCATGACGCACTGACAGGCCTCCCCAACCGACGCTACCTGGACCAGCACCTGTCCGACATCGAAGCAGATCCCGACGGTCAGGGGCTGGCAGTCCTGCATGTTGACCTCGACCGCTTCAAGGAAATCAACGATACGCTCGGCCATGGCGCCGGCGACGCCATGCTGCGTCACGTCGCAAGGGCGCTGCGCGACAATGTCCGAGGTGAAGATTTCGTCGCCCGAATCGGTGGCGATGAATTCGTTGTCGTCTGCCTCGGTGCCGATGCAGATGATCAATTCGGCGAAATGGGCCAGCGCCTGATCGCTGCGGTGAACACACCAACCTCCTATGCCGGCCACGAATGTCGGGTCGGCGCCTCTGTCGGGATCGCAACGCGAACAGACGCGTCCGTCGATGCGCCACAGCTGCTGGTCAACGCCGACATCGCCCTTTACGAGGCCAAGCGGCTGGGTCGCAATCGTTTCGAGCGCTACACCGAGCTTCTCAAGGCACGCACACTCAACATCAAGAAGACGGCGGACGCCATTCTGCGGTCACTCGCGGCCGACGAGTTCATCGGCTACTACCAACCGCAATTCGATGCCCATACGCTGGAAATCAGCGGGGTCGAGGCGCTCGCACGGTGGAACCATCCTGAAATGGGCATCCTCACGCCCGACAGGTTCCTCGACATCGCCGACAGCTTGAGTGTCGTTTCCCAGATCGATGCGCGCATCCTCGAACAGGCACTGTCCCAGCTCTCCCGCTGGCAGTCTGCTGCACTCGGCATCGATCACGTGTCGGTCAACATCTCCGCTCAGCGCCTGTTCGATGAAAACCTTGTCGGACGGCTGGAGCAACTGGACATCAAGCCCGGCAGCGTCTCCTTCGAACTTCTGGAATCGATCTCCTTCGACGACAAGACCGATGCGGTGACGGCAAGCCTCTCGCGTCTTCGCAACCTTGGGATAGAGATTGAGATCGATGATTTCGGCACCGGCTATGCCTCGATCCTGTCGCTGCTCAAACTCTCCCCGAGCCGTCTGAAGATCGATCGCGAGCTGATCGGGCCGATTGTCGACACCCCGGCACAGAGACGCCTGATCGCGTCCATCGTCGATATCGGCCGATCTTTTGGCATCGGCATCGTGGCGGAAGGCGTGGAGACCATGGAACACGTGTCGATCTTGCGCGATCTCGGCTGCCAGACGCTGCAAGGCTATGCGCTTGCCCGCCCGATGACCGCCGACGCACTGATGGACTTTGCGTTGGCGCACCGTGCCCGCCGGGAAAGCCTGCTCAAGCTTAGCGCCTGACGCAAGGGCCCACGGCTTTCAGCCCATCAGGCTGAGGCTTTGGCCCGCTGCAAAGGCAAGATAGGCGAGGATGGCAAAGTAGACGAGCGTGAGCACCACCATCGCATGACCGGCGGCAACCACCGTGCCGTCGCGCTGGGAAATGCCGGTCGACAAGAGCAAAATCGCCACACCCGGCAAGGTGTTGGAAAACGGAATGAGGCCAAGCGGCAGCATCAAAAGGATGCCCGCAAAGGTGAGGATCGCACCATTGAAACGGTTCACCAGGCCACCGGTCGTCAGCCATGGCATGCGCGGCCGCACGTAGCGATCGAGCTTGCGCAGAATGGTCAGGCCGCGCATCAGAACCGGCTTCAGCTTGCCGCTGTCGAGCTTCCGGTCCGCCAGCTTCTGAGGCAGCCAGGGAAAACGGTTGAAGGTGATCGCAACCCCGATCAACACGATGCCGGCGCCGAAGACCGTCGACACGCCCGGAATGGAAACCGGCACCAGGAATGGCAACGACAGAAGCCCACAAAGCAGCAGCAGGCCACTTTCGCCCATGCGCTCCAGGATCTGCCGCAAGGTCACGTGATCGTCTCCCATCGAATCGATGGCGTCCTGGAGCACAGCACTGGTGCTCTTCTCGGTGTCATTGAAGCCGATCATCGTTGTCATCAAGCCCGCTTTCGATTAACTGCCGGAGTGTCGTCGACACACTACCATCGTCGCGACCCGTCGCAGATGAATGAGAATGCAGGCCCGGTCAAGTCAAAGCCTCGGCGCAAACCCGCCTCCGGAAGCCTGCGGGAAAGTCCATGACAGAACACCGCCCCTCGCCCGCCCCGTCCGCCAATCGCCACAGCCAGCATGCCACCGGACGGGAAAAGCTTCTCGCCCATGCCGCCATGCTTCTGTTTGCGGCGCTGATTGCGGGCTCCTTCTCCTTCGGCGGCATGGCGGCGCGGCACCTGGACGCCGGACCGCTGACACTCTGGCGCTATCTCATGACCATGGCCGTCATGGGCGTACTCTCCTTCGGCATCCTGCGCGTGCCCTTCAGTCGGCCAAGGCGCATCTGGCGTTATGCCCTGCTCGGCGG
Source organism: Rhizobium sp. AAP43 (assembly GCF_001296045.1). Lineage (GTDB taxonomy): Bacteria > Pseudomonadota > Alphaproteobacteria > Rhizobiales > Rhizobiaceae > Allorhizobium. Next base: position 575,911 of record NZ_LJHS01000005.1, on the reverse strand, counting down.
ACTGATCGCAATCTACATGCTGACCATGTTTGCGGCGCTGAAGTTCACCAGCCCCGTACAGACGGGTGCAGTTTTCACACTGATGCCGCTGATCAGCGCCGGCTTCGCCCTGATCTTCATCGGCCAGCGCACGCGTCCCGACGTTCTCGTCGCACTCGTCATTGCCGCATCCGGGGCGATCTGGGTGATTTTCCGTGCCGATCTGGACGCCATCCTGTCCTTTGATGTCGGACGCGGCGAGTTGATCTTCTTCATCGGCGTCATCTGCCACGGCGCCTATGTGCCGCTGATCCGCAAGTATAATCAGGGCGAAAACCCAGTCGCCTTCGGTTTCTGGATTATCGTCTTCACCATCCCGTGGCTGCTGCCCACTGGCGCCGTGCCACTTGCGACCACGGATTTTGCCAGCCTGCCGGCAAGCGTCTGGGCAACCATCGCCTATCTCTCGGTGATCACCACGGCGCTCACCTTCATGCTGCTGCAATATGCCTCGATGCGCCTGCCTGCCCCGAAAGTGCTCGGTTACGGCTACCTGACGCCGACCTTCATCATCCTGCTCGAAGGCCTGCTTGGCCATGGCTGGGCAAGCCCCGCCGTCTTTCTGGGCGCCCTCGTGACAGCCGCCGGCCTTTTGGTCATGGGCCTGCTCAGGGACTGACTGCGGACCCGGCAGGTCGCAAGATCAGGCCACTGACGAACAGCCCCTCGAGGAAAACCGCCGCGGCCTCGAAACGGTCAGCACCGTCGCGCTGGGGCCCGAGCACGGCCTTCACCTGCACGTCGAAGTCCGCATAGTGCTGAGTCGTCGACCAGATCGAGAAGATCATGTGATGCGGATCGCAGTCCCGCACTTTGCCTGCCGAAATCCAGACCCGGATGACCTCAGCCTTCTCGTCGACCAGTTCCTTCAGCGGGCCTTCCAGCACCGCCATGATATGCGGCGCGCCCTGCAGGATCTCATTGGCGAAGAGCCGGCTTTCACGCGGAAAGTCCCGCGCCATTTCGAGTTTGCGGCGAATATAGGAGCGGATCTCTTCTTCCGGATCCCCCTCGGCGTCGAAGGCCTGCAGCGGTTCGAGCCAGTTCTCCAGCACCCGGTCGATCAGCGCCCGATGCATCGCCTCCTTGGTGCGGAAATAGTAAAGGAGATTGGGTTTGGACATGCCGGCGACCTCGGCGATCTGATCGATCGTCGATCCGTGAAAGCCACGCTGGGAAAAGACTTCAAGCGCCGCCTCAAGGATCTGCTCCTCTTTCTCTTCCTGGATGCGGGTTCGCCTCTGAGTCTGCGCCGCTCTTGGTATTGCCATGTCTCGGCTCTCTCCCTAAGCCATTGAAGTCTATCGCAAATAACGCCGCACAATTTATGGGCATTTGCCCGGTTTTTTGTCGCGGATTTTTGCCTTTTACGTCTTGAGTGTGCCGTTGGAAGCTGTAATGTTTTACCAGTCGGTCAAATTATTGGATAGATGCCAAATAAAGGCAACTACCGATCGGCAGCGGAAAAAAGCAACAAGCAACCGCTGACGTTGACCCGGGGAACGGGAAGCCAGTCACAGAGGATCTGGCTTCCAAAACAGGTGAGGATTTCGAAATGACGGCTCAACCCGGCACGAACCTGCGCGTGAACGGCGATCGGCTGTGGGACATGCTGATGGACATGGCGAAGATTGGCCCCGGCATTGCCGGCGGCAACAATCGCCAGACCCTGACGGACGAGGATGCCGAAGGCCGTCGCCTCTTCCAGCGCTGGTGCGAGGATGCAGGCCTGACCATGGGTGTCGACACCATGGGCAACATGTTCATGACCCGCGCCGGCACCGATCCCGATGCCCTGCCCGTCTATATCGGCAGCCATCTCGACACCCAGCCCACCGGCGGCAAGTATGACGGGGTGCTCGGCGTGCTCGCCGGCCTCGAAGTTGTCAGGTCGATGAACGATCTCAACATCAAGACCAAACACCCCATTGTCGTCACCAATTGGACCAACGAGGAAGGCGCACGCTTTGCGCCTGCCATGCTCGCCTCCGGCGTCTTCGCCGGCGTGCTGACCCAGGATTACGCCTATGCCCGCAAGGACATGGAAGGCAAGAGTTTCGGCGAGGAACTGAAGCGCATCGGCTGGGTGGGTGACGAAAAGGTCGGCGACCGCAAGATGCACGCCTATTTCGAATATCACATCGAGCAGGGGCCGATCCTTGAGGCCGAAGAGAAGCAGATCGGAGTGGTCACCCACTGTCAGGGCCTGTGGTGGCTGGAATTCACACTGACCGGCAAGGAAGCCCATACCGGCTCCACCCCGATGAACCACCGCGTCAATGCCGGCCTTGCCATGGCCCGTATCATGGAAATGGTTCAAGCCGTCGCCATGGACAACCAGCCGGGCTGCGTCGGCGGCGTCGGCCAGGTGAAGTTCTCGCCCAATTCCCGCAACGTCCTACCCGGCACGGTGATCTTCACCGTCGACATTCGCTCGCCGGAACAGGCCAAGCTCGACGGCATGCGCGCCCGCATCGAAAAGGAAGCCGGCGAAATCTGTGCAGCCCTCGGTGTCGGCTGTTCGATCGAGGCCGTCGGCCATTTCGATCCGGTCACTTTCGACCCGACGCTCGTCGCCTCCGTCCGCAAGGCGGCGGAAGACCTCGGCTACAGCCACATGAACATCATCTCCGGCGCCGGCCATGATGCCTGCTGGACAGCCAAGGTCGCACCCTCGACCATGATCATGTGCCCCTGCGTCGGCGGCCTCAGCCACAACGAAGCGGAGGAGATTTCCAAGGAATGGGCCAGCGCCGGTTGCGACGTGCTGCTGAGGGCAGTTCTGGAGACGGCGGAGATTGTCGGGTGACACGCTCGCTCCGCGCCCCCTCATCCGGCGCTACGCGCCACCTTCTCCCCGCTGGGGAGAAGAGGGAGCTCGACGCGACCGCACAGCACAAGGTTGACATCACCATTTGCCGAACCGCAGCATTCGCTGGATGGAGCACACGACGTCAGCGTGACCTCTTCTCCCCAGCGGGGAGAAGGTGGCGCGTAGCGCCGGATGAGGGGGGCCGGACGGCCATGACACACCCACACGATCCGACAAAACGGCTGCCCGGAAAAACGGTCCAGGCCCGCAGCCTGCGCACCAACGACACCGACGCCGAATATCGTCTGTGGGGCGACATCCGCAATCGCCAACTGAACGGCTTCAAGTTCAGCCGCCAGATCCCGCTGGGTCCCTACATCGTTGATTTTCTTTGCCGCGAACAGCGGCTTGTGGTCGAGCTCGATGGCAGCCAGCATGTGGAGAGCGCGCATGATGACCGTAGAACCGAATGGCTCAATCAACAGGCTTATTCGGTCCTGCGGTTCTGGAACGCCGAGGTCCTGCAGGAGCGCAGCGCCGTCCTCGACACGATTCTGGCCGTTCTTCAGGGCCAGATCGTCGAGCGTTGCGACGCGATCCGGTTTTCGCCAGCAATTCGAGAGGGCCTGTAACCGCCATGCTGATACGGCTTTCGCTCCGCGCCCCCTCATCCGGCGCTACGCGCCACCTTCTCCCCGCTGGGGAGAAGAGGGAGCGCGCCGCGACCGCGCCGTACCACAGGAAGAACTCTGGTTGCAGCAACGTAGCAGCAGGGAATCGGGGCGCACAACGCGGGCGTCACCTCTTCTCCCCGGCGGGGAGAAGGTGGCGCGCAGCGCCGGATGAGGGGGCGCCGCGGGCGAACGCAGCGCACTACATGGCGAGCCATAGTGCGCGGATCGGGACACAAACCATCAAGAACAAGGCACGGGGAGAGAGCAAATGACCACCACAGTCATCAAGGGCGGAACCATCGTCACCGCCGATCTGACCTACAAGGCTGACGTCAAGATCGAGGGCGGTGTGATCGTCGAGATCGGGCCCAACCTCTCCGGCGACACCGTGCTGGATGCGGCGGGCTGTTATGTCATGCCGGGCGGTATCGATCCGCATGTGCATCTCGAAATGCCCTTCATGGGCACCTATTCCGCCGACGACTTTGAAAGCGGCACACGCGCCGGCCTCTCCGGCGGCACGACCATGGTGGTCGATTTCTGCCTGCCCAGCCCCGACCAGTCGCTACTCGAAGCCCTGCAGATGTGGGACAACAAGACCTCGCGCGCCACGGCCGACTACTCCTTCCACATGGCGATCACCGGCTGGAACGAACGCGTCTTTGACGAGATGAAAACGGTCGTCCAGGATCGCGGCATCAACACCTTCAAGCACTTCATGGCCTACAAGGGCGCCCTGATGGTGAACGACGACGAGATGTTCGCCTCCTTCCAGCGCTGCGCCGAACTCGGCGCGCTGCCAATGGTGCATGCCGAAAACGGCGACGTCGTTGCCTCGATGACGGCCAAGCTGCTGGCCGAAGGCAATAACGGTCCGGAAGGCCATGCCTATTCCAGACCCCCGGAAGTCGAGGGCGAGGCCACAAACCGCGCGATCATGCTGGCCGACATGGCAGGCGTTCCGCTTTATGTCGTGCACACTTCCTGCGAACAGGCGCATGAAGCCATCCGCCGCGCCCGCCAGAAGGGCATGCGCGTCTATGGCGAGCCGCTGATCCAGCACCTGACGCTCGACGAGAGCGAATATTTCAACAAGGACTGGGACCATGCCGCCCGCCGCGTCATGTCGCCCCCCTTCCGCAACAAGCAGCACCAGGACTCGCTCTGGGCGGGGCTGCAGTCGGGCTCGCTCTCGGTCGTCGCCACCGACCACTGCGCCTTCACCAGCGAACAGAAGCGTTTTGGCGTCGGCAACTTCGCCAAGATCCCGAACGGCACCGGCGGACTTGAAGACCGGATGCCGATGCTCTGGACCTATGGTGTCGCGACCGGTCGCCTGACGATGAACGAGTTCGTTGCGGTGACCTCGACCAACATCGCCAAGATCCTCAACATCTACCCCAAGAAGGGCGCAGTCCTCGTCGGCGCCGATGCTGACCTCGTGGTCTGGGATCCCAAGCGCTCCAAGACCATCTCCGCCAAGACCCAGCAGTCGTCGATCGACTACAATGTCTTCGAGGGCAAGGAAGTCACCGGTCTGCCGCGTTACACGCTCACCCGCGGATACGTCGCGATCGAAGAAAACGCGGTCAAGACCCGCGAGGGTCACGGCAAGTTTGTGAAGCGCGAGCCCTTCCCGGCCGTCTCCAAGGCGCTGTCGACCTGGAAGGAACTGGTCGCCCCGCGCAAGGTGGAACGCTCGGGCATTCCGGCGACGGGAGTATAAGCGTGAGACTGGCAAAGGCGACAGCACTGTTGAAGATAGCCCGCTTCGGCGTGGGCTATGCAGCTGCCGTGTTTGCCGGTGTCATGGGCATCTGGGCGACCATGGAGATCTCGGATGCCCTGACCTATGGTCGCTTGCCGCTGTTTATCCTGGTCTTCCCGGAGTCCATCCTGACGACACTGCGATTGACGCTGGATGTCCTGCCGGCAACTCTTCTGCTTGCGGCACCGTTTACTCTGCTTGCAACCTGGATCCTGGTCCGACAGCACTGGAACCGCTGGTGGCATTTCGCAATCGCTGGCGCCGCCTGTCCCCTCACCGGCATCGTCCTGCTGCAATTGGCAACATGGGGGCGCTTCTTCCACCACAACGAGGCCGCAATCGCGCTGTTGCTGATGCCGACGGGCATGATCTCCGCCCTCGTCTATTGGCTGATCGCCTTTCGCTCAAGCGAGGTGGCCGCCTGATGCGCTCGATATTAGACCGCGACCAACCCATCCAGCTCCGGCAGCAAGACCACGCTTTCCTGTTCGTTCGGATCGGTGCGGGCAATAATCGCCGAACACGGCGCGTTCGACAGATTGGCCGGCAGATGCGGCACGCCCGCCGGAATGTACATCATCTCGCCGGCATGCAGGATGACGTGATGCTCCAGCCTGTCGCCGTACCACGTATGCGCCTGGCCCGAGAGGCAGTAGATAGCCGTCTCATGGTTTTCATGCAGATGGGCCTTGGCCTCTGCGCCGGGCGGCATGGTCAGAAGATGCATGCAAATGCCCTTCGCCCCGACTGTTTCGGCAGAAATGCCCTGGAAGTAGCTCAGCCCCTGCTTGCCATCATAGGCATGCCCCGGCTTGACGATGTGGCAGGTGGGCTTCGATGATGCATCCATGGTCTGATCCTCATCCGTGTGGCGGCAAACGCGCCTTTCCCGGTCCGCTGCTCCCGAGCGGCCGTATGTCAAGAGAGTGCAAGAGGCAAACTGTCTTTGCAACTAACCCGATTGGTCCTAACGCATGAATGCACCCTACTCCGTCGTCTCGGCCAGGGACTTGAGCCTCACCTTCGAGACAGGTGATGGCCCAGTCCATGCCCTGTCCAACGTGAACCTCGAGGTGAAGAAAGGCGACTTCGTCTCCTTCATCGGCCCCTCCGGCTGCGGCAAGACCACCTTTCTGCGCGTCATCGCAGATCTTGAGAAGCACACGGGCGGCGAGATCACCGTGAACGGCATGACGCCGGAAGAGGCGCGAAAGGCGCGCTCCTATGGCTATGTCTTCCAGGCGGCGGCTCTTTATCCCTGGCGCACGATCGAAAACAACATCGCGCTTCCGCTCGAAATTATGGGTTACAGCGCGGCGGAAAAGAAGAGGCGGATCGAGCAGACTCTGGAGCTGGTCAACCTCTCGGGCTTTGCCAAGAAATATCCCTGGCAACTCTCCGGCGGCATGCAGCAACGCGCCTCGATCGCCCGCGCGCTCGCCTTCGACGCCGACCTGCTGCTGATGGACGAACCTTTCGGCGCGCTCGACGAAATCGTCCGCGACCACCTGAACTCAGAACTGCTGAAGCTCTGGGCCCGCACCAACAAGACCATCTGCTTCGTCACCCATTCGATCCCCGAAGCCGTCTATCTCTCGACCAAGATCGTTGTCATGAGCCCTAGGCCTGGCCGGGTGACGGATATCATCGAGTCGACACTGCCGAAGGAGCGCCCGCTCGACATTCGCGAAACGCCGGAGTTTCTCGAGATTGCGCACCGGGTCCGTGAGGGTCTGAAGGCGGGGCATTCATATGAGGAATAGTGGTTCGTTGAAGGAAAAGACCCCTCCCCAACCCCTCCCCACAAGGGTGAGGGGCTTTGGTGCCAGCAGCGTCTCACTCCCCCAGCCAACGGCCAGGTGCGATTTGGCAACCCCATCGGTGGTACGCGCAATCGAGCATGAGCCGACAGCGCTACACCAGACACACGAACGCCGGCAGCGGAGGATCTCCTTGAACACGAGGGCGGCGGGAAAGCCCCTCCCCCTTGTGGGGAGGGGTTGGGGAGGGGAAATTGCTCGCTCCATGATCGATGGAAGGCACAACCAAATGCCGCATTCCAACATCGACCCGAAGACGCGCAAACGCGCCCGAACTCTGCGCAGCGAACTCACGAAGGCGGAACGCGAAATGTGGGATATACTCCGCGACTTCCGTCCGCGGGGCGCGCGCTTCCGCCGGGAAACGCCGATTGGCCCTTACATCGCTGATTTTGCCTGGCTCGCAGCGAGCATCGTCGTTGAAGTCGATGGCGACAGCCATGAAACCGATGCTGGACGCAAGCACGATATCCGTCGGGACGCCTTCATGACGTCACAGGGCTTCAAGGTGCTTCGCTTCGACAACGATTTGGTGATCGATAATCCTGATCATGTTTTCCTGACGATCGAAGCCTCCATCGCCCAGCTTCTGAAGGAGGCATCCACCCCATGAACCCCACCTTTCTCCTCTGGCTGGGTGCAGCCATGGCGACCTTCCTTGGTGCCGCAACTGTCTCCCGCGCTTATGTCGACAATGGCAAGCTCTGGGTGCTCGCAGCCTCGCTCGCCCTCTACTGCCTCGGCAATCTGATGATGGTGAAGCTGATGCGCGAAGGTGGGCTTGGCCTGGCGATCTCGGCCTCCGCTATCGCCCAACTGCTCCTGATCAACGTCATCGCCTTTTTCCTTTTCGGCGAAAGGCTGAGCTCGATCCAGATGGCTGGTGTGGCGCTCGGTGTGGTCTCCATGGCTCTCATGCTCTATCCGGCAAAGGGAGGCGTCTGAGCCATGAATCAGCCCTCTGTCTTCCGCGACCGAATTCTCCCCGTACTGACCGTCATCCTGGCGATCCTGGTCATCTGGCACGTCTTCGTCGTCTATCTGAATGCGCCCTTCGTCCGCGATCAGGCCGCACGCGCCAATGAAGACATCACCTTCTCTCAGGTGGTCGAACGCACGTTCGCCCAGGAACGCCCGATCCTGCCCGCACCGCACCAGATCGTCGTAGAGCTATGGGACACCACGATCAACAAGGCCGTCACCTCCAAGCGCAGCCTTGTCTACCATGCCTGGATCACGCTCTCCGCAACGCTTATGGGCTTTGGCATGGGCACGGTCCTTGGCGTGGTGCTCGCCATCGCGATTGTCCATAATCGCGCCATGGACAAGTCGCTGATGCCATGGGTGATCGCCTCCCAGACGATCCCGATCCTTGCCATTGCGCCTATGATCATCGTGGTCTTGAATTCGATCGGCATCTCCGGATTGATGCCCAAGGCACTGATTTCGACTTATCTATCGTTCTTCCCGATCGTCGTCGGCATGGTGAAGGGCCTGCGCAGCCCTGACATCCTGCTGCTCGACCTGATGCACACCTACAATGCCAGCCCGTCCCAGACATTCTGGAAACTGCGCTGGCCGGCATCGATGCCCTATCTCTTCACCTCGCTGAAGGTGGCAATCGCGATCTCGCTCGTCGGCGCAATCGTCGGTGAACTGCCGACCGGGGCCGTCGCCGGTCTCGGCGCCCGCCTGCTCTCGGGCTCCTACTACGGCCAGACCATCCAGATCTGGGCCGCCCTCTTCATGGCGGCAGGCCTCGCCGCTCTCCTCGTGACCATCGTGGGCATGGCGCACACACGGGTCCTCGCACGCATGGGGGTGAAGCCATGACCGGTTACCTCGTCTTCGCCTTTGTCTTCTGGCTTGGTGCCTGGGCTCTCAACGAATGGCTTGTCCGCCGTCGTCCGAAGGATCCATCCACCCGCCGCGCCATCGGCATCGCAGTCCCCCTGATCTTCGGCGTAACCCTGCTGGTGATCTGGGAATGCATGGTGCGCGGCTTCCAGATCCCCTCGATCCTCTTGCCCGCCCCGTCGATGATCTGGGCCCGCATCCTGTCCTCCACCCATGTCCTCTGGGCGGATTTCCAGCAGACCTTCCTCAAGTCGGTGATTACAGGTTATGTGGCCGGCTGCGGTCTGGGCTTCATCGCCGCCATCCTCATTGACCGCTCACCCTTTCTGCAAAAAGGCCTGCTGCCGATCGGCAATTTTGTCTCCGCCCTACCTGTCGTGGGCGTGGCTCCGATCATGGTCATGTGGTTCGGCTTCGACTGGCAGTCCAAAGTGGCCGTGGTCGTCATCATGACCTTCTTCCCCATGCTGGTGAACACGGTGCAGGGACTGGCCGCTGCAAGCCACATGGAACGCGACCTGATGCACACCTATGCCGCCTCCTGGTGGCAGACGCTGGTCCGCTTGCGGCTGCCCGCCGCATGGCCTTTCATCTTCAATGCGCTGAAGATCAACTCCACGCTCGCGCTCATCGGTGCGATCGTGGCAGAGTTCTTCGGCACCCCGATTGTCGGCATGGGCTTCCGCATTTCAACCGAAGTGGGGCGCTCGAATGTCGACATGGTCTGGGCCGAGATTGCGGTTGCCGCACTCGCCGGCTCGGTCTTCTACGGCTTGGTGGCACTGGCAGAACGCCGGGTCACCTTCTGGCATCCGTCCGTCCGTGGTGGACGGGCGTAAACGCAAGACCATAACAAAAAAGAGGGAACTGACATGACTATCAAAATCGCATCCCTGTTGCTCGCTGCTGCTGTATCGCTGACTGCGATGCAGGCTGCCGCCGCCGAAAAGGTGACGCTGCAGCTGAAATGGGTAACCCAGGCCCAGTTCGCCGGCTATTACGTCGCCAAGGACAAGGGCTTTTACGAAGAAGAAGGCCTCGACGTCGAAATCAAGCCGGGCGGCCCTGACATTGCACCGCCGCAGGTGCTCGCCGGCGGTGGCGCTGACGTGATCGTCGACTGGATGCCGTCGGCCCTCGCCACCCGCGAAAAGGGCGTGCCACTCGTCAACATCGCCCAGCCCTTCAAGTCGTCTGGCATGATGCTGACCTGCCTCAAGGAAACCGGCATCACCAAGCCTGAGGATTTCAAGGGCAAGACCCTCGGCGTCTGGTTCTTCGGCAATGAATATCCGTTCCTCTCCTGGATGGCGACGCTCGGCATCAAGACCGATGGTTCGGAAGGCGGCGTGACGGTCCTGAAGCAGGGCTTCAACGTCGATCCGCTCCTCCAGAAGCAGGCCGCCTGCATCTCGACCATGACCTACAACGAATACTGGCAGGTCATCGACGCCGGCATCAAGGCGGAAGATCTGGTCACCTTCAAATATGAAGATGAAGGCGTGGCCACCCTCGAAGACGGCCTCTACGTCCTGGAAGACAAGCTCAAGGACGCAGCCTTCAAGGACAAGATGGTCAAGTTCGTCCGCGCGTCGATGAAGGGCTGGAAATATGCCGAACAGAATTCGGATGAAGCCGCCGACATCGTGCTCGAAAATGATGCCTCCGGCGCCCAGACCGAAGCCCATCAGAAGCGTATGATGAGCGAAGTCGCCAAGCTGACCGCCGGCTCAAACGGCGCACTCGACAAGGCCGACTACGAGCGCACAGTGAAGACGCTGCTTGGCGGTGGTTCCGATCCTGTGATCACTAAGGAGCCGACTGGCGCCTTCACGACAGAGATCACCGACGCCGCTCTCTGAAGAACATTAGAAACAAAAAACAGAAGCGCGGAGGTTTCCTCCGCGCTTTTTATTTGCAACACCTTCAATTTCGAGGGGTAAGACTGGCAATCTGGCAACAGTTTGCCGCAGTGCACTTTGTTTTTGGTCAATGCGCCGATGAATCCGGAGCCAGGGCCCTTGCAAGCCATTTTATTATCCCCCACCTCTAGCCACGCAACTTCCAGCACATGCGCAGAGGGCGTCGCGAGACGAAGCATGACGGGCAAAACAGGCGCCGGGCACGGTGAGCCAAAGCGCCTCCAGTTGCGTAGTGTTGATGACGTACGAACAGTCGATCGGGGAACAATACATGCCTGGCTTTCATCGCAACAAAACCATGCTCCTGGCAGCAGCCGTAGCGCTCGCCGCAACGACAGCCCTGGCGCAGGATGCAGCAAAGCCGGTGGCCGAACCGCGACTTCCGACCATCGTCGTCACCCCAGCCAAAACCAGAACCATCGTCGACCGAATTCTCGCAACCGGCACCATCCGCCCGGTCGAGGAAGTCTATGTCCAGCCGCTCGTGGACGGGCTTCAGGTGAAGTCACTGGAAGCCGATGTCGGCGATACGGTTGCCGCTGACGCCGTCATGGCGCGTCTTAACGACGATACCCTTCTTCTGCAGCGCAGCCAGCTCGTGGCAAACCTTGCCAAGGCGGAAGCCGCATTGGCCCAGTATGAAGCACAGGTAACCGAAGCCGAGGCAGGACAGAACGAGGCGAAACGCCAGTTCGACCGCTCCACCCGCCTTGCCGAGGCGGGCACGGTCTCCACCGCCCAGCGTGAGCAGGCCGAAAGCGCGCTTGCAAGTGCCGATGCGCGGCTGATCACCGCCCGCCAGGCCATTGCGGTGGCCCAGTCAGACATCAAGGTCGTCGAGAGCCAGATTGCCGATGTCGATCTGCGCCTCGCCCGCACCGAAATCAAATCGCCGGTATCCGGCACGGTTTCGGCCCGCAGCGCCCGCATTGGCGCCATCGGTTCCGGTGCAGGAACACCGCTTTTCACGATCATTCGTGACGGACAGATCGAATTGGTGGCGGATGTACCGGAAGGCGCTATACTGCGTCTCAAGGAAGGCCAGAAAGCCACGATTACAGTCGCCGGCAGCAGCACCACGCTCTCCGGTTCCATCCGTCTGGTTTCCCCGGTGATTGACGCCGAGACCCGCCTGGGCTCGGTCCACATTGCCATCGATGACGATAAAGCGGCACGCGCCGGCATGTTCGGCAGCGCGTCGATCACGATCTCTGAGGAGGAAGCCATCGCCCTGCCGCTTTCGGCGGTGACGAGCGAAGGCAACAGCTCCACCGTGCGCCTGGTCGACAAGGATGTCGTCAAGGTGGTCACGATCGAAATGGGCATTCAGGACGGTGCCTATGTGCAGGTGACAAAAGGCCTGGAAGACGGCGCCCTCGTGGTGGCCAAGGCCGGTGTCTTCGTGCGCGACGGTGACAAGATCAATCCGGTGGAAGACACCGGCAGCGTGTCGAACTGAGGAAAGACAAGCGCCATGAATTTCTCCGCATGGTCCATTCGCAATCCGATTGCGCCGATCCTGGCCTTTTTCCTGCTGCTCGTGATGGGCATCCAGTCGTTCAACGCGCTGCCGATCACCCGATTCCCCAATATCGATGTTCCGCTCGTGGCGGTCACGGTTGGCCAGAGCGGCGCCTCCCCGGCGGAACTGGAAAGCCAGGTCACCAAGGAAGTCGAAGACGCGGTCGCCTCGATCACCGGCGTCGATGAAATCAACTCGACGGTCACGGATGGCCAGTCCCAGACCGTCATCATGTTCCGCATGGAAGTGCCGACCGAACAGGCGGTGCAGGACGTCAAGGACGCGATCGACCAGATCCGCGGCGATCTTCCGGCCTCTGTCGAAGAGCCGATCGTCACGAAGATCGATGTCGAGGGTCAGGCCATCCAGAGCTTTGCTGTCTCCGCGCCCAACATGAACCTGGCCGAACTGTCCTGGTTCGTCGATGACACGATCAAGCGCGCGCTTCAGGGCCAGCCGGGGATTGGCCGAGTCGACCGATACGGCGGCTCGGACCGCGAAGTCCGGGTCGAGCTCGACCCGAACCGCCTCGACGCGCTGGGCGTCACCGCCTCCGATATTTCGAGCCAGCTGAAGGGCACCAATGTCGATCTCGGTTCAGGCCGCGGCCAGGTGGCCGGAGCCGAACAGTCGATCCGCACACTCGGTGACAACAGAGACGTCACGGACCTTGCCAATACCTCGATTGCGCTGAATGGTGGACGCTTCGTCAAGCTCTCCGACCTCGGCACTGTCGTCGACACCTATGAGGAGCCGAAGTCTTTCGCCCGCCACGACGGCAAGCCGGTTGTCTCCTTCGCGGTCTTCCGCGCCAAGGGGGCAAGCGAAGTGACGGTGGCCGAAACCGTTGCCACCTCTTTGGAAGAAGTGCGCGCGGCCAATCCCGACGTCGATATCGAGATGATCGACGACTCCGTCTACTTTACCTACGGCAATTACGAAGCGGCCATGCACACGCTGATCGAAGGCGCTTTGCTGGCCGTCGTCGTGGTTTTCCTCTTCCTGCGCAACTGGCGCGCCACGCTGATCTCGGCGGTTGCCCTGCCGCTCTCGGCCATCCCGACCTTCCTCGTCATGGACCTGATGGGCTTCTCGCTCAATCTGGTCAGCTTCCTTGCGCTGACGCTGGCAACAGGCATCCTCGTCGATGACGCGATCGTCGAGGTGGAAAACATTGCCCGCCACATCAAGATGGGCAAGACGCCTTACCGCGCCGCCATCGAGGCCGCCGACGAAATCGGCCTTGCCGTCATTGCAACGACCTTCACCATCATCGCGGTCTTTGTACCGGTGTCGTTCATGCCCGGCATTCCGGGTCAGTACTTCATCCAGTTCGGGCTCACGGTTGCCTTCTCCGTCTTCTTCTCCCTTCTGGTCGCTCGCCTCATCACCCCGATGATGGCCGCCTACCTGATGCGCGCCGAAGACGCGATGGACGACCATCACGACAATGACAGCCTTTTCCTCAAGGGCTATACGCGGATCGTGCGCTTCACCACGCGCCGCTGGTATTCCCGTATCGGGACGATGGTTGCGGCTATCGCTTTCCTCATCGGTTCGCTTGCGCTCCTCGCGCAGGTTCCCGGCAGCTTCCTGCCGCCGGAAGATGCCGGTCGTATCGTGCTGTCCGTCGAGCTGCCGCCCAATGCCACACTGGCGGAGACCCAACGCAAAACCGATGAAATCTATGCCGCGATTTCGGATGTGCCCGATGTCGCCAGCATCTTTATTCTCGGCGGCGCATCTCCCAAGGGTGATCTCGAGCTTCGTCGCGCCAGCGTAACGATGAACCTCGACCGCATTGAGCACTCGCTGACCAAGACCCTGATCAACAAGGGGCTCGGCGGCATCCCGCTGATCGGCCAGTATCTGCCGAAGATGCCGGAAAACGGCCGTACACGGCCGCAATGGGATATCGAAGAGGAAGTCTTCGCCAAGCTGGCGCCAATCGCCGATATCCGCGTTCTGAAACTGAATGACCGCGGCGAACGCGACATTTCCTTCAACTTCCTCTCGGCAAACGAGGCGGAGCTGAACACGGCTGTCGGCATGCTGGAAGCCAAGCTCAGAACCGTACCGGAACTGGCCAATGTCAGCTCGGAGGGCGCCCTGCCCCGGCCCGAACTGCAGATCCGGCCGCGCGCTGATGAAGCTGCTCGTCTTGGCATCACTGCACAGCAGATCGCCCAGACGATCCGTGTCGCCACCATCGGCGATGTCGACGCGGCCCTGCCGAAAATCTCGCTCGACAATCGCCAGATCCCGATCCGGGTTCAGGCCTCGCTTGATCTGCGCCGTGACTTTGCCGCCCTCGGGGCGCTGAAAATCCGGACAGCAAGCGGCGCAACCGTGCCTTTGTCGAGCGTGGCCGAGATCAGCTATTCGGAAGGTGTGTCGTCGATCAAGCGCAACGACCGCAACCGTGTTGTCACCATCGGTGCCGGTCTGCCACAAGGCGTCGCACTCGATACGGCGACCAGCGCATTCCGCGCGGCTGTCGCTGAGGTCGATATGCCCGCAAGCGTTCGCCTCGCCGAAAGCGGTGACGCCAAGGTCCAGGCGGAGATGCAGCAGGGTTTTGTCAACGCGATGATCCTCGGCCTTCTCCTCGTGCTGACGGTTCTCATCCTGCTGTTCAAGGATGTGATCCAGCCCTTCACGATCCTGCTGTCGCTGCCGCTCGCCATCGGCGGTGTAGCGGTCGGCCTGATCGTGACGAACAATGCACTGTCCATGCCTGTCCTGATCGGCATCCTGATGCTGATGGGCATTGTCACCAAGAACGCCATCCTGCTCGTCGATTTCGCCATCGAAATGCGCCGCCAAGGCATGCACCGCCTTGAGGCAATGGTAGAAGCCGGACGCAAACGCGCCCGCCCGATCATCATGACCTCGATCGCCATGTCCGCCGGCATGCTGCCATCCGCACTTGGCGTTGGCGAAGGCGGCTCGTTCCGCTCGCCGATGGCGGTTGCAGTGATCGGCGGCATCATCGTCTCCACCGTGCTCAGCCTCATCGTGGTCCCGGCCTTCTTCCTCATCCTGGATGATATCTCCCGATTGCTCGGTTGGATCTTCAGCCGTTTCGTCGGCAAGAAGGAAGAGGAGCCAGAGGCAATGTCTCCCGAGGATCTCTCCTATCTCGCCCGACAGAGCGTGGAAGCGCTGCAATCGATGGAAAAACGCGTATCCGCCGTGGAGCGCGGGCAGCCGGGAAACCGCAAGAATGAGGCGAATGGCAATGTGATCAACCTGCCGCCGCTGGCGGCGGAGTGACGTTCAGAACGCGTCGCGAAACGAGCGACCAGCGTGCCTGAAGGAACCAAACTTGGGCGGATCGGCACCAGCGGCCGATCCGCCCAGTTTTAGCAGATTGCGCGCACTGGTTGGGTGCGATGAAGATTGCTAGCCCCGATCCCTATAGCAGAATTAAACTGTTCAAAGGGATTCGATGATGAAAACTCTTCTGACCGCCGTCGCCGCGCTTCTGTTCGCCGGCACGGCCATGGCCGCTGACGCGGTCACCGCAGATCCCGCTCCGCCCGTCGCGGCAGACACGGCCGCTGCCGGATTCGACTGGACCGGCGGCTACGTTGGCGTCCAGGCTGGTCATAGCTGGCTTGACGGGCATTTCGAAACGACTGGCCTCGACCCTCTCGACGCAAACTTCGATGGCCCTGCCCTCGGTCTGTTCGTTGGCTACAACAAGCAGTTCTCCAACAATGTCGTGCTCGGCCTCGACGGCGACCTCGATTACAACTGGAATGACGAGCAACTGACGTCAGCCATGGGTGCCGTCGAAGGCAAAACCGACTGGCAAGGCTCCGTTCGCGGACGCCTCGGCTATGCAGCCGACCGCGCTCTGATTTACGTTGCCGCCGGTTATGCGGCGGCCCATGCCGAGGCCAGCATCGCGGGCGTCGGCAGCGCGACCGAAACCTTCCACGGTTACACCGTCGGCGCCGGCGTCGACTATGCGGTCACCGACCGGATCTTCGGGCGCCTCGACTATCGCTACAACGACTTTGGCAGCAAGGATCTCAATTTCGGCGGTGCAGTTGCCGATGCGGATCTGACCCAGCACGCGATCAAGGTCGGCCTGGGCGTCAAGTTCTGATCACACGCATAATCTGCGACCTTAAACGGGCACATCGGACGCGATGTGCCCGTTGTCATGTGTGCCTGGCCATTTCAGCAAATGCTGACAAACATTTGAGCGTCGATTGATTTCGATCAAACATGCATTGCCTGACCCATCTTATGCTTCAAGAGCTGAAAGGATCGAACCGACTGGTGACACAGCTCAATCGCATCACTCAGCGTCCATGGATGGGGAGCCGGGAAACCGTGAACAAGATCTTGAGACTGAACACGCGAGACAAGACCACACTGCTGCGTTCGTCGTTTCTGGCCCAGATGGGCCCGACGGCCATGCCCGCAATGATGGAGATCGTCACCGTCGCCAATTTCGAGGCGCGGGACGTGCTGTTTCGCGAGGGTGAACACGCGGAGTTTTTCTACAGTGTGCTCGTTGGCTATGTGAGGCTATACCGCCTGAACAAGGACGGTCGCGAAGCCGACATCCGCATTTGCGGTCCGGGAGACACCTTTGCAGAATGCCTGCTCGCCCTCGGCGATACCTATCTCTACAACGCACAGGCGGCCGAGCCGGTAACGCTGGCGCGTTTCGACCTTCAGCGCGTACGCCAACTGGCGGAAGTGCAGCCTGATGTCGCCAAAGCTGTCATCCGCTGCTTGTCCAATCATCTGCTGGACACGATGGACTGCATCGCCAACGATCGCCTGCAGACCGCACCACAAAGGGTTGCAAGCTATCTGCTCGCTGCCTGCAATGTGCAGGACGGCCCTGCCTCGATCCGGCTGCCTTTCCAGAAAAGCCTGCTGGCCGGAAAACTTGGCCTTGCACCGGAAGCACTGTCGCGCGCCTTTTCATCGTTGAAACGTATCGGCGTCAGCGTCCGCGGCCGCAGCATCCATGTCACCGATGTCAGCGCACTGAAACAGATCTAGGTATCGGCGAGCGGTTTGAGCCACTCGCCATGTCCTCAGAGCCCGCCGCTCTCCTGGAGATAGGCGACAATCTCTGCCACGCCATCGCCGCGCTTCAGATCGGTGAAGACAAAGGGGCGCGTCTGGCGCATCCGATCCGCATCCCGCTCCATGACGGTAAGATCGACACCGACATGCGGCGCAAGATCCTTCTTGTTGATCACCAGCAAGTCGGAGCGCGTAATGCCAGGCCCACCCTTACGCGGGATTTCCTCGCCCTGGCAGACCGAGATAACATAGAGCGTGATATCGGCGAGATCAGGCGAGAAGGTCGCCGCGAGATTGTCTCCACCCGATTCGATGAAGACAATGTCGAGATCCGGAATGCGCTGATTGAGATCGGCAATGGCCCTCAGATTGATCGAGGCGTCTTCCCGAATGGCCGTATGGGGGCAGCCGCCGGTTTCAACGCCGACAACCCGGTCCGACGACAGCGCCTGCATGCGAATGAGCGCGTCGGCATCCTCCCGTGTGTAGATGTCGTTGGTGACGACGGCGATCGAGTAGTCGTCGCGCATCGCCTTGCAGAGCTTTTCCGTCAACGCCGTCTTGCCGGAGCCCACCGGCCCGCCGATGCCGACCCGCAAGGGCCCGTTCTGAGATCTCATCAGGTGTTTCCTCTTATCGAACCAGGCAAATGCCTCAGGATTGGAACAAGCGCGAATACTGCGCCTCGTGACGCATGGAGAGCGTTTCGGCAATGATCGAGGCAGAGCCCAGATCGTCTAGGCCTAGGCTCTGCATCTCCAACGCGATATCAAGCACCTCGCCTTCGAGCCCCGCCAGAAGCTCGAGGCCCGCCGTCTGGCCGATCAAGCCAAGACGGATGCCAACAGAGATCGCCTGCTGCACCTGCGCATGGAGGAAGGCCGAAACTGTATCGCCCGCATCGACCCCATGGGCGGCCGCGATAGCGCCGACCACCACGCTATAGGCAACGGGGCCATTCAGTCTTTGCAGCACCGGATGCGGCCAGGCGGATGCCGCCTTGACGAAAGCCTCGCCAAGCCGGGTGCTTTCCTGATAGCGCTCCATGGAACCGGCAAGGGCAGACGCCATTTCCAGCAAGTCGGTCAGCTCACCACCGGCGCTTTGCCGCCGATGAGCCTCGATGAGCAGGATGGCGTCATTGCGCAAGCCCCCGTCACGCAAGAGCAGACGCATCCAGGCCGAAAGCCCACTGCCATCGGCGATGTGCCCCTCGACAACAGCACTTTCGAGCCCGGCCGAATAGCTGAAGGCGCCAATCGGGAAGGCCGGCGACAGCCAGGCCAGCAGTCGCAGGAGCGCCTGCCTCTGGCCGGACGAAGGCATCACACTCTCAGCCATGGCCGTGGGCATGCCCGCTTCCATTGCCATGGGCGTGATAGGCCCCGCGCACAGGCTGGAAGGGCTCGATCACCTCGTTCACGTCTGCACCGAGGCCGGTGAGCATGTCGCGGATGACGTGGTCCCGAAGGATCAGGATGCGAGTCTCTTCGATCTGCGCCGGCAGATGGCGGTTGCCGAGATGCCAGGCTAGCTCGATCAGATGCAGGCCGTTCTTCGCCAACACTTCGAACAGGCGCTCCTCGGCCGCACGGATTTCGATCGTATCCCCGTCTTCGAGCAGCAGCCGATCACCGTGGGAAAACAGGACTGGTTCCTTGAGATCCAGCATGACCATTTCGCCATCATCGAGATGAAGCAGCTTGCGGCGCAAATGCCGCGCATCATGCGCAAGGACAACAGTGCCACGCGGCGGGTCGCTGAACGACCCGGCAGGATGAAAGGCAGTGGCACGCAGCATGATCTCTCCGGCAATGGCTGTTTTTTAAACCATGCATAAGGATGAGGCAGGTCGCAAGGTCGTTCTTGCTCCGGCTGGCTACATCCCACCGAAAACGAGATCGTCTCCCTGTGGAGACCGGGCAAGATCGCGCTCCGAAAGCGGAAGGCTTTGCTCATGCACCACCCGGTTCCGCCCTTCGTCCTTGGCCTGGTACAGCGCCCTGTCGGCACGTGCATAGACAAGTTCCGATCGCTGACCCGGATAGAATTCCGCAACACCCGCCGAGACGGTGACCGTCAGGCCGACACCGGCCGCCCGCAGGTTCTGCGCCGAGACCATGTTACGGGCGCGCTCGACAAGGGCGAGTCGCTGCGCAAGACCACCACCTGTGAGGATGAGACCAAATTCTTCACCGCCGAGCCGGGCCACAAGTCCCCGGTCGCCCACGACGCCGCGCAAAATACCGGCAACGTCTCGGATAACCTCGTCTCCGGCCTGATGTCCGAAGCGATCATTAATCGCCTTGAAGCGGTCCACATCCAGGATCGCCAGCGACGCATCTTCATAGGCCTCGGCCAGCGCTTCGTTAAAGGCACGCCGATTCGCCAGCCCCGACAGCGTATCCGTTCGGCTAAGGCGTTCGAATTCAGCGCGCGACTGGGCAAGATCGCGGATCATCTCGCCCATCGACAGCGCGCAGGCGCCCGACATGACGCCGGCAAACAGCCAGGAAAGCACGACTGTCAACGTAACCACTTCCACGAGCGGGGATTGCAGGAGGCCGACCCAATAGAGCGCCGGCAAGATGACCAGCGCCGAAAGACAGCCGAGGATGACCGCACGGAAACCAACTTTAAGGGCGACGCGCCAGATCGCCGCCGGGCTGTCAAAGGCCCGTGGCTCGACTTTCAGCGCCATCCAAATCCGTCCGAACGCCACGAAATTTCTCCTGAGTGCGCTTCCGGCTTAAGGGTCAAGCCTTCGCCAATCCTTAACGCATTCGTTAAACTGAGGTCGGAATCACAGATGATTTGAAGCCACCCGAAATTGGTCCAAAACCACCTCACCTGACTTGATAAAATGCAACAACGTACAGGCTGGTCGGCACAGAAACCGGACATGCCGTGAGGGTTGGACCGCAGGAGCGATCGGGTTGATCTATTGATCGTGCAGGTCGAGCGAGAGGTCGAGCAGTTGCGGCATAGGCGTCCAGAATCCGGTGGTGACGCCTGCAACGCGTAACATGGCCGCCGTCCACGTGTTGCAGCCGATCAGCGCATTGAAGGCCCCTTCCGCCTCATAAAATCGATCAACGGCCCCGTAGCCCGCACCTTCGATCACCAGCGGCAGTCCTTCCTTTCGGGTGAAACTCTCCCGGATCGCGGCCAGCAGGCGCCGATGCCCGTCTTCGCTGATCTCCAAGGCCCGCACCTGCGGGTGATCGAGCGAGATCGCCGCCGCGATATCGACATGCATGACAGCCCAGTCGACGGTGAGCGAGCGAAACACCGGCAGCGGCTTCAGATCCGCCCATTGCGGCGTTTCCAGATAGAAGGACCGCCCGCCCCAGCCGATCACGAGATAAGCGGCATCGGGCGCATCCAGCGGAAGACCATCACCGGCAAGATCGGCAAAGGCGGCACGCACCTCTGCATCAAGCGGAAGCGCGATATCGGTATGGATCGGATTGGAAAGAATGAGGATCTTGCGCGAAAGGGGGGCTGTATCATCAACCGGCACAAAGACTGGGCGCGGCAGGAGCACGCCGAGGCAAACCAGAACCATGAGGCCGGCGACACCGCCGGCCATCCAACGCAGAACGCGCCCCAACCCGTTCAGAACAGGAAGTAGCGCTGCGCCATCGGCAGCTTTGTCGCCGGTTCGCAGGTCAGCAGTTCACCATCTGCGCGAACTTCATAGGTTTCCGGATCAACTTCAATATGCGGCGTCAAGTCATTGTGGATCATCGACTTCTTCGAAATTCCGCCACGCGTGTTCTTGACCGCAACCATCTGCTTTGCGGTGCCCAAGCGACTGGAAAGCCCCGCATCAAGTGCGGCTTGGCTGACAAAGGTAACGGAGGTATTGGTGCGGGCCTTGCCGAAGGATCCGAACATCGGGCGGTAATGCACCGGCTGCGGCGTCGGGATCGAGGCATTCGGATCACCCATCGGGGCCGCTGCAATCATGCCGCCGAGCAGCACCATATCCGGCTTCACGCCGAAGAAGGCCGGGTTCCAGATGACGAGGTCGGCACGTTTGCCGATTTCGACGGAGCCGATCTCATGGGACAGACCATGGGCAATCGCCGGGTTGATCGTGTATTTGGCGATATAGCGCTTGACGCGGAAATTGTCGTTATTGCCGGTTTCCTGCGGCAAGGCCCCGCGCTGACGCTTCATCTTGTCCGCCGTCTGCCAGGTACGGATCGCCACTTCGCCAACGCGGCCCATGGCCTGGCTGTCGGACGAAATGATCGAGAAGGCACCGATATCATGCAGGATGTCTTCCGCCGCAATCGTTTCCTTGCGAATGCGGCTTTCGGCAAAGGCAATGTCTTCCGGGATCGACGAGGACAGGTGATGGCAGACCATCAACATGTCCAGATGCTCCGCAATCGTATTGACCGTGTAAGGCCGTGTCGGATTGGTCGAGGACGGGATGACATTGAGTTGGCCGCAGATCTTGATGATGTCAGGCGCGTGACCACCGCCCGCCCCTTCCGTGTGGAAGGCGTGGATAGTCCGGCCCCTGATGGCGCCGATTGTATCCTCGACAAAGCCGCTCTCGTTCAGCGTATCCGTATGGATCATGACCTGCACGTCGTATTGATCGGCAACCGACAGGCAGCAGTCGATGGCGCCTGGTGTCGTACCCCAGTCTTCATGCAGCTTGAGGGAGGTCGCTCCGCCAAGCACCATTTCCTCAAGCGCTCCCGGCAGCGAGGCATTGCCCTTGCCTGCAAAGGCAAGGTTCATCGGGAAGGCATCTGCCGCTTCGATCATTCGGGCAATGTGCCAGGGGCCGGGTGTGCAGGTGGTGGCGAGTGTGCCATGCGCCGGTCCTGTGCCGCCGCCAAGCATGGTGGTGAGGCCGGACATCAGCGCTTCTTCGATCTGCTGCGGGCAGATGAAATGGATATGCGCATCCATGCCGCCGGCAGTGACGATCTTGCCTTCGCCCGCAATCGCTTCCGTGCCGGGACCGACGATGATGTTGACGCCCGGCTGCGTATCCGGATTGCCGGCCTTGCCGATGGCAACGATGCGGCCGTCCTTGAGGCCGATATCGGCCTTGACGATACCCCAGTGATCGATGATCAGCGCGTTGGTGATGACGGTGTCAACAGCGCCATTGGCCCGCGTGACCTGGCTCTGCCCCATGCCGTCTCGGATGACCTTGCCGCCGCCGAACTTCACCTCTTCGCCATAGGTGGTGAAATCCTTCTCCACCTCGACAAAAAGCTCCGTATCGGCAAGTCGCACCTTGTCGCCGGTGGTCGGGCCGAACATCGAGGCATAGGCCGCGCGGGACATCTTGTAGGACATGGGATCAGGCTCCTTGGGAAAGGGAGGATTGAAGCAGAGTGTCGAGCCGGACCAACCGGCCGCTCTGAACGAGATGGTCTGCGAACTGGCGTTCTGCATCGAAGGGATGCCATTCCCAGCCGCCATGGCCGAAACCGGCAAGCACCAACAGGGCGTCATCAAACTTGGGATCGCTGAGCAGCGCCTGGATCACCAGCATGCCACTGGACGGCACGACATAGGGGGCGGGCCGATACGTGGACAACGTCGCATCCAGTGCCTCGTGAACAGCACCGGGAATGACCCGATGCTGCTTGTCACGAGCCGCCGCAAACTGCGCAAATCCGATTGTGTAGTCATCGCAAAAGTCATCCAGCTCGGGATGCGACACAGCAAGAACCGGTTGGAGCCGGGCGAATTTTTCAGGGTCGCGGATCGACCAGATTTCCCTGGCGGCACTGACCGCTTCGCTGTCGCGCCACAAGGGATCGGCCAGCATCTGCGCGCCGGGCCGTCCCGTGTTGCAAACGGCCACAACATCGGTGCGCTTGCCCGCAGCGCCGAAATTGCGGCTGCCGTTGAACCGGATCACCAGATCGCCAGCATCGATGACAGCGGCAGCCTCGGCCCCGACGTCACCATTACCCACGATCATGATCCGGCGAGCGCTTGCCATTCAGCGCCTCAATTCGCGAAGAATTCGGCGAGGGACTTCAATTCCTCGACGCGTTTTTCGGTCATCTCCTGCATGCAGGACATGTTCAGCAATGGCTCCATGCTGCCGCCATGCGCCGAATAGGCTTCGAGTTCGCAGCTGGCATCCCGATAGGCAAGCCAGGCGCGCTGGGAATCGAGAATGCGCTTGGCCGCACCATTCTTGTCTGCAGGTGGCACGCTCTTGTCCCAGCCCAGCATGACCGCACGGGTCTTGCTCCACTGGGCATTCAACGCCGCATCGGCCTTCTGATAGCTTTCGGCAGCACACTGGTTCATGTCCGCCTGCGTGACCGGGTTCTTGCAGTCGACATCAGCAACATCCTCACTGAAAGCCGGCGCATCCTTGAGGAGCACGCAGCCGCACAGAAAGAGGATCGCGCCCCAGGTCATCGGCTTGGCCATCCTGCCACCTCTCGCATGTTCAAAGACCACCCATGACCTGCTGACGGAAGCCATAGACTTCGCGCTTGCCGGACAGGGGAATGAGCGTCACCTGTCGCGTCTGCCCCGGCTCGAAACGGACCGCCGTTCCCGCGGGAATATCAAGCCGCATGCCGCGCGCCTGCGCGCGATCAAAGACCAGACCACCATTCGATTCATAGAAATGATAGTGGCTGCCGACCTGTACCGGTCGGTCGCCACTGTTCGAGACCTCAAGCGTCACGGTCGGCAGACCGGCATTGAGTTCTATATCGCCACTGGCGGCAATGATTTCACCGGGGATCATGGACCTCTCCCTTTTCTCAGGCGGCGCGCGAAGGCGGGCAGCCTTCCGCCTTCAGCACACGTTTGGTGGATGGCGGATTGTTCGCAAGCTTGGCAGCAGGGCGCACCGGCCGGCGCACCAGTTCACCACCGCAATTGGGGCAGATGCCGGCAAGCGTTGCCGAGGCGCAATCGGCGCAATAGGTGCATTCGAAGCTGCAGATCATCGCCACGCTATCCGGCGGCAGATCGGTATCGCAGCATTCGCAATTCGGTCGAAGCTCCAGCGCCATGATTGGCTCCTCAGCGGATCGGTTCGTGGACGGTTACGAGCTTGGTGCCATCGGGGAAGGTCGCCTCAACCTGCACGTCGTGGATCATTTCGGCGATCCCCTCCATCACCTGATCGCGCGTGATGACCGCCGCACCGGCCGACATCAACTCGGCAACCGAGCGACCGTCGCGTGCGCCCTCGACGACGAAATCGGAGATCAGCGCGATCGCTTCGGGATAGTTGAGCTTCACGCCCCGCTCCAGCCGGCGCCGGGCCACCATGGCAGCCATGGCGATCAGCAGTTTGTCCTTTTCCCGCGGGGTGAGATTCATGTTCGCTCCAATGGACGTGACGTCAGAGATTCCAGACTTTTGGCACAGACGCGCCTCCGCGCAAGACCGAAATGATCGGGATCAGGATTTTTCGCAATGCAAAGCCGTCATCGGCGCTCAACCTTGCAACAAGCTTGCCATTCCAATGGCTTACGCCGCCCAAATTTTCACCGATCAGATCACGGATTGGGCAGAGCATCGCTTCGGCCCGAGGACCCGCATAAAAGACCGTGGCGAAGGCGACGCGACCCGCGAGCACACCCGCCTCAGCCGTGAGTGCGGCCACGTCCCCAGACAGCTTCAGATCTTCGGCATGGAGCAGGCGGCCATCGCGGCGAATGCGCCAGCGGTCACCGACAAACCCTTCCACCATCGCCTCGCCCATCGCCTTGCGGCCAAGCAGGATCGCCTCGACGGCGAGGAACTCGGCATCGGCCGCAAGGTCCACCTCGAGTCGACGGGTGAGTGATGCCTTGTCGAAGAGAATGCTTTCCTGCGGCAGCCAATGGAACTTGGCACCGGCTCCGACTTCGATCCGGGTGGTGATGGCGCCGGTGCCGGCGGATGCCTTGTAGATTTTCTCGCAGGCTTGGGTCGTTGCGGTCATGAAACAGCCGGGGCCGGCGCGAAAGCTCCAGTCGAAGCGGTCACCGCCGGTGATACCGCCAGCGGTGTTGATCGTCACCGCCTCAAGTTCATCGGTAAAGCTCTCAGGCAAGCGGATCTTTGCCGCCCCTTCCTGATAGAGCTCGGCGATGCGCGTGCGCCCGCCGAGCGATTTTGTCACAAGGCGCCCGATACCGTGGGCACGCTGTTGTCTGGTTTGATGGACTGGCTGCACGCATTCCCCTGTCCGGCTTCAAGCGTCGAAGCCGTGTTCTTGTCATTGCCGCAAGCGGTCGGCTTGGCCTTGCCGGCCATCAGCTCGCCACCCGAACCATGGAAGAAGTCCCACATCAGGTCGGTCGCATCAACCTCGCGAATGGTTTCCGTACCACTGGCCGCCGCGAGCCGGAAGAGCACCGAGCGTGCCGGCCAGGCATGATCCGCATTGGCGATCTCATAGGACACAACACTCGTTCCGGCGCGGCAACCGACATAACTCGACACATTCACCTGCTCGCCCTCGTCCGCGACCGGACGGCGGTCACAGCCGTTGAGTTCCGCCCATCGGGCCAGCGCCACTTCGCCGCCATAGCGCCAATAGTCCTTGCCACCACCATCAAACGGATTGACGTGATCCTTCATGCCGGAAAAGGCGATGATCGACACCGGCTTTGCCGGCTTGCAGCTTTCGCGCCGTGGCCGCCAGACCCCGTTTTCCTGCTCCGGCGTGCCGGCGCGAAGCCCCATGACGAAACCGGCAGCGGCGAAATCGGCAAATCCGTTGCAGATATACTGCGACAGCATCCGCCCGCCGCCCGAATAACCCGAGGCAAAGACCTTGGCATTGTCGACGCAAAAGCGCTCCTTGGCGAGCGTCACCGCATCGCGAATAAAGGCGATGTCGTCGGCTCCCTCGATCTTGGTCACACCGGGCACGTTCCAGGCATACGTGTTTGGCAATTCGCCTTTGAGGCTGCCGGCCAGCGCCATGACGATAAAACCTTCGCGCTCGGCCACCTCATCCCAATGGCTGCGCTTCAGTTGCACATCCGGATTGCTGTTTGAGCCGTGAAAATCAAAGACCAGCGGAAGCTTCTTCTTCCCCGTATAGCTCGACGGGATGACATAGACGGCCTGCCGCTCGCGCCCGCCGGACTGGAAAGTGAGCGCGTGGCGACCGGGTTCGATCGCGACACCACAGCCGGTCGACGCCTGTGCTGCGACAGAGGACAAGCCGAAAAGAAAGAGACCCGCGACCACGCGAACGACGCCGCGTGCCCGCACGTTGGGAGAGACCGCGCTGGTTGTCATGGATGTGCCTTCGGTTAGCAGATGCGCGAAAACTATCACGCCCTCCTTCAGCTTCAACCCGTCAGGCTTAACAAATGGTCAACACAGCCTTGCACTGTGATCACACTGTGAGGTGCCGCCGCGCTTCCGGCGTATCCAGTGTTTCGGCCGCCCCCTGATGCACGATTTCGCCGCGATCCATGATGTAGACGTGATCGGCAAGCTCCCGGCAGAAATCGAGATATTGCTCGACCAGCAGGATCGCCATGCCGGTGGTGTCGCGCAAGTAACGGATCGCCCGGCCGATATCCTTGATGATCGATGGCTGGATACCCTCGGTCGGTTCGTCGAGCACCAGGATCTTCGGCCGCGTGACCATGGCACGACCGATGGCGAGCTGTTGCTGCTGGCCGCCAGAGAGGTCCCCGCCGCGCCGCGACAGCATCGAATCCAGCACCGGAAACAGGCTGAAGATGTCGTCGGGGATATAGCGGTCCTTGCGGTCAAGCGGCGCATAACCAGTCTCGAGGTTTTCCTTTACCGTCAACAGCGGAAAGATTTCTCGACCCTGCGGCACGTAACCCACGCCGTTGCGCGCCCGGTTGAACGGCGCCATGCCATTGAGCTTCGTGCCGTTGAAGGTGATGGTGCCCGCCGACACCGCATGCTGGCCGGTGATGGCGCGGAGCAGCGACGACTTGCCGACGCCGTTTCGACCGAGCACGCAGGTGATCTTGCCCATTTCGGCATTGATCGAAACCCCGCGGAGAGCTTGCGCTGCGCCGTAATGGAGGTTGATGGTGTCGACTGTCAGCATGGTGCGGGCTCCTCGGTATGTTTGCGCGAGGGGTTACCCCCCTCTGCCCTGCCGGGCATCTCCCCCACACGGGGGGAGAATGGATCGCAGCTTTCGCCCCGCCCCGAAGTCCAAGCTGCATCCTGCGGTCCGCCAAGGATTATGGATGCAAGCAAGGCCTCGGATTGAAGCACCGGCCCCGCGCCGCTCTCCCCCCTTGTGGGGGAGATGCCCGGCAGGGCAGAGGGGGGTATGCTTGGCAAAACACCCATCATCACCGCCCGAGATAGTTCTCGATGACCTTCTGGTCATTCGAGACGAAATCGATTGACCCTTCGGCCAGCACCGAGCCTTCGGCCAGGCACGTGACCTTGACGCCAAGTTCGCGGATGAAGCCCATGTCGTGTTCGACAACGACCACCGAGCGGGTCTTGGCGATTTCCTTGAGCAGAATGGCCGTCTCGGCCGTCTCCGCATCCGTCATGCCGGCGACCGGCTCGTCGACAAGCAGAAGCTTCGGCTCCTGGGCGAGCAGCATGCCGATCTCCAGCCACTGCTTCTGGCCATGGCTGAGATTGGCAGCGAGATCCTGGGCGCGAGAGGTCAGCCGTATCGTATCGAGGATCTCCTCTATCCGGGCCTTGTCGGCAGCGGTCAGGCTGTAGAACAGGGTGGCGAAGACGCCGCGCTTGCGATTGAGCGCGAGTTCGAGATTGTCCCAGACAGTGTGGCTCTCAAACACGGTCGGCTTCTGGAACTTCCGGCCAATGCCGAGTTGGGCAATCTCCGCCTCGTCTTTGCTTGTGAGATCGATCTTGCCGCCGTCGAAGAACACCTCGCCGCTGTCGGGTCGGGTCTTGCCGGTGATGATGTCCATCATCGTCGTCTTGCCGGCCCCGTTCGGGCCGATGATGGCACGCAGTTCGCCGGGCTCGACGATGAAGGACAGAGAATTCAGCGCCTTGAAGCCGTCGAAGGAGACGGAGACACCGTTGAGATAGAGCAGGCTTGTGGTGGTCCGGTCGCTCATCTGATCACTCCGCCGCTACCGGGGTTGCCTTTGGGTCGGCGTCATTGGCGGCATCCGCCTTTGCGGCAGCCGCATAATCCTTCCGACGGGCGAGATATTGCTGCACCGTGCCGACAATGCCCTTGGGCAGGAAGAGCGTGACGCCGATGAAGAGGGCGCCGAGCGCAAACAGCCAAAGATCCGGAAAGGCGCCGGTGAAATAGCTTTTGCCGACATTCACCAGGATCGCGCCGATGATCGGCCCGATCAGCGTGCCGCGCCCGCCGACGGCCGTCCACACGACGACTTCGATGGAATTGGCCGGCGCAAATTCGCCGGGATTGATGATGCCAACCTGCGGCACGAACAGCGCACCGGCAATGCCCGCCATCATCGCCGAGACGACGAAGGTGAAGAGCTTGATGTTCTCGACCCGGTAGCCGAGGAAGCGCACGCGGCTTTCGGCATCGCGCACCCCGACCAGCACCTTGCCGAACTTGGACCGGGTGATGGCCGAGGCGATGACCAGGCAAAGCGCGAGGAAGATCGCCGAGAGGGCAAAGAGCACTGCGCGCGTGCCATCCGCCTGAACGGAGAAACCGAGGATTTCCTTATAGTCTGTCAGACCGTTGTTGCCGCCAAAACCCATGTCATTGCGGAAGAAGGCAAGAAGCAGCGCATAGGTCATCGCCTGGGTGATGATCGACAGATAGACGCCGTTGACGCGAGAGCGAAAGGCGAACCAGCCGAAGACGAAGGCGAGCAGCCCCGGCACGATCAGGACCATGGCCATGGCGACGGGAAAGGAATCCATGCCGTACCAGAACCACGGCAATTCCTTCCAGTTCAGGAAGACCATGAAGTCGGGCAGAATGGGATCGCCATAGACGCCGCGCGAACCGATCTGGCGCATGAGATACATGCCCATGGCATAACCGCCGAGCGCGAAGAAGGCGCCGTGGCCGAGCGAGAGAATGCCGCAATAGCCCCAGACCAGATCGAGGGCGAGCGCGAGCAGCGCATAGCAAAGATACTTGCCAAGCAGCGACATGATGTAGGTCGGCACATGCAGCGGGCTGTCGACCGGCGTGAGCAGGTTGAGCGCTGGAACAAGCAGCGCAAAGGCGAGGAGAAGACCGGCAGCGATGAGGATCTTGCCTTCGAGTGCACGCAGGATGAAGCCGCTAATCATGCTTCCACCGCCCTTCCCTTGAGCGCGAACAGGCCGCGCGGACGTTTCTGGATGAAGAGAATGATCAGGACGAGCACGAGGATCTTGCCAAGCACGGCCCCGACCGAGGGTTCGAGGAACTTGTTGAGGATGCCGAGCGACAGCGCGCCGACAAAGGTACCCCAGAGATTGCCAACCCCGCCAAAGACCACGACCATGAAACTGTCGATGATGTAGGACTGACCAAGGTTCGGGCTGACATTATCGATCTGGCTGAGCGCCACACCGGCAATGCCGGCGATGCCTGAGCCGAGCGCGAAGGTGAAGGCATCGACCCAGGGCGTGCGGATGCCCATCGAGGAAGCCATCCGCCGGTTCTGGGTGACGGCCCGCATCTGCAGGCCGAAGGATGACTTTTTCATCAGGGCAAGAAGCGCAAAGAAGATGGTGAGCGAGAACAGCACGATCCACATGCGGTTCCAGGTGATGGTGAGGCCACCAAGCGCAAAGGAACCGGACATCCAGGAGGGATTGCCGACTTCCTGGTTGGTTGGACCGAAGATCGAGCGGATCGTCTGCTGCAGGATGAGCGAAATCCCCCAGGTGGCGAGCAGGGTTTCGAGCGGCCGGCCATAGAGGAAACGGATGACGCCGCGTTCGATCACGAGGCCGACGGCTGCAGTGACCAGAAAGGCGACCGGCAGCGCAATCGCCAGCGACCAGTCGAACAGGCCGGGATAGTTCGTGCGGATCACCTGCTGCACCATGAAGGTGGAATAGGCCCCGATCATCACCATCTCGCCATGCGCCATGTTGATGATGCCCATCACGCCAAATGTGATGGCAAGACCGATGGCGGCGAGCAGAAGGACGGAACCAAGCGAGACGCCATACCAGACATTCTGGCCCATATCCCAAAACAGCAGACTGCTTTCGATGCCCTCGATGGCCGCATCGAGATCGGGCTTCAGGCTCTCATCGATGGTCGCAGATACCGACATCAGGATGCCGATCGCTTCCCGACCGCCAAGCGAAGCAACCGTCTCGATCGCCGCGCGCTTCTCGTCTGCCGAACGATCCGAAGCAAGCACCGAGACGGCCCGCGCCTCTTCCATGCGTGCCTTGACTTCCTTGTCTGTTTCCTTGGCAAGGGCTGCCTCGACCAGGTCGAGATTTTCCGCGCTTGGCGACTGCAGGACCGACTGGGCCGCCGTCAAGCGGACGGTGCGGTCAGGGCTGAGCAATGTCAGACCGCCGAGCGCAGAACGGATGGCCCGGCGCAGGGTGTTGTTGACCTTGACCTTGGTGAGAGCGCCCTTCGCCTCCTCGCCCACCACCTCGCCCGAGAGCGGATCGATGACCGAAAGGTTGCGACCGGCAGCCTTGGTGATGAAAACGGCGCCGTCGGATTTGCGGGCGTAGAGATCGCCCTCGGCAAAGGCCTCAAGGGCTGGCGCGACGCGCGGATCGGCGGTTGCCGCGATCTGCCCGAGCAGCTCTTCGGCCTGCTTGAAATTAGCCTTGCCGAGCGCGTTGAGAAGTTCGCGCGGATCGCTCTGCGCCATGGACGGCGCGGCGAAGGCAAGGAGGATGAAAAGCAGTGTGAGAATTCGATGTATCATGATGGCAGTCCCCCGTCGCCCACCAGAAAATCGGTGATTGCGGCTTGCTCCCTCTTCTCCCTCGCGGGGAGAAGTGTCGAGCGGATGCAAGGCGATGAGGGGGAGCCGTAAGGCTTCGCCTCCCCCTCATCACGAGCGCAACGTGTTGCACTGTGTCCTTCGGACCACCTTCTCCCTGAAGGGAGAAGGGGATTATCAGCTACCCTTGCCGCCGCACTTGCCGGTGGCAACGTTGAAGTTGCCGCATTCCATCGGCTTGCGCCAATCGGAGATCAGGTCCTTCGAGTCCGGCAGGTAATCCGACCATTCGTCACCGACGACAGCCGGAGTCTGCTGGACGATTTCGAACTGGCCGTCGGCCTGGATTTCACCGATCAGCACCGGCTTGGTGATGTGGTGGTTCGGCATGACGGTGGAGGTGCCGCCCGACAGGTTCGGAACGGAAACGCCGATAATCGAGTCGAGAACGGCGTCGGTGTCGGTGGTGCCGGCAGCCTCGACAGCCTTAACCCAGGCGTTGAAGCCGATATAGGCGGCTTCCATCGGGTCGTTGGTCACGCGCTTGTCGTTCTTGGTGAAGGCGTGCCAGGTTTCGATGAACTCGGCATTGACGTCGGCATCGACGGACTGGAAGTAGTTCCAGGCGGCGAGATGGCCGACCAGCGGTGCCGTGTCGAGACCGGCGAGTTCTTCTTCCCCGACGGAGAAGGCGACGACCGGAATGTCTTCAGCCTTGATGCCCTGGTTGCCGAGTTCCTTGTAGAACGGCACGTTCGCGTCACCATTGATCGTCGAGACGACGGCTGTCTTCTTGCCTGCCGAGCCGAACTTCTTGATGTCAGAAACGATGGTCTGCCAGTCGGAATGACCGAACGGCGTGTAGTTGATCATGATGTCTTCTTCGGCAACGCCCTTGGACATCAGATAGGCTTTGAGGATCTTGTTCGTGGTCTGCGGGTAGACATAGTCGGTACCGGCGAGAACCCAGCGCTCGACGCCTTCGTTTTCAGCCAGGTAGTCGACGGCCGGGATCGCCTGCTGGTTCGGAGCGGCACCCGTGTAGAAGATGTTGCGCGAGGATTCTTCACCCTCGTACTGGACGGGATAGAAGAGGATCGAATTCAGCTCTTCGAAAACCGGCAGAACGGATTTGCGCGAAGACGAGGTCCAGCAACCGAAAACGGCAGCAACCTTGTCCTTTTCGATCAGCTCGCGCGCCTTTTCGGCAAACAGCGGCCAGTCGGAAGCCGGGTCGACGACGACCGCTTCAAGCTTCTTGCCAAGAACGCCACCCTTCTTGTTCTGCTCTTCAATGAGCATCAGCATGGCGTCTTTAAGCGTCGTCTCGGAAATCGCCATCGTGCCGGACAGCGAGTGGAGAACGCCGATCTTGATCGTGTCATCAGCGGCAAGCGCGCCGTGGAAGGCTGTCGTCGACAGCATGGCGCCCAGCAGCGCGCCTGTGAGCTTCATCTTCAAAGTCATTGTCGTGAACCCCTCTTCTTGTTTGCAACCGGTCGGTTAATGAGAGTTAACCGTTGCTGAAGGGGACTATCGGATGCTGCGTCGCAAAACCGTATACGTCGTTTGACGTAGGCGGCAGGGGTAAAAGCGACCCGGCGCACCAGGGTTCGGATCTCCCCTCTTTTTGAGACGGTTGTATTGCAGGCACGATAGCGCGTAACATGGCGCCCCAAAGCAAGGACGCCCATGGACCTCCCTTCCCGTCGCAACCAGTTGAAACAGGCCACCGCCGCAGCGCACCAATCGCTTGACGATCTCATCGGCGATTTCGATAGCGAGCAGGCCTATCGCCGCTATCTCGTCGGCATGGCCCGTTTTCGCCTGCCAATCGATGCCTGGCTCGGCACCCAGGCAATGCCGGTTGAACTGGAAGACTGGCGCCCCGGGATCTATGACCGGGAAATGCGCCAGGACCTCACCGATCTCGACCTGGACATTCCGGAACCGATGCATCCATTTGCACCGCCGCCCGGCAACGGCCTGCTCGGACTGCTCTATGTTCTGGAAGGCTCGGCGCTTGGCGCCCGCCTGCTTGCCAAACGGGCGGAAAAACTCGGCTACACCGACTGCTTCGCAGCCAGACATCTTTTTTCCCAGGCACGGAACCTTTCGAACTGGCCCGCGTTTTCGTCGCGTATGGAGAGAGTGTGCGTATATGACCAGCAGGCAGCTGCGGCATGGGCCAACACCGCCTTCGACTATGCCAGCCGAGCCTTCGAAAGTGCCCTAGATGCAACCCTCCGAAACCGTTGATCTGTCCAATTGTGACCGTGAACCCATTCATATTCCAGGCGCGATCCAACCGCATGGCTGTCTGATCGCGTCAGATCCGGGCATCACCAGGGTGAGACGCCACTCGGCCAATGCGGCAGGAATGCTTCGGATCGATAGCGATATTGAAGGCTCTCTCCTCGTCGACCTGATCGGGGAAGAAGCTGTTCACGATCTGCGCAACGCGATCGCCATGGCGCCCGATGCCAGCCGACCTGCGGTGATTGCGCATCTGCGCCTGCCGAACGGCGACTATTTTGACGTTGCTGTCCATCGGCAAAAGGCCGAGGCTATCCTCGAATTCGAGCCTTCCCTCCGCAGAACCCAGCCGCTCCAGCTCGCGCGCGAAATGATCGGCAGGGTCAAGGACATCGCCGATATCGAAGCCTTGATCCACGCATCGGCGCGTCTGGTGCGCAGCGTGCTCGGCTATGACCGCGTAATGATTTACCGCTTTGAGGATGATGGCTCGGGCAAGGTTGCCTCTGAAGCCAAGCGCCCCGATCTTGAAAGCTTCCTCGGCCAGTATTTCCCCGCAACCGACATTCCGCGTCAGGCCCGCACGCTTTACATGCAAAATCCGATCCGGGTGATCGCAGACGCAAGCGGCGCCCGTGTGCCGCTCTTGCCGACCGAGGCAGAGCAGCGCGAGCCGCTGGACCTCTCCTTCGCCCATCTGCGCAGCGTCTCGCCCATCCACTGCGAATATCTCCGGAATATGGGGGTCTCCGCCTCCATGTCGATCTCGATCATTCTGAATGACCGTCTTTGGGGATTGATCGCCTGCCATCACTATGCGTCCAAGACCCTGACCATGTCGGAGCGGATCGCCGCCGAAATGTTCGGCGAGTTCTTCTCCCTGCATCTTCTGGCACTGAAACAGAAGCGCAAGCTCGACATCGCGACCGAAGCCCGCCGCTCACTTGATCGCTTCCTGCAGGCCGCATCGAGCCGCATCGACATCGAGGAGATCCTCACCGAGGCCCTGCCCGAATTCCAGAAGCTGTTTGCCTGTGATGGTGTCGGACTGCGGATGAACGGCAACTGGAAGACCTACGGCACGACACCGCCACTTGGCCAGGAAGCTGATCTGGTAAAGTTCATCGGCAGCGTGGCGTCCGGCCAGATCTGGGCCACGGACACCTTGTCGAAACTCTACCTTCCGGCCGAGGCCTACTACGAGGATGTCTCCGGGGTCATGGCCGTGCCGCTGTCACAATTGCCGCGGGACTACCTGCTGTTCTTCCGCAAGGAACGCCTGCAGACACTGAACTGGGCAGGAAATCCGGAAAAGTCATACGAAACAGGCCCTTTGGGCGACCGGCTGACACCGCGCAAGAGTTTCGCGATCTGGAAGGAAACCGTGCAGCGGCAGGCCGAACCCTGGCGCGAGACCGATCTGGAGATTGCCGAGGCGATCCGGGCCGCGACCGTCGAAATCGTCCTCCGCCACAACGAGGTGATGGAGAAGGAGCGCAGCAAGGCTGATGTCCGCCAGCGCATGCTGAACGAGGAACTGAACCACCGCGTCAAGAATATCCTCGCCGTAATCAAATCGCTGGTCGCGGCCCCCAGCACGGACGAGATCGGGATCAATGACTATATCGGCTCCCTCAGGGGCCGCATACACGCACTGTCGCACGCCCATGACCAGGTGACGCGCGGCGGTGGCGGCGGAACGCTGGCCGATCTGATCGAAGCAGAGCTTTTGCCCTACCGCGCCGGAGCGACACGGTTTTCGCTGAATGGCCCGGCCGTGACACTGGACGCGCGCGCACATGCGGTCGCAGCACTGGTGATCCATGAGCTTTGCACCAATGCCGCAAAATATGGGGCGCTCTCGCGCCCCGGCGGCAGCCTGACGATCTCCTGGACCGTCGGTGACGAGGGCGAATGCCGGATACACTGGCAGGAAAATGGCGGCCCGAGGCTCGGCGACATCGGCCGCAAGGGTTTCGGAACCGCCCTTATTGAGCGTAGTATCCCCTACGACCTCGGCGGAACGAGCCACCTGGACTATCGACCCGAGGGTCTGACGGCTACATTCAGCCTGCCGGGCCGCTTCCTCAATTGGGACACGGAAGGACAACCGGTGGAACAGAGAGAAATGGACATCGAGGGTCCCACAGACATGACGCTGCGCGACGTCAACGTACCGGTCCTCCTCGTCGAGGATCAGGTTCTGATCGCCATGGATGCGGAAATGATGCTGGCAGATGCCGGCATCGACACCGTGGTCACGGCAAGCTCCAGCACCGACGCGCTCAATCGGCTGAAGACATTCCGGCCGGCGATCGCCATCCTCGACATCAATCTCGGCCGCGACACCTCGGTCCCGGTCGCCATCGAACTCGCCCGGCTCGGCATCCCCTTCCTCTTCGCCACCGGCTATGACGACCGCTCGATCGTGCCCGAGGAATTTCTCGACGTGCCGGTCGTGCGCAAACCCTATGACGCGGCAGCACTTGTCCGGGCTCTGTCTGAACGTCTGCAAGATCGCTAAAAGGGGCCCGACCGGTGCGCCGCTTAGCGCCCGCACGTTCCGGGGGGAATGAACCGCACCCCGAACTTGCGCTCGACTTGCGACGCAAAGCCGGCATAGACCCGCTCTCTGTGAACCGGCGAGGCAAATTGCCGTGCCGAGGTATTGTAGAGATATTTCAACATCTCAAGCGCCCCCTTCGGCCCGCGTGCGGTAAGGACGGCGTCATGCTCGGGCCTGAGCGGGTCATCGGGGCCGCCGAGAAAGATGCCGACCGTATAGAACGTCTGGGGCGAAAGCCGATACAACGCTTCGGCTTCACGCTCGAGTTGCTCGCGTTGCCCCGATGCCAGAAACATGGAGAGCCTGAGGACGGCAATGTAGATGTGATACTGCGAGCCTATCTCGGCCGTGCGCAGCGCATGGTCAAAGTAGCGCAGCGCATCCGTGAACTCACCGCGCAGGGCCCGCAATTGGCCCAAAAGCGGATAAACGACCGAGAGTTCGAGATCCGGGCTTTCCAGAATCTCGCGCACCAGGCTCTCGGATAAGTCGAGATGGCGACGGTCCACAAAAAACAGCAGCTTTGCGATACAGGCCCGTAAAACTGGATTGTTCTGGACGTCAGGCAGGCAGGCCAGACACGTCTCCTCGATTTCCCGCTCGATTTCGTCCCGCCGTTCATCGGTGAGCCCGAAGGTTAACGGTCCGATGACAAGGATCGCATAGAGATGGGACGCCCACATCACCGCCACTTTCGCGTCGGCAGGGTCTTCAGCCCGCTTTCGGGCGAGCATCTCGCCGCTATCCAACCATCCCTGATCGGGCATCCCGAACATGCGGGCGGCCTGATGCATGCTGAGCTCCAGCGGTATCGCGCTCGCTTGCGTACCCCGGTCTGAGGCATGGAAGACCATCTCGTCGATTACTTCACTCGCGAGCGCCGCGATCCCCTGCTCGTTTTCACCTGCAAGCATCCAGTCGATCAGCAGCTTCGACACCTTGACCGTCTGCCAACTGCGCGCCGACCTCAGCACGGCCCGAGCGTGGAGCTTGTCTCCATCCCGGAGGAATGCCAGCTCCAGGCAGTACTCGGCGCCGCGCGCCTGTTGCCGCGGATCGAGACCAGCTGAAAAGATAACCTTGCGCGGCGGCCCGAGACGTTCCGACAGCAAGCGGCAAAGATGGTGGATCACCTCACGAACCTGAGGCTCAAAAGCCTCCCCCTCCAGACCATAGACCGGGCCGACTATCAGGAAGACATCGCTCAAATCGACCTCTTCGGGCTGCGCTATCCAGACATAGCCTTCGCCGTAACGCGTGGCGAGAAAACGGGGCTGCTTGACACTGTCTCCGAGCTTGGCGCGCAACCTCGTGATGACATAGTCTATATTTCGGTCAGATCGATCGGAGCCGGTGCCTGAAATAGCATCCAACAACGCATCCCGCGTCAGCACGCGCCCGGCCTTTCGGGTGAAGGCCTCAAGCAGCAAACGCTCATTCTTGGTGAAACGGATCAATTCCCCATTTCGTAGAGCCGAAGTCATGTCTTGATCGAAAAGCAGATCGATATAGCGCTTCATTGCTCCCACCAAAGATGAAATCAAATAATTCTGCAACAAATGCATTGCATGAACAGACCCTCGGAATGAAGGGCCGCAACGTTCAAAGACGGCTCGCCAATAGCAGTAGATAGGGATCGGCATCCAATTGAAATTGGCGGAGGGCCATAAACATGAAATTGCGAACAAAAATATTAGTATCGCTCGCAACGACAGTCATTGCGGTGGTTGCTTCAGATGAAGCGGAGGCGAAGCAGCGGTCAACCGTGGATACTGCGATAGTTCTGGCTGTTGAAAATTCTATATATGTAACAGCTGTAGAACGAGCAGCGCAGATCAGTGCCCATGTCGCGGCACTTAAGTCACCGGCATTTGTCGATCGGGCTCTTTCTAACGATCGGTGCCTGGGTCTTCACTACCTAGAATGGTCGGGCGATGGACGCGTACAAACCATCCTCCCGTGGATGGTGATCTGCTCTGCGGACAAGGCGCGCGAAGCCGCCGGAATGATCGAAGCAGCAACGGCAAAGACCGAAATCCCGGTGCAAAACGCATCAGCCTCGCCGGTTGACGCCATCGAGCTCGCCCATGAAGCGATGCGGACGATGCCCTTCGCCGCAAGGAACAAGATCATCAACGTCTCGACTGTTTACGCCGATGAAGGCAGGCAACTGCCGACCGGGACGCGGAACCGGTATGAGCGGGAGGACTATACGATCAACGCTGTGGCATTTGCCCCTGACAGCGGAGACATGACGGACGCTGCGACCGACTATCTGAAACAGCACATCGTTGCGGGCAAGGGCGCCTTTGCGGGCGCCTCGCCCGGCATCAGCACCTATCCCAGGCTTGTGCTGCAAAGCATGCTGCTGGCCGCGGGAGAACGCGGCGGCAGACGATCGACGTTTCAAAGCAATGCCGGTGTGAACCCGCTGTAAGACTTGCCCGTTCGGACACCCAGATGAGCCTGCCACCCTGTCGAGGCAGGCTGGTCAACGGCAACCTCAGACCGCGAGTTCTCTCCTTGCTCCAAGGGCAGAGAGAGAACCGATGCGCAACCAGCAACGACATCGCCGATCTTCGCGATCACTGACGCTATTTCGACAGTGATCTCGATGGAACCAACTTCATCGGCCAGGAACTGATCTGTATCGACACCGCGCCGGTCTGGGCGATGAACTGTTGTGGTCGCATCGTCGAACCGGCAGGCCTGCATGCTGACAGGACAGGCACGATCTTCAAGGCAGCGTTGGCTACGCTTTACGCCTAAGGTCGCCTCCTCGGCGGCTGTAGCGATCCACATCCGCATGGCGACGATACCGACGAGACAGTCGGGGACCACCGAAGCCTCCTCGCTGTCGAGCGCATCCTCGTTGATGGCGTTCTCGCGCATCAACTGGACGACCACGACGGCAGCATCAAACCCTGATCACCCCTTGCTATTCGGGGCAATCCCATGACAATGCCTAAATCACCATCACTCCACAGAGAGCGCCAGATTTTAGGCATGCCGGCCCGCCAACGCATCATCCCTGTCCGCCGTGACTACAATCGCTGGGTCGCGAACCAGACGCTTGAAGACTATGCGCTGCGCTTCACGGCAAAGAGTGCGCGCCAGTTTTCGTCGAGCCGGATTTCCCAGACAGCCATCGGCGCGATTTCCTTCCTGGCACTGGAGGCGATCGGCGGCACGATCACCATTGCCTATGGCACAACCAACGCCTTCTTCGCCATTATCGTCGCTGCCATCCTGATGCTGCTGGTGGGCATCCCGATCAGCAAATATGCGATCCGCCACGGGGTCGACATCGATCTTTTGACCCGAGGAGCCGGCTTCGGCTATATCGGCTCGACCATCACCTCGCTGATCTATGCCAGCTTCACTTTCATGCTCTTCGCCATCGAGGCCTCGATCATGACCAAGGCGCTGGAACTGGCCTTCGGCGTCCAGCTCTGGTTGGGCTACATCATCTCCGCCGTCGTCGTTCTGCCGCTCGTCACCTATGGCGTGCGGATGATCTCGAAGTTCCAGCTCATCACGCAACCCGTCTGGATCATCCTCAATATCCTGCCCTTCATCTTCATCGCCTTCCTCGACTGGGAAAAGATCGACCTCTGGCGCGCCTTTGCCGGCGTCAATCATTCCAATGCCGGCCTCGGCCAGGCGGCCCCCTTCGATCTTCTGGAGTTCGGTGCGGCGTCAGCGGTGATCCTGGCTTTGATGCCGCAGATCGGCGAACAAGTCGACTTCCTCCGCTTCCTGCCGCCGGAAGGCGCACGCCGCCTGCATCACCGCATTGCGATCTTTCTTGCCGGCGCCGGCTGGGTGGTGCTTGGCGTACCAAAGCTGCTCGCTGGCTCTTTTCTCGCGGTGCTGACACTGTCAACCGGCGTACCGATCGGGGAAGCCGCAGACCCGGCACACATGTATGTGGCGGCCTTCGGCTACATGCTGCCGAACGAGACGGCAGCGCTTCTGCTGATGGCCGGTTTCGTGGTGATCTCGCAGCTGAAGATCAACGTGATGAACGCCTATGCCGGTTCGCTCGCCTGGTCGAACTTCTTCTCGCGCCTCACCCACAGCCATCCGGGCCGCGTCGTCTGGCTGGTGTTCAACGTTGCCATCGCGCTCCTGCTGATGGAACTTGGCATCTACCGCCTGCTGGAGCAGACACTCGGCATCTTCTCGATCATCGCCATGAGCTGGCTCTGCGCCATCTCCGCCGACCTCTTCATCAACAAGAAGCTCGGCCTCTCGCCGCCAGGTATCGAGTTCAAGCGCGCCCATCTCTACGACATCAATCCGGTCGGCTGTGGCACCATGGCACTGTCGGCAACACTGTCGCTCGCCGCCCATTTCGGCGCCTTCGGGCCCCTCGCCGCCTCTCTTTCGACCTATGTCACCCTCGTCGCCTTCGTGATATCGCCCCTGATCGCCTGGAGCACGGGCGGCAAATTCTACCTTGCCCGCAAGCCGCGCCAGAGCTGGAAGAACCTGACCGAGATCACATGTTCGATCTGTGAACATCCGTTCGAGCCAGAAGACATGGCCTGGTGTCCCGCCTATGCCGCGCCGATCTGCTCGCTATGCTGCACACTGGACAGCCGCTGCCACGACATGTGCAAGCCCAAGGCCAAGATCAACGCCCAGGCCGGCGCGGTGGCCCGCACCTTCCTTTCCGAAACGATCCTGGCAAAGCTCTCGACACGTCTCGGGCGCTACGCCTTCACGGCCATGCTGTCGATTTCCGTGATCGGCGGCATCCTCGCCTTGATTGCTCATCAGGTGAATGCGGCAACACCACAAATGGCAACGGTGGTGAACCAGACGGTGACGGTCGTCTTCTTCATCTTCGCCATCATTGCCGGCATCGTCTCCTGGTTCTATGTACTCGCCCATGACAGCCGGGTCGTGGCGGAGGAAGAATCCTCGCGCCAGAACACGCTGCTGCTGAAGGAGATCGCCGCTCACCGCAAGACCGATGCCGCCCTGCAGAATGCAAAGGAAACGGCCGAATCTGCCAACCGCGCCAAGAGCCGCTATGTCGTCGGCCTCTCCCACGAACTGCGCACGCCGCTCAATGCCGTGCTCGGCTATGCCCAGATCCTCGAACGCGACGAGACCATCCCTGCACCGCGGCAGTCGGCGATCAAGGTCATCCGGCGCTCGGCCGATCACCTGTCCGGCCTGATCGACGGACTGCTCGACATTTCGAAGATCGAGGCGGGCCGCCTGCAGGTCTTCTCCAACGAGGTCAACATCCAGGATTTCCTCGGCCAGCTGACCGACATGTTCGCGCCGCAAGCAGCTGCCAAAGGTCTGCTCTTCGAGCATCAGCGGTCGAAGAACCTGCCGCTCTACGTTCGCACCGACGAGCGCCGCCTGCGACAGATCCTGGTCAACCTTTTGTCCAACGCGATTAAGTTCACCGACAAGGGCACGATCCGTTTTGACGTTGCCTATCGCAGCCAGGTGGCAACCTTCACCGTGACAGACACCGGCCGTGGGATTGCGGAAAAGGACATCAACCGGATCTTCGAACCCTTCCAGCGCGGGGAGGCCGAGAGTGTGCGCCCCCTGCCCGGCCTCGGCCTTGGTTTGACGATCACCAAACTCTTGACCAACACGCTGGGCGGCGAAATCGCCGTCACCAGCGAGCACGACAAGGGATCGAGTTTCAAGGTCCGGCTGATGCTGTCGGCAATCGACCGACCGAACACAGCCCCCGCGCCGGAGCGGAAGATCGTTTCCTATACCGGCCCGCAACGCACCATCGTCGTGGTCGATGACAATGAGGACCACCGCGAACTGATGCGGGAGGTCCTGGCACCGCTTGACTTTGTCGTTCTGACGGCCGCCGGCGGACCGGAATGCCTGACCCTGATCGATGGCGTGCGCCCAGATCTCTTCCTCGTCGACATTTCAATGCCCGGCATGAATGGCTGGCAACTGGTGGAGAAACTCCGCGATGCCGGCCAGAAGGCGCCGATTCTCATGCTCTCCGCCAATGTCGGCGACGCCCCCGCCCCCGGCGGCGAGGGCCATGACGATGCGATCACCAAGCCGGTCGACATCACGCGTCTGCGCGACAAGCTTGCCCGCTTCCTCGGCCTCGACTGGATCTATGCTGACGACCAACGACCAGTTCAGCGGATAAACCAGCGGGAAAAACCGATCTCTCCGGGGCCTGCCCATATCGAGGAGTTGCTCAGCCTCTGCGACATCGGCTATGTCCGCGGCATCGAGGCCAAGCTCGCAGAACTCGGCGAGGCCGGCAGCAACCCAGCCTTCTTAGAGACGGCCCGCACATATCTGCAGGCCTTCGATCTCGCCGGCCTGCGCGGTTTCCTGACCTCATTCGAAACTGGCAAGGAGACGATCAATGGCTGAAGCAGCCCGCCGCGACATCGTTCTCTTGATCGATGACAGCCCCGACACACTCGGCTTCCTCACGGAAGCGCTGGAGGCGGCAGGCTATTCCGTGCTGATCGCCACCTCCGGCCATGCTGCCCTTTCGATCGTCAACCGCATCAGCCCCGACCTTGTTCTGCTTGACGCCATGATGCCGGGTATGGATGGTTTTGAGACCTGCAGCGCGCTGAAAGCCGATCCGGCGGCGGCGCAAGTGCCGGTGATTTTCATGACCGGCCTGACCGAGACCGAACACGTGGTGAAGGCGCTCGAATCCGGCGGCGTTGACTACCTGACCAAGCCGATCAACATCGACGAATTACGCGCCCGCATCCGTGTCCACCTGTCAAATGCCCGCTCCGCCCAGAGCGCCCGCGTGGCACTCGATGCGGCAGGCCGCCATCTTCTGGCCATCCGCGGCAACGGGCAGGTCCACTGGACGACACCCCAGGCGAACCGACTGATTGAAACCGCCACCACGACAGCCGATGGGATCGGCGAAGTGGCAAAAGCCGCTGCTGCCTGGCTTGCGAAAGGACGCTCGACGCCATCGTCTGCGCTCTCATCTGAAAACGGCTTCACCTTCCAGGCAGACAGCCTGCCGCTCGCGCTCTCCCTCCTCGGCACGATTGGCGCCGACGAATATCTCTTCCGCCTGACCTCGGCCAATCGCCAGAGCGAAGACGAATTGCTGCGCGAACATTTCGGCCTCACACAGCGCGAGAGCGAAGTGCTGCTCTGGATCGCGAAAGGCAAGGCAAATCGCGATATCGGCGAAATCCTCGGACTGTCGTCCCGCACGGTGAACAAGCATCTGGAACAGATCTACGCCAAGCTCGGCGTTGAAAACCGTGCCTCCGCCGCCGTGAAGGCTGCGCATGCGCTGCGGGAGCCGTAAGCCCGTCGACCGTCGACCGTCGACCGTCGACCGCAAAAAATCGCCAGCCCATACGAGCCGGCAAGGTGGAATTTACAGGCCCGCCATCACGCGCGCCGACGAAACTCTATGGCAGCTGCCATGGGTGAAATCCAAAATCCCTCATCCCCGCAACGCAGAAAGCCCGGCACGAGGCCGGGCTTTCCGTCAAACCGCGATGCGGATCGATTACTTGTTCTGGAAGTACGAGTACTTGCCGTCGTCACCCTTCTTCCAGGTGTACATGACGTAGTCCGGACGGGTGAT
Source organism: Rhizobium sp. AAP43 (assembly GCF_001296045.1). Lineage (GTDB taxonomy): Bacteria > Pseudomonadota > Alphaproteobacteria > Rhizobiales > Rhizobiaceae > Allorhizobium. The sequence continues at coordinate 532,173 of NZ_LJHS01000005.1, read as the reverse complement.
GTCGCCCTTGGCGTCGAAGCCGAGTTCGCCGATAACGGTCGTGTACGGACCCTTTTCCTTGAGCGCGGTCGCGACAGCTTCCGACTCGTTGGTTGCAGCAGCCTTGGCAGCTTCTGCGATAACCTGCAGGGCAGCGTAGGAGTACAGCGTGTAGGCTTCCGGTTCGAAGCCAGCATCGCGGAACTTCTTCACGGCGTCAGCAGCGTTCGGGTTCTGGCGCGGATCCGGCGGGAAGGTCATCAGCGTGCCGTTGACTGCGTCGCCAGCGATCGAAGCCAGTTCGTTCGAGGTGATACCGTCGCCCGACATCATGGTTGCGGTCAGGCCCTGCGACGCCATCTGGCGCAGGATGAGGCCGGCTTCGGTGTGCAGACCGCCGAAGTAGACGACCGAGACGCCGGCTTCCTTCATCTTGGCGATCAGGGCCGAGTAGTCCTTTTCACCGGGGGTGATGCCTTCGTAGATCACTTCGGTAACGCCGAGGCCATTCATGGCCTTCTTCGTTTCGTCAGCGAGGCCCTGGCCGTAAGGCGTCTTGTCGTGAACGACAGCAACCTTTGCATCCTTGAAGTTGTCGGCAATGTACTTGCCGGCGACTTCGCCCTGCTGGTCGTCACGGCCGCAGGTGCGGAAGGTGTTCCACAGGCCGCGCTCGGTGAAGTTCGGGTTGGTCGAAGCAGGCGTGATCTGCAGGATGCCGTTTTCGGCATAAACTTCAGAAGCCGGGATCGAGACGCCAGAGTTGAAGTGACCGACGACGAACTTGACGCCATCAGCAACGAACTTGTTGGCAACCGAAACACCCTGCTTGGCGTCGGAAACGTCATCGCCGAGAACGATCTTGATCTGTTCGCCGTTGATGCCGCCAGCTGCGTTGATGTCGGCGGCTGCCTGCTCGGCACCCTTCTGGAGCTGCGCGCCGAAAGCGGCGTTCGGACCGGTCAGCGGGCCGGCAACGCCGACCAGGATTTCGGCATAGGCATTGCCGCTGAAGGCAACCAGGGCCGTCAGCGCAACCGCCGAAAGAAGAGACTTCTTCATAGTGTAACTCCCAAGTTTTTATTGCGGGTCCGTTTTTAAACCCTGCGCAATCCCCGCTCAGACTGCGCCGGAAAGCTGTTCCACTTTTTGTTTCAGGCCGAGGCCTTGCTTAGTTGAGGCCGGAGCCCTGAAAGTCTCAAGCTGGAGCCTTCTGTCGCCAATCTGTGACAGAAAACAACAGCTTGTCAATCTTTGTTCTTCCACGAGAAATACGAGGTTCTCTCATAGAGCCAGTAGTAGTTGTCGACCATCTGGGTCGTTCTGCGGGACTGGAAACCGGCAATTGCCCAGGCCAGCAACAGCACCACGTCGATGACGTAGTAGAAGGGGCTGATGAACGGGCCGGCGAACAGCGAGTAATGCAGAAACCGCATCGCCACCGCCAACCCGAGGATGTAGAGAAACACGGTACCGTAGCTCTGCCAGCTCTCGGCAACAGCCTTGCCGCTGCGCCAGGCCGTCCAGAAACCCAGGATCAGCACGAGGAAGCGCAGAACTACGCGCACGGTCGTATCAGATTCGAAAAACAGTCCTTGCATGTCAGTACTCCCCCGCGCTCAATGATGGCCGCCTTCGAGATAGGCCGCCCGGACGGACGGATCGGCGAGCAGTTCCTTGCCCGTGCCGCTCATGGTGACGCGGCCATTGACCATGACATAGGCGCGGTCAGACAGTTTCAATGCGGCAAAGGCATTCTGCTCGACGAGGAAAACGGTCAGACCTTCTTCCTTGTTGAGGCGCTTGATCTGCTCGAAAATGCCCTTGACGATCAGCGGTGCGAGACCCAGTGAGGGCTCATCGAGCAGGAGGAGCTTCGGCCGCGACATCAGCGCACGGCCGATCGACAGCATCTGCTGCTCACCACCGGACAGCGTGCCGCCGCGCTGGGTCTGACGCTCCTTCAGGCGCGGGAACATGTCGAACACCTTCTCCACGTCTTCCTTGAAGTATTTCAGGTTGTCGAGCCCTGCCCCCATCTGCAGGTTTTCAAGCACCGTCATGCGCGGGAAGATCCGGCGCCCTTCCGGCGACTGCGCGATGCGCTTGCGCGCGATCAGATGCGTCGGCACGCTGGTGATGTCTTCGCCGTCGAAGATCACCTTACCGGAGCGCGCCTGCGGGCTGCCGCAGATCGTCATCATCAGCGTCGACTTGCCGGCGCCATTGGCACCGATCAGCGACACGATCTCACCCTTGTGGACTTCGACGTCGACGCCCGAGAGCGCACGGATATTGCCGTAATAGGTTTCGACGGCTTCGACTTTCAGAAGCGGTTCAGAGGACATCAGGCTTCTCCCCCGGCAACTGCTTCGACTTCCTGGATAGCTTCATCCAATTCTTCATCCTCGACGCCCAGATAGGCCGCGATGACCTTCGGGTCGTTCTTCACGTGATCCGGCGTACCATCGGAAATCTTCTGCCCATATTCCAGAACGACGACATGGTCGGAAATCTCCATGACCACCGACATGTCATGCTCGATCAGAAGCAGCGACGCGCCTTCGTCGCGGATGCCGCGCAGAAGCGCGTTGAGCACCAGCGATTCCTTCGGATTGAGACCGGCAGCCGGTTCATCCAGGCAGAGCAGTTCCGGTCCGGTGCACATGGCACGGCAGATTTCCAGGCGCCGCTGAGCACCATAGGAAAGGTCGCCGGCCGGGTCGTCGGCGCGATCGATCAGATCGGCCTTTTCGAGCCAGTAACGTGCCTTTTCGATCGCCTCGGCAGCGGCCTTCTTGTAGGCCGGCAGTCCGAGCAGGCCGAGCACGGTATAACCCGAGGCCCGCATCAGCGCATTGTGCTGGGCAACCAGCAGGTTTTCGAGAACCGTCAGGCCGGAGAACAGCCGAATATTCTGGAAAGTACGCGCGACCTTCGCCTTCTTGGTGATCTCGAAATCCGGAAGGCGCTCCAGCAGATGCTGCTGGCCCGACCTCTGGTTCATCGTGATCATGCCCATCGTCGGCTTGTAGAAGCCGGTGATGCAGTTGAAGACCGTGGTCTTGCCGGCACCATTCGGCCCGATCAGCGCGGTGATTTCGCCGCGCTTGGCTTCGAAGGAGAAGTCGTTGATGGCCATGAGGCCACCAAAACGCATCGACAGATGCTCGACCTTCAGGATCGTGTCTTGGTTCATTGTCGTGTTCCCGGAGATCATCAGCCGTGACCTTCCTTGGTAAAGCTGCCCGAGACGGCCTTGCGCTCCTTGAGGAAGGCCGTCGGCTCTCTGCTGCCCACGAAACCACGCGGCTTGAACAGCATGACCACAACCATGGCCAAGCCGAAGAGCAGCATGCGGTAGAGTTCCGGCGTGAAATCGTCACCGAAGATGTGCTTCAGGAACTCCATCTCGCGTAGCGCTTCCGTGCCGCCAATCATCACGATCGCCGCAATCGCAATACCGGTCAGCGACCCCATGCCGCCCAGAACGACGATGGCAAGGATCACAGCCGACTCGAGGAAGACGAAGCTTTCCGGCGAGACGAAGCCCTGACGAGCGGCGAAGAAGGAGCCCGCGAAACCGCCGAACATCGCACCGATCGAAAACGCGGTCAGCTTTGTCGTGACGGTATTGATGCCGAGCGAACGGCAGGCGATTTCATCCTCACGCAAGGCTTCCCAGGCACGGCCGATCGGCATGCTCCGCAAGCGGATTGTGACATAGGCCGTCAGGCAGCAGAGCGCCAGGATGACGTAGAACAGGTAGATCTTGTAGTATGCCGAGGACATCGGCAGACCAAAGGTCTTGGCAAAACCGTCAGCCGAGGCATTGAACTCGATGCCGAAGAAAGTGGCCTTCGGAATGCTCGAGATGCCGAACGTGCCCTTGGTGACGTCCTGCCAGTTGATCAGCACCAGTCGGATGATTTCACCGAAGGCGAGCGTCACGATGGCAAGATAGTCGCCTCTCAGGCGCAGGACCGGGAAGCCGAGGATGATGCCCCAGAAGGCAGCCAGAATGCCGGCAAGCGGTAGCAGCAGCCAGAAGGACAGGCCGAAATTCTGGGCGAGCAGCGCGTAGGAATAGGCGCCGACCGCATAGAAGGCGACATAACCGAGATCGAGCAGACCAGCGAGGCCAACGACGATGTTCAGCCCCCAGGCCAGCATGACGTAGATCAGGATCTGAATGCCGAAGTTGTCGACATACTTCAGCGATCCCTGCACACCCGTCAGCGCGAGGATGACCGGCGGATAGAGGATGAGCGCAAGCAGTGCGATCTTCAGAAAATGCGTCTTGAAGAAGCTCGGCTTGGCATCGATGTCGTGAACCGGCATCGCGGCGGAGTTCTTCTCCTTACGGGCCTGGAACCAGGGCGCAACGAAGGCAACCATGGCAAAGCGGCCGACAGCGGCGATGGCGACGAAGGATGCCAGAAGGCCCCAGCGCGTATACCAGATCAGTTCGTTCGACATGTTCTGATCGGTCTTGATGCCGATGTAGAGCGCGAACAGGCCGAGAGAGAGGATGCCGGCGAACAGGCCTTCCTTGAGGGCGCGCGTGAGCGTGCCGGACGAAGCGGCACCGGTGACGTTTGCAGATGTGGTCATGGGATCAAACCTTCTCGACTTCCGGACGTCCGAGGATGCCGGTGGGCTTGAAGATCAGCACGAAAGCCAGGATGCCGAAAGTGGCGACATCCTTGTAAGCGATGCTGAAATAAGCCGACCAGAGCGACTCGATGAGGCCGATCAGCAGGCCACCGAGAACGGCACCCGGCAGCGAGCCGATGCCACCCAGAACCGCAGCCGTGAAGGCCTTCACGCCGGGAATGAAGCCGTCGTTGAATGAGGCAACGCCGTAATACATCAGGTACATGGTGCCGGCCACCGATGCGAGGGCAGCCCCCATGACGAAGGTGACCGAGATCGTGCGGTCGACATCGACGCCGAGCAACGCGGCCATCTTGCGATCCTGCTCGGTCGCGCGCTGCGCCCGTCCAAGCGGAGTCTTATTGACGATGTACCAGAAAGCGGCGAGCAGGACTGCAGTGATGACGACGATGATCACCTGCTTGAGCGCAATGGTGACATTGCCGATATGCAAGACATCACTGACCAGCGGCGGGATCGGCTTGTTGCGCGGCCCTTGAGAGATCTGGATGAAGTTCGACAAAACGATCGACATGCCGATCGCAGTGATCAGCGGCGCAAGGCGGAACGAGCCGCGCAGCGGACGATATGCAACGCGTTCGATCGTCCAGTTCCACAAACCTGTCATCAGCATCGCGATGACCAACATGATCAGAAGCGCGAGTGCCACCGGGATACCGGCAAAGAAAGAGGTCAGGATGAGGAAGACGATCAGAGCAGCAAAGCCGCCAAGCATGAATATATCGCCATGGGCGAAGTTGATCATGCCGATGATACCGTAAACCATCGTATAGCCGATAGCCACGAGGCCATAGATGGATCCAAGAGTCAGCCCGTTGATGAGCTGCTGGATAAAGTACTCCATATATTATCCCCCGGACGCTCCTGTATGTCGCGTCTCATTTTTTGTTGTCCCTTGCGGGCGTAGGCGTTGGGGGATTCCATATCGTTTTGTCCGAAAATGTGAAGCCAAAAAGGCATTAGCGAGACAAAATGTTACTGTTAACCAACAGTTTGACGCAAATCCGGTCAACCATGGCGAGAACGAGGCAGAAAAAGCTTATGAAATCAGCAGGCCACCAGGGGTGCCCCGCCAGAATACTTAATGGAATGAATGCAAGGCCACTTTTGCCGAAATCAGTTCAGTTTCTCATTCGCGACCCGTTCGCGTCGAAAAGCGACTGCGGCTGCAATCTTGCGGAGAGGGTTTCCCCGAGGATTTCCACAGACCAGCCCTCGATCTCGTCCGCGATTTCCTTCGGCACATAGCCGAGCGCAACCGAAACGCCACTCGCATGCGCATAGCCACCTGACGTTACCCAGCCGCGCACTTCGCCATTGTAGGAAATCGGCTCGTCGCCCAGTACGTCTGCATCCTTGGCATCGACGACGAAGGTCCGCAGGCGAAGCGTACCGCCCGCCAGTTTCTCCTCCATCGCCGCCTTCTTGCCGATGAAGTCAGCCGGCTTCTTCAAGGCCACGAAACGCGACAGCCCCGCTTCGAGCGGCCCGTAGAGCGGCCGGTACTCGCGCGACCAGCTGCCAAAACCCTTTTCCAGCCGGAGTGCATTCAAGGCCCTGAGGCCGAAAAGCGCGATGCCAAACTCAGCGCCCGCCTCCATCAGCGCCTCGAAAACATGACGCTGATATTCCGGCCGCATCCAGATCTCGTAGCCGAGATCGCCTGTATAACTGACGCGTCCGACGAAGACGGGCGCCATGCCGAGATCCATCTCGCGCATGGTCATGAACGGCATCGCCTCGTCAGAGACATCAAGATGCGTCAGCTTGGCCAGCACGTCGCGCGCCTTCGGTCCGGCAATGGCGAGGCCGAGAAGGCTGAGACCTAGCGCCTCGACATCGACAGAACCGTCCTCCGGCAGATGTTCCTCGAACCAGCGCATGTGATAGTCCTCGGCAATGCCGGAACCGATCACCAGAAAGTCCTCGTCGTCGAGATTGGCGACCGTGAAGTCGCCGATCAACTTGCCGGCGTCGTTCAGCATCGGGGCAAGGGCCATGCGGCCCACTTCCGGCAGCTTGCAGGCGAGCATCCGATCAAGCCAGGCGCGAGATCCCTCCCCGCTCACCATGTATTTGGCAAAGCCCGAGGTTTCCATCAGGCCGACGCTCTCGCGCACGGCCTTGGCTTCACGACCCACGGCTTCGAAATCGGTCGAGCGGCGCCACGAAAACGCGTCCTCCACGCCATCTGGCGCAAACCACAGCGCCGTCTCAAGCCCATAGGAAGCCCCGAAGACGGCACCCGCCGATTTCAGCTTGTCGTAGATCGGCGTGGTCAGCAGCGGCCGACCAGCCGGCAGCTCCTCATTGGGATAGCGGATCGAGAAGCGACGGGAATAGTTCTCGCGCACTTTGGCATTGGTATAGGCAAGTGTCGCGTAATCGCCGTAGCGGCAGACATCCATGGCAAAGACATCAAAGCCAGGATCGCCCTCGATGATCCAGTTGGCAAGCGTCAGACCAACGCCACCGCCTTGGCTGAAGCCCGCCATGACCGCGCAGGCCGACCAGAAATTCGTCATGCCACGCACAGGCCCGACCAGCGGATTTCCATCCGGCGAGAAGGTGAAGGGGCCGTTGATGATCTTCTTGATTCCGGCATTGTTGAAGGCCGGGAAATGGCGGAAGCCGACTTCGAGCTCGCCGGTGATGCGCTCCAGATCCTCCGCCAGAAGTTCGTGGCCAAAGGTCCAGGGCGTCTCGATTGGCGACCAGGGCCGGCAATCCTTTTCATAGGTGCCCATCAGCATGCCATTGCGCTCCTGGCGGATATAGATCTCGCCATCGAAATCGACGCAGTGCATCAGTTCCTTGCCAGTCGTCTTGTTGAAGTCGATGACCTCCGGCATGTCCTCGGTAATGAGATACATATGCTCCATGGCGAGCACCGGCAGTTCCAGCCCGACCATGCGGCCGACTTCGCGCGCCCAGAGACCGGCGGCGTTGACGACGTGCTCGCAGCGGATCTCGCCCTTATTCGTGATCACCCGCCAGGTGCCGTCTTCCAGCTGCACCAGATCCTCGACCTTGGTGTGCAGATAGATCTCCGCACCATTTTTCTTGGCCGACTTCGCATAGGCATGCGTGGTGCCATATGGGTCGAGATGGCCCTCATGCGGATCGAAAACGGCACCGACGAACTGCTTGGGATCAAGCAGCGGCATCATCTCATAGGCTTCCTGCGCGGAAATGAGCGTCGCCTCGCCGCCCGCATATTTGCCCTTGGCGAGCAGCGACTTCATCCAGTCGAAGCGTTCCTTGGTCGCGGCCAGCATCAGGCCGGAGGTCATGTGCAGACCGATATCCTGGCCGGAATAGTCCTCGATCTCCTTGTAGAGTTCGACCGTGTACTTCTGCAGCTTGGCGACGTTTGGGTCGCCATTGATCGTGTGCATCCCGCCTGCCGCATGCCAGGTGGAGCCGGAGGTCAGCTCGGAACGTTCGATGAGCACGACATCGGTCCAGCCGAACTTGGTCAGGTGATAGAGCACCGAACACCCGACGACACCCCCGCCGATCACGACGACACGCGCATGGCTTTTCATGGAAAGACGCTCCTTGGCAGCAAATGAATTTCTGCCAAAGCTAGATCGCGCACGTGAAAGCCAGAAGACCATGCTGCGACGAAACATGTCGCATCAGCCTAAGTCAGTGTTCTCTGGACGCCGTCCACAACACCGGCGTCGGAACACAGAGCTTGAGCCGGGTGCCCCCTTACCCCCGCCGGAGTGTAAATTCCGTGAGCTCCGCCGGAACGCCAAGCCGCAGCGCAAAGCCGGGCCACAGGCCGGTACCATTGTTGACATAGAGCTGCATGGCGCCGATCCGGTAGAAGCCCGAGACATAGCCGTTATTGGCGTTCGCCACGATCCGGTCGAGACCGCGCACCATGCCGCCATGCGTATGGCCGGAAAGCTGCAGGGCGACACCAAGCTTTGCCGCGCCATCGGCCATCATCGGCTGATGATCGAGGAGGATGATCGGCGCACCATCGGGTGCATTGCGGATGGCACCGGCGACGTCAGGTGCCGGCGCCCCGCTCTGCGACGCTGAAAGATCCGTGACGCCGGCAATTACCAACCGGCCCTCACCGCGGGTGATCACCTGATGCGCATTGGAGAGCACCTGCATGTTCTGGCCAGCGAAATGGCTCATCCAGCGGTCGACATCGAAGAAACATTCGTGATTTCCCGGAACGGTGAGCACCCCGTCCCTCGCTCGCAATCCGGCAAGCGGCAGCACGTCGTTTCGCCGCATCTCGATATCACCGTCGATCAGGTCGCCGGTGATCACCACCAGATCTGCATCAAGCGCATTGGTTCGCGCCACGACGGCCTCGGTCCACTTGGCCGGAAATAGCCGGCTGATATGCATATCGGTGAGCTGTACCATACGGTAGCCGTCGAATTCCGCGGCAAGGCCCGGGATTGAAACCTCGATCCGCTTGACCGGCGGCACGATGATCGCCTGTGCGACACCAAGGCCAGCAAGCCCGAGAGCCGCCACACCCATGGCATAGCGCAAGCCACTTGGCAGCACCGGAAAGCCACCCTTCACGGCAAACAGCAAAAGACTGACGAGATCCGCCACCAGTTGGATGACCGCGAGGAATACCAGAGCACCGAACAGCAAGTTAAAGGCGATCACCAGTTCGCGCGGAAACTCCGGCGCAAAGACCGAGCCCGAGGAAAGGCGGCTGAAGAAGTGATATTGCGAGGCGACCAGCAGGATAAGCGCCAGCGCCAGCTTCGCCGGCCAAGGCCATTGCAATGGCAGAATAAAGCGGGTCGCAACGACCAGCCAGGGCAGCGTCAATATGAGATGAAACATCAGGGAGACCGGAGATTGGAGCGATTGATCAGAAGGACCGGGAGGCCCGGATACTGTTGGTCACAGGGAGGCAGGCTTTCGCATATGGGAGCCTGGGCGCCCACGACAAGAGCAGATGCCGTTTTGACGTCGCCTGTCCACTCCGCGCTGCGGGGGTACCTGGCCCTATTTGCCACCGCAGAGCGCGCTATAGGTCCGCTCCAGCGCCGCGAACCGATTATTAACCGGCAGTAGGCTGATCCTCAGTCGATCACGGCCGGCCAGCGGAAGATGGTCGAGCAGCCAATCGGCAAAGAATGCGGGCTCGTCTGATGCGGCAAGCCGCAGAGCCTCATAGCCCGCAAGCCCGCCAAGCCGCGCACAGAGAACGCCGCCACCATGAAGGTCTGCCAGGATCTCCGCCTTGAAAACGGGAAGATCGACGCATGCCGGGCCATCCTTCGCCGTTACAAGTGGCGCAATCCTCACAGCCGCCAGGGAATTCTCCAGCATCGGCTGCGGAAGATGCGCGTGGGAATCTTGCGTCTGCGCGCACATGAACGCCCCATCCCGGCAAAAGCCCTCGACTGCCGCGATTTCAACTGCGTGCTCGGCCTTGAGACTGTAGAGTTTTTGCTCCTGCGGACGTCCACGCACCCCATGGCAGGCGGCGATGACCGCAGCCGCACCGGGCACAAGATCGGCGGCAATGACGAAGGGAATGTCGAAGATCGCGAAATCGTCACCACCCGGCGGAACGGCGGCCATGATCGGCGCTTCGCCGCAACTGTCGAATGAACGACCAACGGGGGCGATATCGACGGCAACAAAAGCCGGATAGAGCCTGCCAAAATCGATCGGATCAGGCGGATAGGGTCGAGAGACGAAGGGCTGATCGTTGGCCACTGCACTGCGCGATCCGATCAGATCTGGCGGTCGTCGTGCCGGATCGATCAAGCGACCATCAAGCGGCGAGAACGCGACCACATAATTGGGCAAGGTCTCGTGCCCCTCTTCACGGGCTCCCGGCTCTGCCTCCCACTCCACGGCCGTCACTGTCACGGCATAGTCACCATCGGCAAGCTCGAACCAGAGATCAGAGCGCTCCGACGGTTCCGTCATCTGCTCGACGCCCGGCAAAGCATCAGAATTGTCGACAAGGACGCGGCCATGACGAACGCGATAGGCAAAGACCCAACTCGGCCCGGAAAACGCTTGCTCCTGGGCTGTGATCTCACCCGTGGTCAGGCGCAGCTTGAAGACACCGTCAAATCCAGTGGACCAGGCGATCAGCCGCTGGGCAGCGCTCTCCGCTGGATAGATGAAGGTCTCGGCATACCAAGCAATCGGCCAATGCTCGGCATGAACGAGATCGTCAGGGTGAAAGAGCACAAGATGGGCGACATCGGTCTCGAGCACGATTATTTTCGAAACCTGCTGCAAAACCATTCCCTCCACGTCCCGGCATTTCACCGGTCCGAGGTGTAGTGTCGCCGCCAGCACCTCTCAAGGTCAGGCGTCACAGGCGAGCCCCTTTAGGCAAACCCCGCGGTCAGCGCGAATTCACGGCCCATTTCGGAAATCGCATCGAAGACGTAACCGGCAAACGAACGCATCACGACGATCTCGAAGACATCCTCGCCGGTGCGCGCCAGATTGCCGGCAACATGGCAGATTTGGCAATTGCTAGACTGGCCGATCTCGAACAGATCAGGATGGAGATCAACCGCCGTGCATTTGGCCAGGATCGAGCGCACCCTCGGGCCACGGATCGAAAGCACCACCCGTCCATCGCTCTGATCGACGAAGGATACGCGAGCTTGGCCGAGATCAAGCAGTTGCCGCTCGATCGTATCCGCTGCCACGGTCTCGCTGACCACCAGCCATTCGCCGGGGCCGCAAAGGCGGACATGCACATCCTCGAAATTGGTCAGCGCCTCATCGATATCGGCCTCATGTCCGGCATGGGCCAGCACAGAAAAGACGACGGGCGAACGCAGAATGGACAGATGGTGCGGATTGGGAGCCGCCTCGAAACCGGAAATGTGGTCTTCGAGCACGTGACGGGCAGCATAGGTCACCGGCATAGCAGGGTCCTCACAGCTTCAGCTTCTTGTTATCGGGATCGTAGAAGACGGGGCTCACCACTTCGGCCAGGGTCTCCTCGCCGCGCAAACCGTCCCAGACCAGGATCTTCTCGCCCAGCCGCTCACGGCCGGATTTCAGGAAGCCAAGCCCGATCGTATGCCCAAGCGTCGGCGAGTGGCAGACGGAGGACACCCAGCCCTGATCGTTCAGCGTCGACGGCTTGATGCCCTCGCGCAGCAGATGCGCGCCCGCCTTGAAGCTCTTGTCCCGCTCGACGGGCCTGAGGCCAACGAGCTGCGGCCGGTCCGCAGCGGTCAGGCCGAAACGCGTCGAGAGCCGCTTGCCGATGAAATCTGCCTTCTGCGTCGAGAACATTTTGCCCAGGCCCACATCGTCAGGCGTCGTGCGGCCGTCGATCTCGCTATGGGTGATGAAGCCCTTCTCGATGCGCAAGACGTTGAGCGCCTCGACGCCATAGGCGCAGATGCCGTGCGGCTTGCCCGCCGCCATGATCGCATCTGCAACCGCCTCGCCGAGGTTCGCCGGCACCGCCACTTCGAAGGCCAGTTCGCCCGAGAAGGAAATGCGGAACAGCCGGGCCTTCAACCCGCCCTTCAACAGCACTTCGCGGGCAGACAGATAGGGCAGCGCCTCGTCAGAAATATCCTCGTCGACGATCTGCTCGAGAATGATGCGCGCCTTCGGGCCGGCCAGCGACATCTGCGCCCACTGGTCGGAGGAAGAGACAAAACGCACGTCGAGATCGGGCCAGAGAACCTGGGAACAGAACTCCATATGGGTCATCACCTCGGCCGCATAGGCGGTGGTGGTGGTGACGAAGAAATGCTCGTCCGAAAGCCGGCTTGTCGTGCCGTCGTCGAAGATCATCCCGTCCTCGCGCAGCATCAGGCCATAGCGCGCCTTGCCAACGGGGAGCTTGAGGAAGGCGTTGGAATAGATCCGGTTGAGAAACTCCGCCGCATCCGGACCGAAAACCTCGATTTTGCCCAGGGTCGAGACATCGCAAAGGCCGGCATTGGCCCGGACATTCAAGACCTCGCGATCGACAGCCTCGCGCCAGGTCTTTTCGCCGTCGCGCGGAAACCAGGAGGACCGATACCAAGCCCCGGATTCCACAAAGACGGCGCCGTTTCTCTTTGCCCAACCATGCAGCGGCGAGGTGCGGACGGGGCGGGAATGCTCATCCCGCGCCGTGCCTGCGAGAGCACCGAAGGATACAGGCGTGTAGAAGGGTCGGAAGGTCGTAGTGCCGATCTCGCCCGGCGAGACGCCACGCATGCCGGCCATGATGCCGATCGTAGCTATATTGCCGAGCTTGCCCTGATCGGTCGCCATGCCGCCGGTCGTGTAGCGCTTGGTGTGCTCGACATGACCCATGGCCTCGCGCTGGGCAAGGCTCAGGTCCTTCACATGCACGTCGTTCTGGAAATCGACAAAGGCCTTGGATTTGGCACCCGGCACATACCAGAGCGGCGCGAAGGACGCGTCATGTTCACCCTCGACCTCGGGCACCTCGACAGTGCCGACGAGACGGCCCAGATCGCCGATCGCCTCATGTGCCTTTTCTGCCCCATCGCGCAGGGCAGCAACAAGCGAGGAGAGACCGGCAGCGGAACCGGCGATGCGCAGACCCGCGCCCACATCAGGCGCCAGAAAGGCCTGATGCTCTTCCGACCAGTAAGGCTTGGCGCCCCGCTGGCAGGCCAGATGCACGATCGGGCTATAGCCGCCGCTCATCGCCAGCGCATCGCAGGCGATCTCCTCCTGATGGCCGACGCGCTCTGCAATCAGACCCTTAATGCGATGATAGCCCTTGGTATCAACGACGGAACCACCGCGAATGACACGAATGCCGGCGGGCGCAACATCAGAAGACTGTGTCCGCCCGTCAATGATGGCGGCAACGCCCACACCAGCGGCCACGAGATCGGCTGCCGTGCGATAGCCAGCTCCACCATTGGTGAAGATGGCAATGCTCTGACCTACGCCCACGCCGTAGCGATTGAGATAGGTGCTCACCGCGCCAGACGTCATGACACCCGGCCTGTCATTGCCGCCGAAAACCAGCGGCCGCTCTTCCGCGCCCGAGGCAAGGATCGCCCGCTTGGCGATAATGCGCCAGACGCGCTCGACGGGGAGTTCAGATGTCGGCTGGGCGACGTGCTTCTGCACCTTTTCGACGGCACCGAAGACATTGTCGTCATACCAGCCGAAAACGGTGGTTCGGGCCATCAGAGTCACATTCGGGTTGCCCTTAAGCTCCTCGACCACCGAGGCCGCATAATCCGCAGCCGGCATGTCGCCGACCGTCACGCGCTCGCTGAGCAGCGAACCGCCCATGCGGAAGCCTTCATCGGCGAGGATCACCCGGAGGCCTGCGCGGGCCGCCGCACGCGCTGCCATCAAGCCTGCGGGACCAGCCCCGATGACCAGCAGATCGCAATGCGCCCAGGCCTTCTCATAGCGATCAGGATCCGGCAGGAACGGCGTCTTTCCGAGCCCTGCCGCATGGCGAATGATGGGCTCGTAAAGCTTTTCCCAGAACGCTTTCGGCCACATGAAAGTCTTGTAGTAGAAACCGGCCGAGAGAAAGGGCGACAAGAGACTGTTGACCGAACCGATATCGTATTTCAGCGATGGCCAGCGGTTCTGGCTGACGGCTTCCAGCCCGTGATAAAGTTCGGCCACGGTTGCCCGGGTGTTTGGCTCTGTACGGCCTTCGGTGCCGATGGTCACCAGCGCATTCGGCTCGGCGGAACCCGCCGTGACGATGCCGCGCGGACGGTGATATTTGAACGAACGACCAACCAGCATCTGGTCATTGGCGATCAGCGCCGAGGCCAGCGTATCGCCTTCGAAGCCCGAAAAGGTCTGGCCGTCAAAGGTGAAGGACAGCGTGCGGGCCCGGTTGATCAGGCCCCCGGAGGACAGGCGATAACCGGTCATCGGCTCGTCTCCCTCACAAAGTCCTGGGCATCAGTCACGCTATAGACCTCATGGCTTGCCGCATTGTCACGCTCGACCACGAGAAAACGGCGACAGCCGGACGTGTGGTGCCAGTGCTCGAAAATGCGCCCCTTTGGATTATCGCGCAGAAAGACATAGGCATGCCACGCCTCATCGGAAGCACCGGCGGCCGGTCGCACCGGGCTTGCGCTGCCGCGAATGCTGAACTCTTCCTTGGGGCGAACGCCGCAATGCGGACATGTAATCAGACTGGCCATGGCGATGTCTCAATGCAGGTTCGGTTGTGGGCCCTTGCCGCCTTCGTCGACGGCAAAGCCGCGCTCGAAACGGTCGAGGCGCAAGAGGCGGGCCACGGGATGAGGTTCGTTCTTGGCAATCAGATGGGCAAAGCAGAAACCGGAGGCCGGCGTCGCCTTGAAGCCGCCATAGCACCAACCGCAATTGAGGTAGAGATTATCGATTGTGGTCCGGTCGATGATCGGCGAACCATCCATCGACATGTCCATCGCCCCACCCCAGGCACGCAGGACGCGCACACGCGAAAGGCCCGGAATAAGCGAGACGCCCTCCTCGATCGTATGCTCGACAGTGGCCAGATTGCCGCGCTGGGCATAAGACGAGTAGTAATCGATATCGGCGCCGAAAACCAAGCCGCCCTTGTCCGACTGCGAAATGTAGAAGTGTCCCGCACCATAGGTGATGACATTGTCAATCACCGGCTTGATGCCTTCCGACACGAAGGCCTGCAGCACATGCGTTTCGATCGGCAGGTCGAGCCCGGCCATCTTGCCGGTAACTGAGGTGTGGCCTGCCGTCGCCAGCGCCAGCTTGTTGCAGCCGATGAACCCCTTGGTCGTCTCGACGCCTGTGATCTGTCCGAGCTCGTCGCGGCGGATACCGGTGACTTCGCAGTGCTGGATGAGATCAACGCCGCGCTCATCGGCCCCGCGACCATAACCCCAGGCCACAGCGTCATGACGAGCCGTGCCGCCGCGCCTTTGCAGCAAGCCGCCCATGATCGGGAAGCGGGCATGATCGAAGTTGAGGCAGGGCATCATCGCGCGAACCTGCTCGCGGTCGAGCAGTTCAGCCGCAACGCCATGCATCATCATGGCATTCCCGCGCCGCGCATAGGCATCGCGCTGACCATCGGAATGGAAGAGATTAAGAACGCCGCGCTGCGACATCATCGCATTGTAGTTGAAGTCCTGCTCAAGCCCTTCCCAGAGCTTCATCGAGAACTCATAGAAAGGCTCATTGCCCTCGAGCATGTAGTTAGAGCGCACGATCGTCGTGTTGCGCCCGACATTGCCCGAGCCGAGATAGCCCTTTTCCAGAACCGCGACATTGGTGATGCCGAATTCCTTGGCGAGGTAATAGGCCGTTGAAAGCCCATGCCCACCGCCACCGACGATGATCACATCGTAATGGGGCTTGGGCTCCGGCTCACGCCACATCGGCGTCCAGTTCCGGTTTCCGGAAAGCGCTTGCCGGAAGATCGAAAGGGCGGAATAACGCATCGAACATCCTCTGAAATATCCCCGCACATTCGCACAGGCGTCACAAAGAGCAAGCGCGATCAGGACAAAAACCATACTGTTCGCGACATGGAACACAGCTTTAAACGCGGTGCAGCACAGAAACATCAGGCCGCTTCGAGGCCTTACGGCAATCGGCGCTTCCCTAAGCCCGGCACGGCGGGTAAACCGAAAAGGCGAGGCTCGGGAGGCCGGTCAGGTGCATAAGTCGACAGATATTCTGAAACTCTTCGAGGAAAGCGCGATCGCGGCCGGCCGCGTCATATTGGACATCTACCGCGCCGGTGCGGCTGTGCGCCTGAAAGGCGACAAATCACCGGTCACGGAAGCGGACGAGGCAGCCGAACGACTGATCCTTGAGGCACTGTCGCGCCATCTGCCGGACATTCCGGTCGTCGCAGAGGAAGAGGCAGCGGCTGGCCGCATTCCAGATGTTACCGGTCACCGTTTCATCCTGGTCGACCCGCTCGACGGCACGCGAGAATTCATCGGCGGCCACGACGATTTCACCGTCAACATCGCGCTGATTGAAAACGGTGCGCCCGTCCTCGGCGTTGTCCACGCCCCGGCCCTTGGCTATCTCTATCTGGGAGGCGGCGGCAAGGCCGAAAAGCTCGAGATCGATGATCTGGACCGCGTGCGCGCGCGTCACCCGATCGCCGTCCGAACGAAACACGCGACACCTTCGGCGCTCGTGTCCCGTTCGCACAATTGCGACGCCACAGACGCCTACATCAAGAAGTCGAAAATCTTGGAGCGCAAGGCGGTCGGATCTTCGCTGAAATTCTGCCTGGTCGCTGAAGGTGTGGCAGACGTCTATCCGCGGTTCAGCCCCACCATGGAATGGGACACCGCGGCAGGAGACGCCGTCCTGCGGGCCGCAGGTGGCATGGTGACGACCGAAGACGGCGCGCCGCTGACCTATGGAAAGCACCTGCCCGGTCTGCGTGCCTTTGAAAATCCTGACTTCATTGCCTGGGGAGACCGCCAGAAGGCGGGGATGAAAACGGAAAAATAGCTCGGTTTTTCAACGGATCCCCCTTCGAATCCTCCCCGCTCTGAAATGCTGAAGCAGACTCTTCCGCAACTGGCCTGCATGGCGCGGGCCAATAAGCGCGAGGAGATCACATATGCCCGACAGCACCACTGCCCATCTTGAACTCCCCTTCATCCTGCCAGCCCAGGCGCAGAAACACGTAACCCATAACGAGGCCTTGCAGCGTCTCGATGCGGTGGTTCAACTCGTGATCATTGCGGATCAGCCAAGTCCACCCGAGACGCCATCGGAAAGTGATGTCTATGCCGTATCCGCAGGCGCATCAGGCGTCTGGGCCAATCGCTCGGGCAAACTGGCCGTCTGGCAAGACGGCGCCTGGATCTACATCTCACCAAGGACAGGTTGGCGCGCCTATGCACTCTCGACCGGTAGCATAATGGTCTTCGACGGTACGGCCTGGGTCATCCCTCACCTTCCGCCCGACGCAAGCGTCGAAACGCTCGGCATTTCGACCTCAGCCGACGCGACGAACCGCCTCGCGCTTGCCTCTCCCGCCAGCCTGTTCAACCATGCGGGGAGCGGTCATCGGCTGACAATCAACAAAGCGGGCACACCTGAAACCGCAAGCCTGATCTTCCAGTCCAACTGGCAGGGCCTGGCCGAATTCGGCCTTGCCGGCGAGGACCAGTTTTCGATCAAGGTTTATGGGAACACGACCGGCTGGCGCCAGGCATTGACGATTGCGCCGCAAGGCTATGTTCGGGAAAACCATCGGCCCCTTGTCCGCGCAGCGCGCACCGACGTCACCCTGACCCCTGGCAGTGGAAGCTTCAGCGGATTCGACCAGCTGCATCATGCGCAAGGAGACCTGTCGCTTGGTGCGACACTCGCCTCCGGCTACGGGAAACCGGTCATCGTGCCGGCCTCAGGTTTCTATTGGATTTCGTTGGGCGCGGCCGCTGTGAGCACCGCGACCCATACGCTGCATGTCAGCCGCAATCAGACCACCGATATCATCAGCCATGTCGGAGGTGCCGGCACGTCGAGCGCTTGCGGGATCGCCTGGCTCGACGCTGGTGACAGCCTGTCGCTAAGGCATGCAAGCGCCACACAGTATCAGTTCGGCTATGGCAAAACGGAGCTCGCCATCGTCATGCTGTGACACGATCGGAGCCCGTCCAGCAAAACGGGCTCCACGCTCCCATTAGAGCAGATTGTAACGGCAGGCACGCGCGACGGCCTGCATGCGGTTGACTGCTTCCAGCTTGCGCATCGCGCTCTTCAGATAGCTGATCACGGTATGGCTCGAAATATCGAGGATAATGGCAATTTCATCGCTGCTTTTGCCGGCAGCCGACCAGCGCAGACATTCCAGTTCGCGTGCAGACAGTTTTTCCTTCGGCCCGAGCTGAGGCACAAGCAATTCGGCCCGTGCTTCAATCAGCTCCATTGCCGACAACTGCAGCAGCGCGATATCGTCGCGCGCTGGCGCCGTCACCCGACCAGAAAGGAGAAGGATATACTGCGTCAGATGACGATCGCGCAGCAAAAGCCCGAAACTCTCGGCAATGCCGTTTTCGATAAACAGCGACAGCAATTGACCACGCGTTTCTGCATTGGCAGAGCCGAAAAGAGGATTGGCTGCGAAAAAGACGGGCAGAATCGTCTGCCGAAACGTCGTTACCAGATGCGAAACGGCAAAAACCTCGGCTTCGGCATAGGCGAGCTTTAACGCTTCAGGCCAAGTGGTCGCGATCAGATTTGCCGAGAACTCCGGTCCATCACCCTGCGGAAACTGCGTCAGAAGACAGTGATCGAAGCCAAAACGGCGTCCGAGCGCTGCCAACTCGCCTTCGAGCCACTCGGCAGTGGCCGCCCGCTCTGGCAGCGAAGCCTCGTCGATATCCGAATGAATGCGCTGACGAATGATGTCTGTCGGCCTGAACATGGGACTCCTTTCGACCGGGTTAACACCCGGGCGGACAATGCTTCGCGTGAATACGGTATCGTTCCACATCGGGACAGATAACAACCGGGCCTGTCGCCGATCTTGCGACACGACCAAGTTAACGCCACTGCCCGGATAAAAAATCGGCGCTTGCTTCAGCAACTCCGAAAATGCTGGGCGCCAAATCGCACAAAACCAAAGGCGCGAGTAGCCTGCAACCGAGCATAACTCCTATGCAAATGCCGCAACTTTACGCAAAGGAAGGCAGCCGTGTCATGGGCTGAGGGCGAATATGCGTATGTGCTAGAACGGAAAAGTATTATCAAATGCTTACAATGGGCTTAGGCAAATTTTAAAGCATCGGGGGTAGCATGAGGGAGTGTGGTCTTGAGTATGTATAGAGAGTCCAATGACCGAAATGATCCGACCCCGAGTAAAATATGTCATCGGCCCCGATGGCAGCCCCCTTACGATTGCCGATCTTCCGCCGGCCAATACGCGCCGCTGGGTGATCCGCCGGAAGGCTGAGGTTGTCGCGGCTGTGCGCGGTGGCCTTTTGAGCTTGGAAGAAGCCTGCGAACGCTACACGTTGACGGTCGAAGAGTTCCTCTCCTGGCAGTCCTCCATCAACGATCACGGCCTGCCCGGCCTGCGCACCACCAGAATTCAGCAATACCGCCATTAATTGATAGACGGCCGCCCTCGGGCACCGGCAAATTATTTCAGCAAGACCCACAGTTTTTGAGGGATCGGCAGACCTTTGTCCGCCGGTCTCTTTTGGCTATGCCGTTCCAGGTGAACCAGCTCCGACGATTAGCGCGGCATGTGATGAAGCCACACGACGATCAGGCTTGAAGCGGCATAGAACCACAAGCCGGGCTGGGTGAATGCCTCGGCGAAACCACCGGTCTTCGCCGCAAAGATAACGATCGCCACCAGCAGCACATCCATCATCGACCATCGCGACAGGATCGGCACAATCCGTGCCAACCCCGCGCTATGCACCCTCCCCGGCTCCGGCCCGGCGAGATGCTCTGCCGAGACGAGCAGCAGTTTCATCAGGGGAAAAACGACCGAAACCAGCCCGACAACCAAAGCCAGAACCGGATCCCCGTCGCGCCAAAGACTGCTGATGATCTCGGCCAGCGACGCATCTGTGGAAAACACATAAAAACTTTGAAAACGCATCAGCGGCAGAACGATCCCGAGAGCCAGAAACATGCTCGCGAGAACGAGAAGGATTGCCTTCAGCCAGATATTCAAACCGGATCTCCGTGGGATTACCGCCTCCGGCGTTGACGCATTGTCATGCGATCGCGGAATTGTTGTCGGCGTTCGGGCAATGCTAAGCACAGCAAGGCCCGCGGACAACAGGAGAACGTCACATGCAGATCACCGAAGAAACCGGCCCATCCGGCGGCCGTTATCTGGCCAGCGTCGACGGCAAGGATGGGATCGCTGAAATGACCTATTCCCGCGCCTCTGCCACTCTGATCATCATCGACCACACCGGCGTACCCGATACGTTGCGCGGTCTGGGTGTCGGCCAGGCCCTGGCCCGGCACGCGGTGGACAAGGCACGTGAAGGCGGCTGGAAGATCATTCCGCTCTGCCCCTTCATGAAGGCGCAGATGGCTCGCAATGCCGACTGGCAGGATGTGCTGAGCCAATAAATCGGAAAAGAGAGGCTGCCTCAAAACAAATCAAGGTGGTCGCAGGACCTCCGCGACCACCTTGTTCTATAGACTTTCAGTCTGCAGGTCCGGGCGATCAGGCCCGGGCGCGCATGTTTCCATCACGCTCTTCGAGCGCTGCTGCCTTCTGGTATTCGGATTCCGCCTCTTCCAGCGCAAGCTCGGCGGCTTCCTGCTGGACCTTCAATTCCCGGATCGAGACCTGGAGATTGTCTGCGCGCTGGCGTGCTGCCTTTGCGAAGGTCGGATAGGCGAAATGGTTCTGATCGGTAATGCCGGATTTTTTCTCCTCGATGCCGATCTGAGCTTCAAGCTCACCCGCCATCCGTTCGAATTCCGCCATCATAGACTGCAACTGCTGCAACTGCCGACGCTTTTCGGTTACCTGAAAACCCTTCAGGCGTACCAGGCTCTCACGCGACTTCATACGCAATACTCCCGTGATGCGAGACCCCCCGCCACACTTGCTACTCAACACACCCGCCAACCGATTCGTCCAAAAAAAGTCCGCGGCGTTAACGAAAACCTACCTTTGGTAACCTTTCGTTTACGGGCATCGTTAATGATAAAGCCGATCACTTAAGGGTCAGTAAATGCCAGAGCCCCAAAAGAGCTCATGACAATGACGAGTCAAATGAATCGGTTACGGGGTTTCCCTGAGACACTGATTCAGCTGTGGCGATGACCAAAAGACATTGAGAATCAGGAGGCTAAAATCTTTGCTTAATAAGTTCAGTGCCCTTGCCAGAGGGAATTAGAATTTGTTAACCAATTGATGGCAGCCTTCAAATCAGGCAACGACTGGATCCGTATCGCGTAGGGGGCCAACTCGACCTTTTTTGGCGGCGGTAAAGGGGATAAATATGCGGGTTCTACTCATTGAAGACGATAGCGCGACGGCTCAGAGCATCGAATTGATGCTGAAGTCGGAGAGCTTCAACGTCTATACGACCGACCTTGGTGAAGAAGGCGTCGATCTCGGAAAGCTCTACGACTACGATATTATTCTGCTCGATCTGAACCTGCCCGACATGTCCGGCTACGAGGTGCTGCGCACACTCCGCCTGTCGAAGGTAAAGACACCGATCCTCATCCTCTCCGGCATGGCCGGCATCGAGGACAAGGTTCGCGGCCTGGGCTTCGGCGCTGACGACTACATGACCAAGCCGTTCCACAAGGACGAGCTCGTAGCCCGCATTCATGCGATCGTGCGCCGCTCCAAGGGCCATGCCCAGTCGATCATCATCACCGGTGAACTGATCGTCAACCTCGACGCCAAGACCGTCGAAGTGGGGGGCCAGCGGGTCCATCTGACCGGCAAGGAATACCAGATGCTCGAGCTGCTTTCGCTGCGCAAGGGCACGACACTGACCAAGGAAATGTTCCTGAACCATCTTTACGGTGGCATGGACGAGCCTGAACTCAAGATCATCGACGTCTTCATCTGTAAGCTTCGCAAGAAGCTCGCAAACGCAGCCGGCGGCGCAAACTACATCGAAACGGTCTGGGGCAGAGGTTACGTGCTGCGCGAGCCCGATAGCTCGGAATATATGGAAACGGCCTGACCGCATTTTCCCCTGCCGATCTGGATAGCCCGCGCCCTGCGCGGGTTTTTCCGTTTCAGGAGACGAGAAAGACCGCCCAAGCCGGAGACATGCGTCGCTCACAATGAAAAAGGGCGATGCCGAAGCACCGCCCTTCTGAAACTGGGAACGTCTCGTCGCCTGTCGTTCAGGCCGCAATCGCCTTGTCGGCAAAGGTGCGGGTCAGGATGGCCCGGTCGAAGGGCTTGAGAAGGAAGTCGTTGGCGCCGGCACGCTTGCCCGCCATCATGATCTTCAGTTCGGCCTCAACCACGCAATAGTAGATCAGGACTTCCTTGCCGCCCGGCAGGGCGCGAACATTGCTGATCAAGTCCAGGGCATCGTCCATGCCGGCATCGACGATGATGATGTCTGGCAATTCGCGCTCGCAGCGCCCCAAAGCGTCACGGCCGGAGGAGGCTTCGGTCACGTCGAAACCGAGTTCAGTCAGGATCTTGCGACCGACCTTGCGGACGATGTCGGAACCATCGGCGATCATCAAGCGCTTCATGATCTGCTCCTCCTGGAAAAATTCTCAAATATAACTTCGCGCCCCAAGTGTAAGGGACCGCAACTAAGGAAAAGTTACCTGCGTCGCGCTCTTACAGTCCCGGAATGGCACGATGATCAAACGACATCCGCCGTGAAGGCGATTTCACCTTCGCCTTGGACGCATTTGAGCTCCATGCCGCATTCATCGGCCAAGAGAACCGTATAATAGGGCTGGATCGAATGCGCATCGACCGCCTCTTCCAGATGGCCGTTCAGAATTTCCTGATATTTCGGCGGGACACGCAGCATGCGCCCCTTGGCGACGATCTTGAACTTCGCCTCTGTCTCAGGGTTTTCCAGCGTGATATCGAGCGAACCGCCGCGCGGAATGGCGCCGTAGGCGACAAGGAAGAGATTGAGGAGCAACTTCACCCGGTTCTTCGGGATGATGGCCCTCGGCCCTTCCCAGGTGACCTCGGTCTTCTTCTCTGCTGCGGCAAAGTCCTTGGCGGCCTTCTCGGCTTCGCCCGTATCAATCGACGCGCCGACGGAGCCAGAAGCGCCAAATGCCAGGCGGGCAAATTTCAGCCGGACCGAGGCATTCATCGCACTGGTGCGGATAAGGTCCATGGCGTCGCTGTCGGCGCCGCCCTCATCCAGCAGTTCGAGACCGTTGTTGATAGCGCCGACCGGCGAGATCACATCATGGCAGACGCGGCTGCACAACAGGGCTGCAAGGTCGGGACCCGCGAGTGTGAGAGTGGGATTCTTCGCCATAGGCTTCTCCAGAAGTTTACCCGGCAACGCGGAGCGGCGGCTTTGTCGCGCATGATCGTGGCCGGAGCGAGTTCGCTTCGGCCATAATGACACCATATTTGGTAAACCGATTATTAAGATGATCTTCGCTAGGGTCGATTACCCCCAAACGAGATGCCGAACGTCTTCGGCTGCGCCAAAAGGAGGCACCATGCGCCAGAAGCCACGCCGCTCTTACCGGGTCCCGCATATGTTGATCGCGGCCGCCCTGCTCGTCACCGGCCTCTTCATGTCCGAGCGTCCGGCCGAAGCAGCCGGTGAATACACCGTCCAGGAAGTCGTCGATGCCGGACACGGTTTCTTCGGCGAAACGAGTGGCGCACTCGCCAAGGTCCTGGAGCAGGCTTTTGAACGCTACGGCCTGCCCAATGGCTACATTCTCGGCCAGGAAGGCTCCGGCGCCCTGATCGCGGGCCTCACCTATGGCGAAGGCATGCTCTATACCAAGAATGTCGGCCAGCACGATGTCTTCTGGCAGGGCCCGTCTCTCGGCATTGACTATGGCGGCAACGGAACCCGCGCCATGATGCTGGTCTACGACCTGCCAAATGTCGAAACGCTCTATGCCCGCTACGGCGGCGTCAGCGGCTCGGCCTATATCGTCGCCGGCGTCGGAATGACCGTGCTGAAAAGCCGCGACGTCCTCCTCGTGCCGATCCGCACGGGTGTCGGTGCCCGCCTTGGGGTCAATGTAGGCTACCTCAAGCTCACCCGGACACCGACCTGGAACCCCTTCTGATCCTCTGGGGCCTGCATGCGCCAATGAGTTGCAGGCCTCGCGCAAGTTCGCTCTGCTCTGTCGTTAGGCATAATATGTGAATCAGGGTTGGGTGTGATGGTCGACCTTGCGACCAGCCCCGCCGCATGATTAAATAATCGCTAATACCTGAACGCGAACGCCGTGGCCCTGTCGTGATTGAATATGCCCTTATTTTTGCAATGGGATTTATGGCAGCGGCACTTCTGGTGATGTTGCTTGCGCCGGCGATTCATAATCGCGTCGTCGCCTACACCGAGAACCGTCTGAAGGCGACGATGCCGCTGAGCCCGCAGGAAATCCGGGCGCAGAAGGATATGGTTCGTGCGCTTTACGCCGCTGAAAACGCCCGCACTCTGCATGATCTAACCCGCGAGCGGGAAAAGACTGTGGCGCTCACCTTGCAGACCGCGTCCACCGGTCGCGAAGCAGGCCGCCTTCTCTCCGAAAACAAGGAACTGAAGGCACAGATCGAGGACATGAGCACCGAGGCCGCCGACGTGCGCTCTCGCCTGCGCCGGGCCGATGTGGACGTCACCACGGCACGCGAAACGATCAAGCGCCTGGAAGTGGCCATCGTAGAAAAGGACGTCGAGCTGGATGAGCGCTCGTCCCGCATTGGTCGCCTGATCACCGAAATCGACCACATGCGCATCGAGGCAAGCAACCGCGAGACCGAGATCGAATCCCTCAAGAGCCGTCTCTATGCACTGCGCGACGAGCGCGAGGACCTGCGCCGCGAGCACAAGCTGCTTGCCAAGCGGGCGAAGGACGCAGAGTTCCGCCTCACGCAGGAAGAACACAAAGTGCTTCGGCTTGAGGATCACATTGCCCGTGATGCTGCGGAGAAGGCCGATTTGGCCTCCGCACTGGAACGCCGTCTGCGCGAGATCACCGATACAAAGGCCAAGCTGAAGCGCAACAGCACTGAGCTTCGCCACGCCCATCGGGCCTTGCGCGAGGCGAATATTGCACTGCCGTCCATCAAGGAGGTCGCCATGGCTACCGACGACCACGAGGAAGCTTCCGCGCTGACCGCAACCGAGATGGAACAGACGATCCGCCATCGCCAGTCGACGCTCACTGAACGTCTGCTCAATACCACGTCTTCAGCAGATGATGGGGTCCTGCGCGATGCTTTGGGAGATGTTGCAGCGCGCATGGTTGTGCTGACGGCGCTTCGGGAAGGTAACAATTCACCAATTCCGTCACTCCTCTCCGCACCGACCCGCCAAGCCGCACCTTCGCTGAGCCTGGTCGACCGCGTTGTCGAGCTACAGCCGAGCCTCGAGCGCTCGCGCGAGGGTCTGCAGACAGCTGCTGAATAAGCTTGCGTCGTCAACCACAGGCTTGCCCTGCTTGCAGCGCTTTCCTGTCCAGGCCTTAGAGCTTCGGAGCCTTAACCGAGACGACCCATGCCGCGCGCAATGGCGTGAAGCGCAATCCCGCTCGCTGTCCCAACATTCAGGCTGTCCAATTCGGGCGCCTGGGCAATCCGCGCCGTGTTGAACCGATTGAGGATATCAGCCGGCAGCCCCTCCCCCTCGGTGCCCATCACCAGCGCGACACGGCGACCGGGTTTCACCTCACCGATCTCGACCGTTCCGGCCGGCGACAGCGCCCAGATTTCGAAACCCTGATCGGCAAGCGACGAGAGCAGCCCATCTGGTGCCCCGCCCCGCGCATAGGGTGTGGTCAGCACAGCACCGACCGAGACCCGGAGCGCCTTGCGGTAAAGCGGATCGCAGCAGGTTTCATCGAGCAGCACGGCATCGGCACGGAAGCCGGCCGCGTTGCGAAACAGCGAACCGACATTGTCATGGTTGGAAATGCCGCAAGCGACCAGGACCAGCGAGGTTTCCGGCAGGGCTCCGATGAGGTCCAGGGCATCCGGCGGCGCACGGCGCGAGCCGAGCGCCAGGACACCACGATGCAGGTGAAAGCCCGCAATCTGATCGAGAACCGGCCCCTCTGCCACATAGAGCGGAACTTCGTCGGGAAACTGGGCGACGATATCGTCAAGCCCGGCCTGCCGGTTCTTGAGGATCAGAAGCTTTTCCGCCCGGACCGGTCCACCTGCACGATGCGCCTTTGCCAGCATCGAGATCACCACCGTGCCTTCCGCAATGAACTGGCCATGCCGGCCAGTGAGATCGCGTTCGCGAATACCGGTGAACTCGGCAATGCGCGGATCGCCGGGATCGGTGATCTCGATCGCAGGCGTGGACCGGGAGACAGGCGGGCTCACCCTATCAGTTTCCGCTGAAGCCGACCTCGGCGATGAAGCGTCCGAGCCCGAGATCATAGACCAGCGCCGTGCGGCGTCCGGCTGCATTCTCGCCGTCCACCAGGATCTGGCTGCCGGAGAGCGACATCGACAGGATACGGAAACCGGCCGGCAGGTTGGCCGTCAGTGCGAGCGGCTGGTCCGACGGCACGACGAAGGGCTGCTGACCGGTTGCGGCCACAGGCGGTGCCTTGCCGTCGCTGCGGGTAAGTTTGTAGACGATCGCAACGAGCACGGCGAGAAACAGGATCGCCATGATACCGCCCGAGATCAGCTGCAGCTTGATCATCTTGCGGCGAACGCCTTCCATCACCGGATCAAGCGGCTTGTCTTCCTGGTCGTCATCGATATGCGTCATGGCAGCAGTTTCACCTTCACTCGTCCGCCAGGCTTTGAAAGACCCTTTCTCCGAAGCGAACGATCGGAGAAAATCGGCCGGCAGACCCGGCTGTCGATTGTCGAAATCCCCGGTCTGTGCGACATGGCTGCAGAACGAGGCCGCGCCGCCGGTCGTTTTCAGACGGGATGACATGATGACCGACCCCTTTAACGAAGCCGCTGCGTCAAGGAAAGAGCTGATTGCCGGCGACGATGCCGAAGGCCGCATCGATGCCTGGCTGACGGCCGCCCTCGGCAAGGAGTTCTCGCGCAACCGCGTCAAGGCGCTGATCGAACAGGGCGCCGTGCAGTTGAATGGGGTTCTGCTCGACAGTCCCAATCGCAAAATCAAGCTCGGCGATAACGTCGTCATCGACCTGCCCGCGCCCGAAGACCCCCAGCCCAAGGGCGAAAACATTCCACTCGAGATCCTCTACGAGGATTCCGACTTGATCGTCATTGCCAAGCCGCCGGGCCTCGTTGTGCATCCAGGTGCCGGCAACTGGCATGGAACGCTGGTCAACGCCCTCATCTACCATTGCGGCGACAGCCTGTCGGGCATTGGCGGCGTCAAGCGGCCCGGCATCGTACACCGTCTCGACAAGGACACATCCGGTGTCATGGTCGTCGCGAAGAACGACATTGCCCACCGCCACCTCTCCGACCAGTTCGCCGACCATGGCCGCACCGGCCCGCTGGAACGCGCTTACCGCGCCGTCGTGTGGGGCCGCCCGCGGACCCTTGCTGGCACGATCGACGCGGCCCTTGGCCGCTCCGGCGCCGATCGCACCAAGCGCACCGTCAAGCGCGAGGATACCGACGACGCCCGCGAGGCGATCACCCACTATACCGTGCTCGAACGTTACGGCGAAAAGCCGGACGCCACGTGCCTCGCCTCGCTGGTCGAATGCCGCCTGGAAACGGGCCGCACCCACCAGATCCGCGTTCACATGGCCCATATCGGCAATCCGCTGATTGGCGACCAGGAATATGGCGCCGCCTTCAAGACCAAGTCGAACCTGTTGCCGGAAGACGCCAAGCGCGCCGTCAACAAGTTCCACCGCCAGGCGCTGCACGCCTATCTCTTGGCCTTCGAGCACCCGACGACCGGCAAGACACTGCGCTTCGAAGCGCCGATCCCGGCCGACCTGCAAACGGTGATCGACGCGCTAAAAGCCATGTAGGAGGCCGCAGCCTCATCAGCTCTTTGCTGCAGACGTCGTCGCCGTGCGATGAGCCGACAGAATATGGAGGCACACGGCGACAAGCACGATTGTGCCGCCAATCACCGTTGAGCCAGACGGCCGATCGCCGAGAAAGATCAGCACCCATAAGGGCGCAAGCGGGGCATCCAGTGCGCCGATCAGGGCCGCCTCCACCGGCGGCACATCCCGCGCGCCGATGGTCAGAAGCAGGAAGCCCACTGAGAAGACAAGAACGCCAAAGCCAAGCACCACCAGCAGGTCATGTGTGGATGCCACGAGCGGGCTGGCAAAGGGCAAGGCGATCAAGGCGCTCAGCAAGCAGGACGCCACGGTGCAGGGTAGCGCCGGCTTATCCGGGAAGCGGCGTAAAAGCACAGTCCAGAAGGCCACCATTACCGTCATGGCAAAGGCGAGCGCATCGCCGAACAAGCTGCCCTCTTCACCGCTGCCGATCATCAGCAACACTCCCCCCATCGCAACGCCACTGGCAACAAGTGCCGAGCGTGTCGGCTTCTCGCCGAGAAGAAGACGTCCCAGTCCCGCCGCAACAAATGGACATGTCGCAAAGATGATCGCCACATGCGCAACCGACGTTGTGTAGAGCGCGCCGATGAAGAGAACCGCACAGACGGCCGATGTCGCACAGATCAGCAGACCAGCGCGACCAAGCCGCGCGAAATCGGGACCGACCCGCCCCCGGTTGACCGCGAACAGGCAAACGAAGAGGAAGCTTCCCGCAATCGTCCCACGCAGGAAGAGAAGCGTTGGAGCATCAATGCTGACAAGGCGCGTCATCAGGCCGGCCGTACTCAATGCAACAGTTGCAACGGTAACGGCTGCAAGACCGCGGAAGTAGGGTGATAGGCTCATGTGACCCTCGATCGGAACACGCCAGGATTGTTCCATGAACAGACATCAATTCCCATCAGAGTGGCAAGCCCCTTAGATCTTGCTCGCAATTCAATTGCGCGCAAATTATTTTGGCTCTCACAGCCTCGTGACGGAACGCAACTCTTGTATCGGCGTTTTGCCATACTTATCTGCTAATCGGATTTCTGTGGGATAGAGAGATCCACGGACATCGGGCTCGCCGTCCTATGGGAGCCCAGGAAGAAGAGGGGTGCATCATGGCCCGCAACAGTTTGCCTAGTATTACAGCCGGCGAGGCCGGTCTCAATCGTTATCTGGACGAAATCCGCAAGTTCCCCATGCTGGAACCGCAGGAAGAATACATGCTTGCCAAGCGTTACGCCGAGCACGGCGACCGCGACGCGGCCCACCGCATGGTAACGAGCCATCTGCGGCTCGTGGCCAAGATTGCCATGGGCTATCGCGGCTACGGCCTGCCGATCGGCGAAGTCGTGTCTGAGGGCAATGTCGGCCTGATGCAAGCGGTCAAGAAATTCGATCCGGAACGCGGCTTCCGTCTGGCAACCTATGCCATGTGGTGGATCAAGGCCTCGATCCAGGAATACATCCTGCGCTCTTGGTCGCTGGTCAAGATGGGCACGACGGCCAACCAGAAGCGTCTGTTCTTCAACCTGCGCCGCCTCAAGGGCAAGATCCAGGCGATCGAGGAAGGCGACCTTAAGCCCGACCAGGTCACGGAAATCGCGACCAAGCTGAAGGTCTCCGAGGAAGAAGTCATATCGATGAACCGCCGCCTCTCCGGCGACGCCTCGCTGAACGCACCGCTGCGCGCCAGCGAAGGCGAAGGTGGACAGTGGCAGGACTGGCTTGTTGATGACCATGACAGTCAGGAAGCCGTTCTCATCGAGCAGGACGAGCTGGAAACGCGCCGCAGCATGCTGAAGCGCGCCATGGCTGTCCTCAATGATCGCGAGCGTCGCATCTTTGAAGCCCGCCGTCTGGCCGACGATCCGATCACGCTGGAGGACCTCTCTGCCGAGTTCGACATCAGCCGCGAACGCGTCCGCCAGATCGAGGTCCGCGCCTTCGAAAAGGTTCAGGAAGCCGTTCAAAAGGATGCGCTTGAGCGCGCGCGCGCCCTGCGGGTGGTTGAAGCTTGATCTGAAAGCCCGTTCAAACAAGTCGAAAGCCGCCCGGATCCCGGGCGGCTTTTCTGTTTGCGAGCCCTATTCCGTGGCCAGCTGCTGACGCGAAAGGATCGCCATGCCAAGGGCCGGCAAGACGGCAAGCCAAAGCATCAGAACAATCACACCCAATCCACCTGCCATCGTCGATCCGCCCGAAAGCAGCCAGTCTCGCGCCGCTTGTGCCGCATAGCTCGGTAGCGGCAGACTGTCAGCGTCTCGGCCCAAGTAGATCTGCAGGATCGACGACCCGATGGCGAGCAAAAAGGCGGAGATGGCCGCCGTTATCATGGTTCGGGTGATGACCACGACCACCGCCACGAACGCCGTCAGCACGGCCAGTTCCAGAAGCGCGACCGACAAAGCAGTTAGAAGAACCAGGAAAGACGATGCAGAGACGGTAAGCCCGCTCATGCCAGCCTCGCTGGCAAGGGCGCGGATCACGGTCAGGACCAGATCCCCGGCAACCGCGAGAAGCAGGCCGGCTGCCAGAAACCCGATGCAGACGAAGAACTTCGCCGCATAGAGCTCAGCGCGTGAATGACGTGGCACAAGCAGCCGCCAGGTCTGATAGCGATAGTCGAGATAGAAAATGGACCCGATGCCGATCGCATGCAGCAGGTGACCCATCGAATTTCCAGAAATGCCAAGACTGTTGGCGGCCGACAGAAAGATGTCGAGATCACCCGCCGACCGACGCCCGGTGCGAAGATAGACGAAGCCTTCCATGCCGAACTTGAACAGGATCGACAGAAAGGCAACCGACAGGAAACCGAAGAACAGAAGCGCCGGCTGACGGACAAGCTTGACGATCTCGGCTGTGACAAGCGCCTTCATGCGCGGCCCTCCCGCGTTTCCGAGAGAAAGACAGATTCGAGATCCGCCTTGATCCGTTTTGCCTCGTGGATACGCGCACCGGACAGGACGAGAGACCGGATCAACTCGGGAACTTCAGCCTCCCCGATCCGCAGACTGACGCCACCATCGACCAGTTCAGCCTCATGGCAAAGCCCCATCAGCACATCCGCCGGCGCGTCCACCCTGAGGAAGAACCGCCCCTCGCCCCCGATCAGGTCGGCAACCACACCTTCGGCAGCCAGACGCCCCCGATTGATGATCGCCACGCGGCTGCATACCCGCTCGACCTCGACGAGCAGATGGCTCGACAGCAGTACGGCGAGACCGTCGCGATGGGCAAGCTCCTGGATCAGAGATCGAATTTCCAAAATCCCGTCCGGGTCGAGCCCATTGGTGGGCTCATCAAGGATCACCGCCTCTGGCTGCCCCACCAGTGCGCAGCCGATTCCGAGCCTTTGCTTCATGCCGAGTGAAAAACCGGAAACCGCCTTGTCGGCGGCGCCGACCAGGCCAACGCGGCGCAGCACGGGTTCAACCAGCGCCATGGTGCCGGACGAACGGGCCAGCATTTCAAGATGCTCACGTGCGGTGAGAAACGGATAGAGACCGGGCGCCTCGACCAGCATGCCGAGACGCTGCCGGGACTGAGGCCTGGCCGGCGCACCGAAGATGCGCACCTCGCCGGCATCGGGCGTGATCAGGCCGGCGACGATCCGCAGCAATGTACTCTTGCCGGCGCCATTCGGGCCGAGAAGGCCGAAAACCTCGCCTCTGGGAACAGCAAGTGACAGGCCATCAAGTGCCTGAACGGCGCGCGGTCCGCGCCCATAGCGCTTGTGCACCGATACGATCTCGATGGCATCACCCGAACGGTCATCAGCCGCCTCGGCTCTTTTCGTGTTCGCCAATCCCATCTCTGATCCCCGATCGTTCATCTTGTCGTGTGGCATTGGCACCGGAAATGAAAAATCCGCAGGACGCAAGTCCTGCGGATCTCAAGAATGCAACCAAGCGTGGCGGTTGTCACAACGCGCCAGGAGACTTGTCCGGTCAGTTGCCCGGACCCAGCGCCTTCCACTCGTTGATCACCTGTTCGAAGACGCGTGCGCCATCAGTGCCCTTGTCCATGGTGATCAGCGCGCGGCGACCATTGCGATAAATGACCGGAATGTCGATCCAACCGCGTGTCGACAGGAGTTCGAGATTGCGGGCAATCACATCCTCGAAGTCGTTGAGCGCCACCAGATAGGTGTCATCGGTCACCTTGGCGGTGACGGCAACCAGCGGATCACCGCGATCCTGTTCCGTCCGCTTCATCGCGATCCGCTGCAGGTTCTCGATTGCACCACCTTCAAAGGTGGCCGGAACCGAGAACACGACCTCGATGATATGGCTGGCAGGCAGCGAGTCATCGGTGTTGCGCTTGATCGTCAGCAGCGCGGTCAGACCGCGATCCGGAACCGACAGGCGACCCTGGATCTGGGGATCGGGACGACCATCCGGTCCGTTTTCGCGCAGCGCGGTCCATGTCACGCCACCGGGAACGGCAACCGGCGTTGCCTGGCCAATCTGCTCTTCATAGAGGAACAGCTTGTCGCCACCGGCTGCGGCCGCGGCTGCGGCTGGTGCCGACGTCTGGGCCGGTGGTGTTGCACCATCCGTGGGTTCGATGTTGGACGCAACGGTCTGCGCCGAGACCGAGCGGCCTTCGGGTGGCGTTCCGATGCTCGGGGCCGCAGCAGCACCGTCGTCAACCTCGGATCCGTCGGCGCGCAAGCGCTGTGTGAACTTCTCGGACCCTGCCGCCTCGGCCGGAGCACCGCCATTTGCCGCTTCCGCCGTTTGGTCTTCAGCCGGATTGGCTGGCGGCGTGGTCGCAGCAGGCGTCTGTGTCGCTGTTTCGTCCGCCGGCACCGGTGCGCCGGCAACATTGGCCACCAGCGAACTGATGTCGTCGCGATAGATCCAACCGGCAAGGCCAGCACCAGCCGCAATGGTAAAGCCGACAACGGCCAGGATAACCGGCGCGTAGTTGCGACGCCTTTGCGGTTCCAGACGATAGGCCGGCTGGTCATAGCCGCCCATCAGCGCGTCCATGGCCTCGTTCTTCTTCGGCGAAACAGCAACCGCGTCGCTCGGAACGGCGTCAAACGGGTCCGGCACCATCGCACCGGACACGCCGGTCACGTATGGATCGACACCAACCTGCCCCACGGGCTGATCGGGCTGCGGACTGACATCACCGGCATGTTCCTGGAACCAGCGGCTGAAATCATCCGGTTCGGTCGGCAACTGGCCCGGATTCGGGGCAAGACCCGCGTAATCTGTAGCCGTTTCGGCGGGCAGCCGGTAACCGTCCTGAACCTCGAACTGTGCCGAGGTATCAATCCGGGCTGGCTCGGAAAACGCCGGGAACTCGTCGGTCGGCGTATGGGAAACCTGTGTGGTTTCATAGCCGATTTCCGGCAGTTCTGGCACGCGGTTCGCAGCAGGCTCAGTCGCCGCCGGCACATCCCACGTCGCTTCGGGCAAGGATGCCGGAGCAGCATCGGCCTGACGCTCCTGCAGCCAGTCATCGACAAGGTCCATGCGCGCGGCAGCCGCCGGCTCGACCGGCTTGTTCACCGCTTCGCGATGCTCCCAGAGCGGCACCGCCGGCGTCGTCACGGGAGGCCACGTCTCGGCAGGCGCAACAGGCTCAGGCGCGGCATAGTGCTCGGGCAGGTCCGGCTCGGCCGGATGGCGGCCCTCATCGAAATCGGTCCCGACGGGAACCGGTGACGTGTATTCCGGTTCGGCGGGTGGGACCTCAGCCGCAGCAGGCGTTTCCCAGGGAGCGAACTGTTCGACGGGTGCCTGATGCTCTGGTACAGCCGCTTCGACCGGCGCGCGCGGCTCGTTTTCCGCCATATACGCATCGGCCCAGTCATCACCGGTCACCGCCGGTGCGGGCGCTGCCTGGACAGGCTCGACATAGGCTTCGACAGGCGCCGGTTCTGGCGCCATGGGTTCCGGCTCGGACGCCCATTCCTGGGCTGGCGCTTCTTCCTCATAAGCCGGCAGAGCCGCGGCGTGTTCTGCCTCCACCTCGCGGATCGCAGCGTCGAGCTTTTCCAACTGCCGCTGCAACATGTGCTCGGGCGGCCTTGGCTGCATGTTCTCAAGCTGCCGCACGACGGCAGCGCGGGCCTTTTCATAGACCCGCACACGCATTTCCGGAGTGTTGTTCGACAGCCCGTCCACGGCCCGTCGAATGACGGCGATAAAGTCAGCCATACGCACTTTCTCTTCGTTGCCGATTCGATATGGAATCGGCAAAACTCTGGTAAATGGTTAACTTAATCCTCGAAAGGGTCCGTCACAAGTATCGTGTCGTCCCGCTCCGGGCTCGTCGACAACAGGGCAACCGGTGCGCCGATCAGCTCTTCGACCTGACGGACATACTTGATGGCCTGCGCCGGAAGATCTGCCCATTTGCGGGCACCAACAGTCGATTCCTTCCAGCCTTCCAGCGTAATATAGATGGGCTCAACCCGCGCCTGGGCGGCCTGAGCGGCGGGCAGATAGTCGATTTCCTGGCCGTCGAGCTTGTAGCCGACGCAGATCTTCAACTCTTCCAGGCCATCGAGAACGTCGAGCTTTGTCAGCGCGATACCGGTAATGCCGTTGGTCGCGACCGACTGGCGCACAAGCGCCGCGTCGAACCAGCCGCAGCGCCGCTTGCGTCCCGTGACGGTGCCGAATTCATGCCCCTTCTCGCCGAGGAACTGGCCGATTTCATCATGCAGTTCGGTCGGGAACGGACCTTCGCCAACGCGGGTCGTGTAGGCCTTGGTGATGCCGAGGATATAGCCGAGCGCACCCGGGCCCATGCCGGAACCGGCGGCAGCCTGACCGGCGACCGTGTTGGACGAGGTAACGAAAGGATAGGTGCCGTGGTCGATGTCGAGCAGCGAGCCCTGAGCGCCTTCAAACAGAATACGCGAGCCCTTGCGGCGCTCCTTGTCGAGCAGGCTCCAGACCGAATCCATGAAAGGCAGCACGCGATCCGCAACGGAGGTCAGTTCTTCCATGATCGCCTGATGCTCGACTTCCGGCGCGCCAAAACCGCGACGAAGCGCATTGTGATGCGTCAGGATGCGATCGACCTTGCCTTCAAGCGCATCGAGATCGGCAAGGTCCATGACGCGAATCGCACGGCGGCCGACCTTGTCTTCATAGGCCGGGCCGATACCGCGGCGCGTGGTGCCAATCTTGGTGCCGCTGTTGGAGGCAGCGTCTTCGCGCATGCCGTCCAGTTCGCGGTGCAGGGACAGGATCAGCGTTGCGTTTTCCGCAATCCGCAGATTGTCCGGCGTCACTTCGACGCCCTGATCCTTCAACCGGCCAATTTCAGCAATCAGCGCATGCGGATCGACAACGACGCCATTGCCAATGACGGCCCGCTTGCCCGGACGCACCACGCCCGATGGCAGAAGCGAGAGCTTATAGGAAACGCCGTCGATGACGAGCGTATGGCCGGCATTGTGCCCACCCTGGAAGCGCACGACGATATCGGCGCGCTCGGACAGCCAATCGACAATCTTGCCCTTGCCCTCATCACCCCATTGCGAACCGATCACCACGACATTCGTCATTTCGAAATCCTGTATATCGCGCAGTCGTTGCGCCTACTCAAACCCGCGCATCTATACTGTGTTGTTTTCGGGAAATCGACCCGTCTTGACCATTGAATCGGCTTTTTGCGTGACAAAGCGAGACCCCTGACCTATTTCCGGTGCAATCGCGCCCATCGGGACGGCAGGTTTTGCCGGTATGACCGGGGCCGACGCATGCAAGGAAGCCATACTTTGCCGGTTCGCGCCTATACTTTTCTCGTCATCACCACCTTGCTCTGGGGCGGCAACGCAGTCGCCGGCAAGCTGGCACTCGGCCACGTCAGCCCGATGATCCTGAGCTTTGGCCGCTGGGGCCTGGCGAGCCTGATCATCTTCGCAATCTCGGTGCCACAGATCCGCAAGGACTGGGATGTGCTGAAGGCCAACTGGAAGCTCCTCGCCTTCTACGGGGCCATAGGCTACGCAGCCTTCAACGGTTTTCTCTACACCGCACTCAAATACACCACCGCCGTCAATGCAACGATCGAACAGGGCGCCATCCCGGTTCTGATCTTCGTCATCAACTTCGCCATCTTCCGCATTCCGGTAGCACCGATCCAGATTCTCGGCTTCCTGATCAGCTTCGTTGGTGCGGCCGTCACCGCCTCGCATGGCGACATCCACCGGCTGCTATCGCTGACACTGAATGCTGGCGACCTGCTGATGGTCTTTGCCGGCCTCTCCTATGCGATCTACACGATCTCGCTGCGCTGGAAACCGCAGGTCCACTGGAAGAGCCTCATGGCGGTGCCGGCCCTCGCGGCCACGGTGACCTGTCTGCCGCTCGTCTGGTGGGAGGCGAGCAAAGGCCAGATGATTATGCCCGACACCACCGGCTGGCTGCTGATCCTCTATGCCGGACTGCTGCCCTCACTGATTTCGCAAGTGCTCTACATCAAGGGCGTGGAAGTCATCGGCGCCAACAGGGCCGGCCTGTTCATCAATCTCGTGCCCGTCTTCGGCACGCTGCTCTCCGTCACCCTGCTTGGCGAGACGCTTGAAAGCTTCCACATTCTGGCGCTCGCCCTCGTCCTTGGGGGCATAGCAATCGCCGAATGGGGCAAGCCTGTGCAGACAGCTTCGAAAAAAGCCCGGACCTGAGACTTCGGCAGTCGAACTGCTGATTAGCCGGCTGCCGTATCGAAGATGACAACGTCACCCTGATGAAACCGCGCCGCCGTCAGGCGCCCGGTCTTGTGACAATGCGTGTCCAGGCTGACGCGGTCAGCTCCGACATGTGCCTGCCGCATCGGCGAATGGCCGTGGACCACCCTGACCGGCAATCCGGGGCCAAGATCGAGGAAGGATCGCCGGATCCACATCAGGTCTTCGTCGGTCTGATCGACCAGCGGCCGCCCCGGCCGGATGCCGGCATGCACGAAGACATCGCCGCCAATTGTCAGCATGACCGGCAAAGCCCGCAGAAACTCGAGATGCGAGGACGGCACCGCCGACCGCACAAGTTCGCGCAGCTTGTGGTTGGAGCCCGTGACAGACCCCGCCGAGGCAAGTTCGACACCATAGGACGCCATGGTCTCCATGGCCCCGTGATCGAGGAACCAGTCGCCCGCCGGATCGCCCTCCAGATAATCGAGAAAGGCGTCGTCGTGATTGCCGCGCAGGCAGATACGATCAAAGCCCGCCGGTGGAGAGGCCGTCAGGTGATAAAGCACGGTCGCCGATCGGGGACCGCGATCAATATAATCCCCGAGCATGACAATCAGCTTGCGACCATCGAGAGCTTCGGCATCGAGCCGGATTTTCTCTTCAAGCGCGAGCAAGGCATCATGACAGCCATGCACGTCACCGATGGCGTATATGGCAGCGTAGCGATCCGTCGGCAGTTCAAGCCGTGGCATCCTGCCTTGTTCGAGGAACATGTGTTCTTCAGTCTCCGAATGGAATGCACAACCTTATGCACCAGATATCGTGCAGCCTCCAAGACACCAGACGCGAAAAGACCAGCCCTTTTCAAGGCTGGCCTTCTGTCTGTTGGTGGCGGGCTCTGACGCCCGCCCGGCCGGCTTTGCCTTACGGGGTGGTCGGAGCGCTACCGGGCGCGGCAGGAGCCGGAGCAGGTGCCGCCGGATCAGCCGGGGCCGGAGCGGCCGGAGCCGGGTCAGCAGGAGCGGCCGGGGCAGCATCCGATGCGGCCGGCGGCGTCGGTGCCGTGGCTGGCGGGGTCGCGGACTCCGTTGCAGTGGTGGCAGGTGCCGTCGTGTCCACTGTGCCGTTTCCGCCATAGAGGAAGAAGGCACCGGCGGCGATGACGACAACCAACAGGATGGCAACGGCCCAACCGGTGCCGCCCATGCTGGAATTCTGCTGCGTCACATGCGGCGCAAGCGGCGGGGCGACAGGCGGGCGCTGGTCGAGGCGCGGATCTGGTCTCTGGTCCATGGTGTAACCTCCAGGTTATCGGCCGGAACACTGTCGTTCCCGGCCATTGTTTA
Source organism: Rhizobium sp. AAP43 (assembly GCF_001296045.1). Taxonomy (GTDB): domain Bacteria; phylum Pseudomonadota; class Alphaproteobacteria; order Rhizobiales; family Rhizobiaceae; genus Allorhizobium. The sequence goes on along the minus strand of NZ_LJHS01000005.1, from coordinate 493,911 downwards.
TGGTGGATTCAAGCGCCGGGTCTTACTGAACGACACCGACGACGACATAGGTCTCAGGGTCGACGATGACGCGCTGGTCATTGACGATGGCATAGGCATAGGTCGGGTTCTCAGGCACAGGCGTCAGTACGACCTGCCGCGGCAGGGCTTCACCGACGACCACACGCTGCTCGATCACCACTGGCGCGGTGGCGACAGGCTGCTGGCGAACATAAGTCACCACCGTTTCCGGCGGCGGGGCAACGGCCGTACCGGCGATCGCACCAACGACGCCGCCGACTGCCGCGCCAACGGGACCACCGACGATGGCACCGGTGACGGCACCGCCGGCAGCGCCAGTGACAGTGCCTTCCTGAGCCATGACAGGTGCACAAGCGGCACCAAGAAGCAGGGAAGCAACAACAAATGTCTTCGTACGCATGGTTTCGTCCTTTCCGTCTTTGATACTGGGGATAAAAACACCAGAGAAACGGAATTGTTCCATGAGCAGGGTCGACCAGGAGATATCGACCGGGAAATATTCTAATAAGGAAAGAAATGAGCTCGAATAGGGCTGAACGATGCGCAAATTCTGGCGATATTGCGGATTCTATATTTCAGACGACAAAATTACTCCAGGAGACCCTGGCCGTCAGGTTCCGTTCGAGTCACCGTTGAGTAGAACCCGCAAAGAAGGAAAAAGGTCCGTGGCGATAGCCACAGACCCTGACAAAGCTTGCGATGCGGGGTTCAGGCGCTGGCGGGCGTACCCTGCCAGCCGACAATACCCTTGACCTCAAGGAAGTCGTGGATTCCCCAATCGGCATATTCGCGACCATTGCCGGATTGCTTGTATCCGCCAAAGGGGGCGGCGGTGTCCCATGCGGGATAGTTGAGATAGACGGAACCGGCCCGCATGCGCGATGCCACCCGACGGGCATGATTGATATCATTCGACTGGATATAGGCGGCGAGCCCGTAGACGGTATCGTTGGCGATGGCGATCGCCTCTTCTTCCGTCTGATACGGGATGATCGACAGCACCGGCCCGAAGATTTCTTCCCGCGCGATGGTCATATCGGGCGACACATGGCCGAACACGGTCGGGCGGACATAATACCCCCGCGTCAGCCCCTCCGGCCGCCCCGGGCCACCAGCAACCAGAAGCGCCCCTTCTTCGATCCCCATTTCGATCAGCTGCTGGATCTTGTTGAACTGGGTGAGGCTGACCACAGGCCCGAGATCGGTATCGGGATCGCGCGGATTGCCAACGGCAAGGCTCTCAGCTGCTTCGCGGGCAATGTGCAACGCCTCGTCATGCCATTCCGCCGGCACGAGCATACGCGTCGGTGCATCGCAGGACTGGCCGGAATTGCCGAAACAGGCCTCAACACCCTCGCGCACCGCGGATTCGAGATCGGCATCGGCCAGGATGATATTGGCTGACTTGCCGCCCAGCTCCTGCGCGACCCGCTTGACGGTGTCGGCAGCGACCTTGGCGACGATGACGCCGGCCCGGGTCGAACCGGTGAACGAGACCATGTCGACGTCAAGATGCGAGGCCATGACCTGGCCGACATCCGGGCCCCGCCCGTTGACCAGATTGAACACGCCCTTCGGCGTGCCCGCGGCCTCCATCACTTCAGCAAAGATGAGCCCGGAGATCGGCGCGATCTCCGAAGGTTTCAAAACCATGGTGCAACCGGCGGCAATCGCCGGTGCCACCTTGCAGACGATCTGGTTGAGCGGCCAGTTCCACGGCGTGATCAGCGCGCAGACACCGATCGCTTCCCGGACGATCATGGTAGAACCGCGCAATTCGCTGAAGGAAAACTGCTCCATCGCCGCAATCGTCGCTTCGAGATGAGCCCGGCCGGCTGCGGCCTGAGAATCGCGCGCAAAATGCAGCGGCGCCCCCATTTCGCGGCTCACAGCGTCGGCGATATCGTCGAACCGGGCGTTGTATGCGTCGAGGATTCGGCGCAGCAATGCCAGCCGTTCCGCAGGCTCAGTGACTGAAAAAGACGGAAACGCCACCTTTGCCGCCGCGACGGCACGATCCACATCCCCCTTGCTGCCGATCGCGATGGTGGCGAAAGGTTCTTCCTTCGACGGATCTTCGACATCGAGCAGGGCCGGAACCATGGGGTCGACCCAGGCGCCGTCGATGTAGAATTTCAGATGCTGGGACATTCAGGCTCCGGGAAGAGATTCGGTTGAGGGGCGTCTACTATCGATCAGCAAATTTTTGACTGCAAGACGCGTCAATGCAGGATGTCGGGCAAATCGGGCGTCCTGAGGTCAGACCTGCTCAAGCGACGGCAATTGCCAGTCAATCGGCGCCCGCCCCTTCTCCTCGAGATAGCGGTTGGCCTGCGAAAAATGCCGGCAGCCGAGAAATCCGGCATGGGCGGAGAGCGGCGACGGATGTGGTGCCTTCAACACCAGGTGCCGGCTACGATCCACGAAGGCTGCCTTCTTCTGCGCATAAGCCCCCCAGAGCAGAAAGACCACATGCTCGCATCGTTCGTTGACTGAGCGGATGACGGCATCCGTGAAGGTCTCCCAACCGCGTCCCTGATGCGAGGCAGCCCGAGCCTCCTCAACGGTCAGCACGCTGTTGAGCAGAAGAACGCCCTGCCGGGCCCAGTGCTCGAGAAATCCATGACCGGGTGGCTCGACGCCGAGATCGCTTTTCAGCTCCTTGTAGATATTGACGAGCGACGGCGGCACCCGGACACCCGGCCGCACGCTAAAGCAGAGGCCATGGGCCTGACCGGCTCCATGATAAGGGTCCTGCCCAAGGATGACGACCCGCACCTGATCGAGCGGCGTCAGATCCAGCGCCCGGAAATATTCGGATCCGGCCGGGAAGATATGCTTGCCCTCGGCTTTCTCCTGGCTGAGAAAGGCTTTCAGGTCACGCATGTAGGACTTTGAAAACTCGTCGCCCAGCACCGCTTTCCAGCTATCATCCAGTCGGATATCGCCCGCCGCCATTGCCGTCACTCTCCCGGTCGCGTTAGATGCCGGCACGGATTGAAGCGTGACGGCAACGTCTGTCAACCAAGATATGGGTCCGGGAGAACGACGTGAACAGATTGATCCGGTTGTGGCGGCAGAACCGACTGCTTGTCTCGGGCTTTGTGCTTGTTCTCGGGCTGGTCCTCTTCTTCGCCATCCGCACCGCCCTGTTCGTGAGTTATTGGAATGATCCTGCGCATCGAAATCAGCCGGTCGAAGCCTGGATGACGCTGGGTTACGTGGCCCATTCCTGGCATGTGCCGGTCGAACGCCTTGCGAGGGATCTGGATGTGGCACCGCCGCCGCGCAACGCACCGCGTCCCTCGCTCGAACGGCTTGCCAAAGAACGCGGACAGACATTCTCCGATTTCAGGACGGAGCTTGAGGCAGCCATCGCCCGGCTGCGCGCCGAAAAGGACAAGCGATGAGCTTGACGGAAACGCTTCTGGCGTCGCTTCCGATCTATGGCCTGCCTCTCCTGGCCGGCGTCATCTTCATCAGTTGCCTGGGTGCCCCCTTGCCCGGTTCCATTGTCATGATGCTGATGGGGGCCTTCGCCGCCGCGGGCGATTTCACGCTCTGGGCCGTTGTGGCCGTGGCCCTGGGTGCCGCCGTCGGCGGCGATCAGATAGGATATCTCATCGGCCAGACCGGCGGCCGCCGCCTGGTCGAGTGGCTGGCCGCAAACCCCGCGCGCAAGACCGCTCTCGACAGGGCCGAGCAGCAAATGGCGGCGCGGGGCGCCGCAGCCGTCTTCCTGACGCGCTGGCTTCTGTCACCACTTGGCCCCTATCTCAATCTGCTTGCAGGGGCTGCGCGGTTTTCCTGGCTGCGCTTTACCCTGGCCGGCATCGCCGGCGAAGGCGTGTGGGTTGGCGTCTATACCGGCCTCGGCGCCACCTTCAGCGACAATGTCACCCAGATCGCCGAAATCAGCGGCAATGTCAGCGGCCTGATCGTCACGGGCGGGCTCGCCGTCTATCTGGGCTTGAAGATTGTCACCATCCTCAGGCGCAGTCGCTGAACTGTCATGCAGCGGTGCTATCCGGTGGCCACCGTTGAATGATCCGCCCGAGGACTGGGATGAGTCTGTCGATATTGTTCGCCACCACTGCCCTTGCCGTCCAGACCGTAAGCGTCGGCTTGCTGCTGGCTCTGAGGCACCACCATGGTACCAATGCAGAGACTGGCAGACCTGCCTTTCGCCCGCCTGTCACGGTGCTGCGGCCTCTCTGCGGACTGGAGAACAATCTCGAGCGCTGCCTCACCACCACTTTCGAGCTCGACTGGCCGGATTATGAGGTCATCCTCTGCATTGCCGATCCAGACGATCCGGCCGCCGCCGTCGCCCGCAGGATCATCGCCGAAAATCCGGCTGTCCCGGCCCAGTTGCTGATCGGCGAGGACAGGCTCAGCGTCAATCCCAAGATGAACAACGTCATCAAGGGCTGGCGCTCGGCACGGCATGACTGGATCGTCATGGTCGACAGCAATGTCCTGATGCCACCAGATCTGATCACCCGAATGCTGGATCGCTGGGACGACGAAACCGGCCTCGTCTGCGCCCCGCCAATCGGCACGGAACCGGCCAACCTCGGCGCCTATGTCGAGAGCGCCTGGCTCAACAGTTTCCAGGCGCGCTTCCAGCTCCTGGCGGATGAAGCCGGTTTTGGCTTTGCTCAGGGCAAGGCCATGCTGTTCAACCGAAACCTGATGGCCGATATGGGCGGCTTCGAGCGCCTCGGCGAACAGGTGGCTGAAGACGCAGCCGCAACCCGCCTTGTCCGCGGCGCCGGCCTCAATGTTCACCTCGTCCACCAGCCCTTCGCCCAGCCACTCGGCAAACGCAGCCTTGCCGCCGTGTGGAAACGCCAGCTGCGCTGGGCCCGGTTGCGGCGCGTGTCCTTCCCGCTCTGCTTCCTGCCGGAAATCCTGGTCGGTGCCGCCCTGCCCACGATCACAGTCGCGGCTTTGGCCGCAACAGGCCATATCCATCCCGCAGCCCCCATGGCCTATCTCGGTCTGTGGTATGCAGCAGAAATGCTGCTTGCGCGCGCCTATGGCTGGCCTTCCGGCTGGCGCATGCTGCCAGCGATGGTGATGCGCGACCTCGCCTTGCCGGCCCTCTTCATTTCCGCCTGGTTCGGCAACGGCTTTGTCTGGCGCGGCAATGCGATGACCGTGGCCGAGGGCGAACCTCGCCCGGCCCGCCTGCGCCGCGCGGTGGCCCGCACCCGCGACAAGGCCCGTGCTCTGGTCGCGGCCCGCAGCCACTGACATCCGCCCACGAAAAGGCGGGCGGAGCTGCCTTTAGACAACGCCGCCCGCAAAGAGGGAGGTATGCTTGCCGGTCAGATCGTGCCTTGGCCCATCTGCTCGGCGATGTAATCCGCCTGTCGGATCGCGAGAGACACGATCGTCAAGGTCGGATTTTCCGCAGCACCCGTGGTGAACTGGCTGCCGTCTGAAACGAAGAGGTTCTGGATATCGTGGGTCTGACCCCACTTGTTGACGACACCGTCCTGCGCTTTCTCGCTCATGCGGTTGGTGCCGAGATTGTGGGTCGACGGATAGGGTGGTGTCGGGAAGGCCCTGTTGGCACCGACCGCCTCATAGAGCGCTACACCCTGCTTGTAGGCGTGATTGCGCATCGCCTCGTCGTTCGGGTGATCGGTGAACCAGACATCCGGGATCGGCATGCCGTATTTATCCTTGAGCTCGGCATGCAGCTTCACGGCATTCTGTTCCTGCGGCATGTCTTCGCCGACGATCCACAGCCCCGCCATATTCGCGTAGTTGTCGAGCGCCGAGGTGAACGAACGGCCCCAACCACCCGGATCGAGGAAGGCCGCCATGAAGGGCAGACCAAGTGCGAGCGTTTCAAGCTCGTAGCCACCGACGAAGCCGCGTGACGGATCGTGCCGGGCCTCGTCGCGTATGATCCCGGCCATGGTCGTGCCGCGATAGAAATGCACCGGCTTGTCGAACACGGCATAGACCGAGCCGGTCGTGTGGCGCATGTAGTTCTTGCCCACCTGGCCGGAGGAGTTGGCCAGACCATCCGGATACTTTGAGGAAGCGGAGTTCAACAGCAGGCGTGGGCTTTCGATGGAATTGCCGGCAACGCAGACGATGCGCGCCTTCTGGCTCTTCATGTTGCCGTCCTTGTCGGCATAGACGACGGCATTCACCTTGCCATTGGCATCATGCTCGATCTTGATGACATGCGACTGCGGCCGCACTTCAAGTTTGCCGGTCGCCTCGCCCTTCGGAATTTCCGTGTAGAGCGTCGACCACTTGGCACCCCATTTGCAACCCTGGAAACAGAAGCCGGTCTGCTGACAGCTCATCCGGTCATCGCGCTCGGCCGAGTTGATCGCCATGTTGCCGGTGTGACAGTCCTTGTAGCCCAGCTTGTCGGCACCGGCCTTCAGGATCTTGAAGTTGTTGTTGCCCGGCAGCCCCTCGATGCCATTAGTGCGGGTAACGCCCATCTTGTCTTCGGCCTTGGCATAGTAAGGCTCGAGATCGGCAAGCGTGATCGGCCAGTCGAGAAGATTGGCACCCTCAACCTTGCCGTAATTCGTCAGCGTCTTGAACTCGTGTTCCTGGAAGCGCAGCGAGGCGCCAGCCCAGTGGGTCGTCGTGCCGCCAACAGCCTTGACGATCCAGGCCGGCAGATTGGGGAAGTCCTTCGACACCCGCCAGCCGCCGCCGGTCGTTCGGTGGTCGAGCCAGGCGAGCTGGGCAAAACTGTCCCATTCGTCGTTGATGAATTCCTCGTGTTCGATGCGGGCACCGGCTTCGAGCACGACCACGTCGATGCCCTTCTGGGCAAGCTCGTTGGCAAGTGTACCACCGCCTGCACCGGAACCGATGATGACGACCACACTGTCGTCGTTGAGATCATAGGGCGCTGCCATGTTTTCCTCCCGGGAAATCGGTCAATTTGCGTAAGCGCCGCCGTCCCATCCGCGATGGGCCTCCTCCGGCGACGATGAATTGCGTGTCTGTGGGGTAAGGCTCAGAGCCAGGCGATGTCGTTGAACCCGCGCTCGATATAGCCGCCCTTGGAATAAGACTCGCCCTCGTAGCCGAAGATCGGCCAGATCTCTTTCTGGTTATAAAGGCTGACCACGAGGTCGCCGCGCACCGCCTGGAAAAAGGGGGTCGTCTCAATCTCCCGCAGGATTGCGAGCCGGTCATCCTCCCAGCCGAGACCGCGATAACCGCCGGCACCGGCGCGTTTGTCGAGATCGGCAATGCCGTCCTCGATCAGCGCCTTGTGCTTTTCGTCCTTGCCCGCCATCGTGTCCTGGCCCTTGACGGCCGCCGCATAGAAGCGGTCGGCGAGCTGGTCATGTGGATAGATGTCACGCGCAAGCTTGATCAGCGTTGCAAGGCTGTCCGGCTTGAGGGTCGTTGCTTCCAGCCCCCAGGCCTGCTCCGGACAGATCACCGCCGTGCCGGTAATGACCAGCACCGCACTGGCAGCACCTGTCTTCAGGAGCTGCCGACGAGACATCTTGCCCGTCTTGTCGAGTATCGTAACCACGTCAATCTCCTCCCGTGATGGTGCGGACGGCAATGCGCCGTCTGCGATGGCCGATGCTCAAACCGCATCTGCCGACTGCTGAAAGCAAATGGGGCCGGACGGTCCTCCAACCGTCCGGCCCCACGATCACTTGTAACGTCCGTGACGCTGCAGGACCTCGATCTTGTAGCCGTCCGGATCGGTGATGAAGAAGAACCGCGCAAGCAGATGGCCATCGCGGTTGAATTCGACGATCTTGTTCGGCGAGAGCCCAAGATCTGTCATGCGGCTGTGCTCGGCATCGAGATCAGACACGCTGAGCGCAAGATGGCCGTAGCCATCACCGAGAGTATAGGCCTCTTCCCGTCCCTTGTTGACGGTAAGTTCCAGCTCGAATTCGCACTCGGCATTGCTCATGTAGATCAGCGTGAAGGTCTCGAAATCCAGGCGCTCCGCAATCTCAAGGCCGAAAGCTTGGGAATAGAAAGAGACTGATTTTGCCTCGTCCAGCACCCGGATCATAGAATGGATCATCTTCGCCAATGTGTCGTCCTCGTCTTCAGGGCATGCATGATGCTGCGATCATGCTCCAGTTGTGAAAAGCAGGGTAGCAGCCGGCTACCGCATCGATTTTTTTGAACCGCGCACCGCCATCGAACCATGGCAGCAGAGGAGATGCACTTTAGCCAATACGGAAATTGACCTCCGATAAGTGCCGATCCATAGTGCAAAGAAAACAATAGAAATCGGGAGGAATATGCCATGTGTGAAGTCTTCGCAGGACAGGATCCGGCCCGCTACCGAGCGGTCAACCGCTCTGTCCGTATCGCCGGCCATTCAACCAGCATCCAGCTGGAAGCGGCCTTCTGGGTGCTGATCGACGAGATTGCCGCCAGCCAGAACTTTTCGACGTCCCGCTTCCTCTCCACGCTCTACGACGAGGCGCTGGAGATCAACGGATCGGTATCGAACTTCGCTTCACTGCTCAGAACGAGCTGTCTGATCTACCTGATGGGCAAGGCCCAAAATCCGAACGTCCCACAGGAGTTCCACATCATCGCCGCTGAGTGACGCGACCGGGCGCTCCTGCGGTGAGAATGCAAAAAGCGCGGCCCGAGGAGAACCGGGCCGCGCTTCTGTTCCGATCGCCGTCTTGGGTCGGCGCGGAAAATCACTCCGCCGGCTGAAGCTCCGGCTGGATATCGGTGTCCTCAAGCACCTTGCCGCCCAGCGCAGCGTGGAAGAGGCTCTCGTCGAGTTCGCCTTCCCAGCGCGCAACGACCACGGTCGCAACGGCATTGCCGATGAAGTTGGTGAGCGCCCGGCATTCCGACATGAAGCGGTCGATCCCGAGGATCAGCGCCATGCCGGCCACCGGCACCGAGGGCACGACCGAGAGCGTTGCGGCGAGCGTAATGAAGCCCGCACCGGTAATGCCGGCCGCCCCCTTCGAGCTCAGCATGGCAACGGCGAGCAGCAGGATCTGATCACCGAGCGACAGCGGAATGTCTGTCGCCTGGGCGATAAACAGCGCTGCCAGCGTCATGTAGATATTCGTGCCGTCGAGGTTGAAGGAATAGCCCGTCGGAATGACAAGACCGACGACCGAGCGCTTGCAGCCGGCCTTTTCCATCTTGTTCATCAGGCCCGGCAGGGCGGCTTCCGATGACGAGGTGCCCAGCACCAGCAGCAGCTCCTCCTTGATGTAGCGGATCAGCGCCAGGATCGAGAAGCCGTTGTAGCGAGCAACCGCGCCAAGCACGACGACAACGAACAGGAAGGAGGTCAGGTAGAACGTGCCGATCAGCATGGCGAGATTGGTCACCGAGCCGATGCCATATTTGCCGATGGTGAAGGCCATGGCGCCGAAGGCACCGATCGGTGCCGCCTTCATCAGGATGGCAACGAGCTTGAAAACCGGGGCAATGACCGCCTGCAGGAAGTCGGTGACCGGCTTGCCACGTTCACCGACCATCGCCAGCGAAATGCCGAACAGGATCGAGAAGAACAGAACCTGGAGGATATCACCATCTGCAAAGGCACCGACAATGGTCGTCGGGATGATGTTCATCAGGAAGCCGACAATGGTCGTGTCATGCGCCTTTTCGGTATAGGTCGCGACAGCCTTGGCATCGAGGGTAGCCGGGTCGATATGCATGCCGGCACCGGGCTGCACGACGTTTGCCACGATAAGGCCGACAACCAGGGCCAGCGTCGAGAAGGTCAGGAAGTAGAGCATCGCCTTGCCGGCAACCCGGCCGACCTTCTTCAGGTCGGTCATGCCGGCAATGCCGGTTGCGACCGTCAGGAAGATGACCGGTGCGATGATCATCTTGACGAGTTTGATGAAGGCATCACCGAGTGGCTTCAACTGCGCGCCGATTTCCGGATAGAAATGGCCAAGCAGGATGCCGGCGATGATCGCGGCCAGAACCTGGAAATAGAGATGCTTGTAGAAGGGCTGCTTGCCCTCGGGCGCGTGACCCGCGGTATCGATATGCATGATTTCCTCCGTTTTCGCCCTGACGGAACATGGTTCCGACCTCCCGGGCTGAAGCGCTTGTGAATGGAAACACGGAGCAAGCCCCGTCTCGTGCATATCAGCAAGCTGCGTGCCAAACGCAGGGAACTGGCACAAGCGATTGAACTTAATCAATAAAATCTTGCGCTCCAATTCACATCCATCATGAATGTGCGATTATCCGCACGCACCCCTTGGAACTTCGTGCGAAAAGACGCACAATAGGAAATGATCGCAACCTCGCCCTCTCCCGCCTTCGACCAGACTGCAAAACGCCGGACCGGCCTGGGCGTCTCCTGGCTGATCTATCTGGTCATCGCCCTCGCCACTTTGGCGGCCGGCCTGTTCCTTGCTGGCGAAGCGGGCATGCGCAACGCGCTGTCGACGCTGGCCGACGATCTCGACGAGGACGCAGCCCTCAAGCGCGCCCTGCTCCAGGCCACTCTGGAACGCCCGCGTGCCTTGCCGCTGGTGCTCGCTGCCGACCGGCAGGTGAGCGCAACGCTTGGCAATCCGACACCAGAAGCGCTTGATGGCTTGAACCGGAAACTTGAAGCACTGGTGCTCGGCACCAAGACATCCGTCATCTATGTCGTGGGCCGCAACGGCAGTGCGATTGCCGCCAGCAACTGGCGCGAAGCGGACAGCTTTGTTGGCAACGACTATACGTTCCGCGAATACTTCAAGCGTGGCATGGCGGTTGGAAGCGCCGAGCACTACGCACTGGGCAGCGTCAGCAAACGGCCCGGCCTCTATCTGTCGCAACGCGTTGTTGACGACAGCGGCGCGGCCCTTGGTGTCGTGGTCGTCAAGGTCGAGTTCGACGGGCTGGAGCGGGACTGGGGACGGTCTGACAGAACCACCTTCGTCACCGATCAGCGCGGCATCGTGCTGATCACCAGCCGTCCACCCTGGCGCTTTTTCAGCACCACGGACATTCCGCCGCCGGAGCGCGCCGCCCTCCGCGAAAGCCTGCAATTCGGCGAGGCCTCGCTGGAACGGCTTCCCATTCGCCCCCTGCCCGAGCGTGACGGCCGGTCCATGGCACTGGCGCAGGTCACGGATGACGTGCCGGCACAAGCCCATCTCGCCCTGGTGCTCGATGTGCCGGGAACACCCTGGCAGATGCATGTGCTGGCGCCAGCCGGCAGCTTTCTCGAAACAGGCATGTGGCAGGCCCGCCTGGCCGCACTCTTGGTCATGCTGCCGCTCTTCGCCCTGGCCGCCCTGCTGCTTTATCGCAGAAACCGCATGCTGCGCCGGCAGGCCGCCGATCAGGCCGCCCGCGACGAACTGGAGCGCGAGGTGACGGCCCGGACGCGCGAACTGACTATCGCCCGCGACCGGCTGCAAACGGAAATCGGCGAACACCGCGCCACGGAAACCCGGCTGCAGACCGTGCAGCATGATCTGGTCCAGGCCAATCGTCTGGCCATTCTCGGCCAGGTCGCGGCCGGCGTCGCGCATGAAATCAACCAACCTGTCGCCACCATCCGCGCCTATGCCGACAATGCCCGCACCTTCCTCGACCGGGGACAAAGCGCGCCAGCCGCCGAAAACCTTGGCTTGATCGGCGACCTCACCGATCGCATCGGCGCCATCACCAATGAGTTGCGCGGCTTTGCCCGCAAGGGCCGCGCCGCCGCTGAACCGGTAGACCTGAAGACCGCCGTCGACGGAGCGCTTCTCCTCCTGCGCAGCCGCTTTTCAGGCAGCCTCGACATGCTGGCGATCGATGCCATTGCCCCGGAGATCCGTGTCATGGCCAACCGGATCCGGCTGGAACAGGTGCTGATCAACCTCTTGCAGAATGCGCTGGAAGCGCTGGAGACACAGGCCGACGGCCGCATCACGGTCCAGGTCGGAACCGGTGGCCCGGACGAAGTGACGGTTATCGTCGCGGACAACGGCCCCGGCATCCCACCCACAATCCTCGACAACCTCTTCACCCCGTTCAACACATCGAAGGAAGCCGGCCTCGGCCTCGGCCTTGTCATCTGCAAGGACATTGTCAGTGATTATGGCGGCCGCATCGCGGTCGACAGCTCGCCCGCCGGCACAACCTTCACCGTTACCCTCAAGCGGGCCCTCTCATGAGCAATGCCATCGAAATCATCCTCGTCGACGATGATGCCGCCCTTCGCCGCGCCACGCGCCAGACACTGGAACTCGCCGGCTTTCCGGTGCGCGACTTTGCCTCCGCCGGCGAAGCGCTCGCAGTGCTCTCCGCCGACCTCGAAGCGGTCGTCATCAGCGATATCCGCATGGCCGGCATGGACGGGCTGGAACTCTTCGCCCGCATCCGCGCCCTCGACCCGGACTTACCCGTCCTGCTGATCACCGGCCATGGCGACATAACCATGGCGGTGCGCGCCATGCAGGACGGCGCCTATGACTTCATCGCCAAGCCCTTTGCCGCCGACCGGTTGGTGCAGAGCGTCGCCCGCGCCATAGAAAAGCGCCGGCTGGTGATCGAGAACCGCCGCCTGCGCCAGACGGCCGAGGCAAGCCGGGACGACCTGCCGCTGATTGGCCAGACGCCGGCCATGGAGCACCTGCGCCAGACGCTGCGTCAGATTGCTGACACCGATATCGACGTGCTGGTCGCGGGCGAGACCGGCAGCGGCAAGGAAGTCGTCGCCACGCTCCTGCATCGATGGAGCCGACGCCGAAGCGGCAACTTCGTGGCGCTCAATTGCGGGGCGCTGCCCGAGACAGTCATCGAGAGCGAACTCTTCGGCCATGAGGCCGGCGCCTTTACCGGCGCCCAGAAGAAGCGCATCGGCAGAATAGAACATGCAAGCGGCGGCACGCTCTTTCTTGATGAAATCGAGAGCATGCCGCTCGCCACCCAGGTGAAGATGCTGCGCGTTCTGGAAATGCGCGAAGTGAGCCCGCTCGGCACCAACGAGATCCGCCCGGTTGACCTGCGTGTCGTCGCAGCCGCCAAGATCGATCTCGGCAATCCGGCCGAACGCGGCGATTTCCGCGAGGATCTCTATTACCGCCTCAACGTGGTAACGGTCTCGATCCCACCGCTTCGCGAACGCCGCGCCGATATCCCGCTGCTCTTTGCCCATTTCGCCACCCGCGCCGCCGAACGCTTCAAGCGAGAGCCGCCGGCGCTGACCGATGCAATCCGGCGCCATCTCGACAGCCATGCCTGGCCGGGCAATGTCCGCGAGCTCGCCCATTATGCCGAACGCACCGTGCTTGGCATCACCCCGCCACCGCAGCCTGCCTCCGACACGCAAAGCCTGGATCAGCACGGCACCTTGCCGGAACGGGTGGAGCGCTTTGAAGGCACCGTCATCCGCAACGCCCTGCGCGACAATGACGGTGACGTGCGCCGGACGCTGGAGGCGTTGGGCATCCCGCGCAAGACCTTCTATGACAAGCTCCAGCGCCACGGCATTACCCGCAACGACTACGCCGATCAGGGCTGATGGCGGGCTCCCTGCCCGCGCCTTATGCGCAGGCGCCGAAACAATGGGTCAGCCGATCGCCTTGATCGCTGCGATCACATCGTCCTCGATCTCGAGGCCTGCGGCCTCAGCCGTTTTCGCCAGCCCCTGGCCGCGACGGCCCGGAATGCGCGCACCCTCCTGCGCACCGATTTCCTCGGCCAGCAGTGCGAGCCGGCCGAAGACACCAGAACCACCCGTCGCCACCGGATCAATCGCAATGATCGTCTGGCCGAGCCCGACCGGCGGCCCCTTGTCATCAAACAGCGACGAGGCCTCGAACGCGTAGTTGGCGCCAATCAGACCCGCCGAAAGGATCTCGACCATCATCGCAAGGGCTGCCCCCTTGGCGCCACCAAGCGGGGCCATGAAGCCATCCATCGCAAGGTTCGCATCCGTCGTCGGCTGACCATCGACATCGAAAGCCCAGTCATCCGGGATCGCCTCGCCCTTTTGCCGGGCGGCCATGATCTTGCCGCGCGCCACCTTGGAGAGCGCCAGATCGACCACGATTGGATCATCGCCTTCAACCGGCACCGCAAAGGCGATCGGGTTGGTGCCGTAAAGCGCCTTGTTGCCGCCCCAGGGCGCCATCGAGGCTGGCGCATTGGCAAACATAAGCGCGGCCAGTCCCTGTTCGGCAAAGCGTCCGACCGTCAGCCCCATAACGCCTGCATGGTGCGAGCGATGGATCGTGGCGATTGCAATACCCTGCGCTTTCGCCATGGCCGGAAGTTCCGCCACCGCCAGATCGAGCGCCGGATAGGCATAACCGTTCATCGCATCGATGGTCAGGACGCCAGACCTAGGACGCGCGGCCACCGGCATAGCGCGCCCATCGACCTTGCCGGCCCGCGCCTGGGCCGAGTAGGCCTCGACCCGCCGCAGACCATGGCCACCCTGGCCAGCCGCTTCAGCAGCAATCAGCGCACGGGCAACGGAGGCGGCATTGGTCTCGGTCACGCCGGAACGGCAAAGGGCGCCGAGAACCAAGGCCTCGGCTTCATCAAGTGTGAGCTTCATTGCAAATCCATTTGAAATATCGGGAAAAACGTCAATCGCGCCTAATCAATCGCGCATGGACTGCGCGAGCTGGGATGCGGCCTTGGCGAGCAGGCCGACATCGCTCGCCTGGGCAAAGAAACGGATACCGGCGCGGCGCGCCATGGCAAGCATGGCAGCATCGCCGGACATGATGCCGGCAGGCTTGCCTGCGGCCACGATCTTGCCGATCAGCGCTTCGACCGCTTCCATGACAACCGGATGCGTCGGGTTCCCGCGATAGCCCATGTCGGCGGCAAGATCGGCAGGGCCGATCAGCACAGCATCGACACCGGGCGTGGCCAGAATGGCATCGGCGTTTTCGATACCGAGTGCACTTTCGATCTGGGCGATCAGGCAGACTTCGGCATTGGCCGTCTCGGCATAGTCAGCAATGCGGCCGAAATCGGAGGCGCGCCCCAGGCTCGCACCCATGCCCCGCACACCCTCGGGCGGATAGCGCAGCGCGCGGACCAGTTGCTCGGCCTGATCCGCCGTCTCCACCATCGGGATCATCAGCGTCTGCGCGCCGATATCAAGCGCCTGCTTGATCAGCCAGGTTTCGCCAACGGCAAGCCGCACGACCGGATGGGCCGGATGGCGGGCGACGGCTGCGAGTTGTGCAGCAATCAGCGGAATGTCGTTCGGGCCGTGCTCGCCGTCGATCAGGATCCAGTCGAAACCTGCGCCGGCACAGACTTCCGCCACATGGGGGCTCGCCAGCGCCACCCATAACCCGACAAGCAGATCATCGGTTTCGTTCAGCGCGGACTTGAAGGTGTTTTTCGGGGCGGGCATCGGCACTCTCCTGCACGGACTTGGACTTGCATAGACTCGGTCGCCCGCAAGATGCGCCGCCGGTATCCTATCCCGCAAGGCCCGATCGTCACGCTTCGGTACGTGCTCCGCGTCGTCGCCGGTTGAAGCGGCATGAGGCCTCGTGATACGGGGACACGTCTTTCACCCCTCAGAGGTCTGCCATGCTTCCCTGGATCCAGCTCGACACGGCCGCCATTCCCGGCGGCGGCGAACTGCGCCTGAAAAGCCGCGGCACCGAGTTTTCCATCATGCTCGGTACCAACGAGCTGATGAACAGCCGCCTCAGCGGCTCGGAAGAGGCCTTGGCCACGCTGGCCTTCGAGCGGATCTCTACTCACAAGCGCCCGCACATCCTGATCGGTGGCCTCGGCATGGGCTTTACGCTCCGCGCCGCCCTCGCCATCCTGCCCGCTGACGGCAAGATCACCATTGCCGAACTCGTGCCCGCCGTCGTCGACTGGGCGCGCGGGCCGATGGCCGAAATCCATAAGGGCAGCCTCGACGATCCAAGGGTGACAGTCCATGTCGGCGATGTCGGCGCCCTGATCGCAACGTCAAAAGGCCAGTTCGACGCCATCCTGCTCGACGTCGACAATGGCCCTGATGGCCTCACCCGCGAAGAGAACGATAGCCTCTATTCCCATGACGGGATTCGCAAATCCAAGACAGCACTCACCCGTGGCGGCATACTCGGCATCTGGTCTTCCGGTCCCGATCCGCGCTTCACCCGACGCCTCAGGGACTGCGGATTGACGGCAGAGGAGATCCCGACCCGTGCGGGAAAAACCGGACGCGGCATGAAGCACATGATCTGGATGGCGAAGGCCTGAAGGGCAAGAGCTCTTTTCAGGTAGAAAGTCCCCTCCCAAACCCTCCCCACAAGGGGGAGGGCTTAACCCGGCACCACCCTTTTCACCTCGAATACATCAAAGCCTTTTTCACGTGCGGAAGGGCATCCGCGAGTCTTCTCCCCCCTTGTGGGGGAGATGGCCGCCCTTCGACAAACTCAGGAGGCCAGAGGGGGAGACGGCACGCGGATACCTTCCGCCAGCTTGAACACAGAGAGCCTCCCGCCGATGGCAAAGAAGACAATTTGAGCCTCAGGGGGCGAGGCTGGGTTAAGCCCTCCCCCTTGTGGGGAGGGGACTTCCTTCCGATTCACCCCCAAAGCGCCCGCGGCGGCACTGGCATGATGGCCCCGTCATAGGCAATCGCCGGCTCGCGGTCGCGCGCCAGAAGCAGCGGCCCGTCGAGATCAACGAAAACCGCCCCCTGGCCAATCAGGAAAGCCGGAGCCATGGCCAGCGATGTGCCGACCATGCAGCCAACCATGATCTCGAAGCCAGCCTCAACAGCCGCATCGCGCATGGCAAGCGCTTCCGTCAGCCCGCCGGTCTTGTCGAGCTTGATGTTGACGGCATCATACTTGCTCTTGAGGGCGGCGAGCGATGCCGTGTCGTGACAGCTCTCATCGGCACAGACAGGCAGCACGCGGTCCACCCCCAGAAGCGCGTCATCCGCGCCTGCCGGGAACGGCTGCTCGACCAGCTGCACGCCGAGATCGAGAAACACCGGGGCCAACGCCTTGTATTGATCAAGCGTCCAGCCCTCATTGGCATCGACAATGATCGCCGAGCGCGGCGCACCGGATCGTACAGCCTGGATGCGCTCAACGTCACCCTCGCCGCCGAGCTTCACCTTCAACAGCGGTCTATGAGCCTCCTTCTCCGCAGCGGCCTTCATACTGTCAGGCGTGCCGAGCGACAGCGTATAGGTGACCGAGAGCGGCTTCGGCTCTGGTAACTTCAAAAGTTGCCAGACCGGCATACCCGCCCGCTTGGCTTCGAGATCATGGAAAGCGCAGTCGAGCGCATTGCGCGCCGCCCCGGGTTTGAGCCGTGTCTGCAGCCCTGCCCGGTCCAGTCCTTGGCGCACCTCCTGCACGAGCGACCGAAGCACCTCGACGACGCTCTCTACTGTTTCTCCATAGCGCGCATAGGGCACGCATTCGCCCTGCCCCACATGCACCCCATCCGTCAGCCTGACCGTGACCACCTTCGCCTCGGTTTTCGAGCCGCGCGAGATGGTAAAGCTGCCGGCAATCGGAAAGCTCTCAGGCGTGACAATCATCTCAACCGGCATATCGAAACCTCCTTTGCTGCACGTGCCCGCGCGAATCGCTGCTCTTGCACGAACAAGCAATCCTTTCTATATCCGTCAACAACAGGACCAGTACCGGCAGCAGGCGGAAACGCCAGAAAACCTTGCCCAGATCCCTCAGATTCGGGGATCACGAAACGGTCACATGAAGTACAGAGACGAAGCCCTTGAACACGCTGGATTTTGACAAGAGACCGGAAGATACGCGCGTCGTCGTCGCCATGTCGGGCGGCGTGGATTCGTCTGTCGTGGCCGGCATCCTGAAGCGCGAGGGCTATGATGTCCTCGGCATCACCTTGCAGCTTTACGACCATGGCGCCGCCGTTCACCGCGCCGGTTCCTGCTGCGCCGGACAGGATATCGACGACGCCCGCCGCGTTTGCGAAACGCTCGGCATTCCCCATTACGTGCTGGATTACGAACAGCGCTTCCGCGACACCGTGATCAACCCGTTCATGGAAAGCTATGTGGCCGGCGAAACGCCAATCCCCTGCGTTGCCTGCAACCAGACGGTCAAGTTCGCCGATCTCCTGGCGACCGCACGAGAACTCGGCGCCGATGCGCTGGCAACCGGCCATTACATCCGCTCCAAGTCGGTGCCGCTCGCCAATGACCCAGGCCACCGCGCCCTCTTCCGCCCGATCGATAGCGAGCGCGACCAGAGCTACTTCCTCTTTGCCACCACGCAGGAGCAGATCGACTATCTGCGCTTCCCGCTCGGTGCCATGTCAAAGGCGGAAGTACGCGTGCTTGCCGAAGACATGGGCCTCGTCGTTGCCCAGAAGGCCGACAGCCAGGACATCTGTTTCGTGCCGCAGGGCAAATATGCCGACGTGATCAACAAGCTGAAGCCGAATGCGGCTTTGGCCGGTGACATCGTCCATCTCGACGGCCGGGTGCTGGGCAACCACGAAGGCATCCTGCATTACACGATCGGCCAGCGTAAGGGTCTGGGCGTCGCCACGGGCGAACCGCTCTACGTCATCTATCTCGACGCTCGCTCGCGCCGGGTCATCGTCGGCCCGAAGGAAGCGCTGGAGACCCACCGCGTCTATCTGCGCGACATCAACTGGCTGGGCGACCTGACGCTCGCCGAGGAAGCCGCCGAAGGCCTTGCCTGCTTCGCCAAGGTGCGCTCCACCCGCCCGCCGACACCTGCCGTGCTGCATGCCGACGAGCGCGGTGTCTATGTCGACCTCGAAATCGGCGAAGCCGGCGTCGCCCCCGGCCAGGCCTGCGTGCTCTATTCCGCAACCGGTGCCGACGCCCGCGTCTATGGCGGCGGCTTCATCGAGCGTTCCGAGCGCTCAAGCGAGGCCGAGGCCTCGCTGAAAGCCCTTCTCGCCAGCCCCGTGGCCGCCTGAAGACACACGCTTCTGGCCCCGCCTTCAGACTAGCGGGCAAACCAGCGAAAACCCACGTGGATTTTGACAGAACCGCGCTTGACTTTGATCGGACCCTCGCCTTATAAGCCGCCCATCGCTTCGGACGGCGACGGCCTCAGGGCCCAGAGGATCCGATGTGTGGCGGGATAGCTCAGGTGGTTAGAGCGTGGGATTCATAACCCCAAGGTCGGCGGTTCAAGTCCGCCTCCCGCTACCAAAACAATTCTCAATAGAGAACTGAAAGCAACTTTGATTTGAAGCGTCTGAATGGTCGCGGATAACTGGCATTGAACCGCGCCGGGTTTGCCGGAGGCTATCTCGTTTAAGTTATGCCGCCATAGCTGCTTCGTCCAGCATGGCGTAATACCTGTCCTCGGCTTCGGCTGGCGGTATATTCCCGATAGGCTCCAAAAGGCGTCGATGATTGAACCAATCGACCCATTCCAGGGTGGCGAGTTCCACCGCCTCGAAGCTGCGCCATGGTCCACGCCGATGAATGAGCTCGGCCTTGTAGAGACCGTTGATCGTTTCGGCGAGGGCATTATCATAACTGTCGCCGACGCTTCCGACAGACGGCTCGATGCCAGCTTCCGCCAATCGCTCGGAATACCGAATAGACACGTATTGAACGCCGCGATCCGAGTGATGCACGAGGCCGCCGCCATGAGCGGGACGCCGATTATGAAGTGCCTGCTCCAGCGCATCGAGGACGAAGCTCGCATGTGCTGTCCGGCTTGCCCGCCAGCCGACGATGCGACGAGCGAAGACGTCGATGACAAAGGCCACGTAGACGAAACCCTGCCAGGTGGCGACATAGGTAAAGTCCGAAACCCACAGCCTGTTTGGTGCTGGGGCTTTGAACTGGCGGTTCAACCGGTCGAGCGGGCTCGGAGCCGTTTTGTCCGGGAATGTCGTGCGGACCGGCTTTCCTCGAATGATCCCCTGCAGGCTCATCGACCTCATAAGCCTGGCGACAGTGCAGCGGGCGACGATAAAGCCTTCACGCTTCAGTTGCCGCCAGACCTTGCGAACGCCATAGACGCGGAAGTTCTGTTCGAAGACACGACGTATCTCGATCTTCAGGCCGATATCGCTGCGGGCGCGGATCGACAGGCGATCCACGTCCGTGCGCTTGGCAATGTTCTCGTAATAGGTTGATGGGGCAATCGGCAAAAGCCTGCAGATCGACTCGACCCCAAACACACCACGGTGTTCGTCAATGAACGAGATCATCGTTTGAAGGGGCGGTCGAGCTCCGCCATCGCGAAATAAGCAGACGCCTTGCGCAAAATCTCGTTGGCTTGACGAAGCTCGCGGTTCTCCCGCTCCAGAGCCTTCATCTTCTCGGCCACATCGCTCGGAAGACCTGCTCGTTTGCCGCTGTCGACCTCCGTCTTCTTCACCCAATCATGCAGCGTGGCTGGCGAGCAGCCGATCTTGGCCGCGATTGATGAAACGGCAGCCCACCTCGACGGATGTTCTGCTTCGTGATCCAGCACCATACGAATGGCACGTTGACGGAATTCAGGTGAAAACTTGTTCGTTGTCTTGCTCATGATGACTCCACTTTCTCAAAAGTTGGAGCCTCCGGCAAACCCGGCGCGGTTCACATTTTGACAGCGAAAACTGGGAAAAATCGTTTTCTCTGAGGTTGTGTCAGTATCGCTTCAGAGTGCTCTCAAACCACCGTTGAAGAGATCGCCTATCCGATATCAGTATTGACCGGACAGATCTGCGCTTTAGGTAGCCGACATGGGCAAACCTAAAAGCAACAAGGGCTGGAAACGACCGCACGGCCGGCACCAGCACTGCGGCTGGCGCGGAGCCCACTGCTTTTAAAATGTGAGCAGGACCTGTCTGCGATCCTTCCTCTTTACTTTTTTCGCCAAGCTGGCCAACCGTCTACCTGTACGGAGGTCAATCACCTTCGGATAGACAGCTAGGATGTCCAGCATTTCGTCAAGCTTCCGCTCTCCGTACTGCTCTCTGATCATCTCTGTATGTATCTCGATGACCATCGCCTTGATTTGCCTGATGACTGGAGCAAGGCCGACTATGGCCTCACACTCGTGTCCCTCAATATCCATCTTCAAGAGGTCGATTTGGGCGATCTTACACTGCTCCATGATGACAGGGAGAGAAGTCATATTCACTTGAGTGGTGTGGTCAGCCCGGGCATCAACAATTTTAGCAGATACCCCGACCTCGCTATACAGAGATGCAACTCCCTCTTGGGAAGACAGTCCTGCTTGAAACAGATGCACGTTCTTGAATGGACCGAAAGATTGCTGCAGCAACGAAAAGCGTTCCGGCTCTGGCTCGATCGCAATGACAGTGCCTATGGCGCCAACAGCACGCAACATTGATGCCGTGTGGTGACCACAATGCGCTCCGACGTCAACGGCCACTGCACCAGGTGTGAGATTGTCAACGATTACTTTCTTGACATCTCGCTCGTAGTCGCTCCCCTCGTAGAGCCTCATATCGATTGGGCTGGTCCTTGGCGAAACCTGTAGTCGGATTCCCTCATAAGTGACGGTCGCAGCTTCAGGCGCAGTTTGCATGCGCTCATAAATGTTATTCTTCTTTTTCAGTCCCAACCACGTTCGAATACCCATAGATGCCCTCACGCAACCGATAAACGCTCTCATCTAGTCGCACAACTTTACCGACAGGTGAAGCAATTTTGACAAACAAGACAGAAAACTCAGCTCAGAAACCGGTGCTCTTTGGCCTAAAATACACAACCACTTGCCGCTGGTCTGCCACGCTCGCTCCACAAGCACAGCTTGCAGTTGGGCCTACCATCCGGCATATGCGGAATGGGGCGGAAGGTAGGCGGTTCGGAACACAGTTCCGCGGTATTCCGATCATCAGCAGGGGGAATGTCAGTGCCGGCTTATGTGTTTGTTGAAGACGAGGTTTATCTTGATGGGTGCACAGTGGGTGGAAACATCAGGATCGGGTACGCAACATATGCAAACCAGAGCGTCATTCGTCCCAATACCAGCATTGGACGTTACTGCTCGATCGGCCGCCGCTGCACCATCGGAGCCTCGCTGCACCCCGCTGACTGGCTAACCGCGCATCCGGTAGGCTACCGCGACAAGGGGAAAAGCTATGGGCGCACAGAAAACAATCGAAGCCTTACCAAGATCGGCAATGATGTATGGATCGGAGACAATGTCGTAATCCTTGAAGGTGTCACTGTCGGCGATGGCGCTGTCATCGGTGCCGGTGCAGTCGTGACGAAGAATGTGCAGAGCTACGCTGTTGTGGGTGGCGTTCCCGCCCAAGCAATCAAACATCGGTTTCCTGCAGCTACCATAGCCAATCTCTTAGAACTTCAGTGGTGGCGTTATGCTCCGGAGATCCTCGATGACCTTCCCTTTTGGGATGTTGACACATGTGTCGACCACTTGCAGACAAAGCTGCGGGGCAATTTTCCAGCCATGCCAGAACATCACCGCAAGACTCTTGCGCGCTCACTTACCAAACCGCCTCGCGGCCTGAAACGGCTTCTTTTTAGACTTTTCGGCAAAAAAGCTCACTAGGTCAGCTAATTGTTGGCCGAGCACGTCATTTTCGATACCGCACGTCACCTTTTTCGTAAGCGGCGCGGCTAGAAGCCGGAGAAACTAACGAGTTGTGGGCAATTCCGAATGGAAGAATTGGTTCCTTCTTAAAATCAACGTCGGCGGCCCCACAATAGATGCACCCACCCGCCGGCGGGAACTTGACAGGGCGGGTTTTGATGCTGTCGAACCGCAAAGAAGTCATATGGCAGAATAGCACACTTTCTGGATGCGGCACGAATATAGGCGGCCCTCTCACCGAGCCGCCCACACCAACCCCCGCCTCACAATCTCCCGCATCTGCGGCACCTCGAACTCCGCTGCCTGATGGCCGAGTGAGGAGTAGAACACCCGCCCCTGCCCGTGACGGCGCTTCCACACCACCGGCATCGTGTGCCCGTCGATCCAGGCATCGTGTTCACCGGTAAAGGTGGTTGTGGCCAGCACCTCGTTGTTCGGGTCGACATGCATGTAATACTGCTCGGAGCGATAGGGAAAATCGCCGATGCCTGACACGAGCGGGTCGTCGGGCTTCGTGATGTTGACCGTGTAATCATAGATATTGCCGGGATGGGCGACCCATTGGCCGCCGATCATGTATTGGTATTGCACGCAGTCGCGAAAACTGTCGCCGGCCTGGCCGTGAAAGCCGGCGAGGCCGACGCCGCCGCGGATCGCCAGTTCGAGATTTTCGATCTCCGGCTTCTCGATCTTGGTCATCGTCAGCATCGGCACGATGAGGCTGTAATCGCGGATCTGAGGATCGGCAAAGGCCTCGGTGCCCGGCTCGACGCGCACGGAGAACCCCTCGACCTCCAGCATGGCGGCAACGAGTGTGGCGCATTCCAGCGGCTGGTGTCCGTCCCAGCCGCCCCAGCAAATCAAAGCCTGACGCATATGTGTATCCCTGTTCATGATGAGGATCAGCGGCCGAGGCTGCCGTCAATGAGCGATGCGGCAAGCGGCGCTGGCCGCTCGACGCGCGTCGTGATGGCAACCGTCTCGCCCCGGTCCGAGGCCGTCTGGAAGGCTTCCATGACTTCCAGCACATGCAGCGCCAGATCCCCATTGGCCCGGTGCGGGCGATTATTGGCGATGGCGAAGGCCATGTCGGCCACGCCGAGCGAGCGCCAGTTGCCCTCGGCATAGGGCAGCGCGACCGGTTTGCCCTGGGCCTCGCCAACCAACGGCAGTAGGAAGAGGTCACCACCAAAATGATTGGGATCGGGCACGATCAGCGTTGCATCCGTTCCATAGATTTCGAGCGGCGTGTG
This sequence comes from Rhizobium sp. AAP43, assembly GCF_001296045.1. Classification (GTDB taxonomy): domain Bacteria; phylum Pseudomonadota; class Alphaproteobacteria; order Rhizobiales; family Rhizobiaceae; genus Allorhizobium. Next base: position 470,135 of record NZ_LJHS01000005.1, on the reverse strand, counting down.
GCGATGGCCGGCAACATCGAAGCTCATCGTGATCTGCACGACGGCACCGTTGACGAAGGACATCAGGCCCGTGACATGGGTCGGCACATCAACAGGGATCACCTCGCCCCGGCGCGGCTCGCTGCCGATGCGCCTGACGTCGCGTACCTTCGTGGCAAAGCCCGCCACCTTTTCGACCGGACCGAGCAGGTTGACGAGGTCGGTGATGTAATAGGGGCCCATGTCGAGCATCGGCCCGCCGCCTGCCTCATAGTAGAAATCCGGATTGGGATGCCATCGCTCATGGCCCGGGCACATGAAGAAGGCCGTGCCGCCGATGGGCTGGCCGATGGCCCCTGCATCGACCACAGCGCGGGCCGTCTGGTGCGCCCCACCGAGAAATGTATCCGGCGCGGAACCAACGCGAAGCCCGCGTGCATTTGCCCGGTCAAGCAGGCGTTTTCCCTCCCCAAATGTGACGCCCAGCGGCTTTTCCGAATAAACGTGTTTGCCCGCGTCGAGCGCATTCAACCCCACTTCGACATGCGCTTTTGGGACCGTCAGGTTGACGATGATGGCGACGTCGGGATCGGCATGAAGCGCGTCGATCGAGCAGGCCGGGACCCCGAACTCGGCCGCACACGCCTGTGCCAGGTCTGAATTGAGATCGGCGATGCCGCAGATCTTCAGAATCGGAAAATGCGCGAGGCCTTTAAGATAAGTGCTTGAAATATTGCCGCATCCAATGATGCCGATGCCAATCCGCTGCATGAATGAAAAACCTCTCTCCCAGGCTTTGAGCCAGAATGACCGATGGGCAAAGGCGAAACCGCCCCTCCTCGCTGCTCATCGGTCGCGGGCAGACTGGGTGCAAATCGGTGCGAGGTCAACGCCTCATTGTGGAGGAGTGAAAGTCGAGGGGTCACCCCGTTCATAGGCCCCATTCATAGGGATGAAAGATCACCCCTGATCGGACAACCTTTCGTTAAATTTTAGTGAATAGGATGGCGGTCGAGAAGCGAGGTTTTGTTATGCGTACCGCTCTAGTTTCCACGCTCGGCGTCATGCTGATGCTGTCGGCCTGTGCCAAACCACCATCCCAGACCCGCAATGCCTGCGCGATCTTCGAGCAGCGTGACGGGTTCTTCGACAACTGGCGCAAAGCCGCCATTGCCGCCGAGCGCGAATATGGCGTGCCGGTACCGATCCTGATGGCGACGATCTATACGGAATCGAGTTTCCGCCACAACGCCAAGCCGCCGCGCAAGATGATCCTCGGCTTCATTCCCGGCAAGCGCCAGTCGTCGGCCTATGGCTACTCCCAGGCTCTCGATGGCACCTGGGATCGCTACCAGCGCGAGACCGGCCGCTGGAGCGCCCGCCGCACCGATTTTGCCGACGCCATCCGCTTCATCGGCTGGTATCACCGCGAGACGGCGGACAAGCTGAAGATCCCTCTGAACGACCCCTACAATCTCTATCTGGCCTATCATTCAGGCCTGACCGGATATCTGCGCGGCGCTTACAAGAACCGCCCGGAAGCATTGCGTGGCGCGAAGCGCTTCAACGAAATCACCTATACCTATGCCAAGCAATTGCAGCAGTGCCCGGGCTGATCGCCTCCTGTTCTGCCTGCTCTCTTGAGAAAATGGATGAAGCCGGCCCTTGCGGGCCGGCTTCTTCAATTCATGCCTGATATGCTTGCCTGAACAGTCGCTTATTCAGCGTCGTTCAAACCCTGGATTGCAGAAATCTGCCACTGCGTGCCCGGACGGCGAACAAAGGTCCAGAGTTCGACGGACTCGCCCGGCGTCTGGTCGCTCCCCTTGATCAGCGCATTGGTCTGCCGATCGACGAGGTAGTCCACCGCCTCGTAGCGCATGGCAACGGTCGCATAATCCGCCTTGTCCTCGCGCCAGCTTTCCGAAACGTCACCCTGTACGAGATGCACATCACGCACCACGTTCTTGACGCCCGTGGTGGCATTCTCGCTCAATTCCTCGGCAAGATAGGACATGGCTTCCGGCGTGGTGATCCGCCGCAAACCGGCATAATCTTCCGCCGCATAGGCCGCCTGCATCTCTTTCAGCAACTGCTCGAAACGCTCGAGATCCGGCTGGCCGATGCCGAGTTCGTCGGTCTGGCCAGCACGGGCAGCGGACGCGGATGCAGCGGACCCGCCGCCGATCCTGGGGATCTGGAAGCTTGGACGACCGGTGCCGCCCGCCTGATTGTCACGCGACAAACCGCCGAAACCACCAAAGCCGCCCATGCCGGGTGCATTGCCAGCACCGGAGGCGGCCGGCTGACGATTGGCAAACATGCGCATGGCAAAGCGAACCAGGAAGAAGATCAGCAATCCCTGCAGCAGCAGCCCCAGGAAGCCGAAGCCGCCGCCAAAACCGGTGCCCATCAGCATGCCGAAGAGGCCACCGACGAGAAGGCCGCCCATCAGGCCGCCAGCCAGACCACCGAAAAGGCCGCCGGGACGGCTTGCCTGGTTCGCTGCCGTCGAGGTGGCGCCTGGCTGATTGGTGTTGGTGCGCGGCGTCATGGTCCGCTCGATTGGTGCGGCCGGTGTCGGTGCCGTCCGCGTCACGGCCGGTTGGTTGAAGGTGCGCGTACCGCGGCTACCGAAACCGCCGCTGGCGCGCCGCGCTTCGGCGAAATCAACCGCCGTCAGCGTGACCATCATGCCGAGCGCGAGTGTCGCGAATATCTTGCCGTATTGCCGCATTGGGATCGTTGTCCTCCTCGAGACTTTGACTGTGCCTTTGAAAGGCAGATGGTATCCATATGGAAACCGCCCGGCCTCTTTTGAAGGCAGGGCGGTCACTTTTCCATTGAATTTCCGGTGACCGGTGGATTTACGGGTCAGGCGCCGAGCCAGAACTTGATGATCAGACCGACCACCGTGATCGTGGCGACACCGGCGACCCAGAGGCCGAAGAACCACAGGAGCCGGTTGGCGAGCGGCTTCTGGTCCATCAGTGATACCCCTCATCCGGGTTGAGCTTGCCGCGGAAAACCCAATAGGCATAGGCCGTGTAGCAGAGGATCATCGGCACCAGCACCACCGCGCCATAGAGCAGGAAGGACAGGCTCTCGTCAGGGGCCGCCGCCTCCCAGATCGTCAGCGATGTCGGGACGATATAGGGATAGAAGCTGATGCCAATGCCGAGATAGCCGAGCACGAACAGGCCGAGTGCGGCGAGGAACGGCTGGATGTCGCGCCCGCTCTTAAGGCCGGAGACGATGATCCAGAGGCAACCGAGGACCAGAACCGGCACGATGACCGAAAACACCATGGTCGGATAGCCGAACCAGCGCTCCAGATAGAGCGGCTCGAGGAAGGGCGTCCACAGGCTGAAGATCCCCATCGCGCCCACCGTGCCGAAGGCAAGCCAGTAGGCAAAGACCTTGGCCCGTTCCGCAAGCTCGCCACTGGTTTTCATCACCAGCCAGGTGGCACCAAGCAGGCCGTAACCGACGAGAAGGGCAGCGCCTGTCGCCAGCGAGAAAGGCGTCAGCCAGTCCCACCAGCCGCCGGAATAGGCACGGTCGGTGACCGGAATGCCCTGCACCAGGGCACCAAGCGCCACGCCTTGAAAGAACGCCGCGATCATGGAGCCGCCGGCAAAGGCCCAGTTCCACAAATATTCAGCCCTTTGCGTCCGCCAGCGGTATTCGAACGCGACGCCCCGGAAGATCAGCCCGAGCAGCATGAGGATCAGCGGTGCATAAAGCGCCGGCAGGATGGTCGCATAGGCAAGAGGAAAGACGGCAAGCAACCCGCCGCCCCCCAGCACCAGCCAGGTCTCGTTGCCGTCCCAGACCGGGGCGACCGAGTTCATCATCAGATCCTTGTCATGCTTCTCCGGGAAGAACGGAAAGAGAATGCCGACGCCGAGATCGAAGCCGTCAAGGATGACATAGGCGAGCACCGCAAAGGCAATGATGCCGGCCCAGACGAAGGGAAGATCAATGACCATGCTGGCCTCCATGATGTCCGGTCTGCGCTGCCGGCGTGATGCCGGATGTGCGGATCGGGCCGTCGTCGAGAACCGGCATCGGATCGCGCGGCAAACGTGCCATCAGCCGCAGGATGTAGAAGGTCCCTGCCCCGAAGACGATGAAATAGACGATGATAAAGGCAATCAGCGAAGCCGCGACGGCCGGTGCCGCAATCGGCGAGATCGAGTCCGCCGTCAGCAGGTGGCCATAGACCGTGTAGGGTTGGCGGCCGACCTCCGTGGTGATCCAGCCGGCAAGCACCGCAACAAAGCCTGAGGGCCCCATGATCAGCGCGACACGGTGCAGCCAGGGGTTCTCGTAGAGAGAGCCCTTCCAGCGACACCAGAGGCTGAACACACCAACCCCAAGCATGGCAAAGCCGATCGCCACCATGACGCGGAAGGACCAGAAGACGATGGCAACCGGTGGCTCCTTGTCGTCGGGAATGGTGTCGAGGCCGTCGAGCGGGGCATTGAGATCATGCTTCAGGATCAGGCTCGACAGCTTCGGGATCTGGATCGCATAGTCGATCCGCTTTTCCTCGGTGTTCGGAATGCCGAACAGGATGAGCGGGGCGCCTTCCGGATGACTATCGAAATGGCCTTCCATCGCCATGACCTTGACCGGCTGATACTCCAGAGTGTTGAGACCATGCGCATCGCCGGCTGCGATCTGGATCGGCGCAACAATCGCCGCCATCCACATGGCCATGGAGAACATGACGCCCGCACGACGGGGTGCCGTGCCGCGCAGCAGATGCCAGGCGCCGACCGCACCGACGACGAAGGCGGTGGTGAGATAGGCCGCGATCACCATATGCGTCAGGCGATAGGGGAAGGACGGATTGAAGACGATCTTCCACCAGTCGACCGGCACGAACTGGCCGACCTCGTTCATCGCAAAACCATCCGGTGTCTGCATCCACGAATTGACCGAAAGGATCCAGGTGGCCGAGATCAATGTGCCGATGGCGACCATGAGGGTCGAAAAGAAATGCAGCCCCGGCCCGACGCGGTGGCGGCCAAACAGCATGACGCCGAGGAAGCCGGCCTCCAGGAAGAAGGCGGTCAGCACTTCATACCCCATCAAGGGACCGATAACCGGGCCCGCCTTGTCGGAGAAGACCGACCAGTTGGTGCCGAATTGATAGGACATCACGATGCCGGAGACGACACCCATGCCGAAGGCCACGGCAAAGATCGTTTTCCAGAAATCGAAAAGCTCCAGATAGACCTTGTCCTTCTTCCACAGATAAAGGCCTTCGAGCACAGCCAGATAACTGGCAAGCCCGATGGAAAAGGCCGGAAAGATGATGTGGAAGGAGACGGTGAAGGCGAACTGAATGCGCGCCAGGAGTTGTGCATCGAAATTTTCGAACATGGTTCGAAGTCCCTTTCTTCCTCCCGAGATGACAAGGATCAATTATAGCGTGCTGGCGCCAAGACAATGCGACAACCCGCCATGCGTCAACCCGCCATGCGGCAAGTCAACGCATATGAGTTTTCTGATATGGCGATAGGCCGGTTTGCTCTCAGGCAGCCAAACGCAAACGGCGCGGGTTTGATCCCGCGCCGTTTGGAATTTCCCTGTCCTGAGACAAGATCAGTCGACGTTGAACACCAGCGGCTTCGCCTGCTTGATGGCAGGGTTTGCGGTCAGCTGGTCGAGCACGGCCTGTTCGACCGGGCCGTCGACGTAAAGAAGCGCGATGGCGTCGCCACCTTCCTGGTCGCGACCGAGCTGGAAGTTGGCAATGTTGACCTTGGCATTGCCGAGCGTCGTGCCCATGAAGCCGATCATGCCGGGAACGTCGGTGTTGGAGATGTAGATCATGTTGGCGCCGACATCGGCGTCCATGTTGATGCCCTTGATCTGGATAAAGCGCGGCTTGCCATCCGAGAAGACCGTACCGGCGACCGAACGCGTCTGCTTGTCGGTGGTGACGGTGAGCTTGATGTAGCCATCATAGACACCCGTCTTGTCGCGCTTGACCTCGGCAACGATGACGCCCTTTTCCTTCACCATGACCGGTGCCGAAACCATGTTGACGTCCGACACCTGCGGGCGGATGAGGCCGGCCAGCAGCGCCGACGTCAGTGCCTTGGTGTTCATGGTCGAGGTCACGCCGTCATAAAGGATCTCGATTTCCTTGATCGGGTCTTCGGTCATCTGGCCGGCAAACGAACCCAGCACGTCGGCGAGACGGATGAAGGGCTTCAGGATCGGGGCCTCTTCAGCCGTGATCGACGGCATGTTGATCGCGTTCGAAACGGCACCCTTGATCAGATAGTCCGACATCTGCTCGGCCACCTGCAGCGCGACATTCTCCTGAGCTTCCGTGGTGGAGGCGCCCAGATGCGGCGTGCAGACAACATTGTCGAGGCCGAACAGCGGGCTTTCCGTTGCTGGCTCGACTTCGAAGACGTCGAAGCCGGCACCGGCGACATGGCCGGACTTGATGGCGTCGGCAAGGGCTGCCTCATCGACGAGGCCGCCACGGGCGCAGTTGATGATGCGAACGCCCTTCTTGGTCTTGGCGATGTTGTCACGGCCAAGAATGCCGCGGGTCTTGTCGGTCATCGGCACATGCAGCGTGATGAAATCAGCGCGGGCGAGCAGGTCGTCGAGTTCGACCTTCTCAACGCCCATTTCCTGAGCGCGCTCAACCGACAGGAAGGGGTCGTAAGCGATGACATGCATGCCAAGGCCGATCGCCTTCTTGCAGACGATACCGCCGATATTGCCGGCACCGATGACGCCGAGCGTCTTGCCGGTGATTTCAACACCCATGAACTTCGACTTTTCCCACTTGCCGGCCTGTGTCGAGGCATCGGCCTGCGGCAGCTGGCGGGCAACGGCAAACATCAGGGCGATGGCGTGTTCAGCCGTCGTGATCGAGTTGCCGAACGGCGTGTTCATCACGATGATACCGCGCTTGGAGGCAGCCGGGATATCGACATTGTCGACGCCGATACCGGCGCGACCGATGACCTTGAGGTTGGTCGCAGCGGCGATCAGCTTTTCCGTCGCCTTGGTGGCTGAACGGATGGCCAGACCATCGTAATTGCCGATGATTTCGGCGAGCTTTTCCTTGTCCTTGCCGAGCTTCGGCTGGAAATCCACTTCAACGCCGCGATCACGGAAGATCTGGACGGCGGTTTCAGACAATTCGTCGGATACGAGAACGCGAGGTGCCATGACGAGGCCTCCTTCAGAGAGTTCGTTTGAATGAGATGAGGAAATTTCGGGGCTCCGCCGCTGTGGCGGAGCCGAATTGATCAAGGATCAGGCGGCAGCCTTGGCCAGAGACGCCTTCTGCGTCTCATAGGCGAAGGAGAGCCACGGCATCAGAGCCGCCATATCGGCAGTCTCGATCGTGGCACCTGCCCAGATGCGAAGGCCGGCCGGTGCATCACGGTAAGCGCCGATGTCGAAGGCGACACCCTGCTTTTCGAGGATGCTGGCAATGCCCTTGGCAAAGGCGGCCTGGGCATCGGCATCGAGTGCGGTGACTTCGGGATCAACGATCTTGACGCAGACGGAGGTGTTCGAGCGCGTCGCATCGTCAACCGCGAGATTGGCGATCCAGTCGTTCTTTTCGATGAAGTCGAAGATCACCTTGGCATTGGCGTCGGCGCGCGCGATCAGGGCCTTGAGGCCACCGATCGACTTTGCCCACTTCAAGGCATCGACATAGTCCTCGACGCAGAGCATCGACGGCGTGTTGATCGTCTCACCGACGAAGATGCCTTCGATCAGCTTGCCGCCCGAAGTCATGCGGAAGATCTTCGGCAGCGGCCAGGCCGGAACATAGGTCGTCAGACGCTCCACAGCCCGGGGGCTGAGGATGATCACGCCATGACCGCCCTCGCCGCCCAGAACCTTCTGCCAGGAGAAGGTCGTGACATCGAGCTTGGAGAAGTCGAGATCCTGCGCGAAAGCCGCCGACGTGGCGTCGCAGATGGTCAGACCCTTGCGGTCAGCCGGGATGAAGTCGGCGTTCGGAACGCGCACGCCCGAAGTCGTGCCGTTCCAGGTGAAGACGACGTCGCGGTCGAAATCGACGGCGGCGAGATCAGGAAGAAGACCGTATTCGGCGTTGAACTTGCGGACATCGGCAAGCTTCAGCTGCTTCACCACATCGGTGACCCAGCCGGCGCCGAAGCTTTCCCAGGAGAGCATGTCCACGCCACGTTCGCCGAGCAGCGACCACATGGCCATTTCAACGGCGCCCGTGTCGGAGGCCGGAACAATGCCGATGCGGTAGTCAGCGGGAACGTTCAGAATTTCGCGGGTAAGGTCGATGGCCAGTTTCAGCTTTTCCTTGCCAACCTTGGCGCGGTGCGAACGACCGAGCGGGGCATCGGAGAGAGCGTCGAGCGACCAACCGGGGCGCTTCGAGCAAGGGCCAGACGAAAAATGCGTGTTTGTCGGACGCGCGGCGGGGGCGACGATATCAGCCATATAGATACCCTTCCAGGTAATTAGCCTCTCGTTGGGGAGAGGTGTCCCGCCGTCGGAACTACTCTTGTCGCCGATCCCAGTCAAGCGGGGTTGCGTCGCGATAAGAAAAATTTTTATCCCGTCCGCGCCAGACACGACGCAGCATCCCAAGCGCGGCATCCGGCGTCATCAAGCCGTCATGTGGAAAGCGCATCTGCGATTTTCGACGCTTGTGCTGTTGAGGCGCGCGCACGGGTAGAAAGTTCATAGACCGATGTTTCCGTTGGGCAGCCCCATTCCCGGCCTCGTCTGGGCCTACCGCATCAAACCTGGCTCAAGAGGAGAGCGACTTTCGCCCGAATGCCGCATGGCGGACGTCATGACGGGCGACGGCTTCGTCTGGATCCACCTCAACCTAGCAGGTGGTCGCGTTGCCGGATTTCTGGAGCAATTCCCGGGCCTGACGCCAGCGGCCATCGCCGCACTGACGACCCATGACACCCATGCAGCGCTTGCCGTGGACGAAAAGCTGATCTTCGGAACGCTGATCGACTTCCAACGCGAGTTCGACGCAGCGACCCGCGACATCGGCTGGCTGCATTTTGGGCTCTCGGACACCTTCATCATCACCACACGGCTGCAACCGATCCGATCGGTGGACAAGGTTCGTGCGGCGGTGGAAAAGAATACCAGCCGCTATGCTGCGCCACTGCAGATCTTTGAGGTGCTGGTCGCGGAGTTCCAACGCGGAATGATCGCCGTGGTGCTGGAGCTGACGGAAGAACTGAACCAGATCGAAGACCACGTTTATGGCAGCGAAATGCGCGATGAGCGCCGTCGATTGACCCCGATCCGGCGGCTGATCGTGCGGCTGCATCGCCATCTACGAACCATGCTGCTTATCATGCGCCGGGCCGCAGCGACCGACGACGACGAAATGCCAGATGGCGTCGAAGACAGTCTTGCCCGCCTCGCTGGTCGTCTGGAGACGGTGGATCAGGACGTCTCCGCGCTCGCGGATCGCGCAAGGCTTCTGCATGAAGAACTCGATTCCAAGCAGAGCGCCGAGACGAACCGGCATCTCTATATCCTGTCCCTGATGACCGCCCTGCTGCTGCCGCCGTCGCTGGTGACGGGCTTCTTTGGCATGAACACCACGGCCCTTCCCTTCTCGGATGGCGCACACGGCACGCTCTCCGCCTTCGGCTTCATCCTGATATCGATTTTCCTCTCCTGGCTCATTCTCAGGCGAACAGGCATTCTCTAGAGCATTTCCAGCCGAAGCGGTATCGCTTCGGCGTCGGATAATGCGGTAAAATCAGAATGATAGCGCCTGAAACGAAAAAGGGCTGCCCGGAGGCAGCCCTTTGTCTGGATCGTTGTCGAGAGATTATTTGTAGACGAGCTGCTGCGGCGGCTCATAGGCCACCGGCTCTTCGCAGCCGCCGAAGACGTAGCGAGCACCGGCATGCAGACCATGGCTGTAGAAGCCCTTGTCATAGCCAGGACCGCCGCTGTTCTGGAAGCCGAACATATCGCCGCCCAGCGTGTGGCGGAAACGATAACCGACATCGGCCTTGACGTTGCAGGTGACGTCGATCGAGGCACCAGCCATAAGCTGATAGGCAAAGCGCCAGCTGCCGCGGCCGCTATGCTCTTCGGTCGGGTCGCAATTCGTCGGATCCGCTGTTTCGCAGGAGGTGTTGTTCAGCTTGTCCCACTTCACGTAGGAGCCACCGACACCGGCACCGACATACGGCGTGAAATAGGCATAGGAGCCCAGATCCAGGTAGGCGTTGGCCATCAGGCTATAGGCCCTCATCGCCGCGACATCCGTTGATGTACAAGCGACGGCGACACCGCAGGAACCGGTCGTCGAGCCGTTGAAGTCAGCCTTGGCCATGTAGTCGAAGGTCAGATCGGTGCGCAGATATCTGTTGACCTGGTAACCGACACCGCCGCCGACAGAGAAGCTGTCCTTGATGGATGCCGTGGTGAAGTCAACAAGGTTGCCATTCGAACCCTGAAAGTATTCCGCGCCGCGAAGCTTCTGGAAATTGTAGCCCAGATCGCCACGCAGATACCAGCCGGACGCCTCGGACACTTCAACTTCCGGTGCGTCATAGACGGGCTGCGGCTGCGGCTCGGGCTGGTAAAGGTCTGCGGCATAGGATGCCGTGCCGGCCGAAAGGCAAGCCACAGCAATGGCGAGAAGTTTCATCTTCATGGCAGGATACTCCAAAAATCCCAGCGTGGTTGCATCAGGCGAGCACCCGCCCGACCTTCTGAATTGCCTGGATCATGAAGATGAAAAGTTAAGTCCCGCTTAACTACGCGTGTTAACTGTGACCATTGGCGATTTACTTACCATGACGCTTTTTCATTCCGGGCATGCCGGCGAAATGCACCCTCAGGCGGCCAACTGAACCCCTTGGCGCACATCCGCAAGCAACTCGACGGATCTCAGCCTCGCTGCGACATCGTGGATCGGCATAGAGACGATCAACTCATCCGGCTGCACCGCCTTCAGGAACGTATCCAGCTTGCCAGCCACCGTCTGGCGCGAGCCAACGAGCGCATAGCGCAAGGTGTGCTCCACATTGATACGCTCAATATCCGTCCAGACGCCGTCCATACTGTCTACCGGTCGCGGGAAGGCGCGCCGGATATTGCGCCTCAGATTGACGAATTGCTGCTGCGCCGAGGTGAAATAATGACGGGCCGTCTCGTCGTCTTCGGCAAGGGCTGCCATGACCCCAACCATCACATGCGGCTTTTCAAGCGTCGCGGACGGCTGGAAGCGCTCGCGATAGATCTCAACGGCATCCAGCAATTGATCGGGCGCAAAATGCGAGGCGAAGGCATAAGGCAGCCCCAATGCGGCGGCGAGATGCGCGCTATAGAGACTGGACCCGAGAAGCCAGATCGGGACATGGCTGCGCATGCCGGGAACGGCGAGCAGGACCTGCCCCTCGTCCGGCTCGCCCAGCAACTTTTGCAATTCCAGAATATCATGCGGGAAGCTCTCTGCTCCGGCATCCAGATTGCGCCTCAGCGCCTGCGCCGTGCGCATGTCGGTCCCCGGCGCGCGGCCAAGGCCGAGATCGACACGGCCGGGAAACAGCGCCTCCAGCGTGCCGAACTGCTCTGCGATGACCAGCGGAGAATGATTGGGCAGCATGATGCCGCCGGACCCGATCCGGATCGTCCTGGTGCCCGCACCGACATGCCCGATCACCACGGCAGTCGCCGCACTGGCAATGCCAGGCATGCCGTGATGCTCGGCCAGCCAGAAGCGATTGTATCCACGCGCCTCCGCCGTCTGCGCCAGCTTCAGCGAAGCATCGAGCGCCTCGGAAGCGCTGTGACCTTCGGAAATCGGCGAGAGGTCGAGAATGGAAAAGGGGATCATGGCATCGGTCCTGCGTGTCGTTTCCACTCATGTAGGCAGTGCGGACGCCGTACCCAAGAGGTGATGATATTAAATTATAATCACTTCGGATGTTTTTGGTTTGTTCACATTTGGCTGGCACAGATCGCAACGATTGAACTAGGATAGCCCATGACCTCCACGATTCGCATCATTGGTATCGATCCGGGCCTGCGCCGCTGCGGCTGGGGCGTGATCGAAACGCTCGGCAACTCGCTTCGTTTTGTCGGCTCTGGCACCGTGACCTCGGACGGTGACATGGATCTTGCATCGCGCCTCTGCCAGTTGCATGACGGGCTTTCCGAAGTCGTGCACACCTACAATCCGGATGAGGCCGCTGTCGAACAGACCTTCGTCAACAAGGATGCGGTGGCGACGCTGAAGCTCGGCCAGGCCCGTGGTATCGCCATGCTGGTGCCCGCCCGCGCCGGATTGCCGGTGGCAGAATACGCCCCGAATGCCGTGAAGAAAGCCGTGATTGGCGTCGGCCATGGCGAAAAGCAGCAGATCCACATGATGCTGAAAATCCTGATGCCCAAGGCCGAATTCAAGGGCAATGACGCCGCCGACGCGCTCGCTATCGCCATCTGCCACGCCCACAATCGCGGCGGTGACCGCATGCGCAAGGTGCTGGCCTCCGCCTGATTTGTTCTTGACTTGTTCTGACGGTAGGATTTATTCTTACTTGTGAAGGAGCAAGGCCATGCGCGTATCATCCAAGGGTCAAGTGACCATTCCCCGCGACCTGCGCGAGCTCGTCGGCATCGAACCGAATTCGGAAGTGGTCTTCACCGTGGAAGACGGGCGTCTGATGCTATCCGCCAAGAACAGCCCGGAGGCTATTCAGGAACGCGTCCGCTTGGCAGGCCTTCTGAAGACCCTCGAAGCGCTGGAAGGAACAGGCGCCGCAGACATCGACGCAGATGCGCTGATGCACATGACCCGGGATCGTTGACATGGCCGTTCTGGTCGATACCAACGTGCTGGTGGATATCGCGGTGCGCGATCCCGCATGGCTGACCTGGTCCAGGAACCAGCTTTTGAAACTGGGGCGGGCCGAACCGCTTCTGATCAACCCCATCATCTATTCCGAATTTTCCGTGCGCTATACCAACCGCGAGGAAGTCGACGAACTGCTGCCCGAAAGTGAATTCCGCCGCGAGAACCTCCCCTGGGCCGCCGCTTTCGCCGCCGGTCGTGCATTCCGGATCTACAAACTGGCCGGTGGTGGGCGCGATCGTGTGCTGCCGGATTTTCTGATCGGTGCGCATGCCGCCATTCGGGGCCACAAGGTCCTGACTCGCGACCCGAAAGGCTACCGCACCTACTTCCCCGACCTCGACATCATCTCGCCTGAAACCCATCCCCTGTAACTCTTTCGACGCGGACCTCCCATGATCGGCAAACTCAAAGGCACCATTGACGAAATCGGCGACGACTATGTGCTCGTCGACGTCCATGGCGTCTGCTACGTCGCGCATTGTTCGGCCCGCACACTTTCGCGCATTGGCTCGGCCGGTGAGGCCGTGGTGCTTTTCATCGAGACCTATGTGCGCGAGGACCAGTTGAAGCTCTTCGGCTTCATGAGCGCGCTGGAGCGCGAATGGTTCAACCTTTTGCAAAGCGTGCAGGGCGTCGGCGCGAAGGTGGCGCTTGCCGTCCTCTCCACCCTTCCCCCGTCGGACCTCGCCAATGCCATTGCCCTGCAGGACAAGGCTGCCATTTCCCGCGCCCCCGGCGTTGGCCCCAAGGTTGCGTTGCGGCTCGTCACTGAACTCAAGAACAAGGCGCCCGCCTTCGCCGGCGAGGCCTCCGGTACGATTGGCCTCAAGCAGGAGATCGGCGAAGGCGTCGCCTCCGCCCCCGTCGCCGATGCCGTCTCGGCACTCACCAATCTCGGCTATTCCCGCGATCAGGCCGCAAACGCCGTAGCGGCTGCATTGAAGAATGGCGGCGAAGGCGCCGACAGCGCCAAGCTGATCCGATTGGGGCTGAAGGAGCTTTCACGGTGAGAATTGGTCTGCGGCAGCAATGTCGGTATAAGAAAACGAAGCAGTCCGGCTCGATCCGCATGGAAATCCTCGCATGACCACCAACAACCCTATCCTGACGCCCGAAAAGCGTGGCGAAGATCTCGATGCGGCGCTCCGCCCGCAGACCCTCGATGACTTCACCGGTCAGGCGGAGGCACGCGCCAACCTGAAGATCTTTATCGAGGCAGCGAAGAACCGTGGTGAGGCGCTTGATCATGTGCTCTTCGTCGGCCCGCCCGGCCTTGGCAAGACGACCCTTGCCCAGATCATGGCCAAGGAACTCGGCGTCAACTTTCGCTCCACCTCCGGCCCCGTTATCGCCAAGGCCGGCGATCTTGCAGCCCTCCTCACCAATCTTGAAGAGCGTGACGTGCTCTTCATCGACGAAATCCACCGCTTGAGCCCCGCCGTTGAGGAAATCCTCTATCCGGCGATGGAAGATTTTCAGCTCGACCTGATCATCGGCGAAGGCCCGGCTGCGCGATCGGTCAAGATCGACCTGTCGAAGTTCACGCTGGTGGCTGCCACCACCCGTCTCGGCCTTCTGACCACGCCGCTGCGTGACCGTTTCGGCATTCCGGTTCGCCTGAATTTCTATACCGTCGAGGAACTGGAATCGATTGTCCGACGTGGCGCCCGCCTGCTCAACCTGCCGATGACCGATGACGGCGCCCGCGAAGTTGCCCGCCGCGCCCGCGGCACGCCCCGCATCGCAGGCCGCCTTCTGCGGCGCGTGCGCGATTTCGCCGAAGTTGCCCGCGCCGAGGCCGTCACAAAGGTGATTGCAGACGAAGCACTGACACGCCTTAACGTCGACAATATGGGCCTCGACCAGCTCGACATGCGCTATCTCAAGATGATCGCCGTCAATTTCGGCGGCGGGCCTGTTGGTATCGAAACAATTGCCGCCGGTCTCTCCGAACCGCGTGATGCCATCGAAGACATCATCGAGCCCTACATGATCCAGCAGGGCTTTATCCAGCGCACGCCACGTGGCCGCGTCTTGACCGCGACCGCATGGAAGCATCTCGGCATGACCCCACCCAAGGATCTCGAAGCCGCCCAGTTTCGCCTGACGCTTGAGGATGATTGAGTGCTGGGACGACGCATGTTTCTCAAGCTCGCCATTGCCGGTTTATCCGCAGCGATGGCGACAGCGGCCTATCCCTTTGTCGAGGTTTTCGGCAAGCCAAAGGTAACACCCTACCGCCTGACGCCTGCACGCTGGCCAAAGGGCTTGCGACTGAAGATAGCGGTTCTGGCCGATTTCCATGCCTGCGATCCTTGGATGACGCCGGAGCGGATCGGGAGCATCTGCAGCGAGGCCAATGCGCTTGAAGCCGACATCGTGCTGCTGCTCGGCGACTACATGCGCGGGCTGCACCTGATGACGCAGGAGGTCGCGCCGACAGATTGGGCGCAGGCACTATCGATTTTGAAGGCCCCGCTCGGCGTGCACGCGGTGCTTGGCAATCATGACTACTGGGAGGATCCGCGGTTTCAGAAAGAAGGAAACGGCGAGACGATTGCCGAGCAGGCGCTGCGCAGCGTTGGCATCAACATTCTGATCAACACTACCCTTCCCGTCGACAAAGATGGATATCGCTTCTGGCTTGCGGGGCTTGGCGATCAGCTCGCACTCAGACCGGGCTCCCGCTACAAGCGCCCTGAGGCCATCGGCATTCACGACCTCCCTGCCACCCTCGCTTCGATCAACGACGATGCCCCTGTCATCCTGATGGCCCATGAACCCGACATTTTCCCGGAGGTCGACGATCGCGTCAGCCTCACCCTGTCCGGCCACACCCATAACGGCCAGGTCAACATCTTCGGCTGGCGCCCGATTTCCGCGTCGAAGGGGTCGGCGCGTTACCCACGCGGCCACTTCCGCGAAGAGGGCCGTGACCTGATCGTATCGGGCGGCCTCGGATGCTCGGTCCTTCCGGTGCGCGTCGGCACATGGCCGGAAATCTTGGCTATCGAGCTTGGAGACACCGCATGACCTCCCGAACCCTGATCACCATCAAGGATGGCAAGCGCCGGTTCAATCACCGCATTGCGGGCCTGGCCTTTCGGGATGGCCATGTTCTGGTGCATCGCGCAACCCATGAGGCCTTCTGGACATTCCCTGGCGGTCGGGCCGAGATCGGCGAGACCTCGCAGGAGACGCTCCGCCGCGAGATGATGGAAGAACTGCAGGTCGAAGCGAAGATCGAGCGCCTGCTCTGGATCGTCGAGAACTTCTTCGATTACGAGGGCAAGGCCTGGCACGAACTCGGCCTCTACTACCTGATGGAAATTCCGGATCGTTTTCCTTTCCATCCCGCTGACATCGTGCATCATATCCAGGATGGCAAAAACGCGCTCGAGTTC
Organism: Rhizobium sp. AAP43; assembly: GCF_001296045.1. Classification (GTDB taxonomy): domain Bacteria; phylum Pseudomonadota; class Alphaproteobacteria; order Rhizobiales; family Rhizobiaceae; genus Allorhizobium. Next base: position 453,863 of record NZ_LJHS01000005.1, on the reverse strand, counting down.
AAATGGGTGCCGGCGACCGGTGAGGCTCTGAAGCGGCTCGATATTCCGCCATACTTCATTGCCGACGAAATCGAGACCCTGCCGCAATCGCCAAAACACATCATCTGGCACGATGGAGATCTTGACCTGAAATGACCGATCCGACCCGGAGTTTCAGAAAGCTGGCCTATAACAACCTGCTCGCCAATGACAGGCTGCATGACGCGGTCGCCAAGCTCTCCGGTGAAGACTTCGAAGCGCCGAGGACAGGCTTCTTCCCGTCGCTCTGCGCAACACTCAATCATATCCTGATCATCGACTGGTTCTATATTGACGCCCTTCTGGGCGGTGATCTGGGACCGAAAGCCTGGGCGAACGAGATCCCGTTCAACACGCAGGGCGAATTGCGGGCAGCACAGGTGAAGTCGGACCGGCGCCTGCTCGACTTCTGTTTGGCCCTCGAAGCCGAAAATCTGAGAGAGCTTGTGCGCATTCACAGGACAGGCCGTGTCCAGATCGAACGCGTGGACGACGTCCTGTCGCATCTCTTCCAGCATCAGACCCATCATCGCGGCCAGGCCCATGCCATGCTGTCCGGCACATCGGTAGCCCCGCCTCAACTCGATGAGTTCATCGTCGCAGATGATGCTGCCAATCGTTTGGACGTGATGCTGCGACTTGGTATCGACGAAACCACCCTCATGATGCTGGACAGGTAAGGGTCGGATCGGTTAGCCCCTCGCCCGCGCGCAAATCCTCGACAGGAGAAATCCATGACAATCCCGAGATTACCCCTCTCCGGCGAGATCATCAACGGCGTGCACCATCTGGTGCAGCGGGTTTACTACGAAGACACCGACTTCTCCGGTGCGGTGTATCATGCGCGCTATCTGCATTTCATGGAACGCGCCCGCACCGATTATCTCCGCTGCCTCGGCGTCGAGCAATCAGCACTCTATGAGACATCGGACGAAGGCCTCGCCTTCATGGTTCATCGCATGGAGATCGATTTCAAGGCCCCTGCCCGCATGGATGACCTCATCACCGTCACGACACGAACCGAAAGGGCCGGCGGCGCGAAGATGATTCTCGCCCAGCAGATCGGGCGCGATGACCGCCTGCTGATTGCTGCGAAAGTGGTCATTGCCGTTGTCAACCGTCATGGCAAACCGAGACGTTTGCCGGAGGGGCTGGCAGAACAGTTCCGCACGGGGATTGAAACTCCCGTTTCGTAACACAGTTTTAACCATAATGGGGTCTTACTCGCGCACTGGAAGTTTGTGCGCTGCACGCCTTCCTTTGACCAAATTTTCATCTCAGAAGGCATTCTGGGGAGCTAAGGCGGAAAAAGGGTTTCGGCGGCGGCTGCCGCGTTCTTCCACCAGTAACAGCTCAGTCACCGCCCGGTTTCACCCACCGGGCGTTTGGATTTCGGGAAAGTGAAGGCGATGGAACAAGTTGGAATGGCAGCAGCCCATGACGTGAGCCTGTGGGGCCTGTTCATGCAGGCTGGCCTGATCGTGAAGTTTGTCATGCTCGGGCTGATTTCGGCCTCTATCTGGACCTGGGCGATCGTCATCGACAAGTATCTGAGCTATGCCCGTGCCCGCCGCCAGTTCGACCAGTTCGAGCAGATCTTCTGGTCCGGCCAGTCCCTCGAAGAACTGTACCGGACCCTTTCCGAGCGCAGCAATACCGGTCTCGCCTCCATGTTCGTCGCTGCGATGCGCGAATGGAAGAAGAGCTTCGAACGCGGCGCCCGCTCGCCGATCGGCCTTCAGATGCGTATCGACCGCGCCATGGATGTGACGCTGGCGCGTGAAACCGAAACACTGGAAGCACGTCTGTCCTCGCTCGCCACCATCGGCTCTGCCGCACCGTTCATCGGCCTTTTCGGTACCGTTGTCGGTATCATGACCTCCTTCCAGGCCATTGCCGGCTCGAACAGCGCCAGCCTCGCAGTTGTTGCACCGGGTATTGCCGAAGCGTTGCTCGCCACCGCCATCGGTCTGGTTGCCGCTATCCCGGCCGTCATCGCCTACAACAAGTTCTCCGGAGAAGCCGGCAAGCTGACCGCCCGCATGGAAGGCTTCGCCGACGAATTCTCTGCCATTCTTTCGCGCCAGATCGACGAGAAGCTGCAGCCGCGCCAGGCGGCGCAGTAACGGCTCGGCGACAGGAGACTTAACATGGGTATGTCAGTCGGATCAGGGGGCAAGGGCGGCGGACGCCGCGGACGCCGCGGCGGTCGAAAGGCCCTCGTCAGCGAAATCAACGTCACGCCTTTCGTCGACGTCGTCCTCGTTCTGCTCATCATCTTCATGGTCGCAGCCCCGATGATGACCGTTGGCGTGCCGATCGACCTGCCGCAGACGCAGGCAGGCGCCCTCAATACAGATACCCAGCCGATCACGGTTTCGGTCAATCCGGCTGGCGAGATCTATCTGCAGGAATCGGCCATCGCCATCGACGAAGTCGTGCCGAAGCTGCAGGCCATCGCCACCACAGGCTATAGCGAACGCATCTTCGTCCGCGCCGACACCGCCGCGACCTATGGCATCGTCATGCAGGTCATGGCACGCATTTCCGCCGCCGGTTACACCAATATCGGCCTTGTCACTTCGCAGGAACAGAAGAACTGATCGGGCGACATGAAGGCGAGTCTCTTCACATCGACTTTTCTGCATGGAGTGGCGCTCGCAGCGACGCTGGTGACACTAGGCTCGCCGGAAAAGCTGGACATGGTGAACATGGAGACGCTTCCGGTCAGCATCGTTCCGATCGAGGAATTCACCCAGATCCAGAAGGGCGACAAGGAAGCCCCGATGGCGGAGAAATCGGCACCGGTTCCGACCGAGAAGCCGCCGATCGCAGAGCCGGCTGAGAACTTCGGCGACAACCAGGTTGATCTGAAATCACCGCCGACGCCAACACAGCGTCCCGTCGAGAAGGAAGTCGCGGCCGCGCCGAAATCCGTCGAAGCCCCTGTGCCGCCGAATGATGCCAAGCCGAACGAAGTGAAGGAAGTGGTGCCGGAAGAGACGGCGCCGCCGCCAACGCCCGAGGCCAAGCCCGCCGAGACACCACCGCCGGAGCCCAAGCCGGAAGAGCCCGTGCCTGTCGAACAGGCCGCTGCGGAAGAAATTCCGCTGCCCGAGAAGGCGCCGGTACCAGCCGCACGCCCCGAGCCGGAACTTGCCAAGCCGGCTGAAAAGAAGCCGGAAAAGAAAGAGACGGCAAAGTCTGACGCCAAGAAGGCTGACAAGAAGCAGGAAACCGCCTCTGCCAAGAAGCAGATGGAGAGCGATTTCAATGCCGACGAAGTTGCAGCCCTCCTGAACAAGACCGATGCCTCCGGCGGCGGCGCGAAACGCTCGACCGATCAGGCCGCACTCGGCGGCGAGACGGACACGGGCGGTTCGACGCTGAGCCAGAGTGAACTCGACGCCCTGCGCGGCGTGATCCAGGAAAACTGGCTGATCACACCCGGCATGGCTGATGCTGAGGATGTGCAGATTCGCGTGTCCTTCCGCCTCGATCAGAATGGCGAGTTGATCGGCGAACCGGAAGCGACAGCCACCGGCGGCTCGCCAACGGCACAACAGGTTCTCATGAGCGGCGCTGTGCGTGCCGTTCGCAAGTCTGCCCCGTTCTCCAATCTGCCACGGGACAAATACGATGCCTGGTCCGAAGTTGTGGTCAACTTCGATCCCAGCGAATTGATGTAAGAGCTGAAAAAAGGCTTGGATAGCATGAAAAAAAATCTACTCGGACTTCTGCTGGTCTGTGCCGGCCTTGCCGGTGCCTTCGTTGCACCAGCCTATGCCGCCGTCGAAATCAACATCAACCGCGGCAATGTCCAGCCGCTCCCGATCGCCGTATCGGACTTCGTCTCCAATGACGGCGTCGGTGCGCAGATCTCGCAGGTCATCGAGGCGAACCTGAAGCGTTCGGGCCTCTTTGCGCCGGTCAACCGTGCGGCATTCATCGAAAAGATCTCCAATCCCGACCAGCCGCCGCGCTTCGAGGACTGGAAGGTCCTCAAGACCGAGGCCCTCGTCGTCGGCCGCATCACCAAGGAAGCCGACGGCCGCCTGCGCGCCGAAGTCCGCCTCTGGGACGTGTTTGGCGGCCAGCAGATGCTCGGACAGCAGTTCTACACGGATCCGAAGAACTGGCGTCGCGTTGCGCACATCATCTCGGATGCGATCTATGAGCGCATCACCGGTGAAAAGGGCTATTTCGACACGCGCATCGTCTTCGTCTCCGAAAGCGGCCCGAAGACAGACCGCAAGCGTCAGCTGGCAATCATGGACCAGGACGGCGAGAACATGCGTCCGCTGACCAACTCCAAGGATCTGGTGCTGACGCCGCGCTTCTCGCCGAACCGTCAGGAAATCACCTACATGTCCTTCGAGGGCGACCAGCCGCGCGTCTACCTTCTGCAGCTGGAAACCGGTTCGCGTGAAGTGGTCGGCAATTTCCCCGGTATGACCTTTGCCCCACGCTTCTCGCCCGATGGTCAACGCGTCATCATGAGCCTGCAGCAGGAAGGCAATGCCAACATCTACACGATGGACCTGCGCTCGCGCACGACCACCCGTCTGACCTCGACCGCCGCCATCGACACCTCGCCCTCTTACTCGCCCGATGGAAGCCAGATCGCCTTTGAAAGCGACCGCGGCGGTCGTCAGCAGCTTTACGTCATGAGTGCAGATGGCTCCGGGCAGCGCCGTATCTCCTTCGGTGACGGCTCCTATTCGACCCCGGTCTGGTCGCCTCGCGGTGATTTGATCGCCTTCACCAAGCAGTCGGGCGGCAAGTTCTCGATCGGCGTGATGAAGACGGACGGCTCGGGCGAGCGCATCCTGACCTCGGGCTTCCACAACGAAGGCCCGACATGGGCGCCAAACGGTCGCGTGCTGATGTTCTTCCGGCAGAATGCCGGCGCCGGCGGGCCGCAGCTCTACTCGATCGACCTGACCGGATACAACGAGCAGGCGATCAAGACCCCCTCCTTCGCGTCAGACCCGGCATGGTCCCCGCTCATGGAGTAGCAAGTTCTAAATGAGGCGCATTTGCGCCTCTTTCTTGCCTTAAACGGGTCTCATTCGACCTGACTTTGCAGTGATTTCACGCTTTGTTAACCATGATTGTTTGGAGCCGCTTAACCGCGATTGGTTATCGTCCGGCAACCCTAACCAAGAATTCAAGGAGACTGGCGATGAGCCGTATCGACACCCCGGCCAAGAGCCGTCTGCAGAAGCTGGCCACCAATCCTGCGATGGTCGCTCTCATGATGACGCTCGCCCTGGCTGGCTGCGCCAACAAGAAGAACCTGCCCAACAGCGCCGGTGAACTAGGCCTCGGCGCCGGCGGCGCAGGTGCCGCGACCCCGGGTTCCGCACAGGACTTCACGGTCAATGTCGGTGACCGCATCTTCTTCGACACCGACTCGACTTCGATCCGCGCGGACGCTGCCCAGACGCTCGACCGTCAGGCTCAGTGGCTAGCTCGTTACCCCAACTACGCGATTACGATCGAAGGCCATGCCGACGAACGCGGCACCCGCGAATACAACCTCGCTCTCGGTGCTCGCCGTGCAGCAGCGACCCGCGATTATCTCGCTCAGCGCGGCGTGCCGGCACAGCGTCTGAAGACGATCTCCTACGGCAAGGAACGCCCGGTCGCCGTCTGCGACGACATCTCGTGCTGGTCGCAGAACCGTCGCGCGGTCACCGTTCTCGGTGGCGCCGGAATGTAAGGCTTCAAGCCTTCGCCAAAATCAAAGGCGTCGCCGCGTGCGGCGCCTTTTTCTTTTCACCTTACTTTGGCCGAACTCGGTTGCTTTTTGCAGCCAATTGGAAAAACTCCTGTCTGCGCCGGTTCGGCGCCCTTGATCGAGAAAACAGGAAAAGGAATATGAAGAAACTTGTGATGGCCGCACTGCTCGCGTCGGCCGCTTTGGCGGGATCGGGCGGGGGAGCATTCGCGTTCCAGCTGTTTCCGGGTCTCTCCGTCGGCGAGCAGAAGGCTGAGCCGAAATCTGCACCACGCGCAGAAGTCCAGATGGCACAGGTCTCCGACCCTTCGATCCGCGTCCAGCAGCTCGAAGAGGAAATCCGCAGCCTCAACGGCCGCATCGAAGAGATGAGCTTCCAGCTGCTGCAGATGCAGGAACAGATCCGCAAGCAGCAGGAAGACAATGAATTCCGCTTCCAGGATCTGGAGAAGAAGAGCGGCTCGCTGACCCGACCGGTGAATCCGGGCAGCGATCAGGATTCGGTCGCCGAAATCATCACCGACACCCCCGACGCCGGCGCATCCGCCGGCGCCGCCACCCCATCGACAGGCGCGCCGGCCGAGCAGACGCTTGGCTCGATCGAGCTCGACGCCAACGGCATGCCGAAGACGGCAATCCTGAATGGCGATGCCGGCAGCAATTCCGCGGCTTTGCCCGGTGTTGATTCGGGGACCACGGTTGCTCCTTCAACCCGCAACACCCAGTCAGCCTCGCTCGGCGCAGAAGACGACGTCTACCAGGTCGCCTATGCCCACGTGCTCTCCGGTGATTACTCGCTGGCCGAAAGCGAATTCCGCGATTTCATCAATGCTTATCCAAGCAGCGCCAAGGTTGCAGACGCAAACTTCTGGCTTGGCGAAGCCCTGTATTCGCAAGGCAATTTCAGTGAAGCCGCCAAGACCTTCCTGAATGCACACCAGACCTACAGTTCCTCGCCCAAGGCACCGGAAATGCTGCTCAAGCTCGGCATGTCGCTGGCCGCTCTCGACAACAATGAAACCGCCTGTGCCACGCTTCGCGAGGTCAGCAAGCGTTACCCCAAAGCCTCCCGTGCCGTTGTTTCCAAGGTCGCGAGCGAGCAGAAGCGGCTCGGCTGCTGATGTCTGCCGCGGCCGCAGAGACGGCCACGACCGGCAGACCATCATCACCCGAGGCCGCCCTTTCGGCCTTCCTTTCGTCTCTGAAGACACCAGCCACTCTGCTGGTCGCCATTTCCGGTGGCAGTGACTCGACCGGGCTCCTGATCCTTCTCAAAAACCTCCTGCGCACGTCACATCGAGACCACCGCCTCGTCGCCGCCACCGTCGACCATCGTCTCCGCCAGGGCTCGACCGAAGAGGCCCGCTGGGTCGCGGATCTCTGCAAACACCTCGACATCCCCCACGACATCCTCGACTGGACCGGTGCCAAGCCGAAAACAGGCATTCCCGCCGCCGCCCGTGACGCACGCTATCGCCTGCTTTCGGACGCCGCCGAGCGCATGGGAGCCGACGCAATCCTCACCGGCCATACCCTGGATGACCAAATCGAGACTGTGCGCATGCGCGCCGAACGCGCTGCAGCATCAGGCCTCGGCCTTGCCGGAATGGCACCGGCCACCCTCTATGGCCGCCGGCACTGGATTCTGAGACCACTTCTCGGAGTCCGCCGCGAAGCCATCCGTGTTGCGCTTCGCCAACAAGCTGCGGCATGGCTGGATGACCCCACGAATGAAGATCCCCGCTATGAGCGCGTGCGCGTCCGGCGCGATGCTCTCCCCTTCGATGAGACCGTCATTGCCAACGCAGCCGCAAGCCGCCGGACACTGTGCTGGGCCACAGCTGACTGGCTGCAGGAGACAGTCGAGAGGCTCGGCGATTATGTCTTTCGTATAGGCCTCCCCTCGCCGCCCGCCGCCGCGATCGCTGACGACCCAGTCCGCCGCCATGCCCTATCGACACTGGCAGCCATCGCCGGCGGACGTTCGCATCGTCCACAGGCCGACAGCATCGATCGGCTGATGACAGCGCTGGATGGGGGACAGGACTTTCGCCTCACACTGGCCGGTGCGCTCTTTGTCAGACGCCGAAACGACCTCTTTTGTCTGCGCGAGAGGCGCGGTCTTTTGCCGCTCCCCCTCCCCGCCGGGACTTCGGTGCTCTGGGACGGCCGGTATCGGCTCGACAATCTGGGCGCGGTCGATCTGCACATCGCAGCCGGCCACGCCCCGATCAATGACCCGAGCCTGCCCGGCACGGTTAAGGCCGCATTGGCCGGCACCCACCCATTTTTCCATGATTTTCAGGGCAATCCGCTGGCCGAACCCGGTCTGGTCCGGTCCAATCTCCACATTGCGCTTCTCGACCACATGCTGCCGGATTTCGATCTGCCGCTTGCTCGGGCGATCGATCGCCTGGTCGGCCGCGACGAGACGCCTTTCTGTCCAATTTAGGAGTTATTGACGGAAAACGTCGGGGGAAGGTCGGTTTGCCTTGGCAACCGGGCGGAGCGCTCCTATGTTATCTGGTAATTCTGCGGGTTCGGCCCGCCTACAGGTGTTCGGGGAGTTCAATGAACCCAAATTTTCGGAATTTCGCGCTCTGGGCAATCATAGCCCTCCTGCTGATCGCATTGTTCAGCATGTTCCAGACGTCGCCGTCTCAGACGAGCTCGCGCGAGATCCCCTATTCGCAGTTCCTCCGGGAAGTGGATTCGGGTCGCGTTCGTGACGCAACAATCACCGGAAACCGCGTCCTTGGAACCTATGTCGAGAATGGCACGGCCTTCCAGACCTATGCGCCCGTGATCGACGACAACCTGCTGAACAAGCTTGAACAGCGGAACGTGATGATTGTCGCCCGGCCGGAAACGGACGGTTCCTCCGGCTTCCTGAGCTATATCGGCACGCTTCTGCCGATGCTGCTGATCCTTGGCGTCTGGCTGTTCTTCATGCGCCAGATGCAGGGCGGCGGTCGTGGTGGCGCCATGGGCTTTGGCAAGTCCAAGGCCAAGCTTTTGACCGAAGCGCATGGCCGCGTGACCTTTGACGACGTTGCCGGCGTTGACGAAGCCAAGCAGGATCTCGAGGAAATCGTCGAATTCCTGCGCGACCCGCAGAAGTTCCAGCGCCTTGGCGGCAAAATCCCGCGCGGCGTTCTGCTCGTTGGCCCTCCGGGCACGGGTAAGACCCTTCTCGCCCGTTCGGTTGCCGGTGAAGCCAATGTGCCATTCTTCACGATCTCCGGTTCGGACTTCGTTGAAATGTTCGTCGGCGTCGGTGCAAGCCGCGTCCGCGACATGTTCGAGCAGGCCAAGAAGAACGCACCTTGCATCATCTTCATCGACGAAATCGACGCCGTCGGTCGCCATCGTGGCGCAGGCCTCGGCGGCGGCAATGACGAGCGCGAACAGACGCTCAACCAGTTGCTCGTCGAGATGGACGGCTTCGAAGCCAATGAAGGCATCATCCTGATCGCGGCGACCAACCGCCCCGACGTTCTCGATCCCGCCCTTCTGCGTCCGGGCCGTTTTGACCGCCAGGTCGTCGTTCCGAACCCCGACATCATCGGCCGCGAGCGCATCCTCAAGGTTCACGCCCGCAACGTGCCGCTGGCACCGAATGTTGATCTGAAGGTTCTCGCCCGCGGGACGCCCGGCTTCTCTGGTGCAGATCTGATGAACCTCGTCAACGAAGCTGCCCTGATGGCCGCACGCCGCAACAAGCGTGTCGTCACCATGGCCGAGTTCGAGGACGCCAAGGACAAGATCATGATGGGCGCGGAACGCCGCTCGTCTGCCATGACCGAAGCCGAAAAGAAGCTGACCGCCTATCACGAAGCCGGCCACGCCATCACCGCTCTGCAGGTGCCGGTTGCTGATCCCTTGCACAAGGCGACGATCATCCCGCGCGGCCGTGCACTTGGCATGGTCATGCAGTTGCCCGAGGGCGACCGCTATTCGATGAGCTACAAGTGGATGGTCTCGCGCCTCGTCATCATGATGGGTGGCCGCGTGGCGGAAGAGCTGACCTTCGGCAAGGAGAACATCACCTCTGGTGCCTCCTCCGACATCGAGCAGGCCACCAAGCTTGCCCGCGCCATGGTCACGCAGTGGGGCTTCTCCGACGTCCTCGGCCAGGTCGCTTACGGCGAAAACCAGCAGGAAGTCTTCCTCGGCCACTCCGTTTCGCAGTCGAAGAACGTTTCGGAATCGACCGCTCAGAAGATCGACACGGAAGTGCGTCGCCTGATCGACGAAGCCTATACCGAAGCCCGCCGTATTTTGACCGACCATCACGACGCCTTTGTTGCGATCGCCGAGGGTCTGCTGGAATACGAAACCCTGTCCGGCGAAGAGATCAAGGCTCTGATCCGCGGCGAAAAGCCGTCCCGCGACAGCGGCGACGACAGCACGCCGAGCCGCGGCTCTGCCGTTCCCTCGACCGGCCGTAAGGACCTGCCGAAGGGTGGCGAGCCGGAAGCGGGCTTTGAGCCTCAGCCGCACTAAGGAACGCCGGTCGCAAAGACCAAACGATTGCAAAGCCCTCCCCTTTCGGGAGGGCTTTGTTGTTTGTGGCGTCAGTGCATGACAGCAGACCACGAAGCGTGATCGACAGCCGGTAACCAAACTTGATCTTTCAACGCGAGAGTGGCCTGCCGTTAACGCATTTTGCCCCCGCTCGTTCTAATATGCCGCACCAGGACAACGGGCGAAGGGCAATTCGTGCAGGCAGGGACGAACGCGGCAAGCATGGAGCGACTGAAGGCGATCTGCGAGCAGATCCTCCGCAAGCCCCTTTCTCCCGATGATAATCTCGTCGATGCGGGCCTCAACGCCAATCGCGCACTCAACATCATGAGGCTGTTCTACCTGCAGACAGGCGTCGAACTCGACGTCAACGCGTTTCTCGATTACCCAAACCTCACACGCCTCGGGCAAATGCTTGGCTGCGGCAAGACAGGTCCGGATGGCAAGCTAATCCTTCTCCGTGAAGGCAAGGGCGAAAGCCCACCGCTCTTCGTCTACGCCGGTGGCGTCAGCGTCTTCTTGGAGCTTGACGACCTCACCCGCACAATCGAACAGCCAGGCCCCATCTACGGGGTCTCGATCTCCTGGACGGACCGCCCTTTCGATAACCCGGCGACGGTGGCAGACGAGGTGCAACACGCGCTTGATGCGATCCGGCATCATCAGCCCGAAGGGCCCGTGCATCTTCTCGGTTATTCCTTTGGAGGAGTACTGGCGCTTGAAATTGCGCGGGCGCTGACCGCTGAAGGCAGGACTGTCGCGTTTTGCGGATTGATCGATACGCCGCAAAACGATCATGTCTGGCCTCTGCATCGCTGGACGGGCTTCATCCTGGCGCGTCTCGCCGCAAAATTGCAAAGGGTTGCAAAGGGCGTTCTGGCAGGCATGCCGGCCCGGCGCGAAGCTCAGGCAATCCTGACGCCCGGCGATCTGCAACGGTTGAGCGCGCCCAAGCGCGGTCACCAACTGGCATTTCGCTTTCTCAACCCTAAACAGCCGGACTATCCGTATCGAGCACCGCAATGGCTCGGCGGCAACACACCGGGCTATACCGCCCGCGCCTGCGAACTCCTGCGGATGAAGGGTTTATACCGCCCCCGCAGATATGATGGCCCGGTCACCTTCTTCTTCTCAATGCAAGGTTCGCCCGTCGACTGCGACGCGCGCACCCTCTGGCGCCCCTATATGCCCCAAGCGGAATGGGTGGCGATCCGGGGCAATCACCTGAGCATGATCATCGGACGAAACGCCCGTACACTGGCCGCCGAAATCTCAAGCCGGCTCGCATCCGCTCACGACATGTAATCAAGTTTGACGCTAATTTACGTGATCAGCGCCGCATTTCGTGGCATGGGAGCGAAAAGTGCGGATGAAGAGCGACCAGCGAGGCAGCCGATTCGGGTTGCCAAGCCCTACCCGCGAGACAGGTTCGCCGCGAAACGGCATTGATACGGAGTTGACATGACACGTCGGTATTTTGGCACAGACGGCATTCGCGGATTGTCCAACCGCTTCCCGATGACGCCGGATCTTGCCATGCGCGTCGGCATCGCCGCCGGCACCCTTTTCCGCCGCGGGGGCCATCGCCACCGGGTGGTGATCGGCAAGGACACGCGCCTCTCCGGCTATATGCTCGAAAACGCCATGGTCGCGGGCTTTACAGCCGCTGGCCTCGATGCCTTCGTTCTGGGCCCGATCCCGACACCGGCCGTCGCCATGCTGACCCGGTCGCTTCGCTGCGACATCGGCGTGATGATCTCGGCGTCCCACAACCCCTTCGCCGATAACGGCATCAAGCTCTTCGGCCCTGACGGCTACAAGCTCTCCGACGAACTGGAGCTCCAGATCGAGGATATGCTAGAAAAGGATATCTACGGCCAGCTCGCAGCGCCCAACGACATCGGCCGGGCCAAGCGTATTGACGGCGTGCAGGACCGCTATGTCGAGTTCGCCAAGCGCACCCTGCCCCGCGACGTCACACTCAAGGGTCTGCGCGTCGCCATCGATTGCGCCAACGGCGCGGCCTACAAGGTGGCGCCGCTCGCCCTTTGGGAACTCGGCGCCGAGGTCATTACCATCGGCAACGAGCCGAACGGCACCAATATCAATCTCGAATGCGGCTCCACCCACCCGGACGCGCTGCAGAAAAAGGTGCATGAAGTACGCGCTGACATTGGCATCGCCCTCGACGGCGACGCCGACCGCGTCATCATCGTCGACGAAAATGGCAAGGTGATCGATGGCGACCAGTTGATGGCGCTGATTGCCGAGACCTGGGCGCAGGACCAGATGCTGCGCGGCGGCGGCATCGTCGCGACCGTCATGTCCAATCTCGGTCTTGAGCGGTTCCTCACCGGCAAGGGCCTGACGCTGGCCCGCACCAAGGTCGGCGACCGCTATGTCGTCGAGCACATGCGCCACAACGACTTCAACATTGGCGGCGAACAGTCCGGCCATATCGTGCTGTCCGACCACGGCACGACCGGCGACGGCCTCGTTGCTGCCCTGCAGATCCTCGCGGCTGTGAAGCGAACCGGAAAGACGGTCAGCGAATTGTGCAACCGGTTTGAACCCGTGCCGCAGCTTCTGCGCAATGTCCGCTTCTCCGGCGGCAAGCCGCTCGAAGACGCGACCGTGAAGCAGGCGATTGCCGATGCCGAGAGTGAGCTCGCCAATTCCGGCCGCCTCGTCATTCGCCCCTCCGGCACCGAGCCGCTGATCCGCGTCATGGCGGAAGGCGACGACCGCGAACAGGTCGAGCGCATCGTCAATGAACTCGTCGACGTCATCGGCAGCGTCCGCAGCGTCGCCGCCTGACAAGCCCGAAATCCACCGCCGCATCCATGAGGCGAAATGCAAGAAGCCCGGCCGCTCAACGCAGCCGGGCTTCTTGTTTCAGGCAAGATTGATGAAATCAGGCGGAGAGTTTCGCCATGACTTCGTCAGAGACTTCGAAGTTCGAATAGACGTTCTGCACATCGTCATCGTCTTCCAGCGTGTCGATGAGCTTCATCAGCGACTGCGCCTTGTCTTCGTCGACCGGCACCGTGTTCTGCGGCTTCCAGATCGCCTTGACCGACTCCGCGCCACCCAGCACCGCTTCCAGCGCCTTGGACACGTCGTTCATGTCCTCAAACGCGCAATAGATGGTGTGGCCGTCTTCATCCGAAACCACGTCCTCGGCACCGGCTTCGATCGCGGCTTCCATGACGGAATCGGCACTGCCGACAGAGGCCTTGTAGGTGATCTCTCCGACGTGATCGAAGGAGAAGGATACCGATCCCGTTTCGCCAAGAGCGCCGCCAGCCTTGGAGAAGGTCGAGCGGACAACCGAAGCCGTACGATTGCGGTTGTCGGTCAGCGTCTCGACGATCACGGCAACGCCGCCCGGACCATAGCCCTCGTAACGGATCGCGTCATAGCTCTCTGCATCGGCGCCAGAGGCCTTCTTGATGGCGCGGTCGATATTGTCCTTCGGCATCGACTGCGCCTTGGCGTTCTGGACGGCGAGGCGCAGAGCAGCGTTCATGGATGGATCGGGCAAGCCAGACTTGGCCGCAACCGTGATTTCGCGCGCGAGCTTGGAGAACATCTTCGAACGGATGCCGTCCTGCTTGCCCTTGCGGTGCATGATGTTTTTGAACTGTGAATGGCCAGCCATGGCACCCCTGATCAGGTCTTATGTTGGAATTGGCGCCTTATACGGGCGAAAGCAGCCCTGTTCAAGACCAAGCTAACCTCGCGCGCCCCATGTGCAACCGAACGGCGCGTGATCGAGGGGCCGGAACAAGTCCCGGCAAAACTCGTTGCCTCTCCGACTGACGTGAAGGAGATAAAACATGGCCAGCTTCAGCGACGCTCGCGAAAACCCTGCAGAACAGCTCTGGGACGAAATCGACCACATCCATGCCGGCATGCTCGGCTTGATGGGAACTGACATGCATATGCAGCCGATGGCCCCGAATGCCGATCGGAAGCGCAACATGATCTGGTTCTACACCAAGACCGATAGCCACCTTGTGCAATCCCTCAAGCCGGGGAGCCGCGCCCATTTCTGCGTCGTCGGCAAGAACCACGATTACCACGCCTGCCTGTCCGGCACGCTCACCGAGATCAAGGATCCGGCCAAGATCGACGAATACTGGAACTCGGTCGTTGCCGCATGGTATGAGGGCGGCAAGTCAGACCCGACACTTACCATGATCGCACTCTCGCTCGATGATGGTGAGATCTGGGCCTCGACCGGAAGCACGCTCAAGTTCGGATGGGAAATCGCCAAGGCCAATCTCGATCCGGAAAAGACCCCCGATGTGGGCATCCATCGCCAGCTGCGGTTCGCCTGAGACCTGTACCTCAGCCATGCCTGACAGAAGAGCGTCCCATAGTCTTCCACGACAGGGGCGCTCTTTAGTTTCCGGCCAGCACCAGGATCATCGGCTTCTTCGGCAAGGTCCGCATGGATACCGTGAAGCCGCTGTTCTGAGACACCTGTTTGTCGTAGCGGTCATCGAACATGCCAAGGAAGCTGTCGATGATTGCTCCGCGCCGATGCATCGGCAGCACCAGCGATGAGCGCAGCCGCTCGATCGTCCGGCTCATGCTCTCGGCCCCCATAGTGAGCCCACCATCCACGGGCACCATCACGATATCAAGGCGGCCGATCTCACCGTAATGAGCGTCCGTCAATTCGTGATGCAAATGTCCGAGATGCCCGATGCACAGCCCCGCCACTTCGAAGATGAAGATGGAATTGCCATTCGGCTCGAAGGCACCGCCCCAACTGCGGATGTCCGTCGCGACATTGCGAACATAGGCATCACCGACAACCAGCGCATGTTTGGCCGGTTCACCCGGCTGCGCCTCATTCCACCCCTGCAGCACGTTCGTGATCGCGGGATCGGGGTTCATCGTATAGTGGCTGGAATGCGCCTTGTTCATCGTCACGACATCAGGCGTGCGAGACGTTCGCAGCCATCCGTTGAAATCTGTGGCGATGGAGATGCCGCCCGGTGTATCGATCTGGAAGGTTGAATGACCGACGAAGGTGATGACCACGTCTTCCTGCAATTGCACGGGCGTGGCGAAAACGGGGCTGCCTGAGGGCGGCGGCGTGAAATTGGCATACTGGACCGACGGTAGGCGTTCCGCGATCAATTGACACTGGCTGAGCTGAGGCCGCGCCTCCTGCGCCCCGACGCCACCCGCCGCCATCAGCAAACTCAAGCCACTCAGCACCAGTCTCAGCATCATGCCGCTCCCGAACCGTCTGTGTCGATGGCATGGAGCATGAGCCAGCCGGACGAAGGCGTAAACCGCCCGCAGCACGCGCGGCCGTCACTTTGGCGTTATTGAGAAACGGTCTTCTGCCGGATGAAGCGGCCAATCAGGCCCAGAAATCCGGAATGGTTTCAGCCAGCCGAGGCCCAATGCGAAGCGGCGCAATCTTTTCGGCAAGACCGGTGCTGTCGGAGATTTCGACACCCACGCCGCAAATGGTTGCAGGCCCGCTTGCCGCTTCGAAACGTCCCTTCGGCATCTTGGAGATGAACCGGTTGAGTGGTTCTTCCTTTTCCATGCCGAGCGAGGAGTCGTAATCGCCGCACATGCCGGCATCCGACATATAGGCCGTGCCGCCGTTCAGGATCTGGTGGTCGGCCGTCGGCACATGCGTATGCGTGCCAACAACGAAGCTGGCACGGCCATCGACGAAATGGCCAAAACACTGCTTCTCGCTGGTCGCTTCTGCGTGGAAGTCGAAGACGATCACGTCGGCCTGCTCCTTCAGCGGGGCGGCCGCAAGAATGCTCTCCGCCGACTTGAAGGGGTCGTCGAGTTCGGGATGCATGAACACCCGGCCCATGATGTTGGCAACGAGCACGCGCGCGCCGTTGCGCGCATAAAAAAGGCCGGAACCCTTGCCGGGCGTGCCGGCCGGATAGTTCGCCGGCCGCAGGAACTGGTCGTGGCGCGTGCAGAAGCTGACCGCTTCCTTCTGGTCCCAGACGTGATTGCCGGTCGTCACCACATCAGCGCCGGCATTGATCGTTTCGAGATAGATGTCCTCGGTAATGCCGAACCCGCCGGCGGCATTTTCCCCGTTGACGATGACGAAATCCAGCTTGAGGTCGGAGATCAAGCCTGGCAGTCGCTCCCAGACAGCCGTCCGTCCGGTCTTGCCCACCATGTCACCGAGAAAAAGCAGTCGCATCGTTCGTCCAATCACACCTTGAATGTTCTGAGGCCGCTTTCCGTCAGCACGGCCTCAAGCCGGACGTCATGCGCTTCCGCCGGCACTTCTGCCACCTCCTGACAGTCGAATGCAATGCCGATCAGCCGCGGATGCCGGCCTTTTTCCCTCAAACGGGCGATTGCACGGTCATAATGCCCCGCGCCATAGCCGATCCGATGCCCCGAAGCATCGAATGCCGAAAGCGGAACGAAGAGCAGATCCGGATCAAGGACAGCTGCCTCGGCACCCGGGCCCCGGGTTCCGAACCCGGTATCAACCAGTTCCGCACCGGCCACAAGTTCGCGGAAGACAATGGTTTCCTTATCCATCACCACTGGCAGGCAGAGGCGCGCACCCCGCGCCTGCAGACGCGCCATCAGCGGGCGAATGTCGGCTTCAGAGCGGATCGGGAAAAAACCCGAGACGACAAGACCCGGTTCAAGCCGGATAGCATCCCCGGCGCGTTCCGCCATGCCAAGGCTCAACTCGAGCCGTGATGTCGCGTCAATTGCGTCACGCAGGGCCAACCGTTCCTTGCGGATGGCAGCCTTCAAAACACGTTTTTCGTTCATTCCTCTCTCCGCAAACCCCATAACCCCCATATCTAGGGAGGCCAAAACACCAAAATATCAGAAAATGCCGTTTATCAAGTTTGGCCGGCAGCCTCTTGAAAACCAACGATTAACAGCACCCCTCTAAACTAAGGGAGAATTCATCCTCATGAGGACCACGTCATATGACACTATTCTCCCGTTTCGGCATCACCAAGACGATCGCCGTCACGACCGTGATGATCCTGGTCGCATCGCTCGGCGCCGTCTCCTGGGTCATCTCCGGTCATATTCAGCAGCGCATCAAGGAAGATGCAATCGCCAACCAGGACACCAGCCTGCGTGTGGCAGCCACCATCATCAGCCGTGACCTGCCCGGCGCCCAGATCACCTGGGGCAGCGACGGCAATGTCACGCGCATCGTGATGGACAGCATTCCCGCCGAGTTCACCGATCACACGATGATCGACACCATCGGTCGCATGACGGGTCAGACGGCGACGATCTTTGCCTGGGACGCTGCCAGCAAGGACTTCTGGCGCCGGACCACGAACATCATCAAGCCGGACGGCAAGCGCGCTGTCGGCACGGCGCTTGGCCAGACCGGCGCGGTCTATCCGTTTGCCACCAAGGGCGAGACCTATCGCGGCGAAGCCGTGATCCTCGATGTTCCCTATTACACCATCTATCAGCCGATCTTCTCGCCGAAGGGCGACGTCCTCGGCATTCTTTACGCCGGTGTCCGTTCTGCAGACATCAACAGCATTGCGACCCAGATGACGAATGCCATCGCCATCACGGCGCTGATTGTCCTGATTTTCGCTGCTGTCCTCATCTCGCTCTTCGTCCGCCAGATCGTCGGCGCTCTCCCGCGTCTGACGGCGGTCGCCAATCGCCTGGCCGGTGGCCAACTCGATACGGTTGTCCCGGACACGAACCTGAAGAACGAAATTGGTGATCTCGCCCGCTCGATCGACGTATTCCGCGAAAGTGCGATCCAGAAGATCGAAATCGAGCGTCGCGCCGCCGAAGCGACAGCCCATGGCGAACAGGAGCGGATCGAGCGCGAGCGCGCCAAGGCCGAAGATGCACGCCTGCTGCAGGAAGCCGTTGAAGCGCTGGCCAGCGGCCTGCACAAACTGAGCGATGGCGACCTCACGGTTCGCATCAACCAGACCTTTACCGGCAATCTCGACAAGCTGCGTCTCGACTTCAACAACTCGGTCGAAAAACTGTCGACCACCCTCTCCGATATCCGCACGGAGACAATGGGCATCGAGGCGAGTTCTTCGGAAATGCGCTCGGCCAATGACGACCTGTCCAAGCGCACCGAGCAGCAGGCCGCCTCGCTGGAAGAGACCTCAGCAGCACTCGAAGAGATCACCTCGACCGTCCGTGGCTCGTCCACCAAGGCTGATCAGGCCGCACAGATCGCCGCGCTGGCCCGCAAGAGCACCGAAAGCTCGAGCAAGGTCGTGTCCGACGCGATCGAAGCCATGAGCCGGATCGAGCAGGCTTCGAGCGAAATCTCGAAGATCATCAACGTCATCGACGAAATCGCCTTCCAGACCAACCTGCTGGCGCTGAACGCCGGCGTTGAGGCCGCACGCGCTGGTGAAGCCGGCAAGGGCTTTGCAGTCGTTGCCCAGGAAGTTCGCGAACTGGCACAACGTTCGGCGAATGCCGCAAAGGACATCAAGACGCTGATCACCAAGTCCGGTGAGGCCGTTGCCGGCGGCGTTTCGCTCGTCCAGCAGACGGGCTCGGCACTCAGCGAGATCTCCGGTCAGGTGGCCTCGATCAACGAGCACATCTCGGCCATCGCATCGGCTGCCCGCGAGCAGTCAACCGCGCTGCACGAGATCAACGGCTCGGTGAACCACATGGACCAGTTCACCCAGAAGAACGCCGCCATGGTGGAAGAAGCGACGGCCGTCACGCATCGTCTCGCCGAAAGCGCCCGCAACCTTTCCGGTCTCGTCACCCAGTTCCGTATGCAGGACGCCGGTTTCCGCCAGATGCCGGCAGCGCAGGCTCCGGCCCGTGCGCCGGCACCGGTCAGCCAGCCGGTTCGCGCCACGTCTGCGCCACGCGCCGCAGAAAGTGCAGCCCGCCCGGTGAACTCCCCTGCCCGAAAGATGGTCGGTACGCTCGCCAAGGCCTTCGGTGGCGGTGGTTCGGCGGCAGCCGCCAGCAGCCCGGACAACTGGGAAGAATTCTGAGCCTCGCTGAGGTCGCAAAACGAAAAGCCGTCGCGAGCGATCGCGGCGGCTTTTTCGTTGAATGCGGATGAAGAGGTAAAAGTGCGATCCACGGCAACCGATGGAGATTTACGATCCTGGGTGCCTACAAACGTAGGTGGGCGCCATATGTCCAAGCCCACGGGCCTGGTCAGGGACAGCTCCCTTTGGATCGAGTATGGCCCCAGGGATTGTGGTTCCTGTCGAGAGGCGCAGACCGCTTGAGAGATATAGGCGCTTCGCCTGCGTCGCGCCAGACCCGCGTGACAATTCCTTGATCAGTTTTCCTGAGCGGTCGCGACAGGACGCTGGGTGAGCTTGCGGGTGATGCCGTTCAATCTGTCCGCAAGTTCGGCGACCGCACGCGCCACCTGCTGGTCACGCTGCACAGCACCTGTCAACACGGTATCTCGACCGTCGCGGAAAGCGGCAAGCTCGGCCTCCGCCGCTGCCAACCGCCGATTGACCTCGGACAATTCGTCCATGACCATGATGCCGGACATCACCGTCAGCCTGAGGTCACCGATTTCGCCGAATTGCCCCTTCAAATGGCTGACATAACGATCGAACTGTCCGGCAAGTGTCGTGAGGTGCTCTTCCTGCCCCTCTTCACAGGCCATGCGATAGGCCTTGCCGTCTATCGTGACTGTTACCTGGGCCATCGGCAATCCAACTCTTCAATCAAAAGCGGCACCGTGGCACCGCCCCTCCAACACTGACTGCCGCACATATGGCAGTCGCGGATCACCGGTCCAACACGGCCCGGATCGTTTCCATGGCCGTCACGAGACGGCGCGAAACCTCGCGATTGACTTCTTCCAGCCGGTTCGCCCGGAACTGGGACTCATCCAGCTCATGCGCCAGCTGCGAGCGATCCGCATGCACCCGGCGCACTTCACCCTCGACTTCGCGGCCCTCGCGCTCGGCTTCGAAACGCATGTCCACGGCATTCTCTAGCCCGGCCACCGCCTGACGAAGCGCGTTCAGCGCGGCATCGACCGGATTGTCCGTCGGCATTGTCTCGCCCCAGTCCCGTTATTCTTGTTGCGCCAGACGAATCGTTGTCGCCCCAGGCGTCGATCTTGCCGGGACAGTAAGCCCCGTGATTGCCGTGCGTCAATAAACCGCCCGTCTGCGATACCAGCCAATTCTGTGGAATATTTGGGTGGATCATCTGATCGGTGAAAGAAATCTCGCCATGCACAGAGAAGAGGCAGGTCATGCTTTTTGCGCCTCACAAATGCCCACACGCTGGGGCTTTTGTTGACTTGCGCGATGCACCTGATAAGGATCAGCCCCGTTCAGACGGCCTGCCATGACAGGCCGTGTCTCGCAGCCCCGGAACAAGCGGAAAAGCCATGATTTCTCCCGAAAAACATCAGCGGATGGCAAATGCGATCCGTTTCCTTGCCATGGATGCAGTGGAAAAGGCCAATTCTGGTCACCCCGGCATGCCAATGGGCTGCGCCGATGTCGCGACTGTCCTCTTCACCCGCTATCTGAGCTTCGACCCGAAGAACCCGCTCTGGCCTGACCGCGATCGTTTCGTGCTGTCGGCCGGCCATGGTTCGATGCTGATCTATTCGCTCCTCTATCTCACAGGATATGAGGACATGACGATCGACGACATCAAGGCCTTCCGCCAGCTGGGCGCCAAGACCGCCGGCCACCCGGAATATGGTCACGCCTCCGGCATCGAGACGACCACCGGTCCGCTCGGCCAGGGCATTGCGACCGCCGTCGGCATGGCCCTCGCCGAAAAGAAGCTCGGCAATGAATTCGGTTCCGAGCTGCAGAACCATTACACCTATGTGCTTGCCGGTGACGGTTGCCTCATGGAAGGCATCAGCCAGGAAGCGATCACGCTTGCCGGCCACCTTAAGCTCAACAAGCTGATCGTCTTCTGGGATGACAACGGCATTTCGATCGACGGTGCCGTCTCGCTCGCCGACTCGACCGACCAGCATGCCCGCTTCCGTTCGGCCGGCTGGAACACCATTGCCATCGATGGTCACGATCCGGAGGCCATTGCCGCTGCCATCGAGACCGCCAAGGCCTCCGACAAGCCGACAATGATCGCGGCCAAGACCGTGATCGGCTTCGGTTCGCCGAACAAGGCCGGCACTCACAAGGTTCACGGCTCGCCGCTCGGCGCCGATGAGATCGCCGCCACCCGCAAGGCGCTTGGCTGGGCCGACGAAGCCTTCTCGATCCCGGCCGACGTGCTCGACGCCTGGCGCCTGTCTGGTCTGCGCTCCACCAAGATCCGCAAGGACTGGGAAGCGCGCCTCGCTGCCGCCGATGCCGACAAGCGCACGGAATTCAACCGCCGCTTCGCCGGTGATCTGCCGGGCACCCTGTCCGGTGCCATCGACGCCTACAAGAAGAAGCTGGCCGAAACCAAGCCGAACATCGCCACCCGCAAGGCCTCCGAGGATGCGCTGGAAGTGATCAACGGCGTTGTTGCCGAAACGCTCGGCGGTTCTGCCGACCTGACCGGCTCGAACAACACCAAGACGAGCCAGACCAAGTCGATCACCCCGACCGACTTCTCCGGCCGCTACCTCCATTACGGGATCCGCGAGCACGGCATGGCAGCCGCCATGAACGGCATCGCGCTGCATGGCGGTCTGATCCCGTATTCCGGCGGCTTCCTGATCTTCTCGGACTATTGCCGTCCGTCGATCCGTCTGGCGGCCCTGATGGGCATCCGCGTCATCCACGTCCTGACCCATGATTCCATCGGTCTTGGCGAAGACGGCCCGACCCACCAGCCGGTCGAGCACATGGCAGCGCTGCGTGCCATCCCGAACCTGATGATGTTCCGACCGGCAGATGCGACGGAAACCGTCGAGTGCTGGCAGGTTGCGCTCGAACATAAGGATCGCCCGTCCGGCATCGCCCTGACCCGCCAGAACCTGATCCCGGCCCGCACGGAATACGAAGAAAGCAACCTCTGCGCCAAGGGCGCCTATGAGCTGATCTCGGCCAGCGACGCCAAGGTCTCGATCTTCGCCTCAGGCTCCGAAGTGGAAATCGCGATCAAGGCCCAGCAGCAGCTGGAAGCCAAGGGCATTTCCGCCCGCGTCGTTTCCGTGCCCTGCTTCGAGCTCTTCTTCGAGCAGGATGCCGCCTATCAGGAAGCGATTATCGGCAAAGCACCGGTCAAGATCGCCGTTGAAGCCGGCATCCGCATGGGGTGGGACGCGATCATCGGTTCCACCGGCACATTCATCGGTATGAAGTCCTTCGGTGCTTCTGGCCCGGCCAAGGAACTTTACAAGCATTTCGGCATCACCTCGGACGCCGTCGTTGCGGCGGCCGAAGCAAAGCTTGCCTGACACCATCCCGCCAGGGCGTCCCCCGGGGCGCCCTGACTTGCCTCTTAAGCCATCTATTCAATTCGGGAGTGTATTCATGACTGTGAAAGTTGCCATCAACGGCTTTGGCCGTATCGGACGTAACGTTCTGCGCGCCATCGTCGAATCCGGCCGCACCGACATCGAAGTCGTCGCGATCAACGATCTCGGCCCGGTCGAAACCAATGCGCATCTGCTGCGCTACGATTCCATCCACGGCAAGTTCCCGGCCACGGTCAAGGTCGAAGGCGACACGATCATCATCGACGGCGGCAAGCCGATCAAGGTCACCGCGATCAAGGATCCGGCAACGCTGCCGCACGCAGAACTCGGCGTCGACATCGCCATGGAATGCACCGGCATCTTCACCTCGCGTGACAAGGCCGCGCTTCACCTCCAGGCTGGCGCAAAGCGCGTCATCGTCTCCGCTCCGGCTGACGGCGCCGACCTGACGGTCGTCTTCGGCGTCAACCACGACCAGCTGACCAAGGACCACCTGGTCATCTCCAACGCCTCCTGCACGACGAACTGCCTGGTTCCTGTCGTCAAGACGCTGGATGACGCCGTAGGCATCGACCACGGCTTCATGACCACGATCCACTCCTACACCGGTGACCAGCCGACGCTCGACACCATGCACAAGGATCTGTACCGCGCCCGCGCTGCAGCCCTGTCCATGATCCCGACCTCGACCGGCGCTGCCAAGGCCGTTGGCCTGGTCCTGCCGCACCTCAAGGGCAAGCTGGACGGCACCTCGATCCGCGTGCCGACCCCGAACGTCTCGGTCGTCGACTTCAAGTTCGTCGCCAAGCGGAACACCACGGTTCAGGAAATCAACGACGCCATCATCGCCGCCTCGAACGGCGCGCTGAAGGGCATCCTCGGCTACACTGACGAGCCGCTGGTCAGCCGTGACTTCAACCACGACAGCCACTCCTCGATCTTCGCGCTCGACCAGACCAAGGTGCTCGAAGGCAACTTCGTCCGCATCCTGACCTGGTACGACAACGAGTGGGGTTTCTCCAACCGCATGTCGGACACGGCAGTGGCGCTCGCCAAGCTGATCTGATCCGTCGCTTCACGCGAGATGCGAAAAGCCGCCCTTCCGGGCGGCTTTTCTGTTTCTACCGACGACCAAGCTTACTGGCAGGCGACTGCATTACCGCCGCCGATCCAGGTCAGCGCCGTGCGATGTGCGCAGCAGGCCGGGCAATTTGTCCGCGGCAGCTGGGTGCCGTCCCCAAGCATGCACTGCCCGATGACACCGTTGGGGATCTGGGCGCATCCGCCGCCAACCGCTGACGTCATCTGGAAGTCGACGCCGATCTCCGTCGACAAGGCATCATTGATGCTTTCCACGAGAACGCCAAGGATCTGCGGATTGCCGACCGGTGAGGTACTGACTGCGGTAAAAGTGCCGTCATCGTTGAAGGTCACGTCATTCGACCATCCGCCCTCACCCTCGACGCCAAAGAACGGAAAGAAGCCGGCGGCAAATTCGTGCTGCACATTTTCGCGATCTTCCTGGGCGACGGAATAGCTCGAGGTCATGGTGATCGTCACGCCATCGACGACGATCAGCCCCTGCACCACGCGCTGCATGTTGCCGTCACCGCCAAAGGTCTGGTCCCAGGTCGGTGCACCATGCTTCCAAACGATGTTGTTGTTGTTCTCCTGCGCCGTCTTCAGCGCTGCGCCATTGTACCAGGGTGAATAGTTCACCAGGTCCGGATTGGTCGACGCCGAGGTGGCGTAGGGTCCGCCAAGCACGGTCGCGACCTTCTGGAAGGTCGCATTGATCTGCACCTTTTCATTGGTCAGGCTGGAGGTGAATTGCGACCAGCTGGATTCGGCTTCACCGCCGAAAATATCCCACACGCCCTCTGCCGCCACCTTGGCCCAGGACTGGCTGACGTCAGACGACGTGGTGGTGCTGTCCAGCGAAGCCGAACGCGCCCGCCCCTGGTTAACCTGGTTCTGGACGTCGCCTATCGATGCCGTATAGGCAAATTGGCCGTTGGCCGCCACCCACTGGGTAATCGCCGTCGAGATGATGTCCGTCTGCTGCAGAAGCGTACGTCCGGCATTCAGTGTATTGGTATCCAGGCCATTCATCAGCCCCCAGGTGAGATATTGCGTCACCCGCACCTGGACGAAATCCGGATAGCCGTTCTTGTCCTTGGGAAGCGGGTTTGGCAGATTCTTCGGATCCGAGGCATAGGTCTCCCAGGCGACATACTTGTCCGCAAGCAGCTTCTGCAGATCGTTGCTGACCTGCGGCACGAGATTGTTGATCACCGCTCCATAGGTCTGCGCGAAGCTGTTGACCCGGCTCGGCTCGTAAAAATTGCTGACGCTTTGCGGCGGCATCGCATCGAAGAAGGCCCAAACGGAATCCGAGGTCGTGCCGAAGGCGGTATTCGCCTGCATCAGCTGGAACTTGCTGCTGTCGAGGTTCAGCCCGTTGACAACGGCATTGTACCATTGCGCCGTAAGCTTCGACATGGCCTGTTCGGAGGCGGATTGCGCCATGGCTTGCCCGCTCCATGCGGCAAAACCAAGCGCCAGTGTCGCGAGTGCCATCCGCCCGAGACCACGGCGGACCCGCCCTGGCACTTTCGCCGCCGCAGCCTGGCCATCAGTGCGAGTACGTTCAGGAATATGAAGATGATTCAATGACATGTGTCCTCCTTCGCGATCTCTTGGGAGATCGACGTCCAACGGTTGTCCGAGTGTGGAAGTCTTTGAGCCATGCGCCGGAACTGCTCCGACACGATCATGTTTCCACAACCAAGACGACACTTCAACGTGCAGAAATTCGATTTCGAGTAGCAAGCCCCTTTAGTCGGGCAAAGGGTAAACGTGGAGCGAGCGGTGTTGGGCCATGCGTCCCGGCAAAGATCCGCCAAGGCGTGCGATCCCATCAATAGCAAGTGGATCGGCGCTTCTCCGGCGCTGTCGACCATTGCGGAGGACCAATTTGGCACGGCCTGTATTCGGCGACCGGCCCGACCGGAAATGGCGCCGAAATTATTTTGCCCCGGCCGATGAAAAGATTTGAATTCGCCCAAGTATCATCATGATCGTCTCTGATAGTCTCCGAGCCATTCGGCAGGGGTAAATGACACCGCCATCTTAAAGCGCCTCTAGCGAGGCATGTGGGTATTCCGGCTCTGGGGGCTGGAGTGAGTGGTGGGGTATGGGTGCCGTTCTTCGGCACCGGGGGTATGAGGGCAAGGTATTGGATGCGTTTTATGCAGTCACACTGGTTGCTACAGCACTTGTGCTTCTGGCGGCCTTTTCGAGCCTCATCGCCTTTCGCTTCGGTGCGCCCCTTCTTCTTCTCTTCCTGAGCATCGGACTTGGTGCCGGGGTCGATGGTCTCGGCATCCGTTTCGACAATTTCGGCCTCGCCTATGTAATCGGTTCACTGGCGCTCGCCGTGGTTCTGTTCGATTCGGGCTATGGCACGTCGCTGCAGTCGTTCCGGCTCGCGGCGGCCCCGGCCCTCACCATGGCAACCCTCGGCGTTCTGTTCACCACGGGCCTTGTCGGGGTGGCGGCGGCGCTCCTGTTCGGCTTCACCTATCCGGAAGGTTTTCTGCTCGGTGCGATCCTCGCCTCAACCGATGCGGCCGCTGTCTTCTTCCTGCTGCGCATCGGCGGCATCAACATCCGTGACCGGGTGCGCTCAGCCCTCGAGGTGGAATCGGGCACCAATGACCCGATGGCGATCTTCCTCGCCATCGCACTCGTTGAGCTGATCGCCAATGGCAGCGGCACGGAAGGCATATCTGGCGACCTCCTGCTGCTGTTCATCGAGCATATGGGCATCGGCCTGGTGATGGGCCTTGCCGGCGGCGTGCTGATCGTCTTCATTCTGCGCCGCATGCATATAGAACAAGGTCTGGCCCCGATCTTCATGCTGGCGCTGTCGCTGATGATCTTTTCCTTTACAGGCCTGATCGGCGGCAGTGGGTTCCTCGCCGTCTATGTCGCGGGCATCTATGCCGGCTCGCGCAAGCTGCCGTCCACCGTTTCGATCAGCCGCTTTCAGGATGGCATGACCTGGCTCGCCCAGATCGTCATGTTCCTTGTGCTCGGTTTGCTGGCCACGCCATCGCAGTTCCCGGCCATCCTTCTGCCAGCGATCCTTCTCGCCCTCTTCCTGATGTTCATCGCCCGGCCACTCGCCATCTGGCTCTGCCTGCTGCCTTACGACTTCACCCAGCGCGAGACGGGCTTCATCGCCTGGGTCGGCCTGCGCGGTGCCGTGTCGATCCTGCTCGGCATCGTGCCGGTCATCGGCAAGATGGAAAATGGTGAAGTCTTCTTCAACACGGCCTTTATCGTCGTGATGATCTCGCTGGTGCTTCAGGGCTGGACGATCAAGCCGCTGGCCAAGCGTCTCGGCCTCATCATCCCACCCCGCATCGGTGCGATCGACAAGGTCGAGCTCGATCTGCCCGGCAGCGCCAATCATGAACTCCTCGCTTACCGCGTTGTGGCTGGAAGTCCCGTCCTGCGCGGTGAGCGCATTCCCCGCTGGGCCATGCCCTCGCTGGTTATCCGTGACGGTAAGTCGATGCGCTACCAGTATGCCGGCCGCCTGCGCGAGAATGACCAGGTCTATCTCTTCATCGCGCCGAGCTACTCGAAACTGCTCGACCGGCTGTTTGCCTCGGAAGTGCCAGTGGAAGACGATGACGGCGAATTCTTCGGCACCTTCGCGATCTCGCCCGCGACACTGGTCAAGAATCTCGACGAAGCCTATGGCCCGCTCTCGATTTCCGATGCCGAGCGCGGCAAGACGGTGACCGAAATGATGACCCAGCGCGTCGGTGGACGGGCAGACTATGCAGACCGCGTCCGTCTCGGCCCCATCGTTCTGATCGTCCGCGATATCGACGAGCATGGCCACATCTCGTCGGTTGGTGTCTCGCTCGAACCTGTGGAACCGGCAACCACCTGGCCGATCTTCCTCAATATCCGCGAACTCGCCCATGCCGTGCGCGACCACCTGCGCCAGAAACGGGCACTCGCACGCGCGGCCCGTCAGGCCGAAAAATGAGACGCCGCGCCTTGCGCCGTCACATCAGCGGTGTAAGGTCCGGCCCGTCAGCCCCATTCAACAGCTTTTCACGACGGGTATATCCATGCCGGCTTTCAAGACACTCGACGACCTCACCGACATCGCAGGCAAGCGCGTGCTTGTCCGCGTCGACCTCAATGTTCCCATGACAGACGGCAAGGTCTCGGACACAACCCGCATCGAACGCGTCGCGCCGACCATCAAGGAACTCTCGGCGAAGGGCGCAAAGGTCATTCTTCTTGCCCATTTTGGTCGTCCGAAGGGTGAACCGGTTGCCGACCAGTCGCTCTCGCTGATTGCGCCATCCGTCGAAGCCGTGCTCGGACAGCATGTCGCCTTCGCCTCCGATTGCATCGGCGCCCCGGCTGCCGACGCCATCGCCGCCATGCAGAACGGTGACATTCTGCTTCTGGAAAACACCCGCTTCCACAAGGGCGAAGAAAAGAACACGCCAGAATTCACCGCCGAACTGGCAAAGAACGGCGACCTCTACGTCAACGACGCCTTCTCGGCCGCCCACCGCGCTCATGCCTCGACCGAGGGCCTCGCCCACCATCTGCCCGCCTATGCCGGCCGCACCATGCAGGCCGAGCTGGAAGCCCTGGAGAAGGGCCTCGGCCAGCCTGAGCGCCCGGTCGTTGCCATCGTCGGCGGCGCCAAGGTCTCGACCAAGATCGATCTTCTGTCCAACCTCGTGACCAAGGTCGATGCACTCGTCATCGGTGGGGGCATGGCCAACACCTTCATTGCCGCCCAAGGCATCGATGTCGGCAAGTCGCTGTGCGAGCACGACCTTGCAGACACCGCCCGCGCGATCATGGAAACGGCAAAGACCGCCGGCTGCGCCATCGTGCTGCCGGTTGACGGCGTCGTTGCCCGCGAGTTCAAGGCCAATACCGCCAATGAAACGGTCGATATCGGCGCGATCCCTGCCGATGCCATGATGCTGGATGTCGGTCCGAAGTCGGTTGAACTGATCAATGGCTGGATCGAGAAGGCCTCGACGCTCGTCTGGAACGGACCGCTCGGCGCATTTGAAATCGCACCCTTCGACACGGCAACCGTGTCCGCGGCCAAGCATGCCGCCACGCAGACACGCGCTGGCAAGCTGGTTTCGGTTGCTGGCGGTGGCGACACCGTCTCAGCGCTGAACCATGCAGGCGTTGCAGACGACTTCTCCTATGTGTCGACCGCAGGTGGCGCCTTCCTCGAATGGATGGAAGGCAAGGAACTGCCAGGCGTTGCAGTCCTGACCAAGGGCTGAGCCGAGGCGCAAAACGCCTTTTCTCCATGCCCTGCCTCCATAAGCGTGAACCGCGTACCGAAAGGTGCGCGGTTTTTCTATGCGGTGTAGCTCACCGCCAGCCTCAGGCTTCGGAACTCAACAGCGTTCGGCGCTTTGTAGCCGGAGAGAGAGAGAGAAGCAGAAACGGGGCAGATGCCAGCGCGATTGAAATTCATTTAAAAAAATATTGGATTTTCAAACGATTGAAATGATTTCAATCGTTTCAATAGGTTAGGCTGCCATTTTCCCATCATGGAAGTTCTGTTATCGCCGAAGTCACCTTGGTTTCTTGAGCGTGAAAACAACGTGAGCGCGTAGCGCGCCATGTTTTAGGGATAGGAGTGAAATATGGTAGACGCGAAGATGTTGAAGACGATCGGCTCGGCCCCCGGCTTTATTGCGGCACTGGATCAGAGCGGTGGTTCGACACCGAAAGCGTTGAGCCTGTATGGCATTTCCGAGACCGACTACGAGGGCGAGGAAGACATGTTCCGCCTGATGCACGCCATGCGCGTCCGCATCATGAAGGCCCCGGCCTTCACCGGCGAAAAGGTTGTCGGCGCCATCCTCTTCGAACGGACGATGGATGGCGATGTCGATGGCCAGCCGGTGCCTTCCTATCTCTGGGAAAAGCGCGGCGTCGTACCGCTCCTGAAGATCGACAAGGGCCTTCTGGACGAGGAAAATGGCGTTCAGTTGATGAAGCCGATGCCCGACCTTGACGCCCTCCTGATCCGCGCCCGGAACAAGGGCATTTTCGGAACCAAGATGCGCTCCGTGATCGCCCATGCCGACAAGGCCGGCATTGCCGCCGTCGTCAGCCAACAGTTCGAAGTCGCTCGCCAGATCATCGGCCAGGGCCTTGTTCCGATCGTCGAGCCGGAAGTCTCGATCAACAGCCCGACCAAGGTGGAAGCCGAAGCCATGTTGCGCGACGCCATCGCCGAGCAGCTGGACACGCTCACCGCCAATGAAGCCGTGATCCTCAAATTGACCATCCCGACAATCGATGACTTCTACGCGCCTCTTGTCGCGCATGAAAAGGTCATCCGCGTCGTTGCGCTTTCCGGCGGTTACAGCACCGTGGACGCCTGCGAAAAGCTCAGCCACAACCACGGCATGATCGCGAGCTTCTCGCGCGCCCTGACGGAAAAGCTGCGGGTCTCGATGAGCGACGCCGACTTCAATACCAGCATCGGCGAGACAATCGACCAGATCTATGCCGCCAGCGTGAACAAGGTTGAGACCGGCACCGAAAACCTGCGTCGTCTGGCTTGAAGGCATGGCATGAAGCCTCGGCCTCGAGCTTGTCACCGTGACACGAAAACCCGGCCTCGCGCCGGGTTTTTTGTTTATGCGGAAGGAAGGTAATATCGGAGCAGAGCATGACATCCGTCCCCTTCGTCACTGTCGACGTCTTCACCGACACCCGCTTTGCCGGCAATCCGCTCGCCGTCATCACGGATGCCCGCAGCCTGAGCGATCGGGAGATGCAAAAGATCGCCACCGAGTTCGGCTATTCCGAAACAACCTTCGTCCTGCCGCCCAGCGATCCCGCCAATACCATCGCACTGCGCATCTTTACCCCGACCACGGAAGTCCCCTTTGCCGGCCATCCCAATGTCGGCACGGCCCACGTGCTCGCAACGCAGGGCTCAGTTTTCGGCAAGGCGTTGACCGACGAGCTGCGGTTCGAGGAAAAAGCAGGCCTCGTGACGATTGCAGTATCGCGTGACGATACGGGTGCGGTCTCCCGGACCACGATTGGCGCACCAGGGCCGCTGATAATCGGCGCTACCGTCACGCCTGATGAGATGGCCCGGTGCTTGGGCTTGGCACCCCAGGATATAGAAACCGCACGCCACCTGCCCGTCTTTGCCTCGGTTGGCCTCAAATTCATTCTGATTGAGGTCACGGATCTTGATGCGCTTGGAAGGGCGACGTCGCGGATCGAACCCCTTCGAGCCCTGCGTGCCGCCCATGCCAGTGAGGATTGCGACTGTGCCACCTTCCTTTATACCTGGGTCGGCGAGGATCATGTGCGGGCCCGCGTGTTCGCGCCCTTCGACAACGTGGCCGAAGACCCGGCAACCGGCAGCGCCTCGGCCGCCCTCGGCGCTCTCCTCACCACGCTCGCAAACCCGAAACCGCACCGCCAACTGCTGGTCGAGCAGGGTGTGGAGATGGGACGCCGCAGCCTCATCCATCTTGATGTCTTCGCCGCGGACAACGAGTTCGACCACGTCACGGTGAGCGGTGGCTCTGTGGAGGTCATGCGCGGGTGTCTGAATGTCTAGAGAAAGTCTGGCAAAACTGTGCAGCGGTTTTGCGTGCGCAAGTGCATGAACACAAAGACTGGAGACGTTCGGCGACACCGTGGCAGCCGGAAGGGCTCTAGCGCCTCGACCGGGCAAAAGACCTTGTAAGGCATCTTGCCCGCTCCATCCGCCCGGCCTATATCAGCGCTCGAGAGGACGACCTCCCCATGCCTGAATTGCGGGACGACCCGCCTGTTTTCCCAGGAGGGAAGAACATGCGCACTGTCGCAGACCGCATTCGCCACGCCGTGAGCTTCGAGATCCTCGGGCTTGCCATGATCACCCCGCTCGGCGCCTGGATCTTCTCCATGCCGATGACCGATATCGGCATCGTTGGCCTTGTCAGCGCCACCTTGGCGACAGCCTGGAACTATCTCTACAATCTCGGCTTCGATCACGCCCTGACCGCCTGGAAAGGCACGACCCTCAAGTCCTGGCCGCAGCGCGTCGCGCATGCCGTCCTGTTCGAAGTCGGCCTGCTGATGATCCTCATGCCCTTTATCGCCTGGTATCTCGGCGTCAGCCTCTGGCATGCCTTCGTCATGGATGCGGCATTCGCGCTTTTTTATATGGTCTATGCCTTCGTCTTCAACTGGAGCTACGACCGTCTCTTTCCCTTGCCGGAATGGAAAAATGCGCAGCAGGCTCAGGCAAACACGGCGCCCTGAACCGATCGGCTCAAGGCCGCAAAAGCAGCGTGGCTGACCAGAGCACGAAGGCGACGACGGCGATCTTCCAGAAATCGCCCCGTCGTCTGAAGCCGGGTAGCCCGAGAGGCTTGATCAGCTGAATGACCATGGCCAACAGCAGGAAGGCGGAGATCGCCTTGTTCATCGTCTTCCCCTTCCAGGTGGCATGCGCAGGGAACCCGTAGGCGGGGCGCGGTGTTGAGGGGAGCTTGAACCGCGTTATCAAACGCAATGCAAGTCATACGCGCGTCACTTTTACACTTCAGAGAAAATCATCCGCCCGCATTGCTGTTCAGACAAACGTAGGAAGATCCGCCTACTGTGACGATGCAGCCACGCTGCGCAGGCCCGCAAACCTCCATTGATGACGAATGCCATGAGCCGTAATCTTCTTCCTGTGATGTCCCTTCTGCTGGGCACTCTCTTCCTGTTTCTCGGAAACGGCCTGCATGGTCTTCTCCTGCCTGTGCGGGGTGCCGCCGAAGGCTATTCCAACGAGGTGCTCGGCCTCCTCGGCACCTCATGGGCCTCCGGCTTCGTGCTCGGTTGCTTCGTGGCCCCTCAGCTCGTCATGCGCGTCGGCCATGTTCGCGCCTTCTCGACATTTGTCTCACTGATCTCGGTCACCGCACTCCTCACCGGGATTTTCGTCGATTCCTATTGGTGGGTGGCGCTCCGCATCGTCACGGGCTTCTGCACGGCTGGAACCTCGATGATCATCGAAAGCTGGCTGAACGAGCGGGCGACGAACGAGAGCCGCGGCATGATCTTCTCGTTCTACATCTCGATCACGCTGATCGGTGTCGTCGGCGGCCAGATGATGGTAGGTCCGCTTGACCCGGAAACGGCGACCCTCTTCATGATCTGCGGCATCGTCTACGGCATTGCCGTGCTGCCGACGCTGATGTCGACGGCAGCGTCGCCACAGCCGCTAAAATCGTTGAAGCTCGACCTGCCGCTGCTTTACCGGAATTCGCCTGTTTCCTTTATCGGTATCCTGATGATCGGCATTGCCAATGGCGCCTATGGCACGCTCGGCGCCGTCTTCGGCACCCGCGCCGGACTTGACGCCGGCACCATCGCGCTCCTCCTGTCGACGACCATCTTCCTTGGCGCAATCATGCAGTTTCCGGCAGGCAAGCTCTCCGACCGGATCGACCGTCGCTACGTGCTGGCCGCCCTGTCGCTGATTGCAGCCCTCGCCGCCCTTGTCATTTTCGCCTTCGGACCGACAGATCCGCTGCACATCTTCATCCTGGTCGGCATCTATGGCGCAGCCGCCAACGCGCTCTATCCGATCGCTGTCGCCCATGCCAACGACTTCGCCAAGGCGGATGAGTTCGTCAAAGTCTCCGGCGGCTTGCTGCTGCTCTTCGGCATTGGCACGATCATTGGCCCCACCATCGGGGGGCCTGTCATGACAGCGGCGGGGCCTTACGCGCTCTTTGCAGTGACCGCCCTCGCCCATCTGTCGATCTTTGCCTATGCGCTCTACCGCAGCCGCCTGCGCGCAGCGATCCCGGCAGCCGACCGCGAGAATATGCCAAACCTGCCGATCTCCGCCTCACCACTCTCGACCCCGGAAAGCCTGACGCTTGATCCACGCTCCACGCCCCTGGACGAGACACAAGAGCCGGGCGATGAAACCAATCTGGAAGGAGCAAAGGCTTGATGAACGAAGAAGACTCGCGCTCGAAACCGGCTCACCATGAGCTGGGTTGTGACCTTTCCGCCATCTCCGCCGGCGAGCTGCAGGGGCGAATCACCCTGCTGGAAAGCGAAATAGACAGAATCCGGGCGGAGATTCTTAGGAAAGACGCAGGCCGAAAGGCCGCAGACAGCCTCTTCAACCAAAAGCTATAGGGGTCAAAATCAGGTGAAGCGCTTGTGAATGATCCACAAGAATTCACAAGAGGCTTTCGTCTTTACCTGTCATTAATCCTTTTCCTGTTAACTACGTTCATCCAGTCTCCTGGATTCAGACGGTTCTCCTCTCGGGTTAAGGTCTGATTTTCTCCCTGTTTTACCTTCAGAGCCGCATTTGCGGCTCTTTTTTTGCTTATTGCGACCCTGTTACCCCGAACTTGTGGGAATTAACCCTTCCTTAAGATACGTCTTGCGGATTTTCGGTAATGGTAGCATCTTGCGATCACCAAAAGCGGCAGGAACAAGTCCACACCGCTGTCGTTACATACTTCAGCGATGCGTTTTACAGGGAAACACTCATGTCGGAACTCGGGGTGAATACGGTCAGCTTCGCAGGACGCGCAGCAGCCTCCACACAGTTCAAGTCGACTTATGCCGAAGGCATGGGCCTCGTTGAAGAAACGGCAGCCTATCTTGATGGCCCCGGCCGCGCAGCGGCAAAGGTTCTTCCGCGTCAGGCGTCGGTGCTCTACGCAGCCGAGTCGATGCGCCTCACCACCCGCCTGATGCAGATGGCCTCCTGGCTCCTCCTTCAGCGCGCCGTCAACAACGGCGAAATGAGCCGCGATCAGGTTCTTTCGGAAAAAAGCAAGGTTCGTCTCGACGGCTTCAACGTCGACCGCACGGCCCCCGGCTGGAACGATCTGCCGGAAGCCTTCCGCGATCTCGTCGAGCGCTCGCTGCGCCTGCAGAACCGCATCGCCCTGCTCGACCGTGAAATCTACCGTCCGTCGGAAGAAGAGTTTCTTCCGGACAATGAGAACAGCGTCCAGGCGCAGCTCAATCTTCTTCGTACCGCATTCAACGCCGGCTGATCAGCCGGTCGACAGCACCACCTTATGCCCGGCCTGCTTTTTGCAGGACCGGGCTTTTTTCTGTCCGCGCGTCAGTCTGCACGACGAGAGATCGATCAAACGAAGACGAGACAAAGCCAAACGCAAAAAGCCCGGCGCGAGGCCGGGCTTTGCATGCAGACGAAGTCGACTGAGATCAGAGGCCGAGGCCGCCGAAACGCTTGTTGAACTTCGAAACGCGGCCGCCGCGGTCCAGCAGCTGCTGGTTGCCGCCGGTCCAGGCCGGGTGCGAAGTCGGGTCGATTTCGAGGTTCATCACGGCGCCTTCAGAACCCCAGGTCGAGCGGGTTTCGTACTCGGTGCCATCGGTCATGACGACCTTGATGACGTGGTAGTCGGGATGGATATCAGCCTTCATGGTTCTATTCCTGCTGTGCCGTGCGGTCCATTTGCCGCAATTGTCTCGGCAAGACCTATTCAATAGATGAAGCCGCAGTCCTTATGGGCTACGGCTTCCCAATTCGATGCCGTGCCTATACATGAAGGGCGCAGGGATAACAAGTACCATGGCGCGAAAGCCTTGGGTCCTTGTCGGAAGCATGAGCAGGAGCATCAAAGAGTGACGTCGCAAGCCGAGACCAATGACAGGAAGCGCGCCTCGCTGAAGCCGCTCGCCTCGCTTCTTCCCTATCTCAAGCGTTATCGCGGCCTCGTCGCCGGTGCCGTGATCTTCCTCGGCCTTGCCGCAGCAACGACACTGGCCTTGCCGATCGCGATCCGCCGTATGCTCGACCATGGCTTTTCCGGCGCCGATACCGGCTTCGTCGACAAGTACTTCGCCATGATGATCGTCATGGCACTGGTTCTCGCCGTCGCCAGCGCACTTCGCTACTATTTCGTCATCACCATCGGCGAGCGTGTCGTTGCCGATCTGCGCGGCGATGTCTTCGCCCAGGTGACCCGCCTCTCGCCCTCCTTCTTCGACGTCAACCAGTCTGGCGAGATCGTGTCGCGGCTGACGGCGGATACGACTCAGCTCAAGTCTGCCGTCGGCGCCACCGCATCGCTTGCCCTGCGCAACTCCATCCTGTGTCTCGGTGCCATCGCCATGATGATCGCGACAAGCCCGAAGCTCTCGGTCATGGTGCTGGCCGCGATCCCGGTCATCGTCTTTCCGCTCGTCGGTTTCGGTCGCTCCGTACGCCGCCGCTCCCGTGCGGCACAGGACACGCTGGCAGAGGCCTCGACCTTCGCCGGCGAGATGATCGGTGCCGCCCGCACACTTCAGGCCTTCAACGGTGAGCAGACAGCCCGCAACCGCTATATGTCCGCCGTCGAAAGCGCCTATGAGGCAGCCCGTGCCGCGATCAAGTCCCGCTCGCTTTTGACCGGCGTTGCAATCACGCTGGTTTTCGGCAGCGTGGTCGGCGTTCTCTGGTACGGCGCCCATAGCGTGCTGGCCGGCACGATGACCGCGGGAACGCTTGGCCAATTCCTCCTCTATTCGTTGATTGCCGCAGGCTCACTCGGCACGCTCTCGGAAGTCTGGGGCGAACTCTCTCAGGCAGCCGGCGCCGCCGAACGACTGACCGAGCTTCTCGCCGAACATCCGGCAATCTCTGCGCCCGCCAATCCGGTTGCCCTGCCGAAACCGGCCAAGGGTGCCGTCAATTTCGAGGCTGTGCAGTTCGCCTACCCGTCGAGCCCCAGCAAATCGGCATTGAAAGGCCTCACCTTCTCCGTCGCTCCGGGCGAAACTGTCGCGATTGTCGGGCCCTCAGGCGCTGGCAAGAGCACGATCTTCTCGCTGATCCTGCGCTTCTACGACCCCGCTTCCGGCACCATCCGGCTTGATGGTATCGACCTGCGAGATGCAGACCCTGAAGATGTCCGAGCCCGCATCGCAATCGTGCCGCAGGACACGACGATCTTCGCCTCGACCATCCACGACAACATCGCCTTCGGCAGCCCGAATGCCAGCCGCGCCATGGTCGAGGCCGCAGCCGAGGCTGCCCAGGCCAGCGAATTCATCGGCCGCCTGGAACACGGCTTCGACACCATGGTGGGCGAACGCGGCATCACACTCTCAGGCGGCCAGCGCCAGCGCATCGCCATTGCCCGGGCCATCCTGCGCGACGCCCCTCTGCTGCTGCTCGACGAAGCAACCTCGGCACTTGACGCCGAAAGCGAAACGCTGGTGCAGAAGGCACTGGAAATCCTGATGCGCGACCGCACCACTGTCGTCATTGCCCACCGTCTGGCAACCGTGCTGAAGGCCGACCGTATCCTCGTGCTGGATCAGGGTGTCATCGTCGAGGAAGGCACGCATCAGAGCCTGATCCGCGATGGCGGGCTCTATGCCAAGCTCGCCCGCCTGCAGTTCGAAACCGGCGGCCGGGACTTTACGGCAGCGGCGCAGTGAGACGCATTTCACGCGCCGGAATCCGTGTTTGATCAGCCGATATCTGCCACTTCCGGCACATCATCCCAAGCAACGATTGTCAGATCTGGCCAATACCGGATCCACCGGCGAAACTTGGCCTCATAGATGTCGCGCGTGATCTGCTTTTTGTTGGGGCGGACGACACATCCCATCAGGTCGTCCAGCCCGAACGGCGCAACAAGCGCAATATCCGCCCCTGCAGGCCTGATGCCCACGGCAGTCGCAGTTGTCGGAAACGTGGTGATGGCGTCGAGGGTCGAGCAATACGGCGAAATGGCCGCGCCGAACTTGGCTGCATACCACAAATGCACCCGAGCCTCGTTTTTGACATCGAGGCGGACAGGCAACTCGCGGAAAACCTCGCCGAGTCGGTTCGCATTTTGCGCTTCCCCCTGCTCAGTCAGATCTTCAGGATCGAAATATACGAGATCAATATCGGCGATACCGTGCAACGGATCCATCCCGAAGGAATCGTTCCAGACGCTCTGTGCCAGCCCGCCAGCGACCAGCCAACAATCCGGCAGCGCCATGTCATGCCAACGATCAAGGATGGGGCGCAAGACCGGGCTGCGCATGACGATGCAAGAAAGTCGAGCGAGCATAGCCTGCTGGTGATCGCACACAGACACCAGAACTCTCCTGAATGATTAGCCGTTCCCGGCCCAATCCCTTACCGACCCGCACTTCTCCCGGCAACGCGACCTGAAAACAGGCAGCCGCCCAGGAACGTGCCTTCAAGCGCATTGTAGCCATGCATGCCGCCGCCGCCGAAGCCCGAGACTTCGCCGGCAGCGTAGAGCCCCGGCACCGGCGCATTATCTGCGCCGAGAACCCTGCCCTGCAGATCCGTGTGTAAACCTCCTAGCGTCTTGCGGGTGAGGATATGTAGACGCACGCCGATCAGCGGCCCGGCGGAAGGATCCAGCAGCGGCTTCGGCTTGGCTGTCCGCAGCAATCGGTCGCCGAGATAGCGGCGTGCGCCGTTGATCGCGGTAACCTGGATGTCCTTGCTGAACGGGTTGGCGAGTTGCCTGTCGCGTGCTTCAATTTGCCGGCGTAAATGGTGAATGCCAAGCCGGTGCTCGCCGGAGAGCTCGTTCATGCCGACGACCAGGTCTTCCAGCGTATCGCGAACGACGAAATCCTCGCCTTTGTCCATGAAGGCTTGCACCGGCCCCGGCGGATTCCGGCCGAACCGTTTCATCAGAAGCGGTATATCCTTGCCCGTCAGGTCAGGGTTTTGCTCCGAACCGGAAAGCGCAAACTCCTTCTTGATGATGGCCCGATTGAGGATGAACCAGGAATAATCATCGCCGCGGCTGCGGATCGCCTTGACGGTGGCAAGCGTATCAAAACCCGGAAGCGCTGGTGGCGCAAACCGATTGCCGTCGGCATCGCACCAGAAGGATGATGGCCCGGGCAGAATGCGGATACCGTGATTGGGCCAGATCGGGTCCCAGTTCTTGAGCCCCTCGGCATAGTGCCACATGCGGTCACCATTGATCACGGTTCCGCCGGCCTCGGTCGCAACCGACAGCATGCGTCCGTCAACATGGACAGGCACGCCTGATACCATCGAGCCTGGCGGTGCACCAAGCCGGTCCACCGGCCAATGCTTGCGCACGAGATCATGATTGCCGCCGATCCCGCCCGAAGCCACGATCACGGCACCCGCCCGCACCTCGAATTCACCGACCACGGCACGCGAACTCGAAGCCCCACGCGAAACCGCATCCGGGGCAAGGACAGAGCCGGACACGCCGACCACGGCACCATTGGTCACAATCAACCGGTCAACGCGATGGCGAAACAGAAAGACCAGGCTGCCGGCCTCCTCTCCCGCCTGCGCTGCCTTGACGAAAGGCTCGATCACTGCAGGGCCTGTGCCCCAGGTCAGGTGGAAGCGCGGCACCGAATTGCCGTGTCCATCAGCCAGCAATCCGCCGCGCTCGGCCCAGCCGACAACCGGAAACCAGCGCATGCCTCTTTGCCGGAGCCATTGGCGCTTCTCGCCCGCGGCAAATTGGAGATAGGCCTCCGCCCATTGGCGCGGCCAGAAATCTTCGGACCGGTCGAAACCAGCCGACCCGAACCAGTCCTGCCGGGCGAGATCAAGACTGTCGCGAATGCCCATCCGGCGCTGTTCCGGGCTGTCGACAAGGAACAATCCGCCCAACGACCAGAAGGCCTGGCCACCGAGGTTCTGCTCGCCCTCCTGATCGATCAGGCCGACTGATAGGCCCCGCTCGACGGCTTCCGTTGCGGCCACAAGGCCCGCAAGCCCGCCGCCGATCACCACGATATCAAATTCTCGCATCGGCCCCTCCTCCGTTACGCAGTGGGATCGATCTTACCTTTACGCGCACGTAACTCAACCGGATAAAAACATCCCGCAACCTGCGGGACGTTCGTTTCCGTTAGCGCTCTGTGAGTTTCAATTCGATGCGCCGGTTTTGGGCCAGAATGTCGGGCGTATTGCCCTCGGTGATCGGCTGGTATTCGCCGAAGCCGGCAGCGACGAGCCGATTGGCCGGAACACCGCGTCCGATCAGATGCTTGACGACCGAGGTCGCACGCGCCGAGGAAAGCTCCCAGTTGTCGCGGTAACGGCCCGTGCCCGACAGTGGCGAGGCATCCGTATGCCCGTCTACGCGCAGAACCCAGTTGATCTCCGAGGGGATCTCCCGGGCAAGCTCAAGGATAGCGCTGGCGAGCTTGTCCATCTCCGCACGACCGGCATCATCCAGGTCAGCTCCACCGACCGGAAACAGGACTTCCGACTGGAAAACGAAGCGGTCGCCGACAATACGGATGTTTTCGCGGTCAGAGAGAATCTCGCGCAAGCGTCCGAAGAAGTCAGAGCGATAACGATTGAGCTCCTGCACGCGCTGGGCAAGCGCCACATTGAGACGGCGACCGAGATCGGCAATGCGCGTCTGCGATGCCTCATCCTTCGCTTCAGACGCCTGCAACGCGCCTTCAATGGCGGCAATCTGGGCCCGCAAGGCTGCGATCTGCTGGTTCAGAAGCTCGATCTGGCTCATGGCGCGGGCACTGACCTGGCGCTCATTATTAAGTTCCGAGGTCAGTTCGCCAACGCGCACTGCCGCCTGCCCCGCAGACCCGGCACCGCTCTCCAGCAGCATCTGCAGCCGTGACCGCTCGGATTCCGAAGTGGAGAGCGAGGATTGCAGTTGCGCAAGCGTATCCTCGAGATCCTGCTTTCCGCCCTTTTCAAGGGCGAGCAGCTGCGTGAGTTCGGCGATCTGGCTGTTGAGCCGGTTCATCACCTCGTCCTTGCCGGAAATCTCGCGGCTGAGGATGAACTGGGCCAGCACGAAGACCGTGAGCAGAAACATGATGGCAAGCAACAGCGTCGACAGGGCATCGACGAAGCCGGGCCAGTAGTCGACCGCACGTTCCTTGCGCCGGTTACGGCCGAGCGCCATTACTTGCTCCCACTCATCTTGTCGTTCAGACGATCCAGCGTCTTGCGCATGGCGCGGGCATCTTCCTGCTGTGCCTCGATCCAGTCGCGCAGCATCTGCTGCTCATTGCGCATGTTCTTGACGAGGCCCTGGATGCTTTCGGCAAGTCCGGCAATGGCCGCAATCGAGCGGTCATTGCCGCCATTGCCATCGCGGCCGGCGATCTTCTGCAGTTCGGCAATCAGCACCCGCATCTCGTCGCCGCCAATGGCGCCTGCCGCATCGATCGAGCCACGCTCGGAATCGAGATCGGTCATGCCGGAGAGCCAGTTTTCCAGTTCCGTATAGAAGCGGTTCTGCGCACGGCCGGCCTGGAGGTCGAGAAATCCGAGGATGAGCGAGCCGGAAAGACCGAGCAGCGACGACGAAAACGCCGTACCCATGCCGGCAAGCGGGGCCGTCAGGCCGGATTTCAGCGATTGCAGAATGTCATTGCTGTCGCCGGATGTCGGATTGAGCGCCTGGATCACCTCGTTGATCGAGCCGATCGTTCCAAGCAACCCCCAGAACGTGCCGAGCAGGCCGAGAAAGACCAGAAGGCCAATCAGATAGCGGGTCGTGTCGCGCGACTCGTCAAGACGCGTACCGATCGAGTCGAGTATCGAACGGAGCGCCGTCGTCGAGATCGCCATGGAGCGACGACGGCCGATCAGCGCTCGCATCGGCGCCAGAAGGCGCGGATCGCGACCGACGCGATCGGCATTGTCGCCGGCTGCCCGGAAGGAGTTGAACCAACGCACTTCGGGGCGAAGCGCCCAGACCTGATTGAACACCAGGATGATGCCGATGACGAGAACGCCAAGGATCAGGCCATTCAGGCCCGGATTGGTCACAAAGGCGGCCTGAGCCTGTCTGTAGAGGATCGCCGCGATGAACCCGACGATGATCAGGAAGATGACCATCGTCGTGAAGAAGGGCATCGGGCTGGAGAGCTTCTGGCCGTGATCTCCCGTCCGGACCTCGACCGCTTCCACGTCCTCCAGCTTCACTTTTACCATGTCGTCTTCAACCTCCTGGAATCTTGAGCCGGAGGCTAGTGGAAAATTGAGACGAATTGAAGCCGAGAAGACGGGGGAATTTCACCTGAATTTTCAGGCGTCAGGCCTGCGGGATCGGCCGGTTGACAACCTCTTCCAGAGCCTTGCGGATATATTCGTTGCCGGCAAGCACGGTGCCGTTCTCGAACATATCCTGGCCGCCCTTCATATCCGAGACAAAGCCGCCGGCTTCGCGGATCAACAGCAGGCCGGCTGCGATGTCCCAGGCATTGAGCTGCGCTTCCCAGAAGCCGTCGAGACGCCCGGCCGCGACATAGGCGAGGTCGAGCGCAGCCGCGCCCATGCGGCGCACGCCGGAGACTTCACCCATCACGTGGCGCAGTTCGACGAGGAACTTGCCGTGCTGGCCGCGGCCGAGATGCGGCACGCCACAGCCGATGACGCAATCCGACAGCACCTTGCGGGCACCAACACGGATGCGGCGATCATTAAGGAAGGCACCGCCGCCCTTTTCGGTCGTGTAGAGCTCGTCGGTCGCCGGGTTGAAGATGACGCCGGCGACGATGTCGCCATTGCGCTCAAGCGCGATCGAGACGGCGAACTGTGGAATGCCGTGCAGGAAGTTGGTCGTACCATCGAGCGGATCGACAATCCAGCGATGCGCGCCATCGCTACCCTTGATCTCGTCGCCCTCTTCACCGAGGAAGCCATAGGTTGGGCGGGCTTTCATAAGCTCCTCGCGCACGATCTTCTCGGCGCGGAAATCGGCCTGCGAAACAAAGTCGCCGGGACCCTTCACCGACACCTGGAGGTTCTGCACCTCACCGAAATCGCGCGACAGCGACTTGCCGGCCTTGAGCGCGGCCTGAACCATGACATTGAGAAGGGCTGAACGGGCCATGAAACGAAATCCTTGAGACTGACGCTCGCCGGAAGCGGCGCTGGGTTGTAGCGCATGGGGCGGCGATGATTGGCGGGTTCAAGACCACAAATAGCGCCGGAATTCAAGGGGCAAAGCCTTCGCGAACGACGCAGGAGGTCAGAGCAGCCCTGTCGTAAGCGGCGCCAGGAGCCCGACGCCAAGCGCGATTGCCGAGACGACACAGACGATGACGGCGAAGGGCCGGCTGCCAGCCACGACAGCATAGCCCGCTTTGGCCAGCATGTTGGCGATGACCGCAATCCCG
The DNA here is from genome assembly GCF_001296045.1 of Rhizobium sp. AAP43. Classification (GTDB taxonomy): domain Bacteria; phylum Pseudomonadota; class Alphaproteobacteria; order Rhizobiales; family Rhizobiaceae; genus Allorhizobium. Next base: position 410,976 of record NZ_LJHS01000005.1, on the reverse strand, counting down.
ATGGCATGGCTCGCAACAGGACCGGAGACCCGGTCGAGCATGCCAGACACGGTGACCGTTGCGGCATCGACATCCGCAAGCGCCGAGAGTGCTGAGACCACATATAGCCCCCGATCGCCAAAGACACTGCTTCCGGCCCGCGCAAGAAAAGCAATCACTGCAATCAGCAGCGCCATGCGGACCACCTGGCCCAGTTCGAACGGATTGGCCGGCGGGTCTGCCTTGTTCTCCCCCTCGACCACCGCTCCGCCACGCCCGGCAAGCAGCAACGCTGCGCCACCCATCGCCAGCCCGGCCAAGAGGAGTGAGGGCAGAAGTTCGGAGGCAAGCGATGGCGCAAGGGCGACCACCAGAAATCCGGTGCGGATCAACGATACGCCACCTGCAGCCACGGCACCGGCCGCGAGCCCCGCGGCTGAACCTTCTGCCACGCTGCGCTGGGCGAAAGCGAGTGTCGTTGCTGTCGAAGACACCAGCCCACCAACTGCACCGGCGACGAGATTGCCCTGACCCGGCCCAAGCAAACGCACCGCGACATAGCCGATGAAGGAAATCGATGCGAGGATGATCACCAGAACGACCAGACTACGGGGCGAGACGCCGCCAAAGGGGCCGTAAGGTTGCGATGGGATCAGCGGCAGCAGCAGGAAACCCATGGCGAGCAGCAGGACAGCGGAACGCAACTCAGGCCAGGTCAGCCGCCGGATCGACTGATGCAGGAACTCGCGACTGGAAAGCACGACAACCGTCGCCGCTCCTGCCGCCGACGCAATCACCATGTCGCCCAGCACGGCCAGCACGCCCAGCGCAAAGGCGGCTATGGCCGCAATCACGGTCGTTGCGCTGAAACGGTTCTGCCCCTCCGCTTCCAGCAAAGCAAAACGCAGCAGCGCCGAACTGACGGCAATGAGAAACGCCGCAACAACAAGACCTGGCAACGCAGATGATCCGAGCGATGTCTCGATCAGGCCGGCAAGGCCGCCGGTCATGCCGATCAGAGTGAAGGTCCGGATCCCGGCGATCCGCGCCCCGTCTGGCTCCTCGCGCTCACGCCAGTGCCGCTCGACGCCAATGGCAGCGCCAATTGCAATCGCAAGGCCCAGTCTCTGGAACAGGTCAATCAGGTCCATCTCTTCCGCCCTCCCCCAGACGGCGATCGGCGGTATGTGACCTTAACCCCTCCGGAACCGGTTGGCCTGGTCAATGGCCTGCTTCTGCTGGTCCTCGTTCAGGCCAAGATAGAAATCCTCAAGCCCGACATCCTTGAGACCCGCGCGACGCGACAGCACATACCACTTCGCCGCTTCGACGGGATTGGGTGCCGTGCCGAGCGCGTTGATATAGAGATGCGCCAGCCGGTTCTGCGCAACGACATTGCCACGCTTGGCGGCAATGCTCAGCCAGCGATAGCCCTTCTCGTAGTCGCGCGGACCATTATAGCCGTTCACCTGCCACAGGCCCATATCGAGCTGTGCGGTATCAAAACCGGCCCGCGCGGCACGCTCCATCCATTCGCGGGCGCGGTTCTTCTTTTCCTGCGGGATTTCCTTCAGCGCCGAATAGACCTGCGCCAGCGCATATTGCGCATCAGCGATCCCCTGCTCGGCTGCTTTCTCGTAAAAGGGCATGGCCATGGTGAGGCCGCGCACGCCGGGATTTTCAGAGACCAGGATCTGCGCCCAGTTGAACTGCGCCGAAGCGTTTCCGGCTTCGGCGGCACGGCGCATATAGTCGTCGGCCTTGGCCTTGTCCTGCTCGACGACCCGACCCTCCATCATCATCAGCGCGTATTTGAACATCGCGGCCGGATCGCCGCCCTGGGCTGCCTGAGCATACCAGAAGGCCGCTCCCTTCGGATCGCGCTTGACGCCCAAGCCCCGCGACATGATTTCAGCCAGCAACGTTTGTGCCGCCGGATCGCCGAGTTGAGCGCGCGGCAGCGCCTTGTCGACCGCCGTTAGGAACAGGCCGCGCTGGAACGCGCCATAAGCCTCGTCCGGTTCGTCCGCGAATGGCCGCTCCAGTGGAAGCTCGGGCAACGGCGTTCCCATGCGCAGGAAGATATTGATGCCCTGAAGCTCTTCTTTTCCGCCATCAGGAGAGACCTTCGCACCCTTGACGACCGGAGGGGCCGAATCACGCGCATTGCGGTCGAGCGCTCTGGCATCGCCCGAATTGTCCGGCCCGCCACCGCCGAGGCCGCGCTCAATGGTTCCGGCATCCGCTGGATCTGCGGGCATAATGACCGGCGCATCACCGATATCGAGGCCTTCATCCTCCTGGGCCTGGGCCGCAGACAACGAAAGCACGACCCCGGCAAGGGCTGTACAAATCAGGCGAAGGATTGGCGAGGTTTGGCGCATGACGCGGTCTAAGCTTCAAACCGTGGCGCTTTTTCGTCAAGTTCCGCATTCACCCGTGCAACGATCACAGCGGCGTTTGCAGGATCTTCGAAAACGGCCTTGCCAAGGGCCACAAATTCCACCCCGCTGGCTGCCACGACGACGGCAGAAGCCGGGTCTGTGCCGCCCATGACGATGCACGGGATCTCGATCATCGCCGACCACCACTCGCCGAGTGCCACATTCTTCGAATGTGCTTCAGGCTTGATGTCGCCGTCCAGCTTGCCGAAGAAAACATAGTCGGGCTGCGCCTCGCCGATCTGCAGCGCATGATCGCGGTCCATGGCATTGCCACCACCGACGATCAGCTTGGGCGCATGCTTTTCGACGGCTTCCGCAAGCGCTGCGGCATTGCCGGTCACATGCAAGCCATCAGCCTTCACTCGTCCCGCAGTCCGGCTGTCGTCGACGACCAGTGCCGCCGCACCCGCAGCCTGGATAACCGGCACCAGCGCTTCCGCCGCTTTCTGGAAGGTCGCGTCGTCGCGGCCATAAGAGGGGATAATCACCGAGGCCACGTCGCCGCCGCGCAGCGCATCGCCAACGATCCTTGCGCATTCGGCCGGATCGGCAATATCGGGAACGATGAGAACGAGACGGCAGCGATCTTCGGTCATGCGGGGTCAATCCGGTGATGGGACGGCTCCGCACCCTGCGGAAATGGTCCTCGTAATGTCTGTTTAAATCCGATAGACCGCTCGACCGAAAGGATCAACCGCACAATGCTGACCGACCCGAACTTCTATGCTGTCGCAATCCCCGCAGTAGCGCTGGTTGGCCTGTCAAAAGGCGGTCTTGGCGGTGCTCTGGCATTGATCGGCGTGCCACTGATGGCCTTTGCCGTGCCCCCTATGCAGGCAGCTGCAATCTTCTTGCCGATCCTTCTTGTCATGGATGCGGCAGCGCTCTGGTCCTGGCGCAAGTACAACAGTGCGAGCACCCTCACCGCCATGATGCCGGGCGCATTGATAGGCCTCGGTCTCGGCTGGGCCACATCGAGCTACGTCTCGGCTGACGCCATGCGGCTGGTTTTGGGCGGGATTTCGGTTGTCTTTGCGCTGCGCTACTTCATCGACATCTGGACGGCGCGCAACAGTCCGGCGGCACTGCCGGCCGCCCAGCGCCCACTGGCAGGATCGATCTGGGGATTGCTTTCCGGTTATGGCAGCTTCGTCGCCCATGCGGGCGGCCCGCCATTCCAGGTTTACACACTGCCTTTGAAACTCGACCCCAAGACCTATACCGGCGCGTCTACCCGCTTCTTCGCCATCCTGAACGCCATCAAGGTGATCCCATATTTCGCCCTCGGAGAACTCGATGCGACAAATCTGAAATTGTCGATCGGCCTTCTGCCGGTCGCCCTGATTTCCACACTGATCGGCGCGAAACTCGTCCATCATCTCAGACCCTCCCTCTTCTATCCGCTGATGTACGGCATGGTGCTGGTGGCCGGCGGAAAGCTCTTCTACGACGGCGCAAGTGGCGCCCTCGGCCTTTGACTTTTTGACGAGTGCTGCAGCGCACATTCCCGCTTGCCGGGAAGCGGCCTTTCGCCTAACGTTTGCCCATGACGAACGTGGATCCTTTCATGGCGATTGCAGATCCCAACCGCCGGCAGATCCTGGAGGATCTCCGTCGCGGACCGAGAACCGTCAACGACCTTGCCAGCCAGATGCCGATCAGTCGCCCTGCGGTCTCACAGCACCTGAAAGCCCTGCTTGATTCCGGTCTCGTCGATGTGCGCGCCGAAGGCACACGTCGCATATATTTCATCCGACGTCCCGGCTTTGACCGGATGAACCTCTGGCTCGACCAATTCTGGTCCTGAGCCCCAGCACCCCCGGATCAGCAAACAAAAGCCCCGAAGCTCGGGGGAACTCCGGGGCGGGTTGATGTGGGCTGCTTCATCTATACGGCGGGAGCGACCTTAGGATCGTCTCCCGGCACAGCCCGGAAAGGGTATGGATCAGTGGCGTGTCGAAGCCCTCAGGCGTTCCATTTCATCCTTGAGTCGCAATTTCAGGCGCTTAAGTTCGGCGATCTGCTGATCGTCGGTGGAGGGAGATGCGAGCGCATCATGGAGCTTTTCCTCGATAGCGCCATGCTTCTTCTGCAGCGAGTCAAGATGAGCCTGTATGGTCATTTGATACGTCCTTCCTTGTCGCCTACCTCCAGCCCTCATCCGCTGGAGTTTCAGGCTTTGCGAAAGTAATGTGACACGAGAAATGCGGTTTGTCGAAGGCGAAAGGGCAAATTCCGGCGTCGATAATCGCGCAGAAGGATAACTTCCCGTTACCGGTATTTGGTGATAGGAGCTTGCGCGAATCTCCGGGGCCTTCGTATAGGATGGGCTCGAGGCGCAAAAATGGGGAAAAACGATGGCCGATCAGGAACAGGCTGACATTCGGCTCTCGCTGGCACGGCTTCGCCAGGAGCACGAGGATTACGATGCGGCGATCAACGCCATGATCGCGACCGGATGCGACGCCTTGAGAATCCAGCGGATGAAGAAGAAGAAGCTGGCGATCAAGGACAAGATCACCTCCATCGAAGACCAGATCATCCCCGATATCATCGCATGAAGGCAGAAGGATAGCCTGATGACAGCTGAGTGCCCGCCCGTCGCCATCATCATGGGAAGCCAGTCCGACTGGGAAACCATGAAGAATGCCGCCGACACCCTGGACGCACTCGGCGTCGACTACGAGGCTAGGATCGTTTCGGCACACCGAACGCCTGACCGTATGGTGGCCTTCGCCAAAGGCGCCCGCGACGAGGGCTTCAAGGTGATCATTGCAGGTGCCGGCGGTGCCGCCCACCTGCCCGGCATGGTGGCTTCACTCACCCCGCTTCCGGTCTTCGGCGTACCGGTCCAGTCGAAATCCATGTCCGGTCTCGACAGCCTCTATTCCATCGTCCAGATGCCCGCCGGCATTCCGGTCGGCACACTCGCCATCGGCCGGGCAGGCGCCGTTAATGCCGGCCTGCTCGCTGCCCGTGTCCTTGCCATCTACGACGACGAACTGGCCGACCGCCTGGACGAGTGGATTGCCCGCCAGACAGGCTCTGTTGCCGAATATCCGGTGGACGAAGCGCCATGACCGTTCGCACGATCGGCATTATCGGCGGCGGCCAACTCGGTCGCATGCTGGCCATGGCAGCCGCCCGCCTGAATTACCAGACCGTGATTCTCGAACCGCAGGCAAACAGCCCCGCCGCCCAGCTCGCCAATCGGCAGATCACCGCTGCCTATGACGATGCAGAGGCCCTGGCAGAACTTGCCGAAATCTGCGACGTCGTTACCTACGAATTCGAGAACGTGCCCGTCTCCGCCGCGGAAACCTTGGCGCACAATGTTCCGGTGTATCCGCCGCCAAAAGCGCTGGAAGTCGCCCAGGATCGCGTGACGGAAAAACGCTTCCTCAATGCCTCAGGGATTGAGACCGCCCGCTTCAATGCCATCGACAGCCAGGCTGATCTCGACGCCGCACTCGCCGATTTCGGCGGCGAAGGTGTCTTGAAGACCCGCCGTCTCGGTTACGACGGCAAGGGCCAGAAAGTCTTCCGCAAGGGAGATCCATCCACCGGTGCCTTTGCCGAACTCGGCGGCGTGCCGCTCATCCTCGAAAGCTTCGTGCCCTTTGTCCGCGAGATCTCGATCATCGCTGCCCGCGGCATCGACGGCGACGTGCGTTGCTACGATCCGACGGAAAATGTGCATCGCAATGGCATCCTGCACACCTCGACACTGCCGGCCGCGATCGCCAACGAGACAGCTCAGGCCGCACGCGAGGCCGCAACCAAATTGCTTGATGGCCTCGGCTATGTCGGCGTGGTCGGCATGGAATTCTTCGTGCTCGAAGACGGCACCCTGATTGCCAACGAGATCGCGCCCCGCGTTCACAATTCCGGGCACTGGACGGAAGCCGCCTGCATCGTTTCGCAGTTCGAGCAGCACATCCGTGCCGTTGCGGGCCTCACTCTTGGCGATCCCGTACGCCACTCCGATTGCGTGATGACGAATCTGATTGGTGACGACATCGATTCTGTGCCGGCCTGGCTCGCAAAGCCGAACGTGCTCGTCCATCTCTACGGCAAAACGGAAGCCCGGCCCGGTCGCAAGATGGGTCATGTCACGCAAATCCTGCCGTTCCGGGACTGATAACTCCCGTTTTTTAGCCTTTTGGGCTGGGCAAATGCCGCCCAACCGGTTGACAGGCAGGCCTCCCTCGGGCTAATTGCGCCCAACTCTTCAGGGGCGCGCCCAGCGGCGCGCTTTTGATTGTTTCAGACAGTGGGTGAATGACACATTCCCCGACAATCGTTGTGGACCAGAAAAATGAAGATCAAGAACTCGCTGAAAGCGCTTAAGGCCCGTCATCGCGACAACCGTCTGGTTCGCCGCAAGGGCCGTATCTACATCATCAACAAGCAGAACCCGCGCTTCAAGGCCCGCCAGGGCTGATGCTTCGGGATCTCCGGATCCCGACGCGCTGCTGGTCTGCCCGCCATTCACTGGCGTGTTGATTTCGAAAAATTGAGTTTGAAAGACGGCGCTGAGGGACTACCTTCCCTGAATGCGCCGTTTTTCTTTGCGACTCACCCTTTCCCCGCTGTTTGTCTCCGCCTTGCTCATGACCGGCTCCTCGCTGGCGCAAGCGCCGGATCAGCCCATGCCGACACCGCCGGAGGCTCCCGGCACAATCGTGCCGGAAGCGCGGCCTGGTGCACCCGCAGCACCTAAGGCAGCACCACCTGCAGCCGGGGTCGAGCGCATCCCCGTCAAGGCACCGCCGCCGAAAGTAAAGAGCATCGATGAGATGCTCGTCGAGCTCAAGCGCGAGCGCAATCCGGACGCCGCACGCCAGATCGCCAACAGTGTCCTGGCACGCTGGAGCGAGTCGTCCAGCCCGACCGTCGACCTCCTCATGCAATGGTCCGCCAAGGCAGCCGCTGAAAAGCGCAATGCCGCCGCCCTTGATTTCCTTGACCAGGCGATTGTCCTGAAGCCTGATTTCGCCGGCGCCTGGAACCAGCGAGCCACCCTGCATTTCTCGATGGGCAATTACCGCATGTCCGTCTCGGACATCGAGCGTGTGCTGAAACTCGAGCCCCGCCACTTCGGCGCCATTGCAGGCCTTGCCGGCATCCTCACCGAACGCGGCAGCAAGGATGCTGCCCTTGCCGCCTGGGAACGCTACCTCGAGGTCTTCCCGGCCGACCGTGAGGCACAGGAACTGGTGGCAAAGCTGTCTGAGGAAATCGCCGGGCAGAGGACGTAAACGGTCACCCGTTTCGTGGCCCTTGACGAATGGCTCCACAGCACGATCTCTTGGCGCAGACAGTCCTTGCCTGAAAGATCCCACTCTTGTTCATCGCCTCCCGCCTCGGCATCGTGCTCCTCGGTTTTCTAGCACTGCTCGCCCTCATTCTGGTGGCACTTGCGATTGCCACCCATCTGCGCGCCCGCGCAATCGAGGCTCGGTATCCCAATACAGGCACGCTGACGGATATCGGCGGCTACGGGCTCAACGCGCTGCATCTGCCGGCAGGCGCGGGTGCTGACCTTCCGCCTATTGTCTTCATCCACGGTGCCTCCGGGAATCTGCGTGACCAGGTGGGTGCCTTTCTGGAGCCGCTGGGCGGGCGCGCCGAACTCCTGTTTGTCGACCGGCCGGGACACGGCTATTCGGAGCGCGGCGGGCCAGAAAACGATACGCCGGACGGCCAGGCCAATGCGATTGCCAGACTGATGGAGAAGAAGGGGATCAAGCGTGCAGTCATCGTTGGCCACTCCTTTGGTGGCGCGATTGCAGCTAGCTTCGGGGTGCTGCATCCCGACAAGGTCGAGGGTCTTGTCTTCCTAGCCGCGGCCACCCATCCCTGGCCCGGCGGCGTCGACTGGTATTATCATCTGGCATCGGCACCGATCATCGGGCCGATCTTCTGCAATACGATTGCACTCCATGCCGGCATGGCCCGGCTGGAGCCGGCAACGCACCACGTCTTCGCACCCAATCCGCTTCCGCGAACCTATGTCGAAGACACCGGCCCCGCGCTTGTGCTGCGGCCACAGACATTCCGTGCCAATGCAACCGATGTCGCGGGCCTCCTGGACTACGTCACCCGCTTTTCGCCACGATACAGGGAGATCACACGTCCGACGGTGGTCATCACCGGAGACAGTGATGAAATCGTGCTGGAAGAGATCCACTCAAAAGGCCTTGCCCGCGATATTGCCGGCTCCGAATTGGTCTGGATCGAAGGCCTCGGCCATAAGCCGGACTATGTGGTGACAGAGATTGCGATAGCCGCTATCGAGAAGGTCGCAGGCAACCCACGCGACCTGCAGACCATGGCCCGTGCGGCGGAACCTCGCCTCGCTGCCAACCGCGTTCCATCAAGCGGCTCGACGATGTCTCTACAGGCAGGGCAATAAGGCGAGCGGCCATAACGAAAAAGCCGCCCGAAGGCGGCTTGTCGTAACTTTCAATCACCCCGTCATGGACGAAGGCGTCAGATACCCGTCTGGCCGTCAGAGCCGATATAGGCAATGCGCAGCATGTTCGTTGAACCCGGGGTGCCGAGCGGAACACCGGCCGAAATGATGATCCGGTCACCAGGCTTGCCAAAGCCTTCGTCGACCACGATGCGGCAGGCGCCATTGACCATTTCGTCGAGGTCGGTCGGCTCGGACGAGACGACGCAATGCAGGCCCCAGACGACAGACAGGCGGCGTGCCGTCTGAATGACCGGCGACAATGCGATGATCGGCACTTCCGGACGCTCGCGCGAGGCGCGCAGGCCGGTATTGCCGGACGAGGTATAACAGACGATCGCCTGCAGCTTCAGCGTCTCGGCAATCTGGCGGGCAGCGAGCGAAATCGCGTCGGCACCCGTTGCTTCCGGCTGGGCGCGCTGGGCGTAGATGATGCCCGGATAGTGCGGCTCGCGTTCAACCGTATGCGCGATCGATGCCATGGTGGCCACGGCTTCAACCGGATACTGGCCCGAAGCGGATTCGGCCGAGAGCATGATGGCGTCGGCGCCTTCGAAGACGGCGGTCGCGACGTCGGAGACTTCGGCGCGGGTCGGAACTGGCGCCGTGATCATCGATTCCAGCATCTGGGTAGCAACGACGACAGGCTTGCCTTCGCGGCGGCAGGCGCGGATCAGTTGCTTCTGGATGCCAGGGACGCGCTCGAGCGGCATTTCCACGCCGAGGTCGCCACGGGCAACCATCAGGGCGTCAGAAAGGGCGATGATTTCGTCGATGCGCTCGATGGCCTGCGGCTTCTCGATCTTCGACATCAGGCCAACGCGGCCCTTGGCAATCTTGCGCACTTCGGAGAGATCTTCCGGACGCTGGATGAAGGAGAGCGCAACCCAATCGACATCGTTCACGGCAAGCACGGCGTCGAGGTCGGCGCGGTCCTTGTCGGTGAGTACGCCGGTTGCGAGAATGGTGTCAGGCAGGCTGACGCCCTTGCGGTCGGAGATCTTGGTGCCGGATACGACCGTCGTGACGATGCTCTTGCCATCGCACTTTTCAGCCTTCAGATGCAGCTTGCCGTCGTCGATCAGCAGTCGGTCACCCGGCTTGACAGATTCGAGGATCTCCGGATGCGGCAGGAACACGCGGTTCTGGTCGCCAGGCTCATCCTTGCTGTCGAGGGTAAAGGTCTGGCCCGGCTTCAGTTCCACCGTGGTCTCTGCGAACTTGCCGACGCGCAGCTTCGGACCCTGAAGGTCGGCGAGGATGCCGATCGGACGGCCACAAGCCGCTTCGACATTGCGGATACGCTGCACAAGCGTGCGCATCGTGTCATGGCTCGCATGGCTCATGTTGATGCGGAAAAGATCAGCGCCGGCTTCGTGGAGCTTGCGGATCATTGCCTCGTCGGAGGAGGCGGGACCAAGCGTGGCAAGGATCTTTACTTTGCGGTTGCGCTTCATCAGTTCTGGCTTTCCTGGGTGCCCGACGAATCGGACAGCTGGACCATCCAGCTCCCCTGCCTGCCGGTGTCATATTCTTTGAACCCCATCTGCTGATAGCCGCGTGCGAAGCAATCCTTCACGCCCACGATCTTGAATTCGTTTTCGGCTGCGCACATGTTGATGTCGCCAGCCCAACGCCCACCGCGGGCAGCATCCTCAGCATAGAGATAGTAGTAGCGCGATTGGAGTTCACCCTCGATCAACGTGGCGCAGGTGCCGGCGGGAACCTGCCACCAACCCTCGGTGATCCAGCCCTCTTCCGCCCGGTAGCCGATAGCGACCCCGACGAGGTTCTGGGTGCCATTGCAGACCCGAAACTCGGCATGAGCAGCATCAGCCGCGAGAACGGGTGCAAACAATGCGCCCGCGATCAGGATGGGCTTCAGAAAACGCGCGGCAGCGCGGTCGCAAGTCTGTCGGATTTGCTTCTGCACGGTTGGTGCCGGAACTCCAAAAATACGCATGGGATGCCTTCTTGCGATGCTGGCCAGAGAATGTCAACGCAACTCTAATCGATTGTAATTTCCGCCCCCGGCCAGTCCCGGGACCTTCGTGTCTGATCTTGGCACAAACGTGACGGCCTTGAAAGCTTGCGCTCCTGCATTCCCCATGCGATCAAGCCTTTGCAGCATGGAATGACATCCCGACGATGAATAACGCACCCGTTTTCGAGATACTGGACGGCCGATATGACAGCGGCTTGGTGCTGCTGGCCGATCATGCGACCAATCTCGTGCCGGAGGCCTATGCGCGGCTCGGCCTCGCTGACAGCGCCTTTTCGCGGCATATCGCTTATGACATCGGCATCGAGCCCCTCACGCGTCGCCTGTCAGCCAGGCTTCAGGCGCCAGCCGTGATGTCGCGCTTCTCCCGCCTGCTGATCGATCCGAATCGCGGCGAGGATGATCCGACGATCATCATGCGGATTTCCGACGGCGCGATCATTCCCGGCAACCACCCGATCACAGCCGATGAATGGCAGCACCGTATCGCCACCTATCATCGGCCCTATCATGAAGCTGTATCGGACGTGATTGCGCGTACGGCTGACGCCTCGGGCAAGGCGCCGCTGGTGCTGTCACTGCACTCCTACACTCCGGCCTGGAAAGGCATCCCCCGCCCCTGGCACGCGGCTGTTCTCTGGGACACCGATGAACGCGCCGTTCGCCCCCTGATCGACCAGCTATCCGCGTCGGGCGACATTCTTGTGGGTGACAACGAACCTTATGACGGCGCCTTGAAGGGCGACACCATGTACCGTCACTGCATGATCAAAGGCATCCCGCACGCGCTTCTCGAAGTGCGCCAGGATCTGATCGGCACGGATGATGGCGTCGATACCTGGGTCGACCGGCTGGCGCCGATCTTCGAGCGCCTCAATGCCGACCCGAAGCTGCATGAATATCAGATCCATGCGTCGCGCACCGGCCCCTACCCGGCCGTTGACCCCACGCCCTGAAGGAGATCGTCATGACCTTGCCAACCAAGGACGAGCAGACCGAACTCGAAGCCGCCGCCTTCCGCCGACTGGTCTCGCATCTGCGCAACCGGGCGGATGTGCAGAATATCGACCTGATGAATCTGGCCGGCTTTTGCCGCAACTGTCTGTCCAACTGGTATCTCGATGCGGCACAGGAAAAGGGACTGGGCCTCACGCGCGACGAAAGCCGCGAGATCGTTTACGGCATGCCCTATGACGAATGGAAGGCTCTGAACCAGCGCGAGGCCACGTCTGCGCAGCAACAGGCCTTCGAAAAGAACCGCCCTCAGGAATGAGGCCAAACGCTTTGCTCTTGACGTCGCGCTCGGATCGCGGCACCTGAGCGCCACCGAAAATCCATCCCGAAATCAAGGAGAATGCCCATGTCTGATGCCGCCCACGGCGTCGCCCGCGACCAGCTCCGCGCCTTTGTCGAGCGCATCGAGCGCCTCGAGGAAGAAAAAAAGACGATCGCCGACGACATCAAGGACGTCTATGGCGAAGCCAAGTCCATGGGCTTCGACACCAAGATCCTGAAAAAGGTGATCGCACTGCGCAAGAAGGACGATCAGGAGCGTATGGAAGAGGATCTGATCCTCGACACCTATCTCGCAGCGCTTGGCATGATCGAGAGCCCGCCGGAAGGCTGAGGCCTTCCAATGATGCGGGGACCTCAGACTGAAGGCCCCAATAAAAAACCCGCCTCACGGCGGGTTTTTTCATATCGGCAAACCAGGAAGGATCAGGGCGCCCCGAAACGACTGGGATCGATCGTCGTCGCGTCGAGACGGAAACCATCAGGCACCACGGTCGGCGCGGCAAGCGCACGGGAGACCACGCGCGGCGCCTTGACACTTCTGTCGGAGACCTCAAAACGACCCTGGCTCATTGCCCATTGCTCAAGCATGTTCTTCGTCAGCGACGTACCGCCATACATGGCCATGTGAGCACGCTCCGCCTCTTCCTGACCCGGGCGTCCACCCTTGACCGGGACGGTCGGATCGACCTTGGCGGAACCAGCGGCAGGCTCATCGAAAACATCACCGAACTGGCTTGCAGAAGCAGGCTCAGACTTCGGCGGAATGGAAGCGACTTCGACAGGCCGCTGCGCCGGCTGCGGCGCGGAAACGGCCTCAGGCTCCGCCCGCATCTGCGGAACGGCCACGGGCATATCGCTGGCAGAGCGATTGCTTTCCTCAAGCGCATCGGCAGCTTCCGGCGACAGAATGGCCTGCTCGACCTCGTCGACCTCTGCCTCGGAATCTGCTTGCGCCTTGGCAAGCAAGGCCTCCGCCAGAGCCGGTCGGCTGGCCGGAATCGGCACGGCCAAGCCATCAGGCGACATCATCGAAGGTGCATTCGGATCGATCGACGCCGTCATGACATTGGTCGAGGCATCACCCGGCGCCGGCCGCGGTCCAAGCAAGCTCGGCACCGGAATAGTCATCTCGGCCAGGTCAGGGAATTCGTCGGATGGCGGCTCGACCGGTTGCGGCGTCGCGGAGGCAACCTGCTGCAACGCTTCGCCGGCGGCATTACGCGGCGGCTGATAAAGGGCAACGGCAAGGCTTGCATCGGCCTGGCGGAGCGAAGGACGCGACACTGGAACCGGCGCATCGACACCCGGAAGCGCGCTGGCAACCATTGTCGGCTCGCTGGCCGTAACGACCGGCGGCGGCGGAGCAGCCGGCTCACGCTGGCTTGCAACGGCTGGGCGCTGCGGGACGTCCGGCACGTCTTCCGCTTCATCCTCATCGCCGCCACGAAAGAGCATGGCGAGCAGGTTGCGCGGACGGCTGGAACCCTTTTCCTCGGCCATCATGACAGTGTTGCCACTGGCCAGACGGCGCTTGTATTCGGCCAGCGCCTGCTGGTAACCCGGCAGCGGCTTGCCATCGGACGGAATGTGAACGGTCTTGCCATCCGGGAAAAGACGCACGAGATCCTGACGGTTCATGCGTGGCCAGGCACGCACACCCGCCACGTCCATGTGGACGAAGGGCGAACCGGATGTCGGATAATAGCCAACGCCGCCCGCCTGCATCTTGACGCCCAGCTCGCGCAGCCGCTTGAGCGGCACGCCGGGAATGTAGAAGTCCATCGCCGTGCCCTGCATATGCTGGCTTTCCTTCGCGACACCCTTGGAGCGCGAACGCAGCATGGCATTGGTGGCCGGCGAACGATAAGCGGAGACGACCTTGATATAGCCGGAGGCGCGGGCCTGGCGATAGACCTCCCAAACGAGGTCGAAAAGCCGCGGATCCATCTTTGTGGGCTCGTTGCGGCGCCAGTCGCGCAGAATGTAGTTGAGCTGCTTCAGGCCCTTGGGATCATAGCGACCATTACGCTTGAACGTAATCGAGGCGCGTTCACCGGTATGGACGAATTCGATATTGAGGGTGCGACTCTCCGCGCGCGCCTGTCCGGTTCCCGTGAGCATGAGACCCAGAGACAGGAAGAACACTGCAAAAACGGAAAATGCCAGCCTCGCCGCAAAGTGCGCGCACGCAATCTTTATTTTGCGCCCATCTGCTTGTTGGAGCGCACTGTTTTCTTGCGATGCCTGCAACTCGATCCCCGTAAGCAAAGACTAGGTCCCACGCCACCTGAAATGAACGCTAAATGCGGTCATAGCATGGCAATTGTGCCACAGCCGCACAAGCGTTTCATACATGGTGAACGCTTGCCTAACAAGTATTTAGCCTTATTAGGTGATTAAGCTTACGCGAGAGTTAACAACAGGGGATTGAGCCAAATCAAGCCGCGCTTTTCTGGGGGTTGTCGGGGTCGATGCCGTAGTCCTTCAGCTTTCTGTAGAGAGTCGAGCGGCCGATGCCCAGCTTGCGCGCCACCTGGCTCATCTGGCCACGATAGAATTTCAGCGCAAACCGGATCAATTCCTCTTCGATCTCGGCCAGTTTTCGCACATTTCCGGCCTCGTCGGTACTCACAATGACGTTGGCCATGGACGCGGCCGCGAAGGCCTGGGTCTGGGCTGCGGATTGGCTCGGGACGGACACACGATCGAACAATGCAGCCTGAGCCCGGACAAATGCGGAAGCATCGGCGGCTGCCTGGGCAGCATCGACACCGGCGCTCCGCATCATCTGACGGCGCTCTCCGACCTGTGCCGATATATGCGGGAAATCAGCCTCCCGCAGGCTGGACCCCTCTGCGAGCACGACGGCGCGGAAGACAGCATTTTCGAGCTGGCGCGTATTGCCTGGCCAGTCGAATGCCGTGAGGAGCGCAATCGCCGAGGCTTCGAGCTGAAGCGTCTTGGCGAGCCGCTGCTCCAGCGAAAACCGCTCGACGAAACTGCGCACAAGATGCGGAATATCCTCCTTGCGCCGACGCAGCGATGCGATCGTGATCGGGAAGACGTTGAGGCGATAATAGAGATCCTCGCGGAACCGCCCGGACTTCACCTCTTCTATCAGGTCGCGACTGGTCGCCAGGATCAGACGCACATTGACCTTGGATGCGCGATCCTGGCCAGGACGGCGGATTTCGCCATGCTGGACAATATCGAGAAGACGCATCTGCGTGGAAAGAGGCAGTTCCGCCACCTCGTTGAGATAGAGCGTGCCGCCGTCCGCCTCGAAAAACTTACCCGAAGGGGCGCCCTTCAAGCCCAGGCCAAGATCATTGCCGAACAGGGCCTCGTCCATCTGCGCTGGCGAAATACCGTTGCAATTGACACTGACGAAGGGCCGCGATGAACGCTCGCTGGCCGAATGGATGGCCCGAGCAACCGTTTCCTTGCCAACGCCCGTTTCCCCCTCAAGCATGACGGGAATGGTCGACTGCGCTGCGCGCCGGCCGAGTTCGACGACGCGCGACATGGTCGCACTGACGGCCACAATATCGGCAAAGGTGACCGCGCCGCCGCGCATCCGTCGCGGCGATTTTCCCTGTTGCGCACTCTGATGCACTTTCATCGCCGCTTCGATGGCGCCGACCAACCGGTCACTGCTCACCGGCTTGACGAGGAAGTCGAAGGCTCCGGCCCTGACCGCGTCGAGTGCAAGCTCGTCGGCGCCTTCGGAAATCTCGACGATGACGGGCAAGGCCGCGTTGATTTCGAGTGCGAGGGGCAGAAGTTCGTCGGCGAGATCGGCAACGGTCGCCGAATCGACCACCACCACGCCAATGCTGTCGCGATGACGGATCAGGATCTCGATTCCGTCTTGGCCCGTATCTGCGACATGGACCACATGACCGTGCGCCTCGATTGCAGACTTCATGCTGCGGCGTTCGGCAACATCTTCATCGATGAGTAGGACCTGTGCGTTCAACTTCGTCTCCCCGGATGGACGATAAGGCGCGTTTCGCGCTCCTGGGTTGCAGGTCTCGGAGAGTGACAGAAAGGACTGAACATGTTCTTGGGAGAAACACTCGCATTTTAACGGTCCTTAACCAGTTATGGCACAATCCACAGGCGAGGCGCGACAAAACTCGCCGTTGTGGCACAGACCTGCAACGATCTCCGGAACTTGCCGCGGCGCACATGACTGACTACATCTGGCGCTAACATTGAAAATACGAGGAGCCGCCATGTCGATCGTCCACAGTTCATCTGCCGAAGCCCGCGCCAACCAGGATGCGACGCTTGGCAATCTGCCGGTCTGGCGGCTGGAAGACCTGTATCCCGGCCAGACATCGCCGGAATTTCTCGCAGCACTCGACAAGGCAGCCGCAGACGCGCTGGCCTTTGAAGTGAAGTGGAAGGGCAAGCTGACCGAGGCATTGGAAACTGTTGGCGCCGGCGGGCTCGCTGAGGCGCTCACCGAACTCGATGCGCTGGAAGATCTGCTCGGCCGCATCGCCTCCTATGCCGGCCTCACCTATTATTCCGACATGACGAACCCGGCGAACGGCAAGTTCTTCGGCGATATCCAGGCCAAGCTCACCGACATGTCGTCGCGCCTGCTGTTCTTCCCACTGGAGATGAACCGTCTGGCCGATGACGCGGTCGACGCCGCCATGGACCGTGACGCAGCCCTTGCCCATTTTCGCCCCTGGATCGTTGATCTGAGGAAGGACAAGCCGTTCCAGCTCGACGATCGGATCGAACAACTCTTCCTCGAAAAGTCGCAGACCGGCGCTGCCGCCTTCAACCGTCTCTTCGATGAAACGCTGGCCTCGCTGCGCTTCAAGATCGGCGAAGATGAAATGCCGCTCGAGCCGACGCTGACGCTGCTGCAGGATGCTGATCCGGAAAAGCGCCGGCAGGCCGCCATGGCCCTGTCAAAGACCTTCAAGGACAATGCCCGCATCTTCACGCTGGTGACCAACACGCTGGCGAAGGACAAGGAGATCTCCGATCGCTGGCGCGGCTTCGAAGACATTGCCGATAGTCGCCATCTGGCAAACCGCGTCGAGCGCGAAGTCGTCGACGCGCTCGCCGAAGCCGTACGTGAAGCCTATCCGCGCCTGTCGCACCGCTATTACAAGATGAAGGCCAAATGGCTCGGCATGGACCGGATGAATTTCTGGGACCGCAATGCGCCGCTCGCCGAAACCCCGGATCGTCTGATCCCCTGGAATGAAGCGAAAGACATGGTGCTCTCCGCCTATGGCGGCTTTGCCCCTGAAATGGCCGAGATTGCCGGACGCTTCTTTGACGGCGGCTGGATCGATGCGCCAGCCCGTCCGGGCAAGGCCCCGGGTGCTTTTGCTCATCCGACAGTGCCCTCGGCACATCCCTATGTTCTGGTCAACTATCTCGGCAAGCCGCGCGATGTCATGACGCTAGCCCACGAACTCGGCCATGGCGTGCACCAGGTGCTGGCGGGCGGCCAGGGCGCACTGATGTGCAATACCCCACTGACACTTGCAGAAACGGCATCTGTCTTCGGCGAGATGCTGACATTCCGCGCCCTCCTCGACAAGACGACCGACAGCAAAGAACGCAAGGCCATGCTGGCCCAGAAGGTCGAGGACATGATCAATACGGTCGTGCGACAGATCGCCTTCTACCAGTTCGAGCGCAAGCTCCACACCGCCCGCAAGGACGGCGAACTGACCTCCGAGCAGATCGGCGAACTGTGGCTATCGGTCCAGCAGGAAAGCCTCGGACCGGCCATCGAAATCTCGGAAGGCTACGAGACCTGGTGGACCTACATCCCCCACTTCATCCACTCGCCCTTCTACGTCTACGCTTATGCCTTCGGCGACTGCCTGGTGAACTCGCTCTATGCGGTCTACCAGAATGCCGACCAGGGCTTCCAGGACAAGTATTTCGAACTCCTGAAGGCAGGCGGCACGAAGCACCATTCCGAACTCCTCGCCCCCTTCGGCCTGGACGCGACCGATCCGTCGTTCTGGGCCAAGGGTCTGTCGATGATTGAGGGGCTGATCGACGAGTTGGAAGCGCTAGATAAGGCAGCTTGAACTGGAGCAGCCGCTTTTCCATGGGTGACCACGCCCCTTACGCGCTCTTCCGCGATGATCGCGCCGGAACGAGCCTCGTCTTTGCCGAACCGCAGGACCTCGTCTTCGCGCGGACGGCGGGCGAGGTGCGCCCGGCGCTCGCGCGGTTGGAGGCGGCTCGCAAGGCCGGTAAATGGCTGGCCGGCCACCTCTCCTACGAGGCCGGCTTTGTCTTCGAGGACAAGCTTGCGCCCCTGGTCGAGGACCATCGCGAGACCCCGCTGATCGCCATGGGCATCTTCGAGGCCCCAGCACCAGACAGTCATCCTCTTGCGGCGGCCCCATCGGACATTCCCAACGCGCCTTTTCTGTCTGCGCCGCATGCGGGATGGGATTTTGAGGCCTATCGCGAGCGGTTCGATCGCCTGCACCACCACTTGCGCAGGGGCGATTGTTATCAGGCCAATCTCACCATGCCGATCGAAGCGTGCTGGGAGGGTGATCCAAGGGCGGCATTCTGGTCGCTAGTCGGACGCCAGCCGGTGCATTACGGCGCCTTGATTGATTTCGGTGACCCGGTCATCCTGTCGCGCTCGCCGGAACTGTTCTTCTCCGTCGATGCTGACGGCTGGCTCGAAACCCGGCCGATGAAGGGCACGGCCCCCCGCGGCGCAAGCGCTGAGGAGGACGATGCGATCATCGAGGCCATGCTCGCCGACGAAAAGACTCAGGCCGAAAACCGGATGATCGTCGACCTGCTGCGCAACGATGTCTCCGTGATCTCGGAGGTCGGCACCCTCTCGGTCCCCAAGTTGTTTGCGATAGAGACCTATCCGACCGTGCATCAGATGGTGAGCTATGTCAGGGCCAGGCTCTCGCCCGATATCGGCCTGCCCGAGATCATGGCCGCCCTCTTCCCCTGCGGCTCGGTCACCGGCGCACCAAAAATGTGGGCGATGCGCATCCTGCATGAGTTGGAGGCCGGTCCACGAGATATCTATTGCGGTGCGATCGGCTGGTGCGACCCCAACGGTCCCATGCGATTTTCAGTTGCAATCCGCACGATCTCCCTTTTCAACCAGGGCCGCGCCGTCTTCAATGTGGGCGGCGGCATCGTCTTCGATTCGAAGGCCGAGGCCGAATACGAGGAATGCCTGTTAAAGGCGCGCTTTGCCGTGGGTGACCAATGGATTTCTCGCTGATCGAGACGATGCGGTGGCAGCCGGGCGCAGGTTTCCTGCGGCTCGATCAGCATATGCGCAGGCTCTCCCGCTCAGCCGATGCATTGGGCTTTCGCCAGCCTCAGGATCCGAAAGGCAGGCTCGAGAAAGAGATTTCCGGAGATCAGCCGCTGCGTGTCCGGCTCGTCATGACCTTTCGCGGCAAGATGGAAATCAGCGCCACGCCGTTCGATCCGCTGCCGGAAGAAGCCGTCTGGCGCTTGCGGATTGCCAAAACCCGATTGCAATCCGAAGACAGCCTCTTCCGCCATAAAACCTCGCGGCGAGAGCCCTACGAGGCCGCGCGCGCCGAATATGCCAAAGAGGAGGCTGACGAAGTCATCCTTCTCAACGAGCGGGACGAGGTCTGCGAAGGCACGGTCACCAATGTCTTCGCCGAGGCGGAGGATGGCATGCTGCTGACCCCGCCGCTCACCAGCGGCCTCTTGCCCGGCGTGCTGCGTGCGGAACTTATTCGCGAACGCAAGGCCCGCGGCGAAGTGCTGAAACTTGATGACCTGCGACACCGCAAGCTCTTTGTCGGCAACTCACTGCGCGGTCTCATCCGCGCCGAACTGGTGGAATAGGCAAGCCGAATGTTCATTCTCTCCCTCACCTATGTGAAGCCAGCCGAAGAAGCCGACCGCCTGATGCAGCCGCATATGGACTGGGTGAACGCCGGCTATGATAGCGGCCTGTTCCTGGCTTCCGGCCGCAAGAACCCACGCACCGGCGGAGTGATCCTCGCACGGGGCGATCGAGGCCAGATCGAGGCTTATGTCGCAGCCGATCCCTTCATCATGGAAGGCGTGGCTGTCTGCGAGGTGACGGAAGTTGCGGTGACGCGGACAGCAGCGGGGCTTGAGGGGTTGAAGGACTGATATCAGGATCAGTCACCGCCGCTCCTTGGCGCGTGTCGCCGCCCGTCGAAGACTTCGAGGATTTCGATGCTCTCCGCATGTAACCTGTAGGAGACGATGTAGGGCGTACCCGGGACAATCAGGCGGCGGATGTTTGCCAGACGGGTTATTGTTCCGATTTGAGGCTACAGGTGTAGAAGTTCGACGACGGCAAGGATGCGGGCAGATACCCGGCCGCCCAAGTCAGCTTCGAACGCGCGTCATCGTCTCTTCAGACATGGCAACGATCCTTGGGTTTCCCGGCATCGCTCGACACTCCCAATTCCGCGCCGATCTAGATACACGGCAAAGCCTGTCTTGCCTTCAGATTGGCAAGGCGTCAGGGTGACAGCAAATCGAGACTGACATCAGATGTCCACCACCTTCACCCACACCCCATATGCCAGCACCACCCGCCCCTTCACCATAGGCCTCTCGGCACTCGCCCCCGAGCGCTGGATCACGCCAGATGCTGACCTCCCGCACTATCTCGCCGAAAAACACCACCTCGAAGCAACCCGTCTCGACGAGGTCTTTCGAGCCACCGAAGATAGCCTGCCT
Organism: Rhizobium sp. AAP43; assembly: GCF_001296045.1. Lineage (GTDB taxonomy): Bacteria > Pseudomonadota > Alphaproteobacteria > Rhizobiales > Rhizobiaceae > Allorhizobium. The sequence goes on along the minus strand of NZ_LJHS01000005.1, from coordinate 390,041 downwards.
GCCCAGCGCGAATGCCTCTATGCTTTGGTCGCGCATCTCGAGCAGGATCACCCGCATGTCTATCAGCGCACCGACAACCATCTCCGTATGGCAGACCATGTCGTCGATCTCTTCGACGAAACGATCCCGCCGCTTCTGCGGGCCGGCATGCTGGTGCAGGACGACCTTGTCATCATGATGAAGCGCGAAACAGGCTGGTCGATCGCTGCCGCCCACCTTTCCTTTCCCTCCTCCTGGCGCCTTGCGGAAAAGTTCGACAGGCCAATGGAGGCGGTGCATGAACACGTACCTGGCTTTGAGGCCGGCACGCGCAATGCCGTGATGATCAACCGTATCTTCGACAATCTCTTACCCGGTCAGCCGGCCGAACGGTTCAACTGGTCGATCAACTGGAAGGAAAAGCTCTTCCATCCCGAAACAGGCCGCAACGATACGGCAGACCCTAAGGACGCTGTGATCCGCGTCGAGCGTCAGACGCTGACGAAATTGCCAGAAAGCGGCGCGATCGTCTTCACCATCCGCATCTATCTCGATCCTGTCAGGCTCTTCGCCCAACACGCAGAAGGGCCTCGGCTGGCAGCCGAACTCGCACGTCAATTGGAGGCGCTGACCGAGGCCCAACTGGCCTATAAAGGCCTTGATCGCCAGAGGGAGCGGCTCGTTGAGCGCTTGGTGGCCATGGCCGCCCACGAAAAATAGGCGCTGACGACATTCGAGCGCCTTGTGACGCCCTTTATTGTGTCAGAGTTTTGTGATCTAGAACCGCCAATATCGCTCCGGCCAGACAAGAAGAGGCCGGAAACACAGCCCGAGAAAAACCGGGCTTCCAAGGAGACGGACATGAGCGAAAAGACCTACCCGGTATACGGCGAGATCACCGGCCCGATCGTGATGATCGGTTTCGGCTCGATCGGCCGCGGCACCCTGCCGCTGATCGAACGCCACTTCAAGTTCGACAAGAGCCGGATGGTCGTGATTGACCCGCGCAACGACGAGGCAGACCTGCTCGCCAAGCACGGCATCAAGCACATCCAGGCGCATGTCACCAAGGACAACTACAAGAAGCTGCTGAAGCCGCTCCTCACGGAAGGGGAAGGCCAGGGCTTCTGCGTCAACCTCTCGGTTGACACCGGCTCGCTCGACCTGATGAAGTTCTGCCGCAAGCTCGACGTGCTCTACATCGACACCGTCGTCGAGCCCTGGCTCGGCTTCTACTTCGACAAGAACATGAAGAACTCCGAGCGCACCAACTATGCGCTGCGCGAAACCGTGCGCCAGGAAAAGGCCAAGAACCCGGGCGGCACCACGGCCGTCTCCACCTGCGGCGCAAACCCCGGCATGGTCTCCTGGTTCGTCAAGCAGGGCCTCGTCAACATTGCTCACGAAATCGGCCTGAAGTTCGAGGAACCGGACCAGAACGACCGCGAAGGCTGGGCCAAGCTGATGAAGAAGGTCGGCGTCAAGGGCGTGCACATTGCCGAGCGCGACACGCAGCGCACGAAGAACCCGAAGCCGCTCAACGTGTTCTGGAACACCTGGTCGGTCGAAGGCTTCATCTCGGAGGGTCTGCAGCCGGCCGAACTCGGCTGGGGCACCCATGAAAACTGGATGCCGAAGAACGCCAAGAAGCACAAGAAGGGCTGCAAGGCCGCAATCTATCTGGAGCAACCGGGCGCCAACACCCGCGTGCGCACCTGGTGCCCGACGCCGGGCCCGCAATATGGCTTCCTCGTCACCCACAACGAGTCGATCTCGATCGCTGACTACTTCACCGTCGAGAAGGATGGCGAAGTCACCTATCGCCCGACCTGCCACTATGCCTACCACCCGGCCAATGATGCCGTGCTCTCGCTGCACGAGATGTTCGGCAATGGCGGGACGCCGCAGCCGGTCCTGCACGTCCTCAACGAAGACGAACTGGTCGACGGCGTCGACGAACTCGGCGTTCTGCTCTACGGCCACGAGAAGAATGCCTACTGGTACGGTTCGCGCCTGTCGCTCGAAGAAACCCGCGAGATCGCCCCTTACCAGAATGCAACCGGCCTGCAGGTGACATCCGCTGTGCTCGCCGGCATGGTCTGGGCGCTTGAAAACCCGAAGGCGGGCATCGTTGAAGCCGACGAGATGGACTACAAGCGCTGCCTCGAAGTGCAGTCGCCCTATCTCGGCCCGGTCGAAGGCCACTACACCGACTGGACCCCGCTCGACGGCCGCCCGGGCCTCTTCCCGGAAGAGCTCGACGAGAAAGATCCGTGGCAGTTCAAGAACATCCTCGTTCGCTGAGCCAATTCCTTTCGCAAACAGGGCCCGCTTTCCTGGCGGGTCCCAGCCTCCTGTCGCAGAAGGGCCACAGCAAGACCGGGATAAGCACCTCGGTCCAGGCGGGATGCCTTGCTTTGGTCCAGCCTTCGCGGCATGGTTCGAAACGACGCATATTGGCAACCGGCCGGACCGGGCTGCCGCACAGGTGGGAGCACTGAATGAACATCCGATCCATCACGGCAATCGCAGCCTGCAGCCTCGCCCTTTCCTCCTGCTATTCCTCGGGTCCGCAGCGGCAGCTGCCGAGCGTTCAGCAGGGACCATCGGTCGAAGGCGCATGGGTCGATCCGAACGGTATTGTCTCGACATTCCAGGGCGGCACTTTCACGACCCGCACCACAGACTCGAACCAGATCCTGGCCTCAGGCTCCTACATGCTGGTCAATGATCGCCTGGTCGAGATCAACATGACCTCGCTGGTGCGCAACACCCGCCAGAAGGTCAACTGCGCCCTTGTCACCCCGGGCCAGCTGAACTGCACCTCGGATAGCGGCGCACAGTTCTCGCTCGCGCGCCGAGCCTGATACAGCCTTCCATCACGAGCGCCTTTTTCGAAAGCGGCCCGCAAGGCCGCTTTCTTGCATTTGCACCGACACTAACATTTTGGAGTGGCCCGTTTTCCGCTTGCCCTCCCCTGGACTTGATGAAAACATCAAGCTTTCCGAGGCCGGGATCGGCTGTCACGAAGACGTGCCAAGCTGGCGGAAGACATATTGCAAAAGGAGAGTAGATCGATGTTCAGACAATTGCGAATTGGCCTCTTGAGCGCCTCCGTACTGGCCCTGACGGCAGGAACGGCATTCGCCGATTTCGAGCTTAACATCCTTCATATCAACGACTTGCACTCCCGCATTGAGGCAATCAACAAGTCCGACTCCACCTGCTCTGCGGAAGATGAAGCGAAAAACGCCTGCTTCGGTGGCATTGCTCGCGTCAAGACCGCAATCGACACCCGTCGGGGCGAGTTGCAGGGCAAGAATGTGCTGACCCTCGACGCCGGCGACCAGTTCCAGGGCTCGCTGTTCTACACCACCTACAAAAGCGCGCCGATCGCCGAATTCATGAATGGCATCGGCTTTGACGCCATGGCCATCGGCAACCATGAATTCGACGATGGCCCGGAAGAACTCGCCAAGTTCATCGATGCGCTGAAGTTCCCGATGATTTCCGGCAACACGCTGGCCGGCCTCAATTCGCCGGTCGCCAACAAGTTCAAGCCCTACATCGTCAAGGAGTTCGGCGCGGAAAAGGTTGCGGTCGTCTCCGTGCTGGCGACCGACACCGACGAGACCTCGTCACCCGGCGATAGCGTGCTCTTCGCCGATGAGATCGGCTACCTGAAGGAAGCCGTCAAGGAAATCGAGGGCCAGGGGATCAACAAGATCGTGCTGCTCTCGCATGTTGGTTACGTCAAGGACCAGGAAATCGCCAAGGCCGTTGATGGCATTGACGTCATCGTCGGTGGCCATAGTCACACGCTTCTGTCCAGCACCGACGAGAAGGCGCAAGGCCCATATCCGACCCTGGTCAAGAACCCGGCCGGCAAGGATGTACCGATCGTCACCGCCTACGCCTATTCCAAATATCTCGGCGATCTGACTGTGGTCTTCGATGACGCCGGTGTCGTCACCTCCTCCACCGGTGCACCGAAACTGCTCGATGCCTCGGTCACACCCGATGCCGGCTTTGTCGCCAAGGTAAAAGAACTGGGCGGCCCGATCGAGGAACTGAAACTGAAGGAGATTGGCTCTACCGCAGAAGCCATCGACGGCGCCCGCGAGACCTGCCGCGCAGTCGAATGCTCGATGGGCAACCTCGTCGCCGACGCAATGGTCGATCGTCTGAAGGATCAGGGCGTCACCATCGCCATCCAGAATGGCGGGGGCCTGCGCGCCTCGATCGATGCCGGCACGGTGACCATGGGCGAGGTTCTGACGGTTCTGCCGTTCCAGAATTCGCTCGCCTCGTTCCAGCTCAAGGGCTCGGATGTGGTGGCAGCGCTTGAAAACGGCGTCAGCCAGATCGAAGAGGCCGCTGGCCGCTTCCCGCAGGTCTCCGGCCTGAAATACACATTCGACGCCTCGAAGCCAGCCGGCAGCCGCGTCTCCGATGTTCAGGTCAAGGAAGGCGATGCCTTCGTCGCCATCGACCCCAACAAGGTCTATGGCATCGCGACCAACAACTACATGCGGTCCGGTGGCGACGGATATAAGGTCTTCGCGACCGGCGGTCAGAACGCCTACGATTTCGGCCCTGGCCTTGAAGCGGTGGTCGCCGACTTCATCGCCAAGAACAGCCCCTATAAGCCCTATACCGATGGCCGCATCACGGTGATTGCAGCCGCAGCACCGGCCGCTGATGCCGCACCGGCCACAACCGATGCAGCGACGAAGCCCGCTGAACCGGCACCAGCCGCAGAAACGGCCACCCCGACAGCAGCACCGGCCGCAACCGCAACCGAGACCGCCGCCACGGCTGCGGCGACTGTCTACAAGGTCATCGCTGGCGACAGCCTGTGGAAGATTGCCGAAGCCACCTATGGCGACGGCAATCTGTGGAAGAAGATTGCCAAGGCCAATGCGCTGCGCAATCCGAACCGCATCCATGTCGGTCGCGAACTGGAATTGCCGGCGAAGTAAGACCCTTTGCCGCACGACAAGGGCCGGTCCGGACTTTTCCGGACCGGCTTTTGCTTTTATCAGATGATCTTAGCAGGCCTTCGTGACGTATAGGTCGAGACACTTATCACCAGGAATTCAAGATGAATGCTCTTCCCGCCCATTGGCCCTCCGACCATCCGCCGGTGAACTTCGGTAAAGTCGGTGTGCTGCTCGTCAACCTCGGCACGCCTGATGGCACCGACTACAAGTCGATGCGCCGTTATCTCGAGGAATTCCTGACGGACAAGCGGGTGATCGAGTGGTCGCGTTGGTTCTGGTATCCGATCCTCTACGGGATTGTGCTGAACAAGCGCCCACAGAAGGTCGGCAAGGCCTATGAGGAGATCTGGAACAAGGAGCTCGACGAAAGCTATCTGCGCACCTACACGCGCAACCAGGCCGAAAAGCTGGCGGTCGCGATGAAGGACCTGCCAAACGTCCATGTCGATTGGGCCATGCGCTACGGCCAGCCGGCCATCCAAGCCAAGATGGACGAGATGCAGAAGGCAGGCTGCGAGAAGATCCTCGTCTATCCGCTTTACCCGCAATATGCCGCCGCAACGACGGCCACCGTCAATGATGAGGCCTTTCGCGCACTTCTGAAAATGCGCTGGCAACCCGCTTTGCGCACCGTGCCGCAATATGCTGACGACCCGGTCTATATCGAAGCGCTGGCCAATTCGATCAACAAGCACCTGGCAACGCTCGACTGGGAGCCGGAGCTGGTGATCACGTCCTATCACGGCATCCCCCGGTCCTACTTCATGAAGGGCGATCCCTATCACTGCCAGTGCTACAAGACGACGCGCCTTCTGCGCGATCATCTGGGCTGGGAAAAAGACAAGCTGATGGTGACCTTCCAGTCCCGTTTTGGACCAGAGGAATGGCTGCAGCCTTACACCGACAAGACGGTCGAAAGGCTCGCCAAGGAAGGCGTGAAGCGTATAGCCATTCTCAATCCCGGCTTCGTCTCGGATTGCCTCGAAACACTGGAGGAAATCGCCGGTGAAGCGGGCGAAGACTTCCTCCACAATGGCGGCGAGAAATTCACCCACATCCCCTGTCTCAACGACAGTGAAGACGGCATGCGCGTGATCGAGAACGTGGTCCGGCGTGAACTTCAAGGTTGGGTCTGAAACGAACGAGTTGAAATGAAGGCCGCCTCCGGGCGGCCTTTCTTCTTGTGGCGGCGTCCGACAGACCAGGGACCGGGCCTGTTAATTGTGGCAGGTACAAACTAATTTCTCTGCGCAACTTAGAGGTCGCACGCCCACCGGAGGACACTGAGAGGACGGACAGAAAAACGATCATCTGCACAAATTTTTCGCAGTGCGTGCGGCCGCTTAGCATCATCATGGACCCGGAGCGGACGCACTCCAATGCAACCAGGCGGTACCAAAGAGCGGACACATTTATTCAACTTTTCGATCTAAAGTATTGGATTTTCGGAGTGTTCTATCTTCGTCTATCGTTATATTAACGTTCCTTTTAAGAATAACTCTTAGATTTCACGGGGAGAGAAGGAGATCCCCCAATGAAATTGAACCGCAACCTATTGGCGTCAGCCCTCGTCGCGCTGTCAGCCGCCCAGGCCCTCGCAGAACCGCCGGCCCCCGATGTCAACAAGCTCGTGACACCGGAAGTCGTGCAGGAGATGCGCGACATCATCGGCGCAGAAATTGTCCGGGTGTCCATCGAGGCCCAGAACAAGAGGCTGGCGAATCTTGAGCAGAGCAAGATCGATGCGCTCGACAGCCAGTGGAAAGCGGAACGCGAATCCACCGACAAGCCACTGATCGCGGCAACTCTGTCCAGCCCGCTCTCCGTTTACCTCGCCCGCCTCCAGGGCAAGTCGCTCGGCCTCTATGCGGAAATCTTCGTGATGGACAAGAACGGCCTGAATGTCGGTCAAAGCTCGGTCACCAGCGACTTCTGGCAGGGCGACGAAGGCAAATTCCAGAACACCTACGCCGTATCGGAAGAAGCTCTCTTCATCGACGAGGCTGAATGGGACGACGAAGCCAAGATCTGGCGCGGCCAGGTGAGCTTCACGGTCCTCGGCACTGACAAGAAGAAGATCGGTGCCGTGACAGTGGAACTCAACCTCACCGAACTTGAGCGTCGCGTGCAGGCCGGCGCCTGATCGACCATTCGCGGTGCCATGACGGCAATCGCTTTTCCCATCTGTGCCGCATCACCTTGAACGTCGAGGCAATTCAGAGCCATGTTGAATAATATTTCCGTCACCACGAAGGGACTGGCCGCCTTCAGCCTTCTGGCGGCAATCGCCATCGCCAGCTCCACCTTCATCTACAACAGGGCTGTCGTGGCTAACGTCCTCGTCAAAGAGGCCGAGCAGATCCAGACCCTGACGGACGCAGTCAGTGAGTTCAGCGATGACATCTATGTTGCCGATCTTCAGCTGAAAAGCTTCCTTCTCACCGGCAACCGCGATTTCGCCGCTACGGTGACGAGCCGGCTTGAGGAGATGAACAAGGATATGAGTGATCTCTCAACCTTGTTCGGGAAGGAAGCGCCAACAGAAGTGCCGGCATTGCAAGCCACTTTCGCCACACTGGGCGAGTGGCAAACCAAATTCGTTCAACGCCAGATCGACCTGATGCGTGACCCTGCGACGGTGGAACTCGCCCGTGCAATCGAGGTCGGCGGCGAGAGCGAAGCTTTGGTCGAGCAAGCTCAGCAGAGCCTCCAATCGATCAAGCAACAATTCGCCACCCGTAGCGCCACTGCCAAGCAACTGCAGGGCGCCGCTCTGTCAACGGTCGAGAGCATATCGCTCGTGGCATCCCTTGCTGTCGCCTTCGCTGCAGCCTTGATGGGCTTCCTCAACTACCGCCTTGTTTCCAGCCCGCTTGCACGTTTGGCAACGGCGACAGACAAGCTCGCCCATGGCGATCTTGACGTCGCGATCAAATCTGGTGGCAAGGACGAAATCGGCCAGATGGCAGCCTCCATGCAGATCTTCCGCGAAGCGGCCCTGGCCAATAAGCGCCTGCAAGCCGATGCGGAAACCAATCGTCGCCAGGCGGAAGCAGACCGCATCTCGGCACAGGAACGCGCCGAGGCCGATGCAGCCGAGCGCCTGCGGATCGCCACCTCCGGCCTTGCTGCCGGTCTCCAGCGGCTTGCCGCCGGCGATCTCGCCTTCCAGCTCAACGAACCCTTCGCTGCAGACTTCGAACCCCTGCGTCACGATTTCAACACGTCGATCCGCCAGCTCAACACCACGCTCTCCGCCATCACACGCAGTGTCAGCGCCATGGAACTTGGAACGCGTGAAATCGCCAGCGGCTCGGATCATCTGTCGAAGCGCACCGAACAGCAGGCAGCATCGCTTGAGGAAACCGCCGCAGCCGTCGAACAGATCACGGCCAATGTGGTGAACTCGACGAAGCGCACGGAAGAAGCGCGGGGCGTGGCGGCTCAGGCCAACACCTCGGCCACCCAGTCCTCGGAGGTCGTCTCCCGCGCCGAGGAAGCCATGCGCCGGATCGAAGGCTCGTCGCAGCAGATCTCCAACATCATCGGCGTGATCGACGAGATCGCCTTCCAGACCAACCTTCTTGCACTGAATGCCGGCGTAGAGGCCGCACGCGCCGGTGAAGCCGGCAAGGGCTTCGCCGTCGTCGCCCAGGAAGTGCGTGAACTGGCTCAGCGTTCGGCCAACGCCGCCAAGGAAATCAAGGCACTGATCCAGAACTCCTCAACGGAGGTCTCCGGTGGTGTTGACCTGGTACGCAAGACCGGAGAGGCGCTCCGGACCATCGGCGGCTTCATCACCGAGATGAACGTGCACATGGATGCCATCGCCATCTCGGCCCGCGAACAGTCGACCGGCCTGTCGGAAGTCAACCAGGCGGTCAACGCCATGGACCAGACGACCCAGCAGAATGCCGCCATGGTCGAAGAGTCGAACGCCGCCTCGGCTGCCCTTGCCACCGAAGCCGCCAAGCTGCGCGAGCTCATCTCGCAGTTCAGCATTGATGCCGGACAGACAGCACAGGTCGGTGCGCTTCGCGAAACGGCCCAGGCCATGGCGCGCCCCTCGGCCCAGGCACCGGTTGCAGCCCGCCCGGCCCCGCGCCGCGCCGCCGCCCCGATGACGCACGGCAATGCAGCGGTCTCAAGGGACAACTGGGAAGAATTCTGATCGCCAGGACAGCTTGAAATGAAAGGGGCGGAGTGCAAACTCCGCCCCTTTCCAATTGTGGGGCACGGGCATGCCGCAGTGACACACGCCCCTTGCATTTGGCGTGCAATATGCCGATCTACAAAGAGAAACTGAAGGTTGTGCCTAGCTAGGGCGGGGAGTGAATATGCCTTTCACAGGTCCGGATATCGTCGTCATTGCACTGGTCGTGCTTGTCATCCTCATACTCTTCGCCGGCATCAAGACCGTGCCGCAGGGTTACCGCTACACGATCGAACGCTTCGGCCGCTACACGCGCACGCTGGAACCCGGCCTTAACATCATCATGCCCTTCATCGAGCAGATTGGTGCGAAGATGAATGTCATGGAACAGGTCCTGGATGTTCCGACCCAGGAAGTCATCACCAAAGACAATGCCTCGGTCTCCGCCGATGCCGTCGCCTTTTACCAGGTGCTGAACGCCGCCGAAGCAGCCTACCAGGTCGCCAACCTTGAAAACGCCATTCTCAACCTGACCATGACCAATATCCGCTCGGTCATGGGCTCGATGGATCTCGACGAGCTCCTCTCCAACCGCGAAGTCATCAACGACCGTCTGCTGCGCGTGGTCGACGAGGCGGTGCGCCCCTGGGGCATCAAGGTCACCCGCGTCGAGATCAAGGACATCCAGCCACCGGTCGATCTGGTCGACGCCATGGGCCGCCAGATGAAGGCCGAGCGCGAGAAGCGCGCCCAGGTCCTGGAAGCTGAAGGCTTCCGCAACGCCCAGATCCTCAGAGCCGAAGGCGCCAAGCAGTCGGCCATCCTGGAAGCCGAAGGCCAGCGCGAAGCCGCTTACCGCGAGGCGGAAGCCCGCGAGCGTCTGGCCGAAGCCGAAGCCAAGGCGACCCGCATGGTGTCGGAAGCGATTGCCGCCGGTGACATCAACGCGATCAACTACTTCGTTGCGCAGAAATACACCGAAGCCATGGCTTCGATCGGCAGCGCCCCCAATTCCAAGGTCGTGCTGATGCCGATGGAAGCTTCCTCTCTGATCGGCTCGCTCGGCGGCATCGGCGCAATTGCGCGCGAAGTCTTCGGCGACCAGCAGCAGCAGCGCGCCCCTGCCCCGCCGCGTGCGCCCGCCGCACCGCGTTCGACGCCGGTCGTCAACCCCTTTGATCCGAACCGCGAGTGAGATCGCCATGATCAGCCGGATCATCACGGAACTTGGCCCCTGGAGCTGGTGGGTGCTCGGCATGCTGCTTCTGGCGGCCGAATTGACGATGCCCGGCGTCTTCCTCGTCTGGGTCGGCCTCGGCGCCCTGCTGACGGGCGCGCTCTCGCTTCTCTTCTGGGAGATGGGCTTCTGGACCTGGCATGTGCAGGCGCTGGTCTTCGCGCTGGCCGCCGTCACCTTCACGCTGGCCGGCCGGCGCTATTTTGCCAGCCGTGACAAGGCCAGCGACCAGCCAATGCTCAACCAGCGCAGCGCAAGCCTTGTCGGCCGCACCGCAACGCTTGGCGAGCCGATCCGCGAAGGCCGCGGCCGCATCCGCCTCGACGACACCTTCTGGTCCGTCTCCGGCCCCGACCTGCCCGAAGGCACGCGCGTCCGAGTGATTTCTGGCAAGGGTGGAGACCTGACGGTCGAAAAGGCTTAAGCCGACGTCGTCAAGCGACCCCGATGCGCAACAGGTCGTGGAAGTGGATGAGGCCTATAGGGCAGTGATGCTCGTCAACCACGATCAGCGCGCCGATGCCATGTTTGTTGATCATGGCAGCGGCCGTCGTTGCCAGTTGATCGCCCTTGATCACCTTCGGATTGCGGGTCATCACGTCATCGACCGTCAGCACGGATAGGTCGCGCGCAAGGTTACGCGCCATGTCACCTTCGGTGACGATGCCGCACAGCCTGCCATCGCCATCAACGACACCGACACAGCCAAAATGCTTGTGCGAGAGAACCTTGACCGCGTCCGGCATCGATGTGCCGAGCGGTACCAGCGGCACCCGCTCCCCGGTATGCATGATTTCACCGACATGGGTGAGCGCCGCTCCCAGCTTTCCGCCAGGATGGAAGGTGCGGAAATCGCCGGGGCCAAAGCCGCGCGCTTCAAGCAGCGCAATCGCGATCGCATCGCCCATGGCCAACTGCAGCACGGCGGAGGTCGTCGGCGCCAGACCGTGCGGGCAGGCTTCCTGCACCTTGGGCATCAAGAGCACGACATCGGCATTGCGCGCGAGCGTCGAGGTCTCGCCGGCGGTGATCGCAATCAGCGGAATGGAAAAACGTCTGGAAAAGCTCAGGATACCCTGAAGCTCTGTCGTCTCGCCGCCCCAGGACAGGGCGAGGATCGCATCGTCTTCGGCAATCATGCCAAGATCGCCGTGATTGGCCTCCGAAGGATGAACGAAGAAGGCCGGCGTGCCGGTCGACGCAAAGGTGGCCGCGATCTTGGTGCCGATATGGCCGCTCTTGCCGACCCCAGTGACAATCACCCGCCCGGAAATCTCGCCGATTGTGCGCACAGCATTGCAGAAGGGCTCAGCCAGCGGCCCCGCCAGCGCCTCCTCAAGCATCCTCATGCCCTCCCGTTCGGTCGAAACGACACGAAGGGCGGTCTCTGTTGCATTGGCTTCGACGAGTTGGACGGCGCGCTTGATCATGCCCGTCCCATACTGCGTTTGGCAAAGCCTGTCCACCGGACCAAGGGGGGCACAGGATCCATCAGCCATGCAGACCCGCGATCGAAACCAAACATTAACCGTCCCGCTTTACGTTTGGGTAAGCATTCGAGACCGTCGGACAAGCAGGATGAAACGCGTGGAGACTTCAAGGGCAAGCGGTATGCGCCGCAGGGGCAGCAAGGCATTTGCCGTGCTGCTGGCCAGCCATGTCTACACCGCCCCTCTTCCCGTCTTCGCCCAGCAGGCCCCGTCGCAGCCAACAGCCGCGGCGTCTACAGCCGCACCGGGCCTATTTTCGACGAGTTGGTCGCAGCCGCAGCGCGCCAGCGAAGAAGTCGCTGGCTTTGAAGCCGAGGGCGTAAACGCCGAGAATGGGGCGACAGAGAGCGGCGAGACCACGGCTTCAGGCCAAGCAGCTGCGAACGGAGCGACACCGGACCCAACCACCGTCACCGGCAGCCTGCCGGCGACAGAGGCCGCCGCTGACGATGGGCTTGCCCGCGACGAGGACCTTCTGCGCCAGAACCTCCCCGAAGGTAAAGTCGATGGCGTAGGCGCCGGCCCGTTGCGCTCGGACGAAGATGAAACCGGCATCCGGCTCGGCAGCTTCATCCTTCGCCCCTCGCTCAGCCAGCAACTGGGCCACGAGCGCCAGAAGACTGCAAGTGGCCGCGAAAGCCGCACCTTTTCCGAAACCGGCCTCAAGGGCACGCTGACTTCCGACTGGTCGCGCCACGAATTGAGCGTGACCGGCGATGGTGCCTGGCAGGAGACCCTCAACGGGGAAGGCTCAGACAAGCCCCGCGCAGCACTCGATGCGCGCCTCAGGCTCGATCTTTCCGACGACACGATTGTCGGGGTAACCGGGAACTACAATTTCAGCCGCGAAGATACGGATGATCCAAATGCCCTCGCTGGTGCTGCCGTCCAGTCCGGCGTCAACCAGTATGGAGGTGGACTGTCGATCGAGCGCGATTTCGGCCTGATCCGCGGTTCGCTGTCCGGCGATGTCACGCGCTACCAGTATTCCGATGCCGAACTCTCCGATGGCACCACAGTCCAGCGTAGCGAGCGTGATCGCATCCGTTCCACCGTAACCGGGCGCGTCACCTACGAGCTGTCGCCGGCTCTGATGCCTTTCGTCGAACTGACCGGTGGCCGCATCCATTATGACGAGACACTCGACAGCGCCGGCTTCCGCCGCTCGGCCGATGTCTACGGCGCAAAGGCCGGCGTCATGCTGGATCTCGGAGAAAAGCTGCGCGGTGAACTGGCTCTTGGCCATGAGCAACAGCGGTTTGACGATAACCGCCTGTCTGATCTCAAGGCGCTGACCATCGACGGCAATCTCGCCTGGTCGCCACGCGAAGGCACGACCCTCGATCTTGCGCTCGATACAAGCATCGATCCCTCGACCACAGCCGGCGTCAATGGTTCGGTCATCCACCGCCTGACGGCGAGCCTCGCCCATGACCTGCGCACCAACCTCGTGGCCCGCCTGACAGGCGGCACAACATTGACACGTTATGAGGAAGAGAATTCGGCCTCGGACACGACGGCCTATCTCGCCGGCGCAGGGCTCACCTGGAAGGTGAACAGCCATCTCGACGCGACGGCTGATCTGAATTTCGAGCGAACCCACTATGAGACAGGGACCGACAGCGACACGCTGACTGCTCTGATCGGCCTAACCGCCAAACGCTGACGGTCAGCCGATCCGCAGATGATTACTTCAAGGCGGCCAGAAGCGCCTTCAGCTGATCTTCGATGACAGGGCGGATGTCTTCGCGTTCGATCGCAAAGGCGACATTGGCGAGGATAAACCCGTCCTTGGCGCCACAGTCGAAGGTCTGCCCCCGGAAGTGGTAGCCTGCGAAATCCTGCTCCTTGGCAAGTCGCAGCATGCCGTCGGTCAGCTGGATCTCGTTGCCGGCTCCGCGTTCCTGGGTTTCCAGGATCTCGAAGATTTCCGGCTGCAGGATGTAGCGGCCGTTGATGAAGAAGTTGGAAGGGGCAGTTCCCTTGGCCGGCTTCTCGACCATTTCGGTAATCTTGAAGCCGCCTTCAAGCGTCTCGCCAACGCCGACGATACCGTATTTATGCGCCTGGTCGGGGGCGCATTCCTCGACTGCGACAATATTTCCGCCGGTTTTCTCATAAAGTTCGACCATGCCCTTGAGGCAGCCCTTTTCAGAGCGCATGATCATATCTGGCAGGAGAAGCGCGAACGGTTCCGTGCCGACGATATCGCGGGCGCACCAGACGGCATGGCCGAGGCCGAGCGGCTCCTGCTGGCGGGTGAAGCTGGTTTGGCCAGCGGTCAGCTGCAGCGAGTCAAGCAGAGACAATTCGGCATTCTTGTTGCGTGACTTGAGCGTCTGCTCAAGTTCGAACTGGATGTCGAAATAGTCTTCGATGACGCCCTTGCCGCGGCCCGTGACGAAAACGAAGTGCTCGATCCCGGCCTCGATCGCCTCGTCGACGACATATTGAATGACCGGCTTGTCGACGACAGTGAGCATTTCCTTCGGCACAGCCTTGGTCGCGGGCAAAAAGCGCGTACCGAGACCGGCAACGGGAAACACGGCTTTACGAAGTTTTTCAGGTCGAACCACACATTCCTCCTGGAGGATCTAATCGATTAACGCATCGCCACGCATGTGCCAGTAACATACATTTGCTTAAAAAAGGCAAAGGCAAAACGAGACTGGGCCGCGTGGTAAAGAGTTTGTTGACGCACCCGCATTAACCTGGCGTGAACAGCCTTTGTTCCGGCTGCAAACCGTAGAACCTACCGGGAGATGCCCATGACAAGACACCGTCCCACCCTCTTCGGCGCCATTGCCCTCGCGCTGTCCACGGTCATGATGCCGCTGGAAGCCTCTGCCGATGCCGGTTTCCAGAAGTGGATCCGCGACTTCTATCCCACGGCAGCCAAGAGCGGCATCACGGAAAAGACCTATCGTCAGGCCTTCAAGGGCGTGACGGAGCCGGACAGGTTTGTCTTGGAAAAGGCCGCCTACCAGCCGGAATTCAAATCCGAGATCTGGGATTATCTCGACAGCCGCGTGAACCCCTACACCGTCAAGGTGGGTCAGGAAATGCTCGCCAAGCATGGCGGTCTGCTGACCGCCCTCGAACGCCACTTTGGCGTCGACAAGCATGTGATCCTCGCCATCTGGTCGATGGAATCCAATTATGGCGCAGCGCTCGAGCGTCCGGATCGTCTGCACAATGTGCCAGGCTCCCTGGCAACGCTAGCCTATGCAGACAAGAAGCGCGCCAAATACGCCCGCACGCAGCTGATTGCCGCGCTGAAAATGCTTCAGAACGGTGATGTTACCAACAAGAACCTGATGGGCTCCTGGGCCGGTGCCATGGGTCACACCCAGTTCATCCCGTCGAGCTACCTGCTTTATGCCATCGACGCCGATGGCAATGGCACGAAGGATATCTGGCACTCGGTCCCGGACGCGCTGGCAACCGCTGCCAATCTGCTGGCCAAGAACGGCTGGACCACTGGCCGCACTTGGGGCTATGAGACCGTCGTTCCGCGGGGCGCTGCCAAATATGCCGGCCAGACCAAGACGCTGGCACAATGGGCGGCCCTCGGCTTCACCCGTCCGAACGGTCGCGGCTTCCGCGATGGCTCTGAGCGCGCCGAACTGAAGATGATGGCCGGCGCCGGTGGCCCGGGCTTCCTGATGACGAAGAACTTCTTCACCATCAAGCGCTACAACAATGCTGACAGCTACGCGCTGGGCGTCGGCCTGCTGGCCGACGAGATCGCCGGCTATAGCGGCATGCAGCAGCGCTGGCCACGGCCGGATGCCTCGCTCGACGTCAAGGAGAAGTTCGAACTGCAGACCCGCATGCAGGCCATGGGCTATTATGACGGCAAGATCGACGGCAATTTCGGCTCCGGCTCGCGTGCTGCCATCTCCGCCATCCAGGCTCGCCTCGGCATGTCCGCCGACGGCCAGCCGTCACGTCAATTGCTTGACGCGCTGCGGAACTGATGCCAGGCCAACCGTCCGGTGACGGACGCGCATTGACGAATACGTCGTCGCGGGAGAGAATTTCACGCGCGACGACCAGCGGCTGCGCGGGTTAAAGTGGCTTGTACCAAGGCCAACCGGACGGAACCAACCGGACGGGCAATGCGGAGGAGTTTACCAATGCACAGCAAAGCAATGCAAACGGCGCGCCGCGCCTGTGCGCTGCTGCTTGGCCTCCTCATCGCCCTATCCGCGCTTATTCCGGCCGCAGAGGCGCAGCAACCGGAGCGTCGCCGCACGCTGATGGATCTCTTCTTCGGTGATCGCCAACCCCGCTATCAGCCCGCACCGCCCCCGCGCGATGTCCGTCGCTCGCAGCGTCAGGCAGAGCCCCGTGCAAGAACAAATCGCAGCGTCACGACAATCAAGACCCGCCAGCCGGCTGCACGGGCCGAGGTGAAACCGCCACCGCCGGCAAAGCTGGAAACGGCGAAGAAGGTGCTGGTCATCGGCGATTTTGTCGCAGGCGGGCTCGGTGACGGCCTGAAGATCGCCTTCGAGGATTCCCCGGGCGTCGTGGTCGAGACCCGCTCCAACGGTTCCTCTGGCCTTGTCCGCGCCGATTATCACGACTGGGCTGGCGAACTGCCCCGCCTCATCGGGGAAATCAAACCGACCGTCGTGGTCATCCAGATTGGCGCCAACGACCGGCAACAGATGGTGACGGACACTGGCCGCCTGGAATTCCGCACCGAAGAATGGTTCGCCGCCTACGCCGCGCGTGCGACCGCCCTCGGTCAGATCGCGACCCAGGCCCGCATCCCCCTTGTCTGGGTCGGGCTCACAGCCTTCCAGTCACCAAGCATGACGGCAGACACACTGCGGCTCAACACGATCTACCAGACGACCGCCGAAAAGCTCGGCGGTGAATTCGTCGACGTCTGGGATGGCTTCGTCGATCAGGACGGTCGCTTTATCGTGACTGGCTCTGACATCAATGGCCAGCCAGTGCGTCTGCGCGGCAGCGACGGCATCAACTTCACAGCCTCCGGCAAGCGCAAGCTCGCCTTCTATGCCGAAAAGCCGCTGCGCCGCCTGCTTGGTGACATGACCAGCCCGGATCTTGTCCGCCTTGACGCCAGCAACCTGCCGAACCTCACAACGCTTGCCCCAACCGAGACGCGCCAGGCGATGACCACGCCGCCGATCGACCTGTTCGACCCGGAACTCGACGGCGCGACGGAACTGCTGGGGGCCAGCACTAAACCGGCCCGGTCTGCTTTTTCGACCCCACGCGAGCAACTGGTCGAAACCGGCAAGCTACCGGATCCACCGCCGGGCCGCGTTGATTATGTCCGCCTGCCGGCCGCGTCGACCCCACAGGGCAAGACGGCGACGCCCTGACCGGCATCGCGGCCAGACATCCAGCACTGCAAGACAAAAAAAGGGGCCGCCCGCCGGCGACCCCTTTGTCATTCCATCACCGCCACGCTTAGCGCGGCAAGATGCTTTCACCCATCAGCGCCTCGTCAATCGCGCGCGCCGCCTGACGGCCCTCACGGATGGCCCAGACCACCAGCGACTGACCACGGCGCACGTCGCCCGCTGCCCAGAGCTTGTCGACGGATGTCTTGTAGTCCTTGTCATTGGCCACGACATTGGTCGAGCCGCGACGGTCGGTATTGAGCGTCAGGCTGCCGTCCAGTTCCTTCAGCACGCTGTCGGTGAACGGACCGGAAAAACCGATGGCGATGAAGGCGAGATCAGCCTTGATGATGAATTCCGTGCCGGGGATCGGCTTGCGCTTGTCATCCACCTGGCAGCACTTCACGCCGGTCAGCACACCGTCTTCGCCGACGAATTCGAGTGTCGCCACCTGGAATTCGCGGTTGGCGCCCTCGGCCTGACTGGACGAGGTCCGCATCTTCGTTGCCCAGAACGGCCAGACGGCGAGCTTATCCTCGGTCTGGGGCGGGCGCGGACGGATGTCGAGCTGGGTAACCTTCACGGCGCCCTGGCGGAAAGCGGTACCGACACAGTCCGACGCCGTGTCACCACCGCCAACCACGACGATGTGCTTGCCACCGGCCAGGATCGGATCGGCAGGCCAGCCGACGCTGTCGATGTTTTCGCGACCGACACGGCGGTTCTGCTGGACCAGATAGGGCATCGCGTCATGAACGCCCTGGAGTTCTACGCCCGGAATGCCCGCTTCGCGCGGCGTTTCCGATCCACCGCAATAGAGCACGGCGTCGTAGTCGGTCCGCAGCTGCTCGACGGTCACGTCGACGCCGACATTGACGCCGTAATGGAAGGTCACGTTTTCGCCCGTCATCTGCTCGACGCGGCGGTCAATGAAGTTCTTCTCCATCTTGAAGTCCGGGATACCGTAACGCAGCAGGCCACCGGCCTTGCTTTCGCGCTCATAGACATGGACTTCATGGCCAGCACGACCAAGCTGCTGCGCAGCGGCGAGACCCGACGGACCGGAGCCGATGATCGCCACCTTCTTGCCGGTATGGATCGTCGCCGGCTGCGGCACGATGAAGCCAAGCTCATAGGCCTTGTCGGCAATCGCCTGCTCGACGGTCTTGATCGCGACCGGCGCATCTTCGAGGTTCAGCGTGCAGGCTTCCTCGCAGGGCGCCGGGCAGACGCGGCCTGTGAATTCCGGGAAGTTGTTGGTGGAATGGAGGTTGCGGATCGCCTCCTCCCACTTGTTGTTGTAGACGAGGTCGTTCCAGTCCGGGATCTGGTTATGCACCGGACAGCCGGTCGGACCATGGCAATAGGGAATGCCGCAGTCCATGCAGCGCGCCGCCTGCTTGGTCACCTCGGGATCCGACATCGGGATGGTGAATTCGCGGAAATGGCGAATGCGGTCGGAGGCCGGCTGATACTTCGCCACCTGCCGGTCGATTTCCATGAAACCTGTAACCTTGCCCATTTTAAAGTCCTGCTAATCTGAGCTTCAACTGCACGGCCGGGCCGTGGGCGGCGACATCCCGGCCCATCCGGGATGTCGAGGTGGCAATCATTCGGCGGCAACGCCCATGCGCATGCGTTCCATCTCCTCAAGCGCACGCCGATACTCGACCGGCATGACCTTGCGGAACTTCGGACGATACTCGGCCCAGCTGTCGAGGATCTGCTTGGCACGGTTGGAACCCGTGTAGTGCAGATGGTTCGAGATCAGCTGGTAGAGGCGCTCTTCGTCGTGGCGGGTCATGTCGCCCGACACGTCAACAAGGCCCTTGTGCATGAGGTCGCCGCCGTGATGGTGCAGCTTCTCCAGCATGTCGTCCTCTTCCGGAACCGGCTCGAGTTCGACCATGGCCATGTTGCAGCGCTTGGCGAAATCGCCGCTCTCATCGAGCACGTAAGCAACACCGCCCGACATGCCGGCTGCAAAGTTGCGGCCGGTTTCACCGAGCACGACGACGACGCCGCCGGTCATGTATTCGCAGCCATGGTCGCCCACGCCCTCGACGACGGCAATCGCACCCGAGTTGCGCACAGCAAACCGTTCGCCAGCCACGCCGCGGAAATAGCACTCCCCGGAGATCGCGCCGTAAAGCACGGTATTGCCGACGATGATCGAGTTCTCCGCCACGATCCGCGAGTTTTCCGGCGGACGCACCACGATGCGGCCACCCGAAAGCCCCTTGCCGACATAGTCATTGCCATCGCCCACGAGGTCGAAGGTAATGCCGCGCGACAGGAAGGCCCCGAAGGACTGGCCGGCAGTGCCGGTCAGCGTCACGTGGATCGTGTCGTCCTTCAGGCCCTTATGGCCGTAGCGCTTGGCCACTTCGCCCGAGAGCATGGCACCCGCAGACCGGTCGACGTTCTTGATGTCGACGTCGAAGACGACAGGCTGCTTCGCCTCAAGCGCCGGCATGGCCTTTTCGATCAGCTTGCGGTCAAGGATGTCGATGATCGGATGGCTCTGCTTCTCGGTCCAGTAGGTCGCCGCCTTCGGCGCGTCGACCTTGTGGAAGATCTTCGAAAAATCGAGCCCCTTGGCCTTCCAGTGCGCCAGCATCTCGTCCTTTTCCAGAAGCTCGGAAGCACCGATGATCTCGTCAAGCTTGGTCACGCCAAGCGAAGCGAGGATCTCGCGCACTTCTTCCGCAACGAAGAAGAAGTAGTTGATGACGTGCTCGGGCGTACCCTTGAAGCGCTTGCGCAGGACCGGATCCTGGGTGGCGACGCCAACCGGGCAGGTGTTGAGATGGCACTTGCGCATCATGATGCAGCCGGCCGCGATCAGCGGTGCCGTCGCAAAGCCGAATTCGTCGGCGCCCAGAAGCGCACCGATGATGACGTCGCGACCGGTCTTCAGACCACCGTCGACCTGCAGCGCGATGCGCGAACGAAGACCGTTCAGCACCAGCGTCTGCTGGGTCTCGGCAAGGCCGATTTCCCAAGGCGAACCCGCATGCTTCAGCGAGGTGAGCGGCGATGCGCCCGTGCCGCCATCAAAGCCCGAGACGGTGATATGGTCGGCGCGTGCCTTGGCAACACCGGCGGCAACCGTGCCGACGCCGACTTCCGAGACGAGCTTAACCGAGACATCGGCTTCGGGATTGACGTTCTTCAGGTCGTAGATCAGCTGCGCCAGATCTTCGATCGAATAGATGTCGTGATGCGGCGGTGGCGAGATCAGGCCGACGCCCGGGGTGGAATGCCGGGTCTTGGCAACGGTCGCATCGACCTTGTGGCCGGGCAGCTGACCGCCCTCGCCGGGCTTGGCACCCTGCGCCACCTTGATCTGCAGCATGTCGGCATTCACCAGGTATTCCGTCGTCACGCCAAAACGGCCAGACGCGATCTGCTTGATCGCCGAACGCTCGGGGTTCATCGACCCGTCTGCGAGCGGCAGGTAACGATCGCTCTCTTCGCCGCCTTCGCCGGTGTTCGACTTGCCGCCGATCTTGTTCATCGCAATCGCCAGCGTCGTATGCGCCTCACGGCTGATTGAGCCGAAGGACATGGCGCCGGTCGAGAAGCGCTTGACGATATCAACCGCGGGCTCGACATCGTCGATGGACACTGGCTTGCGGCCGAGCGCATCCGCCGACTTGATCTTGAACAGGCCGCGAATGGTGTTCATCCGCAGATTGCTGTCATTCACCATTTCGGCGAACTCGCGGTAGCGATCCTGGCTGTTGCCACGAACGGCATGCTGCAGCGACGCGATGGAGTCCGGGCTCCAGGCATGGTTTTCGCCGCGCATGCGGTAGGCATATTCGCCGCCGATATCGAGCGTGTTGGCGAGAACCGGATCCTTGCCGAAGGCCGAGGTATGGCGGGCAACGGTCTCTTCGGCGATTTCCGCAAGTCCGACACCTTCGATCGTGGTGGCGGTCCCGAAGAAATACTTGTCGACCAGCTCCGACGACAGCCCGATCGCATCGAAGATCTGCGCGCCGCAATAGGACTGGTAGGTCGAGATGCCCATCTTGGACATCACCTTGAGGATGCCCTTACCCACCGCCTTGATATAGCGATAGACGACTTCATCATCCGATACTTCCGGCGGGAATTCGCCATGCTTGTGCATGTCGAGCAACGTGTCGAAGGCGAGATAGGGGTTGATTGCCTCGGCGCCGAAGCCGGCGAGACAGCAGAAATGATGCACTTCGCGCGGCTCACCCGATTCCACGACAAGACCGACGGAGGTGCGAAGCCCCTTGCGGATCAGGTGATGGTGCACGGCAGCTGTCGCCAGCAGCGCCGGGATCGCGATACGATCCGGGCCGATCTGGCGGTCGGACAGCACGATGATGTTGTAGCCGCCGCGAACGGCCGCTTCCGCCCGCTCGCAGAGGCGGTCGAGCATTTCCGGCATGCCTTCGGCGCCGCGCTCCACGTCATAGGTGAAGTCGAGCGTCTTGGTGTCGAAACGGTCTTCCATGTGACCGATGGAGCGGATCTTTTCGAGATCGCCATTGGTCAGGATCGGCTGGCGCACTTCCATGCGCTTGGCATTCGCGGCACCCTCGTGATCGAGAATGTTCGGACGCGGCCCGATGAACGAGACGAGGCTCATGACGAGCTCTTCGCGAATCGGATCGATCGGCGGGTTCGTCACCTGCGCGAAGTTCTGCTTGAAATAGGTGTAGAGCAGCTTCGACTTCGATGACATAGCCGAAATCGGCGTGTCGGTGCCCATCGAGCCGATCGCTTCCTGGCCCGTGGTCGCCATTGGCGACATCAGGAGCTTGGTGTCCTCGGTCGTGTAGCCGAACGCCTGCTGGCGATCGAGCAGCGATACGTCACGACGCAGCGCGCGGGGTTCCACCGGCTTCAGGTCTTCGAGGATGAGCTGGGTGCGATCGAGCCATTCGCGGTAGGGATGGCTGCCGGCAAGCGACGACTTCACTTCCTCGTCGGAAATGATGCGGCCTTCCGCCATGTCGATGAGCAGCATCTTGCCCGGCTGCAGGCGCCACTTCTTGACGATCCGCTCTTCCGGCACCGGCAGCGTGCCGGCTTCGGATGCGAGAATGACGCGGTCGTCGTCCGTCACCAGATAGCGAGCCGGACGCAGACCATTGCGGTCGAGCGTGGCACCGATCTGCTTGCCATCGGTGAAGCAGACGGCGGCAGGACCATCCCACGGCTCCATCAGGGCTGCGTGATATTCGTAGAACGCCTTGCGCTCCTTCGACATCGACTGGTTGCCCGACCACGCTTCCGGGATCAGCATCATCACGGCATGCGCCAGCGAGTAACCGCCACGTTGCAGGAATTCGAGCGCGTTATCAAAGCAGGCCGTATCCGACTGGCCTTCATAAGAGATCGGCCAGAGCTTAGAAATGTCGTCGCCGAAGAGTGGCGAGGAGACGGACGCCTGACGCGCCGCCATCCAGTTGACGTTGCCGCGCAGCGTGTTGATTTCGCCGTTATGGGCAACCATGCGGTAAGGGTGCGCGAGCTTCCACGACGGGAAGGTATTGGTCGAGAAACGCTGGTGCACGAGGGCAACGGCCGACTCGAAGCGCGGATCGGCGAGATCCTTGTAATAGGCGCCGACCTGGTAAGCGAGGAACATGCCCTTGTAGACGATCGTCGAGGACGACAGCGAGACCGGATAGAAGCCGGTTTCCTGACCGCCATACTGGTCGTAGATGCGGTTGGAGATGACCTTGCGCAGCAGGAACAGGCGACGTTCGAACTGTTCCTGCGTCGCGGCATCACGGCCGGCACCGATAAAGACCTGGATCTGGCGCGGCTCGGTCGCGGCAATCTCCGGCGCCTTGGACAGCGAGGAATTGTCGACCGGCACGTCGCGATAACCGATCAGGTGCTGGCCTTCGTCAAGACAGACTTCGGCAATGACCTTCTTGAAATGCGCGATCTGCTCTTCATCCTGTGGGAAGAAGAAGTGACCGACGGCATATTCACCGGCCTTCGGCAGGGTAATGCCCTGGGCTGCCATTTCCTCCCGGAAGAAACGATCCGGGATCTGCACCAGAATACCGGCGCCATCGCCCATCAACGGATCGGCGCCGACGGCGCCGCGATGGGTGAGGTTTTCCAGAATGAACAGGCCGTCCCTGACGATCTGGTGGGACTTCACACCCTTCATATGGGCGATGAAGCCGACACCGCAGGCATCGTGCTCGTTCTTCGGATCGTAGAGGCCCTGCTTCGGAGGCAGGCCCGCGCGCACGACCGGGCCGGCGGCGGCCGTATCCACAGCGGTGGACCGCATGATCTCTTCGGATGACGTGACCTTCGTCATTGCCTTTTCCTCCGTTAATGCCGGTCTAGCCGGCTTGTTTGCCGAGAACCCGGCGCAGATGGGCGCCAGCGATGCTGCCGAGATCCTGACAGGACCCTGTGACCATCGCTTGACGCCCGAAAACTTTCGCCCCGGATCTTCAAATTACGTCAGTCATTCTGACCTAATTCCTGGTGATCCTATGCCAGAAACAAGAGGTCCATGCAAGGGTGTGCATGGAAAATTAACGGGGGCCGCGACGTTAAGTTGCCAGCAGACAGGGCTTGGCGCAATTTCCTTTCTTCGGCAAAGACCGCATCAACAACTTCTTGCGGACTGATCATTTCCGGCATGTTCCGCCGCAGACCGCATTGCTCCCATTGGAGAAATGCCTAAGCTTCGAGCATCCTCCCCCCATCTTCAGGAATGATGCCATGTTCTTCGCTTCCGACAACTGGTCCGGCGCCCATCCCAGGATCGCTGAAAGCCTCACCCGCTTTGCCTCCGGCTTCGCCTCTGCATACGGCACCAGCGACCACGACAAGCTCATCGAAGCGAAGTTCAACGACATGTTCGAACGCGAAGTGGCGGTGTTCTTCGTCGCGACCGGCACGGCGGCCAACTCGCTGGCGCTGGCAAGCGTCGCCAAGGCTGGCGGCGTCACCTTCTGTCACTCCGACGCGCATGTGAACGCTGACGAAGGCGGCGCACCGGAATTTCTCACCGGCTCCACGCGCCTGTTCCCGGTCGAAGGCGACAATGGCAAGATCGATCCGCAAGCCCTCGACATCGCCGTCTCGCGCTTCGACGTGCCCTCCGTGCATCACGGCCGACCCATGGCAATCACCGTGACCCAGGCCACTGAAGCCGGCACCGTCTATACGCTCGACGAACTGGACGCGATTGCCGCGATTGCCCGCGAAAAGAAGCTGCCGCTGCATATGGACGGCGCCCGTTTTGCCAATGCACTTGTCGGCCTCAACGCCTCCCCCGCAGAAATGACCTGGAAACGCGGCGTCGACATCCTCTCCTTCGGCGGCACGAAGAACGGCTGCTGGTGCGCCGAGGCGATCATCTTCTTCAAGCCGGAAATGGCAGAGGAAATGCCCTATATCCGCAAGCGCTCCGCCCAGCTCTTTTCCAAGACCCGCTTCATCTCCGCCCAGCTTGAAGCCTACCTTGAGGGCGATCTCTGGCTGGAACTGGCGCGCCATTCCAACGCCATGGCCGATAGGCTGCGTCAGGGCCTGACCGCCAAGAACTCGGCGCGACTCGCCTGGGACACCCAGGCCAATGAGGTCTTCGCTGTGATCGACCGGCAGGCAGCAGCCCGCGCGCGGGAAAATGGGGCCACGTTTTACGATTGGCTGCCGCCCCGCGAAATGCCGCATTTGCTCAACGAAAACGAGACGCTGATCCGTCTGGTCACAAGCTTTGCCACCACGGCAGACGAGGTCGATCAATTCATGGAAGTCGTTTGAGAAGATCGTTTCTTACACTCGGAACTCCTCACTAAACTACAAAAAACATTGATTTTTCAAAGGCTCTTCTTCCGATCATGGTGTTTCTGCCAGCCCCAATAAGGGCCGGCGGGAACAACCAATTGAACCTCCGAGGAGAAGACCATGACCAAATCCACGCTCAACACTGCAGCCCTTGCCGCCGCCGTTACCATGGCGATCGGCAGCGCAGCGCTCATGTCCGCACCAGCCGTCGCCCAGGAAAAGGAACGCTGCTTCGGCATCTCGCTCGCCGGCAAGAACGATTGCGCCGCCGGCCCGGGCACGACATGCGCCGGCACGTCCAAGGTCGACTACCAGGGCAATGCCTGGAAATACGTCGCCAAGGGCACCTGCATGACCATGGCCCTTCCTGACAGCCGCATGGGCTCGCTTGAAGCCCTCGACCGCGACCTCCCCAAGGCCTGATCCGAAAGGTCCAGAGCCGAAATCGGCATCTGCGGGCACACCCCGCGGATGCCGCCTTCACCTGCCCTTGGGATAGTCAGGAGCCTAGCCATGTCAGCCCCCGCCTCGATACATTGTGCCATGTCCGGCGATCCGGGCCATACCAGCCGCTCAAGCCTACCGGCCCGCGCCGGCGCCGGCTTCAAACCCGAGCATGCAGACGAAATCCTGGCGGACAGCTTCCGCATCGGCTTTCTCGAAGTTCATGCGGAAAACTACATGGGTGCCGGCGGACACCCGCACCGCATCCTCACTCGGATGCGCGAAGACTTTCCCCTGTCGATCCACGGCGTCAGCATGTCGATCGGCAGCCCGACCGGGCTCGATAGGGCCCATCTCGAACGCCTCAAAGCGGTCGCCGACCGCTACCAGCCGGCCATGGTTTCCGAACATCTCGCCTGGTCGACCCATGACAGCCATTTCTTCAACGACCTTCTTCCGGTCCCTTATGACGAGGCGACACTTTCCCGGGTCTGCGAGCACGTCCATCAGGTTCAGGAGAGGCTGGGTCGGCGCATTCTTCTCGAAAACCCCTCTACCTATGTCGCCTTCGAAGCAACAACCATGCGCGAGACCGATTTCATTCGTCAGATTGCCGAGCGCACCGGGTGCGGCCTGCTGCTGGACATCAATAATGTCCACGTCTCCGCCACCAATCACGGCTACGGCGCCATTGAATATCTCTCGGATTTCCCGCTCGACCGGGTCGAGGAAATCCACCTTGCCGGCCATGCCGAAGACCTGGACGATGAAGGGCTACCGCTGCTGATCGACAGCCACGACCGGCCCGTCGATGACAAGGTGTGGAAGCTCTACGATCTCGTGCTGGCCAGAACCGGGCCGCTGCCGACGCTTATCGAATGGGACAATGACGTTCCGGACTGGCCAATCCTCAAGCGCGAGGCCCTGCGCGCCGATGCCCGCCTCGAGCGCCATGCCGAAAACCACACCATAACCGCACGCGAGCGTCGCCATGCACGCTGACCCCGTCTCCAGCGGTGCCTTTGCCGCCGCCCTTCTCGCCCCCGACCAACCGCTACCGGATGGCCTGCGCATGAAAGCAGGCACACCGCCGCAGAAGCGCTTTGCCGTCTATCGCAACAATGTCAGCATATCCCTTGTCGATGCCCTGGCCTCGATCTTCCCGACGGTGCAGAACCTCGTCGGCGAAGACTTTTTCCGGGCCATGGCACGCGCCTATGGGACGTCCAGTCCGCCAACATCACCCCTGCTCTTTCAATATGGAGAGAGTTTTGCGGCTTTCCTCGCAACATTTCCGCCTGCCGCTGACCTCCCCTTCTTGGCCGACGTCGCCCGCATCGAACGCCTGTGGCTCGACGCCTTCCACGCAGCCGACGCAAATCCGCTCGATCCAGCAGCACTTGCATCCATACCCCCTGAGAGCCTCGCGGCGACCGCCTTCATGGCGCATCCGGCAACCAGGCTCATTCAAACCCGCTACGCCGCCGGGACAATTGTCGCACGCGACCGGCACGGCATTTCGCTGGAAGGCCTTGATCCCGACCGGACGGAAGACGTGCTCGTGGCCCGACCGCATTTTGATGTCGGCGTCCACATCCTGCCGCTAGGCGGCTATGCCTTTTTCTCCGCCCTGAGCAAGGGAAGCCCGCTCGGTACGGCATGCCAGGCCGCAGAGGAAGCCAGTGGCGACATCGCAGCACTCCTGCAGATAGCCCTAGCGACCGGTGCATTCACCGCCCTCCAAGTTCCCGCCGAAAGGACCGCGCCGTGACCTTCGCCATCGCTCCAATCGATCTCTATCACCGCTCCGCCAGGGCCATGGAGGCGGCCCTCGACGGCTGGTTCCTCGGTCTTGCCGCGCGCTTCGTCTTTCTCGCCGTCCTTGTGCCCTACTACCTGAATTCGGCACTGACCAAGTTCGACGGCCCCTTCTCCGTTGCCGATGGCGCCTACTACCAGATCGCACTGCCGGCCGTGGATGCAGCGAGTGGCGACGTCTCGGCGGTCTCCTTTTTCCCCTGGGGTGCGATGGTAATTTCCGGTTCCTACGGTGAGTTCATCCTGCCGCTGCTCGTCGTCGCCGGCCTCTTCACCCGCATCACCGCCCTTGGAATGATCGCCTTTATTGCCGTCCAGACCCTGACCGACATTCTCGTCCACCAGGTGGATGCCGCGACCATCGGCGCACTTTTCGACCGCTTCCCCGACAGCGTCATCCTCGATCAGCGCCTGCTCTGGGTCTTCCCACTCCTCTATCTCGCCGTGAAGGGCGCAGGCTTCATCTCCCTCGATAAGATCCTTCGCACGCTTTGGACACGCTCCCGAAATCGAACCGCTATGCACGAAAAAGGCGGCAGGCTTTCGCCCGCCGCCTGATGTCAGGACCAAAGATCCTGAGCTTTGATCAGTTCACATGCGCCTCGATCGCCTTCGGCGCAGTCCCGACAGGCTCAGCAGCAATCGAGATGCGACGCGGCTTCATGGCCTCGGGAATATTGCGCAGGAGATCGATGTGCAGAAGGCCGTTCTTCAGCGATGCGGCCGTCACCTCCACATGATCGGCCAGCTGGAAGCGGCGCTCAAAGGCGCGCTTGGCGATGCCGCGATAGAGGAATTCGGTCTGCTCGACCTTGTCATCCTCGGCCTTCTCACCCTTGACGGTGAGAACATGGGCATGTGCCTCGATCGAAAGTTCGCTTTCGTCAAAACCGGCAACGGCCATGGTGATGCGGTACAGGTTCTCGCCCGTCCGCTCGATATTATAAGGTGGGTAGCTCTGGGCGGCTTCCGGTTGGCCGAGACTGTCCAGCATGGTGAACAGACGATCGAAGCCGACCGTGGAGCGGTAGAGGGGAGAAAAGTCGACGTGACGCATATGTGTCCTCCTGAGAAGCGACGTTGGCGTGACAGTCCGCCGGCACATCCCTTGGGGCGATGTGCGAGCGGCTCTGACGGACCCTTCCGGCATCCGTGACAACGATGTGGGAAATCGGATCGGCGAATTCAAGATCGGTTTTCGACCAGCACTGCATAGCTGATGAACTCCCTGTGAACGCTGGGTTCAAGCAGCATTCAACCGGTCCGGACTAGACAGAGGCATCGGTTAAATCAAACCCGATGACCGGCGCTTTTCGCTCTTCCGCGCCGGCCGCACTTCAGCCGGAGCCGTCCGCCCCCTCATCGACGGTTCCGGCTCTTTTCCTTTGACCTTTTCACCGCCTCGCCCTATCCCAATCCTCTCACAGGGCACCTTACGGCAGGCAACCAGGCATGACAGGCATGGCAGACGACACGACAGGCGCCATACTTCACGCGACTCCCGGCAATCCCATTCCGGGCACGCCGCGCACTGGCTACTTCACCGGCCATCGCGGGGTAAAGCTGCGTTATGCGGTCTTCCGCGCCGACACGCAAAACTCCAAGGGGACCGTCGTCCTGCTCCACGGTCGCAATGAGACCATCGAGAAGTATTTCGAGACGATCCGCGACCTCACGGCCAGCGGCTTCTGGGTCGCAACCTATGATTTTCGCGGCCAGGGCGGCTCGGAGCGCCTGCTGAAGGATGGACGGAAAGGCCATGTCGGCCGGTTCGATCACTATGTCCGCGACCTCGAGATTTTCCTCGAAGACGTGGTCCTGCCCGACACCCGCCTGCCATTCTACATGCTGGCCCATTCAACCGGCGGTCTGATCGCGCTGAAGGCCGCTCCACGGCTGGCCAACCGGATCGAGCGCATGGTGCTGACCGCCCCCTTTGTCGGGCTCGGCAAGCAGAAGATGTCGATCGACAACATCAAGCGACTGTCGGCCCTGTTCAGCATCACAGGTTTCGGCACGCGCTCCGTCAACAAGGATGAGCCGCTGAAGCCCTTCGAGGGCAATGCGCTGACATCCGATGCCGAGCGTTACGCCAGAAACCAGCGCCTGATGGCAACGCATCCAGAACTGACCCTCGGTCCGCCAACGGCGCGCTGGCTGCATGAGGCCTTGACGACGATCGATGAAATCCGCGACCCGCGCCATCTGGCCTCGATCACGGTGCCGACCGTCATCGTCGCATCGGGCAATGACCCGATCGTGCCCTATCTCTTCCAGGAATCGCTGGCGCAATATTTCCGCGCCGCCCAACTCGTGCCCGTTCCCGGTGCCCGCCACGAGATCCTCCAGGAGCAGGATCGCTACCGAAACCAGGCCATGGCAGCCTTTCACGCCTTCATTCCCGGCGGCGATCCGGAAGACCAGACCAACCAGGACGACGCAACGCTTGAGGCCTGAGGATATCAGCGGCGGCGGAGCATCTCCATCGCCTCGGCATGCACGGCCTTCGACCCTGCCGCGATAATCGAACCGCCGGCTTCCGGACGCCCGCCGTCCCAGGTGGTGATCACGCCGCCCGCCTGTTCGATGATCGGGATCAGCGCGCCAACGTCATAGGGCTTCAAAACCGTTTCGATGACGAGATCGACATGGCCGGCTGCGAGCAGGCAATAGGCATAGCAGTCAACGCCATAGCGGAAGAGCTTCACCCGATCCTGCACCGCCTGGAAGCGCTCCACCTCCCAGCCCTGGAACAGATGCGGTGACGTTGTGAACAGGGTTGCATTCTCAATGCCACCGCAATCGCGCACATGGTTCTGCCGCTCGCCGTCAGGGCCGGAATACCAGGACCGCTCACCATCGGCAAAATAGCGCTCGCCGGTAAACGGCTGTTCCATCAAGCCCATGACCGAGCGGCCGCGCTCCTGAAAACCGATCAGCGTTCCCCAGACAGGAACACCCGAAATAAAGGCGCGCGTGCCGTCGATCGGATCGATCACCCAAAGCTGGTCGCTGTCCATGCGGATATTCTCATGCTCTTCGCCGAGAATGCCATGGTCGGGGAACTGCGCTTCGATCAGCCGGCGAATGGCAGCCTCCGCCGCCTGATCGCCTTCTGTCACAGGATCGAAGCCGCCCGCCTCCTTGTTGACGACGGACAGCCCCGAGCGAAAGCGTGGCAGGGTCTCGGCCTTGGCCGCATCGGCGAGGCGGAAGAAGAAATCACGATCTGGGCGCATGGTGTCGATCCGTCATCTGAGGGCGGCGCCAGTCTTAGCGGCAGACGCACGGAAAGAAAACCGCCCTCGCCATCCTGCCCTGTGCATTTCGCACGCTGCCTTGCACGCCCCAGGGCCAAATATGCGTATTTTTTCAGCATGCTCAAAAATACACCAGAACCGCTTGACAATGATGCGCTGCAGCATGTACGTTTCAGATACAGTCTTTGACTGTAAATACCCTCCTTGGGTGTTTCCTCCCTAGACTTAGCCGCGCCTTGGGCGCGGTTTTTTTTGCCCGCAGCAAAGCCACGCGCAAAGCAAGCGCACCCGGCAATCGGCAATGTGGGGAGAAAGGCAGGACGGACTACTCGGCCGCGAGAGGCCGCTCGCCGGCATAATCCTCAACGAAATCGGCCATCTGCTGCATGAACACGCCAAGCGAACCTGCAAGGCGGTCAAAGTCCGGGCGCTTCTGCAAGGTCGCTTCATCGATGTAGAGCGATCGATTAATCTCGATCTGCAAGGCATGCAAGCCTCGCGCGGGGCGGCCATAATGCTCGGTGATGAAGCCACCAGCATAGGGCTTGTTGCGCACAGCGGTAAAGCCGAGCTCTTCCAGAAACTGCAAGGCGGCCTGAGACAGCTCGGCAGACGCGCTGGTGCCGTAGCGATCACCAACGATGAAATCAGGCTTCACGCCGCTCCCCGCCACGCGGATATTGCCCGGCATCGAATGGCAGTCGATCAGCACGCCGAAGCCGAAACGGGTATGGGTGCGCGCAATCAACCGGCGCAGGCAGGCGTGATAGGGCTTGTAGCAACCATCGATGCGGGCCATGGCCGCCGCAAGCGGCAGACGGCCCTGATAGATTTCCATATTCTCTGCAACGATGCGTGGTATGGTGCCCAGACCACCCGCCACACGGGCCGAGTTGGAATTGGCATAAGGCGGCAGCGGATCGGAAAACATCCGCGGATCGAGCTCATAAGGCTCGCGATTGACGTCGACATAGGCCCGCGGGAAATGCGCCATCAACAGCGGCGCACCGAGCGCTGGCGCTGCGGAAAAGAGTTCGTCGACATAGTGATCTTCGGACCGGCGGATGGACAGGCCATCGAGACGCGACTGATCGAGGAAGGACACAGGGTAGCGACGGCCGCTATGCGGCGAATTGTAAACGAAGGGGATCGACTGAACTGTCGGCTCACGAACCTCGAACAGTTCGGTATCGATGGTCATCAGCACCCCATGGTTCTTCTTTACCAAGTCACAATCTTGTCGCTTCGTCATGTTGCCAGTTGCCCGATCCGAAGTCCATACTGAGGAAAACGGGTAAATAGGTGCAGTGTGCTTGTTCACCGGTTCTTTACTGAGGCAGCCCTAATGTGAGCGGCTGCCAGTTTCCCATGCAATATATGAACAGCGGTTCCTCAATGACTCAGAAAATTCTCCTCGCCGAAGACGACAACGATATGCGCCGCTTCCTCGTGAAGGCGCTGGAAAAGGCGGGCTACAAGGTCTCCTCCTTCGACAACGGCGCCAGCGCCTATGATCGTCTGCGCGAAGAGCCCTTCTCGCTGCTTTTGACCGACATCGTCATGCCCGAGATGGACGGCATCGAGCTGGCGCGCCGCGCCACCGAACTCGATCCGGACCTCAAGGTGATGTTCATCACCGGCTTTGCCGCCGTCGCTCTCAACGCCGATTCGCAGGCGCCGAAGGATGCCAAGGTCTTGTCCAAGCCTTTCCACCTTCGCGATCTCGTTGATGAAGTGAACAAACTCCTTGCTGCATAAGGCCTTCGCTGGGGATTGAAAAAATCTCTTCACAAAACTGCAAAATGCCTATTGACGGGCGAACAGGTTTTGTGGTCTTAAGCCGCTCATCGGATGGGCGTGTAGCTCAGCGGGAGAGCACTACGTTGACATCGTAGGGGTCACAGGTTCAATCCCTGTCACGCCCACCATTCGAATTCTTTCAAGGGCTTGCCGGAAACGGCGAGCCCTTTTGAATTTCCGGCGTCAGAACCGCCAACAGCCCATTCACCACGCGAATCACTGCAAGGCGTCGCCTCTACCGGTGACCGACAGCTGCATTTTGGCTGGAAGCAGATGGTGCAGGCGCTGACGGGCGAGTGACTTTTGCGGATAGACGATATCCTGAAGAAGGCGGCAGGTCTCTGAACTACCCCGCCATCACCGTCACGGCATCGCCGACAAACACCACCACATAGCCGCCCCGCGTCTTGAGTGCTGCGGCTCGCGCCTGAAGCGCCTCGGCATAGGGCGGCTGTCGCCAGGCGTCGGGAAAGGCCGGGTCGACCAGCACGGTCAGCTGCGGCCCTTGTTCATAAAGCATCATATGCGCGCGCGACGGCTCCCATTCTTCTGAAAGGGATTCATCCGTGCGCCAGAGACAGAAGAAATCGCGACAGGTGGCGGGCCGCGCGTCATAGGCGTCGCAGCCGCCACCGGAAAGACAGTGGCCGCAGCGGATATTGGCCGGTTTGTCGAGTACGTCGATGTCGGGCAGGATGCAGCACAGCGCGCACTCCCCGCACTCACGGTCTGCAACGAGTGCCGGCCCCTGCCCCAGATCGGTCAACGCCTCAGGCCTTGGGCCCGATCGGCGTCGAGATCGGTGACAAGCCTTCGACCTCGCCGGTCAAGACGTCGCCCGAAACGACGGCACCGACGCCAGACGGCGTGCCCGTGTAGATCAGGTCGCCAGGCGTCAGATGGTAGTAGTGCGACAAATGGCTGACCAGTTCCGCAACCGACCAGACCATCTCGTCAAGACGGCCCTCCTGGCGCAGCGCACCGTTAACGGCAAGCGAAATCCGCTGATTGCCAGGAGTGAATGCGTCGGCCGCAGTAATCTCGCCAATCACCGCTGATTGCTCAAAGGCTTTGGCGATATCCCAGGGGCGCTGCTTGTCCTTTGCCACCTGTTGAAGGTCGCGCCGGGTCATGTCGAGACCAACCGCATAGCCGTAGACGGCGGCCATGGCCTGCTCGACCGGGACCTTGAACACCGGCTGGCCGATGGCCACCACCAGCTCGATTTCATGATGGTAATCCTCGGTCCCCGGCGGATAGGCAATCGCCTCGCCTGACAAAACGAGGCCTGTTGGCGGCTTGGTGAAGTAGAAGGGCGCCGCGCGATCGATCGTATTGCCCATCTCTGCCGCATGAGCGGCGTAGTTGCGCCCGACGCAGAAGATGCGATGGACGGGAAAACCTTCCGAGACACCGGCAACGGGAATGAGCGGAGAGGATGGAACGGGAAAGAGCGGAGACACGGGCGACAATACCTTTTCGGAATGCAAGAATGCGATGGACACGCAACAGGGACAGGCGGCGGCGGACGTCATGCCGGAGCGCGAATGGAGCACAGGACGACAGGCCCCGCAACCGCAGGAAATGCCTAATGGTCGAGAAACGCGCAGCCACGAAGGCCGCAACTTGTAGAAAGATGTAACAATATTCACATCTTTGCGTTAAGTCTCGAGCGCAGAAAAAGCCTTCCGGGCGCATACCGGAAAAGGCCAGACCACAATGAAACCGTTCGTCGCATGGGACTGCGACGGAGCCAGAAGACAAGAGAGGCAAGAAGCGTATGAGCGTCAAGATCGTGCCAGTCATCATGGCCGGAGGCAAGGGCACCAGACTGTGGCCATTGTCGAGAGCAGCCGCGGCCAAGCAGTTCATCCGCTTCCTCGGCGACGAGACGCTTCTGCAAAAGACCCTGGCCCGCGTATCGGACGACGCCCTCTATGATGCCCCGATCGTCGTGACCAACGAGGACTTCCGCTTCCTGGTGGCCGAGCAGGCCCGCGAAATGGATGTCAAGCTGGATGCCATCATCCTCGAGCCCGTTGCCCGCAACACGGCAGCCGCCGTGGCCGCCGCCGCCCTGATCGTCCGCGCCCGTCATGGCAGCGACGCTCTGATTCAGATCCTCCCCTCGGACCATGAGATCACCGTCGACGCCGCCTACCGTGACTGCGTAGCCCGTGCAGCCAAGGCCGCAAGCGCCGGCAAGATCGTCACCTTCGGCATCACCCCAACCGAACCTGCCACCGGTTACGGCTATATCGAGATCGGCATGGATCTTGGTGACGGCGTCCATACCGTTTCCCGTTTCGTCGAAAAGCCGAATGCGGACGTCGCGCAGGAAATGCTCGACAGCGGCAAATATGCCTGGAACTCCGGCATGTTCGTCTTCTCGGCCGGTCAGATGATTGCCGAATTGCAGACACTGGCCCCCGAGGTTCTGGCCTCCGTCGAAAAGGCAATCGACAAGGCCAAGGGCGACCTCGATTTTACCCGTCTCGACGCCGAGAGTTTTGCCGCGGCCCCAAGCATCTCGATCGACTATGCCGTCATGGAAAAGACGCCGAACGCAGCCGTGGTTCCCGCCGCAATCAGCTGGTCGGATCTTGGCAGCTGGGACGCGATCTGGAAGCTTGCCGGTGGCGATGAGGATGGCAATGTCGTGAGCGGCAATGCCACTGTCAGCGACACGACGAACTCACTGATTATGTCACGTGATGCCCATCTGGCCGTGCAGGGCATGGATGGCGTGGCCGTGATCGCGTCAGAGGATGCCGTCTATGTCGGCCGCCTCGATCGCAGCCAGGATGTCGGCAATCTGGTGAAGATGCTCGCCGCTGATCCAAAGACCACGCACCTGACCGAAAACCACCCGACGGCCCTGCGCCCCTGGGGCGGCTACACCTCGATCCTCAATGGCGACCGCTTCCAGGTAAAGCGCCTCTTCGTCCATCCCGAGAAGAAGCTGTCGTTGCAAAAGCACCATCACCGTGCGGAACACTGGGTCTGCGTGCGCGGCATCGCCGAAGTGACCATCGACGACAAGGTGACGATCCTGCACGAGAACCAGTCGATCTACATTCCGCAGGGCTCTGTCCACCGCCTCGCCAATCCCGGCAAGATCCGCCTGGAGGTCATCGAGGTGCAGACCGGCTCCTATCTCGGCGAAGATGACATTATCCGCCTGGTCGACGAGTTCGGCCGGAGCTGATCTGCTTTTGACAATTGATAAGTCAGGCCTGGCTCTCGTGAAGATGGCCGGGTCTGCTTGCTTTATGCCGCTGCATTGCACAAGATCGCGACAAGCCGAAAAAATCGGCAGTGGCGAACAGCGAAGCGGAAGCGAATGTCGATCAAGGCAAGCATCTACCACCTCACCCACTACAAGTATGACAATCCGGTCCAGCTTGGACCGCAGATCATCCGGCTGAAACCCGCCGCCCATTCCCGCACCAAGGTCTTGAGCCACGCACTGAAGGTCACGCCCGAGAAACACTTCGTCAACCTGCAGCAGGATCCCTACGGCAACTACCTGGCCCGCTTCGTTTTTCCGGAGCCGGTGACGGAGCTCAAGATCGAGGTCGATCTCGTCGCCGACATGACGGTCTACAATCCCTTCGACTTCTTCACCGAGGAAGTGGCCGCGAAATGGCCCTTCGAATATCCGGAAGACATCCGCGAAGACCTTGCGATCTACCGGACACCAGAGCCATCCTCGCCCGCTTTTGAGGCCTTCATGGACACGGTCGACAAGACGCCTGGTCAGGGCACCGTCGACATGGTTGTCGGCCTCAATGCCCGACTTCAGCACGACATCGGCTACGTCATCCGCATGGAGCCCGGCGTCCAGACGCCGGAGCAGACGCTGACCTCGGCCCGCGGCTCCTGCCGCGACACAAGCTGGCTTCTCGTCCAGGTCCTGCGCCGTCTCGGCCTTGCAGCCCGTTTCGTCTCCGGCTACCTCATCCAGCTCGCACCGGATCTGAAAGCTCTCGACGGCCCCTCCGGCACGGAAGTCGACTTCACCGACCTGCATGCCTGGGCGGAGGTTTATATTCCAGGCGCAGGATGGATCGGCCTTGACCCGACTTCGGGCCTGCTCACCGGCGAGAGCCATATCCCGCTCGCAGCCACACCGCATTACCGCAACGCGGCCCCGATCTCCGGCGGCTATACGGGTCAGGCAAACACAGAATTCGCCTTCGACATGCAGGTCAGCCGTGTTGCCGAGCACCCGCGCATCACCAAACCCTTCTCCGACGACAGCTGGGAGGCGCTGAACAAGCTGGGCCTGAAGGTCGACAGCGACCTCAAGGCCCATGACGTGCGCCTGACCATGGGCGGCGAGCCAACCTTCGTGTCGATCGACGATTTCCAGTCGGCCGAGTGGAACACCGATGCCGTCGGCCCGACCAAGCGGGCGCTGGCCGACCAGCTCATCCGCCGCCTGCGCGAGCGCTTCGCGCCCGGTGGCTTCCTGCATTATGGCCAGGGCAAGTGGTATCCGGGCGAAAGCCTGCCGCGCTGGACCTTCTCCCTCTACTGGCGACGTGACGGCAAGCCGATCTGGCATGAGCCGAGCCTGATTGCCGCCGAAAACCAGGACACAAGCGTCTCGGCAGAACAGGCGCATGCCCTGATGGCTGGCATCGCGAAGGAACTGGAGATCGAGGAGGAGATGATCATACCGGCCTATGAGGATCCGGCCGAATGGATCATCAAGGAAGGCAGCCTGCCGGAAAATGTCGATCCGTCGAATTCCAAGCTGGAAAGCCCGGAAGAGCGCGCCCGCATCGCCAAGGTCTTCGAGCGCGGCCTGACGACGCCGACAGGCTTCATCCTGCCGGTTCAGGCCTGGAACGCCAAAGCGGGTGGCCGGCGATGGGTCAGCGAAAAGTGGCGCACGCGTCGCGGCAAGATCTTCCTCATTCCCGGCGACAGCCCGATCGGTTTTCGCATGCCGCTTGGCACGCTGCCCTACGTGCCGCCGTCGCAGTACCCGTACATCCACCCGGTCGATCCCTCCATTCCGCGTGCACCGCTTCCCGACTATGGCCCTGAGGTCAGGGAAGGCCGGGCCATGCCCGAAGCCTCGCGCAAGAGCGGCGAGACCCAGCAGGACCGCAACGAACAGAACATCACCGGATCGGCCGGCGACATCAGAGGCGCGGTGCGCACCGCGATGAGCGTCGAGCCGCGCGACGGCCGTCTTTGCGTCTTCATGCCGCCGGTCGAGGCCATTGAAGACTATCTGGAACTGGTGGCAGCGGCCGAGACCGCCGCCCGAGATCTCGGTCTTCCCGTCCATATCGAAGGCTATGCCCCACCGCAGGATGAGCGGATCAATGTCATCCGCGTTGCGCCCGATCCGGGTGTCATCGAAGTCAACATCCATCCGGCGGCCAGCTGGCAGGACTGCGTCGCGACCACCAACGCTGTCTATGAGGAAGCGCGCCAGACGAGGCTTGGTGCCGACAAGTTCATGATCGACGGCCGCCACACCGGCACCGGCGGCGGCAACCATGTCGTGGTCGGCGGTGCCAACCCCGCCGACAGCCCTTTCCTGCGCCGGCCCGATCTCCTGAAGAGCCTCGTCCTGCACTGGCAGCGCCATCCGGCTTTGTCCTACATGTTCTCGGGCATGTTCATCGGCCCGACCAGCCAGGCCCCGCGTTTCGATGAGGCCCGCCATGACAGCCTCTATGAGCTGGAAATCGCGATGGCCCAGGTGCCGCTACCCGCCTCTGGGGCAACGCCACCCCTGCCCTGGCTGGTCGACCGGCTGTTCCGCAATCTCTTGACCGACGTCACCGGCAATACCCACCGCTCGGAAATCTGCATCGACAAGCTGTTTTCCCCCGATGGCCCGACCGGTCGCCTCGGCCTTGTCGAGTTTCGCGGCTTCGAAATGCCGCCGAATGCCCGCATGTCGCTTGCCCAGCAATTGCTGATCCGCGCGCTCATTGCACGGTTCTGGAAAAACCCAATCGGCGGTCGATTCGTGCGCTGGGGAACCTCCCTGCATGACCGCTTCATGCTGCCGCATTATCTCTGGCTGGATTTCCTCGAAGTTCTCGCCGACCTCCGCGAAAACGGCTTCGACTTCAAACCGGAATGGTTTGCCGCCCAGCTCGAGTTCCGCTTCCCCTTTGTCGGCGAAGTGACCTACGAGAATTCCAAGCTGGAGCTGCGCCAGGCACTGGAGCCCTGGCATGTCATGGGTGAGGAAGGTGCGGTTGGCGGGACAGTCCGATATGTGGACTCGTCCGTCGAGCGCCTGCAGGTCAAACTCGAGACCGCCAACCCCGAGCGCTATTCCGTTGCCTGCAACGGTCGGCAGGTGCCGCTGCGCAAAACCGACGTCAACGGCGTTGCAGTGGCGGGTGTCCGCTACAAGGCCTGGCAACCGGCGTCTGGCTTGCATCCGAACCTGCCTGTAAACACACCGCTAATATTCGACATATATGATGGATGGTCTGGTCGCTCGATTGGCGGATGCGTCTATCACGTCGCCCATCCCGGTGGCCGGACTTATGACACTTTCCCTGTGAATGGGAATGAAGCGGAAGCCCGTCGGCTTGCACGTTTCGAGCCTTGGGGCCATACAGCCGGCTCCTACACACTTTGGCCCGAGACCGTGTCGCCGGAATTTCCGCATACATTGGACCTGAGGCGACCGCAGGGTATCTGACCAGATGGCACCAAAAACGGCAGCGGAGATGTCACCGCCAGACGATCCCGACAGCGAGGCCCGCTCGGCCGGCTATCGGGTACTGCCGGGCGTTGCCGACGAGATGCTCGACACCCAGGGCAATGTCCGCCCGGTCTGGCGCCCTCTGCTCTCGGCCATCGAGACCATGTCGGACGAGGAACTGCATGAGCGGTTCTCCCGCGCCGACCGCTATCTGCGCGATGCCGGCGTGTTCTACCGGGCGTATGGCGCCGGTGGTTCGAGTGAGCGGGCCTGGCCCTTTTCCCATGTCCCGGTCCTGATTTCGGAAACCGAATGGCAAGTGCTGGCCGAAGGGCTGGTGCAGCGCGCCAATCTGCTGGAAGCGGTGGTCGCCGACATCTATTCCGACAACAAGCTGGTCCAGGAAGGCTTTCTGCCGCCGCAGCTGATCGCTTCCAATCCCGAATTTCTGCGCCCACTGGTCGGCATCAAGCCCGTCGGCGGCCACTACCTGCATTTCTGTTCGTTCGAAATCGGCCGCGGGCCTGACGGCAACTGGTGGGTTCTGGCCGACCGGACGCAAGCGCCTTCCGGCGCGGGCTTTGCGCTGGAAAACCGCGTGGCGACGGCCCGCGCCTTTTCCGACCTCTATGCCGAAACCCATGTCCACCGCCTCGCCTCCTTCTTCGGTGCCTTCCGCAAGGCTTTGCAGAGCAAGGCGCGCAGCAGCGACGAACGAATTGCGGTCCTTTCGCCGGGCCCCGCTAACGAAACCTATTTCGAACACGCCTATATCGCCCGCTACCTCGGCATCATGCTGCTTGAGGGCGAAGACCTGACCGTCGTCGACGGCAAGGTCATGGTGCGCACGGTCGCAGGCCTGAAACCCGTCAGTGTGCTGTGGCGGCGTCTGGATGCGGCCTTTGCCGATCCACTCGAACTCGACCAGAATTCCTATATCGGCACGCCCGGCATGGTCGAGGCGCTGCGCAATGGCGCGGTCACCTTCGTCAACGCGCTCGGTTCCGGCATTCTGGAAACCCGCGCCCTCCTCGCTTTCATGCCGACGCTCTCGCGGCATCTGCTGGGCGAAGAACTGAAACTGCCATCGATCGCCACCTGGTGGTGCGGCCAGAAGGCAGAGCGCGAGCATGTCGCCCGCAATCTCGACCGCATGGTGGTGGGTTCCGCCTTCTCCCGCCTGCCCTTCTTCGATGACAACGGCCGCTCGGTGCTTGGTTCGCGCTACAAGGATCCACAAAGCCGCAGCATTTCCGAATGGCTGGAAGCCGAAACAGGCAATCTCGTCGGCCAGGAAGTGGTCACGCTGTCAACGACGCCGGCCATGGTCGACGGTCGCCTGACGCCGCGGCCGATGAGCCTGCGCGTCTTTGCCGCCCGCACCAATGACGGCTGGCAGATCATGCCCGGCGGTTTCGCCCGTATCGGCAGCGGCAGCGATGCCTCCGCGATCGCCATGCAGTCCGGCGGCAGTGCAGCCGACGTCTGGATCGTCTCCGACAAACCGGTAGAGCGCACCTCGCTTCTGCCCG
The DNA here is from genome assembly GCF_001296045.1 of Rhizobium sp. AAP43. GTDB lineage: Bacteria > Pseudomonadota > Alphaproteobacteria > Rhizobiales > Rhizobiaceae > Allorhizobium. Next base: position 349,438 of record NZ_LJHS01000005.1, on the reverse strand, counting down.
CCGAGGAAACCTTCACCCGCAACATGCCCGGCAGCCTGCCGAGCCGCGCCGCCGACAACCTGTTCTGGCTTGGCCGCTACATCGAGCGGGCAGAAGGCGTGCTGCGTATCCTGCGCGCCTGGCATTCCCGCTACGCCGAGAGCGCCGATCCGAGCCAGCCGCTCTTGGCCTTCGTCAGCGACTATCTCGCCGCCATCGATGTCGACCCCGGCAAGGGTGCACCCGACAGCCTGCTGCGCAACATCGACAGCGCCGTCTACTCAGCCAGCAACATTCGCGACCGTTTTTCGCCCGATGGCTGGCTGGCGCTCAACGACCTGTCGAAAACCGCGAGGCGCTTCCATGAACATGTGAAGCCCGGCGACGACGCGGCCCATGCGATGACCATCCTCCTGCGCAAGCTCGCGGGCTTTGCCGGTCTCGTGCATGAAAACATGTATCGCTTCACTGGCTGGCGGTTCCTGACGCTTGGACGCCTGATTGAACGCGGGCTGCACATGACCCGCCTGCTTGGCCACATGACCGGCCCGGATGCACCCGATGGCGCGCTCGACATGCTGCTGGAGATCGGCGACAACGTGATGACCCATCGCCGTCGCTACAATGTCTCGACGGCACGTCTGACCGTTACTGACCTTCTGGCGCTCGATCCGCTCAACCCGCGCTCGATCCTCTTCCAGCTCAACGAGATCCGCATCGAGGTCGAGCAACTGCCCAACGCCATGGTCAATGGCCAGATGTCCAACCTCTTCCGCGAAGCCATGCGCCTGCATTCCGGCCTTGCCGTGCTGACACCCGAAACCATGACGGCGGACACCTATGTCAATCTGGAACGGGAACTGGAGAAACTCTCCGATATCCTCGCCCGCTCCTATCTGAGCTGACCCGATGCTCTACGACATCACGCTGCATATCGGCTATTCCTACGAAGTCCCGGCCACCGGCGCCCATCACATGTTGCGGCTGCTGCCGCTTTCGCTGCCAGACCGTCAACGCCTGGTCGCCGGCGCCGTAACCGTCACGCCAGCACCGGACGAGATCTCGACCTTCACGGATTTCTTCCGCCACGCGACGAGCCACGCCATTCTGCGGTCGCCGCACGAAAAGCTCGATATCCGCATGCAGGCCCGTGTGATGCTGCAGGCACAGCCGCTTTCCGCCGACTTTTCGCCGATCCTGGACCGCTTGCCGCCCGAGATTGCCGAAACCTGGTCACTGGAACCGGAATCGCCGCATCATTTCATCGGCACGAGCCCGCGCCTGCCGCGCGACAAGCAGATTGCGGCCTATGCCCGCGAGCAGCTGAAGCCCAGCATGACTGTGCGCCAGATCGCCGAGCAGCTTTGCGCCCGCATTCACAAGGATTTCAAATACGACGCCGCGGCGACCACGGTGGACACCACGCCGACGGAGGCCTTTGCGCTGAAGCGCGGTGTCTGCCAGGACTTTTCCCATGTGATGATCGTGGCCCTCCGGAGCCTCGGCATACCGGCGGGCTATGTCAGCGGCTTCCTGCGCACCATTCCGCCACCGGGTAAGGAGAGGCTGGAAGGCGCCGATGCCATGCATGCCTGGGTACGCGTCTGGTGCGGCAAGCTGACCGGCTGGCTCGAATTCGACCCGACCAATGACGTGCCTGCCGGCACCGATCATATCGTTGTCGGCTACGGTCGCGACTATGCGGATGTGGCTCCTGTGATCGGCGTATTGAAGAGCTACGGCTCGCACAAGACCGAGCAAGCCGTAGATGTGATCCCGATCAAACCCTAAAAAATAACAGGAAAAATCGGAAAATCCGCCGAAAACCGGGCCTTATGCCGGGATTGCATCGAATTATACGGATTGTCTTAAACAGGATGAAACAGGTCTCTGTCATAAAGCATCCAAACCCTGCCTTTGGATGGACATGATGACTGGAACCAAGACTGAGAAGCGACTTTCGGTTCGCCGGATGCTCACCGATCGGGGCGGCAACTTTGCCATGATGACGGCAATCCTGCTGCCTGTGACGCTCGCAACCGTTGGCGTTGCGATGGACATGAACAACCTCGTTCAGGTCAAGAGCGCACTGCAGGACGCAGCCGATTCTGCGGCCCTCTCGGCGGCCTCAGCTCTGGCCAACCAGAATTTGACCGACGAGCAGGCGATCGCCCTCGCCAAGACCTTCTACGCGACACAATACAAAAACACCCGAGGGACCACGGACGCCGTACCGGGTGAAGAAGACAAGCTCGTCCTGACCCTCGGTCAGAACGCGATCGCCTCCGTCAACAAGAACATTGGCACCAAGCTCAACACGTATGACGTGACGATCAACGGAAGCATCGATGTTCCGACCAACGCCTTTACCCAGCTTCTGGGTTATAAGAGCGTGAAAATCGCGGTCGAGGCAAAGGCGGAAAGCTCGAAGGAAACCAAGAGCGCACTGTCCATGTATCTTGTCCTGGACCGGTCGGGCTCGATGTCCTTTACCACCGACACCGTCGATACCACACTGTCGAGCTGCGTGAACTATACGGCCGCCAACTGGGCCTATAAGGACGTTGCACAGGGCAAGAGGAACTATATCAGCCCGACGAAGCCCTGCTATGTGAAGAAGATCGCCGCCTTGAAGACGGCGGCAGCCATGCTTCTGACACAGCTGACGACGGCCGACCCGTTGAACGCCCTGGTCCGAGTGGGAGCCGTCTCTTACAACGACGCGACCCAGACGGAATCGGGCCTCTCCTGGGGCGTTGCCGGTGCGTCAACCTATATCACGGCCCTGCCGCTCGTCCCGACCGGCGGAACGGATGCTTCCGGCGGCATGAAGATTGCCTATGATGCCTTGAAGTCGACGGCGACGACGGAAACCAACGCTCATACCGCCAAGGGCAATGAACGCTTCAGCCGCTACATCGTGCTGATGACAGACGGCGAAATGACGGGCAACAGCTCGAACTGGAACTCCAACATCGACAGCCAGGTCCGCACGCACTGCGCCAACGCCAAGGCTGACGGTATCGAAATCTTCACCGTCGCCTTCATGGCCCCGACCAAGGGCAAGGAGCTGCTCAGCGCCTGCGCGTCAAGCGCCAGCAACTACTACGAACCGAGCGACATGAGTGGCCTTGTCAAGGCCTTCGAGGAAATCGGCAAGGCGGCGGCCAAGGCCACGACGCGCCTGACCAACTGATCCACCGCCCGCCATTCGGCCGAACATTGAAACCGCGCTTCAGTAGCGCGGTTTTTTTGTTACCTGCATTTTCGACTAATCTCATGTGGCGCCAGTGGAACGCCCCGACAATGCTGTGCCGTTTGGTGACACCGATCCAACTCCCTTGTTGCAAGCCACTCAATTCGATGCGTAAACTCGGTTTCGAACGAGGCGACGCCGAAGCTCCAGTCGGCGGCGACCTGCATCCCTCCCTCTGTCAGGCGCCCCATGATCAAGACACCCCACAAAGTCGACCTACCCCTCCCGAAGCGCGAGGTTTCCGATCCGGCAGCACTCGCCGCCGAGATCATGGAAAAGCTGACCTACAGCATCGGCAAGGACGCCAAGGTCGCGACACCGCATGACTGGCTGACGGCGACGATCCTCGTTGTCCGCGACCGGGTCATCGACAAGTGGATGGAATCAACCCGCACGACCTACCACAACAACGGCAAGCGCGTTTATTACCTCTCGCTCGAATTCCTCATCGGTCGCCTGTTGCGCGACGCAATGTCCAATCTCGGCCTCATGGACGATATCCAGACGGCGCTGCAATCGCTCTCCGTAGAATTCGACGTGATCGCAACCCTTGAGCCGGATGCTGCTCTGGGCAATGGCGGCCTCGGCCGTCTGGCGGCCTGTTTCATGGAGAGCATGGCCACCGTCAACATTCCGGCCTATGGCTACGGCATCCGTTACATTCACGGCCTCTTCCGCCAGCAGATGGCCGAAGGCTGGCAGGTGGAATTGCCGGAAAGCTGGCTGGCCCACGGCAATCCGTGGGAGTTCGAACGCCGGGAAAGCTCTTACGAAGTGGGCTTCGGCGGCACGGTGGAAACCGCAGAAGGACCGGATGGCGAGCCGCGCTACGTCTGGAAACAGAGCGAACGCGTCATCGCCACCGCCTATGACACGCCGGCAGTCGGCTGGCGTGGAGAGCGCGTCAACACACTGCGCCTGTGGGCCGCCCAGCCGATAGACCCTATCCTGCTCGCCGCTTTCAACGCCGGTGACCACATCGGCGCGCTGCGGGAAAGCAACAAGGCCGAAACCCTGACCCGCGTCCTTTATCCGGCCGACGCCACCCCGGCCGGTCAGGAACTGCGTCTGCGCCAGGAATTCTTCTTCTGCTCCGCCTCGCTGCAGGACATCGTCCGCCGTCATCTCCAGCAAGGCAATACGCTTGCGCAGATGCCCGACAAGGTGGCGATCCAGCTCAACGACACCCACCCGGCCGTCTCCGTCGCCGAACTCATGCGCATCCTGATCGACCTGCACGGCGTCACCTTCGACGACGCCTGGGATATCACCTCGAAGACCTTCTCCTACACCAACCATACGCTGCTGCCCGAAGCACTGGAAAGCTGGCCGGTGCCGCTCTTCGAGCGCCTCTTGCCGCGCCATATGCAGCTGGTCTACGCGATCAATGCCAAGATCCTGCTCGACGCCCGCAAGAAGCGTGGCTTCAACGACAACGAAATCCGTCAGATCTCTCTGATCGACGAGAGCGGCGAGCGCCGGGTTCGCATGGGCAATCTCGCCTTCATCGGCTCTCACTCGGTAAACGGCGTTTCTGCGCTTCATACCGAGCTAATGAAGGAAACGGTCTTCGCCGACCTGCACAAGCTCTACCCGACGCGCATCAACAACAAGACCAACGGCATCACGCCGCGGCGCTGGCTGATGCAGTGCAACCCTGATCTGACAAGCCTCCTGACCGAAGCCATCGGCCCTGCTTTCCTCGACGATACCGCCAAGCTCACCGAGCTCGACGCCTTTGCTGACGATGCTGCATTCCAGGAAAAGTTCGCGGCCGTAAAGCGGGCCAACAAGCAGCAGCTTGCCCAGCTGGTGGCAAGCCGCATGGGCATCAAGATTGATCCGTCGGCCATGTTCGACATTCAGATCAAGCGCATTCACGAATACAAGCGCCAGCTCCTGAACATCATCGAGACGGTGGCGCTCTTCGACCAGATCCGCTCACATCCGGAACGCGACTGGGTGCCACGCGTCAAGCTCTTCGCCGGCAAGGCCGCCCCCAGCTACCACAACGCCAAACTGATCATCAAACTGGCCAATGACGTCGCCCGCGTCATCAACAACGATCCCTCGGTGCGCGGCCTGCTCAAGGTCGTCTTCGTACCGAACTACAATGTCTCGCTGGCCGAAGTCATGGTGCCGGCGGCCGACCTCTCCGAGCAGATTTCTACCGCCGGCATGGAAGCCTCTGGAACCGGCAACATGAAGTTCGCGTTAAACGGCGCATTGACCATCGGCACGCTCGATGGCGCCAATGTCGAAATGCGCGACCATGTGGGAGAGGATAACATCGTGATTTTTGGAATGACGGCCGAGGAAGTCGGCCGGACGCGCGCCGAGGGGCATAATCCCCGCGCCGTGATCGAAGCCTCACCCGAACTGCAGCAGGCCCTTTCGGCCATCGCCTCCGGCGTGTTTTCGCCAGACGACCGCGAGCGCTATAGCGGTCTCGTGGACGGACTTTATCATCACGACTGGTTCATGGTCGCCGCCGATTTCGACGCCTATGCCCGCGCCCAGCGCCAGGTCGACAGCATCTGGACCGATGAGGCCGCGTGGTATTCGAAGACCATTCGCAACACCGCCCGCATGGGCTGGTTCTCGTCCGACCGCACCATCAGACAGTACAACGACGAAATCTGGAGAGCCTGATGGCAAAATCGCCGAAGACGATCGGTGACGATGCCATGCCGGACACGCCACCGGCCGCAGAAATCGAGGCCATCATCCATGGAACGCATGGCGACCCCTTCGCCTTTCTCGGCGTTCAGCAGGCAGCCGGCGGCGGCCATGTCGCCCGCTGCTTCATTCCCGGCGCCGAGACGGTCACGGCCTGCAATCTCGCAGGCGATGAGATCGGCATACTGACCCGGCACCATGATGCCGGCTTCTTTTCCGGTCGCGTCAAGCTCGAGGGCATCTTGCCGGTGCGCTACCGCGCGACCCGCGGCGATGCCGAATGGACTGTCACCGACCCCTATAGCTTCTGGCCGGTGCTCGGTCCGATGGACGACTACTTCATCCGCGAAGGCTCGCATTTGCGTCTCTTCGACAAGATGGGCGCTCATCCGATCAAGCACCAGGGCGTGGATGGCTTCCATTTTGCCGTCTGGGCCCCCAATGCCCGGCGCGTCTCCGTCGTCGGCGACTTCAACGAGTGGGACGGCCGTCGCCATGTAATGCGCCTGCGCCGCGACACCGGCATCTGGGAGATATTCGCACCTGATGTCCGCACCGGCGCGAGCTACAAATTCGAGATCATCGGCCCGCATGGCGAACTCTTGCCGCTGAAGGCTGATCCCTATGCCCGCCGTGGCGAGCTGCGGCCAAAAAACGCTTCGGTGACGACCGCCGAACTGCAGCAGGTCTGGGAAGACGAGGATCACCGCAAGCACTGGTCAAGCATTGACCAGCGCCGGCAGCCGATCTCGATCTACGAAGTCCATGCCGGCTCCTGGCAGCGGCGTCACGACGGGTCCATGCTGTCATGGGACGAGATGGCCGAGCGGCTGATCCCCTACTGCGTCGACATGGGTTTTACCCATATCGAATTCATGCCGGTGACCGAGCACCCCTACGATCCATCCTGGGGCTACCAGACGACAGGGCTCTACGCCCCGACCGCGCGCTTCGGCGAGCCTGAAGGCTTCGCCCGTTTCGTCAACGGCTGCCACAAGGTGGGCGTGAGCGTCATTCTCGACTGGGTGCCTGCCCATTTCCCGACGGATGCCCATGGGCTTCGCCAGTTCGACGGTACGGCACTTTACGAACATGCCGATCCGCGCCAGGGCTTCCACCCCGACTGGAATACGGCCATCTACAATTTCGGCCGGATCGAGGTCTTGTCTTACCTGATCAACAACGCGCTCTACTGGGCCGAGAAGTTCCATCTCGACGGACTGCGCGTCGATGCTGTCGCGTCCATGCTCTATCTCGACTACTCCCGGAAGGAAGGCGAGTGGGTGCCCAACGAGTATGGCGGGCGCGAGAATCTGGAATCGGTCCGCTTCCTGCAGCAGATGAACGCGCATGTTTACGGCAGCCATCCCGGCATCATGACGATTGCCGAGGAATCGACGTCCTGGCCCAAGGTCTCGCAGCCCGTGCATGAAGGCGGCCTCGGCTTCGGCTTCAAGTGGAACATGGGCTTCATGCATGACACGCTGAGCTATTTCGCCCGTGACCCGATTTACCGAAAGCACCATCACAGCGAGATTACCTTCGGCCTGCTCTATGCCTTCTCGGAAAACTTCGTGCTGCCGATCAGCCATGACGAAGTCGTGCATGGCAAAGGCTCGATGATTGCCAAGATGCCGGGCGACGACTGGCAGAAGTTCGCCAATCTCAGAGCCTATTACGGGCTGATGTGGGGTCACCCCGGCAAGAAGCTGCTCTTCATGGGCCAGGAATTCGCGCAATGGAGCGAGTGGTCGGAAGAGCGATCTCTCGACTGGAACCTGCTGGATTACGCCCCGCATGAAGGCATGCGCCGCCTGGTACGTGACCTGAACTTCACATACCGCAAGAAGCCGGCCCTGCATGCCCGCGATTGCGAGGGCGAAGGCTTTGAATGGATCGTCGGCGATGATCAGGACAATTCTGTCTACGCCTGGCTTCGCAAGGCGCCTGGCGAAAAAACCATCGCCGTGATCTGCAATCTGACACCGACTTATCACGAACGTTACGAATTGAGCTTGCCAGCGGCCGGTCGTTGGCGCGAGATACTCAATACCGATGCTGAAATCTATGGTGGCAGCGGCAAGGGCAATGGCGGACGCGTGGAGGCGTACGCTGCAGAAGGTGGCTGGGCGAAAGCCGGGGTAACGCTTCCGCCACTCGCCGTCATCATGCTGGAACTGGAACATTAAGGGGAGGACTAAATGACGGAAAAATCGGCAAAAAGCCTGTCGCGCGACGCCATGGCCTATGTTCTGGCTGGCGGTCGTGGCAGCCGTCTGAAGGAGTTGACGGATAGGCGCGCAAAGCCAGCCGTCTATTTCGGCGGCAAGGCCCGCATCATCGACTTCGCCCTGTCCAACGCACTCAATTCCGGCATCCGCCGCATCGGTGTCGCCACCCAATACAAGGCCCACTCGCTCATCCGCCACCTGCAGCTCGGCTGGAACTTCTTCAGACCGGAGCGCAACGAGAGCTTCGACGTTCTGCCCGCCTCCCAGCGTGTGTCGGAAACGCAGTGGTATGAAGGCACCGCCGACGCCGTCTACCAGAATGCCGACATCATCGAGTCTTACGCGCCGGAATACATGGTCATCCTTGCCGGCGACCACATCTACAAGATGGACTACGAGCTGATGCTGCAGCAGCACGTCAATTCGGGCGCCGACGTGACGATCGGCTGCCTGGAAGTGCCGCGCATGGAAGCGACCGGCTTCGGCGTCATGCATGTCGATCCGACGGATCGGATCATCGATTTCGTCGAAAAGCCCGCCGACCCGCCGGGCATCCCCGGCAATGAGGATTTTGCCCTCGCCTCCATGGGCATCTACGTCTTCCACACCAAGTTCCTGATGGAGCTCCTGCGTCGGGATGCCGCCGATCCGGATTCCAGCCGCGACTTCGGCAAGGACATCATCCCTTACGTGGTCAAGAGCGGCAAAGCGGTCGCCCATCGCTTCGCCCGCTCCTGCGTGCGCTCCGATTTCGAGCGCACACCCTACTGGCGCGACGTCGGCACGATCGACGCTTACTGGCAGGCCAATATCGACCTGACGGACATCGTTCCCGAACTCGACCTCTACGACAAGACATGGCCAATCTGGACCTATTCGGAAAACACGCCGCCGGCCAAATTCGTCCATGACGACGAAGGCCGTCGCGGGTCGGCGATCTCTTCGCTGGTCTCGGGGGATTGCATCATCTCCGGCTCATCGCTCTACAAGAGCCTGCTGTTCACCGGTGTGCGCGCCAATTCCTATTCGCGCCTCGAAGGGGCGGTCATCCTGCCCAAGGTGCAGATCGGCCGCCATGCTCGCCTCACCAATGTGGTGATCGATCATGGCGTCGTCATTCCCGAGGGCCTGATCGTCGGCGAGGATCCGGAAATGGATGCCAAACGCTTCCGCCGTTCGGAGAACGGCATCTGCCTGATCACGCAGGCGATGATCGACAAACTGGGTTAGCCAATCCGATGAAGGTCCTATCGGTCGCCTCCGAAATCTACCCGCTGATCAAGACCGGGGGCCTTGCCGATGTGGCGGGCGCCCTTCCGATCGCGCTCGCCGCCCATGGCGTCGAGACGAAGACGCTGATCCCTGGTTATCCGGCAGTGATGAAGGCGGTGAAGAAGCCGAAAAAGGTGCACGAGTTCCCCGATCTGCTCGGGGAACATGCCAACCTGCTGCAGGCGAGCCATGAGGGCCTGGAGCTCCTGATCCTGGATATTCCCGCCCTCTATTTGCGCACCGGCGGTCCCTATCTCGACAGCCTTGGCCGCGATTATCCGGATAACTGGAAGCGCTTCGCAGCGCTTTCCAAGGCCGGTGCCGAAATCGCCGCCGGCGCCGTTGCCGGTTTCCAGCCCGATCTCGTGCATGTCCATGACTGGCAGGCCGCGCTCACCCCTGTCTATATGCGCTACGCCGAAGCGCCCGAAGTGCCAAGCCTGATCACCATCCACAACATCGCCTTCCAGGGCCAGTTCGGTGGCGGACTCTTCGCAAGCCTCGGTCTGCCCAGCCATGCCTGGCACGAAGCACTCGAATATTACGGCACGATCAGCTACCTGAAGAGCGGCCTGATGACGGCCCATGCGCTGTCGACCGTCAGCCCGTCCTATGCCGAGGAAATCCTCACACCCGAATTCGGCATGGGTCTGGAAGGGGTGATCGCCAGCCGCAGCGCCGATCTCTACGGCATTGTCAACGGAATCGACGCCGACGTCTGGAACCCGGCAAGGGACACGCTGTTGCCGGCGACCTACTCCGCCACCCAATTGAAGAAACGCGAGCGCAATCGCCGTGCCATGGTTGAGCGTTTCGGCCTGCATGACGATGATGGCCCGATCTTCTGCGTCATCTCGCGTCTCACCTGGCAGAAGGGGCTCGACCTCCTGCATGAAGTTGTGCACGACATCGTCAGAGGCGGCGGCAAACTCGCCATCCTCGGTTCCGGCGATGGCGGTATCGAAGCAACGCTTCAAGCAGCCGCAAGCCAAAATCCCGGCCGTGTCGCCATGGTCCTCGGCTATGATGAGGACCTGTCGCACCTGATGCAGGCCGGCTCTGACATCATCCTTGTGCCCTCCCGTTTCGAGCCCTGCGGCCTGACACAGCTCTATGCACTGCGTTATGGCTGCGTGCCGCTCGTTGCCCGGACCGGCGGTCTGGCCGACACGATCATCGATGCCAATGAAGCAGCCCTTGCCGCCGGTGTCGCGACCGGGGTCCAGTTTGCTCCCGTCACGGCCGAGGCGCTGCGCCGCGCAATCCAACGCACGATGCGCCTATACCGTGACGAGCGACTCTGGCCACAACTGCAGAAGCAGGGCATGAAGTCAGACGTCTCCTGGACCAGGAGCGGCGCCACCTATGCCGAACTCTATCAACGCCTCGTCTCGAAAGGCCTCTAATCGATGATTTCCACCGTCTCCACCAAACCCTATGCGGACCAGAAGCCGGGCACATCCGGCCTGCGCAAGAAGGTCCCGGTGTTCCAGCAGGAAAACTATGCGGAGAACTTCATCCAGGCGATTTTCGACAGCTTGGAAGGCTTTGCCGGCAAGACCCTGGTGATCGGCGGCGACGGCCGCTTCTACAACCGCGAAGTCATCCAGAAGGCGCTGAAAATGGCGGCCGCCAATGGCTTCGGCAAGGTTCTGGTCGGCAAGGGCGGCATCCTGTCGACGCCGGCCGCCTCACATGTCATCCGCAGATACCAGGCCTTCGGCGGCATCGTGCTTTCGGCCAGCCACAATCCCGGCGGCCCGACCGAAGACTTCGGCATCAAATACAACATCGGCAATGGCGGCCCGGCACCGGAAAAGATCACCGACGCGATCTTCGCCCGCACCAAGGTCATCGACAGCTACAAGACGGTTGACGTCGCCGACATCGATCTCGACACGGTGGGCAGCTTCGATCTCGCCGGCATGGTGGTCGAAGTCATCGACCCCGTCACCGACTATGCCGACCTCATGGAGACCCTCTTCGATTTCGCATCCATCCGCGCGTTGATCGCAGGCGGCTTCCGCGTGGTGATCGATTCGATGAGCGCCGTCACCGGCCCCTATGCCGTCGAGATCCTCGAAAAGCGCCTCGGCGCGCCGGCAGGGTCCGTGCGCAACGAAGTCCCGCTGCCCGATTTCGGTCATCACCACCCGGACCCGAACCTCGTCCATGCCAAGACCCTCTATGACGACGTCATGAGCGCTGACGGCCCGGACTTTGGTGCAGCCTCCGATGGCGACGGCGATCGGAACATGGTCGTCGGCAAGGGCATGTTCGTGACGCCCTCGGACAGTCTGGCGATGATCGCAGCAAACGCCACATGCGCCCCCGGCTACGCGCGCGGCATCGCCGGCATCGCCCGCTCGATGCCAACAAGCGCTGCTGCCGACCGCGTCGCTGAAAAGCTCGGCATCGGCATGTTTGAGACCCCGACCGGCTGGAAGTTCTTCGGCAACCTGATGGATGCCGGCAAGGTCACCGTCTGTGGCGAAGAAAGTTTCGGCACTGGCTCCGACCATGTGCGCGAAAAGGACGGCCTTTGGGCCGTGCTCTTCTGGCTGAACATCGTTGCCGCCCGCAAGCAGAGCGTCAAGCAGATCGTGGAAAGTCACTGGGCCGAATACGGCCGCAACTACTATTCGCGCCACGACTATGAGGGCGTCGACACCGATAACGCCAACGCTCTGGTCGCCTCCCTCCGGGCCAAGCTGGACACCCTGCCCGGCACGGCGATCAACGGCCTCACCGTGACAGCCGCCGACGACTTCGCCTATCACGACCCGATCGACCAGTCGGTTTCGAAGAACCAGGGCATCCGAATCCTCTTCGAAGGCGGCAGTCGCATCGTCTTCCGCCTCTCCGGCACCGGCACCTCCGGCGCGACGCTGCGCCTCTATGTCGAACGCTACGAGCCCGACGCCAGCCGCCACCGCATTGAGACGCAAGAGGTCCTGGCGGATCTGATCGCGGCAGCGGAAGAAGTGGCCGAGATCAAGCGCTACACGGGGATGAACGAGCCGACGGTCATTACCTGATCTGACGCACTACATTTGAGACTGATATCAACCCCGGCGCTTCAGCTCCGGGGTTTTTCTATACGAGGAACAGCAGCGATTGACTCCCACATCATATCCACTATTCTGGATATATGGATGAAAAATCGACGATCGCGGCGCTTGCCGCCCTGGCCCAGCCGACCCGCCTTCAGACATTCCGTCTGCTTGTGGCCCATGAACCCGATGGCGTGCCCGCCGGTGAACTCGCGCGCCTGATCGGTGTGCCGCAGAACACCATGTCGGCGCATCTGTCGACGCTCTCCCAGGCAGGTCTGGTCTCTAGTGAGCGCCAGAGCCGCTCGATCATCTACCGAGCCGATCTCGACCGGTTTCGCGCGGTCGCCCTCTATCTGCTTAAGGATTGCTGTGGCGGCAATGTGAGCCTCTGCCAACCGCTGATCGAAGATCTCGCCTGCTGCAGCACGGCTCCAAAATCAGTATTGCCGCAATGACCGATCTCTCCCGCCGCCTCACCGCCGAAGCACTCGGCACCGCCATTCTCGTCGCCACCGTCGTCGGATCCGGCATCATGGCCGACCGCCTCAGTGACGACGTCGCCATCTCGCTGCTCGGCAACACCATCCCGACGGGTGCCATCCTCTTCGTGCTGATCACCATCCTCGGGCCCATCTCAGGCGCCCATTTCAATCCAGTCGTGACGATGGTGTTTGCCGCCCGCCGGGAAATGACGCCAGGCGCGGCTCTGTCCTATCTCATCGCCCAGATCCTTGGCGGCATCGCCGGCACACTCATCGCTCATGCCATGTTCGAGCTACCCATATTCCAGATCTCGGAGACGGTTAGAACTGGCTCCGCCCAGTGGACGGCGGAAGCGGTCGCAACCTTTGGCCTGCTCCTCACCATCCTCGGCGGCCTGCGTTTCAAGGCGGACGCCATTCCCATGCTCGTCGGCCTCTACATCACGGCCGCCTACTGGTTCACCGCCTCGACGTCCTTCGCCAATCCGGCCGTCGCAATCGCCCGCAGCCTGACCAACACATTTGCTGGCATCCGCCCAATCGATTTACCGGGTTTCATCATCGCGCAAATCATTGGCACCGTGCTGGCTTCCATGCTCGCAGCATGGCTGTTTGCCGATGAAGGCCGCGACCCACAGCACAACCGCTCAAGGAGCCGATAGACCATGAACGTCACCATCTACCACAACCCGGCCTGCGGCACCTCGCGCAACACGCTGGATCTCATCCGCCATGCCGGTATCGAGCCCACGGTCATCGAATATCTAAAGACCCCGCCGAGCAAGCCGGAACTGGCAAAGATGATCGCCGACTCTGGCCTCTCCGTGCGCGAAGCGATCCGCGAAAAGGGCACACCTTACGAGGATCTCGGCCTTGCCGATCCCGCCCTTTCAGACGATCAACTGCTCGACGCCATGATCGCGACCCCTATCCTGATCAACCGCCCGCTTGTCGTCACGGAAATGGGCACCCGCCTCTGCCGGCCGTCCGAAGTCGTGCTCGACATTCTCCCCGCCGATGCCTTCACTGCTGCCTTCGTGAAAGAAGACGGCGAGGCCGTGCTCGATGCGGAGGGCAAGCGCCTTGTCTGACAACAAGCCTGATCACACCACCGATCTGCCGGCCGCCGATCTCGATCACCTCCGCCTGCCGGACCTGGAGGCGCTGCGCCGCCCCTTCTCGACGCACAAGCCGCGGATCCTGATCCTCTACGGTTCGCTGCGGCAGATCTCCTTCAGCCGCCTGCTGGCAATGGAAGCCAAGCGTCTGCTCGAGCATTTCGGCGCCGAGGTGAAGGTTTTCGACCCCTCCGGCCTGCCCTTGCCCGACGATGCACCGGTCAGCCACCCCAAGGTCCAGGAACTGCGCGATCTCTCTGCGTGGTCAGAAGGTCAGGTCTGGGTGAGCCCCGAGCGCCACGGCACGCTGACTGGCATCATGAAGGCGCAAATCGACTGGATTCCCTTGTCCGTCGGCGCTATCAGGCCGACTCAGGGCAAGACGCTCGCCGTCATGCAGGTCTCCGGCGGCTCGCAATCGTTCAACGCCGTCAACGCCATGCGCCTGCTCGGCCGCTGGATGCGAATGATCACCATCCCCAACCAATCCTCTGTCGCCAAGGCCTGGCAGGAATTCGACGTCGATGGCCGGATGAAGCCTTCGTCCTATTACGAGCGCGTCGTCGACGTTTGCGAGGAACTGGTGAAGTTCACCTACCTCACACGAGACATCTCGGACTACCTCATCGATCGCTATAGCGAACGCAAGGAAGCCGCGGCCAAGGCGGCAAAGCCCCTCAACCTAGCCGCCCTGTAATAGTCGGCGGCCCCCATTTGCGCGCAGCGGGGGCCTGCTATTCTCTTCTGAACGGAGAGAATCACCGAGATCGCGAGGCCGTGCATGACAGAGCCGATGCCGGGAGTCACAGTCGGACACACCGGAGCCGATTTCCGGCTCTGGTCTCACCATTGCAGCCATGTCGAGCTTTGCCTCTTCGACGCCGATGGACAAGATGAGCTGGCCCGTGTGCCCCTGACGCGCGGCGACGGCGACATCCACCACGTCTTTGTCGAGGGTGCGAAGGAAGGAACCCGTTACGGTTTTCGCGTTCACGGCCCCTATGCGCCAACCGATGGGCACTGGTATGATCCGGCAAAGCTGCTGATCGACCCCTATGCCACAGAGCTCGACCGGCCCTTCGTATACGATCCCCGCTTGGGCCAGTTTGGCGTCGATACCGCCGGCCTGATGCCGAAGGCGATCCTGCGGCATCATCAGCCGCTGCGTCCGATGATGCCGCTCGGCGACCGCGCCGGTTTCATCTACGAGGTCAACGTCAAGGCGCTGACCATGCTGCATCCGGATGTACCGGACGCGCAAAAGGGTACGCTGGCAGCCATTGCCCATCCCGCCATCCTCGCCCATCTCAGGCGTATCGGCGTCGACATGGTCGAACTCATGCCGATCACCGCCTGGATCGACGAGCGACATCTGCCACCCCTCGGCCTCACCAATAGCTGGGGTTACAACCCCGTCGCCATGATGGCGCTCGATCCGCGCATTGTACCGGGCGGCGTCCACGAACTGCGCGAAACGGTGGCGGCGCTCCATGCAGAGGGCATCGGCGTCATCCTTGACCTCGTCTTCAACCACACCGGGGAAAGCGATGTGCACGGCACGACCCTCTCGATGCGCGGCATCGACAATCGCTCGCACTTCCGCCATGTTGCCAATGATCCGGGCAAACTGGTCAACGACACCGGTTGCGGCAATACGCTCGCCTGCGATCACCCCTTCATCCGCAAGCTAATCGTCGACACGCTCCGCCACTTCGTCCTCTCAGCCGGCGTCGACGGTTTCCGCTTTGACCTCGCGCCGATCATGGGCCGGCACTGGGACGGTTTCCACGCCGACGCTCCCACCCTCAAGGCCATCATCGAAGACGAAGTGCTGGAAGACCGCATCCTGATTGCCGAGCCCTGGGATATCGGCCCCGGCGGTTATCAGCTCGGCCGCTTCCCCTCCGCCTTCCTCGAATGGAACGACCGCGCACGCGATACCTACCGACGCCACTGGCGCGGTGATGGCGGAACGACCGGCGACCTCGCAACAGCATTGGCCGGTTCGGCGGATCTGTTTGGAAACAGCGGCCTTCCGCTCACCCGCAGCGTCAACTTCATCGCGGCCCATGATGGCTTCTCGCTCTACGACCTCGTCTCTCATACCCACAAACACAATGCGGCCAATGGCGAGGACAACCGCGACGGCCATAACGAGAACCATTCCTGGAACAATGGCGTCGAAGGCGAGACGAGTGACAAGGTGATCCGCAAGGCGCGTCGCCAGGATGTCGAGGCGCTGCTCTCGACCCTCTTTGCCAGTCGTGGTGCCGTGATGCTGACCGCTGGCGACGAGTTCGGCCGAAGCCAGCGCGGCAACAACAATGCCTATTGCCAGGACAATGCCATCACCTGGCTTGATTGGTCCAAGGCCGACGAGGAGCTGATCGACACCACCGCCCGCCTCGCCGCGATCCGGCAGCGCTTCACCTGCTTTACCGATCCCGGTTTCCTCACCGGTGATGGCGACGTTTCCTGGCTCGCACCGTCCGGCGATCAAATGTCGGTTGCCGATTGGGAGCAGCCGGACAACGCGACATTTGCCATGGTGCTGCGCTCGCTCGACCGCGAAACGGGCACCGCCTGCCGCATTGCCGTCCTGTTCAACAGATCCCACGACGCCGCCGCCTTTTGCCTCCCCCCGCAGCCGGAAAAGAAATGGCGCCGACTTTCCAGCGGAAAAGGCGCGGCAAAGATCGAGGTGAAGGCCAGAAGCGTCGATTTCTGGCTGGAAAGCTGATTTTATTGCAGTGCGGTGACCGGCGCCTATTCCGCCTGACGTGAAGCGGCTGTAGCGTTGCCCAAGGATTGATCAATCAGGTTGTTTATATGCCGCGTGAAATTTCGCTGTCGGATGTGCAGGGCCTTGTCGGTGAGGTTGTCGGGGTCTCGGACTGGATCCTTGTTGACCAGACGATGATCGACGCCTTTGCCGGCGCCACCATGGATCACCAGTTCATCCATACCGATCCGGTTCGCGCCGCGGCCGAAACCCCTTTCGGCGGCACGATCGCGCATGGCTTCCTCACGGTCTCGCTGCTCTCGGCCATGAACTATAATTGCCTGCCGAAGATCCGCGAACAGACCATGGGCATCAATTACGGCTTCGACAAGCTGCGCTTCATGTCGCCGGTCAAGACGGGAAAGCGCATCCGTGGCAGCTTCAAGCTGGCAGAGGCCCGCTTCCGCGGTGCCGGCATGCTGATGAACACCTATGAAGTGACGGTCGAGATTGAGGATGAGCGCAAGCCGGCACTGACCGCCAATTGGATCACCATTTCCCAGTTCGACCCGAAGGACCGGCCGGAGACCATATGACCAGGAATGGGCCTGAGACGATCCGTGAGAGCTTTTACCGTCAGGCGAAAGCGTGTGACGATCTTGGCTCCCCCTTTACCGCCCGCCTCTGCCGGCTGGCAGCCGAAAGGTTGACGGAGGATACTTCCGTCGGCGCGGTGCTCCTCGGCTGGCAGGGCAATCCGGACGGAACCGGCGATGCCGTGGCGCTCAGACTGGCCGGGACGCTGCATGCGCTGGTCCGATCCGGCACGGATGCCGAACTCGCAGCCGTCTATCCGCCGCATGCGGTCGATGACGACACCCTCTGGGGCGCGATCTCAAACGCCCTTCAACGCGACGAAGCCTTCATGCTCGACCGGCTGGCATCCGCACCACAGACCAATGAGGTGCGCCGCTCATCCGCCCTCCTCCCCGGTTTCCTCACGATCGCGGCGCTGACGGAAAAACCGCTCGCCTTGTCCGAAGTCGGTGCCAGTGCGGGCCTCAATCTGCAATGGGATCGCTACAGCTACACGCTTGGCGACACGGCCTTTGGTGACACCTCATCCGTTCATCTCGAACCCCGCTGGCAAGGCCCCCCGCCGCCAAATGTCCGGTTGGAAGTTGCCGAGCGTGCCGGCTGCGACCTCAACCCGCTGGACCCGGCGTCCGAAGATGACCGCCTGCGGCTCTTCTCCTATATCTGGGCCGATCAGCAGGACCGTCTGGACCGGACCGCAGCAGCACTCGCCATGGCAACCGAGAGCGGGCTGAAGGTCGAAAAGGCCGATGCCATTGCCTGGCTCCGCCAACGCCTGGCCACGCCCCGCCCCGGCCTTACCCACGTGATCTACCACACCATCGCCTGGCAGTATTTCCCAGCCGAGCTGAAGGCCGAGGGCGAAGCCTTGATCACTGAGGCGGGTCTGCGTGCAACACAGGACGCGCCACTGGCCCGCCTGCAACTCGAGGCCGACGGCAAGCCGGATGGCGCTGCCATCCTCCTGACGATGTGGCCGACGGGCGAGACCCGCGAGATAGGGCGGGCGGATTTTCATGGACGCTGGGTGAAATGGGTAGGCTGGAGCGCGTAAAGCCTCGGCATCCGTGCAGCCGTCACTTGTCAGACACGGCGCCATTCTCCTGTGACTGCCACCACTTCCAAAACGCACAGGGCTTTCGGTAGATGCCGCCTTGCCGGCACTGGGCCACGCCGCGTTTCCATGACTGCCGTATCGGCAGTTAAGGGCTACACGCGGGATAAGACGCTCTCATCGGCACAACAGGCGAAGAGAACGGAACTTTGGCGATGACAGTTTTCAAGGCGGCAAGTCTTGCCGCATACCTCACCTTGGCATCTTTTGGCGCGGCATCAGCCGTAGTCATGGTCGAACAAGGCGATCCGATTATGGCCGAGGCCTTTGAAAAAGCGAAGGCAGGCCTCGATGACTTCCTCGCCAAGGCGGAAAACCCGCCCGAGGGGACCTATAACTACACGGTCAAGATCGGCATCTTCGATGAAGGCGACAGCTATCGGATCAACAGTTTCTCGGAGGGCTCCCTGTCCTCCGAATTCTTCTGGCTGAGCGACATCGAAAGAAACGAGAGCGGCTATACCGGCCGGATCAGCAACGAACCTGAAATGGTCGAGCACATCGAAATGGGCCAGACGATTGCCTTCACCAAGGAGGATATCGCCGACTGGTTCTACATGGACGAGAAGGGCATGACCGGCAATTTTACCGGCTGCGCGATTGCCAAGATCACTCCTTCCGCCGAGATCGACGAACTCTTCCGCTCCATGGGCCTTGTCTGCGACACGCAGGCCATCACCCATTGAAAAAGGCCGGGGTCACCCCGGCCTTTTCTTTAACAACAGGAGCAGACCGCTCTCCTCAGAGCGAGGCATCCTCGGCGCCTTCGGCCAACATGCCAAAAGCATAGTCGGCAAACGACCGCCAGCATTCGACGCGGAAAGTTTCAGCCTCGACACGGTGGAGAATGATCTCGATCTTGCCGAACACCGTGCGGGTGACGGCACCCACCGGGAAAGCGACAAGCGAGAGGTCGAGTGGGCAGCCGGTATTGACGGTGACGTCAGCCGCAGGCCCCGATACGATGATCGCGGCGTTGCGGTGGGAGACGTCCGCTGCCGAATGCAGGGTGCCGGAGGCGGCGCAATCGGCCATCAGGTCTCCGCCGGTCTCATCGATCAGCAGCCACTCGTCCGGACCGATCCAGAACGCCGTGCGGCCCTTGGCGGCGGCAGAGGTCTTCGGCTTCGTTGGAAGCGTCAACCCAAGCGCCTTGGAGAGTCCGGCGACCGCATCGGCACCGGCGCGCAACGAGACGCGGACAGCAACGGGAGCCGCCGTCAGGCGCACCTTCGCGCTGCCACCATGGAAGCCGGCAAGAACAGTCTTGCGCTCAGCGATTACAGCATCAGCCATGGATGCGGCCTCCTTCCTTGTCAAAGAATACCATGTCGGTCACTTCCACCGCGATGGTCTTGTCCTTCATCGGCACGTAGAGCGTCTCGCCCATCCGGGCACGTCCACCGGCCACCATGGCAATCGCAATGGAGCGGCCGAGGTTTTCCGACCAGTAGGACGAGGTGACGTGACCGAGCATGGTCATCGGCTTCGGCTGGTTCGGATTGGCCACGATCTGCCCGCCCTCTTCCAGCACCTCATTCGGGTTCTTGGTCAAAAGTCCGACCAGCTGCTTGCGGCCTTCCTTGACCAGATCCGGACGCTTCATGCCGCGAATACCGACAAAGTCGGTCTTCTTTTTCGACACCGCCCAGGAGAGGCCGGCATCGTCTGCGGTCAGCGTGCCGTCGGTGTCCTGTCCGACGATGATGTAGCCCTTCTCGGCGCGCAGCACGTGCATGGTCTCGGTGCCGTAGAGGCAGGCGCCCATCGACTGGGCCCGTTCCCAGATTTGTCTAAAGACGTCAGCACCGAAATCGGCAGGCACGTTGACTTCGAAACCGAGTTCACCGGTGAACGACACGCGGAAGAGGCGCGTCGGCACGCCGCAGAACTTGCCTTCGGCCACGCTCATATGCGGGAAGGCTTCGTTCGAGATATCGATGCCCTCGACGAAAGGCGCGATGATGTCGCGCGCCTTCGGACCCTGGACCGCGATGACCGCCCACTGTTCGGTGGTCGAGGTGAGCCAGACCTTCAGATGCGGGAATTCCGTCTGCAGATAGTCTTCCATGTGGTGCATGACACGCGGCGCACCGCCGGTCGTCGTGGTCACATGGAAGCGATCCTCGGCGAGACGCCCGACAACGCCGTCGTCATAGATGAAGCCGTCTTCGCGCGTCATGATGCCATAGCGCGCCTTGCCGGGCTTCAGCGTGTCCCAGGCATTGGTGTACATGAGGTTGAGGAACTCGGCCGCGTCAGGACCGACAACCTCGATCTTGCCCAGCGTCGAGGCGTTGAACACGCCAGCGACGTCACGGGCCGTCTTGCATTCGCGGTTGACGGCCGCATGCATGTCTTCGCCGGCCCTTGGATAGTACCAGGCGCGCTTCCAGTTGCCGACGTCTTCATAGACGGCACCCTGGCTGACTTCATAGGCATGCATCGGCGTCTTGCGGGTCGGATCGAACAATTCGCCACGCGAATGGTTGATCAGTGTGCCGAAGGTGACCGGCGTGTAAGGCGCACGGAAGGTTGTGAGACCGACCTGCGGGATTTCCTTGCCAAGCACTTCCGCCGCGATCGCCAGACCATGCATGTTGGACAGCTTGCCCTGATCGGACGCCATACCATTTGTCGTGAAGCGCTTGATATGCTCGATCGAATGCATGCCTTCGCGCACGGCAAGACGAATGTCCTTGGCGCAGACATCGTGCTGGAAGTCGACGAAGGCCTTGACGTTGTCTTCGCGGCCAGCCCCTTCGGCAGCCCCGATCATGCCACCGGTCCAGGCATGGGCGTTCGAACCCGTCAGCGAAACGCTTGAAGTCTCGGTCGCACCGGCAGCCTTGGCCATGGAAAGCCCGGCCGACGTTGCTTCATCCAGCAAGGCCTGCAGATCGTCGGTGCCGTTGCAGGCGCCGACCGAGATGCAGTCATGCGCATAGACATCCGGCAGGAAGCGCTGGTTGGCCGCATCGAACTTCAGCTTGCCGCGCGACTGCGAGAACATGTGCACGGAGGGCGTCCAGCCGCCGCACATCAGAAGCGCATCGACCTCGATCTTGCGCGCCTGACCACCGCCATTGCGGCGAACCGTGATCGAGCGAACGCGCAGACGTCCGGCGGTATCGACGACGCCGTGACCGGTCAGAACCTCGATCCCCAGCGCCCGCGCCTCGGCCAGAACGCCCTCGCCCGGCTTTTCGCGGGCATCGACGATGACGGGCACCGAGACGCCGGCCTTTTTCAGGTCGATCGCCGCTTCGTATGCGGAATCATGCGCCGTGTAGACGGCAACCTTTGCACCAACGGCAACGCCGAAGTGGTTGAGATAGGTCCGGGCTGCTGACGCCAGCATGATGCCGGGGCGGTCATTGTTGGCGAACACCATATGACGCTCGATCGCACCGCTGGCGATCACGACGCGTTTGGCGCGCACCTGCCACAGACGCTCGCGCGGCAGCGCCTTGGACGGATTGGCGACATGATCGGTCACACGCTCGGCCAGCGCCACATAGTTATGGGCGTGATAACCGAAAGCAGTCGTGCGGGTCAGCACCGTCACATTCGGCATGGCCTTGAGCTTGGCGACCACACCTTGCGCCCAGTCATAGCCATTCTGGCCGTCGATGGTGGCACCGGTGTCGAAATGGAAAGCACCGCCCATTTCCGGCTGCTCGTCAGCGATCATGACGCGAACGCCCGTCTGGGCGGCAGCCAGTGCAGAGGCGAGACCGGCAGCGCCGCCGCCAATCACCAGCACGTCACAATGGGCATAGCGGCTCGCATAGTGGTCCGGATCCGATTCCTTCGGCGCATTGCCAAGACCGGCAGCGCGACGGATGAAGGGCTCATAGATCTGATGCCAGGCGGCCTTCGGCCACATGAAGGTCTTGTAGTAAAAGCCGGCGGCGAAGAACGGCGACAACAGATTGTTGACCTCGCCGATGTCGAGCGACAGCGACGGCCAGCGGTTCTGCGTCTCGACCTTCATCCCGTCGAAGACTTCCTGCACGGTCGCCCGCACATTCGGCTGCCGGCGGGCAGCATCGCGCGAAATGTCGAGCAGCGCATTCGGCTCTTCCGGGCCGGCCGTCAGGATGCCGCGCGGACGATGATATTTGAACGAGCGGCCAGCGAGATGCATGCCGTTGGCAATCATCGCGGAAGCGACGGTATCGCCTTCGTATGCGGTCAGGCTGCGGCCATCAATGGTGAAGCGGGCGGTGCGAGCCGGTGTCAGGCGGCCCTTGCCGGGAATGCGGTTGGCAGCGCTCATGCCTTTTCTCCCTTCGATGCAGACGGGGCAACCAGTGTTGCGGGATCGGGCATGGGTTCACCGGCCTTGTAGGTCAGCAGGATCTTGTCGGAAATCGTGTCACGGGCCGCATTGAAGAAACGCCCGCAGCCATGGATATGACGCCAGCGCTCGAAGATCAGACCCTTCGGGTTGTCGCGCAGGAAGAAGTAGTCGGCGAATTCTTCGTCCGTGATCGAGGCGATGTTTTCCGGGCGTGCGATATGCGCTTCACCGGCGGCGCGAAATTCGAGCTCGGCGCGCTCTTCTTCGCAATAGGGGCACTTGATGATCAGCATTTTGATCGATCCTTGAAATCAGTGAGCAACGGCAGCGGCGGCTGCCTCATCGATCAGGCGGCCGGTGCGGAAGCGGTCGAGCGTCAGGCCCTGGGCCAGACGATGCGGCTCGCCTTTGGCGATCAGATGCGCGAACAGGTTGGCAGAACCCGGCGTTGCCTTGAAACCGCCCGTCCCCCAGCCGGCATTGACGAACAGGTTCTGAACCGGCGTGACACTCTGGATCGGTGAACGGTCGGCCGTGTTGTCGGTAATCCCGCCCCACTGGCGCATCATCTTCACGCGACGGAACATTGGGAACAGCTCGCAGATCGCATCCAGCGTATGCGTGATGATCTGCATGCCACCGGTCTGACTATAGGAATTGTACTGGTCGGTACCGGCACCGATAACCAGCTCTCCCTTGTCCGACTGCGAGATATAGGCATGTACGGTGTTCGACATGACCACGCAGGGGAAGATCGGTTTCAGCGGCTCGGAGACGAGCGCCTGCAGCGGCGTCGAGTGAACCGGCAAGCGCACGCCGGCCATGCCCATGACGACCGAGGAGTGGCCAGCAGCGGAAACGCCGACCTTCTTCGCGCCGATAAAGCCCTTGGTCGTGTCGACGCCGGTGACTTCACCATTTGGTCCGCGACGGATACCCGTCACTTCGCAATTCTGGATGATGTGCACGCCGCGATCAGACGCGGCACGCGCATAACCCCAGGCAACCGCATCGTGACGCGCCGTGCCGCCACGGCGCTGCAGCGCTGCACCATTGATCGGGTAACGAGCCGTCTTGGAAATATCGAGCGGCGGGCAAAACGCCTTGGCCTGCTCCGGCGTCAGCCACTCGTTGTCGATGCCATAGAGGTTGTTGGCATTCACATGGCGCTTGAACGACTGCTGGTCGTGCACATTGTGCGACAGCATCATCACGCCGCGCGGCGAATACATGACGTTGTAATTGAGGTCCTGGCTCAGGCCCTCCCAGAGCTTCAGCGAATGCTCGTAGATGTCCATGCTCTCTTCATAGAGATAGTTGGACCGGATGATCGTCGTGTTTCGACCGGTATTGCCACCGCCGAGCCAGCCTTTTTCAATCACCGCGACATTAGTGATGCCGTGTTCCTTGGCCAGATAATAGGCTGCACCAAGACCATGGCCGCCGGCACCGATGATAATGACGTCATAGGATTGCCGCGGTTCGGGAGAGACCCACTGAGCCTCCCATCCCTTGTGGGCACGCATCGCCTCACGGACAACGGCAAAGACCGAATATTTGCGCATTCGCCTTAAACTCCTGTGGTTCAGGCATTTGGGTAGGGCCTTAGCTGTCGCAAATCAATATGCGTCATGACGTGCATTTTGCGACACGCAGGTGCTCCTCTTTCGACACGCTTCAGATCGTGGCCGCAGAGAGCCAAAAATTAAGACCGGAACGCCTGCCCCATATGGACTTCCGGGCATCTCTCTGCTATTGGCCGTCGTCAATCGCCAGACTCACAAGGTCAGGCGAACCTTTTTGCTGTTTCCGTCGATGCAACGTTCGTTGGCGGAAGGACACAACTCTTAGAACCGAAGGAACGGGATAAACGTGCAGGTACTAGTCCGCGACAACAACGTTGACCAGGCGCTCCGCGCTCTCAAGAAGAAGATGCAGCGCGAAGGCATCTTCCGTGAAATGAAGATGCACGACTTCTATGAGAAGCCGTCCCAGAAGCGCGCTCGCGAAAAGGCCGAATCCGTTCGTCGCGTTCGCAAGCTTGCTCGCAAGCGGATGCAGCGCGAAGGTCTGATTGCTGGTCCGTCGCGCTCGGCTGCTCGCTGATCAGCCCCGATTTGGACGTTTTCCTATGAAATGAGAGCGGGGGCGAAGAGAATCGCCGCCGCTCTTTTGATATGAAACACGAACTGACGCTGTTCCCGGAGCTTTCTGGCGCTGGCAGCGGCCGGATGATGCGACCGATGAAAAACACCTCGATCCTCGCGACCGCCCTCCCCGCAATCCGCACGAGGCAGATGGCGACTGCGATGGCTGTGACTGCGCTTCTGGCGTTGACTGGCTGCGCGACGACCACGGAAACCACTGATGTTATCCGCGTCGATCGCGCTCAGGGCTCTGAGGAAAACATTGCATCACTGACGGCCGTCATTCAGTCGAACCCACGCGATCCGGAAGGCTACAATGTTCGCGGCTCCGCTTATGGCCGTGCAGGCCAGTTCAAGCCCGCGCTGGACGACTTCAACACCGCACTTCAGATCAACCCGCAGTTCTACCAGGCCTATGCCAACCGTGCGCTCGTCTACCGCAACATGGGCAAGCCGGTTGAAGCTGCCGCCGATTACAATGCGGCTCTGAAGCTGAACGCGAATTACGATGTCGCCTATATCGGCCGCGGCAATATTTATCGTCAGGCCGGGCGAATCGACGAAGCCTTCGGAGATTTCAACCGCGCCATTCAGCTCGACACCACGGACGGGCGCGCCTACCACAATCGCGGCCTGATCTACCAGCTGCGCGGCGACCACGCCAAGGCGATCGAGGACTTCTCAAAAGCCATCTCGCTGTCCGGACGCGCGCCCGAGCCCTATAACGGCCGCGGCGTCTCCTATATCGCGCTCAACGACGATGAAAACGCATTTGCCGACTTCAACCTCGCCATCGAGCTGAACGGCAACATCGCTGAAAGCTGGGCCAACCAGGCACTGGTCTATGAGCGTCGCGGCGACAAGGCACGCGCTGCCAAGTCCTACGCCCACGCGCTTAATCTGGACCCGAAATATGAACCCGCCAAGCAGGGCCTCGCCCGGACGCGCGGCGCGAGCTGAGCGGTTAAACTCAGCGAGACTGAAGCGAAGTTTTGACAGTGATCAGCGGCGGGGAAACCCGCCGTTTTCTTTTGTACTCGGCGACGGCCAGGGCTCGGAACAGCGGACAAAGAAAAAGGCGACCCGCCTGACGGATCGCCTTGAACAACATATCAGCAGGAATGCCGATCAGCGCATGATAAAGACGCCGGCAATGCTGAGAACGATCCAGACGAAGAAGCCGCCGATCAGGCCAGCGCCACCGAAAAAGCCGGCAGCCATGGCGATCATCAGAGCAACCAGGATGGCCGTGCCATACTTGGTGCCGGCGATAAAGAAGTCATAGGTCTTTTCATGCTCCCGGTAATCCATCTGAGCACCGGTTTCAACCGGACCGGAATGATGTTCGCTCATAGTCGATCTCCCACGTCTTCGTCTGACACCCGCCCGCAGAATCGCATCCGGCCAGCGCTGGTGAAATAAGGTCGAATTCCCGAATACACAAACGACAGCGGGAGCGCAATCGCAGCCAGCGCGCATTTTGTCGCCCCGGCTGTACCTTCATAAACACAGCGTCGCGACTTTGGTCGAATGCCTCCGGAGAAGTGGCAGAGCGACCGTTGCACCCATGCAATCCATGCTCTAATCACGAAGCACTATGGGGAGACAAAAACCATGAAAATTCTATTGGCTCTTTCCCGGCTGATCGACACAGTCAACGCCTTCATCGGACGTTCCGTGTCCTGGCTGCTCCTGGCAGCCGTGCTGATCAGCGCCGGCAATGCCGTTATGCGCAAGATGTTCGACTTGTCATCCAATGCGTGGCTCGAACTACAATGGTACCTGTTCGGCGCGGTCTTCATGCTGGCCGCCGCCTACACGCTGCTGCGCAACGAACACATCCGCATCGACATCGTATCGAGTACCTGGACCAAGCGGACGCGGGACTGGATCGACCTCATCCTGCACATCATCTTTCTGGTGCCTTTCTCCACGCTGATGGCCTACCTCGCATGGCCTTGGTTCTGGCGATCCTTCACATCGGGGGAAATCTCCTCAAGCGCCGGCGGCCTGATCATCTGGCCCGCAAAGGGAGTCGTGTTGATCGGTTTCATGCTGCTCGTAGCCCAGGCGTTTTCTGAAATCATCAAGCGCTTCGCCATCGTCACCGGACGGATGGCCGATCCCGCACTGGAAGAAGCCGCAACCGAAAACATGGAGCGCTGAGATGATCGATCTGATCGCACATAACCTTGCGCCCATCATGTTCACGACCGTCATGCTGATGCTGCTGCTCGGCTATCCGGTCGCCTTCACGCTCGCCGCTGGCGGATTGATCTACTTCGTCCTCGGAGTCGAATTCTCAACGATCTCTTCAGAGATCCGTTTGTTCTGGCCGCTGCTGCAGTCCCATCCAGACCGCATCTACGGCGGCATCATGTCCAACGAGACATTGCTGTCGATCCCCTTTTTCACCCTGATGGGCATCATCCTCGAGCGCTCGCGCATGGCAGAAGATCTGCTCGACACGATCGGTCAGCTGTTCGGCCCAATCCGCGGTGGCCTTGCCTATGCGGTCATTCTAGTTGGCGCCCTGCTTGGCGCCACGACAGGCGTTGTCGCCGCATCAGTCATGGCCATGGGCCTCATCTCCCTGCCAATCATGCTGCGCTACAATTACAACGCCCCGCTCGCGACCGGAACGATTGCAGCTTCTGGCACGCTGGCGCAGATCGTGCCGCCGTCGCTCGTACTGATCGTCATGGCCGACCAGCTCGGCCGATCTGTTGGAGACATGTATGTCGGCGCGCTCTATCCCGCACTCCTCATCATCGCCACCTACTGCGCTTATATTTTCGTAATCAGCCTGATCAAACCCCAATGGGTCCCTGCCCTGCCGAAGGAAGCCCGCACACTGGGTGACGGGGTCACGTCCCTGCTGGTCATGATCGCCCTCGGTACCGGCCTCTATTTCCTCGGTCGGTCGTTTCTGTTCACAGGCATTCAGAGCCCGGAATGGCAGCTGGTCGCCGGGCTCGCATTTAGCGTCACGACCGTCTACATCCTGGCGCTCGTCAACCGCGGCATGAATCTGAACCTGATCTCCCGCCTCGCCCAGCAGGTGATCATCGTGATGGTGCCGCCGCTGGCGTTGATCTTCCTCGTGCTTGGCACCATCTTCCTCGGCATCGCCACCCCGACTGAGGGCGGCGCCATGGGTGCAACGGGGGCCCTGATCATCTCCGCCGCCAAGGGACGTCTGTCCTTTGCGGTGCTGAAGAATGCACTCGACGCCTCCACCCGCCTCTCGGCTTTCGTCATGATGATCCTGATCGGTGCCCGAGTCTTCGGCCTGACCTTCTACGGCATCAACGGCAATGTCTGGATCGAGGACCTGATGCTTGCCCTGCCGGGCGGTGAATACGGCTTCCTGATCGTTGTCACGATCATCGTCTTCATCCTCGGCTGCTTCCTCGATTTCTTCGAGATCGCCTTCATCATGGTGCCACTGCTCGTACCTGTGGCCGAAAGCCATGGCATCGACCTCGTCTGGTTCGGCATCATCCTTGGCATCAACCTGCAAACTTCGTTCCTCACACCTCCCTTCGGCTTCTCGCTATTCTACCTTCGCTCTGTCGCACCCGAAGGCCAATGGAAGGACAAGGTGACGGGACATACGCGACCCGGCATCAAGACACTGGACATCTACAAGGGCGTCCTCCCCTTCATCGTCATCCAATTCCTGATGATCATGGTGGTCATTGCCTTCCCAGGCCTGGTCATGCACTACAAGGGTACGGCAGGAACTGCCGATCCAAGCACGATCCAGATTCAGGTTCCCTCCGGTGGTGGCCTGTCATTGCCGCCACTCGGATCCGGAACCGGTACGGCCCCATCCTTCGGACTACCTCCGCCGAGCTTTGGTGGACAGCCCGCAACACCCGGAACGTCCGTAGCACCAGCAGCACCATCGCTCGGCCTGCCGCCGCCGGACTTCGGCGGGGCGCAGGCACCCGCTCCAGCTGCCCCGGCACCGGCATCGAAGACCCCGGATCTCAGTCAGCCACCAGCCTTCAACTGATGCAACCAAAATGGAAAAGCCCCCGTCCGGGGGCTTTTTTTTCTATCTCTCATGCGCCGCGACGCAGCAGACAATAAAAAACCCGGCCTCCACAGGAGGCCGGGCATTGCGGATCACGAAGGCATAAGGCTTAGAGCTTGCCGGCGCGCTGCTGCATCATCATGAAGGTATCATAGGTGTATTCAGACAGCTGCATCCACAGATAGGCATCGCGCTTGAACGCGACCTGGTCTTCGTAGATCTTCTTGAACCACTCGTTTGACGCGGTGATCTCGGCATAGACCTCGGTTGCGGCATTATAGCAGGCTTCGAGGATCTCCTGGCTGAATGGACGCAGCTGCGTACCGGCTGCCACAAGCTCGCGGATAGCGACGGGGTTCTTTTTGTCGTACTTCGCCATCATGCTGGTATTGGCATAAGCGCAGGCGTCACGCAGCACCGCCTTGTAGCCGGCCGGAAGCTCATCATACTTGGTCTTGTTGACGAAGGCATGGATAACCGGGCCGCCTTCCCAGAAGGCTGGATAATAGTAGTAAGGGGCAACCTTGTTGAAGCCGAGCTTCTGGTCGTCATAGGGCCCGACCCATTCAGCGGCATCGATCGTGCCCTTTTCGAGCGCCGGGTAGATGTCGCCGCCCGGGATCTGCTGCGGCACGGCCCCAAGCTTTTCGACAACGCGGCCTGCCAGGCCGGCGATGCGCATCTTCACGCCCTTGAAGTCGTCGACGGTATTGATCTCCTTGCGGAACCAGCCCCCCATCTGCGCACCGGTATTGCCAGCGATAAAACCGACAAGGCCGTGGGTCGCATAGAATTCGTTGAGCAGCGTGTTGCCATTGCCTTCATAGAACCAGGAATTGGTGAGGCGTGCATTGAGGCCGAAGGGAATGGCCGTACCGATCGCGAAGGTCGGGTCCTTGCCGACATAATAGTAGGAGCAGGTATGGCACATTTCGACAGTGCCGGCAGACACGGCGTCAGCGGCTTGCAGACCGGGCACGATCTCACCCGCTGCAAAGGGTTGTATAGTGAAATTGCCGTCAGTGGCTTCGGAAACATGCTTGGCGATGTCATCAGCGCCACCATAGATGGTGTCGAGCGACTTCGGAAATGATGACGTCAGACGCCAGGTGACCTTGGGCGCACCCTGCGCGATGGCAGGTGCGGCGAGCACTGTCGAAGCGGCAGCGCCGGCACCGGCAATCCCGGCCTTTTTGATAAATGAACGACGATCCATGTAATACCTCCCGTTATGGACTGATCGACGAAAAGGCGCCGTTGCGCCTTCCCCCTCGCATCGATCACGAGAGCTAACCATGTTGGCACAACGCTTTCAAGACATGCCTCATGCACCTTTAGGCCTAGACTTTGGTTGTATCATCCAGACGCCTGCACTTTTGTCCCACCGACAAAGGGCCAGCAAGGCGGCTCGGGCGCGTCACGGCAGCATGAGCAAAGCGAGATCGGCCTCGCGTGGGTCTGCCATCTCGTAGGAAAAGCTCTTTCCCCTTACCAGCGTGATCAGCGCCTTTCCGGCGCCGTCGCTGAGGGTGACGCTGCCATCTTCGTTTTCCGTCCAAGTCCGCGCCGCCTGCAGCCCGGGCCAGACTGCGGCACAATCCGGAGGGGCAAAGAAGGAGCGGCTGCGGCTGGTGAGCGTTCCACCCCGCTCGACCAGACAGACGCTGCGGCGGGTAAAATTGGAAACCGAAAAAATCGCCGGTGGCGACGCCCCGACAGCCGCCGTATCAATCAGCGTCGAGGGCTTGGGCCCAGCCGGCTGAGGAATACCGCCAGAAATCAGGGCATCGGTCTGAACAGACGACATGGAGGCAGGATTGGCGAGCAGCGACAATCCTGTCGCGGCAACCGCTGCAGCGCCGAGCGCAGACGCAAGCACGAGGAGATAGGCTTTCATGGAAGCACCCCTTCACCGCCTTGAGGGCTGGTCAGGGAACAATGCGCCGACAAGCTTGCCGAAAGCTGGAGCGGCAAGCTTGCAAGTAGACCAAGGCCTTTGGGGGTTACATCAGCCCTTGAACGGTGTTTCCGGAACCGGCGTCAGCGGCCGCCCCTCTTCGAACCAGGAGAGAATATTGTCGGCCACCAGATCCGCCATCGCATCCCGCGTCGGGACGGAGGCCGAGGCGACATGCGGCAAGAGCGAGACATTCGGCAGGTCGAGCAAAGCCTTCGGCACGCGCGGCTCGTCCGCAAAGACGTCGAGGCCGGCGGCCGCGATGGTCCCGTCCTTGAGTGCCGCAATCAGCGCCGGCTCATCGACTGTCGATCCACGTCCGACATTGATCAGCACGCCCTTGGGCCCAAGCGCCTTCAGCACCCCGGCGTCGATTGCACCCGCTGTCTGCGGCGTCGACGGCACGATCGAGATCAGCGTATCGACAGCGGTGGCGAGTGCAAGCAGGCTTTCGTGATAGGTGTAGGGCACATCGGCACGGGGCGTGCGGGTGTGATAATGGATCTCCACCTTGAACGGCACCAGCCGCGACGCGATCTCCAGGCCGATCCGCCCCAGCCCGTGTATGCCGACGCGTTGGCCCTTGAGCGACAGGGGCGACAGCGGGAAAGCCCCTTCGCTTTCCCAGCGCCCTTCGCGCAGATAGGTTTCAGCGAAATGAAACCGACGCACGGTATTGAGCAGCAAGGCGAGCGCCGTGTCGGCAACCTCGTCGTTCAGGACATCAGGCGTATGCGTGACGATTACGCCCCGGCGGGCCGCTTCTGCAACGTCAACGCCGTCATAGCCGACGCCGAAGCTGCCGATGACCTCAAGATTGGGCAGCGCCGCCATCAGCGACGCCGGAAAACGGCCTGACACCGCACCGCCACGCACCCGCGACAAAGTCTCCGCATCCAGCTCTGACGTGTCGACGGAGGCGATTTCGACAAGTTCGCAGCGCTCGGACAGGCGCGCGGTAACACGCGGATGGATACGTCCCGGGATCAGGATGACAGGCTTGGTCATGGGGGAGCTTCCTTCGGCTTTCAACGCGGAATGGGGCTGGTCGACTGGCGAATCCGCATCTCGGGCTTGATCAGATGGATGCCATCAGGCTCGTGGCTGCCCGCAAGCTTGTCGAGCAGCGCCCGCGCGGCCAGCCTGCCGACCTCGGCCTGACCGTTCCAGACGGTCGTCAGCGCTGGCGTTGCGATCGAGGCTTCTTCAAGATCGTCGTAGCCAGTCACGGAAATGTCCTTGCCGGGCACCAGTCCAGCACGGGCAATGCCGTTCATCAGACCGATGGCGACAAGATCGTTCCAGCACACCGCAGCCGTTGGCTTTTGTGGCAGAGACAGGAAGTTCACAGCCGCCTCGAAACCGCCCTGCTTGGTGCGGGGCCCTGGAATGCGAAGGCCCGGATCGACCTCTATGCCCGCCTTGCGCAGCGCATTGACATAGCCCTGATAACGATCACGCCCCGTCGACGTCTGGTCGGTCCCGCCGATCATTGCAATCGAGCGATGGCCAAGACCAATCAGATGATTGGTCGCAAGTGAAATGCCATAGGTGTCGTCACCGCGATAGATCGGTACGTCGAGCCCATCCATCGAGCGGGCAATGAAGATTGCCGGCATCCCGTTGTTTTCCGCCAGCATCACATCTTCCGGCGGCGTGCCAATGGCCGGTGACATGATCACACCGTCACCGCCAAGCTGCAAAAGCGTCTCGACGAACATGCGCTGCTTGTCGACCGAATCGTAGTGGTTGGACAGAATGAAGGTGTGGCGACTGCGATCGAGTTCGGTCTCGATCGCCTTCAGGATCTCCCCGTAAAACGGGTTCATGATATCATGCACCACGACACCGATAATGCCTGAACGCGATGTCCGGAGACTGGCCGCACGGCGGTTATAGATATAACCGAGCGCCCTTGCCTGCTCTTTGATCTTTTCCCTGGTATCGACGGCAACCAGAGGACTGTCGCGGAGCGCAAGCGAAATTGTCGCCGTAGACAGACCGAGCGATTCCGCAATGGTCGAAAGCTTGACCTTTTGTGCCACGTATCCTCCCTCGCAGCAGACCGGCGGCGCGAATTCGCGCCCTTAAACCGTTTAATTAAACAATTTAAGCGCGGCTTTCAATCGTCTTCGTCCAGATCGACTGGTTCACGCGCGGCCTGCGGCCGGTTTGACAGGTTGTCCTCAATGGCGGTGAGCAGCTTCACAAGTTGGCGCACCTCTTTTCCAGACAGGCCGCGGATCGCCTTACGCTCGCAATCGGCCATGGCGGCCTGGATTCGCGCCAGGCTGTTGCGGCCCTCTCCGGTCAGATAGACCTTGGTCTGCCGCTGGTCACGATCATCCGCCTGCCGGGTGACGAAGCCCTGAGCTTCCATGCGGCCGATGGTGCGCGTCATGGTCGGTGCCTTGACGCCAAGCCTAAGCGCCAGGGCGCCGGGCGTCATGCCGTCATCGGCGGCCAGCAGCTGGATGACGCCATCCTGTCCGGGGTAAAGACCACTTTGCGACAGCCCGTGGGAGAGACGCGTGCGCATGGCCCGCGCAACCTGGGTGACGGAGGCAGAAAGCAGGCCGCTTCCGGCGAGATCCTTCTTCTTCGCCCCCTTCTTCTTCTCGCTGCGATCCAGCTTGCCGCCAGTGTCGCCCTTGGCCGCCTTCTCAGGCTTGGATGCCTTGGGTGCCTTGTCGGCCTTGTCCTTTTTCGCCATTACTCTCCCCGGGGGCTTGGCCGCATGCATCACCAGCCAATAGGCTGGCCGCGAACGGTCGCCTGTCATATCGAAGATCAGGAGACGAGGCCAGATGGCGAAACCCGAGCGCTGGTTCAACCGCAACGATGCCCGGCTCTCGCCGCGTGATCGCCACGACTGGATCGCCGTCCTGCCGCTCGGCGCCCATGAGCAGCACGGCCCGCACCTGCCCTTCGAGACGGACACCATCATTGCAACCGGCATAGCAGAGCGGCTCGCAGCCGCCTTGCCGGATCATTTGCCAGTCACGATCCTGCCAACGGAGCCGGTCGGCTATTCCATCGAACACATGGACGTCGAGGGCACGGCAACGCTCGCCTTCGACGAGGCCGTCACCCGCTGGCTGGGTATGGCGGAGGAATTGAACGAAGGGGGCATTCGCAAGCTCGTTCTGCTCAATGCCCATGGCGGCAATTCGCCCCTGCTCACCATTGTCGCGACCGAGGCCCGCGTCCGCTTCAACATGCTGGTCGTGGCGACAAGCTGGAGCCGCTTCGGACTGCCGGAGGGCGTCATCACACCGGAGGCCAAGGCCATCGACATTCACGGCGGCGATATCGAAACCTCGGTGATGCTGGCGCTCGCACCTGAACGTGTCGACATGCAGAAGGCCGAAAATTTTCCGTCCCGCCAAACCGATTTAGTCCAGCGCTTCACGCACCTGCGCGCCTACGGTCCGCATGCCTTCGGCTGGAAAATGGCCGACCTCAACCCACAAGGCGTCGCCGGCAATGCGAAGGCAGCAACGGCGGACAAGGGCGAAAGGTTGATCGAGCACGCGGTAAAGGGACTGGTGGAGCTGATTGAGGATATGCGTCAGTTTGATGTGGCGGACTTTCGGTGAATACGGCCTGTACCTGCTTCGGCAAGGGCTTCCGCTTTGCTACCCCGACCTCAGGCGGCTGCCCGACATTGAACCTCACCTGACCGCACGAAAGCCTTTGAACTGCTCCGGCTGAACGCCTATATGGGGGTAACACCATTACAAGCCGCTGATGCGGCAGTCCCACCCGATCGAGGCTTTCATGACCGAAGCAACCGTAAAACCGACACCCGTCACCGTGCTCACCGGCTATCTCGGCGCCGGAAAGACCACGCTCTTGAACCGCATTCTGTCGGAAAACCACGGCAAGAAATACGCCGTCATCGTCAATGAATTCGGCGAAATCGGCATCGATAACGACCTGATCGTCGAGTCGGACGAAGAAATCTACGAGATGAACAATGGCTGCGTCTGCTGCACGGTGCGCGGCGACCTGATCCGCGTCGTTGAAGGCCTGATGCGCCGCCCCGGCCGGTTCGATGGCATCATCGTCGAGACGACGGGCCTCGCCGATCCGGTTCCCGTTGCACAGACCTTCTTCATGGATGACGATGTCCGCTCCAAGACCGAGCTTGATGCCGTGGTCGCGCTTGTCGACGCCAAGCACCTGCCGCTGCGCCTGAAGGACAGCCGCGAAGCCGAAGACCAGATCGCCTTTGCCGATGTCGTTGTCATCAACAAGGCCGATCTTGTCAGCCATGACGAGCTGCACCAGATCGAGCACATCGTACGCGCGATCAACCCGTCCGCCCGCATCTACTCGACCACCCGCTCCGGCGTCGATCTGTCCAAGGTGCTCGACCAGGGCGCCTTCAATCTTGAGCGCGCGCTGGAAAATGATCCGCATTTCCTCGATCACGATGCCCCCGATCATGTCTGCGGTCCGGATTGCGGCCACGACCATCATCACCATGATCACGACCATCATCATCATGACCACGGGCACGATCATCATGATCATGGCCATGCGCATGACCACGGCCACCACCACCATGATCACGGCCCATCCGCGATCCATGATGTAACGGTTGTTTCCGTCTCGCTGCGCGGCGGCGAGATGAACCCGGATCGCTTCTTCCCCTGGATCCAGAAGGTAACCCAGACGCAAGGCCCGAACATCCTGCGCCTGAAGGGTATCATCGCCTTCAAGGGCGACGAAGAACGTTACGTTGTTCAGGGCGTGCACATGATCGTCGAGGGCGATCACCAGCGTCCGTGGAAGGATGGTGAAAAGCGCGAAAGCCGCCTCGTCTTCATCGGTCGAGAGCTGGATCGCGAAAAGCTCGAAGCGAGCTTCAAGGCCTGCGAGGCGACGGCGTGAGCCCTCACCTGACCCTGCCCAAAGACAAAGCAAGAGGACATATCTGACCCATGCCGACCGTTGCCCCGCTCGACATCGAAGGCCACGTGCTGGCAGCCCATTTTCTCGGCGACATTCCGGTTTTCGCCGCCTCGAGCGGTGCTATCCACCGCCTTGATGGCGGCGAGAAGGTGACGAAAACGGATGCTGGATTGCTGACCTGCGTCAAGGATCCCGCTAGCCAAACCCTCCTCACCGGCGGCGAGGACGGGCGCGTGCTCCGGATCGCCCCTGACGGCAGCGTGACCGAACTGGCCCATGCCCCGCGTAAATGGATCAATGTCGTCGCCCCCGGCCCGCAGGGCGCCGTCGCCTATGCCCATGGCAAGTCCACTTTTGTGCGGCTCGCGGATGGTACGACGAAGGAATTCGCCGAGGAACGCACGGTCGAGGGGGTAGACTTCGCGCCCAAGGGTCTGCGCATAGCCGTCGCCCGCTATAATGGCGTGACCCTGCACTGGGTTGGAACTGCCGGCGCACCTGTCGACCTCGACTGGAAAGGCGCGCATACCGGCGTGACCTTCTCACCCGATGGCCGCTTCGTCGTCACCATGATGCAGGAAAGCGCCCTTCACGGCTGGAAGCTGGACGGCAAGAGCACGGATGCCCGTCACATGCGCATGACCGGCTACCCCGCCAAGGTCAAATCCCTGTCCTGGTCACCGAAGGGCAAATGGCTGGCTTCATCCGGTGCGCCCGCCGCCATCGTCTGGCCTTTTGCCGGCAAGGATGGCCCAATGGGCAAGGCGCCGCTGGAACTCGGCACACGCGCCAACATCCTCGTGACCCAGGTCGCCTTCCATCCACTGGAAGAGGTTCTCGCCATCGGCTTCATCGACGGCATGATCCTCGCCGTGCGGATTGCGGACGGCAAGGAGGCCCTTCTGCGTCGCCCAGGCAAAGGTGCGATCACGGCCATGGACTGGAGCACGACCGGCAAGCTTCTCTGCTTTGCATCCGATCAGGGCGACTGCGGCGTCATCGACATCACCGCCTGATTGAGCCGGAGCGCCCGGGAAACCCTGTTGATTGCAGACTTCCGGGCGCCCTTACCGAAATGACAAAAAAAACCCGCTAAATCTTGCATAGCCCCCTAAACGAGTCGTCAACCTTAACCGACCGGTAGGATATTTGTCCTTTGATGAGGACAGAACGGGCGAGAGATATAAGCCGCGCTTCGTTCGCCGCGCTATTTCAAAAAATCAGACTGTTGAACCACGGCATTGCTCCGCGGACGCTCCTGCTTGCGCTGGACGCCGGCTGCCCTGCCATCCGCACGGATACACCATGACACTCAATTTGAAAATCGTCATCACGACAGCCGGTCTAGCTCTCGCAGGCGGTATCGTGGTCGTCGCAGCCATCGGCGCCCAGACACTGCAGATGCTGAAGGTGAACGGACCGATCTATCAAGAGATCGTCGACGGCAAGGACCTGATCGCCGACATCCTGCCACCACCGCTCTATCTGATCGAATCCTACGCGCTTGCCAGCGAAACCGCGCTGCATCCGGAAACAGCCGCAACCAATATTCCGCGCATCAAGGATCTGCACAAGCTCTACGACGAGCGACGTGACTACTGGAAATCCTCCACGCTGCCAGCCAGCCTGCAGAATAAGCTCTACACGGACGTTCTGGCTAAGGGCGACACCTATTGGAAGACGCTTGAAGGCGACTACGTCCCCTTTGCAAATGCAGGCGATGTTAGCGCCATCAAGCCTGCACTTTTGAAGCTGAAGCAGGAGTTTCATGACCATGAAGCTTCGGTGAACCAATTGGTCGCCATGGCCGGAACCTATCTCGTCGATCGCGAGGCCTATGCCGCCGCGGAGTCCGCGAGCCGCGAGATGCTGTCAATAGTTCTCGGCCTGATGCTGATCGCGACCGCACTCGGAACCGTCTTCTTCGTCCGCCGGCGTGCCCTCAATCCACTGGCCGAAATCTCCGGCTACATGACGCAGATGGCAACCGGCACCTATTCGGAACCCGTGCCACACTCAGAGCGTCGAGACGAAATCGGACAGATCGCAGCCGCTGTCGAAGTCTTCCGCAAAGCCGGACTTGAGAATCAACGCCTCCAGTTCGACGCAGAAAACGCCCGTGCCGTGATTGATCAGGAGCGTAGCGCTCGAGATCATGATCGGGCGATCGAAGCAGAGGCGCTCCGTTTTGTCATCGAGACGCTCGGTGCCGGTCTGCATCGCCTGGCCGACTGCAACATTCGCATGACCTTGGACGAGCCCTTCGATCACCGATTCGAACGCTTGCGCGAGGATTTCAACCACTCCATCGCGACCTTTCAGACCACACTGGAAAGAGTTCTGGTCGAGACCCGGCGGCTTCACGAAAACAGTATGGAAATGCGCGAGGGATCGTCCAACCTTGCCACCCGAACAGAACAACAGGCAGCAGCACTCGAGCAGACCTCATCTGCGCTGGAACAGGTCACCGCGACCGTCAATGCCTCGGCCGATCGCACACAGGATACCCGCGACCTCGTTCGCGAGGCCAAGGACTCGGCCATCGCATCCGCCGAAGTGGTGCGCTCGGCCGTGACTGCCATGGAGCGGATCGAACAGGCCTCGTCAGAAATCGGACAGATCATCGGCGTCATCGATGAAATCGCTTTCCAGACAAACCTGCTGGCGCTCAACGCCGGCGTGGAAGCCGCGCGCGCCGGCGAGGCCGGCAAGGGCTTTGCCGTCGTCGCCCAGGAAGTGCGGGAACTGGCCCAGAGGTCCGCGACAGCCGCGCGTGATATCAAGGGGTTGATCCAGAAGTCCAGCACAGAGGTATCGTCAGGCGTCAGGCTGGTGGGTGAAACCGGATCGGCGCTCGACCGGATCGGCGAGTTCGTGGCTCAGATCGACACGAACATCGACGCCATTGCTCTTGCGGCGAAGGAGCAGGCGCTTGGCCTCAAGGAGATCAGCACCGCCGTGGAGAACATCGATCAGATGACCCAGCGCAATGCCGCCATGGTCGAGGAAACCTCGGCGATCAGCCACACACTTGCCGCCGGTGCTACCGAACTGTCGAACCTTGTCGGTCGCTTCCAGCTCAATCGCCGTTCTGGCATTCGTGACGAGGAAGCACCAAAGCCCGTAAGGCGTCTGTCAGCCGCGGCCTGATCAGACAGGGCACCAACGAAAAACGCCCGGCCATCCATTCAGGAGGCCGGGCGTTCTTATTAAGTCCGGGTGTTCTGATTAGAACTTCACGCCAAGACCGACATTGACCACGTGCTGGTCGAAATCGATCTCGTTGCCACCCAGGTCACCCGTGCCGAAATCGTTGTAACGATATTCGACGCGCGTGAACATGCGATCGGTGAGCGCGTAGTCGACGCCACCGCCGACGGTCCAGCCGTGCAGCGTGTCATCGTCGCCATTGCCCTCGATCTGGGTGCCCGTGTAACCACCTGCTGCGAAGAGCAGCGCGCGGTCCATGGCATAGCCGACGCGGCCGCGAGCCGAGCCGCTAAGGCCGGTGCTGACATCAGAACCTGCCAGGTTTTCTTCGTTCCAGTCGTAGTTCAGATCGCCTTCAAGACCGACCAGGAAGCCGCTGGAAAGCTGCCAGTTGTAGCCGGCAAAGCCGCCGAAGCGAGCGCCGTCGAAGCTTTCCGAACCAACGCCATCAACGTCGCCATTGCCCCAGCCGTAGCCGGTGTGAATACCTGCATAGCCACCTGCCCAGGTAAAGGCCGGTGCGGATTCAACAGCGACCGGCGGCTCGGCCGGTGCTTCATAGATCGCATCTGCTGCGAATACCGAGGTCGAAATCGCAACAGCTGCGACCGAACCGAGAAGGATGCTCTTGATCATGTGTTTCACTCCTGTGTTACAAGATCGGGTTGTAACGCCACCCCTGATTTTTGTCTGTAATCATTATACAACACAACAATCAGAACTTCATCAGCGTTTTAGTTCCCGCCCGAGCGAACGTTTTTCGCGCCGGACCCCGCTGCCAGAAGGGTGTAGAGAGAAATTGGTTCCGTGTTATGGCGGAAAAAAGATCATTGCAGCTCAACTTGCCTTGATGCTTTTGTAAGCTGTTGCGCAATCGACACAAAAAAATGAGGCGACCGCCTTGCGATCGCCCCTTTCACTCTACGTCAGTAGCCCGCCTGATCAGAAGCGGTAGGTGACGCCGGCACCGATGAGCCAGGGATCAAGCTTTGCCTTGCCCGAGTAATCTGCGCCACCGATCGTGGTCTCGTAATCAGCCTTGAGGAAGAGTTTCTTCACGTCGAAGTTCACGCCCCAGTGCTCGTTCACCATATAGTCGGCACCGATCTGCAGGGCCGTGCCAAAGGTATTCTCTACATCGAGATCGCTCGCCGTATCCCCCGACTGGCTGTAAAACATCGTGTAGTTGAGGCCGGCGCCGACATAAGGCTTGAAGGCGCCGAAGTCGGTGAAGTGATACTGCAGGGTCAGCGTTGGCGGCAGGACCCAAGTCTTGCCGATTTTGCCAAGACCGGCAACAGAACCCTCGCCGTAGACATTGGCGTAGGTCGTGCCGAGGATCAGTTCAGCCGCGATGTTATCGGTGAAGTAGTAGGACACGTCGAGTTCCGGGATCACCGTGTCGCTGTAGGACAGGTCAGAGCCGGCAACGCCATCGACCGAACCGGAATCATTCGTGATGACGCCGAGCCCACGCACGCGGATCTGCCAGGGGCTGAGTGAAGCGATATCCGCCGTTGCCGCGGGGACAGGCTCCTGCAGCGGCGCGAGATCCGCTGCAACCGCCGCTGATGAAAGCAGCACGAGGGTCGCGGTCGCGATGATGGCGCGGTTGCAGGCAGTCCGAGGGGTGGTCATTGGTCTCTCCTTGAGAAGTCGATCTGTGGCATTAGCCAATGCCAGCTAGCAGTCATGGAGAGAGACCCGATTTGAGCCAGATCAATAGGTTGGCATTGAATTATAGAGAACAACAATCGCAATAGGGACTGTTGCCGCAATGCGACAGTCAGATTTGACGATTGGAAAAACGGCAGGTTGGGCGAACACACACCCATAACCCCGTGAAAGAAAAGACCCGGCACGACGAATCGTCGGCCGAGCCTCTTTCAGCCAATGCCTTGAGGTGTCGATCAGGCTGCGCGACGTCGATCCGTCGGATGGGACAGTCGCCGGCCAGTCGCAACAACCATGCCTGCCGTGCCCTCCAGCCAGCCGGGCACAAGCTCAAGCGCCAGGAAACGCTCGCGGGCAAATGGCCCTGGCATCACCAGATGCTGGGTCTTTTCGGCAAAGAAGCCGAAGCGCTCGTAATAGGGCGCATCGCCGACGAGGAGCACCGCTCCATGGCCCCGCGTCTTCGCTTCGAGGAGCGCGGCGCGCATCAAAGCCCCACCGACGCCCTTGCCGGCATGGGCAGCATCGACCGCGAGCGGACCGAGCAGCAACGCATCAACACCCTGCCCCTCGCGGCTGACGCCAGCCTCGACATTCCACAGGCGCACGGTGCCGATGACGTGACCGTCCCGGTCGCGTGCGACAAGCGCCAGCCCCTCGGCCGGAATGCGGTTGCGGCGGATCTTCTCCGACGATTTCTTGCGGCGGTCTTCGCCCATGGCGCGGTCGAGCAAAGCCTCGCGTGCCACGACGTCGGCCGGCGTTTCATGATCGATGACGAATGCAGGCGTGGCGAGAAAAAGCGCACGCATGCTGGTCAGAACAGCGGCCATTCTGGCCTCCCATCCCAAGCGATGACGATAATTGTGAGGGTCCGTGCCGGTTAGCCGGCACGGGAGACGTCAGATGACGTAGGACTTCAGCGGGTCGAAGCCGTTGAACGCCACCGCCGAATAGGTGGTGGTGTAGGCGCCAGTGCCCTCGATCAGAACCTCGTCGCCGATCGAAAGCGAGATCGGCAGCGGATACATGTTCTTCTCGTACATCACGTCAGCCGAATCGCAGGTCGGACCGGCGAGAACGCAGGGCTCCATCGCGTCGGCGTCATGGGCGGTGCGGATCGGGTAACGGATCGCTTCGTCCATGGTTTCGGC
The DNA here is from genome assembly GCF_001296045.1 of Rhizobium sp. AAP43. Lineage (GTDB taxonomy): Bacteria > Pseudomonadota > Alphaproteobacteria > Rhizobiales > Rhizobiaceae > Allorhizobium. The sequence goes on along the minus strand of NZ_LJHS01000005.1, from coordinate 307,522 downwards.
GAGACCGCCGAACTTGCCGATGTCGAGGAACACCCAGCGGTGCTCGTCATTGTCAGACTTCTTCGAAATCAGCACGACCTCGGCCTTGATCACGCCGGCATTGCCGACCATGCCGCGGCCTGGCTCGATGATGGTCTGCGGGATGTTGTTGCCGAAGTGCTTCTTCAGCGACGCCTTGATCGCCAGGCCATAAGCTTCTGCCGACGGGATGTCGCGCAGATACTTGGTCGGGAAACCACCACCCATGTTGACCATCTGGAGCACGATGCCCTGCTTGGCCAGCGAGTTAAACACGCGCTTGGCATCGGCAAGAGCGCCATCCCAGGCATCGACCTTGGTCATCTGCGAACCGACATGGAACGAGACGCCGAAGGATTCGAGGCCGAGCTGGTGTGCGTAGACGAGAACGTCGACGGCCATCTGCGGCACGCAGCCGAACTTGCGGGAAAGCGGCCATTCGGCACCTTCGCCATCGGTCAGGACGCGGCAGAACACGCGGGCACCCGGAGCGGCACGGGAAATCTTTTCGACTTCCTCATGGCTGTCGACGGCATAGAGGTTCACGCCAAGCGCAAATGCGCGGGCGATGTCGCGTTCCTTCTTGATGGTGTTGCCGAACGAGATGCGCGAGGCATCCGCACCGGCATCGAGCGCCATCTGGATTTCGGCAACGGAAGCGCAGTCGAAGTTCGAGCCGAGCGAGGCCAGGAGCTGGAGGATCTCTGGGGCTGGGTTCGCCTTGACTGCGTAGTAGATGGCGCTGTCCGGCAGGGCGTGCCGGAAGGCGCCGAAATTGTCGCGTACGACGTCGAGGTCAACCACGAGGCAGGGACCTTCGGGACGTCGGGTGTTGATGAAGTCGAGGATGCGAGCCGTGGTCATCGGTCTACCTTCCATATTCCAAGTGTATCCGAAGCTGCCAAGCTTGCGGATGGACAAAGGACGGCGAGACATCGCTCGAAACCAGTCGGTGGAGACACCGGTACCGTACGAACGCTCGACGCGCGAAACATTGGATAAACGCACCCTGCAACGAGCGCATAAATCCGCTTTGTCTGCCATGGATTGGAGGGAGACCCTACCGCACTTCCGGCAATGATGGTGTGCCTCTGAAGTAACTCCAGCTGATGGAAAGCCGGAAGAGACTAGAAAGGCCCGCACCGTCGTTGCTTCGTATGTCCTCGCATTTTCCGGTTGGCCGGAATAGCGACTGGAGGGGTTAGTTCCAGGTACCTTACCGATGACCTCACCTTAGGGATAAATCCCCATTCGAGGGTCGGCGGACACACACGGGCACGTGCGACTTTGGGCTGATCACGAGATAAGAAAGGTGGCCGTCATAATCAAGCGGTTTTTCAACCTCTGGGGAAGTTTTTTGAAGACCTCCCGCAGTCACTATTGAACAGTGCCGAGCTATTGTTCACAATCCACTGATAGAACAGACCCGACCAGAACCGGACTGCAGACCAGCGGAACAAGGAAAACGATGGACACCCTGACGCGAATTCGTGCTTTCATCGATGTCGTCGAAGCGGAGGGCTTCTCGGCAGCGGCCCGCAAGACCGGCCGCTCAAAAGCCCTGTTGTCCAAATATGTCAAGGAGTTGGAAGACGAGCTCGGGGCGCTTTTGCTCAACCGCACCACCCGACAGTTCTCTCTGACGGAGGCTGGCCACACCTATTACCGCACGGCCGCCGACATCCTGAAGGAGATCGACAATCTTGCCGATCTCGTTCGCGAGAATAATGCTGACCTCAAGGGCAAGCTCAAGGTGACGGTGCCGCGCACCTTCCTCGACGCGGAAATCGGTCAGTCGCTGATCGATTTTGCCAAGGAGAATCCCGAACTCTCGCTCGAAATCGTCGCGGAAGATCGATTCGTTGATCTGATCGAGGAAGGCTTCGACCTCGGCATCCGAATCACGAAGCTGGATGATTCCGGCATGATTGCCCGCAAGCTCTCCGATTTCCGGCTTTATGCCTGCGCCACGCCGGAGTTCGTCGCCGCCAACCAACCCCTGATCCATCCAAGCGAGTTGTCACGCCTGCCCTTCCTCATCGACACCAATTCACGCTCGCACAACAGTCTACGCTTCGTCGATGCGGACGGCGCCACCATCTCGGTGGGCGTCAGCGGCCCGATCGAGGTCAACAGTCCCCAGGCCACACTTCGGGCGGCGCGCGCTGGAATGGGCATCGCCATGCTGCCGGACTTCATCGCCAGACCCTATATCGTCTCTGGCGAACTGGTCTCGCTGTTCGACGACTTCATCGCCAAGGATCGCGGCATCTATGCCGTCTACCCGCATCGCCGCTATCTCCCGGCCAAGGTGCGCGCTTTCGTCGACTACCTCCACGCATGGTTCAAACGCTATACGTGAAGCTCGGCGCCGGATGCGGGTCCCATTTTCGTCCCAATCCTCTTTCAAGGGAACACACATCACGGGCATTCGGGGGAAGGTCAGGATCACCATGTTGAGACGTCTCGGTATAGGGTTGGCCGGATTGGTGACAGGCTTCGCCACGCCGGCCTTTTCCCATCCGCACATTTTCGCCGAAGCGCGGCTGGAAATCGTCGCCGCCGATGACGGCACGCTGAAGGAATTGCGCAATGTCTGGCGCTTCGATGATGTCTTCTCGGCGAGCGTCCTCATGGACTATGACAAGAACAGCGACCTGAAGCTCGACCCTTCCGAACTGAAGGAGATCGCAGACACGATCCGCGAATCGCTCGGCGACTACGGCTACTTCACCTTCATCACCAAGGATGGGCAGCCGGCGGAAGTGGCACGCCCAGAGGTCTTCAACGTCGATTACCGCGAAAATCAGCTCCTCGTCTTCTTCGTGGCTCATCCGAAGACGCCGCTCAAGATTGGCGGCAAGATGACGGTCGGCGTCTATGACCCGACCCTCTACACGGCGATCGACTTTGCCAATGACACGGACATGGTTGTCGAGGGCAAGGGCTTTGAAACCTGCAAGCACAAGGTCGTGCGGCCCGATGCAGACGCGGTCATTGCCCAGAACCAGGATAACCTGACCGAAGCCTTCTTCAACGATCCGGCCGGCACCGACATGGGCAAGCTCTTTGCCACCCGCATGGAGATCGCGTGCTGACGGCCTGCCGGAATGTCGGCCGGTCCGGCGGGAGCAACGCCCGGATGGTCGCCATGGCGGCCGTGGGGATTGGCGCACTTCTGCTGGCAGCTGGCCTCGCCCATGCAGCCTCGCCCCTCGGCGTCGGCAGCGCCGAACCCGCCTACCAGCCAACAAGCGGCCCGCTGGCCGGATTACTCCTCTGGATCAACAGTCACCAGCAGGATTTTTATCGAGCCCTGACCGGATCGCTGAAAGCCATGCGCGAAGATCCCTGGGCGTTGACCGGCCTGATCGGCCTGTCATTTGCTTACGGCGTCTTTCACGCAGCCGGCCCCGGGCACGGCAAGGCTGTAATTTCCTCCTACATGCTGGCCAACGAGATCGAACTGCGCCGCGGCATTCTCGTTTCCTTTATCTCGGCGCTGATGCAGGGGCTGGTCGCGATCGTCGTTGTCGGCGCTGCCTATCTCGTCCTGCGCGGCACGTCGATCACCATGACCACGGCGACGCAGAGCCTGGAAATTGCAAGCTATGCGCTGATCGTCGCCTTCGGCGTCTGGCTTCTGCTGCGCAAGCTGAAAACCCTGTGGCGCCCGTCAGCGCGCGCGAGCCAACCGGCAACAGATGGCCTGTTCGGACAAACAGCGGCAGCAGACAGCACCACCGCGTCACTCTTCGCCAACCCCTCGGAGACCACCGGACCATCCGCCGTGAGAGCACCCTCGCGCTTTCAGGCGCTGGCGGTGGATCACCGCCACGACGCACTTGCTCCCGGCTCCGTCTGCCACGAATGCGGCATTGCGCATGCCCCCGATCCGGGCCTCCTGCGCGGCACCTTCCATCTCCGCGATGCCTGGTCAGCCGTCATTGCAGTCGGCCTGCGGCCCTGTTCCGGCGCTGTACTGGTGATGACATTTGCCCTTTTGAACGGCTTGCTGCTGGGGGGCGTCCTCTCGGTGCTGGCCATGGCGCTCGGCACCGCGATCACGGTCTCGATCCTCGCCAGCCTCGCCGTTGGCGCCAAGGGTCTGGCGCTGCGCCTCTCCGGCCCCGGCTCCCGCCGCGCCGGCGTTGTCGCGACGGCCATTGAAATCGCCGCCGCGCTTCTTGTCATCCTGCTTGGGGCCTTGCTGCTCGCAGCCAGCCTGCAGATCTGAAGCTTACTCGCCGTTGCGGCTCTGTTGGTAGCGCGAACGCAGCCACAGAATGACGAAGATCGACATCAAGGCAATCGCGCCGAACAAGGCGCCAAGTTCCGGCGAATAGCGTCCGATCCAGAGCACCACGGTCGGCACGATCAGCATGAGGCCGAAGATGACGGCGACAACGGCTGCTGCAGAGGTGGCGGTCGAACGCGGCGCAACAGCACCCGCCTCGCCCGTTGCCGATTTTTTCGGCGCGGGCAAGAAACGCCAGGCATAGACCACAACGCCGATAGCGACACAGATACCAACCGACCAGGCAATCGTCGGATTGACGACAGAACCGTAGAGAAGCGCCGCTGCCGTGATGGCAGTGCCGACATAAAGAATGATGCTGAAGATGTTCGGCTTCACGGGATGTTCTTCCTTGTCATGTGTGGGTGGCCGAGAGCGCGGCACGCAGATCTTCAAGGCGCTGGCGCTGACGTCCGGCCTCATCGAAATTCTCAGGCGACAGCCAGGCCTCGAACGCCGCCTTCGCCAGCGACCACTCGCCATCGATCATTGAGAACCAAGCGGTATCGCGGTTCTTGCCCTTCGACAGCATGTGCTGGCGAAAGACACCTTCGAAACTGAAACCGTAGCGCAAAGCCGAGGCCTTGCTCGGCGCATTGTCGTTGTGGCACTTCCACTCGTAGCGGCGATAGCCGAGATCCTCGAAGATGTGCCGCGCCAGAAGGTAATGCGCCTCCGTCGACAACGGCGAGCGGCTCATCTGCGGACCATGCGCCACACCGCCAATTTCGACCACGCCATTGGCGGGATCGGGCCGCATGTAGTTCGCCATGCCCACGACCTTGCCGGTCGCCTTGTCCCGAAACACTTCCGTGACCCAACCGCCTTTCTGAACAGCCGAGAGCCACGTATCGAAATCCTCGACACCGGCAAAATCCGGCTGGGTGAAATAGGTGAGCAGCGGATTGATGGCGATACCGCCGAGACCGTCCCAAAGAGCATTGAGGTGGGCGGTGCGATCATAAGGCTCGATCACGACAAAACGCCCCTCAAGCCGAACCGGCTGGGGCGGGATGCACCCCTTGAATGTCGACAGATCACGCATCGGAACCTCCGGCAAAATGGATTGCCCGAGGCTTAGGCCACTGAAGGGCCAAAGGCAACCGGAACGGCCGCGGGCGGGCCGGACCGGTTGCCGCAGCCGTTAGAGACTGACCTTGGCAGAGGCGACGGTTGCCTCGATATGATCGACAAGCGCATCGGCAAGACCAAGCCTGCCAGCCAGCATGTCGAGATAGCCACGCTCGGTGCGCGTGTCGGGCTCGATCGTCAGACGCGACGCCGTGTAGATCTCGACCTTCTGCTCTTCTGTCTTGGCAGCGGCCACCAGTGCATCGAGATCGGCGGGCTTTGCGAGTTCCGCTTCGATGAAGGCTTCCGCTTCGGCGCCAAGGCCCGACAGATGCACCTTGTCCATGATCCGGCCCCGTTCCTCGGCATCGATATGACCGTCCGCCTTGGCAGCCGCGATCATCGCCCGCACCAGTGACAGCGCAAAATCATTGGAGATGGCGGCAGGCTCAGTGCTGAACGGGCTGTCACTCGGCGGCGGAAGAAGTTCCGGCAGCGCCTGGGTCGGCTCGACCGGCTGGCCGGACTTGTAATTCTTGTAGGCCTGGTAGCCGAGGCCGGCGATAACGGCGAGGCCTCCGAGCTTCAGCGCATTACCACCGAGCGAGCGGCCGGTCTTGGTGCCGAGGAGCACGGTCGCAAGCGCGCCCGTCTTCCAGGGATTGGCCTTGGCAAGGCCAAGGAGATCGCTGCCCTTCTGGCCCACACTGCCAGTCGATCCGGGCATTTGCGATCCGAGGAATTGATCCAGCAGCTTCTTGGCATCGAACATCGCGGTCTCCTTGTTGTATCCGTCGTTTCCTAGATAGGAAGGGGTCAGACGATTACAAAGAGGCCGCGACGCTTCTTGTTCCCCAAAGTGGAACCGAGAGATCAGCCCTTCAGGGCTGCCGCTTCACTGGCAAGCTTGGTGATGCCGGCCCAGTCACCAGCGGCAACCAGTTCCTTCGGCGCAACCCAGGAGCCGCCGACGCAGACGACGTTCGGCAGCGACAGGTAATCCATGGCATTCTTCAGCGAAATACCGCCGGTCGGGCAGAACAGCGTGCCGGCAAGCGGCGAGGACAGCGCCTTGAGATAGGCGGCACCGCCGGCCTGTTCGGCGGGGAAGAACTTCAAAACCTTGTAACCTTCCTCGCGCAACGCCATCACTTCGGACGCAGTCGCCGCACCCGGCAGGAGCGGAATGTCCGACCCGCGAGCGACGTCGAGCAGTTCCTGCGTCGTGCCCGGGCTGACGATGAACTGCGAACCGGCCTCGACCGCTGCGTGAAAATGGCTGGCATTGAGGATTGTGCCGGCACCAACAACGGCACCTTCGACTTCCTGGGCAACCAGGCGGACGGCTTCAAGTGCGGCATCCGTGCGCAGCGTGATCTCGATCGCCTTCAGGCCACCGGCCACCAGCGCCCGCGCCAGAGGCACGGCCGTCTTTGCGTCCTCGATGATCAGCACCGGAACGACCGGCTGCAGCTTCAGGGTGGAAAGGAGCTTTTCGGTTTTTTCGCCCATGGCAGAAGCCTCTTTTCAAACGATTAGATTTCGCTATTCCCTAGCGCGGGTGACGGTCGATGTCGAGCACCAAGGTTGCACTGAATCTTTACGGTTTCCTAACGTGACATCCTCGGATAGTGTCGCAATGCGGTAAATCTTCGGAGTATGGGTGTATGGCGAAGGAAATTGAACGCAAGTTTCTCGTTCGCGCTGACAGCTGGAAAGAATCCGTCACATCGCAGACGCGAATGAAACAGGCCTATATCGCCGCCGAAAGCGACCGTTCCGTACGGATCCGCACACGCAATGACGAAACTGCACAGCTGACAATCAAGTTTGGCAGCGGCATTCTGGTGCGAGACGAGTTCGAATACCAGATTCCCCATGCCGATGCCGTGGAGATGATGGCATTTGCAAATGGCAGCGTCATCGAAAAGACCCGTCACACCGTCGACTATGAAGGTTTCACCTGGGAGATTGATGTCTTCGCAGGCGTCTATCGCGGCTTGGTGATTGCAGAAGTCGAAATGGCTTCGGAGCAGGACAACCCCGCCCTGCCCGACTGGCTTGGACGCGAAGTCACCGGTGACACGCGTTATTCGAACCAGACGCTCGCCACCCAGCGCCCGCGCCCGGAGCTGGTGCATGCCATATCGCATTGAGCCGGGTCGCGACCTCGCAAACGAGGTGCGCGCCGTGGCCACGGGGCAGTTCGAAGACGCGATTGAGGCGCTGGAGAAGAGGCCCGAAGGGCTGCATGAGGCTATCCACGAGGCGCGCAAGAAATTCAAGCGCCTGCGCAATCTCTACCGTCTGATCGGCTCGAGCGCCAAGACCTTCCGCCGGTCAGAGAACCAGCGCCTGCGCGATTGCGCCCGTACGCTGTCGCGGGTACGCGACGCCACGGCGCTGATCGAAACGGTTGCGCACCTGTCCGCCCATGCAATTACCGACGATGAGGCACAAACGCTGGCCACAGTCCGCGAGGTGCTTGAGCGCCGCCGGGACGAGATTGCCGCAACCGAAACGGATCTTGAGGGCAAGGTGGCAGCTGTGATTGCCGAATGCCGGAAAGGCATCGACACCCTCGGCAAGCTCAAACTGCCCTCGAAGCAGGGCCATGGCGGCCAACTCCTCGCCAAAGGATGGCGCCAGGGACTGGAGCGCGCGCGGGAGGCTCTGGAAGCCTGCAAGGGTGACGGACATGGCGAAGCCTATCACGACCTGCGAAAGGCAGCGCAAGCCTATTGGATGAACCTGTCGCTCATGCAGCCGCTCTGGCCGAGCGCCTTTGCAGCCAAACGCGACGCCGCAAAGCGCCTCGTCGATCTGCTTGGTCACGAACATGACTTGACCATTCTGGCCGGGCTGTTCGATGAGGAAGCGGAGATCTTCGGTGATGGACAAGGACAATCCTTCCTGCTCGCCATCATCATCCGCCACCAGCAGGAACTGCGCCGCCAGGCTTTGACGCTCGCGGGCAAGGTCTTCGCCGATCACCCCCGGCGCGAGGCCCAGATCATCGCCTGCCTATGGGCGGAGGCGAAAGCCGCCGGACGAGACGGTAGGAATTGACGAATTTCAAACTTGCCGCCGGACGCGGAAATCCGTTGCGCAGCAGGGCGCAAAGCAGTATTTCGCAGCCATGACAGACAGCCTCACCTCTCCCCGCCCCGAAGCCGTCGGCGCCTTTTGCGTCGCCGCTCTCTATCATTTTGCCAAATTTCCGCGCTTCGCAGACTTCCGCGAACCGCTGGAAGATCTGTGCAAGGCCAACGGCGTGAAGGGCACCCTGCTGATTGCCCATGAAGGCATCAACGGCACGATCGCCGGCACCGATGCCGGCATTGCCACGGTGCTCGCCTTCATCCGCAGCCAGCCGGAATTCGGAGGTCTGGTGCACAAGGAAAGCCGGGCGTCGAAGATGCCGTTCCTGCGCATGAAGGTACGGCTGAAGAAAGAAATCGTCACCATGGGCGTCGAGGACATCGACCCCAACGAGATCGTCGGCACCTATGTCGATCCGAAGGATTGGAACGACCTGATTTCCGATCCGGAGACGATCGTCATCGACACCCGCAATGACTATGAGACGGCGATCGGCATTTTCCGCGGTGCGGTTGATCCGAACACCAAGACCTTCCGGGAATTCCCCGACTGGGTGAAAAACAATCCCGGCCTGCACAACAAGCCGAAGATCGCCATGTATTGCACCGGCGGCATCCGCTGCGAGAAGGCGACGGCCTTCATGAAGCAACAGGGCTTCGACGAGGTCTACCACCTCAAGGGCGGCATTCTGAAATATCTGGAAGAGGTGCCGGAAGAAGAGAGCCTTTGGGATGGCGCCTGCTTCGTCTTCGACGAGCGCGTCTCCGTGACCCACGGGTTGAAGGAAGGCGATCACAAGCTCTGCCATGCCTGCCGCAACCCGATCACGGCCGAGGAAATTACCCACCCGCATTATGAGGAAGGCGTCTCCTGCAGCCATTGCTACGGTGATCGTACCGAGGCTGACCGCGACCGTTACCGGCAGCGGCAATTGCAGATCGCTTTGGCGAAGAAGCGCGGCGAACGCCATATCGGCAGCTGATAACTACCCATCACCTTAGGGTCGACCCGGCCTAAACCGCTGACATCCTAGTGCCGCTCGCCCCGATGGGCAGCAAAGGCGATATCGGCCGCCCGCGCCCGTGGCGTCATCGAGCGCGCCCGATAGGCGTCGATATCCTCGACGGTCGACGGTCGTCCGAAGAGATAGCCTTGCAACTGGTCGCAGCCCGCAAGGCGAAGAATGACCGCCTGCTGCTCGGTTTCGACCCCTTCGGCCGTAACGGGAATGTTGAGCGACCGCGCCAATGCCACAGTCGCCTGCAGCATCTCGACCGCCCGATGGCCATCACCCAGGCTCTGGATCAGCGACCGGTCGATCTTCATCCGGTCAAAGCCAAACTGGCGGAGATAGCCGACGCTTGAGAAACCGACGCCAAAATCGTCCAGCGCGATCCGCACGCCGATGCGCCGCAAGCGATCGAGCGCCATGCGCGCCCGCTCGGCATTCTGGATGAAATAGGTCTCGGTCATTTCCAGCACGACGCGCTGCGGATCGACATTTGCCTGTTCGAACAAGTCCTCGACGCGGCACACAAAGGCCGGATCTCGGAACTGGCCGGGCGAAATATTGACCGAGAGCTTGATGCCCGGCCAGCGCTTCAGCTGCGACAGCGCCATATCAAGTACGCAGAGCCCGAGGCGGTCGATCAGACCACTGGCTTCGGCAATCGGAATGAAGACATCTGGAGACACAGGTCCATGGCCGCGTCGCGTCCAGCGAGCCAAAGCTTCGACGCCGACCAGATCGAAACTGTGCGCATCGACGATTGGCTGGTAGACGACGGAAATCTCGCCATCCTGGATCGCGGCCCTGAGGTCGAGTTCCAGCTGGTTGCGCATCTCACGAGCGTCGTCCATCCCCGCATCGTAAAAGGTCCAGCGTCCGCGTCCGCCATCCTTGGAGGAATACATCGCCATGTCTGCACGGCGGATCAGTTCGTCCGCATCGACATGCCCCCCGGAAGACACACAAAGTCCGATACTGCAGCCTACAACCACCACGCGGTCGCCAAGCAACAGCGGCTCGTTGAAGAAGGACAGGATCGCTTCTGACAGGACTTCTGCCCGCGCCTGGGCATCCTCCCCCTTCAGCACGATTGCAAACTCGTCGCCGCCAATCCGCGCAAGAGCCGACGGATCGCCCGCAAGAACCGTCAGACCCGCAGCCACGGCGCGGATCAGGCTGTCACCGGTGGCATGACCATAGGCGTCATTGATCTCCTTGAAACCGTCGAGGTCGAGATAGATCAGCACGACATCGTCACCCGTCACCTGCGCTTCCGCGACGCGGGTCTCCAGCATCCTGAACAGACCTTCGCGATTGGCAACGCCGCTCAACTGGTCAGTGAGCGACAAGCGAACGGCCGCCTGCTCATCCGCCCGCAACCGCCGGACCACCATCCAGCCGGTCAGAAGCAGGGTGAGGCAGAACAGGCCAACGATCACCAGCGCCGTTGTCACCAGCGCCTCGACCTGCTGGCGGCTCATGTCGCCGGGTGCACGTGGGCTCCACGCAAGAGCTGCAAGCGGTACGCCCGAAGGGGATTCAATCGCGACCCGATGAGTGGAGCGGGTGGAGGCAGGAACCAGGGACAATCCCGGCAGGACATAGGCTGCTGCGTGCCGATCCACGGTGCCGGGCGTCAGGTGGCGGATGAAGACGAGATAGGCCCGCCGTTCCGGCGGGACCTCGATTTCGCCCGACTTCTTGCGAATGAGCGCAACACCGGCAGCTCCAATGCCCTTGTCGGTGCGCACGAAGCCGGAGACTTGCGGCGTGCCGCCCGCCTCCCGCGACTGCACTTCCTTCAGCATCGCCTGAATGTCTTGCCGAAGATATCCCCCCAAGCCGCCGGCAATCGGACTTCCGTCGGAATAGGCCATCAGCGATCGCCCTGCGCGATCTAGAAGGATCGCCACGTCGAACAGGTCGCTGTCATAGGTCATGTCGCCGAAATTGCGATCGGACCAGTCGCTCGGCGACGGATCATAGACGTTGTCAGCCGCATCATCCCAGGCCGCATAGTCGTTGAGCGTCGCATCGAGCTGATAGCGGAAGGTCTGGATCGCCCCGCGAATTGTCTCGCGTGACCGCTCCTCATCGAGGTGGTTTGCGTAGCTCGCGACACGATCAAGTGCGGTGACGACGATCAGGGTCACCGTCACTGCGACAACCGCCGACAACAACAGCATCGCTGCGACCGCGAACCGTCTGTTGAGGTGGGCCTTGAGCCCCGTCTGTACTGCCTCGTGCCGCATCGGGTTGACCTTCAATCGAATTTTTACCCTGCATTGCAATAGGTTCAATTTGACTTAACAGGTCTTCACTAGATGCTAGCTATATCTAGGGGGCTGGAGGCGGCCAATCTGATCCCACCGCAAGACTTGATATGTGGATTCGCTCGCCGTCACATCAGGGCTTCGGCGGAGCGGATGGTAATCGACTGGCGACTGGTCTCGATCGACCCCTCTCGGCAGAGTGCTATGATCGATCTGCTGACAACTTCGCGAGTTGTGCCGAGCATCGAGGCAAACTCCGCATGGGTCGGTGCCGGATAGATCATGCCCCCGTCGCGTAGCTGGTCGGTTTCCTGCGCAAGCTTGGAAATTGCCCGGCGCAGGCGGTCGTCGGTCTTCATCGTCGCCAGTTCGAAGCTCAATTCGGCAAGCGTATTGATCCGCCCCGCCATCTGCTCGATCAATCGAGCGCTGAGCGGCGGATATTGCGCCATGAGGTCACGAAAAGTCCGGACAGAAAACAGGAGTGCTGAGGATTTCTCCGAACCGGCAGCCACCTCAAGCTGGTTTTCACCCGCCTCGATCAACGACATTTCATAAAACAGGTCGCCCGGGCGAATGGTCTGCAAGGCAAGAAGAATTCCGCTCGGCGAGCAGCGACGAACCACAAAGAGACCACTGACCGCAAGGCCAACCAGCCGCTTCTCGCTTCCCTGCGTCACCACGATCTCGTTCTTGGAATAGCTGCGATGATAACCTCGGGAAACGATCGTCCGGATTGCCTGAGGGTCAAGCCCGCGAAACAAGGCGCAGGATGTGCCGAGACTGGCGATCTCGCTGCCCGATGGACGCGGGCTGGCAAAGGCAGACTTGGTGCGATCAAGGCGATAGGACGTCATGATGCAAGGGACCCGTGTTCTGTTACAGATGGCAAGCCGGCCGCCAACCCTGAAGCGGATGACCGGTGCACTTCCAAAAATGGCCGGGAGGCAGGGCCTCCCGGCAGCGGACGCGGATCAGCTCGCGCTGAGCATTTTGGCGATGGCGATAGCGTCGGAGATCGTGTCGACACTGTAGATCTGCATGACGCCCTGTGTCGTCGCAGCCTGCGCCAGGATGTTCTGGTTGTTCTGGGCCGTGACCGAGTTTTCGAACATCAGGCCGGTCGAATGCGAGGCAGCCTGATACAGCGAGCCCATGGCCATGGCCGGTGCTTCGCCCACAACCTTGACGTTGGCCTGGGTAACGGCATCGGTGATCACGGAATTGACGGCGGTCGGGGTAGTCATATGTTCACTCCTTGGTTAGCTTTGGCTTCAGGACCTGATCGCGGCGCAATCAGGGGTTCTCGGTGCCGCCTGCGCAGCACGAGTTCGGGTGTCCGAGAAGGACCTGGAATGGGTGTCGAACCGTCGCTGTCCGCCATGACCCGGAGAGAGGTTGCGCTCCACTCCGCCGGAACGGCCCCGTCTGCTCCGGCGGGCGGTCGGGCACACTGCCAACCCTCCGCCCGGCGACGGTTCAACCTGGTATTCGGGAACGCATCAGGGCAACCATCCCGGCGCGCGGCTCACCGAGAAGAAGACTTGCCAGCGCCACGGCATCGGCAACGGTATCGATGGTGCTGACCTGCTTGGCGCTCTGCGCAAGGCCGGACAGGGACAGGGTATTGATATTGCCATGCGCCTTGACGGCGTTGGCGAACATAAGTCCGGTCGAGTGCGAGGCGGTGAGAAATTCCTGCCCCATGGAATAGGCGGGGCTATCGGCTTCAACGATCTCGCCCAGGGCGCCCGCATCGCTGTCGACGTCCATTGTCTTTCCCTTTTCTCCAGCGGTCGGCATCTGCTCTTCCCCTTTGTGACAATGATTGAAGTCTGCAATTCGTCGAGGACCTACTGTCCCCGTTTTTGCTGGGCAGTGCGTTTCAGTGCCTCGTATCGCTCCTGGAATTTTTGCATGCGGTAGTTGAGTTGGTCCTCGCGCGCCTTCATCGAGGCCATTCTGGTCTTTTCGTCCATGCCCGCGGCGACCGCACCGCGCCCCAGAAGATCACTGACCAGAGGCTGTCCATTCGGCCCGGCCGCCTGCGATCCCAAGGCAGCCATTCCCTGATCCCGGATCTTTTGCAGATCCTGAAGAAGCGGCGCGAATTCCTTGAGAACCACCGCCACCACTGTATCGATGAGGATGCGCGGTATCTCCGGTTCGGTTGCACCGCTGTTTCCCGGCAGCGTGATCTGGCCTGGGACCAGATCCATATTCACCTCCGGCAATTCCAGCACCTGAGGCTTTTCCGGCACGACGGGCAGCGGAATCCCCGGCTCCTTGATCTTCTGCGTATCGTCGAGTAGCGCCTTGACCCGGTTGAACACCACGGCCGCGACGGTATCGATGAGCAAGGTCGGGATATCCGGTTGCGTGGTGGTCCCAGTTGCCGGTGGCGTGGTCGGATCCGGCGGCGCCGGCGACAGAACCGCGGCTGGATCAGCGCTCGGCGATGCCGATGGTTCGGTACCGGTCTGGTCGCGCAGCTCTGCTGATGAAGTCTCCGTGTCCATCTCAACCTCCCTTGATGCTGACGAATTGTTTGGCGAGACTTGCAATGTCGGTGGCAAAGGCCGTGGTATCCTGTTGCGACGCCTTGATCTGGGTCAGCAACGTCTTGCCGGTCTCCTGCTCCGATGAGACGCCACTGGCGATCATCGCCAACGCCTTACCGGCGGCGGCCGTATAGATCTGCTCCATCCCCTGCAGGTAGGTCCGGGTATCCTCGCCCAGCATCGAGACGACCTGGCCGAGCGCTGCGGACGCAAAGGTCTCGACCGTTGCATCCGATATCCCGATCAGAGGACCGCTTGGGGGTGTCGTGCCCCCACCAGACCCATCACCTCCGGTGTCACCGAGCTTGTTCGTGGCTTTCTCGTCCGTTTTGCTTTCGAGCCTTAGACCGTCAGGTTGAGTATCGGCCGACAAAGGCTCAGTCGTAAGCGACATCGGTGTGCCGGATACGGGTGCCCGCGGCGCAACTGGAACCACCGACGCAGGCGGCTGAGCCGGATTGGAATTGCCAGCCGCAATCGGCGGCCCTTGACGGGTCTGAGCCTGCGCCATCTGAGCCCCATTCGACACCTGCCCCGGACCGGGATTGCCACCGGGCGGAACGGCAGCAATCCCGGACGGCCGAACGGAAGGTGCAGCGGCGGAGACTGGGCTGACACCAAGGCGAACAGGGGCGGGCGCAGCCTGGGATGGGGCCGATGATGGCGCCACCGGAACAGGGCGGACTGTAGCGGCGGCCGGCGGCACCGATACGGCTCCAGCCGGCGCTGCGGTCTGCATTGCCGCTTGAGGTACAGAATTGGCTGCAAGCGCGGCCGCCACAACGGTCGGAGGTGCGGCCAAAGGAGGTCCCGGTTGCAGCAGAGGAGCCGGCTCGGTCCTCGACTGCGCAACCGCCTGCTCCTTTCTCTTCAGCATCCACATGACTTCATCCCGATCATTTGGTGATAGAAGCCGCCACACGCGGCCAAGGCTCAAAACACACTGACAAGGGTTGCGAGATACGCGGCAAGATCTCCCGCTCTCTGCGAAACGGTCCTTCCGCTAAGGCGCCGCTGGCGGCTTGTTGAGGAGTGCCAGAGCATTGGCGATGACCGAGGGCGCGAGCGTATTGATATTTTGCTGCGCCGCCGTCGCATTTTGCATGGAAAGTGAATAGGCATGGCCGGCGGCCTGGTAGAACATGCTGACCGCGACACTCGGAGCCTCGGTCATCACGGATGCAGTTCCGTTTCCAGTCTGTGGTGCACTCATCGCGACTAACCTGCTCTAAGCTGCTTCATTTTCTACGTCTGGTGGACAAGGCGGTTGTAAATTAGCGATCACATCAGTTCTGTAGCTTTTGGTACATGTTTAATATTTTATGCAATTATAGATAGTCACATCCTGTCACAATCAACCAGCCATATGCGCCATTTCGCCTTCCCTGCAGTCCAGCAGGAAAGCCTATCCATCTGATAAGAATGCAAGAATCTCGATTGAGGCCATTGCAACCTCGAGCAAGGCAACAATCTCCCAACGGAGGTTTTCCACAACCTTGCACAGAATGAAGCATGCGTACTCTTGGTTGTATTTTCCTCTTGGGGCGATGCCGTGTTTACCCGACATGAAAAAGGGCCCTGGAAATCCAGAGCCCTTGCAAGCATTTTTGGAACAGCGGTCCGATAAAGAGGATATCAGGCAACCACGGACACGAACTGGTCCTTCGGACGGCGGACCTTCTTCAGGCCAGCCAGCCAATCCCCTTCCGCAGCGCGATAGCCGAGCGGCAGGATTGTGACCGATCGCAGGCCCTTTTCGCGAAGGCCAAGGATCTCGTCGAGTTTGGCCGCATCGAAACCTTCCATCGGGGTTGCATCGACGCCTTCAAAGGCGGCAGCGGCCACCGACATGCCAAAGCCGATATAAGCCTGACGGGCGGCGTGCTCGAAATTGACCTCGGCCTCACGGCCCGGATACATGTTGAGCAGCATCTGGCGGTAGTTTTCCCAGCCTTCGTTCTTGAAGCCACGCTCCTCATTGACGAGGTCGAACATGTCGTTGATGCGGTCAGTCGTGTAATTGTCCCAGGCCGCGAAAACGAGAAGGTGCGACCCTTCGGTCACCTGCGCCTGGTTCCAGGCAATTTCCTGGATTCGGGCGCGGACCTCAGGATTGGTCACAACGATGACCTCGAAGGGCTGCAACCCGCTGGAGGTGGGCGCGAGACGCGCCGCCTCGATAATGCGCTCGACCTTGTCTTCGGGAACGCTCTTCGTGGGGTCCATCTTCTTGGTGGCATAGCGCCAGTTCAGCTTTTCGATTAGTGCGGACATCAGGATCTCCATCCAGGTTTCGACCCTTGGTTCGCC
This sequence comes from Rhizobium sp. AAP43, assembly GCF_001296045.1. Lineage (GTDB taxonomy): Bacteria > Pseudomonadota > Alphaproteobacteria > Rhizobiales > Rhizobiaceae > Allorhizobium. Next base: position 290,881 of record NZ_LJHS01000005.1, on the reverse strand, counting down.
TGGGAGGCATTGGCGAGACGCACAAGGTCTGGTATTGATTAGTAACCAGGCCTAGATAGGGAACCCAAAGAAATGTGCAAGCAGGCACATTTCTGATACCAGGTTTCACGAGGAGAACCGAAATGTGTAACGGCTATGATCCGGCCAAGTGTACGACGGTCAGCGAGATGCTGGCGCGGCTCGGTGACAAGTGGACCGTACTCGTGATCATGATGCTGGATGACGGGCCACAGCGCTTCAGCGATCTGAAACGCATGGTCGTTGGCGTGTCGCAGCGGATGCTAACCCTCACGCTGAGAGCGCTGGAGCGGGACGGGATTGTCGAGCGGACAGTCCACCCGACCGTGCCGCCCAAGGTCGAATATGCCCTCACCGATCTCGGACGATCCTTCTCAGCGCCGGTCAAGGCTCTGGGCGGCTGGGTCTTCTCCAATCACGAGGACATCCAGTCTGCCCGCACCCGCTTCGACGAGCGGAATGCGGAAGCCGGAGCGAAACTCATAAAGCTCGGATAACGCCCACGATGACGGCGACTAGTCAGCCTTGAAATTTCCCTTGGGAAATTCGGCTGCCAGATCCCGATACCACTTGCCGCTCTTCTTGATGGTGCGAACCTGGGTGTCATAATCGACATGCACAAGGCCGAAGCGCATCCGGTAGCCTTCCGCCCATTCGAAATTGTCCATCAGCGACCAGGCGAAATAACCCTGCATCGGATAGCCCTCGGCGATCAGATCAGCCACCTTGTCGAGATGTTCGGCGTAGTAATCGAGCCGCGGCTGGTCATCGACCTCGCCGCCTTCGACCTCCATATTGTAGCAGGCGCCATTCTCGGTGATGTAGCAGACTGGCAGATCGTAACGGGCATAGAGCCGCTCGACGAGCGACTTCAGCGCCGGCGCGTAGACTTCCCAGCCAATATCGGTTTTCACATCCGACACAGGTGCTGCATTGACGGTTGCCGGGAATTCGGCACCCGGCGTCGGATCGTCAGAGACCCGCATCGGTGTGTAGTAGTTGAGCCCCCACCAATCGAGCGGCTGGCTGATGATGGACAAGTCCCCCTCTTCGATCTTCGGCATGCGATGGCCAAGGGCCGAGAGGAACTCGGCCGGGTACTCGCCCTTGAAAACCGGATCGAAGAAAACGCCATTGTGGAACTGATGCGCCCGCTCGGCCGCCGCACGATCCTCCGTGGCCTCAGACCCTGGCAGCGTCTCATGCGCGTTGAGCACCAGCCCGACCGGCACCTTGGGCGCCACTTCGCGGATCGCCTGGACCGAAAGCCCATGCGCAAGATTGGTGTAGTGCAGCGCATGAAGGGCCGCATCCATGCTGCGCTCACCCGGCGCATGCACGCCATAGAGATGGCTGAGCCAGACCGAGCACCAGGGCTCGTTGAAGGTCGCGACCGCATCAAGCCGGTCACCGAGGCGTTCCATCACCACCTTGGTGTAACGTTGGAAACCCTGCGCCGTGGGGCGCGCCGTCCAGCCGCCCTCACCCATCAGCGAAAGCGGCAGATCCCAATGGTAAAGCGTCGCATAGGCCTTGATGCCGCGTGCCTTCAGGCCATCGACAAGGTTGTCATAGAAATCGAGACCCTTCTCGTTGATCGGGCCCGCCCCATCAGGAATGATCCGCGGCCAGGCAATCGAGAAACGATAGCCGGTGACGCCCATGTCCTTGATCAGATCGAGATCGCTTTCCCACCTGTTGTAGTGATCGCAGGCCACATCGCCATTGTGGCGCCCGAACACCCGCCCCGGCATGTTGGAAAACGCATCCCAGATCGAGGGCTTGCGACCATCGGCCTTCGACGCCCCTTCGATCTGGAAGGAGGCGGTAGCGACACCGAACAGGAAGTCACCGGGAAAACGTTCGGCAAGTGCCTTGGGATCGATCATCGACAGGTCCTTCGTCTCGTCTCGGCGGGCGTGCCGCCGTGCAAACATCGCTAGCGGTTTAGGGCAAAGCCGCAACGGGGTGAAGACAGCGCGGCGAAAAAACTGCAACGTTGTAGGTGGAGGCCTTTTACCTCACAGAGATCAGTCAAAAATGATTGCATCCAAAAATAAATGCAACCATTGATGCAGACAGCAATCTTAGCCATCGCTAAGATGGACAAGTTCACTCTCGTTCAGGATTGGCTGGAGCACTCAATGGCACAGAAACAACTGCAACTGAACTTTATCAACAACACGCCGTATCACGGGCACGAGGTCTTCATCAGCTTTCAGAACGGCGCCCCGGGCACCACAAATTTCGACGTGACCTACGGGAATGGGAAATCCGTTGAGATCAAGCCCCACAACCTGATGTCGGAGCCCCTGAGCCTGAAAGACATAGGCCCAACAGGGCTGACGATCAATCAGGCCGTCTCGATCCTCGTCTATGTTTCCTATGGCAATGCGCTGCAATCGCGCACCAGTGCTCCCACTTTCATCGGCGGCGGGATGGATTACCAAACCCTGTTCCAAACCTTTGAAATCACAATGACGGGCAATGCCGGCGACCAGGGTGATATGACCGCGATCAACTACTTCACAGCGCCGATGGAGATTGCGAGTTACGCCGCCGATGGCACCCTCATCCAATCAGTCGGATACACCGCCGACGCCAACACCATCGCGGCGAAACTGGGTGCCAGTTCCTCGCCGCCTTGGGGCGCTTTGGTGAAAGACGCAGCGGGTGATTGGGTGCGGTTTATCGGTCCCTCCTCCTACGCTCCGCCGCCTGCCACGCCCTATCAGAGCTTCATTCCCTATCTGCAATCCGTCCATGCAGCCGGTCAGTTGACGAAGATCGTCAACTCCAATGCCTTTCTCTATAAGTCTAAAAAAACACAAAAGACCACAAACTACATACTAACACTCGACCACGTGGCCACAGCAGCTGCCAATGGCTCGTTGACCTTGAATGGGGAAATCCACACCACGATCACGGGCGATAGCAGTGCACAAGGGCCGACCTTCAAAGAATGCAACGCGACGATATCCGCTGTGGATCCCGTCAGTTACAACACGGCTATCTACGGCCAGGTCATCAATTCGGCGGTGACATTTTCAGGATTGGGCTGGAGCAAACTCTCAAGCCAGGTAAAGTCCTGGGATCTGGAAGATCAAGCGGTCGAGCTGACAACGCAGAAGCTGTTGATCGGCGAGGTAACAACAGGCCTTCTGCTCGGTCTGATCAACAGCAATACGGTGCCCGCAGGCCAGGACGTCGCGCTCAAGGACATGAAATCCGATGCCTGGTGGAAGCTCTCTCCGCTGCCGGCCTTCCGCGAGGCGCAACCGGATCATCCCTATTATAACACGTATGCAGCCGAGCTCTTCGCGGCCTCTACCAATCAGGTCTACTCTATTCCCTTCAGCGATCGCCTGGGCAACGGCCCGTTGATCAACACCGTGTCGTACAACGGCCAGGACGTCGCCAACTGGACCGTGACACTCCTGCCACCGCTTTCCGCAGGGGGATAGGTAAAAGCCAACGGGAACCTCCCGGCTTCAGCACCGGGAGGTTCCCGTTGGGCGTTTAAACCTTCACCCAACCGCCATTCTTCTTCGACGACTCGATGCAGGCCGTGACAAAAGCCACGCCCTTCACCCCGTCATCCACCGTCGGATAGACCACGGCCGGATCAACGGCCGCTCCCGTCCGCGCTGCTTGGATGGCGTGAGCCGCCTCGGTGTAGATCGTCGCAAAGGCTTCCAGATACCCCTCCGGATGCCCCGACGGAATGCGGGTCACACGGGCAGCAGCAGAGTTCGCCCCAGCGCCACCACGGGTGATCAGCTGCTTGGGCTCGCCAAGACGGGTGTACCAGAGATAGTTCGGATCGGCCTGCGTCCATTCGATGCCAGCCTTGGTGCCATAGACCCGCACCTTCAGCCCGTTTTCATGGCCAGTCGCCACCTGGCTGCACCAGAGCATGCCCTTGGCCGGCATTTCGCTGCCCTTGGCTTTGAACCGCAGCATCACATGGGCGTTGTCATCCAGACGACGGCCTTCGACGAAGGTGTGCACATCAGCCGCCAGTTCGTCCAGTTCAAGGCCGGAAATGAAACTGCCGAGGTTATAGGCATGGGTCCCGATATCGCCGGTCGAGCCGCCGACGCCGGATTGTGCCGGGTCGGTGCGCCAGACGGCCTGTTTCGCCCCGGTCTGCTCGACCGGTTCGGCCAGCCAATCCTGCGGATATTCCATATGCACCAGCCTGATATCACCGAGATCACCGGATGCCACCAGTTCGCGGGCATGGCGGACCATCGGATAGCCAGTATAGTTATGTGTCAGGATGAAGAGGGCCTTCGCCTTGTCGGCCACCTCTTTCAGAGCCTTTGCATCCTCCAGGTTCGAGGTCAGCGGCTTGTCGCAGATGACGTGGATGCCTTTTTCAAGGAAGGCCTTGGCGGCAGCAAAATGCACATGGTTCGGCGTCACGATCGAGACCGCCTCGATGCCATCAGGACGCGCCGATTCCTTGTCCGCCATCTCCTGGAAGGAGGCGTAGCAACGCTCCGGATCAAGGCCGAGATCGCGCCCCGAAGCCAGCGACTTCTCCGCCGTCGACGACAGCGCACCCGCGACCAGATCATACTGATCGTCGAGCCGGGCGGCCATGCGGTGTACGGCACCGATAAACGCCCCCTGCCCGCCGCCGACCATGCCCAGACGGATTTTTGCCGCGCGGTGTTCCGATTTGCTCGCTTCAATCGCCATAGTGTTTTCTCCCTTGCTATCCTTGAAGCCCCCTCTGGCTGCCGCCATCTCCCCCACAAGGGGGGAGAGCGATCACCGCAAGCGTCCCTTTTCCTGTTTGGCATATGGCACCGTGGAGGAGGGCTCACAGGCCGGCGGCAAAGCCCCTCCCCCTTGTGGGGAGGGGTTGGGGAGGGGAATAAAGCTGACTACAGCCCCAGCATCCGCCGGTTCGCCGCATCATCCGTGCCGCCGGCGGCAAAATCGTCGAAGGCATGTTCGGTCACGCGGATGATATGCGCCTTGACGAATTCCGCCCCTTCGCGGGCGCCGTCTTCCGGATGCTTCAATGCGCATTCCCACTCGACAACAGCCCAGCCGTCGAAATCATTGGCTGCCATCTTCGAGAAAATCGCACCGAAATCGACCTGGCCATCACCGAGCGAGCGGAAGCGCCCTGCCCTGTTGACCCAGCCCTGGTAGCCGCCATAGACGCCTTGCCGGCCGGTCGGGTTGAATTCCGCGTCCTTGACGTGGAACATCTTGATGCGGTCTTTGTAGATGTCGATGTTGTCGAGATAGTCGAGGCACTGCAGCACATAGTGCGAGGGGTCGTAGAGCATGTTGGCTCTGCTATGGTTCTTCACCCGCTCGAGGAACATCTCGAAGGTGACGCCATCATGCAGATCTTCGCCTGGATGGATCTCGTAGCAAACATCGACGCCCTGCTCCTCGGCATAGTCGAGGATCGGCAGCCAGCGGCGCGCCAACTCGTCGAAAGCAGTCTCGACCAGACCGGCCGGACGCTGCGGCCACGGATAAATGTAGGGCCAGGCCAGTGCACCGGAAAAGGTCGCATGCGCCTTGATGCCGAGGTTGCGCGACGCCTTCAACGCGTATTTGACTTGGCTCACGGCCCATTCCTGCCGCGCCTTCGGATTGCCGCGCACCTCGGGTGCGGCAAAGCCGTCAAAGGCCTCGTCATAGGCCGGATGCACAGCGACCAGCTGGCCCTGCAAATGGGTGGAAAGCTCGGTGATCTCGACGCCATTGGCCTGCGCCACACCGGCAAGCTCGTCGCAATAATCCTTGGAGTCTGCAGCCTTTTTCAGGTCGACCAGCTGGCTGGCCCAGGTCGGAACCTGCACGCCCACATAGCCCTTGTCGGCGGCCCATTTGGTGATCGCATCCCAGGAATTAAACGGTGCGGCATCGCCCGCAAACTGGCCGAGAAAGATTGCCGGCCCCTTGATCGTCTTCATGAATTCTCCTCCCTGAGATCCCTGCAACGTTTCCGTAAACGATTACAGGAGATGGATTTTCGATACAACCGCAATGATGCAGCCCTTCAAACATCTGCCCGGGATAACCCGGGCAGAGCAGTCTTTGCGGTGTGGTTGGATCAGAACGGCGAATCCGGGAAGTAGTAATTCTTCGCGTTTTCCGGCGTGATCAGCGTGGCGTCGAGCGTATAGGTGCCATGGACCGGAACGCTGTCATAGATGGCCGCAGCCGTCAGCTCCATCGCCGTGCCGACCATCGATGGCGGATAGAGCACGTTGACCGGCACCATCTTGTCGCCATCCTGAACCTTCTTGATCATGTCCTTCGAGCCCGCACCACCAATGATGTACTGGATATCGGTACGACCGGCCTGTTCGATCGCCTGCAGCACGCCGACAGCCATGTCGTCATCCTGGCACCAGACCACATCGATCTTCGGATATTTGGTCAGGTAATCCTGCATGACCTTGAAAGCATCGTCGCGATTCCAGTTTCCGAACTGGCGATCGAGAACCTTGACGTTGGAGCCCTTAATGCCTTCATCGAAGCCATCCTGTCGCTGCTGGTCGATCGGGATCGGCAGGCCGCGGATGATGACGACTTCCGCATCTGGTGAGGTCTTGGCAATGTATTCGCCGGCAACCTTGCCGAGCGCCGGGTTGTTGCCGGCGACATAGAGATCACGCACCGTATTGTCGTTCACCGACGGGGCACGGTCGACGATGGTGACGAAGTGACCCTTGTTCTTCACTTCCTTCATCGCGTTGACCAGCGGATCTGGATCGGTCGGCAGGATGACGAGCGCGTCGATGCCCTGGATTTCCAGATCCTGCACGGCATTGGCCTGGGTTGCCGGATCAGCCGAGGTCTTGACGATGACGTTAAGGCCCGGATGCTCCTTCATCAGGAGTTCGGCAACGCGGTTGGCATGATAGACGACGCCTGCGGTCCAGCCGTGGTCGGCAGCGGGAATGGAGACGCCGATGGTCTTGGTCTCCTGCGCCTGGGCCGCCGTGAAGATCGAGGTCAGCGCCGTCATCGCGACAGCGAGACCCAACAGTTTCTTGTGCATTGGTTTCCTCCCAAAGTGACAAAGGGTCGACTGATGAACGGACCGGGCGACCCTCCTCTGCCCGGCCGTTTCGTTACGCCTTGCGCGCCAGCGACCGCTGGACGAGCATCGCGATGATGATGATCGTGCCCTGAATGGCGCCGATCAGATATTCGGAGATGAAGTTGGACAGCAGCATGATGTTGCCGACGAGTTCGAGGATGAAGGCACCGCAAATCGTGCCCCAGACGCGCCCCGCGCCCCCTTTGAGCGCAGTCCCGCCGACGACAACGGCGGTGATCGCCTGCAACTCCCAGAGAATGCCCGTAGTCGCCGAGGTCGAGCCAAGGCGCGGCACATAGAGCAACACGGCAATCGCCACACAGAGACCCTGGATAACGAAGGCAATGGTGCGCACCCGGTCAACGGCAATGCCGGAATAGCGCGCCACATCACGGTTCGAACCGACGGCGACGACATGGCGGCCATAGCGTGTGCGGTAAAGAATGACCGCGGCAATCGCTGTCACCACGAGGATGATGACTATCGGCACAGGTAGGCCGAGGATCGAGCCGAAATAGACCGGTCGATAGACTTCCTGCTGGGCCGGATCGCTGAGCGTGATCGCGCCGCCTTGGGAAAGCCAGGTTGTCAAGCCGCGATAGATGCCCATCGTGCCAAGCGTGGCGATGAAAGGCTCGATCTTGCCGACAGTGGTGATCAGACCATTGGCAAGGCCGCAGAGCGAACCGATGATGATGGCAAGCGCCATGGCAGCCGCAATCATCAGCGTCGGATCGGCAATCACGCCCGAATTCATGAACAGGATCATGAGGCTGGCGACAAAGGCCACCATCGAGCCGACCGAAAGATCGAGATCGCCCGAGGAGATGACGAAGGTTGCCCCGACAGCGATGATCGCGATGAAGGCGGAGCGCGTCGCCACATTGGCCAGATTGTTGAGCCCGATGAAATTGGGGTTCACCAGCGCGCCGACGATCAGCAGGATCAGCAATGCGGCAAAGGGGGCGACGGCCCGCAGATCCACATCACGCCAGCTGCGGCGGCTGCGGCTTTCCGGTGTCGTATCAGTCTCGGCAGTCATATGGTCCCGTCTCCTCCCGGATGCCCCTTGTGCCTGGGGCTACTCCGTCCATCAAATTCCGTTGTTCAACTTGCCATCTGCCGTTTCAGGCCGGCGGCATAGCGCATGATCACCTGCTCGGAGATCTCCTCACCCTCAAGCACGCCGACCAGCCGGCCCTCGCGCATCACAGCGACCCGCGTGCAGAGACCGATGACCTCAGGCATCTCAGAGGAGATGACGATGATCGAGCGCCCCTCTCGGGCAAGGGCTGCGATGAAATGATAGATCTGCTGCTTGGTGCCGACATCGATGCCGCGTGTCGGCTCGTCGATGATGATCACGTCAGGTTCGACTTCCATGATCTTGGCGAGCAGCAGCTTCTGCTGATTGCCGCCTGACATGCGCCCGACCCGGACCTTGTCGTCGCGAACGCGGATATCGAAGCGGCGCTTGGCGCGTGCCATGGCTTTCGCCTCGCTGGCTGGGTCGAGATAGCCGTGGCGAACGTGATTTTCCATGGATTGCAAGGTCAGGTTCGCCGTCATGCCCTCGCCGAGCAGCAGGCCCTTGCCCTTGCGATCCTTGGTCATATAGGCGAGCCCGCGCCGGTTCGCCTCGCGGAAATCGCCGGCGTCGAGGACCATGCCCTTGAGCCGCACCTCGCCAGACAGCCTCGGCCTTAAACCCGCGACCGCCTCCATCAGCTCCGTCCGGCCAGAGCCGATGAGCCCTGAGAAACCCAGCACTTCGCCGCGCTTGAGCTCGAAGCTTGCGTGCTTGACGAAGCCGGTCGAGAGATCCTTGACCGACAGCACGATCTCCTCGTCGACATTGGGCTCATGTTTGCTCGGATAGAGGCTGGACAATTCGCGCCCCACCATCAGCTGGGCAATGGCCTCACCATCGAGCGCAGAGGTCGGCGCCGTCTTCACCCATTGCCCATCGCGCAACACCGTCACGCGGTCGGTCAGCTCCATCACCTCGTCCAACTTGTGAGACACGAAGACGAAGCTGGTGCCGCCGGCGCGCAGTTTGCGCACCTGGTCGAACAGCACTTCCGTTTCCTCGCGCGACAACACCGCGGTCGGCTCATCCATGAAGACGATGCGCGCCTTGCGGCTGATCGCCTTGGCAATCTCGACCATCTGCTTGTCGGCCACCGCCAGCGAACTGATCAAGGCATTTTCATCGATATGAGAACCCAGCTGATCCAGCACCCGGCGCGCCTCAGCCCGCATCACCTTGCGATCGAGCATGCCGAAACGTGTGACTTCGCGACCGAGAAACAGGCTCTCGGTGACTGTCAGATGGTCCGCGAGATTGAATTCCTGGTGGATGAGCACGATGCCCAGCGCTTCCGCAGAGCCATTAGCGGGCAGGATCACCGGCTCGCCGTCGAGCAGAATGCGCCCAGCCGTTGCCTGCTCGAAACCCGAGAGGATCTTGACCAGCGTAGATTTACCCGCGCCGTTCTCACCCATCAACGCATGGACCTCACCCGGCAACACGTCGAAATCGACGCTGAACAGGACCTGGACCTCACCGAATGATTTGGAAATACGCTCCGCCACGAGCACGGGTGTCCGCGCCTCGTCCCCAGCCAATGTCATGCAATCCTCCCGGCGGCTCCTCAACCGCTATGACCTTTGTGTAAACCTTTACATGGATGATGTAAAGGTTTACATCAGTCAATCATGGGGAGATTTAGGACCCCACCGTCTTTCGCAGGCGCAATAGGGAAGGTAAGGTCTCCAACGATTCCATGCGGATAGGGGGATGAAGCCGCGTGCAGAATTCAGCACCAGCGACGATCGAGGATGTCGCACGTCTTGCAGAAGTATCGATCGCAACGGTGAGCCGCGCGATCCACACGCCGGACAAGGTCGCCAAGTCGACCCGCCAGCGCGTCAACCAGGCCATCGCCATCACCGGCTACACGACCAATGCCATGGCGCGCTCGCTGCGCATGGGCCGGTCGAACATGATCCTGATCCTCGCCCCCGATATCGGCGACCCGAACTTCTCGTCCACGCTGATCGGGCTTGAGAACGAAGCGCGCGCCCATGGCTACGGCGTGTTGATCGGCCATACCCAGAACGACCCGGAACGTGGGCTGGAATATCTGAAATTCCTAAGCTCCGGCCAGGCCACCGGCCTTGTGCTCTTCACGGGCCACGAACCCTTTGGCCATCAGGTGCTCGGCACCCGCCTGCCACCGTCGGTCGCCGTGTTCGAGCCGGTCTTCGGCTCGAAGATCTCCTATGTCGGCGTCGATGATGTCGCCGGTGCGCGCAAGGCCGCCGAACACCTGCTCTCCGCCGGCCATCGCTCGATTGCGTTTATCGGTGACAGCAAGACCAGGCTCGGCCACCAGCGCCGCCGCCAGGGGTTCGACAAGGCGCTGGACGCCGCACGCATTCCACCGGCAAACCGCTTCGTGCTGGAAGGCGATGGCACAATTGAAAGCGGCCGCCTCGCCGTCGAGCAACTCTTCGTCCGCGACACCCTGCCCACCGCCTTCATGTGCGTCAACGATGCCACCGCCGTCGGCGTGCTCAGCGGCCTCACCGCCCGCGGCTATAACCTGCCGCACGATTTCTCCGTCATCGGCTTTGATGACGTACCCCAGGCCACCTATGTTAATCCGGCACTGACCACGATCCGCCAGCCCCGCACCGCCATCGGAAAACAGGCCATGGCCCTGCTGATCCAGCAGCTGTCAGAGCGCCCGACTGAGCGGGAGGAAATCCTGCTGATGCCAGATCTGATCGTGCGCGGATCCGTGGCAGGTCCGGTGAGGCGATAAGGACCGAGCGTCGAGAAGATGCGGAGTGGACCTATCCTCAGACTTGGCCGTTAGTGTCGGATCATCCTATTATGTTGGGAACAACCCGTGACGCCCGCTGGCGCCACCAGACATCGCTATCGGAGACTATTGTGAGCGTAGCTTTCACCAAGGAAGAGAGTTCGGAAACCGCAGCGGAACTCCATCTGCCTGACCGCCCGATCTCGCAGCATCCCAACCTCGTCACCGCGGATGGCCTGAAACGGCTGGAGGTAGAGGCAGAGGAAGCACGCATCGCCTATCTCGCCGCCCAGGCCGTCGAGGATGTCAACGAGCGCCGCCGGCAGTCGGCCGTCCCCTATCGCGACTTGCGTTATCTGACCGAACGCCTGCGCACCGCCCAGGTGATCCCAGCCCCCGAAAGCAACGCCATTGTCGCCTTCGGCAGCAAGGTCACATTTGAACGCGACGATGGTCGCGTGCAGACCTACCGCATTGTCGGCGAGGATGAAGCCGATCCGAAGACCGGCTCGATCTCGTTTGTCTCGCCAGTCGCCGCCCGCCTGATGGGCAAGGCGGTGGGTGACGTGGTGAGCGTCGGCGATCAGGAGTTGGAGATCACGGCGATCGCGTGAAGACCCGACGGCTTGACAACCGTACCGCCGGTCCAATGCGCTCAGCTTCGGACCCGCAGATATCGCTGTACAATTGGGGCGCCCGCGCCGCGGATGGTCATGCGCGTTTCCATGTGATCGCCGTCGCAACTCACGTCGTAGATCATCGGCCCACCCGGTGTCATGGGAGGAACGGGGACCGAATTCGACCCGCCTGAACTGTGGACGGTGACCTGATTTCCGTGGACCTCGGCAGAGGTGGAGAGCTGCAGCTTGCCCTCGGCGGTCATCTGCCATGTGCCGGTGCCGGAATATCCAAGGCCGGACGTATCCCCACCGGTGATCACAGCATCATCGGTTTCCAGGCTGGCAGCCAGCGAGGCCGCAGCGGCAAAGCGTCCATCGGGCTGGAATGTCACATATCCGGTCCGTTCGACAACCGGCATCCGAACATTGGCAGGCAGCTTTTCGCGCATCCATTCGGCCATACCGTTTCCATCGGTTTTCCAGGAGCCGACGATACAATCTTCTTGCGCCCGGGCGGCTGGCGCAGAAAGCGCCGCACCAAGGAGTGAGCTCATCAAGGCAACCATGACTTTCATCGTGAGATATCCTCGCAGAAATCAATTTACAGCTTTTGGATGCAGTCCACACGCGATGGCTCGGGCTTGCCCCACGGCAGTTGCCGGCGGACCAGAGCCGCTTTGAACCCACGGGATCGATACATCAACCGCAAAAGCAGCAGAAACCGAACCGGTCGGAGAATTCGGAACCCTTTGAGGAGTGACGGCTGACGGCCACTGACCTCATCCAAAATTTCTCGCAATAAGTGTACCAAAAGCTGGAATAGACGGCAATCTGGCGGAAGCGGGTGCTGTGATCCGTGACGATCCGGAGAGAAAAATCATGAGATTTCGATAGCTTCTTGCGACCGATGCCGAGGGAATTCGAATGCATGGCTACGCGTCGCACACCGCGGCCCTCGGCTGGAAACCCCGACGATAAAAAAGCCGGGACGCTTGCGCGCCCCGGCCTTGAACCGTTGAACGGCCGATCAAACGTAGCGGTTGACCACGTTCTCCAGCAGCTCCTGCTTGCCGGAAACCGGCTTCGGGTTGACGTTCTGGGCTTCGACGCGAGCGGCGATCGCATCGAGGCTTTCCTCGCCGCGCAGCATCTTCTGGTTCTCGGCCTTGTCCCAGCCGGCATAACGGCTGTTGAGCGGGCCGGAAAGCGCCTTGTCTTCCACCATTTTCGCCGCCGCCTTCAGGCCGCGGGCGCAGCAGTCCATGCCGCCGATATGGCCGATCAGCAGGTCTTCGGCGTCGAGTGACTGGCGGCGCAGCTTGGCGTCGAAGTTGGTGCCGCCCGTCGTGAAGCCACCGGCCTGCAGAACCTGGTAATAGGCCAGCGCCATTTCCGGCACATTGTTCGGGAACTGGTCGGTATCCCAGCCGGACTGGTAGTCGTTGCGGTTCATGTCGATCGAGCCGAAGATGCCGAGCGCATTGGCAAGCGCCAGCTCGTGCTCGAAGCTGTGACCGGCAAGGATCGCATGGCCCTGCTCGATGTTCACCTTCACTTCCTTTTCAAGGCCATAACGCTTCAGGAAGCCATAGACCGTCGCGACGTCGTAGTCATACTGGTGCTTCGACGGTTCCTGCGGCTTCGGCTCGATCAGGATTGCGCCCTTGAAGCCGATCTTGTGCTTGTATTCGACGACGAGATTGAGGAAGCGGCCCATCTGGTCGAGTTCGCGAGAAAGATCGGTATTGAGCAGCGTCTCATAGCCTTCGCGGCCGCCCCACAGGACATAGTTTTCGCCGCCGAGCTTCTGCGTCGCATCCAGGCAGGTCTTCACGGTCGCGGCCGCAAAGGCAAAGACGTCAGGATCCGGATTGGTGGCCGCGCCCGACATGTAGCGGCGATGCGAGAACATGTTCGCCGTGCCCCAGAGCAGCTTGACGCCGGTCTCTTCCTGCTTCTTGGCGAAGTAGTCGACGATCTCGTTGAGGTTCTTCGTGTTCTCGGCAAAGCTGTTGCCCTCAGGGCGAACATCGGCGTCGTGGAAGCAGTAGTAGGGCGTGCCGAGCAGCTGGAAGAATTCGAAGGCGACATCGGCCTTCAGCTTCGCCGCAGCCATCGTATCCTCAAACCAGGGACGCTCAAACGTGTTGCCGCCGAACGGGTCAGTGCCCGGCCAGACAAAGGTGTGCCAATAGGCAATCGCAAAGCGCAGATGGTCTTCCATGCGCTTGCCGAGGACAACTTCGTCCGGATTGTAGTGACGGAAGGCCAGAGGATTGGTGCTGTCCGGGCCTTCATATTTGATCTTCTGGATATTGCCGAAGAAACCTGTGCTCATGGGATACTCCTCCTTGGTGTGGTGATTTTTCAAGTCCCCTCCCCAACCCCTCCCCACAAGGGGGAGGGGCTAGACCTGCCGCCGACCAATTGCCGGAGTGCCGGCCTCTTGGTTTTCTCCCCCCTTGTGGGGGAGATGGCCGGCAGGCCAGAGGGGGTATTTCTTCAAATTCCGCGGATCGCCGGATAAAGCGCCCGGTAGCGGCCATAGGCCGTCTCGTAGGCCCCAGTCAGCGCCTTGACCGGCTCGACCGTCTCAGCCGTCTTCGGCGCCGTGCAGACCGAAAGCGGATCAGCCCCGGTCGCCGCAATCAGCCCAAGCCGTGCGGCCCCGAAGGCAGCCCCGAAATCACCGTCAGCTGGAATGTCGACGGACATGTCGAGTGCCGTTGCGATGGAAGACAGCCAGTAGCGCGAGCGCGATCCGCCGCCGATCGCCGTCACGCGGTTGATCTTCGTGCCAGCGGATTTCAATGCTTCCAGGCTGTCCCGAATGGCAAAGGTGACGCCCTCGAGCACGGCCTGGGTGAGCACGGCGCGATAGCTCTCATGGCCAAGCCCGATAAAGGCGCCGCGGATCTTGGCGTCATTATGCGGTGTGCGCTCGCCCGAAAGATACGGCAGGAAGGTCACGCCTGATGGCGCCTTCAGCGTGTCGCCGAGTTCGGCCGTGAGATCGCCGGCCGACTTGCCGGTCACGCCCGAATGCCAGTTCAGCGCATCGGTGGCCGAGAGGATGACGCCCATCTGATGCCAGGTCTTCGGAAGAGCATGGCAGAAGGCGTGGACTGCACTTTCCGGCTTCGGGAGATAGGAGGCGTTGGCTGCGAACAGCACGCCAGATGTGCCGAGCGACACGAAAGCCTGACCTTCGGCAACCGTACCCATACCGCAGGCAGATGCTGCATTGTCCCCTGCTCCGCCGGCGACGACAACATCAGCACCCAGCCCCCACTTCGCTGCCAGTTCCGCGCGCAAAGTGCCGGCGCGATCCGTACCTTCGACGAGACCCGGCATCTGTTCGACGGTCAGGCCCGTGGCTTCCAGCAGTGCCGGCGACCAGGCACGCTTGCCGGTATCGAGCCAGCTGGTGCCGGCCGAATCCGACATGTCGGAAAGATACTCCCCCGTCAGCCAGAGCCTGAGGAAATCCTTGGGCAGCAGCACCTTGTGCACCCGGGCAAAGACGTCAGGCTCGTTGTTCTTCACCCAGGCAAGCTTCGGCGCGGTAAACCCGGGAAATACGATATTGCCGGTCAGTGCCCGAAAACGTGGATCGGCATCGAGGCTCGCTGCCTCGGCATGGGAGCGCGTGTCATTCCACAGGATGCAAGGCCGCAGCACCTGATCGGCCGCGTCGATCAGCGTCGCACCATGCATGTGGCCGGATAGGCCAATGCCCTTCACCGCCGCCAATTCCTTCGGATGTGTTGCCTTCAGCGCCGCAACGGCTTCTTCCGTCGCAGTCAGCCAGTCAACTGGCGCCTGCTCCGACCAGCCCGGATGCGGCCGCTGCACGGTAAGGGCCGCATGGCCGACGCCAACCACCCGCTGGTCGCCATCGATCAGCATCGCCTTGACACTCGACGTGCCGAGATCCAGTCCGAGATACATGGGGTAGCCTCCTCATTGCCTCTGCCTTCAGGGCAGATTGTCCTTCAAGAATATGTCGATACGAATGCGCTCCTGGGCCGTGACCACCGGAAGCCCGTCGGCCTTCGCCTTCAGCACGCGAATGGCGCTGCGCACTTCATGGCCCGCATCCTGGTTGAGCACGGCATCGATCAGCCCGCTGTGCAATGCCTCGCGCGTCGTCTCGGTCAACTCATGCGCGATCACCACCGGCCGGTCGGCAGGAGCAAGCTTCGCGAGCGCCCGGACAAGCCCGCGATTGCCGGCCCCCAGACTGTAGAGCCCGACAATGTCGTCGCGTTGCGCAAAGAGATCGCCAACGATGGCCTCGACCGTTGCCGGATCGTCACGCCCCTCCAGCACCGGCAGCAGTCCGAAGCCGGAAAAATCATCCGTCATCACCTTGGCAAAGGCATCACAACGTTCACGATGGTCGCGCACCAGCATGGACCCGGCCAGAACGGCGACCGTGCCGCGGCGCCCGCTGAGGAAGCGTCCGATCAGGCTAGCGGCCGTCCGCCCGGCAGCGGCATTGTCGATGCCGGCATAGTGATCCCGCAGCGTGCCGGACAGATCAGAAACGAGCGTGACGAGCGGGATACCGGCTGTAACGGCACGCTGGGCAGCCATCGCCACCTCCGGCGCATCGACGGCGACGAAGGCAATGCCGGCGGGATTTTCCGCCGCCGCCTGATCGAGCGCCTGCGCAAGTGCCTGCGCATCGAAGGCTGGCACATCAATGAGCCGGATCGCGATCCGCTCAACGGCAGCCCTCTCCCGCGCCTCCTCAAGCCTCGCGCGCAAACCGTGCATAAAGGAATTGTCGTTGAAGGGAATGATGAAGGTCAGCGGATAAACGCGTCCTTTGGCAAGGTTCGCCGCCGCCACATCGCGCACGAAACCCAGCTCCATGACCGCCTGGTCAACCTTGCCACGCGTCGCAGCACTCACACCCGGACGCCGGTTCAACACGCGGTCGACCGTGGCAAGGCTGACGCCCGCGCGAGTGGCGATATCATGGACTGTGGGTTTCATGCTCTCCTCCGGCGCCTGTCCTACACCAGAGAATGAGGTACGTAAATCAGATTTCGATGTACGTACCTCAGATTTTGTCGAAGACCTTGCAATCGACTCTTTCCGGTGGCCAAGGAAGAGCTACGGCAGAGCGACTTCCTCGATCACATAGCGCATGCGCCCCGCCTCTTCGACCTGCCGGAATACGATGTAGTGAGGCGGAAGGGCGAGCTGAGGCTCATCGGTCATGCCCGGCGTTTTCATCGCCGAGAGGCCTGGCCCGTCGACTGGCTGGATCGTCAACTGGTTGCCGTCAGCGCCCACTATCCGCAAGGGTGCGTCCCCCGGCATGCGCGCGAGGAAGGTGGCGGCGAGTTCCCCTTGCATATATCCGGAGAGTTGCAGCATGTAAGTATTGGTATGCTGGAAGGCCACACCATTGTTCGACGTGCTGTTATGCCAATAACATAGCGGCATCAGGTAGCAGGACCCGCCCGTGGGCACGGAACCGTCGGCGTTCGCCGTCATATGGCCGCCGACGCTGAATTGCGGATGGCTCGTGCTGCCACCCGGCAGCGGAGACGTCACATAGCAGGTGCTGTTGATGCCATAGTTGATCAACAGCTGTTTCCAGGTCGCACCGTCGATCTTTGGATCAGGGGTGCTGCCGTCCACATTGTAGAGAACGCCACTGTAGTTCACCGGGGTTGCCGACGTGGATTCGATATGAATGCCGGAATAGCGGCTGACAAAATCTGCCAGGGCCTGCGCTGCGATTTGCTCGTTCATTTGAGTGCTCCTCGTGCCGACCAACCCCGGCAGCATTGCCGAGGTTGCACACGAGAAATATTACACCGCAACCGAGAATCGCAAATCCGGGCACAACCTCAGTGACCGGCACCCGCCGGTGCTGCGGACTTCGGCTTCTGCAACAGCATGGCAAGCACCACCAGAGCACCGAAGAGCACGGTAAGCGTCAGGAACACGTCCATGAAGGACAGGAGCCAAGCCTGCTGGGTGGCAACACCGGACAGCTTCTGAACCGCGACTGTCGTCCCGTCCAGTCCATAGCCGTCATAGTTCGCGCCGACGCTTGCGAGCCAGTCGAGCGCCGACTGGTTGCCCCAGTGAAGCTGCTCGGAGAGCCTTGCATAGTGATCGTCCGAGCGCTGGGTCAGCATGGTATTGATGATTGCGAGCCCTACCGCGCCGCCAAGGTTGCGCGTCAGATTGAACAGGCCGGACGCGTTCTTCATGCGCTCGGGCGGCAGAGTGCCAAGCGCCAGATTGTTGATCGGCACCATGCAGATCATCAACGAGCAGCCGCGCAGGATCTGCGGCACCAGCAATTCGTAGAAGTCCCAGTCGGCCGTGATCCCGGTCATCATATAAGTACCGATGGCGAAACCGCCGAAGCCGATCATCATCATCACGCGCGGATCGAGTTTGCTCGACAGGATGCCGGCAATCGGAGCGGTGATGAACATTGCTGCGCCAGAGACGAACATGGTCTCCCCGATCATCAGCGAGTCGTAACCGCGGATACGCCCAAGATAAAGTGGGTAGAGGTAGGTCAGACCATAGAGCCCGACCCCCATCACGAAGGAAAACAACGAGCCGAACGCAAAATTGGCATTGGAGAAGGCTCGCAAATCAACGACCGGCAACTCCACTCTGAACACGCGCCAGAAGAAGATCGCGCCGCCCACCACCATGGCAACCGTGCCCATGACGATATGATGGTCGTTGAACCAGTCCTTGTTATTGCCCTCTTCAAGCACAAACTCCATCGTACCGAGGAAGATCGCCATCGCGGCAAGCCCCCACCAGTCGAACTTCTTCAGAAGCTTCAGGTCGGGCTTGTCGAAGTCAATCAGGCTCCAGGCGGCAGCCGCAACAAGGACGCCTGGAATGACGTTGATCAGGAACAGCCAATGCCAGGACATGGCATGGCTGATATAGCCGCCGATCGTGGGGCCAACCGTTGGTGCAAGCGTGGCCACAAGCCCCACCATCGGCGAGACGATATTGCGCTTGGAGGGCGGGAAGATTGTGAAGGCGGCCGCGAAGACGGAGGGGATCATGCCGCCGCCGATAAAGCCCTGGATCGCTCGGTAGACGATCATCTGCTCGATATTCGTTGCTGTCGCGCACAAGGCGCTGGCCAGGGTGAAACCGGCCGCACAGAAGGTGAAAAGAACCCGCGTCGACAGGATGCGGGCAAGAACGCCCGACAGCGGGATCATGATGACTTCGGCGATCAGGTAGGACGTCTGCACCCAGGCGATCTCGTCCGAACCGGCTCCAAGGCCGGCCTGGATCTCGGACAGCGACGCCGAAACGATCTGAATATCGAGGATAGACATGAACATGCCGAAGACCATCGCCAGAAAGGCGACGAGGCGCTTCGGATCCATGCGCTCTTCCGCGCCGATCCCGGATGCGGGAACGGCACCCTGTGCTGTTGCTGCGGCCATGACACGGCCCTTTCGAAAGCTGATCGACCCGACGTTACTTGGCAGCCA
The DNA here is from genome assembly GCF_001296045.1 of Rhizobium sp. AAP43. GTDB lineage: Bacteria > Pseudomonadota > Alphaproteobacteria > Rhizobiales > Rhizobiaceae > Allorhizobium. The sequence goes on along the minus strand of NZ_LJHS01000005.1, from coordinate 271,821 downwards.
GCGCCTGCGCAGCCGGTGCAGTGCGCATGTCGACATCGACGATGACACTCAGACCTGCGCGCAAGTGGCCTTCAGCCAAAGCCTCCTTAGGCAGCGCAATGCGGACCGGAACCCGCTGCACGACCTTGGTGAAGTTGCCTGTCGCGTTTTCCGCCGGCAGCATCGAGAAGACGGCACCCGAAGCAGGCGCGATGGAGGTCACGGTGCCCTCAAGCGGCTGATCGCCGTAAGCGTCAACATGGATATTGACCTTGGAACCCGGCTCCAGATGCGCAATCTGGGTTTCCTTGAAATTGGCCTCGATGAAAAGCTCGCTCGTCGGCACCAGCGCGGCAAGTCGCTTGCCGGCCGAGACGAGGTCGCCGGTCTGTACCGAAAGATTGCCGACGATACCGTCGTATGGAGCCTTGAGGACTGTGAAATCGAGGTCCCGTTTTGCCTTGTCGACCGCCAGCGCAGCAACCTTGATGCTGTTCAGCGCCTCATCGCGCTGTGCTTTCAGCAGCGACAGATTGGCTTCCGACGACGCGACGGCCGCCTCTCCGGCGACGAGATTGGCCTTGGCCTGCTCCAGCACGACCGAGGCATTGTCGAGATCAGCCGTCGTACCAACCGACTTCGACGCGAGGTCACTGGCACGCTTGGCATTGATTTCAGCACCACGGACGGCTGCCTGCAAGGCACCGAGTTGCGCCTTGGCCTGAGCAACGCTCGCATTGCCACCGATGATCTGGGCATCGATACGGCTGACCGCGAGCTCTGCACTCCGACGATTGGCTTCGGCCTGATCAAACGCAATCTGATAGTCGCCGCCATCCAGCGTTACCAGCGGATCGCCAGCCCGCACAGCCTGGTTGCTCTTCACATCTACTTTAGCCACATAGCCGGAGACCTTCGGCGAAATGATCGCGATGTCGCCCTGGATATAGGCATCTTCGGTAGACACCATGAAGCGACCTTCGGTCCACCAGCCATAACCATACCAACCGGCGGCGCCGAGAAGCGCCAGGGCAATTACCGGGAGGACAGGGCTGCGGCGCTTCTTCGCGGCCGGAGCAACGAGGGCTTCAGGGCCTGCGACTTCGGATGGGCTTCCCGGTTCCCGACCTGTCTCCGACACGGCTTCGTCAGCCTCGACGGGTGCGGAGTTCGAACGAAGGGCGGTGGATCTTTGCGTGGCGGACATGTCTGGGACCGGGAGTAAGAGAATTGTTAATCGAACTAAACCGTTCGGTTCGATTGACATAAAAGGTTTTCTCGTCCATATCAAGAGGCAGATCGATGAAGATCGGGCAACACGTGCATTCACCAGATGAACGGTTAACGATGCAAGAATTGAAGAGCGAAGTAGGTGCGGCGCAGGAGCCGTCGGCGGATGCAAAAGACCCATGCGCCCGGATGATTGCCGGCCGCTTTGCCGCCGGTGCGGATCCGGTGAAGCGTGGCCAGATCCTCGATGGCGCCAAGCGTGTCTTCATGAAGATGGGTTATGACGCCGCCAGCATGAACGACGTGACGCGCGAAGCTGGCGTGTCCAAGGGCACGATCTACGTCTACTTCCAGAGCAAGGAAGAGCTTTTCGCCGCCCTGATTGAACGGGCCAAGGGCCTCTTCGCCGAAAGCATCCGTGAACTCCTTGCTCAAAGCCCGGAACCGATCGAGGGACTGCGCCGCTTCGGCCACGCCTTCGCACGACAGATCTTTGACAGCGAGATGATCCCCGCCATGCGCATCCTGCTCGGGGTTGTCGACCGCATGCCAACACTTTGTCAGCGCTTCTTCGCCGGCTCTCCGACAAATGCCAGATCGGTGTTGAAGAACTATCTCGACAAGCATGTCGAAGCAGGCGTCTTCTATATTGACGATACCTCGCTGGCAGCCAGCCAGTTCATCGAGTTGACGGCGGGCTCCTTCTTCAAAGGTTCTCTGTTCAACGACTACGAGCAGCGGCCATCCGACGACGAGATCGCCCGCGTCATCGAAAGCGGCCTGGCGGTGTTTCTGGCAGCCTATGGTCGTCGCGACCGAACGATCTGAGCGACCGAGCAAACCAAGCGATAACGGCACCAAGGCGTTGCGACATCTTGTCAAATGCCAAGTCCTGCACCATGTCTGTCCGGCCCTTTTCTCGCTCGGAAGTCATTCATGGAACAGATCACCGTCCTCATGCAGGATCCTGCCGCCTGGATCGCCCTCCTGACCCTCGTGGTCATGGAAGTCGTGCTCGGCATCGACAATCTCATCTTCATTTCGATCCTGACCAACAAGCTGCCCGCCGAAATGCGCGAAAAGGCACGCCGCATCGGCATCGGCCTGGCACTCGGTATGCGCCTTGCGCTACTCGGAACGGTCGCCTGGATCGTCCAGCTGACAACGCCGGTGTTTGAGCTCTTCGGCCATGGCTTCTCCTGGAAGGACATGATCCTGATTGCCGGCGGCCTGTTCCTGGTCTGGAAGGCCACCAAGGAAATCCACCACAATGTCGACCCAGTCGACCAGGAAGAGGATTTCATCGCCTCCTCCGCCTCCACGACCTTTGCCAGCGCGATTGGCCAGATCCTGCTGCTCGACCTCGTCTTCTCCATCGACAGCATCATCACCGCGGTTGGCATGACGCCCCATCTGCCGATCATGGTAATCGCCGTTCTCGCTGCCGTTACCGTGATGCTTGTCGCAGCGACACCGCTTGCCAATTTCATCGAAAAGAACCCCACCATCGTGATGCTGGCGCTGGCCTTCCTCCTGATGATCGGCACGACCCTGATTGCCGAAGGCATGGGCTTCCATGTGCCGAAGGGGTACATTTACGCCGCTATGGCCTTCTCGGCACTGGTCGAGGTCCTCAATATGTTTGCCCGACGCAAACGCGAGCGCGACCGCGCCATCGCCAAAGCAACGGCATCATCGCTCCACTGAGCGGATCTCATGTGGCACTGCGATCGGCCTGCTTCGGCGGGCCGATTTTTTTTCGCACAGTAACATCTTGGGAACCCTTTGCTCTTGCCTGAATTGGAGGCAGGTTCTAGTCCTTCACCCAACGCGTCACCAACGCCGGGGCACCATGACATACGAGCAGATACTCTCCTTCAGTCTCATTGCCGTGATGATGGCGGCATTCCTCTGGGAGAAGCTGCGATATGACGTCATCGCCTGCGGCGCGCTGATCGCATCGGTCGCGCTTGGCCTCGTCACGCCGAAAGATGCCTTTGCCGGCTTCTCCGACGATCTTGTTATCATTGTCGGCAGCGCTCTTGTTGTGTCAGCCGGCGTTGCCCGCTCCGGCGTGGTCGACCTGGCGATCAAGCGGTTCTTCCCTGCCCTGAGCTCCCTCCACGGCCAGATGCTGCTGCTGCTGGTTTCAGTCGCCGTCCTCTCCGCCTTCATCAAGAACATCGGGGCTCTGGCAATCATGATGCCGGTGGCCTTCCGCTTTGCCCGCAAGTCCAGCGTGCCGGTTTCTGTTTTTCTGATGCCAATGGCCTTTTCTGCCCTGCTCGGTGGCCTGATGACACAGATCGGCACCTCGCCCAATATTGCCGTCTCTCGGCTCCGCCAGGAAATGACGGGCCAATCCTTCACGATGTTTGACTTCACCCCCGTCGGAGGCCTTCTGACGGTCGGCGGCATTGCCTTTCTGATCTTCTTCTATTGGCTGGTGCCCCGGCGCGAAAATCAGAATCCCTCATTGCAGGAGGCGCTGGAAAGCTCGAACTTTACCACCGAGGCTCGCATCCCCGGCCAGTCGGCCTTTGTCGGAAAGCCGCTCAACGCCTTGCTGCAACTGACACAGGGCGAGGTGACCGCCACGGCCATCCTGCGCGGAGACACGCGGCTCTCGCCCTTCCCCGATATCATCCTGCAGGAAGACGACACCATCCTTCTGGAAGGTCCTTCTGAAGGCCTCGACAGAATTGTGTCCCAGGCCAATCTGTCGCTCGGCAATGAGGGAACAGGCAAAAGCGGCCCGGACCGGCGCAAGCGCGGCGACCTCTCCTCGGTCGAGGCCGTGGTTGGACGCGGATCGCCGCTGATTGGTCAGACAGCCAAGGAACTGTCCCTTGTCCACACCTATGGCGTCAATCTCCTGGCGGTCAGCCGCCAAGGCAAGCGCATGCGCGAACGTCTTGGCGCGATCACGCTGCGATCCGGCGATGTCGTGCTTCTGCAGGGTCTGCGCCAGCAAATGCCGTCAATCCTGACCGAGCTTGGCTGCCTGCCATTGGCGGAGCGGGAAATCCTGCTCGGCACATCGCGCAATGTCCTGATCCCGCTTGCCATTCTCGTCATCGCCATGGGTGCGACGGCGGTCGGCCTCGCACCGGTCGCCATCGCCTTCTTCGCCGCAGCCCTCGCGATGGTCGCGTTTGGCGTCATTCCGGTGAGTGAGGTCTACCGCGCGGTCGACGGCCCGATCCTCGTCATGCTGGCCGCCCTTATCCCGGTCGCAGACACGCTGCGCACGACGGGCGGCAGCGACGTCATCGCCGGCTGGCTGAATGTGGCGGCGTCCGGCATGCCAGCCTGGGGAACAGTGGCGCTCATCCTGGTCACGGCCATGGCTGTCACGCCCTTCCTGAACAATGCAGCGACCGTCCTCGTGATGGCACCGATTGCGGCAAGCTTTGCAACCGGCCTCGGCTATAAGCCGGAGGCCTTCCTCATGGCAGTTGCCATCGGCGCCGGTTGCGACTTCCTCACTCCGATTGGTCATCAGTGCAACACGCTGGTCATGGGGCCGGGCGGCTACAAGTTTTCCGATTATCCACGGCTTGGCCTGCCCCTCTCCTTCATGGTCCTGCTGGTGGCCGTTCCGGCCCTGCTTTACGTCTGGCCGGTGCAATAGAATCCCGAACGCAAAAAAGAACCTGCGCCGGCGGGCGCAGGTTCCAGGGGCGGGGACTTGGGGACGAACACAGGTCGGACGGTTGAGGGGCTCGTCTGCCAATTCGTTGGCCAGGGAGAGAAACCGGAAAAATCTCCCTGTTCCCCTTGATCCCGTCGCGTCCGGTTGGCACGACCTGCGTTCTGGCTAAGAAACGAGCGCCACGGCCTCTGGTTCCATGCCACCTCGTGTTTTTTTTAAAGCCAGAGGCCGGCCGGTGGCGGCAGCAACCTGTTTGCCTCGGTTTTCCTTGACGCAATCGCCTGAATATGGCCTAAGGCCAGCCGGCGGAAGAGGCATGGGCACTGGCAAAGATCAGCCTGCCCCACCGCCAAACGCATCCTTCGCATCCCCTTTGAAGACCGGGCATCCGCCGGGTCCCCGCACGCACCACGAGCTGAGTTCCATGACCAATTCCGGCGTCCGCGTCCGCATCGCACCTTCCCCGACCGGCGAGCCCCATGTCGGCACCGCCTATATCGCGCTGTTCAACTACCTCTTCGCGAAGAAATTCGGCGGCGAGTTCATTCTGCGCATCGAGGACACCGACGCGACGCGCTCGACGGCCGAATTCGAACAGAAGGTGCTGGACGCCCTGAAATGGACCGGCCTCACCTGGTCGGAGGGCCCAGATGTCGGCGGCCCCTACGGCCCGTACCGCCAGTCCGAGCGCAAGGATCTCTACCGCCCCTTCGTCGACAAGATGCTCGACAATGGCGGCGCCTTTCATTGCTTCTGCACGCCAGCTCGCCTGGAAAGCATGCGCGAGGCACAGCGCGCGGCCGGAAAGCCCCCCGGCTATGACGGTCACTGCCTGCACCTGAAGGCCGAGGAAGTCACCACCCGCGTGGCCGCCGGTGAGCCGCATGTCATTCGCCTGAAGGTACCGACAGAAGGTTCCTGCGATTTCCACGACGGCGTCTATGGCGATGTCTCGATCCCGTGGGAAAGCGTCGACATGCAGGTCCTCTTGAAGGCCGACGGCATGCCGACCTATCACATGGCCAACGTCGTCGACGACCACATGATGAAGATCACCCACGTCGCCCGTGGCGAAGAGTGGCTGGCCTCCGTGCCGAAGCACATCCTCATCTACAGGCATCTCGGCCTTGAGCCGCCAGTCTTTATGCACCTGTCGCTGATGCGCAATCACGACAAGTCGAAGCTGTCGAAGCGCAAGAACCCGACCTCGATCTCCTACTACTCGGCCCTCGGCTATTTGCCGGAAGCCCTGATGAACTTCCTCGGCCTGTTCTTCATCCAGATCGCCGAAGGCGAAGAGCTGCTGTCTATGGAAGAGCTGATCGCAAAGTTCGACCCCGACAACCTCTCCAAGGCCGGCGCGATCTTCGACATCCAGAAGCTCGACTGGCTGAACGGCCGCTGGCTGCGCGAGAAGCTGACACCGGAAGAGTTTGTTGCCCGTGTCCTCGACTGGTCGATGGAGAATGATCGCCTCGTCGAAGGCCTGAAACTCGCCCAGAGCCGCGTCACCAAGCTCGGCGAAGTCCCGCCGCTCGCCGGCTTCCTGCTCGCCAACGACGTTGGTCTTTCGCCCGCCTCGTTTGGCGGCCTGAAGACCAGCCCGGCCGAAACGCTCGAAATCGTCACCACCGTCCAGGCGGATCTCGAAAAGATCCTCGAATGGAACGTCACGACCATCGAGGAAGAACTCCGCACGATCTCCGAACGCCTGAACAAGAAGCTGCGCGTTGTCACCCCGCCCCTCTTCGTCGCCGTCTCCGGCAGCCAGCGCTCGCTGCCGCTGTTTGACTCGATGGCGCTCCTCGGCCGCTCGGTCGTGCGCCAGCGGCTGAAGATTGCGATCCAGGTGCTGACCGCGATGGCGGGTGCGCAGAACTGAGGGTAACCCCTCCCCCTTGTGGGGAGGGGTTGGGGAGGGGTTTTTGCCCCGAGCAAGACGCCTCCCCTCCCCGTTGCTTCGCTCCGACCCTCCCCACAAGCGGGAGGGTTGACCGAGCCAGCCGCACCGGCGAACTGAAACGAACACAGCCGCAAGAGGCATTCACACGATGACCGAACAGAAGACCGAAACCGCCCTCTCCTCCGACCCGACAGAGGTCCGCCGCCAGAAGCTTGCGCTGCTGCGCGAAACCGTGGGCGACGTCTATCCGGCGCATTTCCACCGCACGATGACCAACGCGGAATTCGCCGAGAAGTACGCGGGCCTGGAACTGGACGAGACGTCGGATGACATCATCACTGTCGCAGGTCGCGTCTATTCCTCGCGCAATTCCGGCATGTTCATGGATATCCATGATGCCTCGGGGAAGATCCAGATCTTCAGCCATAAGGACACGACCCCGGAAGAAGCCCGCGCGCTTTTGCCGATGATCGATCTCGGCGACATCATCGGGGTCAAGGGCCAGGTCCGTCGCACCAAGCGTGGCGAGCTCACCATCAACGCCCATGAAATCACCATGCTCACCAAGACGCTGCTCCCCATGCCGGAGAAGTATCATGGTCTCGCCGACATCGAGCTGCGCTACCGCAAGCGCCACCTCGACATCCTCACCAACGAGGAATCCAAGCTCCGCTTCCAGCAGCGCTCGAAGATCGTCTCCGGCATTCGCCGCTTCATGGAGGCCGAAGGCTTCCTCGAAGTCGAGACCCCGATGCTGCAGACCGTCTATGGCGGCGCGACCGCCGAGCCCTTCAAGACGCACCACAATACGCTGAAGATGGACATGTACCTGCGCATCGCGCCGGAACTGTTCTTGAAGCGCACGCTGGTCTCAGGCCTTGCCGACAAGGTGTTCGAGGTCAACCGCAACTTCCGCAACGAAGGTGTGTCGACCCGCCACAACCCCGAATTCACCATGCTGGAATGCTACTGGGCCTATGCCGACTACGAGGACATCATGGGCCTCGTCGAGCGCATGTTCGAGACGCTCGCCCTCTCGATCCACGGCACGACGGACATCACCTTCGGCGACAAGGAAATCTCCTTCAAGGGCCCGTTCAAGCGCGTGCCCATGCCTGATGCCGTCAAGGAAGCAACCGGCATCGATTTCCTCGCGATGAAGACCGACGAAGAAGCCCGTACCGCCGCCAAGGCCGCCGGCTTTGCCGTCGAGAAGGACTGGACCTGGGGCGAATGCCTCGCTTTCATCTTCGAGGAGAAGGTCGAAGGCACGCTGATCCAGCCATCACACGTCACCCATTTCCCGAAGGACATCTCGCCCTTTGCCAAGGAAGTGCCGGGCGAGCCACGCCTCGTCGAACGTTTCGAGACCTATTGCAACGCCTGGGAAGTCGGCAACGCCTTCTCCGAACTCAATGATCCGGAAGAGCAGCGCAAGCGCATGGTCGAGCAGCTCGAACAGGCCCATTCGCGCGGTGAAAAGGACAAGCAGCTTGACGACGAGTTCCTTGATGCCATCGACCAGGGCATGCCGCCCGCCGGCGGCCTCGGCATCGGCGTAGACCGCCTCGTCATGCTCTTGACCAACGCCCCGTCGATCCGCGACATCATCCTTTTCCCGGCGCGCCGCAATCGCAACGATTGAGCGAGCGCAGGTTCAACAAACGAAAAGGGCGGCCATCCTGCGATGGCCGCCTTTTTTTGATTTCGAGAATTCAGTGATCCGCCTTGGCGTGCTCATCCGTTTTTGGCTGCGCCTTGGGCGGCAGGATGGCCTCGTCTTCGGCGGGCGCATCCGGACCGCTTCCCGCAGCCGCTGGCTTGGCGTCCGTACCGGGGTTTGCAGCCGCACCATGGCTTGTCGTCTCAGCCCCATCCGCGGCACCGCCTTCGATCGGGGCGGCCCGCATCTTGGCCAGCCAGTCATCGCCCTGGATCGGCGCCGTCGCCGGGCCGGCATCCTCGGAAGTCGCGTCTTCCGCCTTTGCTGCCTCAGGCTCTGACGGCTCATCGCCACCGCCAAGACCCACCATGCTCTTCAAGCCGTCGAACCAACCCTTGTCCTCGGCAGGGGCTGCCGCAGTCTCTGCCGGCGCGGCGGCATCATCCTCGACGGGGGCAGCGGCATGATCGTCGGCTGGAGCCTTTGCCTGTTCCTCGGACGCCACATCGCCATGGCCATCAACAGGAGTCTCGGCCGGGGCCTGAGCGTGATCATCAGCAGGCGTCGCGCCATCTTCCTTCGCTGGTGCCTCCGCATGTTGCTCAGCGGGTGCAGCAGCGTGGTCATCAGCCGGTGCTGCGGCGTGATCTTTCGCAGGCGCATCCCCGTGGCCTTCTGCGGGGGCCGACACGTGCCCTTCCGCAGCGGGTGCCGCATGGCCGTCAGCCGGTGCTGCCGCATGATCTTCCGCAGGCGCATCGCCGTGGCCTTCTGCTTGGGCCGCAGCATGACCGTCCGCAGCGGGTGCCGCATGACCGTCAACAGGTGTTGCCGCATGGTCGGCAGCCGGGGCTTCGTCACCGCCCAGCCCGACCATGCCCATGACGGTGGCCATCCAGCCCTTGCTCTCCGTCGTGCCGTGCTCGGCAACGGGTGTCTCTTCGCCATGGCCTTCGGCAGGCGCTTCGCCATGCGCATCCGCTGGCGCTTCGCCATGGCCTTCAGCCGGCGCTTCGCCGTGACCTTCAGCTGGCGCTTCGCCATGACCATCGGCCGGCGCCTCGCCATGGCCTTCGGCCGGAGCCTTTTCACCATGGCCCTCGGCAGCCGCACCATCGTCTCCGCCCTCGGGCACTTCGACCTCGGGTTTCAGACAATCCGTTGAGTCATCCAGTTTTGCCATGAGCGCCTGGATATCGGCGTCCGGCATTTCGAAACGCTCGCCAAAAAACTGACCGTTTGCAGCAGCAGTCCCATCAATGTAGCGTGCGGTCAGCACCCGTGCGGACGCCTCTTCGGGTACGCGGCTCGGATCCGGCACATAGATCACATCCGCACCGACAGATCGGCCACGGATCAGCGCCCGGCTGGTCGGCCCGTTCACATCCAGCACCACCACCTGCACCAGGTCAGCCTTCTTTGCTTCCTGCACCGCCTTGGCGACGCGGAGCGCTGTCTTGATCCGTCCGAGACCATCACTCGGCTCGTCTGTGGTGACATATTTGCGGATCCAGAAACGATCCTTTTTCTGGATTTCGACGGTCTGCACTTCGGTGCAGGCAAATCCGTTCAGCTCTGCATAGGATGGGCCGAGGAGTTGGTCAGCGCCGATGAACACGGCAGCAGCACCCGTGCCGCCGCACATGACAAGCGCGGCTCCTGCGATCAGCACGACTTTGCGTGACAGGTGAGGCTTTGGAATCCTCACGCTTCGAACTCCGCCATGACACTGTCCCGACTGTTGACGCAATACTGACTGTCACCATATGCCAGTCTCCTTGCAGAACCCTTAAGCCCATCTTCCCATTATGAAACGGCAAGGCTTTCGCTTGTTTTTGCAAATCATTCGCAAGAGCGTTGACAAACGCCGACCGCGCTATAAGTTTTAATGCGAATGAGTTGCAAGAATGGGATGGACCATGATTTCGAAGCTCGGCCGACTACTGGCGCTTGCCCTGCTCCTTCCCGGAGCGGCACTTGCCGACGAGAAGCCGAAGATCGTAACGACCTTCACGGTGATTGCCGATATCGCCCGCAACGTCGCGGGTGACGCAGCCACGGTCGAGAGCATCACCAAGCCCGGCGCCGAGATCCACGGTTACCAGCCAACCCCGCGCGATATCCTGAAGGCCCGCGATGCCGATCTCGTTCTGTGGAACGGTCTCAATCTGGAAGTCTGGTTCGAAAAATTCCTCGCCAATCTCGGCGACGTGCCCAATGTGACGGTCAGCGATGGCGTAGAACCGATCGATATTTCCGGCGGGGACTACGAGGGCAAACCCAACCCGCATGCCTGGATGTCGCCGGAAAATGCCCTCATCTATGTCGACAACATCCGCAAGGCACTGATTGAAATCGACCCGGCCAATATCGCCGTCTACGAAGCCAATGCCCGCACCTATACACTGAAGATCAGGGCCGAGATCGATCCCTTGAAGGCCGAGATCGCAGCCCTGCCGGAAGACCGGCGTTATCTCGTCACCAGCGAAGGCGCCTTCTCCTATCTCGCCCGCGATCTCGGCCTCAAGGAACTTTATCTCTGGCCGATCAATGCCGACAGTCAGGGCACGCCGCAGCAGGTCAAGGCGGTGGTCGATGCGGTGGTCGAGAACAAGATCCCGGCCGTCTTCTCCGAAAGCACGGTCTCCGACAAACCGGCAAGACAGGTAGCGGCAGAAACCGGTGCAGCCTATGGCGGCGTGCTCTATGTCGACTCGCTGAGCGACGAGAGCGGCCCGGTCCCGACCTATATCGACCTCCTCAAGGTTACCGTATCCACCATTGCGAAGGGTCTCGCCGGATGATCATGGGATCGCGCGATCGAAGGTCACCCCGCCAGGCACCGCAAGGCATCACGGCGAACGACGTCACGGTCACTTATCGCAACGGCCACACGGCATTGCGCCATGCAAGCTTCGCCATCCCGACCGGCACCATCACGGCCCTTGTCGGTGTCAACGGCGCCGGCAAATCCACTCTCTTCAAGGCGATCATGGGCTTCGTTCCGGTCGCCTCGGGCGAGATCCGCATTCTCGGCATGAACGTGCGCGAGGCGCTGCGCCGGAACCTGATCGCCTATGTACCGCAGGCCGAAGAGGTCGACTGGAATTTCCCGGTGCTGGTCGAGGACGTGGTGATGATGGGCCGCTACGGCCACATGAATTTCCTGCGCATTCCCTCAAAGCACGATCACCAGCTTGTCGATGAAGCGCTTATCCGCGTTGGCATGTCGGACTATCGCAAGCGCCAGATCGGCGAACTCTCCGGCGGCCAGCGCAAGCGTGTCTTCCTCGCCCGCGCGCTCGCCCAGGAAGGCCAGGTCATCTTGCTCGACGAACCCTTTACCGGCGTCGACGTCACGACCGAAGAACAGATCATCAGCCTGATGAAGGACCTGCGCGCCGAAGGCCGCGTCATGCTGGTCTCGACCCACAATCTCGGCAGCGTTCCGGACTTTTGCGATCGCACAATCTTCGTCAAGGGAACCGTCATCGCATCCGGCACGACGCAAGACACCTTCACCGAAGACAACCTGAAGACCGCGTTTGGCGGCGCGCTCCGCCATTTCGTGCTGGCCGGCCGCGATCTGCATGACGACGAAGACGGCCGCGAAGTCACCGTGATCACCGACGACGAACGCCCCTTCGTTATCTACGGCACACCGAAGCCCGGAGTGAACAATGCTCGCGACGCTTCTTGAGCCCTTCACTTATGACTACATGCGCAATGCAATCCTGGTCAGCGCACTGGTCGGCGGCGTCTGCGGCTTTCTCTCTGCCTATCTTATGCTGAAGGGCTGGTCGTTGATCGGCGACGCACTGTCCCATGCCATCGTGCCCGGCGTCGCCGGCGCCTATATGCTCGGCCTCCCCTTCGCCTTTGGCGCCTTCCTCTCCGGCGGCATGGCCGCCCTTGCCATCCTCTTCCTCAACCAGCGCACCAAGCTCAAGGAAGATGCGATCATCGGCTTGATCTTCACCTCGTTCTTCGGTCTTGGCCTCTTCATGGTGTCGATCTCGCCTGTCTCGATCGACATCAAGACCATTGTGCTTGGCAATATCCTCGCTATTACGCCCGCCGATACACTGCAGCTCGTCCTGATCGGTGGCGTGAGCCTTCTCGTTCTGACGCTCAAGTGGAAGGACCTGATGGTCACCTTCTTCGATGAGAACCACGCCCGGTCGATCGGCCTCAAGCCTGAGCGGCTGAAGGTGATCTTCTTCACACTGCTCGCCGCCTCCACGGTCGCAGCCATGCAGACTGTTGGCGCCTTCCTCGTCATCGCCATGGTCGTGACGCCCGGCGCCACCGCCTATCTCTTGACCGACCGTTTCCAGCGACTGATCCTCATGGCACTTAGCATCGGTGCCGGCACCAGCTTCGTCGGCGCCTATGCAAGCTACTTCCTCGATGGTGCAACCGGCGGCATCATCGTCGTGCTGCAGACCGTGATCTTCCTGGCCGCCTTCCTGTTCGCGCCCAAACACGGCATGCTGGCCGCCCGCAGCCGCGCCCGTGACGCGCTCGCGCCTGTGCCCGTGCCCGTTTCAAAGGCCAGCACCGGCATTGCGCCGCAAGGCCTTGCCGAAGAGCGCCCGGCATGAGCGAAACCATCGAACTCGCGCTCCTGCCCTTCCAGCTGCCCTTCATGCAGTCGGCCTTCGTGGTGACGCTAATGATCGCCGTGCCGATGGCGCTTTTATCCTGCCTGCTGGTGCTCAAAGGCTGGTCGCTGATGGGCGACGCCGTCTCCCATGCCGTGCTTCCGGGTATTGTCATCGCTTATATTGCCGGCATTCCGCTCGCCATCGGCGCCTTTATCGCCGGCCTCGCCTGCGCACTGCTCACCGGCTTCATCAAAGAAAACAGCCGCATCAAGGAAGACACGGTGCTCGGCATCGTCTTCTCCGGCATGTTCGGCCTCGGTCTTGTGCTCTATGTGCAGGTCAAAAGCTCCGTCCACCTCGACCACATCCTTTTCGGCGACATGCTTGGCATCCTGCCGTCAGACCTGATCGAGACGGGCCTGATCGCCCTCTTCTCCACGCTCTTCCTCGTCGTCCTGCGCAAGGACCTGCTGGCGCATGCCTTTGATCCGCAGCACGCCCAGGCCATCGGCCTTTCGGTGCGCCTGCTGCACTACGGTCAGCTCGCGGTCTTGTCCCTGCTCGTCGTTGGCGCGTTGAAGGCGGTCGGCATCATTCTCTCCGTCGCCATGCTGGTTGCCCCTGGCGCGATTGCCTTCCTGCTCACGCGGCGATTTGCCACTATGATGGTCGCCGCCGTCACTGTTGCCGTCACGGCCTCACTGTCCGGCATTTATGTAAGCTTCTTCCTGGACAGCGCCCCGGCCCCAACCATCGTTTTGATCATGAGCACCATGTTCATCCTCGCCTTTCTGCGCACTGTCTGGACGGCAAGGCACGAGCGCCAGATGCCGGTATCGGAGATCGACGGTTAAGCCGCCACCCCGGATACCGCCCCCAACCCGTCGGTCGACCCGAGGCGCAAGCCCTGCGTCGCCCCTTGTTGTGGATCAAGTGATCTGCCTCAGCCTGCGCTATGCTGCCGTTCACGCAATGAGCGAGGAGCACGCAGGGCATGACATCCATGAGATTGCTGGAAACGCCAAGTCGCCACCTGTTCTTCACCGGGAAAGGCGGGGTCGGCAAGACTTCGCTCAGTTGCGCAACCGCCATCGCGCTTGCCGACAAGGGCTTGAAAATCCTGCTGGTCAGCACGGATCCTGCATCCAATCTCGATGAAATGCTCGGCGTGGCGCTCGACACCGAGCCCACCCCGGTACCGGGCGTGCCCGGCCTCTCGGCGATGAACATAGATCCCGAAACCGCGGCCGAGGAATACCGGGCGCGCGTGCTCGACCAGATGGGGCCGGCGGCCACGGAAACGGAAAAGGCCACCGTTCGGGAGCAATTGTCGGGTGCCTGCACCACCGAGATCGCGGCCTTCGATGCCTTTGTCGGTCTGCTGGCCGATGACAATCCGCTCTTCGATCACATCATCTTCGACACCGCCCCGACCGGCCATACGCTGCGGCTATTGAGCCTGCCGAAAGCCTGGACGGGCTTTCTCGAAGCCAATCAACGCGGCGCCTCCTGCCTTGGGCCCCATTCCGGCCTGAAGATGCAGGAAGATCGGTTTCGCGATGCCCTGCAATGCCTCGGCGATCCGGCCCGCACCACCATCGTTCTCGTGACCAGGGCCGAGCGGGGCGCCATCCGCGAAGCCGCACGCACGGCTAGCGAACTGGCCGAGCTTGGACTCTCGAACCAGATGCTCGCAGTCAACGGCCGCTTCACGCCCTCGGACCCGGCCGATCGGGTGGCGGTCGCTTTCGCCGCAGAACAGACGGCAGCCCTCGCCGATCTGCCGCCATCGCTTGCCGCACTTCCCCGTGACGAGGTGCCGCTCAAATCCTTTGACATGATCGGGCTCTCCGCCCTTCGAGGCCTGTTCTCGCCCGACGCGGCGTTGGTCGCAGCAGACGCAGACATGTCGATCACCATTACCGATCTCCCGCAGCTTTCAACACTGGTGGACGACATTGCCGAAGGCGACAAAGGCCTTGTCATGATCATGGGTAAGGGCGGGGTCGGCAAAACCACGATTGCCGCCGCTGTCGCAGTCGGCCTCGCAGCACGCGGTCATACCGTACACCTGACGACGACCGATCCGGCCGCACATCTGTCCTTCGTGGTCGGTGGAGACGCAATGCCGGGCCTGACTGTTGACCGCATCGACCCTGAAGCCGAGACGGCGCGCTATATCAAAAAAATCCTGTCGACCAAGGGGCGTGATCTCGATCAGGAGGAAAAGGATCTGCTGCGCGAGGATCTCGCCTCCCCCTGCACCGAGGAAGTCGCCGTTTTCCACGCCTTTTCCCGTGTCGTCGGCGAGGCGCGCTCGAGCTTCGTCGTCATCGATACGGCGCCGACCGGCCACACGCTGCTGCTGCTCGACGCAACAGGTGCCTATCACCGTCAGATGACGCGCCACATGGATGACGCTGCACCCGGCCGCATGGTGACCCCGCTGATGCGCCTTCAGGACCCCGCCTATACCCGTGTTCTGCTGGTGACCTTGGCCGAGACGACGCCCGTTTCGGAGGCCGCCGCCCTACAGGAGGATCTGCGCCGCGCGAAAATCGAACCCTATGGCTGGGTGGTGAACAAGTCGATGGCCATCACCGGCACGCGCGACCCGCTCCTGCGAGCCCGCATCAAGGGCGAGATGGCCCAGATCGAGCGCGTAAAACGGGATTTTGCCCACCGCCTCTATGGCCTGGATTTCCGCGCCGTGGCACCGGTCGGACTGCCGGCCCTGCTTGAGCTCGTCCAGCAACGGCAAACGCCGCAACATTGATAACGGCAGGGGGAGCCAAGGCCTTATACCCGGGCTTCTTCCTCGGCCCGACGTACGCGGCGGGAGACAACCCATTCCCGCCAGACCGTGAACAGGCCGGCACCCACGACAATCACCGCACCGAGCACCGTATTCCAGCGCAGGACTTCGCCGAAGACGCTGACGGCAATTACCGCGCCGAGCACGAGCTGCCAGTAGGAAATCGGTTGAACGATCACAGCATCCAGATTTTCATAGGCCCGGATCAAGGCGAAGTGCCCGACAATGCCGGTGCAGCAGAGCCCGCCCATCCAGGCCCAGTCGCCCGGCGTGAACGGCACCCAGAAGAACGGCCCAAGCACACTCGCCCCCATGAAACCGACAATGGCGAGATAGAAGAAGCTGGTCGATGGCTGGTCGTCACGGCTGACCAGCCGGGTCGCAATGCCATACACCGCGCCGAGCACGGCGCAGATCAGCGGCAGCCAGATATAGGTGTTGAAGCCACCGCCGCTGGGCGACAGCATGATCACGACACCGACAAGACCGGCGACGATCGCAGTCCAGCGCCGCCAGCCGACCTTTTCGCCGAGGATCGGCATGGACAGAAGCGCCACGAAGATCGGTCCGGCGGCAAAAATCGCCTGGCTCTGGGCGAGGCCCACCTTGGTGAAGGCAACGATCGAGATCAGGATCTGCGAAAAGAGAATAAGTCCCCGCAGGACCTGCAGGAACGGCCGCTTGGTGTTCACCGCCTGCGTCAGGCCACCCGAGGAGCGCATGGCGAGAAATACGGCGAAGGCCACGAAGGCCCAGTACCGAACCATGGCCACCTGCACCGGCGAATAGCTGGCGCCGAGATGTTTGGAAATGCCATCCTGGATGGCAAAGACCGAGAAGGCGAGAAAGGTGAAGGTATAGCCGAGCGGCGTCGATTTCATGGGAGCGGACGGATGCTTTTGTTCGGGGCAAGGTTCCGTGGATCAACCGACGGCGCGGGCATACCGATCCTACACCCCTGACGCCGATTTCCTAGTCCGCAAATTCACAGCTGCCATGCAAGCTGACAATGTCTTGGCTTTAAGATGGCTTGCCGCGCCCCGAGCCGCCATGCTTCAGTAGCGCATGGCATTCACATTCCGTCAGTTGCAATATTTCGTCGCCGTCGCCGAGCAGGGCTCCGTCACCCGCGCCGCCCAGAACCTGTCGATCTCCCAGTCTTCGGTGACCGAGGCGATCAAGGAACTGGAGGGCGATCTTGGCGTAACGCTCTTCGAGCGCCACCCTCGCGGGCTGTCGGTCACCCATAACGGCCACCAGTTCCTGCGCCACGCCACGAAGATCCTCGCCACCGTCTCAGATGCGCGAAATGTCTTTGCCGACACCAAGAGCAACACCGGCGGAACGCTCAATATCGGTGTCACCTCGCTCGTCGCGGGCTATGTGCTGTCCGACCTTCTTGCCCGCTATCGCCGCGCCTGCCCCGATGTCGAGGTATCGGCGCTGGAGGATAATGGCTCCTATCTTGAACATCTGCTGATCGGCGGCGAGCTGGACGTGGCAGTCATGGTTATCTCCAACCTCCGCGACCGCATGGCCCTGCAGGCGGAAATCCTCGAAACCTCGCCCTACCGCCTCTGGCTGCCGATTGGCCATCCGCTCGTCTCCGCCGACATCATCTCGATTGCCGATATCACCAAGGAACCACTGATCATGCTGACGGTGGATGAAATCGAGGAGAATACCGGAAAACTCCTCTCGGCGCTCGGTGCCCGCCCCCATGTCGCCTTCCGCACCCGTTCCGTGGAAGCCGTCCGCAGCCTGGTCGCAACAGGCGCCGGCGTGGCCCTGCTTCCCGACCTCGTCTATCGGCCCTGGTCGCTGGAAGGCGACCGCATCGAAAGCCGCGACGTCTCCGGCGCGCTGCCTGTGGTGCAGGTCGGCATGGTCTGGCGCAAAGGGTCCAGCCTGCCGCAAGCGGCGCGGGATTTTGTCGGGATCGCCGAGGCGAGCCGCAGTGGCAGGGTGCGATAAGGACACCCTGCTGATGATTTGCCCCTCATCCCCCCGATCTCGCAGATCCTCACCTATCGGAAAAACCGATACCACCATTCTGACGAATGAATTTGCGAATGCGGCACATTCGCGGCAACCTTCACGGCGGGAACATTGAGCCGCACAAGCGGCCACTCACAACCGGGAGACGTCGCGATGAAGACCTTTCTGAAATCCTGCACAGCCCTTGCTTCCGTCCTCAGCATGACCACTGTATCGCTTGCCCAGGAACCGCTTCAGGCACTGGGACCGGGCGAAGGTGCCGTCTCGATCGTTGCCTGGGCCGGCTATATCGAGCGCGGCGAAACCGACAAGAATTACGACTGGGTCACCGAATTCGAGAAGAAGACCGGCTGCATGGTCACTGTGAAGACCGCTGCCACCTCGGATGAAATGGTCGCCCTGATGAACGAAGGCGGCTTCGACCTCGTCACCGCCTCGGGCGACGCCTCGCTGCGCCTCGTGGCCGGCAAGCGCGTGCAGCCGATCAATACCGCCCTCATCCCGTCCTGGAGCACGATCGACGAGCGCCTGCAGAACGCCCCCTGGCACACCAAGGACGGCGTTCATTATGGCACCCCTTATGTCTGGGGCCCGAACGTGCTGATGTACAATACCAAGGCCTTTGGCGACAAGGCGCCGGACAGCTGGAACGTGGTGTTCGAGGAAATGACGCTGCCCGACGGCAAGTCGAACAGCGGCCGCGTCCAGGCCTATGACGGCCCGATCTATGTGGCGGACGCCGCCCTCTACCTGATGACCCACAAGCCGGAACTCGGCATCAAGGATCCGTACGAGCTGAACGAGGACCAGTACAAGGCAGCGCTTGAGCTGCTGCGTGGCCAGCGCAAGCTGGTTGGCCGCTACTGGCATGACGCGATGATCCAGATCGACGACTTCAAGAATGAAGGCGTCGTCGCCTCCGGCTCCTGGCCCTTCCAGGCCAACCTCTTGAAGGCCGACCAGCCAGTCGCGTCTGTCTTCCCGAAGGAAGGCGTAACCGGCTGGGCTGACACCACCATGCTGCATGTCGACAGCGAGCATCCGAATTGCGCGTACATGTGGATGGAGCATTCGCTCTCGCCCAAGGTCCAGGGTGATGTCTCGGCCTGGTTCGGCACGGTGCCGTCCGTTCCCGCCGCCTGCAAGGGCAATGCGCTTCTCGGCGACGAGGGCTGCAAGACCAATGGCTACGAGAACTTCGACAAGATCAAGTTCTGGAAGACCCCGGTCTCCAAATGCGAAAGCCAGGGCGAATGCGTGCCCTATCACCGCTGGGTCTCCGACTACATCGGCGTAATCGGCGGACGGTAAGCTCTCAAACGGGGCGCCAGCCCCTCACCCTAACCCTCTCCCCGTGAACGGGGAGAGGGGACTTGCCCCGAAACACCGCTCACATCATTGCCAGCCGACGCTCTGCGAGGCCGGCGGAGTTGTGCCTTTCTCCCCGCCTGCGGGGAGAAGGTGCCGGCAGGCGGATGAGGGGCCATAATGCAAATCTGGAGTCCTTGATGACCGCAGCCGTCTCATTCACGAAGGTCTCGCGCCATTTTGGCAGCGTCAAAGCCGTCGACAGCGTCGACCTGACGGTCGCCCCGGGCGAGTTCTTTGCCATGCTCGGCCCGTCGGGCTCCGGCAAGACGACGTGTCTGCGCCTCATCGCCGGCTTCGAACAGCCGACCGATGGCCATATCGAGATCTTCGGTGAAACGGCCGAGGGCGTGCCGCCCTATCGCCGCAACGTCAACACGGTGTTCCAAGACTACGCCCTCTTCCCGCATCTGAACATCCTCGACAACGTCGCCTATGGCTTGATGGTCAAGGGCGTGGCAAAGGCCGAACGACATCGCGAAGCCGAAAAGGCGCTGGAAATGGTCAAGCTGCCCGGCTACGGCGCGCGCAAGCCGGGTCAACTTTCCGGCGGACAGCGCCAGCGCGTGGCGCTCGCCCGGGCGCTTGTCAACAAGCCCAAGGTCCTTCTGCTCGATGAACCGCTCGGTGCCCTCGATCTGAAGCTGCGCGAACAGATGCAGGAGGAGCTGAAAAGCCTGCAGCGCGCGCTCGGCATTACCTTTGTTTTCGTCACCCATGACCAGGGCGAGGCGCTCTCCATGGCCGACCGCGTCGCCGTCTTCAACGACGGCAAGATCGTTCAGGCCGGCACGCCGCACGAAATCTACAACCGCCCCCGCACCCGCTTCGTCGCCGATTTTGTCGGCTCTTCCAATGTGATCGCACCAGACGCCATGAAACTGCTGGGCGGCGAAGCCCGCTGGACGAGCCTGCGTCCGGAAGCCATCCGCATCGTCTCAGAAGGCGGCGTGGAGGCGACTGTCCGCTCCGCGAGCTTCCTCGGCGCCTCGACCAAGCTCTTTGTCGAAACGGCCGTTGCAGCACTCACCGTGTCGCTGCCCGCTGGCCAGACCGCACCGCAGACCCGCGAAAGCATCCGCATTGGGTGGTTGCCGTCTGACCCGCATTACATGGAGGCCGGCGCATGACGGCGGTCTCCGCATCGGCGATCACCCCTGGCCGTCAGGGCCTGATGGGGCGGCTCTCGGATCTGTTCTGGCGGAGGCCCAACCTGCTGCTGGTTCTGATGCTGGTGCCGCCCCTGCTCTGGCTTGGCATCGTCTATGTCGGCTCGCTGGTGGCGCTGCTCCTGCAGAGCTTCTTCTCGATCGACGAATTCTCCGGCCTGATCACCTACGAATTCACGCTCGCAACCTATGGCCAGCTGCTGCAACCGGCAAATTTCGACATCATCCTGCGCACGCTGCTGATGTCGGCTGCCGTTACCCTCGCCTCTGCCGTCATTGCCTTCCCGATCGCCTATTATGCCGCCCGCCACGCCAAGGGAAAATGGAAGGCCATCTTCTATCTCGGCATCATGCTGCCGCTCTGGTCGAGCTATCTGGTCAAAGTCTATGCCTGGAAGCTGATCCTTGCCAAGGAAGGCATCCTGACCTGGATCTTCGAAAAACTGCGCCTGACATGGCTGCTCGACGGCATTCTCGCCATCCCCGTCATCGGCGGCAATTCGCTGTCGATCAGCTATCTCGGCATCTTTATCGTCTTCGTCTATGTCTGGCTGCCCTTCATGATCCTGCCAATCCAGGCAGCGCTCGAGCGCGTGCCCGGCAACCTGATCGAAGCCTCGGGCGATCTTGGCGCCGATTCCGGCCAGACCTTCCGCCATGTGCTTTTCCCCCTGGCGCTCCCCGGCATTGTCGCCGGCTCGATCTTCACCTTCTCGCTGACCATGGGCGATTACATTATCCCGCAGATCGTCGGCACCTCGCGTCTCTTCATCGGCCAGGCCGTCTATGCCCAGCAGGGCACGGCGGGCAATATCCCGCTCGCCGCCGCTTTCTCGGTTGTGCCGATCGTCATCATGGGCATTTATCTGACCATCGCCAAACGCATGGGGGCCTTCGATGCGCTCTGATCGTTCCCAGTCCGCAGGCCTTTCGCTCAAGATCGCCGCAGGCTTCGGCCTTGCCTTCCTGCACCTGCCGATCCTTTTGATCTTCGTCTATGCCTTCACCACGGAGGAAAAGAGCTTCCAGTGGCCGCCGCCGGGCTTCACGATGAAATGGTTCGCCGTCGCCTGGAACCGCCCCGACATCTGGGAAGCGCTTGGCCTTTCGGTCAAGGTCGCGAGCATTGCCACCGTCATCGCGCTTGTGCTCGGCACACTTGCCGCCGCTGCCGTCGCCCGGACAAAATTCTTCGGTCGGGAGGTGATCTCGCTGCTCGTCATCCTGCCGATCGCCCTGCCCGGCATCATCACCGGTATTGCGCTGCGCTCGGCTTTTTCGTTGGCGGATATCCCGTTTTCGGTCTGGACGATCATTCTCGGCCACGCCACTTTCTGCGTCGTCGTCGTCTATAACAATGCGGTGGCCCGCTTCCGCCGAACCTCCGGCTCGCTGATCGAGGCCTCGATGGATCTCGGTGCCGATGGTTTTCAGACCTTCCGGCACGTCATCCTGCCGAACATTGCAACAGCCTTGCTCGCCGGCGGCATGCTCGCCTTTGCACTGTCGTTTGACGAAGTCATCGTCACCACATTTACTGCCGGCCAGCAGACGACCCTGCCCATCTGGATGCTCGAAGAACTGATCCGCCCCCGCCAGCGCCCGGTGACCAATGTCGTCGCAATGGTCGTGGTCATCGTCACCTTCCTGCCAATCCTGGCGGCCTATTACCTGACCCGCGATACCGACCAGATCGCCGGCAGTGGCAAATGAACAACCGGCACCGCCTCTTCTAAACGGGCGCCGTCCCAAATGAAGTCTGATAAAAGGGAGAACGACATGGACACCCAGATGCTGATCGGCGCGAGCTTCGAAGCCGGAACAGAGACGGACGAGAAAATCCTCAATCCGAAGACGGGCGAGGTCATTATCGACCTACCGGAAGCCTCGCTCGCCCAGGTCGAACAAGCCGTTGACGCTGCCGAAGGCGCTTTTGCCTCCTGGTCGCAGACCACCCCCGGCCAGCGCGCCGGCTATCTGCTCGCCATTGCCGATGCGATCGAAAAGGATGCCGCCGGCTTCGCCGCCCTTGAAAGCCTGAACTGCGGCAAGCCGATCAATGCCGTTTTGAACGATGAAATCCCGGCGATCGTCGATTGCTACCGCTTCTTTGCCGGTGCGATCCGCACGCTGCAGGCGCCGGTCTCGGGCGAATATCTGCCGGGCTTCACCTCGATGATCCGCCGCGACGCTGTCGGCGTCATCGGCTCGATTGCGCCGTGGAACTATCCGCTGATGATGATGGCCTGGAAGCTGGCACCGGCGCTGGCCGGCGGCAACACCATCGTCTTCAAGCCCTCCGAACAGACGCCGCTGACGGCGCTGAAACTCGCCAAGGTCATGGCCGAGATCCTGCCCGAGGGCGTGGTCAATGTCGTGCTCGGCCGCGGCGAAAGCGTCGGCAACGCGCTGATCAACAATCCGAAGATCCAGATGCTGTCGATCACCGGCGACATCGCCACGGGCAAGAAGGTGATGACCGCCGCTGCGAAGACGGTGAAGCGCACGCACCTGGAACTCGGCGGCAAGGCGCCTGTCATCATCCACGATGACGCCGATATCGACGCGGTTGTCGCCGCCATCCGCACCTTCGGTTATTACAATGCCGGCCAGGATTGCACCGCCGCCTGCCGCATCTATGCGGCTGACAAGATCTACGACCGTTTCGTCGCCGATCTCGCAAGCGCCGTATCGACGATCAAATTCAACCAGGCCGATGACGCGGAAAACGAGATCGGTCCGCTGATCTCCAAGCGCCAGCGCGACCGCGTCGAAAGCTTCGTAACGCGCGCTGCCGAACACAAGCACATGGAAGTCGTCACCGGCGGCAAGATCGGCTCGGACAAGGGCTTCTTCTACACGCCGACCGTCATTGCCGGCGCGACGCAAGACGACGAAATCGTCCGTCGCGAAGTCTTCGGCCCGGTGGTCTCCGTCACCCGCTTCTCAGACGCAGACCAGGCGGTCACCTGGGCAAACGACAGCGACTACGGCCTTGCCTCCTCGGTCTGGACCAAGGACATCTCCCGCGCCATGCAGACCGCCGCCAAGCTTCGCTACGGCTGCACCTGGATCAACACCCACTTCATGCTCTGCAACGAAATGCCCCATGGCGGCATGAAGCAATCCGGCTATGGCAAGGACATGTCGATCTACGCGCTGGAAGATTACACGACGGTGCGCCATGTGATGATCGCGCATTGAGAACAATGCGGGCGTCCGATGAACGCTATCCTCGTCCTCGGGCTTAACCCGGGGACGAGCAAGACGATCTCTCTGCCGTTTACCCTGACAGACCAAACCAGTGGCAACGGACCTCGCTCCTCCTTATCATAATGCCGAACGAGGAGAACGAGATGCGCTGCGAACAGAATCGCGTGAGATACAAGAGCACCAAGACCCTCATCGCGGCTGCCGCACTTCTCTGCACAACTCAACTGCTGCCCACCCCGGCACAAGCCCAGCAGCCGCAAGTCATCCCCGCCCCGAGCCTCGATGGCGGCAGTCAGATGATGGATACCTATCTCTGGCATGTCCGCGGCCTACCACCCGGCACACAGCTTTCTGTCCATACGGGAGCCGGCCCCAATTTTCGCGTCATCCACGCGCTTGAAGATGGCACCCCAATCGAACGCCTCTCCTGCAAGGACAGCCGTGGCGGCTACTGGTGCCGCATCGCCACCGTCACCCGCCCACGCATCTCAGGCTGGGTGGATGGTCGGTTTTTGCTGGAAGAACCGGGCTTCGCCCCACCAGAAGCGGATCGGAATGCACCGACCGATCCGGTCATCGTGATCGATCCGTTTGAGCGGCCACGGCGTCCGTGAACGATACGTTCCTGGATGCTCAATCCTCCCCTCGCCCCTCGGCAGGCCGATCCCGATCAAAGCGCTCGGCAACCGGAAACTCAGGCATCCAGCTTTCCCGCCGGATCGTCCAGAGCTCGTAGCTCGGCTGCAACACGTTAATATCGTCGAATGAGCCCACATGAAGCTCGACCTCATCTCCGCTGCGATTGAAGACACGCGAGCCGCAGACAGGACAGAAGAAGCGCCCGTCATACATCTGGGCTTCGCCGGTAATCCTCACCTGATTATCCCGATAGATCGCTGCGGCGTAAAAAAGGGCACCATGATACTTCCGGCAGTCAAGGCAATGGCAAATGCCGACGCGGTCTGGCTCGCCTTCGGCCTCGAACCGCACCTTGCCGCAGGCGCAGCCACCCGTAATGATCGCCATCTCTTTCCTCCCTCAGATAGGCGAACAGCCTAGCGAAAACGAAAATGGCCCGAGCTTTTGCTAGGGCCATTTCCAAACTCCAAATTGAGGGAACGGTTCCCCGACGATCAGGCAGCCAATGCCTTGGCAATCTGACCGCGCAGCGTGCCCAGATCCTTGGCGAAGCCGCGAATGCCTTCGGCGAGCTTTTCGGTCGCCATGGCATCTTCGTTCATCGCCCAGCGGAAGGCCTTTTCGTCGAGCGAGACATGCGGCTCGGCCTTGACGGTATCGGGCGACAGCGCGCGGGTGAGCGTGCCTTCAGCAGCATTCAGCTCGTCGAGCAGCTGCGGGCTGATGGTCAGGCGGTCGCAACCGGCCAGTGCTTCGATTTCGCCGGCATTGCGGAAGGAGGCGCCCATGACGATCGTGCCGATGCCGTTTGCCTTGTAATAGTTGTAGATCGAACGAACCGAGACGACGCCCGGATCGGTCTCGGAAGTGTAGTCCTCACCGGTCGACTTCTTGTACCAGTCGAGGATACGGCCGACGAAGGGCGAGATGAGGAAGACCTTGGCTTCGGCGCAGGCGATCGCCTGGGCCTTGGAGAAGAGCAGGGTCAGATTGCAATCTATGCCTTCCTTCTGCAGCACTTCGGCAGCGCGAATGCCTTCCCAGGTCGAGGCGAGCTTGATCAGGATGCGATCCTTCTCGATGCCGCGCTCCTTGTAGCCGGCAATGATCTGATGCGCCTTTTCGATCGAGGCCTTGGTGTCGAAGGAGAGATCGGCATCCACTTCGGTCGAGACACGGCCGGGCACCAGGGCTGCAAGAGCCGCGCCAACAGAAATCGCCATACGGTCAGCAATCGCGCCAATCACGGCATCATCCTGGCCGCCCTTGGTCTTGCCCCAGGTGATGGCTTCCTGGAAGGCATCCTTGAACGCATCGGTGCCGAGCGCCTTCAAAACGATCGAGGGATTGGTGGTGCAATCGACCGGCTTCAGACGGGCAACGGCCTCGATATCGCCGGTATCGGCGACCACGGTCGTCATGGAACGAAGCTGTTCGAGTTTCGAGGTCATCGCGAGATCCTTCGGCTGGACGAAAACAGGTTGCCGAGCGGCCCGAGCGGCCGATCGTGCTTGGCCAGACTATCGCCATCCGAAGGTGGCAAAGTCAAGACATCTGTTCTTACAATTTGACATAAGTATCATGAGAACGGATAGTGAGGCTCGGAAGTTCCACAATTCGAGAGAGATCTTGGCGAAGCTCAGACGCGATCATCACACGACGCTTACGGATGCCGGTTCACTCCGTATCCGCGCCGCATGGCTCTATTACAACGAGGGCCTGACGCAGAAAGACGTGGCTGACAGGCTGGGAGTCAGCCGGCAGACGGTGATCCGCATGCTTGAGGAGGCGCGCAAGCGTGCCGAAGTGCAGATCTGGATCAGCGAAGGCATGGCCGATAGCATCGATCTCGCGATCCGACTCGAGAAAGCCTACGGCCTCGACGAAGCCATCGTCGTGCCCTCGCCGGAAAAGACGGACGCCGACGCCATCGCCAAGGCCGTCGGTCTGGCGCTTGGCCAGTTCCTGACAGAGGCAATCACCGACGACATGACGATTGGTGTCGGCTGGGGCCGCACCATGACCGCCTCGCTGTCAGCCTTCCGCCCGCCGCGGCGGGAAAACTGCAAGGTGGTGTCCCTGCTCGGCGGCATTGTCGCCGTCCACCAGACCAACCCGATCGACTATACCTGGCGACTGGCAAGCCAGCTTGGCGCCGAATGCTACATGTTCCTTGCACCGCTGATGGTCGACAGCCTTGCAACGAAGAAGGCGCTGATCGAGCAATGCGGGTTGAAGACGCTTTATGACCTCGCCGAAAACCTCGACCTCGCGGTCGTGTCCTGCGGCGATATCGGACCGCACTCCACCTCTCTGTCGGAAGGCTTCATCA
Source organism: Rhizobium sp. AAP43 (assembly GCF_001296045.1). GTDB lineage: Bacteria > Pseudomonadota > Alphaproteobacteria > Rhizobiales > Rhizobiaceae > Allorhizobium. The sequence continues at coordinate 245,250 of NZ_LJHS01000005.1, read as the reverse complement.
GCCATGAAACGCTGACAGAACTGGTGGACGCAGGATGCGTTTGCGACACCATGTTCAACTTCATCGACGAAGACGGAAATCCGGTTGCACACCCGATCAATGAACGGGCGATGGCGATTGATCTGGATACGCTGAAAAAGGCACAACACATCGTGATTGCGTCTGGCGGCGCGCATCGCGCCATGGCAATCCGCGCCACCATGCGCCGGATCGGCGGCAATACGCTGATCACGGATGAGGCGGCAGCACGGGAGTTGTTGGAGATGGTGCGCTAAAGTTGTTCTGGCCAGGCGCGTGCGCCATGCTGAACGAACAGGATCTCAATCTGGTTATCCTTCACCCGGTAGGCGACGACATATCCAAGGTCTGCTAGCACCAACTCGCGCGTACCATTAATCTCGCCCCTCCGCCCCATAAAGGCATTGGTCGCCAGCAATCGAGCCGTTCGTGAGTGTATTGCTCTCACGATACGCCCGGCAGCAACGGGGTTGCGTTCGAGCAGATAGTCGCCGATGGCCGCGAGTTCTTGAAGATAGCGTCGCGTCCAGACGATACGCATGGCCTCAAGGTGAACCGTACTTGTTCAACACGGCTTCGATCTCCGCATCGCTGGCAAATTCGCCGCGGTCGGCTTCAGCCACGGCTTCCAGAACACCGGATACCCACTGCTCCTGCCAGGCAAGCGAACGCCCTTGAGCCAGCGCATCCTCGACGATCTGGTCGCGGGACAAATCGCTCCGCTCCACCAGACTGTCGATCCGGCGGCTGATGTCATCAGGAATTTGAACCGTGTTGCGCATACGCCATCATCTCACAGCGGCGTTGTTTCGAAAAGCGCCCTTTCACCCAGTCGCTTGTCATCCCTTCCCGGCCTCCCAGCCAAGCATCGCCCGCTTGCGGGTCAGCCCCCAATGATACCCCGTCAAGGCACCACTCTTGCCGAGCGCCCGGTGGCACGGCACGACAAACGAGATCGGGTTGCGTCCGACGGCGGCGCCCACGGCACGGCTTGCGGTTGGCTGGCCGATTTTCTGGGCGATATCGGAATAGGTGACGGCCCGGCCGAGCGGGATCCCCAGGAGGCTTTGCCAGACGCGGATCTGGAAGTCGGAGCCGATCAGCACCACGCGCAAGGGCTCCTCTGCCGACCAGCGTTCGGGATGGAAGACGCGAGCCGCATAGGATGCGGTTGCCTCGCTATCCTCGACGTATTTGGCATTTGGCCAGCGGCGCGCCATGTCATCGAAACAGGCGGCCTCGCCACCCGTTTCCGCAAAGGCGAGGCCCGCCAGCCCGCGATCGGTGATCATGACCAGCGAAAGCCCAAAGGGCGATGGGTGATAGCCGTAGCGGATCGTGAGTCCAGCGCCGCGTGCCTTCCATTCACCCGGGCTCATCGCTTCATGCGTGACAAAGAGATCATGCAAGCGGCCTGGGCCGGAAAGACCGAGTTCGAGTGATGTCTCGAGCAGCGGCAGTTCCTCGCGACCGAGCAAGCGTTTGGCATGATCGAGCGTGACCGCCTGCAGGAAGGCCTTAGGTGAAAGGCCCGCCCAGCGGGTAAACGTTTTCTGCAATTGTGTCGGAGACTGCCCGAGCCGTTCGGCAATATCATCCAGTGACGGCTGGCTCTGGTAGTCGAGCGTCAGCATTTCGATCACCTGCCGCACGGTCTCGTAATCCGAGCCCTCAGGCGTGATGTCGGTCCCGCGGGACAGGTCGATCTGCTCGGCAAGTGTCATGGCGAAATCCTCTTCTCGTGAGGACTTCACCACAGGCTCAGGCCTGATACCACCCGTTTCTTGCGGTGGGTATCAGCCCAGATCAGATCCGTTGCTTGGCGGTCGCCAGTGCACACTTGAAGGCCTTGGAAAAGCTTTCCCGGTCATCCGGATTGAGGAACGAGCCGACATCGGTGATCAGCCCCTCGCCGGCAACGGTCATTGAGGTGATACCGAACTCCTCGTGCCGCTTGACGAAGAAGCGCGCCCAGAGCGTCTTGAACCGATGCTCCGTCATCCGCCCTGCCGGCGTGAACTTGCGAATCGACAGACTGGTGCGCGAGACGACAACCTCTTCGCGGGCACGGGCCGCGCGATAATTCAGCCAGAAAGCACCGTAGAGGAGCAGGAAATCAAGCCCGAAAAACAGTCCGATTGGCCAGGCACCCGTCGCCATGAAGAAAAGCGCATGGACAAGGCAGACCGTACCGGTAATCGCAAACAGCACCCGGTAGCCTTTTCGCCCCAGCGACCGGTAGGGCGTCAGTTCCGCTGCGAAAATCGGCTGGTCCGCCGCCTGCTCGAGATTGCCTTCCATTGCCCTGCCCGACTATAGGTTTTCCATGACTGATCAGAAGCCGAAATCCAGCGCCCAAACTTTGAAAAAGTCAAATCCAACGGCCCGTCGCAAGCCAGCGGCACGCCGTCGCACCGCTTATTCGAAGGCCGAGCTGGAAGAGATTTTCCGCCGCTTCTCGATCCAAAGGCCGGAGCCCAAAGGCGAGCTGGAGCACGTCAACCCCTTTACGCTTGTCGTCGCCGTGGCGCTTTCTGCCCAGGCAACCGACGCCGGCGTAAATAAGGCGACCCGCGCCCTCTTCAAGGTGGCCGATACGCCCGAAAAAATGCTGGCTTTGGGCGAGGAAAAGGTCCGGGAATACATCAAGACCATCGGGCTTTTTCGCAACAAGGCGAAGAACGTCATCGCGCTTTCCCAGAAACTGGTCGATGACTTCGGAAGCATCGTACCGCGCACCCGCGAGGAGCTGGTCACGCTCCCCGGTGTTGGGCGGAAGACAGCGAATGTCGTGATGTCCATGGCCTTCGGCATCCCGACCATGGCAGTCGATACGCATATCCTCCGGATCGGCAACCGCATCAAGCTCGCGCCGGGCAAGACACCGGACGAGATCGAGGACACCCTGATGCAGATTGTCCCGAAGCAGTATCTCTTCCATGCCCATCATTGGCTGATCCTGCATGGCCGTTACTGTTGCAAGGCGCGCAAGCCCGAATGTGAGCGCTGCGTGATTGCCGATATCTGCAAATCGCCGGAAAAGACCGTCGATGTGCCAGCCCCGCTGGTCGAGCTGCCTCAGCAGATGATCGGCGTCAGTGAATGATGGCAGCCGGCGCGGGCGTCAACGACTGACCGCGGTGGCTCCCACGCCCACATCCCGGCGGCTAAGCGCCTTGTGCAGATGCACCATAAGCCCGGCTGCAAAAAGCGGCGTCAAAAGGTTGAGGATCGGCACGGCGAGAAAGCCGGCAATCACGAGACCCGCAAGAAAGACGGTGCTCGAATGCTTGGCCCGGTAACGCTTGGCATCTTCGACACTGCGCAAACGCATGGCGGCAAACTCGAAGAATTCGCGACCCAGCAGATAGCCGTTGACCAGGAAAAAGGCGATGATGTTGATGCCGGGGATGAACAGCAGCATCAGCGCAACGAGATTGCCGATGATCACAACGCCGAAGAACTTGATCGAGGCAATGATCGCCTCCCCCATCGGCATGGCCTTGCCCGGCGGGTCGTTCGGATAGTCGCGCTTCTCGACCACTTCAGCGACATCGTCGAGAAAGAGACCGGCCACAATCGCCGTCACGGGCGAAAGCAGAAGTGCCAGACCAAGCGCAAGGCCGATGCTGGCCAGGATCCCGAAGACCAATGTCAGCCAGCCGGCCCAGGCCGGAAGCTCCGGAATGAAGCCTTCGACGGTCGGCATGATGAAGGCCATGAAGCTTTCGCGCAGACCAAACCACAGTCCGATCAAAACCAGGATGGTGAGCCCGAGTGTCTTCCAGAAGGCAGATCTCGTTTCCGGGGCAAAGAGATTGCGCAGGGACATGAGCGCGGCATCAAAGATCATCAGGGGCTCCTTCGGCTTTCGCCTGATGTAGTGCCACGCATCCACCGCTGCAATGCGAGCGCATCACAGACGATAAAGCCCCGGCCGCCGATCGGTGAGATAGGGATTTTGCGCCCGTGCCTCGTCATAGGCGGCCGGGTTGACCTCGGCGACAAGCAGCGTTTCCATCATGCCGGCCCGTGCAAGCTCGTCACCATCAGGCCCGAGAATCACGGATCGGCCGCCATAGGAGAGTTCGTTTTCCGTCCCGCAGAGATCGGCATAGACCAGAAAGACCCCGTTTTCGAAGGCCCGTGCCGGCACCACGATATCGGCAACGCGCCGGCTGATCAGCCCCTGCGGCAAGGCGGTCGGAACGAGGACCAGTTCGGCGCCCGCAAGGGCCAGTGTCCGCACATTTTCCGGAAACTCGACATCGTAGCAGATCAGCATGCCGGTCTTGATACCGTTGAGGTCGAACACCTGCGGCGGCTCTGAGCCGGGTTTGAAGGCTGCCCGCTCCCCTTCGCCGTAGAGATGGCTCTTGCGATAGAATTCAGCGCTTCCATCCGGCCGGACCAGAACCGAGGAATTGTAAACATGGGCGCCGTCGCGCTCCGGAAATCCGGCGCAGATGGCCAGTCCGCAGTCTGCGGCGATCTCGCGCAAGGCCTCCATGATCGGCCCATCCCGCCCTTCGGCAAGCGATGCAAAGCCGGCACCCTGGGCATAACCGCTGATCCCGAGTTCAGGCGTCACCAGAAGATCAGCCCCCATTTCGGCAGCGGCCATCGCAGCCCTTGCGATCTTTCCGATATTGCCGGGAACATCGCCGGAAAGCGGCTGCATCTGGTAAAGCGAAATGAGCATTTCAACACCTGTCGACCTTGTGAACGGGTGTTGGCAGGTTAGAACCGCTTCAAGGGTCGAGGCAAGCGGCAACTCCAAGACACAAGGCAAAGACGACGGTTGCGGATCTCCGTTGCCTTTCCCGCAGCGGACCTTATCTTGGGTGTATGAAATCTATGTCCTGCCTGGAATGGCCGTAATGGTCTGGATCGCCGCGGCAACCATTGCCGTCCTGCTGGCTGCCTTGCTTTTGAAAAGGCGCCCCCTGGCGATCGGGGTCGCGGCAGTGATTGCCGTGATCGGCGCAATCGTCTGGTTTTTCAGCGACGGCCAATCCCGGCTTCAACGCGCTGAGATGACCGCCGTGACGGTCAGCGTGGCTGCCAACAACAAGACATGCGCCAACCCGGATCGGCCGATTGCCGCAACCTTCACCAACACCTCAGACCAGACGGTAAACCGCCTGTCCTTCGACCTGGTTGGACGACCACTGGGGAAAACGGATATCGCCTATCGTGGCTTCCTGCGCGACGAACAGGTCATCGCGCCCGGCGATACGGTCACCCGGTGCTACGCGTTACTCTTCCACGCCTTTGCCCACCCCCGCCCCGAAATCATCGACGCGACGAAATACGAGTGGAGCGCCCATGTGACGCTCGTCGGCTTCGGTCAGCCGCCTTCCAGTTGAGGGGCCGAGCGCCCCCCAATACGAGTCAGCGGGCGACATTCACATCTGAACCAGATGCCCCTCGGCCACTTCGCGATATTTTCGCACAGGCGGCTCATAACCGAGCGGGCGGATCGGGCTCTTGATCTCGTCGGTCGCAAGATTGCGCTTAAGCTTGCGACGTGCGGGATCCGGCACCGGCACTGCCGCCATCAGCTTTTTGGTATACGGATGCTGCGGATTGTCGAACACCGCCTGACGCGGTCCGATCTCGACGATCTCGCCGAGATACATGACCGCCACACGATGGCTCACACGCTCCACCACGGCCATGTCGTGGCTGATGAACAGATAGGCGAGGTTGAGGCTCTGCTGCAATTCGAGCAGCAGATTGCAGACCTGCGCCTTGATCGAGACGTCGAGTGCCGACACGGCCTCGTCCGCAACGATGATCTTCGGGTCGAGCATGAGGGATCGAGCGATCGCCACACGCTGGCGCTGGCCGCCGGAGAACTCATGCGGATAGCGTGACATGAACTCGGCGCTGAGACCGACCCGTTCGAGCAGGTCGGCCGCCTTGTCGCGCGCCTGTGCCTTTGTGCCCAACTGATGTTCGATGAAGGGTTCCATCACCGCCTGGCCGACGCTCATCCGCGGATCGAGGCTGGCAAACGGGTCCTGGAAAACCATCTGGATGCTTCGACGCATGCGCCGCAACGAAGCCTCGTCGAGCCGGCGCACATCATAGCCATCCACCGAGATCTGACCGGATGTCGGATTGACCAGCCGCGTGATCGAACGCCCGGTCGTCGACTTGCCGCAACCGGATTCGCCGACCAGCGAAAGCGTTTCGCCGGGGCGAAGGTCGAAGGACACGTTTTCGACCGCATGCACGGCACCACTCCTGCGGCCCAGCAGCCCTGAGCGGATATCAAAGCGAGTGGTGAGGTTCTTGACCTCCAGAAGCGGCTGATTGCCCTTTTGCGGCGGCGCGGTTTCAGCCTCTGCAACAAGCGTTTCGCCTGTCTTGATATCGATGACCGGAAACCGCATCGGATTGTCGCGTCCGCCCATCGAGCCGAGCTTGGGCACGGCTGACAGAAGCGCCCGCGTATAGGGATGCTGACCACGATTGAAAATGTCGTCGGTCGTGCCGGTTTCCACTGCCTCGCCGCGGAACATGACCACGGTGCGGTCGGAGACTTCAGCCACCACGCCCATGTCATGGGTGATGAACAGAACCGCCATGCCCTCCTCGTCCTGAAGCGTCTTGATCAGGTCGAGGATCTGGCCCTGGATGGTGACGTCGAGCGCGGTCGTCGGCTCATCCGCGATCAGGAGCTTGGGCCGGGAGGCAAGCGCCATGGCAATCATCACGCGCTGGCGCATGCCGCCGGAAAACTGGTGCGGATATTCGTCGAAGCGGTTCTTCGCATTGGGGATTCGCACACGGTCAAGCAGTCGCAAGACCTCCGCCTTCGCGTCCGCCGCCGGGATGTCGCGGTGGCAGGTGATGGCTTCCGCGATCTGCTTGCCGATCGGGAAGATCGGGTTGAGCGAGGTCATCGGCTCCTGGAAGATCATCGAGATCTGGTTGCCGCGCACCTGCCGCATCTGCTCGCGGTCGAGTGTCAGGAGTTCACGTCCCTCGAGCTTGACGCTGCCCTCGATACGGCTGGTCGTCTCCGACAGAAGCCGCATGATCGAGAGCGAGGTAACGCTTTTGCCTGATCCCGATTCCCCGACGATCGCCACCGTTTCGCGTGGCGCGATATCGAGGTTCATGCCCCGCACGACCGATCGCCACTCTGTCCCGATGCGGAAGGAGGTCGTGAGGTTACGCACCGAGAGCACTGGTGCCGCGCTCGTCTCTTTTCCCTGTTCCACCGCTGCCATATCCCGTTCCCCTGTTTTTATGTCGTCGAGATCTGGTTGAAATGTCAGGCTGCGAGTGCCGTCTCCGCAAGCGTCACCCAGTAGCTGATGCCGTAGGGGATCGCCTCGTCGTTGAAGTCATAGGCCGAGTTGTGCAGGTTGGCCGTCTCGCCATTGCCGATGAAGACGAAGGAGCCCGGCCGCGCCTCCAGCATGTAGGAGAAATCCTCAGCACCCATGGCAGGCGGGAATTCGTCGCTGACAGCCTGGGGTCCGGCGACCTTTCGCATGACGTCAAGCGCAAATTCGGTTTCGGCCGCGTGGTTGAAGGTAACGGGATAGCCGCGATGATAGGAGACGGTGGCCCTTGCCCCCATCGCCATAGCCACACCGGTGGCAATCTCGTTGATCCGGGTTTCTGCCATGTCGCGCAGCTCCGGCAGCAGCGTGCGCACCGTGCCCGAAAGCTTCACGCCGTCCGGGATGACGTTATAGGCATCGCCGCCATGGATTTTGGTGACGGTGACGACCACCGACTTCAAAGGATCGGTTTCGCGCGCTGCGATCGACTGCAGGGCGACGACGACCTGCGCCGAGGCCAGCACCGGATCAACACTTTTGTGTGGCTGGGCCGCATGGCCGCTGCGGCCGTGGATCTCGATGTCGAACTGGTCGGCCGCCGCCATCACCGAGCCCTTGCGGGTGGCAAACGTGCCGACGGCCATGCCCGGATGATTGTGCATGCCATAAACTTCCGAGATGGCGAACTCTTCCATCATGCCGTCGGCGACCATTTCCCGGGCGCCACCGCCACCCTCTTCCGCCGGCTGGAAAATGACCGCGATCGAGCCCTTGAAATTGCGCGTCTCGGCCAGATGCTTGGCTGCACCGAGCAGCATGGCCGTATGCCCATCGTGACCGCAGGCATGCATCTTGCCGGGGGTCTTCGACGCCCAGGCCTTGCCCGACATTTCATGGATCGGCAGGGCATCCATGTCGGCGCGGAACCCGACGACCGGACCCTCACCACGGCTGCCCTTGATGATGCCGACGACGCCCGTGCGGCCGATGCCGGTTTTCACCTCGTCACAGCCGAACTCCTTCAGCTTGTCCGCAACGAAGGCGGCTGTGGCATGCACATCGAACAGCAGTTCCGGATGCTGGTGGATATGCCGCCGCCATTCGGCGACCTCCGGCTGCAGCTCGCTGGCACGATTGATCACTGGCATAAAGGACCTCTTTTTGTCGTTGTTCCCCGCAGGATTTGGGGCATACTGTTTCCGCGAATTCACACTTTGGCAACCCGCAATTTTCGCTGTTGCATCAAAATTGGGCTCATGCTTACATGGCCCAAATTTTAGACAGCCCGACAGAGCGCGCCTTTGTCCGGGGCGCGCAGCGCGCACGCTTCATCCCTGCATTTTCTCAAAAAATTTGAATAATACCAAGATGATAGGTGGTTGACATTTGGTGCATCCGCTGGCCACATCTCGCTCCGGTGGATAAAACGACACCGTGCTCCAAACAATAATAAATGGGGAATGAGCTGATGAAGACACGCACACTGATGCTGGCGGCCTCGGCAGCCGCCTTCGCCCTGTCGGGCGCGCCGGCCATGGCCGAACGCGGCACGGACGGCGATCTGAAGATCATCTTCTGGCAGGCCGTTTCGACGATGAACCCGTATCTTTCGGGTGGCACCAAGGAAGTCTACGCGGCGTCCATGGTCATCGAACCGCTGGCCCGCTATGACGAGACCGGCGCGCTGGTGCCCATGCTCGCCGCCGAAATTCCGACCGTCGAGAACGGTGGCGTCGCAGCCGACCTGAAGAGCATCACCTGGAAGCTGAAGCCCGACCTGAAGTGGTCCGACGGCTCCGCCGTAACAGCCGAAGACGCAATCTTCACCTGGAAATATTGCACGGCGCCGGACGGCGGCTGCGCGCAAGGGGCTTATTTCGAAGGCGTGACCAATGTCGAGGCGATCGACGCCTCCACCATCAAGGTCTCCTTTGCCGATCCCAAGCCCTATCCCTACAGCGCCTTTGTCGGCGCACAGGCCCCGATCATCCAGGCGGCCCAGTTCAAGGATTGCCTCGGCATCAAGGCGCCGGAATGCACCTCAGCCAACTTTGGCCCGATTGGTACCGGTCCCTTCGTCGTCAAGGAGTTCAAGCCGAACGACGTCGTCACCTTCGAAGCCAACAGCAATTATCGCGATGCGGCCAAGCCGGCTTTCGCCTCGGTCACCCTGAAGGGTGGCGGTGACGCGGCGTCTGCAGCCCGCTCGGTTCTTGAGACCGGCGAATTCGACTATGCCTGGAACATGCAGGTCGAACCTGAAATCCTCGAACAGATGATGGCTGCCGGCAAGGGCAAGATCGAAGTCGCCTTCGGCACCCAGGTCGAACGTATCGACATCAACCCCTACGGCGTCGACCCCTCGCTCGGCGACAAGCGCTCGACCAAGGAAGCTGGCCCGCATCCGGCGCTGTCTGATCCGGCTGTGCGCCGCGCGCTGTCGATCGCCATTGACCGCGAGATCATCGATGAGGCCGGCTACGGCCCGAACGGTCAGCCCACCTGCAACATCCTGCCCGCTCCGGACATCTATGTCTCGACCGCCGTCGACTGGTGCCTGAAGCAGGACGTTGAAGGCGCCAACAAGCTGCTCGACGATGCCGGCTGGAAGATGGGCTCGGATGGCATCCGCGAAAAGGATGGCGTCAAGCTCTCCTTCCTCTACCAGACCTCGACCAACTCCGTTCGCCAGGGCACCCAGGCGCTGGTCAAGGACATGTGGAGCCAGATCGGCGTCTCCGTCGAACTGCGCAACATCTCGGCCTCCGTCTTCTTCGGTGGAGATCCGGCCTCTCCGGACACCTTCCAGAAGTTCATGGCCGACATCCAGATGTACACCAACAACTTCGACGGCACCGACCCGGAGAAGTACATGGCCGGCTGGATGTGCGACAAGATCCCGAGCCCGGCCACCGGCTGGCAGGGGGAGAACATCGTCCGCTATTGCAACCCGGAATATGATGCACTCGTGAAGGAACTCGGCAAGACCGGCAAGCTGGAAGATCGCGCCGTCATTGCCAAGAAGCTGAACGACATGCTCTCCAACGATGTCGCCCAGATTCCGCTTATCCATCGTGGCCAGCCCTCGGCTGTCAACAACACGCTGCTGGGCGTCAAGATGAACGCCTGGGACTCGGAGCTCTGGAACGTCGCCGACTGGTCGCGCGCGAAGTAATGCCACCGTGGCTGGGTCCGTCGCTTGCGGCGGCTCCAGCCACAGCCTCTTCGCCGACAGTCTGGAGACCCACCGATGTTTACCTTCACCGTCCGGCGGCTGCTGTTCGCAGTGCCGACGCTACTGGCCATCAGTTTCATTATCTTTGCCCTGCTCGACCTGTCCCCGGGCGATCCCTTGAGCGACCTGCCACTGACCATTCCGCCGGAAGTGCGTGAACAGATCCGGCTGGCCATGGGCCTCGATCAGCCCTTCTTCATCCGCTACATGAAATGGCTGCAGCAGTTCTTCATCAATGAACCGCTCAACATCTTCGAACAATTGACCGGGCTCACCATCGGCACCGGAGAGCGCATGCGGGTTCTGTCCTGGGCAACCCGCAGCCCCGTGGTCGATCTTATCGTCCAGCGCCTGCCCCAGACGCTCTGGGTGGTTGGCCTGTCCTATCTCTTCGGTGTGCTGCTGGCGATCCCGATCGGCGTCATCTCCGCCTATCGGCAATATTCGCTCTTCGACCAGATCGGCACCTTCGTTTCGATGGTCGGCTATTCGGTGCCGACCTTCTTCACCGGCGTGCTCTTGATCGTCGTGTTTTCCTCCTGGCTGCAGTGGTTCCCGTCGATCTATGATACCACGCTGGTGGTCGACAGCTGGGGAACCTTTCTCCTCCAAGTGAAGCAGATGTTCCTGCCCGTGCTGGTGCTGACGCTGTACAACGTCTCGCAGATCAGCCGCTTCGTCCGGGCTTCCATGCTCGACAACCTCCACATGGATTATGTGCGCACAGCACGTGCCAAGGGTGTGAAGGAAAAGATCGTGCTCCTCGTGCATGTGCTGCGCAACAGCCTGATCCCGGTGGTCACCGTGATTGCGCTCGGCGTGCCCACTATCTTCTCCGGTGCCATTATCACCGAGCAGGTGTTCCGGGTGAACGGGCTCGGCCAGCTGCTGATCACCGCGATCCAGGGCGCTGACATCCCGCTCGTCCAAACGCTGACCTTCATCTTCGCGATCCTGATCGTGCTCTTCAACCTGATTGCCGACGTTCTCTACGGCATACTCGATCCGAGGATCCGCTATGAGTGACGCCACGCTTTCCCCCGCCGCAACGGCAGCACCCGCCCCACAGACAAGGAGCAAAAGCGGTGGCTTCTGGTCTCAGCTCTGGCGACAATTCCGCGCCCACAAGGGCGGTGTGGCTGGCCTCATCGTCTTCATCTTCATTCTTCTGGCGGTCTTCATCGGCCCGTATATCCACACGATCGACCCGAACAAGATCGACATCAAGGCGAAGAACCAGGGCCCGTCGCTCCTGCATCCGTTTGGCACGGACAATCTTGGCAAGGACATGCTTGCTCAAGTGCTTGCCGGCGGTCAGATCTCGCTCGCTGTCGGCATGACCGCAATGGCCTTAGCGCTGCTCGTCGGCACTCTCGTCGGCGTGCTCTCGGGCTATTCCCGCAAGCTCGACGGCCCGCTGATGCGCATGACCGACCTCTTCCTGGCCCTGCCGCTCCTGCCGCTGCTGCTCGTGATCATCATGCTCTTCCGCGATACGCTGCGGGCGGCCTTCGGACCCGAGACCGGTATCTTCATCCTGATCGTCTTCGTCATCGGCATCACCAGCTGGATGCACACCGCCCGCATCGTCCGCGGCGATGTTCTGGCGATCAAGAGCCAGGAATTCATCCTGGCGGCCAAATCGAGCGGCATGCGCGAATATCGCATCATCCTCAAGCACATCCTGCCCAATGTGATGTCCTCGATCATGGTCTCGGCCACACTCGGCATCGCCACCGCCATCATCACCGAATCCGCCCTCTCCTTCCTCGGCCTTGGCTTCCCGCCCGACTTCCCCACCTGGGGCCGCCTCCTCTTCGACGGCGCCAACTTCCTGCAGATCAACCCATCCCGCGTCCTCTGGCCGGGTCTGGCGATCTCGCTGACGGTGTTGAGCGTGAATTACATCGGCGATGCGATCAGGGATGCACTGGACCCGAAGGCAGTGAAGCATTGAGGAGATGAGGGAGGTGAGGGAAAGCGTCCCTCACCGCCCCAGAAACCACCGTGCTGCAAACCAGCTGCCACAGGCCCAGACCGTGCCAGCGGCCCAGCCGCCCAGCACGTCAGTCGGGTAGTGCACGCCGAGATAGATCCGGCTGAGGCCGATGATCAGGGTGAGGAAAACGGCGACAAGCGGAAAGAAATAGCGCAGAAGGCGGCGGTCTTCGAGGCGCGAGAGCAGTGCACCGAGCGTCAGATAGGTGATGGCGGACAGCATCGCATGGCCGCTCGGGAAGGAGAGGTCCGTCACTTCGACGAGATGCTGCACGACCTCCGGTCGGGGTCTCGCAATACCGATCTTCATCGCGCTGCTCACAGCCCAGCCGCCGAGGATGGAGACGGTGACGAAGATTGCGGTTCGGTAGGATCGGCGCAGGATCAGGTAGATGACGACGAGCGATGTCAGCAGCGACAGGACCGTGATCCCACCAAGCGCCGTAATGTCCGTCACCACCTTGGTCAGCCATGCAGGGCCAATCGGCAGGCCGACATCCGAGGCATCGCGCAGCATCAGAAGCACGCTCTCATCAAAAGCCCGCGTCTCGCCTTCGAGGATCTCGTCGGTCAGGGCAAAAAGGCCATAGGCGAAGAGGGCGGCCACAAGCGCGGTGAGCCAGACACGATATTCGGTGCCGGAAACATAGCGCGTAAAGCGTGTCCTCAGAGGCTCGAGGGGGCGCAGGAGCCGGTGCTGGTCTTGCTCGGTCAAGGTCAAGGTCTTTCGTTGAAACAGATCGGGCAATGCTTCAGATGGGGTCGCACCGACGGCGCGTCAATCCGCAAAGGCGGCGCGTTGTTCCCGGAAAGAAGCTCCATGATGGGGCTTGATATCAACCACTTGCCCCTTCACTCTCCCCGCGCAATCCTTTGGGAGACACACCGCATGCCTCACGCCGCTCTGAACCTCCTGACAGATGTCGAGGGCCTCTCCGTTGGCCATGCCACGGATCTGGTCCTCGGCTCGGGCGTCACGGTGATCGTCTTCGATGAACCGGCAACCGCATCCGGCACCGTGCTGGGTGGCGCACCGGGTGGACGCGATACAGGCCTGCTTGACCCATCGATGACGGTGCAGCAGGTCGACGCCTTCGTGCTCTCGGGCGGCTCGGCCTTCGGGCTGGATGCCGCAGGCGGGGTGCAATCGGGGCTGAGGGCTGCGGGACGGGGCTTTGCCGTCGGGCCAGTGCGCGTGCCGATCGTCCCGCAGGCGATCCTGATGGATCTGTTGAACGGTGGCAACAAGGACTGGGGCCTGCATGCACCATATCGCGATCTCGGTTATGAAGCGTATCGGAACGCAGCCACAGGAGCCTTCCCGCTCGGCACCATCGGGGCGGGAACAGGCGCCACGACGGCAAATTTCAAGGGCGGCCTGGGCTCGGCCAGCGCCGTTTCCTCGACCGGGCACACGATCGCAGCGCTGGTGGCCGTCAATGCCATGGGCTCGGTGGTCATTGGCGACGGCCCGCAGTTCTGGGCAGCCAGCTTTGAGGAAAAGCAGGAATTCGGCGGCCTTGGCCAACCGAGCCACGTAAGCGCCGAAGACCGCGCCATGCGCATAAAGGGTCTGCGACTGACGGCGACGACCATCGGCGCGGTGGTGACCGATTGCACACTCTCCAAGGCGGAAACGCACCGGCTGTCGCTTTGCGCCCATGACGGCCTGGCCCGCGCCGTGCTGCCTGCCCACTTGCCCTCCGATGGCGACACGATGTTTGCCGCCTCGACGGGCAAGCGTGCGAGCAATGGTGCCGCCGATCTGATGGAACTCTGCCATCTGGCGACGCTGGTAACAGCGCGGGCAATTGCGCGCGGCGTGTTCGAGGCGGTGGCTTTGCCTTATCCGGATGCGATGCCGGCCTGGCGTGACAGGTGGGGGTGACGTCTTCTCACCCGCACCCCGAGGTGCCCGACTATGCCGGCCCTTGAAGGACGCAGGCCACTAGCCGGCCCCGTGCCGCCTCGCCCTCTGCCGACCGCGCAATGCGGGTGGCGGCTTCGAGGCACTTGCCGGCCAAGGTCACCTCGGCATGAGGGCATGACACGCACAGTACCCTGCCATTCTCCACAAAGGGCGAGCCCAATACTTTCGTCCCATCGCTCCTTGACCCAAGTCAAGGACAGCCCATGCTTCACCACAGAGATTGCCCACCAAGATTGGTCGTGCCTCTGAAGCAGACCAGTCGCAGGATGAACAGATCGTGGGAGGACGATCCGACATGGAAGACGAAAGCGACATGGAAAGACCTGTCCTCACCAACCGCACCTTCGATGAACTGAAGCTCGGCGATTCCGCCAGCCTGACGCGCATCATCGGGCCCGATGATATCGAACTTTTCGCCGCCCTTTCCGGCGATCACAATCCAGTGCCCCTCGGCCAGTCGCTGATCCCGGCCGGCATGATTTCCGCCGTGCTCGATACGCGGCTTCCGGGCCCCGGCACTGTCTATCTCGGTCAGGATCTCGAATTCTGGAAGGATATCGCAACCGGCGACCGGATTACCGCCACCGTGACGCTGATGACCAAGGAGAGCGACGGCCATACGCTGATCTTCGACACGCGCTGCGTCAACCAGCAGGGTGAGCCAGTGCTGGTCGGCCGCGCCAGGGTGCGCGCACCCCAGGAGCGGATCAGCTGGTCGGAAAACGCAGCACCGGGCGTCTCCCTGCAGCGCCACGACCGCTTCGACGCCATCGTGGCCGAGGCCCGCAGCCTGCCCATGGTCCGCACCGCCCTTGTCCATCCCTGCTCGCCTGACGTCATCGAGGCCGCAGTCGAGATCCGTGACGAAGGGCTGCTCGATCCGATCCTGATCGGTCCGGAAGCAAAAATCAGGGCGGCTGCCGCGGCCGCCGGTATCTCGATCGACGGCTTCCAGATTGTGCATGCCGAACACAGCCACGCGGCAGCGGCCATGGCGGTGGAACTCGCCGTGGCCGGCAAGGTCGGCTCGGTGATGAAGGGCAGCCTGCATTCCGACGAAATCCTGGGCGCGGTCGTCGGCAGCGGATCGGGCCTGCGGACCGAGCGTCGCGTCAGCCATGTCTATGTCATGGATGTGCCCGCCTATTCCAAGCTGCTCGTGGTGACGGACGCGGCGATCAACATCGCGCCGACCCTCGACCAGAAACGCGACATCTGCCAGAACGCCGTGGATCTCATGCATATGCTGGGCGTGGCAGAGCCCAAGGTCGCCGTGCTCGCAGCCGTCGAAACGGTCAATGACAAGATGCCGGCCACGCTCGAGGCAGCAGCCTTGACCGTCATGGCAGCCCGCGGTCAGATCAAGGGCGCCAAGGTCGACGGCCCGCTCGCCTTCGACAATGCGATCTCGATGGAGGCCGCCCGGACCAAGGGCATCATCTCGCCCGTTGCGGGCGACGCCGATGTCCTGTTGGTGCCCGATCTCGAGGCCGGCAACATGCTCGCCAAGCAGCTTCTCTATTTCGCCAATGCCGATGCGGCAGGCCTTGTGCTTGGCGCGCGCGTACCCGTCATCCTTACGAGCCGCTCGGACAGCCTGCGTGTCCGCATCGCCTCGGCAGCCCTTGCCAAACTCGTGGCCGCGAAGCGCTTGGCAGCGCAGGGCCAGATCAAATGAGCCAAAAATTGCTGCTGACCTTCAATGCCGGTTCGTCCACGGTCAAGATCGGCATCTTTGCCCGAAAGACGGATGGGGCAAGGCGCATCGGCAAGGGCGTCATCGATTTTCGCGCCGAACCGCTCACCTTCCACCTGGTCGAAGGCCCCACCGTCTTCGACGTGCCCCTGGAAGCCAGAACCGATGACCTTCTGCATGACGTGCTGGAAGAGGTCTTCGACTGGCTCGGGGAACACTACGACCTCGACGCCGTCTCGGCGGTCGGCCACCGCGTCGTTCATGGCGGCGACCTGTTTGGCGAAGCCGTTGGCATCGACAGCACAAGCCTCAAGGCCATTGAAAGCCTGGTGACATTGGCGCCGCTGCATCAGCCACAGAACCTGCGGCTGATCCGCGCCATTGCCGAACTCAAAGCTGGCCTGCCCCAGACCGCCTCCTTCGACACCGCCTTCCATCGCACGCAAGCCGATGTGATCAGGCGTTTCGCGATCCCACGAGACTGGTTCGACAAGGGCGTCAAACGCTACGGTTTCCACGGCCTGTCCTATGTCTATATCGCCGGAGCACTGAAGACACTGGAACCGCAACGGTTGGGCGGCCGCGCTATCGTTGCCCATCTGGGATCCGGCGCCAGTCTCTGCGCGATGGAAAACGGCGTTAGCCTCGACACCTCCATGGGCTTTTCCACCATTGATGGCGTGCCCATGGCCACCCGCTCCGGCGCTATTGATCCGGGTGTCCTCTTCCACCTGATGGATGCGCACGGCCTGACTGCAAAACAGGTCGAGGAGATGATCTATCGGCAGTCCGGATTGCTGGGCCTCTCCGGCGGCATCAGCGCCGATAGCCGCGTCCTGCTCGAGACAGCAGCACCGGCAGCCCGCGAAGCCCTCGACGTCTTCACCTTCCGCATCGCCGGCGAAGTGGCGCGGCTGGCAGCCTCGCTCGGTGGGCTGGATACGCTGGTCTTCACCGCTGGCATCGGAGAAAACCAGCCGGCGATCCGAAGCGCTGTCGTCGAGCGGCTGCAGTTCCTCGGAGCCGTTCTGGATGACGCGGCGAATGGCCGAAATGATCCGGTGATTTCCACCCCGGAGAGCCGTATCGTCATCCGTGTCATCGCGACCGACGAGGAACAGGTGATCGCCGATGACTGCCAGGCACTGGTCGGCTGAGCCCATGCGGTTCTGAGCGCAGGTGACACCAAAGCGTCATGAAACCCGCCTAGAGACGCAGCATCGACAAGCGGACCGGAGGTGTGACGATGCTGAGACAGACGAATGCTGCGGGCGAGATTTTTGAACCCGCGCGCGGCAACGCCCTCATCCTCTCCAATGCTCGCGTGGTTCTCCCCACCCATGTCTTGCATGGCTCGGTGGTAATCGAAGACGGAAAGATCGCCGAGATCCATGAAGGCGCGTCGAGGGTCCCCGGCGCGCTCGACCTGGCCGGCGACTATCTCCTGCCTGGCCTCGTCGACATCCACACCGACCATTTCGAGAAGCACCTCTATCCCCGCGCCCATGTGCGCTGGGATTTCATGCGCGCAGCCTTGGCTCACGACGCCCAGATCATCGGCGGCGGTGTGACCACCGTCTTCGACAGCCTCTGCGTTGGTGCCACCACCGACAATCCCGAACGCGCCGAAATCCTGGGGCCGATGATCGCAGCCCTTGAACAAGCGCAAGCGTCCGGCATGTTGCGCGCCGAGCATCTCGTCCATCTGCGCTGCGAACTCACCGATCCCGCAACGCCAGCGCTGACGGCGGCAAACATCGATCGCGAGATCGTGCGGGTCATTTCGGTCATGGAGCACCTGCCCGGCATCCGCCAGAGCCGCGACATCGCGGCCTATGTGGCCCGCGCCGCCAAGTCGACCGGCGAAAGCCCGGAACGCGTGCGCGAGAAAATCAAGGATCTGGTGGCCGAAAAGAGCCATTTCGCCGCGACCACACGGCCGGACGTGGTCGCACTCGCGACGTCACGCGGGCTGCCGCTGATGAGCCATGACGATACGGACGTGGCCCATATCGCAGAGGGTCTGGCCGAAGGCGTGACGATCTCCGAATTTCCCTGTTCAATGGAAGCAGCCCGGGCCGCTCGAGACGGCGGCATGCAGATCGTGGCTGGCGCCCCCAACCTCGTGCGCGGCGGTTCCCAGTCCGGCAATATCGCCGTGCGCGATCTGCTGGTGGAAAGGCTGGTTGATATCCTGGCATCCGACTATGTGCCGCGCTCGATGCTGGACGCCGCTTTCATGATAGCGGCCGATCCGGGCCTTAATTTCGATCTGCCAACGGCGATCGCCATGGTCACCCGCAACCCGGCGCTTGCCGGTGGTCTTGCCGATCGCGGCGCCATCGAGACCGGCCTCAAGGCCGACGTCATCCGCGTCGACCTTGCAGACAGCCATCCCTTTGTGAAAGCCGCATGGCGCTCAGGCTCGCGGGTCGCCTGAACCGCAGGCCAGAGTTCTGGCGCGTCTATTCGTGCCAGGCGGAGGCCAGCACCCTCAGCCAGTTTTCACGGCAAATCTTGTCGAGCGCATCCTGATCGTAACCATGGTCCCGGAGTGCCGAGATCAGGCGTTGATTGCCTGCCGCATCGGCAATCGCATTCGGGATGGTGGCACCGTCAAAGTCCGAACCGAGCGCCACGCAGTCGATTCCGACGCGCTCGACCAGACGGTCGAGATGGCGCACCATGTCAGACAGCGGCGTATCTGGATTGTCCCGCCCGTCGGCGCGCAACATGGTCACGGCATAGTTGAGACCGACGAGACCCCGGCTCTCGCGGATGGCGTCAAGCTGGTGGTCAGTCAGATTGCGCGCGACTGGGGTCAAGGCATGCACATTGGAATGGCTGGCGATCAACGGCTGATCGCTGATGCGCGCCACATCCCAGAAGCCCTTCTCGGTGATATGCGCGAGATCGATCAGGATACCCAGCCTGTTGCAGGCCTTGACCAACGCCGCGCCCGCATCCGTCAGCCCAGGTCCCGTATCCGGCGAGCTGGGATAAGCGAACGGAACGCCGTGACCGAAGATATTGTTCCGGCTCCAGACCGGGCCGAGTGAGCGCAGGCCGGCAGCATAGAACACATCCAGCGCGTCGAGATCCGCGTCGATCGCCTCGCAACCTTCCATGTGAAGGACAGCGGCGAAAACACCCTCCGCCATTGCAGCCCGGATCTCGGCCGTGCTGCGGCATAGCCGCCAACCGCCGGCCTGTTCCAGCTGATGTGCGAGCGCCGCCATGCCGAGCGCAATGTCGAGCGAGGAGTGGCGGTCGAGTGGCGGATCGAGTGGGGTGGTATAATGCCCGTCCGCATCCGGCTCCTTCAGGCTGAAGTCATGCGGTGAGGGAATGTAGATCGCGCACAAGCCACCGGCGAGCCCGCCTCGCTTTGCCCGTGGCGCATCGATATGGCCGGCAGACGTGCCCTTGATAAAGTCCTGAAGCGGATTGCCGCCCTCCTGCCGCTCCCGCCACAGGCGCAGGAGAACATCGTTGTGACCGTCGAAGACCATATCCATGAAAGATTATTCCGTATGCAAAATGAGATCTGCCGATGCCCTCGCCTCGGCAACGCAGCGATGATCAGAGACTAGAACCAGAATCTGGGCGAACTCAAGAGGACAAAAGGCATCAGGCAAAGAGCGGCGGGACACGCTTGAGAAAGTCCGTCGCTCCCTCATACGCAGCGGCAAGCGACAGAACCCTCTGGTCCGCCCGTGGCGGGCCGATCAGCTGAAAACCATTCGGCAGGCCTTCAGGCGAGAACCCGGCCGGCAGCGCTGCAACTGGCAGGCCCGCCATGCTGGGGCCGATCACCACTTCCATCCAGCGATGGTAGGTGTCCATCGCACGCCCGGCAATCATGCGCGGCCAGGGGATATCGACCTCGAAGGGAAACACCTGGGCAGACGGCGCCACCAGATAGTCATGGGTCTGGAACAGTGTCTGCAGCGCCTGATACCAGGCGGTCCTGATCGCCGACGCCTCATAGACCTCGGCTGCCGTGATCCGCAGGCCTGCGCGAACCTCAAACAGGATCTCCGGCTTCAGATGGCCGCGCCGGCTCGGATCCTCATAGAGATCGCGCATGCTGCCGGCGGTGAAGAAGCTGCGCAGCGTCGTCCAGGCCCACCACAGCCGCTCCATGTCGAAATCGGGCATCGCCGCTTCCACCTGAAAGCCAAGACCGGAAAACACCTTGAGGGCACGCTCGGAAAGGGAAAGGACGCCGGGCTCGAACGGAAGATGGCCACGATAGTCACCCAGCCAGCCAATCCGCCCGCCCTTTTCCGCAACAGCCGGGTCGAGCGCAAACTGCGGGCTGTCGATCGAGGCTGGGTCGCGTGGGTCATAGCCGGCCTGGACATTGAGCAGCATCACCACATCCTCAACGCTGCGCCCCATCGGCCCGATCGTCGAAAGCTGGTTGAGATAGGCGTCGCGTCCCGGAAGCGTGGGGATACGGCCAAAACTCGGGCGGAAACCAACGACATTGTTGAAGGCGGCCGGATTGCGCAATGATCCCATCATGTCGCTGCCATCGGCGAGCGGCAGGAGCCGGGCCGCAAGCGCTGCCGCCGCCCCGCCACTGGAGCCGCCGGCCGAGCGACCGAGGTCCCAGGGGTTCCGGGTTGGCCCGAAGACCGGATTATAGGTGTGGGAGCCAAAGCCCCATTCTGGGGTATTGGTTTTGCCGATGATGATCGCACCAGCCCGGCGCATGCGCTCGACCTGGATGTCGTCGTAGTCCGGCACATAGTCATGGAACAGCGTCGAGCCATAGGTACAGGGAATGCCCTTCGCCTCGCTGAGGTCCTTGATCGCGATCGGCATACCATGCAGCGGACCGAGGATATGCCCCTCTTCACGGGCACGATCCATGCGCCGCGCCTCGTCCAGAACCTCCTCCGTCTTCCGCAGGCTGACCAGGGCATTGACGCCGGCATTCAGACGGCCGATCCGCTCGAGATAGGCGGCCATCACCGCCTCTGCCTGAAGGGCGCCTGTTTGAAGGTCGGTGGCAAGAGAGGTGGCGGACAGGAAAGTCGGATCGGTCAACAGAAACTCCGGTCGTCGGGGAAGGACTGGACGCATCTCGCGCAACCCACGATGGGACGAGGCCGTTAGCCTGTCAACCGCACGGCCACGCCGGTTGTGCAGCCCAGCCATGCGTCAGAGAAATCGGTGCAGGCCTTGAAAATAAAAATGGTCAAACGACCAAATTGGAGGCAACATGCCAAAAAATGGGGTGCGCCAAAGGTCTGGCAGCGCATCACCGGAACCAAGGGAACAGCCGGACAAGCAGTGATCGGGGCCTGTTTACCCGCAACCTGGCGGGCAAGGCTCCATCCAACCGGGAGACGCCTGCAATGCAAGACAGCTGGCACGTGATTTGCGTGGAGGAAGGGGCGAGACCGCAAAGGGCCTCCGCCCGTTCGACGACGAACCCGTATCGCCCGCATCACGCATAACCCGAACGCCAGGGGGCATCGCTTGAGTTCCGCATCCGAAAAGGCAGCCATCGAAATTCGCGGCGTAAGCCGCATCTACGGAGCGGGAAGTGATAAGGTCACCGCGCTCGACAAGATCTTCCTCGCGATCCGGGAAAACGAGTTCTTTACCCTCCTCGGCCCTTCCGGTTGCGGAAAGACCACACTGCTCCGGTTGATCGCCGGCTTCGATTTCCCGACAACAGGCGAAATCCTGCTGCATGGCGAAGACATCGCACCCCTGCCGCCTTTCAAGCGGCCGGTGAACACCGTTTTCCAGAGCTATGCCCTCTTTCCCCACATGACCGTCGCCGAAAACATCGGCTTCGGGCTGAAGATGCTCGGCAAGCCGGCAGCCGAGATCAAGGCGCGGGTCGAGGAGATGCTTGACCTCGTCCACATGACAAAGATGCGCGACCGCCAGGTCAGCCAGATCTCCGGTGGCCAGCAGCAGCGCGTGGCACTGGCCCGGGCGCTGGCACCGAAGCCCAAGGTCCTTCTGCTCGACGAACCGCTCTCCGCCCTTGACTATAAGCTCCGCAAGGAAATGCAGATCGAGTTGAAGCGCGTGCAGTCTGAAACTGGCATCACCTTCATCTTCGTCACCCATGATCAGGAAGAAGCGCTGACCATGTCCGACCGCATCGCGGTCATGTCGAATGGCGAGCTTCGCCAGGTCGGCACGGCGCGCGAAATCTACGATCGGCCGGCTGACCGCTTCGTGGCGGACTTTATCGGCGAGAGCAATTTCATCGAGGCCGAGATCCTTGCCATACGCGACGAGGCGGCGAGCGTGCGCCTTGCCAACGGTGCCGAGATCGAGGCATCGCTTCCTATCGGCCGGCCTGATGACAGTAAGGTCACGATCGTGATCCGCCCGGAACATGCCGCGCTGACCTCCGCTGGCAGCGGAAACTTCGACGGTGTCCTCTCCGACGCGATCTATTTCGGCACCGACACCCATTACCATCTGACGCTTGATGACGGCACGGCCTTCATCGTGCGCGAGCAGAACAGTCGCGCAAGCGCCGTTGGCCACCCCAAGGGTGAACGCATCGGTATCAAGCTCCGCCCCGCCGCCGCACAGATCCTGGGAGGCTGACCATGGATGGCGCCCAGAAAGCAGCAGCCAGCGCCGAAAGCCGGGATATCCGCAACCGCTGGCTTCTCAGCCTGCCCGCTCTGATAATCGTGTTCGTGGCGGCCGTCGGCCCGCTCTTCGTCATGCTGGTCTATTCCTTCTTCGAGAAGGGCTCCTATGGCGATGTAAAGTTCGGCACGTTCTCGACGGAAGGTTGGGTTTCGGTCTTCTTCCAGCGGGATATCTTCGACGACACGCTGGGGCTCGCCGACGCGCATCTGTCGATCATCTGGCGCTCGATCAAGCTCTCTTTCTTCACCACCCTGCTCACCCTCGCACTTGGCTTTCCCACCGCCTATTTCATCGCGACACGACCACCAAAGACGCGTGAGATCTGGGTCTTCCTCGTCACCATCCCCTTCTGGACCAACCTTCTGATCCGCACTTTCGCCATGCAGCAGGTCATCCGCAACGAAGGCATCCTGAACAATGTGCTGATCTGGCTCGGGGTGATCGATAGCCCGCTGCAGATCATGTACACGGATACGGCCAACCTCCTCGGCATGACCTATATCTATCTGCCGCTGATGGTTCTGCCGCTCTATGCCTCGATCGAAAAGCTGGATTTCCGGCTCGTCGAAGCCGGCTACGATCTCTACGCCAACCGCCTGCAAGTCCTCTGGCGGATCGTCATCCCGCTGGTAAAACCCGGCCTGATTGCCGGTTCCATCCTCGTCTTCATTCCCTCGCTCGGCGCCTATGTCATTCCGCGCGTGCTCGGCGGCGGCAAGAACATGATGCTCGGCAACCTGATCGAGCTGCAGTTCGGGGCCGGACGCAACTGGCCGCTCGGTGCCGCGATGTCGATCACGCTGATGGCGCTCGTCATGGTGGCGCTGCTGATCTACGTCCGGAACGCCTCACGCACGGGGGCCGGTCATGCGTAGTCAATTCGACATCCGCTCGCAGCCAGGCTTCGGCGTCATTGCCCTGATTACCTTCTTTGCGCTCTATCTGCCGATGGCGACCCTTGTTGCCTATTCCTTCAACGGCGCCGACTCGCTCTCGGTCTGGGAAGGGTTTTCCCTGCGCTGGTTCGTCTCCGCCTCGCAGAACGAAGCCGTCCAGGATGCCGCGATCCGCTCGCTCGTCATCGCCGTCTGGGCTGCCACCATCGCCACAACTGCCGCCACCATGGCGGCCCTCGCGATGACACGCACAAGGCCCTATCGCGGCCTGACCTTCAAATATGCGCTGATCAACCAGCCGCTGATGGTGCCGGAAATCGTCACCGCGGTGGCCCTTCTGATCGTCTTTTCCCGCATCAAGGTCTGGACCGGCTATTCCGGCCTCGGCTTCCTGATCGCCGCTCATACAGCGTTTTGCCTGCCCTTTGCCTATCTGCCGATCCGGGCAAGGCTCGAAAGCATGGACCTGACGCTCGAGCGCGCTGCCGCCGATCTTTATGCCACACCATGGCAGGCCTTCCGCCATGTCACGCTGCCACTGCTGCGCCCCGCCATCATCGCAGGCTTCATGCTGTCGCTCGTGATTTCCCTCGACGACGTGGTGATTACGGAATTCGTCAAATCGGGCGGCCAGGACACCCTGCCCACCTACATGCTCGGCCAGATCCGTCGCGAGACGACGCCAGAGATCAATGCCATCGCGACCATCTTCCTTGTGCTCTCGACGATCCTCGTCGTGATCTTCTTCTTCATCAACAGACGCAAACAATAACGACTGTCAAAAACAGAGAGGAACGGACAATGCATAAAAAATGGATGACAACCACGGCGCTCGCAGCGCTCTCGGTGCTGGCCCTTGCAGGCTCGGCGTCGGCCGCCGGCGAACTCAACATCTACAACTGGGGTGATTATACCAGCCCGGACATGATCAAGAAGTTCGAACAGCAGTTCGACGTCAAGGTGACGATCACCGACTACGATTCCAATGACACGGCGCTTGCCAAGGTGCGTGCCGGCGGCCATGGCTTCGACATCGTGGTGCCCTCGGCCAACTATCTGCCGATCTGGATCAGCGAAGGCCTGCTGCTCGAAGCGCGCCCTGACCAGATGGAAAACTTCAAGAATGTCGATCCGCGCTGGGTCGACGTCGAATGGGATCCGGGCCGTCACTACTCGGTTCCGTGGCAGTGGGGCGTGACCGGCATCGGCGTCAACACCAAGGTCTATGGCGGCGACATCAACACCTCGGCCATCTTCCTCGACCCGCCGGCCGAACTGGTCGGCAAGTTGAACGTGACGCCTGAGATGAACGACGTGCTGTTCGCCACGATCA
Source organism: Rhizobium sp. AAP43 (assembly GCF_001296045.1). GTDB lineage: Bacteria > Pseudomonadota > Alphaproteobacteria > Rhizobiales > Rhizobiaceae > Allorhizobium. The sequence continues at coordinate 220,198 of NZ_LJHS01000005.1, read as the reverse complement.
AATATGTTGGCGGCGACTGGTGCACCAGCGACAAGGATGTGCTGCGCAAGGTGCGTGACAAGCTGGTCGAAGCCAAGAGCAAGTGGCTGGCCATGGACTACAGCGTCACCGAGAAGCTGCCCGCCGGCGATTATTCGGGCGTCTACTACTGGAATGGCGCCATCATGCGCGCCCGCGAGAAGAACGCGGACATCAAGTTCGGCTATCCGAAGGAAGGCTACCCGGTCTTCATGGACAGCGTCGCAATCCTGAAGGACGCCAAGAACGCCGACAATGCCAAGCTGTTCATGAACTTCATCATGGACCCGGAAAACGCGGCCATGATTTCCAACTTCGCCAAATATGCCAATGGCATCAAGGGCTCCGAGCAGTTCATGGCCAAGGAGATGCAAGGCGCACCGGAGCTGGTGATCCCCGCCGAACTGGAAAGCGCCGGCCAGTTCCTGCTGACCTGCGAGCCGGCCGTGCAGGAACTTTACACCAAGATCTGGACCGAAGTGCAGAAGTAAGCACGCCCCAGACAAACAGACCTGAGACAGGGCGGGAGGGGAACTCCCTTCCGCCTTGCGGAGATCCGCGTCGTGCGTCCGACCGGAGCGTGCCGACTGCTTCCGCGCGCAGCGTAAGAAAGACCTGAGATTTAAGGAAACCGCCATGGCCAAGACCGCAGACATCATCATCACCAATGGCCGCGTGCTGACCATGGACCCCGCAAGTCCGAGGGCGGAGGCCGTCGCCCTTGCCGGTAACCGCATTCTGGCCGTCGGCACCAATGCCGAGATAGGCGCCCTCGCCGCGCCCGCAACCAAAGTGATCGATGCCGGTGGCGCAACCGTCATGCCGGGCTTCAATGAAGCCCATATGCACATCTTCCCGGGCTCGGTGTCGCTGCGCCAGTTGAACCTGCACGGCATCCAGGGTGTTGAGGCACTGAGGTCCGCGATCCTCGACTATGCAGACAAGAACCCGGACGAACCCCTGCTCATGGGCTTTTCCGCCGACTATTCGATCATCTCGATGACGGAGCCCTGCACCCGCCACCATCTGGATGCGATCCTGCCCGACCGCCCCTTCATGATGTTTGCGCCAGACCATCATACCGCCTGGGCCAACACCATGGCGCTCACACAGGCAGGCCTCCTCCACGGCAAGGACGTCGGCATCGGCAACGAGATTGTCATGGGTCCTGACGGCCTCGCCAACGGCGAACTGCGCGAAGGCAATGCCTTCGGTCCGGTCGCAGCGCTTGCCTCGACCGGCGGCCGCGAGGAGCTTGGCATGGTGACCGGCATGGACCCTGACCATGTAACAGCGGAGCAATATGCCCTCGACCGCTCAATCCTGAAGGCCGGTCTCGACTACTGCGCCAGCTGGGGCGTCACCTCGATCCAGAATTTCGACGGAAACCACTACCAGCTGCGCCTGATGCGCGACCTGGAGCTGGCGGGCGAACTCTCCTGCCGCATTCGCATTCCCTATCACATGAAGAATTTCATGCCCCTTGATGACCTCGACAAGGCAGCCGCCTGGAAGACGGAATTCGCCACCGACATGCTGCGCGGCGATTTCGTCAAGGTCTTCATGGATGGCGTGCTCGACAGCCAGACAGCCTATATGCTGGACGGCTATGGCGACCGGCCAGGCTACACTTATGAGCCGCTTTTTACGCCGCAAGCCTTCAACGCCATCGCCACAAAGGCCGATGCTCTTGGGCTGCAGGTCGCGGTCCATGCCATCGGCAGTGCCGCCGTGCGTCAGACGCTTGATGGATACGAAGCGGCCGTGACGGCGAATGGCAAGGGAGACAATCGCCACCGCATCGAGCATATCGAACTCATCTACCCGGACGATATTGCGCGCTTTGCGGAGCTCGGCATCGTCGCTTCCGTACAGCCTGTGCACTATCCCGGCGGCACCTGCTTTCCGGCAGAGCCGACGACGGCAAAGATCGGTGAGGACCGCTGGGACTATGCCTATGCCTGGCGCACGCTGAAAAATGCCGGCGCGCCTGTCGTCTTTGCATCGGACTGGCCCGTCTCTCCAGTCTCGCCCTTCCAGTGCATCCAGGATGCATTGACCCGCAAGCCCTGGAAGGAGGGCCTGAACGACCAGCGCTTCACGCTTTCAGAGGCGCTCGAAGCCTATACCGCGATCGGCGCCTGGGTTGAGTTCATGGAGGATCGCAAGGGTAAGCTGAAACCCGGCTTCCTCGCCGACGTGGTGATCCTGACGACCGATATCGAAACCGTCGACCCGGACCAGATCATGGACACGGTCCGCGCCGCCGTCACGATCTGCGACGGTCGCATTACCCATCAGGCCTGAGGACACCAGCATGCACGCCGATCTCATCATCCATAATGCCCGCATCCTGACGATGGATGATGCTCATCCGCGCGCAGAGGCAATCGCGCTTTGCGGTAACCGGATCCTCGCGGTCGGCGGCAACGACGCGGTGCTCGCGCTTGCCGGTGCCGAGACCCGTCTCCACGATGCCGATGGCGCGACCGTGCTGCCCGGCTTCAACGAAGCCCATATGCACATCTTCGGCGGCTCCGTGGCGCTCGGCGAGCTCTCGCTTTTCGGCGTGAAAGGCTTCGATGCGCTGGCGAAGGCGGTGTTGGACTATGCGGCTGACAACCCCGACCTGCCGCTGCTTGTCGCGCAGACGGCAGACTATACCATCCTGTCCGAGACCGAACGCGTGACCCGTCATCATCTCGACCGCATCATCGCCGACCGGCCCTTCCTGATGGTCGCCCCCGACCGCCACACGGCCTGGGCCAACACGATTGCGCTGGAAAAGGCAGGCATCCTGAAAGGCCGCGAGGTCGGCATCGGCAACGAGATCGTCATGGGCGAGGACGGACTGGCGAGCGGCGAACTGCGCGAGAGCAATGCCATGCGCCCAGTCCAGGCCATGAGCGTGACCGGCGGTCGCGAAGGCCTCGGCGTCGGCACCGGGGGCGATCCCGAACACGTCACCGCCAAACAACGGGCCGGCGACATCTCCATCCTCAAGCGCGGCCTCGCCTATTGCGCCTCGCTCGGCATCACATCGATCCAGAACATGGACGGCAGCCTCTATCAGCTGGAAATGCTCGACGAGATCGAGAGGACGGATGGCCTGCCGGTCCGGGTGCGAATGCCCTATCACATGAAGAATTTCATGCCGCTCTCTGACCTTGAGGAAAAGGCCGCCGCCTGGAAGGTGCGCTTCGACACGGACAAGCTCCGCTGCGACTTCGTCAAGCTGTTCATGGACGGTGTGACCGAGGGCGAAACCGCCGTCTTCGTCGATGACTATGCTCACAAGCCGGGCTGGAAGGGCGAGCCGCTGTTTTCGGCCGAAGCCTTCAATGCGGTTGCGACCGAAGCCAACCGTCTCGGCCTTCCTGTTGCCGTGCATGCGATCGGCGATGGCGCAGTGCGCATGGTGCTGGACGGCTACGAGGCTTCGATCAACGCCAATGGCCGAAAGGACATGCGCAACCGCATCGAACATATCGAGGTGGTCCATCCCGACGATATCGGGCGCTTTGCCGAGACAGGCACCGTGGCCTCGATGCAGCCCACCCATCCGCCGGGGTCCGCCGGCCTGCCGCTTGAACCCTATCTCACCTATATCGGCCCTGAGCGCTGGCCGCATGCCTTTGCCTGGAAAACGCTGGTGGATGCAGGCGCAACGATCGTCTTCGCCACCGACTGGCCCGTCTCGCCGCTCCCGCCGCTGAGCTGCATCGTCGACGCCATGACACGCCAGCCCTGGGCCGAAAATGTGCCTGACCAACGCTTGAGCCTTGGCGAAACGCTCGCCGCCTATACCCGCACCAGCGCCTGGGTCGAATACATGGGGGATCGCAAAGGCGTGCTGAAGCCGGGCTATCTTGCCGATGTCGTGCTATTGTCCGGAAACCTTGAAAACCAGACCCACGCCGATATCGCAGCCCTTTCGCCTGTTCTGACGATCTGCGACGGCCGCATCACCTTCGATGCCGGAGGAAGACAATGAGCGAAACGCCGCCGCGACCGGATCGAGGGCCGAGCGCCGAGCCGGCACGCGGCCGTCCGCCGGGCGCGACGCGCAAGGGACTGGAAACTCGCCTCCGCATCATCAAGGGCGCCCGCGAAGCGCTGGAGGTAGGCGGCATGGAGGCGCTGACCACCCGGCGCATCGCCGCGTCGGCAGGCGTCAAGCTTGCCACACTGCACTACTACTTCGACAGCAAGGAAAGCCTGCTCCTTGCCGTGCTCGAAGACCTGATCGACGACATGGACACGGCTTATCGGCAGGACGAAGCCTTGCCGGAAGCGCCGGAGGACAGGATCGAGGCCTTGATCCGCGCCAGTTGGCGCTACATCCAGCGCACCCGCGACAAGCAGCTCGCCCAGACCGAACTGACGCTCTACGCCCTGCGCACCAAGGGCTCGGAATGGCTCGCGGCGCGGCAGTACAATGCCTATATCGACTTCTATGGCCATCTCGTCTTCGTCGACGTTGAGGACGAGGATCTGCGCCGGATCGGCCGCGCCGTCGCCCGCCAGATGCTAATCGGCATCGACGGCATCATCCTGCAAAGCTATGCTCTACAGGACCTCTCATCCTCCAACGACGACATTGAGGCCCTGATCGCAGCCACGCGCGGCTACCTGCGCCGTCTTCTGGCAGAGCGCGACAAGGCCCCTTAACCGAGACCCCAGACCCGCTTCGCATTGCCGGAAAAGAGCATCTCCTTTTCCACCACCGTCGCGCCATGCAACAGGGCCTGCGTGGTCGCGACCCAGGTGGAGAGCCCGCCGCCCAGAGTGCAGACAGGCCAGTCGGAGCCCCAAATCGCGCGATCAAAACCGAAGGCGGCAATCACATGCTCGAAATAGGGCTTGAGATCCTCCAGCGTCCAGGTCTCAAGATCGCCATAGGCCGGCACGCCAGAGATCTTCACAAGGATGTTGCGACGCTTGGCGATCTCTGCAACGCCTTGGCTCCAGATCTCGTAGCCATGGCCCTTGATATCCGGCACGCCGCAATGATCGAGGATGAAGGTCACATCAGGAGCAAGATCGACCAGCGCGATTGCCTTGTCGATCTGATGCGGCAGCATGCAGAGATCGAAGGTCAGGCCCGTTCCCGACAGCCGCCTGATATTCTCCCGAAACAGAGCGCCCTCGGAGATATCGTCGGGCACCACATGCAAGACCCGGCGAAATCCCTTGACGAGGGGATTGGCGCGCTGCCCCTCCAGATAAGCGGCAAAGCCCGGATCTTCGGGCCGGCACGCAGCGATCACGCCGCGGATAAGACTGCCCGGCTCACGGGATACGGCTGCGACCATATCCGTCTCGGCAGCCATATCGGCGGGATCGACATCCACCTCCATGTGGAGAACCGAGGATATGCCGAGCCGCCGCGCTTCACGAGAATAGCGCTCCCAAGTGAAATCGGCATCGAGTGCGGGCACAGACTGAAGCCAAGGATAGCGCAGCCGGTCGCGATAGATCAGGTGCAGGTGGGTATCGATGATCATGGTGGCCCCTCCCAAGGCGCATGCGAAATCAAGTCGTCATAACGAGGCATAGGCCTCTTCACCGCCAGCCATGCCGCCGCCGGCAAGCGCCGAGATCCGCCGTGCCGTCTCTGTAAGTGCGCTGATCGTGGCGTTGATGTCAGGGGCACCGGGCGTATTGATCAGTGTGATGTAGGGAACGGTCAGTGCGGCAATCGCCTGACCATCGGCGCTGGTGATTGGCGCGGAGAGATTGACCACGCCGGCCGTCTGCGCGCTCGGCATCATTTCGTAGCCACGCGCCGCGATCTGGACGAGCCGGGCGCGGAATGCATCCGTCATGCGCCCCTCCGGGCCGCCGCTTGCCACATGTTCAGCCACCATCATCTCGCGTAGGTCGGGATGGCGAAAGGCGAGCAGCACATGCCCCGATCCGGTGTCGAACAGGCCCATGCGCGAGCCGACCCGGATCGAAATGCCCCAGTAGCCGGGCGCCTCCAATTGCGCGATGACCACCGGATGGCCCCGATCATAAACGACGATGTGGTTTGCCTGACGTGTTGCCTCGCCGAGTTCCCGCATCAGCGGCATGGCGAGAGAGGCAAGACGACGGGTCGGCGCATGCATCTGCGCAAGGCCGAATATCTTCAGCGTCAGTGCGTAGAGATCGCCCTCCAGCCGCGCCACGTATCCACGTTTCACCAGCCGGTCGAGCATCCGGTAGAATTCATTAGGGCTGCGGTCGAGGCGCTTGGCGATCTCGGCTTGGCTCAACCCGCCATCGACACCAGCGAGAAGCTCGAGAATATCAAGCCCCTTGTCGAGCGCCGGTGCCCGGTAGCGATCCTGATCTGCCTCACTCACCCAATTCCCTCCTCGAAAGGCTGCAAGCGACCTTGACGTTTATGAATAAATGTTTTGCATATGAATGATGCTCGCATTGTGCGACCCTTTATGCAAGGGTTGAACGGCGACGGGAGGAGACCGGCCGTGTTTTCGACCGCAGCGCGCCAACGCGATGACCGGACAGAGCCGCGGGAAGAGGAGTGATTATGAACCTGCCGATGAAAGACAAGCATGTGCTAGTGACGGCGGCCGGCCAGGGCATTGGCCGCGCAAGCGCCATCGCCTTCGCGCGGGCCGGTGCGACCGTGGTCGCGACCGACATCAACACGGAGGCCTTGGCGTCGCTGGAGGGCGAGCCGAATATCACCACACGCATTCTCGACGTCCTGAACGAAGAGGCAGTGAGCGCAGTTGTCGCCGAAACCGGTCCCTTCGATGTCCTGTTCAACTGCGCCGGCGTGGTTCATGCCGGAACCGTGCTGGACATGGCCGACAAGGATCTCGACTTCGCTTTCGACCTCAATGTCCGCGCCATGATCCGCACCATCCGCGCCGTTCTTCCGGCCATGCTGGAGCGCGGCGATGGCTCGATCATCAACATGGCCTCGGTGGCGAGCTCGATAAAGGGTGTCCCCAACCGCTTTGCCTATACGGTGACAAAGGCAGCCGTGATCGGGCTGACGAAATCCGTCGCCGCCGACTACGTGACACAAGGCATTCGTTGTAACGCCATCTGCCCCGGCACAGTGGAAAGCCCGTCGCTGCAGGACCGCATGCGCGCCCAAGGGGACTACGATGCCGCCCGCGCCGCCTTCATCGCCCGCCAGCCCATGGGGCGCCTCGGCACCCCGGAAGAAATTGCCGACCTCGCCGTCTACATTGCCGGCGCCACCTATACCTCGGGCCAGGCCTTCGCCATCGACGGCGGTTGGACGATCTAAGCAATGCCGGGAACAGTGTCAGGCGGCTGTCCGTCCGGCATTGCGAATACGCACACTGAGCGGCACCGCCGCGCGTTTTGAAAGGACGACGACTATGAAACTGATGCGCGTTGGCCCACTCGGGCAGGAAAAGCCCGCCATTGTCGACAAGGACGGCAAGATCCGCGACCTCTCCGCCCATGTCACCGACATCGGCGGCGCTGCGATTTCGCCGGAAGGCCTGGCCAAGATCGCCGCTCTCGATCTGGCCTCTCTGCCGGAAATTGCCGCCGACCGCATCGGTGCCTGCGTCGCCGGGACCGGCAAATTCATCTGCATCGGCCTCAACTACTCCGACCACGCCGCCGAGACAGGTGCAGCGGTCCCGCCGGAGCCTGTCATCTTCATGAAGGCGACCTCGGCCATCTGCGGCCCCAACGATGACGTGCTCATCCCGCGCACCTCGGAAAAGACCGACTGGGAAGTCGAACTCGGCGTCGTCATCGGCAAGACCGCCAAGTATGTCTCGGAAGCCGATGCCATGGATTATGTCGCTGGCTACTGCGTCTCCCACGACGTGTCTGAACGGGCCTTCCAGACGGAGCGCGCGGGACAGTGGACCAAGGGCAAGTCCTGCGACACCTTCGGCCCGATCGGCCCCTGGCTCGTCACCAAGGACGAGATCGCGGACCCGCAGAACCTCAAGATGTGGCTCTCGGTGAACGGTAAGATGATGCAGGACGGTTCGTCGAAGACCATGGTCTACGGCGTTGCCCACCTCGTCTCCTATCTCAGCCAGTTCATGAGCCTGCATCCCGGCGACGTCATCTCCACCGGCACTCCTCCGGGCGTTGGCCTTGGCATGAAGCCGCCGCAGTTCTTGAAGGCTGGCGACGTGGTCGAGCTGGGCATTGAAGGCTTGGGTACGCAGAAGCAGACCTTCAAGGCGGATGTCTGAGACTGCCTGTTAGGCCTGGTACCGACCCCGCCTTCGTGGCGGGGTTTTCGTTTGGGAATTCAGGCAAGTGGTTCACAGACCAGCTGGTCCAGTCTCCGCAATGCCGAGTCCTGATTTCTCGGACACCGGGGCCAATCGTCGGCATCGGCTTCCAGTCATCAGGATCTTCGCTGCGTTGAACCAGTTCCAACTGCCAGCCGGCATCGATCCGGGCGTCATCGGGAAACGCACGAACTTCGGCCCCGCCACTTCCAAGCCACTGGATCAGCTTCATGTTCGCAATGTATCAAAACGGAGATACTTGATCGAACAAAAAAGCCGGGCGTTCCCACCCGGCTTTCCATGTTCAAATCCATCCCGCTTACTTGATCAACGGCAGAATACTGTCGATCGACTTTTTCGCGTCGCCGTAGAACATCCGCGTGTTGTCCTTGTAGAACAGCGGGTTCTCGATGCCGGAATAGCCGGTGCCCTGGCCGCGCTTGGAGACGAACACCTGCTTGGCCTTCCACACTTCCAGAACCGGCATGCCGGCGATCGGGGAGTTCGGGTCTTCCTGGGCGGCCGGGTTGACGATGTCGTTCGAGCCGATGACGATGACGACGTCCGTCTCGGGGAAGTCCTCGTTGATCTCGTCCATTTCGAGAACGATGTCGTAAGGGACCTTCGCTTCTGCGAGCAGCACGTTCATGTGGCCCGGCAGACGGCCCGCGACCGGATGGATCGCAAAGCGCACGGTCTTGCCGGCTGCGCGCAGCTTGCGGGTGAGTTCCGAGACAGACTGCTGCGCCTGCGCGACCGCCATGCCGTAACCCGGCACGATGACGATGCTGTCGGCATCATTGAGCGCATTGGCAACACCATCGCCATCAATCGCGATCTGCTCGCCCGTGACTTCCATTTGCGGCCCGGTTGCGCCGCCGAAACCGCCGAGGATGACCGAGACGAAGCTGCGGTTCATCGCCTTGCACATGATGTAGGAGAGGATGGCACCCGAAGAGCCAACGAGCGCTCCGACGACGATCAGGAGATCGTTCGACAGCGAGAAGCCGATGGCCGCGGCTGCCCAGCCGGAATAGCTGTTCAGCATCGAGACGACGACCGGCATGTCGGCGCCGCCGATGCCCATGATCAGGTGATAGCCGATGAAGAGCGCCAAGAGCGTCATTAGGATCAGCGTCCAGCTGCCGGCACCCTGGAAGTAGAGGACTAGCAGGATCAGCGAGCCCAAGGCCGCAGCCGCGTTGAGCAGATGACCGCCCGGAAGCTTCGTTGCCTTGCCATCCACCTTGCCGGCAAGCTTGCCATAGGCAACAACCGAACCGGTGAAGGTAACGGCACCGATGAAGACGCCGAGGAAGACTTCGATCTTCAAGACCGCGATTTCCGCTGCCGTCTTTTCGGCAATCTTCAGGGCAAAGCCGGTGAAATCGCCAAACAGCGCGGCCTTCCCGGCCTGAGCCGCACAGGCAACCGCACTCAGCGGATCGCAGGTCGCAAGACCGGCCTCGCTCAGCGTGCTGGCAATGCGCCACATCTCGATTTCGGCGTTGAAGCCGATGAAGACGGCGGCGAGACCAACCAGCGAATGCATGGCGGCAACCAGTTGCGGCATCTCGGTCATCTGCACGCGCTGGGCAACGACCCAGCCAATGCCGCCGCCGATGGCGATCATGATTGCCGAGATGACCCAGTTGCCGGCACCGGGGCCGTAGATCGTCGCAACGACCGCAAGCCCCATGCCGACGATGCCGTACCAGACGGCGCGCTTGGCGCTTTCCTGGCCGGAGAGACCGCCGAGCGACAGGATGAAGAGAACGGCTGCGACGACATAGGCCGCTGTTGTGAATCCGTAGTCCATGTGTGTGTCCCCTCCCCTAGCTCAAGACTTCTGGAACATGGCGAGCATGCGCCGTGTCACCATGAAACCACCGACGATATTGATGCCGGCCATCAGGATGGAAAGACCTGCAAGCAGGATCACCAGGAAGTTGCCGGACCCGATCTGCATCAGGGCGCCCAGGATGATGATCGAGGAAATCGCATTGGTGATTGCCATCAGCGGCGTGTGCAGCGAATGGCTGACATTCCAGATGACCTGGAAGCCGACGAAGCAGGCAAGCACGAAGACGATGAAATGGCTCATGAAGCTGGCCGGCGCATAAAGGCCGGCGAGCAGGATCAGCGCACCACCACCGGCGAGCATGCCCACCTGGTTGCGGGTCTGCGTCTTGAAGGCGGCGATTTCCTGCGCCCGCTTTTCTTCAGGCGTCAGCTCCTTGACCTTTTCCTTGGGCTTGGCAGCGGCGATCGCCTGGATCTTCGGCGGCGGTGGCGGATAGGTGATCTCGCCGCCCTTGGTGACGGTCGCGCCGCGAATGACGTCGTCTTCCATGTTGTGAACGACGACACCGTCCTTTGCAGGCGTCAGGTCCGTCATCATGTGGCGAATGTTCGTCGCGTAGAGCGTCGACGACTGGGCTGCCATCCGGCTCGGGAAATCCGTATAGCCGACGATGGTCACGCCATTGTCCGAGACGATCTTCTGGTCGGCAACCGTGAGATCGCAATTGCCGCCACGCTCTGCTGCGAGGTCGACAACGACGGAGCCGGGCTTCATCGCAGCGACCATGTCGGCGAGCCAGAGCTTTGGCGCGTCACGCCCCGGGATCAGCGCCGTGGTGATGACGATGTCGATGTCGGGGGCCAGTTCGCGGAACTTGGCGAGCTGCTTTTCACGGAACTCCGGCGACGACGGTGCAGCATAGCCACCCGTTGCAGCACCATCCTGCGTGGCTTCGAATTCGAGATAGACGAACTGCGCGCCCATACTTTCGATCTGCTCGGCAACCTCAGGGCGCACGTCGAAGGCATAGGTGATGGCGCCGAGCGAGGTGGCCGTGCCGATCGCCGCAAGACCGGCTACGCCTGCACCGATCACCAGAACTTTCGCCGGCGGCACCTTGCCCGCAGCCGTCACCTGGCCGGTGAAGAAGCGGCCGAAATTGTTGCCGGCCTCGATGACGGCGCGGTAACCGGCGATGTTTGCCATCGACGACAGGGCGTCCATCTTCTGTGCGCGCGAAATGCGCGGCACCATGTCCATGGCAATGACATTGGCGCCCTTCGATCGGGCCTGTTCGAGCAATTCTGCGTTCTGGCCAGGATAGAAGAAGGAGATCAGCGTCTTCGAGGGTGAAAGCAGGTCGATTTCGACGGCTTCCGGCGGCCGGACCTTGGCGATGATATCGGCGGCATCATAAAGCGCGGCCGCGGTATCGACCACGGTGACGCCAGCGGCCTTGTAGGCCTCATCGGAAAAGCCGGCGGCCTTGCCTGCACCCGCCTCGATCAGGCAATCATAACCCAGCTTCTGCAATTGCTGAGCGCTATCGGGCGTCATGGCAACTCGCGCCTCGCCACCATACGTTTCTCTCGGTGAACCGATCTTCAATCCCATCTCCCTCGCTCCTCGCTCGAACGATCAAACCTTGGGCAAGGCGACTAACGTCACCACGCATACCGAGGCGGACACGAGCAGATGTGCGCTGCGCTGTCTAGCCCGGCAAACCCGCCATGTGACGGTTTTACCCTTCGACTTCTCGCCTTAAAACGATTTTTGCTGCAACGCACAACGTCGCAAAGCGCACTTTGGGGAACAATCCGGCCGCGCAAAAGTTTGCCTCGCGGAACAAGGAACAAAACTGGAGACGACCGATGCTGCAATGGATTTTGATCTTCCTCCTGATCGCCGCCGTGGCGAGCCTTTTCGGCTTTCGCGGTGTGGCTGGCGCATCGGCGGGCATTGCGAAGATCCTGATCTTCATCGTGCTTGTCGTCATGATAATCGCGCTGTTTACCGGCATTCTGATCGTCGCCTGACCGACTTACGCTTTTGGACGCAAAAAAGGCCCGCTGCCAAAGTGGGCCTTTTTACATTGATACATCACAGTCTTCGGTGAGCGGGCGCGGATTAGATGAAGGGTCGCAGGCGCGGCTCACCGGGTGTCCAGCCGGCAAGGTCCTGCAGGCCTTCCGGATTGATCACCTCGCAACCACGATCACGCCAGAGGATGAGGCCACGATCAACCAGTTTGCGCAGGGTCTTGTTGGTGTGCACGATCGACAGGCCGAGCGTATCGGCGAGATGCATTTGGGTGATCGGGATGTGCCGTCTGGTATCGTCGAGCATCCCGGCATTCATGCCGCGCTCAAAGAGGAAAGCAAGGAGGTAGGACGCCCTTTCGATGGCCGAACGACGGCCGATGCTGAGGAGGTGCTCATCCAGGATCGCCTCTTCCCGGGCCGCGAGCCAGGTTAGGTCGTAACCGAGACCGGCATGGCGCTCGAAGAGCGAAAAGAGCTTGGAACGTTCGAACACGCAGAGCGTCATCGGCGTCATCGCTTCCACCGAATGCTGCATCTCTGCCATCAGGGCGCCTTGCAGGCCGACCATATCACCCGGCACGACGTAATTGAGGATTTGCCGGCGCCCGTCCTCAAGGATCTTGTAGCGAAAACCCCAGCCGGACAACACTGTGTAGAGATGCGCGCTGCGCGCACCCTCGACGAGAATGGTGGAATTGGCATCCGCGAGGAGTTCCCCGCGCTTGAACTGGGCCACAAACTCCACTTCCTCTTCTGAAAAAGGGCGAAAGCTGCGCAGCTGGCGCAAAGGACATTCAAAGCAGCTGACGCGAATGGGGTTCTGGCGCGGCTCTACAGTCATGGCTTAACCTCAAAAATGCGTCACAATCTCGCCAATGGAACAATAGAGGTTGTTCCATGTCTTTTTTAAATGACCACCTCCTTTCGCCTCAGCATAAAGCGGGCACAAAAGAAGGAATGTTCATGGCCACGCCACCTCTCCACGTGCTGATCGCAGAGAACCAATACCTGATCGCGATGGAGGTGGAGCGCATCTTGAGAGAAACCGTGCACTGCGACGTGTCGATCGTTCCACTCTCACGTCTTGGCGCGATCCTCGAAAAAACCCGCTTCGATATCGTGATCGTCGAGGCCGCAGCGGCAGCGACCGCCAATCTGGAGCGATCATCAATCATTGAGACGGCGGGAGCCGTCCCGGTATTTCTCTCGTCCTACGACGAACTTGGCAAGGAAATGCCCGCCGCATCCGCCCAGCTCGTCGTACAGAAACCCCTCGCACAGGAAGAACTGGCGACTGCCCTCGCTGAGGCTGCGGCGCGCGTTGCCGCGCGCCGCGGATGATCAGCCGGCAAACGCCTTCTTGATCACAGCCGAGCTATTGGCATCGGGACCATAGTCGCCCTCGCCGCTCACACCCAGGATTTCCTGGAGCTTGTTGCGCGCGCGATTGATACGGCTCTTGATTGTGCCCACTGCGCAGCCGCAGATTTCAGCCGCTTCCTCATAGGCAAAGCCTGAGGCACCGACGAGCACGATCGCCTCGCGCTGATCGCTCGGCAACTGGTCGAGCGCGCGCTTGAAGTCCTGTAGATCAAGGGATCCATACTGTTGCGGATGGGTCGAGAGCTGGGAAGTAAAGATACCATCCGTGTCGGAGACCTCGCGGCCACGCTTGCGCATTTGCGAATAGAATTCGTTGCGCAGAATGGTGAACAGCCAGGCCTTCATGTTTGTACCCGGCTCGAAATGGTCCTGCTTGGCCCAGGCTTTCATGATCGTGTCCTGCACCAGATCGTCCGCCACATGGTGGCGACCGGTCAGGGAGACGGCGAAGGCGCGCAGATTTGGCAGCGCTGCCAGAAGATCGCGTTTGAAGGAACGGTCGATCGCCTCCTGATCCACAGTCATTGCGCAACGTCCTTCGCGATGGCCTGGTTGGAGCGCTCGGCCGCATCCAGCTTTTCAAGAAGCTGCATGAAGCGATCCGGAATGCCTTCTTCCTGGACGGACTGATAGTAGCTGCGCAACTGGTCCGCCACGCTCGGATGAAATGCATTAACGCCTGGCTGGCCTACTGGCACCGGCGCTTTCTTGGTGTGCTCTGTCATATGTTCCAACACGTTTGGACAACTCTCGTGCGGTGAATGCGCGAAGTGGCCAGAAGTTCCGGGGGTGCCCGATCTTTTTTTAAGGCGCTGCGCAAAAATCGCAGATGTGGACCATGGAACAATCCTTGGCGGATCGACGTTTGTCCAGTCATCGATCAAGGAGAAATTACCATGCTTTATTACGCTCTCGTCTTCCTCGTCATCGCACTGATCGCCGGTGTACTTGGCTTCGGCGGTATTGCCGGCACGTCTGCAGGCATTGCCCAGATACTCTTCGGCGTCTTTATCATTCTTTTCCTCGTATCGCTCGCGATGCGTCTCTTCCGTCGCGCCTGAATGCAAATGGAGGCGCCCCAGCGGCGCCTCCCATCACCCAGTTAAAGATTCGGGTTTGAGCGGCCGGTAACAGCGCTGTCAGTCTGACCCGAGATTTCATCCAGACATGCATATTACACCTCGATCCAGCTTCGCCTGATCGAGGTGTTGTCGTGTGCTCTTCTTCGTTGGGTGGCCTCTGCTACCGGCTGTCCCTCACTCCGGCAGCGAACCATAGCGGTCGAGGGGAATCGGAATGTCTTGGGCGAGAGGCAACATGGCCTGCGGGTTGACCGCATCATCACCAGCAGCCTGAGACGACCAGGCGGTCAGCCGATTGGGGTTGATGGTCTGACGAATGGACTTTCCAGCCACAAGCTCGGCATCCACAGGAACGCAATCGCCATAGACGATATTTGTCAATTTTCGCGCTTGATCGAGTTCTTTTGGCAGCGCCATGAAGCACTGTGTAACGCTGTCGTAGGAAACGACAGAGACGGGCTCGTCGAGACAGCTTGTATCCTGAGAATGGCAAGCCACGATAACCAGCAATGCAGCCATACTATTCATCGTCGTTCTCTCCGTTACACAAGTGTTAACGCGAAGAACTGTCCGATGTTCCAGAGAGGGTGTCTTGGCGAAATCCGCTGTGGCAGACGTCACATTGAGTTGGACGCTTCGCTCCGGATCAGCTGATGAATATAGGCGAGCTTGTCGAAGACAGCCTCGGACATGACGAACGGATAGAGGTCCGGCTGCCCCATGCTGCGGTTGATGCTATTGATCGCGAGCGTCAACGGCACCCAGGCTCGGATGAGCGTCTGTGCGCTCCCGCTCCGATAGCTGTCAAATGTCCGCTTGAGTTCAATATTCTCCGCCGGCGTCTCGACATCCGGATTGGTCCTGAGACCAAATGCATCGGCCGTATCCAGTGCATCGACGATATGGAAGTAATGCGCGAAGGTCTCAGCAAAGTCCTCCCACGGGTGGCTCGCTGCATAGGCGGAAATGAACCATTGCTCCCATCCCGGCTGCGGTCCTTCCCGGTAATGGCGATTGAGCGCCTCACCATAATCCGCTCGCTCGTCGCCAAACACCGCCCGGCAGGCCTCGAAGGCGTTGCGGTCGCGAATGAGGACGTTCCAGTAGTAATGCGCAATCTCGTGCCGGAAATGGCCAAGCAGCGTGCGGAAGGGCTCACCCAGCGCCACCCGCCGCGCCTCGCGCTCGGCATCATGGGCCTCAACGACGTTGAGCGTGATCAACCCGTCCGCATGGCCCGTCAGGATCGGCTCGTCATCGGAAGACTGCGGATCTTCAGCCAGAAAATCAAAACCCAGGCCGTTTTCCGGATCCTGCCGTCGAGTGACGAGCGGCAGGCGGAAGCGCAAGAGAGAATAGAACAGTCCCCGCTTGGCGAGTTCGATCTTCTGCCAGTTCTCGACATTTTCCGAAACGGAGAGGTCAGGGATTGTCACATTGTGCCGACAGGCAATGCAGAAACCCGTCTCGTCATCATCTTCAACAAGCCAGTTGCAGCCACCGACCTCTGCGTTGACGCAGCGCTTTGGAAAGACAGCTTGCGCGTTGACGGCGGGTAGAAGCGCGCCATTGCCGGAATCCAGAGCAACCATGGTGAGGTCCGACGGCTTGAAAGCCAGCCGGGCATGGCAGGAAACACAGCCGGTATTTTCGAAATGCACCACATTCGAGCAGTTCGTGCAATTGAACAGGCGCATGGGACCCCCAGAGAAAAGATGCAGTCCCCGCAGTTCGCGCGCCGCGCACCCGCACGAAGGTGCAAGGGTCACGCCAACACGTTGGACTGGGAACAATCAGTCGAAGATTTCAAGCGGGAAGGACAGTTCGTAACGAACCTCGCCATCCTGCAACAAATGCCGAGCCTCGCCATTAACGGATGCCGGCACAACACGTTCCAGAACCGTACTGCCGAAACGCCCAGCCTTGCCTTCTTCAATCCCCGGCGATCCATAAGGCTCGACCCAGGTGATCTTCACCATCGGCCCAGTCGGGGTCTCGAACTTCTGACAAGACACGTCGATCGGCATGCGGCGCTGCAAGAAGTCGCCATGGCTGACAGCATTGACGACCAGTTCGTGCAGGGCAAGACCGATATGCAGAGACGCATTCGGCGTCAGAAGGACATTGTCCCCGCTGACCTTTACGAGGTCAGCGTTCTCCTGAACATAGCGATCCACCTGCTGCTTCAAAAGATCGCGGAAATAGGCGCCCCGCCAGCTGGAATCGGTGATCAGATCCTGGCTCTGCGACAAGGCATGCAGGCGGCCGCGGAACTTTCCGAGGAACATGTCGAGGGTTCCGGCATGACGCGCCGTCTGGGATGCGATGGACTGGATAATGGCGAGCAGGTTCTTCGAGCGATGGCTGACTTCACGCAGCAAGGCCCGCAACAAACGTTCGCGGCGCCGATCCTCGGTTCGATCAATGACCACGGTGATCATGTGCAGATCGCCATCGTTCATTTCCACCAGCCGGCAGCGGAATTCGAAGAAGGTATCGTCGGTGGATTCCACTTCGATCTCGGCCTTGTCGCCGGATTTCTTCAGCATCGCCTTCATCTCGGCAAGGCGTTCGCCGATCTCGGGTCCGAAAATGGTCTCATCGCTCGGAACAGCACCGGGTTCCAGCCGCCAGCGTGCGGGAAGCGACGTGATGCAAACGTACCGGCCATCCTTATCCTGGAGGATCAGGCTGGCTCCGACATCCATCAGGGCGGTTATGAAAAACTCCCGCAGCTGCCGATCGCCGCGCTGAGGTTCAAACCATGTCAACCGATGTACCAATATTCCAGCTCCGCCTTTAATCGGCAATTCGGTTCAGGTCGGGGCAGCTGGCGCCGCTCCGCCTGAACTCTTTTCGTTCGTCTCAATCAAGCCTGTTCGGCCACACGTTCGTTGAAAAACAGAGCCTGGCTGATCAGTGCCTTGACCATGTCGGGGTTGAACGGCTTGGTCACCAGGAAGGCTGGTTCAGGGCGCTCGCCGGTGAGAAGACGCTCGGGGAAGGCTGTAATGAAGATGACCGGAATGCTGTCGACCTTCAGAATGTCGTTGACAGCATCGATACCCGAGCTGCCATCCGCAAGCTGGATATCGGCAAGCACCATCTTGGGGTTTGTGCGCTTGAAGAGATCAACCGCCTCGTCATGCGTGCGGGCAATGCCTGTAACCCGGTGACCCAGATCCTCGACCATCTGTTCGATGTCGAGCGCGATCAGCGGCTCGTCCTCGATGATCATGATATCGGTTGCCACCTGGCGCGAGATTTCAGCAGACGCCTCGTTGAACAGCGCGTTGAAACCGGCCTCGCTGACCGCAAGCACGCTTGCCGCTTCCGCGACCGTGAAACCTTCCACAGTGATCAGCAGGAAGGCGTGGCGGGCGCGCGTCGGCACCGCGGCCAGATTGGCCTGCGCACGCTTCTCCCAGGCGAAGGGCGAGGTAATCGGGGGAAGCTCGACCTTGGTCGAATCATAAATGGCGACGAACAGCCGATAAAGCGCGACCCGGTCGTCACCGACGTTCGGGAAAACGGAGATATCGGCAATGAGTGCTTCGAGGACTGCCGCCACATAGGCATCACCGGAAGTCTGTGAGCCGGTAACAGCGCGAGCATATCGCCTCAGGTAAGGCAGGTGGACAGCGACGCGGGCGGTAAGGGACATGCAATTCTCCAATCAGTATGGAATAGGTGCGGACTCGGCCTCAAACGTGCAAATCAAAAAATTGTTCCGTCGATCTGGAACTTTTTTCAACGATCGCTTCTTATCAGCGCATAATCTCTTCGGGAAAAGAAATGCAGTGGATGACAAAGATATGAGGAACGATGGCGCCGACAAGAGCGACAAGTCGAAATCGTCCACAGAGGGCCGAAAGAATGCAGACGCCCTGATCGCCTCGAAGTTGCGAGGCTATTATGACAGCATCGTTGAGGAAGGCACGCCCGACCACCTGCTGGACCTGCTCGAAAGGCTGCAGGAGGCGGAGAGGAAGATGAACGAGCCTCGGGAGTGACGCCTCACGCCCGCCGCTCTTTTTCCGGGGAAGGCCCCAGCACATCAGTCATCGCAACCACTCAGTCATCGTCCGCCTGAGAGCCGGCGCCCTGGGACTTCACCACAGCGAACACCATGGCAGCGATGGCCGCCGTGGTCAGGATCGAGCGCCCCTTCATGAGCGCAGGAATCCCGGCCAGCAATTGCAAAGTCATTGGATCGGGCAAACGAGATCGCGCCGCCCTCTGCCGCGCTTCGAGACGCAGTTGCGCACGCCGATTGATCCTCTGCACGACGAGAACGACAATGCCAGCCGCAAGCGCCGTGATCCCCGCCACCCCAAGGGCTGCCAGCACCGGACCAAAGAACTGAGATAGGTACAGTCCGAGCGCCACCAGAAGGGCGACATAGGCGGTCATGCCGAACACAGCGGCAATCGCGCCGCCAATGAGCGAGCGCGACAAGCGTCGGGCCGCCGGCTTCACCCGGCCGAAAGCAACGACGCCCAATTGTCTGAACAGTGGAAACATGATCAGCGACGGCTGAGCAGCGCGAGCACATAGCCGACGCCAGCGGCAATCGCCAGCGACTGGAACGGCTTGGCGTGGACATAGTCCTCGATATCCTGCTCGATGTTCGCGACCGTCTCACGCGCGCTCTCGACATACTCGCGAGACACTTCACCGGCTTCCCGAACCTTGCCGCTGCCATAGGAAGCAAGGGTCTGGGTCAATGCCGCGATGTCACGGCGCAAGGTCTCAAGTTCGGCCTGGATGTCTTCGCTCGATGCGCCCGGAGTGGTTGATGCAGCCGCCTCGTTGCGATCCGCGGCCTCATCCGCCACGGCTTCAATCTTGCTCTTCGAGGCGTTCGGGATCTGGGCCATGCGGGGCTCCTTTGTCTGATCTGAAAATACGGTTTCACCACCACAACGCCGCAGCAGGCGCAGTGTTCCAAGGCAAAAGAAGATTTCGACACCTGTGCAAGGTGGCGGCATTTTTTCGCGCGGGATGAGGTTTCCGGTTGGGTGCCAGGCCATAGCCAAGGCGATTTTTCAGCGGAACTTCCGGGGCCGAACAGACGTTATTGCCACCGAGGACACGAGCCTCGATGAACAACAAAACACGGGAGTGACCCATGAATTGGAATCAAGTCGAAGGCAATTGGGAGCAGTTCAAGGGCAAGGCCCAGACCCAGTGGGGCAAGCTCACCGGTGACGATCTCGACGTCATCGCCGGCAAGCGCAAGGAGCTCTCCGGCAAGATCCAGGCCGCCTATGGCAAGACCCAGGAAGAAGCCGATCGCGAGATCGATGACTGGATGACCCGCAACTAAGCACGTCAGCGCATTTAAGGAAAAGCCCGGAAGCCGCCGCTTCCGGGCTTTTTGCTGTCTCCCTCAGGCAGCGGTCGTCGCTCCATAGGTAACACCTTTTTCCTTCAGCCAACGCCGATAGGCAATCGACGATGCATCCGCCCGCGTCGGGATTTCCTTGCGCGGCTCGAGCGGCAGGAGCACCGGTCGCTGGTTTTCGAGAATGATCCGGTCCTGCAGGAAAATCATCTGCTGGAAGTGAATGAGTTCGGTGGTCGTCGAGACATCATCGATCAGATACATGATCGGATGCGCCCGACAGCGATCCGGATCGAGGGGCTGGACGAAGAGGCCGATCACATCCCAGCGGTCATCCGCATTCGGACAGGTCTTGTAGAGGATCGTCGTGAACGGGGTCATCACCCGATACATGTATTTGGTCGAAATACCGTTCGTGGCGGATAGCGCAGCCTGCGGCTGGAAAAACTCGCAATTGGTTGCCCAGACCTCGTCTTCCTCGCGCCGGATCTCGACGTCATACTGCATCACTTCGGTATGCGGCTCGGCACCCAGCACATCGGTATGGACGAAGGGAAAATGCGCCATGTCCAGGAAGTTTTCCACGATCCTCAGACCCGACGCCCTGACGGTGACGACACCGCAGGGCACGTAACGCCGATCTGCCTCATCGGCTTCGGGCAGGGGAAAGATCTCGCGCTCCGGGGACCCGAGCGTCGTCCACAGAAAGCCGAAACGATGACGCAGCGGCAGCGGATCGACGCGACCCTCCGCCCGAACCACGATTTGGCCGTCCGCGTCCTTCTCCATGGTGAGATCCGTGCCCAAAAGGCGGTTATGCGAGCGCCCGACGGGAATGACAGCCTCCGTATCGAGCACATACCACTGGTCGAGCGAAGCCCTGTCGACACTATTCTGCATTTTCCGTCTTTCCTCTGGAGCAAGGGGAGAAACCACTTGAAACCCCGTCTGCATGACCGCTAGATTGCCCAAAAATTAGAGCGCGCACAATTGCAGGGCAACGTTGATCCCCATCCGATGACAGAGCATGCCAAGAGCGCGACCGTCGCCTTCACCTTTTCCGGGCGCCTCGAGCCCAACAGTTTCACCGCCTTCGCCGAACACCGCGCCGCCCGTTTAGCGCTCCTCCTCGACATCGCGACCTGCGACCGTGACCACTGTCGGCTGGCAATTTCCGGTCCCGAAGCGCTGATCGATGCCTTCGAGATGGCAACGAGCCTTGGGCCCTATGATTGCATCGTGCTCGACGTAAGCCGCACCTCTCTTGATCAAGACCTGCCCGAAAAGGCCGTATCATGACCGCCAATCCCTGGATCCCGATCGCCCTCTCCGCCTCGATCGAGCCCGGCACGTCGGCCGGCACACGCGTTCTCGGCGAAGAGCGCGTCGTCTGGCGTGACGAGGCAGGCGCGCCGCATGTCTGGGAAGATCGCTGTCCGCATCGCGGCATGCGCATGAGCTTCGGCTTCGTACGCGGCGACCACATTGCCTGCCTCTATCATGGCTGGCGCTATGATACCGCCGGCCAGTGTCGGCACATCCCCGCCCATCCCGATCTCGACGTGCCGAAGACAATCAAGGTGCCGACCTTCGCCGTGGTTGAAAAAGGCGGCATAGTGTGGATGGCGACCGAAGGCGCCGACCTGGCCGAGCTGCCCGCAGTTCCAGACCACGCACACCCCGTCCGCAGCCTTTTTCTCGACCAGCCCATCGCCCTCGTCCGGGCAGCGGTCGTCGACACACCACCGCAAGGCTGGCATGCCGAGCCCTTGGCCGATGGCGTGGTTACCTTGCGGGGTAACGACGCCACCGCAATCCTTGCCTTGCAGACCCGCGACACCTCAAAGACGGGACTTCACATCACCGTGGGAGGCGAGGCGTCCACCGCAATCCGCCGCGAACTCGCGATTTGGGCAACGGCCCTGCGCACAAGGCTCGAAACCGAAATGACGAAGGCCGCGTGATGATCAGACTTTACGACTATCACCTCGACGAGAATGGTTTTCGCGTCCGCCTCCTTCTCTCCATGCTGGGCCTGCCCTTCGAGACTGTCGCCGTCGACAAGGCGCCCGGCCGGGAACACCAGATGCCCGCCATGCTGGCGATCAACCCGACCGGTACCCTGCCGACCCTCGAAGACGGTGACGTCAGGCTCTTCGGCACCGGTGCGATCCTCGCCTATCTCGTGCGGGCCTATGCACCCGACCAGAAATGGCTGCCCGTCGACCCGGCAGACTTCGGCCGCGTGCAACAATGGCTGGGCTTTGCCGGACGCGAATTGCAGGCGGCGATCGACGCGCGCGAGGCCGCTCTCTTTTCGGCCGCAGGCGCATCGGACACCGACCGTCAAAGAGCCCGAAACGCCCTCCGCATCATGGACGACCATATGGTGCTCCGGCAGATTGAAGGCGCCGAATGGTTCGTCGGCGACACCCCGACGCTTGCCGATCTGGCCCTTCTGCCGAGCTTTGCCCTCTCCCGCGATGCCGGCATCGACCATGACGAATATCCCGCCCTTCGCCGCTGGCTGCGCCGCTTCCGCGCCCTGCCCGGCTTCATCACCATGCCCGGCATTCCCGACTATCACTGACATGCAGGGGCCAGCCGGCAGCAGATCGGCAAGCGCAAAGCCAAAGCAGGGAGGACCACCATGATCCGCATCGTCTTTCTCGATCGAGACACGCTGTCGCCGGAAACGGTTCTGCGCCCGCCCGCCATGCCGCATGAACTGATCGTCCATGCCCGGACAAGGCCCGATCAGGTGGCCGAACGCATCCGTGAGGCAGACGTGGTGATCACCAACAAAGCACCGGTCCGCGCCGATGCGCTGGCCACCGCAACCCGGCTAAAGCTGATCGCCGTTGCCGCCACCGGGACCGATGTCATCGACCTTGCCGCAGCAAAGGCACGCAGCGTGGCCGTCTGCAACATCCGCAACTATGCCAGGCACACGGTGCCGGAGCACACATTCGCGCTGATGCTGGCGCTGCGTCGCTCGATCCTGCCCTATCGGCAATCCGTGATCGAAGGCCATTGGCAGCAGGCGGCGCAGTTTTGCTATTTCGACTATCCGATATCTGACCTCGGCGGCTCGACGCTCGGCATCATCGGGCATGGAACGCTTGGCCAGGCAGTTGGCCGGATTGCCGAAGCCTTCGGTATGACGGTCCTCGCCGCCGGGCGGCGCGGCGAAACCGACCTCAAACCCGGCCAGACGGCCTTCGACGAGGTGCTGCGCCGATCCGACGTCATCACCCTGCATTGCCCGCTGACACCGGAAACGCGCGGTGTGATCGGCGCCCGCGAATTCGGCCTGATGGAGAGACGGCCCCTGCTGATCAACACCGGTCGCGGCGGCCTTGTCGATGAAAGGGCACTCGAACAGGCGCTGGACAAGGGCCAGATATCAGGCGCCGGCTTCGACGTCACCGATGGCGAACCGCCGGCCGTAGACAGCCCGATGATGCGGATTGCGTCACGCGAAAACGTCATCCTCACACCGCATGTCGCCTGGGCCAGCCGCGAGGCCATCCAGGCACTGGCCGACCAGCTGATCGAGAATATCGAGCTGTTTCTCGCAGGGACCCCGCGCAATCTCGTTGGCTGACCCTGCTCAGGCAGCAGGGCTATCGCATAGGGATACCGGCCGCGGTTCCAGGCTCCCTCTTCTCCCCAGCGGGGAGAAGGTGGCCCGCAGGGCCGGATGAGGGGGGCGCGAAGCGCCAAAGGTGTGCCACGTAGCCCCCTCATCGCCTCGCATGCGCTCGGCACTTCTCCCCGCTGGGGAGAAGAGGGAGGCCGCAACAGCCTCCGTTACCCCATACGCAACAGCCCAGCCCTTGCCCTTTCGCCACGACGCATATCTAACTCTTTCAAAAGACAAGGGAGGACGGCATGCGCTATCTGGAGGCGGACTATCAGGGTGAGGACATCCTGACGGCAAAAAAGGGCGCGCTCGGGCTGATCGCTCTCAACCGGCCACGGGTGCTGAACAGTCTCTCCCACGATATGGTCCTCGCCTTCGGCAAGGCGCTCGATGCCTTCGAGGCCGACCGCCAAGTGGCAGCAGTCCTCGTCACCGGCGAGGGCGAACGTGGCCTTTGCGCCGGCGGCGACATCAGGATGTTCTATGAAAGCGGCAAGGCGGGCGATGGCAAGGCCTCGGAATTCCTCAAGGCAGAATACCGCCTGAATGCCCGCATCGCCGGTTTCAAAAAGCCCTATATCGTCGTGATGGACGGCATCACCATGGGCGGCGGCGTCGGTGTCTCGAGCCATGGCAGCCACCGCATCGTCACTGAAACGACGAAACTCGCCATGCCCGAAACCGGCATCGGCTTCTTCCCCGATATCGGCGCCACCTGGCTCCTCTCCCGCGCATCCGGCGAACTCGGCACCTGGATGGGGCTAACAGGCGAGGCAGTGAACGGCGCGGACGCGATCACCGCAGGCTTTGCCGACTGGTATGTGCCGCAGGACCGGGTGACAGAACTTCTGGAACGGATCGCCGCCCTCCCCGCACCCGCCCTTGGGGCAACAATCGCTTCGATCATCCGCGACTATACGGTGGACGGCCCGACCGGCATTTTTTCCGAAGGCCGCACCATGATCGACCGCTGCTTCGCCTTCGACACGGTGGAGGAGATCATCGCCGCCCTTGAAAAGGAACAGGGCGACCTCGCCGCCAGAACGCTCACCGCCCTCAGCGCGAAATCGCCGACCAGCCTGAAGGTGACGCTCAGGATGATGCGCGAGGCCCGCCGCTCCAGGGACCTCGAAACCTGCCTCGAACGCGAATTTGCCGGCACCCTCCAGGTGGTGAAAGTCCCCGATTTCTACGAAGGCATCCGCGCGGCGATCATCGACAAGGACAGGAACCCGAAATGGTCGCCGGCGACGCTGGAGGGGGTGGCACCGGAGAGTGTCGAGGCGTTCTTTGTGGCACGGGATGTGCGGTTGTTTGGGTAGGGTGGGAGATGCCTAGAGTTCGCGACCGACGAGCGGTGAGTCCATATGCTCGCGGACAGAAGCGTTAAGCTGGGCCGATTTCGCCGCTGTCAATTGGTCGCAACTTACTGAAGGGAACTGATGACGGAGATAATCGGCGCAATGTGCCGTGAGAGAACAACCGCCTTGCGCTAGAAGCGGTCACGCAAATCCTTTTGGCCGAAATCCTTATTGCCGACCAGAATCAGCTTCCTAAGCGCATGCGCAGTGATCAGAGCTCGCAGTATATGGGAAAGCAAACGACCGTCACGCATATCAACTCGCGGTTACCCACGACAGCCATAGCAGGACGTTGTGCCTTGGGCAGCATGCCATCCATTACCGACTCCTTGCTGGAAGGGGGAGATTGTGTCATCGTTGAAACCAACAATTTCGAAGCGGCTCGCGCGCATTCCAGCGGCTGTAGTAATGCACGCTGGTAACAATAAGTAGGGTAGGTGTCGTCAGGAGGCACCCGGAAATGGCTTTTGAACGAGAAACTTTCTTTGGCCTGCATTTCGAGCCAAGGCATGACGGCGAGCGTCATCACGTAATTCCGGTGCAGAACCTTATCCAAGCTTTAGAGGGGTTGCAGCGTACTATCCATCTCGTCGCAATGATGAGAGAAGGACGGGAGGTACGAACTCGCGCTCGCGTGACACGTGACATTGAAGAGCGCTTTCAGCTTCATTGTGAAATCCCAGAAGAGGGAAGCTACTATCAGCCCACATTCATTGCGGAAAAAGACCAAAGCCTTTTTAGTCTGGATGAAGCAGCAGCCGTAGCGGAACTAACTCGAAGCCTACTGAAGTCTGTCGCGACTGGGGATGAGGAGGATTTCAGGAAAGCAGTCGTTGATTCTGCATTCCGCACGCCCCTTCTTTCATCACTCGGTAAGATGTTTGGTGGGCAAGGTGGACATTATCGCCTTTCAGTCGAAGATCGGTCGGGTCACGTAATCGTCGACAGCTTATCTGCGATCAATGGGCTGGAACGGCTCCGGCTGGCACGGCTGTCGCCGGATACCCACTCGATTGTTACGGGCTATTTTACGAAGATTGACTTTAAAGAGCGCAAACTCTCCCTGCTGATTCCAAGCACAGGGCGCTTAATCAGCTGCCTATACGTAGAGGAAATTGAGCCAGCACTGCTCGAAAACGCCAGGGACCTTATTCAGGTTGTAGGCACTATTGAGCTAGATGAAGACGGTAATCCGCAGAGGATTACGGACGTTCAGGAAGTTCACCCTGTCAATACTGACGACATCGACCTCATCGAACTTCTCCCGGATTACCTTAAATCTAACGAGCTGAATAATCTTCGGGTGACTGTAGAGCTGAGTGAAGATAAACAGACATATTTTGGAAAATTGGACGATCTAGGCATCAATCAAGCTGCGTATACACGTTCCGACCTAATCGAAGCTTTGGAAGCAGAGATTGATTTTCTTTGGAAGAATGTCGCTCGCGAAGACGATGACAACCTTGCGCCCAAGGCGCAATTACTCAAGTCGCGGCTCAGAACGCTCTTTAAGGAGTATTCAGAATGAACTTAGATCGTTCGAAAGTTCAGGAAAACTTGCCAAAAAAGGGTTTTGTCGAGCAAGATGACCGCAGTCATATCTTCTACCATTTTTATCACGAGGGCAAGAAAACCCATATTCGCACCCATGTTAGCCATGGCAGCAAATATAAGACACTCGGCGACGATCTGGTATCAAGTATGGCGAAACAGTGCAAAACAACGGCAAAGAACTTCAGAGGCCTAGCAGAATGCACGCTGTCCCAAGAAGGCTATATTAAGTTACTTAAAGAGGCTGGCGAGATTTAAGGGATGCAAACCCCGGTTGCCGGGGGCCATTTTAAATTCGGACACGACGGCCACATTGGGCACATGAATGCATCACAATACGAAGACGTTGAGGAAGGGTTAGATATCTGCGACGAGACTAATCGTTCCAATCCGAGCCCCCCCTCACTCAATCTCATAGGGCATCGGGTTCCGCACCCGATGATCCACCACCAGCTTCCTTTTCAGCGGCGGCACGGCGCGGCTGGTGCATTTGACGCGTTCGCAGATGCGGCAGGAGATGCCGATGGGGTCGAAGGCGCCGCGGTTGGAGAGGTCGAGGTCGTCGGCATAGACGAAGGCGCCGGCATAGGAGATCTCGCAGCCGAGCGCCAAGGCGTAGCGCGGATTGGCGGCGCGGAAGCCGGCGGAGCCTTTTGACACCTGGGTCGCGATGCAGAGATAGCGCACGCCGTCGGGCGTCTCCGCCGTCTGGCGGATGATCCGGCCAGGCGTCTCGAAGGCCTGATGGGCATTCCACAGCGGACAGGCTGCCCCGAAGCGGGCGAATTGCAGGCGGGCAGCACTGTGCCGCTTGGTGATGTTGCCGGCCCGGTCGATGCGGGCAAAGAAGATCGGCACGCCCTTGAGGCCCGGACGCTGCAGCGTCGAGAGACGGTGGCAGACCTGTTCCAGCGAGGCCTCGAAACGGGCGGCGAGCAGTTCGATGTCGTGGCGCAGATCCCGCGCGGCGGTGAGGAAGCTGCGATAGGGCAGGATCAGCGCGCCGGCGAAATAGTTGTAGAGACCCATGCGACAGATCTCGACCGCTTCTTCGCTGCGGAAATTCGCCTGTTTCAGCACCTGGTCGATCTTTGTGGCAGCGGCGAGCTGGGCGATCTGGATGGCGATCTGGAAATCGCGCGTAGGCGCCGAGGCATAGCGGCTGACAGTGAGGATCCGCCCCACCGGATCGAAGCGACGGATGGCCTCGTCGCCCGCCTCGCCGCGCACGACGCGCACGCCGTGGCGCGCTTCGAGATGGCCTGAAAGGGCCGCGTAATTCTCCCCCTCCCCGAGCTTCAGCTCCGTCGCCAGCTGCTCGGCGGCGAGGTCGAGATCGTGGATATAGTTGTCGACGAAATGGAAGAAGTCGCGCACCTCGTCATAAGGCGTCACCTCCTGGCTGGGGGCTGCCCCCAGCCGGTCGTCGAGGCTGGCAAGCTGTTCATTGCCGCGCCTGTAAGCCTGGTGCGCGGCAATCAGGGCATGGGCAAAGCCGGGCGCATTCTGGGTGACGAGCTTCAACTCCTGCAGGCTCGGTGAATAGGTCTCGAACAGGGGATCGGAGAGCGCCTCCGTCAGCGCCGACATCAGCCGGTCGTTCTGGCCGGAGGAGAGCTCCGTGATATCAATGCCGAACTTTTCCGCCAGCGACAAAAGCACAGAGGCCGAGACCGGGCGCTGGTTGTTTTCGATCTGGTTGAGATAGCTGGTGGAAATGCCGACCATATCGGCAAACTGCGCCTGGGTGGCCCCGTTTGCCTGGCGGATGTCGCGGACCTTGCGGCCGATGAAGAGTTTCCCGATGGCCATTTCGCAAATTCGCAATTTTCACTTTGCAAATTCATAAATCCACAGATGCACCTGTTCAACCGTTTTCTTCTGCGGCACAGTGGAATAGGTGTCACATCAAGGCTTGAGAGCCAAAAGACCATTCGGGAGGACATATGCTGACGATCCTGGACCAGCTCGAAGCCCGCCGCGACGAGGCCCGCCTCGGCGGCGGCGAAAAGCGCATCGCCGCCCAGCATGGCAAGAGCAAGCTGACTGCCCGCGAGCGCATCGAGGTCCTGCTCGACGAAGGCTCCTTCGAAGAATACGACATGTATGTCACCCATCGCTGCACCGATTTCGGCATGGCCGAACAGAAGGTGCCGGGCGACGGCGTCGTCACCGGCTGGGGCACGATCAACGGCCGCCAGGTCTATGTCTTCTCCCAGGATTTCACCGTGCTCGGCGGCTCGCTGTCGGAAACCCATGCCCAGAAGATCTGCAAGATCATGGACATGGCGATGAAGGTGGGCGCACCCGTGATCGGCCTCAACGACAGCGGCGGCGCCCGCATTCAGGAGGGCGTCGCTTCACTCGCCGGCTATGCCGACGTCTTCAAGCGCAATGTCGACGCGTCGGGCGTCATCCCGCAGATCTCCGTGATCATGGGCCCCTGCGCCGGCGGTGCCGTCTATTCGCCCGCCATGACCGATTTCATCTTCATGGTGCGGGATAGCTCGTACATGTTCGTCACCGGCCCCGATGTGGTGAAGACCGTGACCAACGAGATCGTCACGGCGGAAGAGCTTGGCGGCGCCTCGACGCATACCAAGAAGTCTTCCGTGGCAGACGGCGCCTTTGAGAACGATATCGAGGCGCTGGAACAGGTCCGCCTGCTCTTCGATTTCCTGCCGCTCAACAACCGCGAAAAGCCGCCGGTCCGCCCCTTCCACGACGATCCGGCCCGCATCGAGATGCGGCTGGACACGCTGATCCCCGACAGTTCCAACAAGCCCTATGACATGAAGGAGCTGATCTACGCGCTGGCCGACGAGGGCGATTTCTTCGAGATCCAGGAAGCCTTTGCGAAGAACATCATCACCGGCTTTATCCGCATGGAAGGCCAGACGGTCGGCGTTGTTGCCAACCAGCCCATGGTGCTGGCCGGCTGCCTCGACATCGATTCGTCGCGCAAGGCCGCCCGCTTCGTCCGCTTCTGCGACGCCTTCTCGATCCCGATCCTGACGCTGGTTGACGTGCCCGGCTTCCTGCCCGGCACGGCGCAGGAATATGGCGGCGTCATCAAGCATGGCGCCAAGCTCCTCTTCGCCTATAGCCAGGCGACTGTGCCGATGGTGACCCTCATCACCCGCAAGGCCTATGGCGGCGCCTATGACGTCATGGCCTCCAAACACATTGGCGCCGACATCAACTATGCCTGGCCGACCGCCGAAATCGCCGTCATGGGCGCCAAGGGAGCCACAGAGATCCTCTACCGTCAGGAACTCGGCGACGCCGAGAAGATCGCGGCACGGACCAAAGAATACGAAGTCAACTTTGCCAACCCCTTCAAGGCCGCCGAACGCGGCTTCATCGACGAGGTCATCATGCCGCATTCCTCCCGTCGCCGGATCGCCCGCGCCTTCGCGAGCCTTCGGAACAAGCAGGTCGGCACCCACTGGAAGAAGCACGATACGATCCCGCTTTAACGCGCGGATGTGTGTGGGCAAACCGGATGCCGAGCGCCTATATAGGCGTGAGCGTGCCCAAGGCGCTTCACCGAGAGAGGAAGAGATTTCATGACCGACGAAAAATTTCCGCCCGCCAACAACCTGCCCGCCGGCTATGTCCCGCCCAAGGTTTGGACCTGGGAGCCGGGCAATGGCGGCCAGTTCGCCAGCATCAACCGGCCAACCGCCGGCGCTCAGACGGATGTCGAACTCCAGGTCGGTAAACATCCACTGCAGCTCTATTCGCTCGCGACGCCGAACGGCCAGAAGGTGACGATCCTGCTTGAGGAACTGCTTGAAGCCGGTCATCAGGGTGCGGAATACGATGCCTGGCTGATCAATATCGGCAAGGGCGAACAGTTCGGCAAAGGCTTTGTCGACATCAACCCGAATTCGAAGATCCCGGCCCTCGCCGACCATGCGCCGAAAGATGGCGGTGCGCCGATCCGGTTGTTCGAGTCCGCCTCGATCATGACCTATCTCGCGGAAAAGTTCGGTGCCTTCCTGCCGTCGGAGCCTCGCGCCCGCGCTGAAGTTCTGAATTGGCTGTTCTGGCAGATGGGATCTGCCCCCTTTGTCGGCGGTGGCTTCGGCCACTTCTTCTCCTACGCGCCAATGAAGATCCAATATGCGATCGATCGTTACGCCATGGAGGCCAAGCGGCAGATGGACGTTCTCAACCGGCAGCTCGCCGACAACGAATTTGTCGCCGGCAAGGAATACTCCATCGCCGACATGGCCATCTGGCCCTGGTATGGCCGCCTCGCGCTCGACACTTCCTATCCGGATGCCGGCACCTTCCTGTCGACCCATGAATATGACCACGTCCTGCGCTGGGCCAAGCAACTTGCCGAACGGCCCGCCCTGAAGCGCGGGGTGATGGTCAACAAGACCTCCGGCCCGCTTGCTGAACAATTGCACGAACGCCACGATGCCTCCGACTTCTTGACGAAGACGCAGGACAAGATCAGCGAGGCGTAAGGGAGACGCAAATGTCCAAGGCACCAGACATGATCAAGCACCGTGGCTTCCCTTCCGGGATGCCGGGAACCGGTGTGCAGTTCACCATCCGCCGTGCCAATGATCGGGGGGTAACCCCGATCAAGGCCCTGCCGCGCAAGGCGCGGCCGGGCACCAAGGAACACCGGATCGACGCCGCCTTCCTGCATGCGCTCTGGCACCAGTTCGGGGCCGAGCCCTTCATTCGCGGCAATCTCGACGCCGCACGGATGAGCCTCCTTTTCGGCCGTGAGGTCGTGCCGGCCGAGAAGGACTTCGATCCGCAATCCTATGATGCGATGCTGGTGATCGACGAACGGGTCGCCCGCAAGAACTTCCCCGAATCCTTCGAAGACGTGTTTGAGGTCTGAGGTCATGGCAAAAGATCCGATCATGCCCAAACATCAGGGTTTTCCGGCAGGCCTCCTCGGCACGCAGTGGCAGTACACGATCCGCCGGCCGAACCCGAAGGTGACGCCGCTCACCAAC
The DNA here is from genome assembly GCF_001296045.1 of Rhizobium sp. AAP43. Taxonomy (GTDB): domain Bacteria; phylum Pseudomonadota; class Alphaproteobacteria; order Rhizobiales; family Rhizobiaceae; genus Allorhizobium. Next base: position 188,724 of record NZ_LJHS01000005.1, on the reverse strand, counting down.
TGGCCGCGCCACCGGACGATGGACCAGACCGTCGCGGCGGCCGATTCAGGCTTTGTCCAGGCGCTCTGGCAGTATTTTGGCACGGAACCCTTCGAGCGCGGCAATCTCGACGGCGAGCGGCTCTGCCGCCTCTTCGGCCGGGAAGTGATTGCCGCCGAACGCGGTTTTGACCCGCAATCCTACTTTGCCAAGCTGAAACTCAACGAACCGCTGGCCCGCAAGAACTTCCCGGAAGCGTTCGGCGACGTGAAGGACGAGCAGAGCGTGGCCAAGGGCTTGAAGAAGAAGGTGCGGGAATAGCGGGCATGCCGACACTCCTTCTCTGGAAAGGACATCGTTTTCTTTTCTACTCGAAGGAGATCGGCGTGCCGCCACATATTCACGTCCCGAAGGACGGAAAGCAGTTGAAAGTGTGGTTGCGGGATCTCGGTGTCGCCCGCAACGCAGGCTTCGCGGCCCATGAGGTGAATGCACTCCTCAAGGTCGTCGAGGAACACCGGCAGGGTTTCGAGGAGGCGTGGAATGACCACTTTGGACATTGACGAGCGGCAGCTTCAGGTCCGTTCCGTAGACGTCACGGAGGACAGCATCATCTTCGATATGCTGGATGGGCGCAGGATCGTGGCGCCGCTCTGGTGGTATCCACGCCTCGCCTCCGCCTCCCCCGAGCAGCGTTCCAAGGGTGAAATTCTCCCCTTTGGTGACGCCGTCGGCTGGGAAGAGATCGACGAATACATCAGCGCCAAGGCGCTCATCATCGGAGGTGCCGCTCCCGGCGCCGTCCCACCTGCTCAAGCTGCCGAGTGACAACAATGATCCAGAAAATCCTCATCGCCAACCGGGGCGAAATCGCCTGCCGGGTCATCAAGACCGCCAAGAAGCTCGGCATCAAGACGGTCGCTGTCTATTCCGATGCTGACCGCAATGCGCTGCATGTCGAGATGGCGGATGAGGCGGTGCATATCGGCCCAGCCCCGTCGAACCAGTCCTATATCGTCATCGACAAGATCCTCGATGCGATCAGACAGACTGGCGCCGATGCGGTCCATCCCGGCTATGGCTTCCTCTCGGAAAACGCCGCATTTGCCGAAGCGCTGGAAAAGGCAGGCGTCACCTTCATCGGGCCACCGGTGGGCGCGATCCAGGCCATGGGCGACAAGATTACCTCGAAGAAGCTGGCGGCAGAAGCCGGTGTCTCCACAGTGCCCGGCCATATGGGCCTGATCGCGGATGCCGACGAGGCGGTCAAAATTTCCGGTGAGATTGGCTATCCCGTCATGATCAAGGCCTCGGCCGGCGGCGGCGGCAAGGGCATGCGCATCGCCTGGAATGCAGAAGAGGCCCGCGAAGGGTTCCAGTCGTCGAAGAACGAGGCGAAGAATTCCTTCGGCGACGACCGCATCTTCATCGAGAAATTTGTGACGGAACCGCGCCATATCGAAATCCAGGTGCTCGGCGACAAGCACGGCAACACGCTCTATCTCGGCGAGCGCGAATGCTCGATCCAGCGGCGCAACCAGAAGGTCATCGAAGAGGCCCCCTCGCCCTTCCTTGACGAAGCCACCCGCAAGGCCATGGGGGAACAGGCCGTCGCGCTGGCAAAAGCCGTCGGTTATCACTCCGCCGGTACCGTCGAATTCATCGTCGATGGCAAAGAGAACAAGTTCTACTTCCTCGAGATGAACACCCGCTTGCAGGTCGAGCATCCCGTGACCGAACTGGTGACCGGACTGGACTTGGTCGAGCAAATGATCCGCGTTGCTGCGGGCGAAACGCTTAGCTTCGGCCAGGACGACGTGAAGCTCAACGGCTGGGCGATCGAAAGCCGACTCTATGCCGAAGACCCGTATCGCAACTTCCTGCCTTCGATCGGCCGCCTCAGCCGCTATCGCCCGCCGGAAGAAGGCGAGCGCCCCGATGGCACCGTGGTGCGCAACGACACCGGCGTCTTCGAGGGCGGCGAGATCTCGATGTATTACGACCCGATGATCGCCAAGCTCTGCACCTGGGCGCCCGGCGAAGGGGCCACGGCGCGCCTCGCGGCAATCAAGGCCATGGGCAAGGCGCTGAACAGCTTCGAGGTCGAGGGCATCGGCCACAACCTGCCATTCCTCTCGGCTGTCATGGGCCAGGAGCGCTTCCGCTCCGGCAAGCTCACCACGGCCTATATCGCCGAGGAATTCAAGGACGGCTTTACAGGCGTTGCGCCGGATACGGCAACCGAGCACGTTCTTGCAGCCTTCGCCGCTGTTGCCCACTATCGCCGCGAAAGCCGCGCAACCCAGATTTCCGGCACACTCGGAAACCATCCGCGCAAGCTCGGCCGCAACTGGGTGGTTGCGATTGGGGAGACCAGGCACACAGTCACTCTTCGTTCGGAGCCGACCGAAACCATTGTGCATTTCGAGACCGGCCGAAGCCTGCGCATCGACACGACCTGGCAACCCGGCCAGACGCTCGCCCATATCCTCGTCGATGGTGACCCCACCATCATCAAGGTCGACCTCAAGGGCCCGGCCATCCGCCTGCGTCTGCACGGCATAGACGTGACCGCCCGCATCCGCTCCCCGCGCGTGGCGGCACTCGCCGAACTCATGCCGGAAAAACTGCCGCCGGATACGTCGAAGATGCTGCTCTGCCCGATGCCGGGCGTGATCACCGGGGTTGCGGTCAAGGAAGGCGAGACCGTGGAAGCCGGTCAGGCGCTTGCCACCGTCGAGGCGATGAAGATGGAAAACATCCTGAAGGCCGAACGCCGCGGCACCGTGAAGAAGATCGTCGTCAAGCCGGGCCAGAGTCTAGCAGTGGACGAGCTGATCATGGAGTTCGAGGGGTGAGGACGCCGTCGGCAATTGCGGTCGGGGTACCCCCCTCTGTCGGCTACGCCGACATCTCCCCCACAAGGGGGGAGAGTGGCCGCTCGCGTTCCGCCTGCCTCACAGATTCGAAGTTACATTTGGGGCAAAAGGCCGGCCCCACCCCGCTCTCCCCCCTTGTGGGGGAGATGTCCGGCAGGACAGAGGGGGGTACCGCCATCACAAGCCATATTCGACCTTCTTGCGCGCGATCATCTCTTCGATCTGCACCCGGCTCTCTTCTTCCGAGAGAAACGGACCTTCCATGCGTCGCAGAAGGAGAGCACGCAACGCCTGCTGATCTTCCTCCCGCATCTCCGTCTCTTCGCGCACCAGATCAAGCCCTCGCTCGACGACAGCGGCGAGGCTCGGGAAGTGGCCGTCCTCGACCAGCTTGCGGGCAAATTCTGCCTGCTGCGGCGAGAGCGAGACAGAGGCTTTTACGGTCATGGCAAGGCGCTCCGGTTAGGCTCACAAGAATAGCCCCGACCGAAAACCCCGTCAAACTGACTTCCCTCGGCGAACCGCCGAACCGCGCAGCCTTCAGATAAGGATCGCATCGATGACCAAGAAAACCATTGCCGACTGGCAGGCGCTTGCCGAGAAGGAATTGAAGCGCCCCGCCGACAGCCTTGTCTGGCAGACACCGGAGGGCATTCCGGTGAAGCCGCTGTATACGGCAGACGACATCGCCGGCATCGGCCATCTCGACAGCCTGCCGGGCTTTGCCCCCTTCGTACGCGGCCCCCGTGCCACCATGTATGCCGGCCGCCCGTGGACGATCCGGCAATATGCCGGCTTCTCGACGGCGGAGGAGAGCAATGCCTTTTATCGCAAGGCGCTGGCCGCCGGTCAGCAGGGCGTATCCGTCGCCTTCGATCTTGCCACCCATCGCGGTTATGACTCGGATCACCCGCGTGTGGAGGGCGATGTCGGCAAGGCGGGTGTGGCGATCGACAGTGTCGAGGACATGAAGATCCTGTTCGACGGCATTCCGTTGCAGGATATCTCGGTGTCGATGACCATGAACGGTGCGGTCATCCCGATCCTGGCGAACTTCATTGTTACGGGTGAGGAGCAAGGGGTATCGCGCGACAAGCTGTCCGGGACCATCCAGAACGACATCCTCAAGGAGTTCATGGTCCGCAACACCTACATCTATCCGCCCGAACCCTCGATGCGGATCATCGCCGACATCATCGAATACACGGCAAAGGAGATGCCGAAGTTCAATTCGATCTCGATCTCCGGCTATCACATGCAGGAGGCCGGCGCGACGCTGGTGCAGGAGCTCGCTTTCACGCTAGCCGACGGGCGCGAATATGTCCGCGCGGCCATCGCCAAGGGCATGGATGTCGATGAATTCGCCGGCCGGCTGTCGTTCTTCTTCGCCATCGGCATGAACTTTTTCATGGAGGCCGCGAAACTGCGCACCGCCCGCCTGCTCTGGACCCGCATCATGCAGGAATTCGAGCCGAAGAAGGCGTCCTCCCTGATGCTGCGCACCCATTGCCAGACATCGGGCGTGTCGCTGGCCGAACAGGACCCCTACAACAACATCATCCGCACCGCCTTTGAGGCCATGTCGGCAGCCCTTGGCGGCACGCAGTCGCTGCACACCAATTCCTTCGACGAGGCGATCGCCCTGCCGACCGAATTCTCCGCCCGCATCGCCCGCAACACCCAGCTCATCTTGCAGAACGAGACGGGTGTCACCAAGGTCGTCGATCCGCTCGCCGGCTCCTATTATGTTGAGAGCCTGACCAACGAACTGGCGGAGAAAGCCTGGGCGCTGATCGAGGAGGTCGAAAGCCTGGGTGGCATGACCAAGGCTGTCGATGACGGCCTGCCGAAGCGGCTGATCGAGGAAGCCGCCACCCGCCGCCAGGCCGCCGTCGACCGGGGCGAGGAGGTCATCGTCGGGGTCAACAAGTTCCGCCTGGAAAACGAAGAACCCATCGACATCCTCGAAATCGACAACACCGCCGTTCGTCTGTCGCAGGTCAAGCGCATCGAGCAGACGCGCCGCCAGCGGGATCCGAAGCGGGTCAGCGAAACGCTCGCTCGGCTGACCGAGGTCGCCAAGACCGGACAGGGCAACATTCTCGAAGCCGCCGTCGACGCGGCCCGCGCCCGTGCGACCGTCGGCGAGATTTCGGACGCCATGCGCGCCGTCTTCGGCGATCACGTTGCTGTCCCCGAAGTCGTGCATGACATCTACGGCAAGGCTTACGAGGGCGATCCGGAAATGGAAACGCTCACGACCCGCCTCAAGGACTACGGCAAGGCAGCCGCCAAGCCACGCATCCTGATCGCCAAGCTCGGCCAGGATGGCCATGATCGCGGTGCCAAGGTGATTGCGTCGGCCTTCGGCGATATCGGCTTCGATGTCGTGGCAGGCCCCCTCTTCCAGACGCCGGACGAGGCGGCAGACCTGGCCGTCGCAAACAAGGTGCAGGTCGTCGGCATGTCCTCGCTCGCCGCAGGCCATAAGACACTCGCCCCGCAGCTCGTCGAGGCACTGAAGGCCAAGGGCGCGAATGACGTGATCGTCGTCGTCGGCGGGGTCATTCCGCGTCAGGACTACGACTTCCTGCTCGAGCATGGCGCCTCCGCCGTCTTCGGCCCCGGCACCAATGTCATGGATGCCGCGCGCTCTGTGCTTGACCTGCTGGAGGGGCGCCTGCGAAACAGTTGAGACGCAGGCAGCGCTCGGGGAGGAGCATGGAGACCTACGATTACATCGTCATCGGCGCCGGCACTGCCGGCTGCCTGCTGGCCAACCGGCTCTCCGCCGATCCATCGCGGCGGGTGCTGCTGCTGGAAGCCGGTGGCAGCGACAATTATCACTGGATCCATATCCCGGTCGGCTATCTGTACTGCATCAACAATCCGCGCACCGACTGGTGTTTTAAGACAGAGGCCGAGCCAGGCCTGAACGGTCGCGCCATCGGCTATCCCAGAGGCAAGGTGCTGGGCGGCTGCTCCTCGATCAACGGCATGATCTACATGCGCGGCCAGGCGCGCGACTACGACCAGTGGCGCCAGATGGGTTGCGACGGCTGGGGCTGGGATGACGTGCTGCCGCTCTTCAAAAAGACCGAAGACTTCCACAAGGGTGCCGACGACAAGCATGGTTCAGGCGGCGAATGGCGCGTGGAAAAGGCCAGGCTTCGCTGGGATGTGCTGGAAGCGTTTCGCGAGGCGGCCAAACAGGCCGGCATTCCGGAAACCGACGACTTCAACCACGGCGACAATGAAGGCTCCGGCTTCTTCGAGGTCAACCAGCGCTCCGGCATCCGCTGGAACACGGCGAAGGCCTTTCTGAAGCCGATCCGTCACCGGAAGAACCTGACGATCCTCACGCGCGCCCATGTGAAGCGGCTGACCATCGAAGGCGACCGCGTAACCGGCGCCGAAGTGCATCACGACGGGGAGCTGAAACACTTTACCGCCCGCCGCGAGGTGGTGCTGTCAGCCGGCGCCATCGGCTCGCCGCAGATCCTCGAACTCTCCGGCATCGGTCGCGGCGATGTCTTGCAGCAGGCGGGGATCGAGACCGTCCGTGAAGTGCCCGCTGTCGGCGAGAACCTGCAGGACCACCTGCAACTTCGCCTCGTCTTCAAGGTGACGGGCGTTCCAACACTTAACGAGCGCGCGTCGAGCCTCTACGGCAAGGCAATGATCGGCCTGGAATACGCGCTGCGCCGCTCTGGCCCCATGTCCATGGCCCCGAGCCAACTTGGCATCTTCACCCGTTCCGGCCCGGACAAGGAGACGGCCGATCTCGAATATCACGTTCAGCCGGTCTCCCTCGACAAGTTCGGCGACCCCGTTCACCCCTTCCCAGCGATGACGGCGAGTGTCTGCAATCTGAGACCCGAGAGCAGGGGCTCGGTGCATATTGCGGGGCCGGACTGCGCCGCCCAGCCGAAGATCGCGCCGAACTATCTCTCGACACCTGGCGACCGCGACGTGGCTGTGCGCGCGATCCGCCTCACCCGCCACATCGCGTCCCAGCCCGCCTTTGCCCGCTATCAGCCGGAGGAGTATCGCCCCGGCCCAGCGCTCGAAAGCGATGCGGAGCTGGAAACGGCCGCAGGCGACATCGGCACGACGATCTTCCACCCCGTCGGCACCTGCCGCATGGGGGCGGATCCGGACAGCGTCGTCGATCCGCGTTTGCGGCTACGCGCCTTGAAGGGCCTGCGCATTGCCGATGCCTCGGTCATGCCGACGATCACCTCGGGCAACACCAATTCCCCAACCCTGATGATTGGCGAAAAAGCGTCAGCGATGATCCTGGAGGATCACCGCTAACCGTTGAGATCAGTTGCGGTCGTCGGCATTCGCCCCGAGCAGCTTCGGCAGATCGCCGAAGCGCGCCACCAGCCCGAAGACGGTCGCCGCGACAGCGACGAACAGGATCGTCACCGACGCCATCACCGGCGTATAGCCGTAGCGCAGGGCGTTGAAGATCTTGATCGGCAGCGTCTCCATCACGAAACCGACCGTCATGTAGGCGACGATGTATTCGTTGAGCGAGAGTACGAAGGCGAAGGCATAGCCGGAGACGAGATAGGGCATGATCAGCGGCAAAACGACCGTGCGGAAGATAGTCCGGTCGTCGGCCCCCATGGTCGCAGCCGCCTCGACCAGCGAGCGATCGATGGCCGAGAAGCCGAGCGACAGCGTCACCAAAGGCAGCGTGACGAAGAAGATCGCGTGGCTGACAACGGCTGTCCAGGGCTGGCCATAAAAGCCGGTCGCGGCCCAGAAGGTGAGCAGGCCCAGCGCCGTGATGACGGGCGGCAGGGTGAAGGGTGCGATGCCAAGCAGCTGGAACACCTGCGCCCAGGGCGCATGCCGCCGCCAGAGGAACCAGGCAAGCGGCAGGGCGATGGCAACGGCCAGAGCGGCCGCGCAAAGCGCCAGGATGACCGAGGCGAAGAAGGCGGCACGCCAACCGGGATCAGTAAAGATCGCGCCGTACCACGAGAGCGAAAAGCCCTGCGGCGGGAAGTTCAGGCTCTGCTTGGCATTTACCGAGACCCCTGCGACGACCACGATGGGCGCAGCAAGGAAAATGCCGATCAGGGTAAAGTAGAGACGGGTCAGGGCCTTGTTCATGCTGCCTCTCCCTTGCGACCAATGAGCAGCGTCAGCGCCACCATGCCAAGCGTAACGAGCACGAGGAACACGGCCATGGCCGCTGCGAACGGCATGTTGGACTGGTAGATCGCCTGGTCGGTAATCAGCACCGAAAGCGTCCAGTGCGAGGGTCGACCGAGGATCTGCGGCAGAAGATAAGAGCCAAGCGCAAAGATGAACACCATGATCAGCGTGGCAATCAGCGTATTGCGCAGCGCTGGGACCACCACCGTGAAGAAGGCCTTGATCGGCGAAGCGCCGAGCGTGCGGGCGGCTTCCGTTAGCGTTGGGTCAAGCCGAACGAGCGCGGGATAAAGCACGAGCACCGTGTAGGGCAGCGCCTGATAGGCCATGCCGGTCAGAACCGCGCCGAAATTCGGCATCAGCGCCACCGGCTTTTCCATGAGGCCGATCATGACCAGCAGGTTGGTGATGCCGGCGGTGCGCGAAAACAGCGTTGACCAGGCAAAGCCAATAATGACTTCCGAAAGCGACAGGATGGAGAGGAGCGCGACCAGCCACAGCACCTGCGCTTTGCGCGACATGCGCGCCAGCAGATAGGTAAACGGTAGCGCCAGCGTCACGCAGACGACGGCAACCGCAATCGCCAGCATCAGCGAAAAGCCGAGCACGCCACCGAAGAAGAAGCTGAGGAAGCGGGCATAATTGTCGAAGACGAAATCCGGCGAATAGAAGCCGGTCGGATCCCGCTTGAAGAAAGAGACGGCGATCATCGTCGCGAAAGGCACGACGAAGAACAGGATCAGCATGCCCGCCGGAAAGGCGAGCGGTGCATAGTCGAGCGCGGTTTTGGGGGGCTCGCGTCTCATGCGGACAGCACCACGGCGGTTTCGGGATCGATGACGATACCGACATCCTGTCCGACGGTCACGACCGGCCGCTCGCGTGGCGTCGAGACGGCGACGACTTCGGTGCCGGATACATCGAGGAAGGTTTCGATCGTACCGCCGAGATCGCGGATGAAGGTAACCTTGCCGGTGATCCGGCCTTCGCCGGGGGCTGCGAGCTTGACGTCCTCGGGCCGAACCGAGAGGCTGGCCTGCGCCGAACCGGATGGAGCCGATATGCCGGCGACAGTCTGGCCGAGAACCAGCGTGGAACCGCCCTGCGCCGTCAGCGGCAGGAGGTTGGTCGAGCCGATAAAGTCGGCCACGAAGCGGTCGGCCGGCTTGCGATAGATCTCGATGGGGCTTGCCGCCTGGCGGATCTTGCCGCCGCTCATCACGACGACCGTATCGGCCATGGTCATCGCCTCGCGCTGATCGTGGGTCACGACGATGGTCGTGATGCCAAGCTGCTGCTGCAGCTTGCGCAACTCCACCTGCATCGCCTCGCGCAGCTTGGCATCAAGCGCCGACAGCGGCTCATCGAGCAGGAAGAGTTTCGGCGAAATCGCAAGCGCCCGCGCAATCGCCACGCGCTGGCGCTGGCCGCCGGAGAGCTTGTGCACGGGACGGTCTGCATAACCGGTCAGGTGGATCATCGAGAGCAGCTCATCCACCCGCTTCACCTGCTCCTCGCGACCGATGCCACGGATGCGCAAGGGATAGGCGATGTTCTCGCCGACGGTCAGATGCGGAAAAAGCGCCAGCGACTGGAAGACCATGCCGAGTTCACGCTTGTGCGTCGGCACCTGGGTGATGTCCTGCCCGTCAAGCACGATCGCGCCGCCTGTCGGGCTGTCGAGACCGGCAATCATTCGAAGCAACGTTGTCTTGCCGCAGCCGGATGGGCCGAGCAGGCAGACGAAAGTGCCATGCGGCACCGAGAGCTGCACTTTGTCGACGGCCGTGAACGGACCGAACTGCTTGGTGATAGAGTTGAGGGCGAGGCCAGACATCATGTCTCCGAAATCAAATGGTGCAGGCTCGAAGCCCTTTGGCGCGGCGATAACATTTCACGCCCGAATTGTCTTGCAAACGCTATGCGGTCATACACTGCGCGACATGCGCTTTAAGTCGGGGCTTTGCCCCTCGCCCTACCCTCTCCCCGCAAGCGGGGAGAGGAGAAGTAGGCGCAGAGCGAACCGCTCATCTCCCTCTCCCCGCGTGCGGGGAGAAGGTGCCGGCAGGCGGATGAGGGGCAGGACCCTGCCCCGTCACGATCAACCGACGATCAACTCGGTCCACTTCTGGTTCAGCCAGTCCGACTTGGTCTGGTAGAGGTCATAGCGCGGCGTGATCGGCTCGATATCCGAGGAAACGGACGCGAATTCTTCCGCCGTCAGATCAAGCAGTTCGCGCTTAACCGTAGGCGCCGTACCGACCTTGCGCGACAGGGTCGCCTGGATCGACGGCTGGCACATGTAGTCGATGAACACATGCGCTTCTTCAGACTTGGTCGAAGCGCGAGACAGCGCCCAGCAACCCGAATCCTGAATGCCGCCTTCCTTCGGGAAGGTCGAACGAACCGGCTGGCCGTCGGCAGCGGCAAGGCCCGTAACGTCATGGTAATACTGACCCATCGGAATTTCGCCCGACTTCAGCGACTGCTCGAACTGCGCCTCATCACGATACCAGAGACGGACATTCGGCTTCACTTCGGCAAGTTTCTCCAGGACCTTGAGGATACCCTCTTCGGTGTCGAGCGCATTGGTGCCGCCAAAGTGGGTCTTGGCCGTCACTTCCAGCAGGAAGGAGTTGGAAACCAGGGCCAGCAGGCCGAGCTTGTCCTCATTCGCCGGATCCCAAAGCGCGTTCCAGGAGGTTGGTGCTTCCTTGTAGACATCGGTATTGGTGACAAGTGTGATGTACCAGGCCACGGCACCGACGCCGGCAACGCGACCATCCGGGTACTTGTTGACGAAGCGGTCGATCAGGCCCGAGGCGTTCTTGATCTTCGCCATATCGATCGGCGCCCAGAGTTCGGTCGCCTGGCCCTTCAGCATCGCAACCTGCGACATCATCGAAAGGTCGGCCGGCGCCTGACCGGCCTTGGCGGCCTGCTCAAGCTGCACGAGCCAGGCCTCACCGGTCGGTTCGGCGATGGACTCAACGGCAATGCCGGTCGACTTGGTGAACTCAGGGAAGATATTCTTGTCGAACGAATCCTTGAAGTAGCCGCCATAGACGCCGATCTTGATCGACTTGTCCTGGGCGCGCAGGATCGACGGCATGGCAAGCGCGCCGGCAGCGGCGACCGAACCGGCCAGCACGCTGCGGCGGCTGATGGAAGTGGAGAGAATGTCTTTCATGGTCCTGTTCCCTTGTTGTGATCGGGCCGTTTCGCCCTTGTTGTGATGCCAGGCCGGTCATTCCGGCCCCTTGGGTTTCCTCAGCGTGCCTTGATCGCTGGACTGTAGACCATCAGGCTGAGGATTTCGAAGAGGATTTGTGCGCCGACATGCGCCGTGTTGTGGTTCGCGTCATATTGCGGCGCGACCTCGACCACATCGCCGCCAACAAGGTTCACACCCTTGAAGCCGCGAATGAGTTCCAATGCCTCCCGCGAGGTCAGACCACCGACTTCAGGTGTCCCCGTGCCGGGGGCCACGCTCGGATCGAGACTGTCGATATCGAAGGAGAGATAGGTCGGGCCGTCGCCGATCACAGCCTTCGCCTTTTCGATGATGGCGGCAATGCCGAGACCGTTGATCTCCTCGGCATGAATGACGGTCATGCCGGACTCGTAGGAGAATTCCCAGAGATATTCGGCAGGCCCGCGAATGCCGATCTGGATCGTCCGGACAGGGTCGAGCACGCCGTCGAGCACCGCATTGCGGAACGGGCCGCCGTGGTGGAACTTCGTCTGGTCGAAGGCACCGCCGGTGTCGCAATGGGCGTCGATATGGATCATACCGACGGGGCCATGCGTCTTGGCAATCGCCTTCATGATCGGATGGGTGATCGAATGGTCTCCACCAACAGAAAGCGGCAGCACACCCTGGCTCACCAGCTTCGTGTGATAAGCCTCGATATCGTCATGGCTCATCTCCAACCGGTAGCGGCTGGAAAACGGCACGTCGCCGATATCGGCAACCTTGAGATCGAAGACCGGCGCGCATTCGAGCACATGGTTATAGGGACCGATGCGATCGATCGCCCGCAAGGCGCGAGGCCCGAAGCGGGAGCCTGGCCGGTTGGTGACACCAAGATCCATGGGCACGCCGACAATCGCGACGTCGAGATCGCTGACGTCAGGATTGCGCTGGTCGACCTGACGATAAGGGGCAGACACGAAGGTCGGCACGCCGGCATAAGGGGCAGCCCGAGTGCCGTTCGAGAAGATCTTCTCGCCGACTTTGGCGAACTTCGGATCGAAGATCTCGCCGGCTTTGTCGTTTCCGTATTTCTCGCGCAACGCCGCCAGACGCTTTTCGTCGAAGGTCATATCTCGTTCCCAGTTCATGAACGATGTCGAAAACATCGTATGTTTTTTCAGCACACGTCCCGTTTGCCTTTATTGCGAGCATTAATCCGCAGTGGACTTGGAAAATCAATTCACGATGTTATAGCAATCGATGTGAGAAATTTTCACGGAGCCAAAGTCCTCAATGGCAAGCCGCCTGCCCCCACTCAACCCTTTGCGCGCCTTCGAGGCGGCCGCCCGGCGCGGCTCGATTTCTGCTGCGGCGCGGGAACTGAGCGTGACCCACGGCGCCATTTCGCACCAGATCAAGAGCCTGGAAGAGACGCTGAAGACGGCGCTCTTCGAACGTGGCGGCAAGCGACTGAAGCTCACGCCGCAAGGGGCACTGCTGCTGCCAGCCGTCACCCAGGCTTTTGATGGGATCGCGGCCGCTACCGCACTGATGAACCGGCCGTCTACCAGCGGCAATCTACGCATTTCCTGCGTCCCTGCCCTCCTCTCGCTCTGGCTTGTGCCCCGCCTCGGCTCCTTTGTTGACCGCTATCCCGAGATCAGCCTGACACTCACCTCCAGCAATGAGCCCAACCTGATCTATTCGCCGGATATTGACGTGGCTGTCCTTTACGGCTCCGGCGGTTGGAAGGATTGCTGGACGCGGCTGTGGAGTACGTTCGAACTCTTCCCCGTCGTCAGCCCGACATTGCTCAATAGCCGTCCGCTGCGGTCCATCCGGGACCTGCGCGAGCATGTACTCTTGCATGGCGATGACGGACGCGAATGGTACAGCTGGCTCGCGGCAGCCGACCAACTGGATATGCCAAAGGCGCGCGAGCACTTCATGGGCGATGCACGGCTCTCCACCGAAGCCGCTCGCCACGGCCAAGGCGTAGCACTCGGTGACAGCATTACAGCATCGAGCCTGATCGCTGCCGGCGAGCTGATAATGCCCTTCGATCTCGCGGTTCCCGCACCCGATGCCTTCTATGTCGCTGCCCGCAATGATGTTCGCGCAGCCCCTATTGCCAAGGTCTTCATCGACTGGATGTTCGAGACGATCGAGGCCGAACGCGCGGCTCAGCCGCGTCCTGCCAGCCGGAGCCGTAGCCTGCCATCGCCCCGCCGGCGCAACACGAACAGCACAACCTCGCCCATGGACGAGGGCGATTAACATCTAAGGATTTCGTCATGACAGCCGCCCGCTTCAACCCGCTCGTTGCCGAGCTTTCCGCCCCGCCTGTTCCCGCGGTCTTTGCCTGGGCACGCGCTTACAGCGGCTCGGCCGGCCCGATGATCGATCTGAGCCAGGCCGTTCCCGGCTACCCCCCGCATCCGGACCTCTTCGCCTGGCTCGCCGAGGCAGCGTCGGCCCGGGCGAATGCGGGTTACGGCCCAATCGAAGGGGAAACGCCGCTGCGCGAGGCCTATGCCACCGAGGTATCGCAGGTTTATGGCGCGGCGGTGAGCGCCGAGAATATCCACATCACAGCCGGCTGCAACCAGGCATTCATGGCGTCTGCCATGGCGATCGCCGGCAACGGCGATGCAATTGCGCTGACCGACCCCTATTACTTCAACCAGGAAACAACGCTTGCCATGCTCGGCATCCGTCGTGAACTGATCCCGCTCGATGCAGCGTGTGGCTTTGTGCCTGAAATTGAAGGCATCGAGGCCGCACTGGCCAAAGGCGTAAAGGCCGTGGCGCTGGTCTCGCCGAACAACCCGACTGGCGCGATTTATCCCGCAACCCTGTTGCATCAGGCCTTCGAAGCCTGCCGCCGGGCTGGGGCCTTCCTGATCCTGGACGAGACCTATCGCGACTTCCTGCCTGGCACTGATCGCCCGCATGATCTCCTGTCTATCCCCGGCTGGGAGGACAATCTGATCCTCCTCTATTCCTTCTCGAAATCCTTCTGCATTCCGGGGCATCGGCTGGGCGCGATCACGGCTGGCCCGAAAGCCGTATCGGAAATCGCCAAGGTCATGGACAATCTGCAGATCTGCGCGCCCCGCGCGCCCCAGGCAGCCGTCGCCAAGGCCATTCCGGCGCTCAGGGACTGGCGCGAGCAGAACCGCATCGAAATCCTCAAGCGCGCCGATACGCTGAGGCAGGTGATAACTGAACTTCCGGCCTGGAACATGGCCTCGCTTGGTGCCTATTTCGCTTTCATCCGACATCCGTTCCCGGGGAAGGATTCGGCAGAAGTTGCAGAACGTCTCGCCAAGAAGGCCGGCGTGCTCTGCATCCCCGGCGCCTATTTTGGCGACGACCAGCAAGATTATTTGCGCTTCGCCTTTGCCAATGCCGACAGCGAAACCATCGCCGGTCTTGTTGCCCGCCTCTCGACCTTCTCGATGGACTGACGGACATGGCACGACGAAACGTGGCAGTCATCGGCGGCGGCCCAGCAGGGCTTATGGCGGCGGAGCATCTGGCAGGACAGGGTCACGCCGTCACCGTCTACGACGCCATGCCGACGGTCGGGCGGAAGTTCATGCTGGCCGGAAAGTCTGGCCTGAACATCAGCCATGCCGAGGATTATGCCCGCTTTGTCACCCGCTATGGCGCAGCGAACGATCGGCTGCGTCCGGTGCTTGACCTGATGACGCCGGACGCGATCCGCAGCTGGGCCGCAGGGCTCGGCACGGAAACCTTTGTCGGCTCCTCCGGCCGCATCTTTCCAGTGGCGATGAAGGCCTCGCCCTTGCTGCGCGCCTGGCTGAAACGGCTGGAGGATCTGGGCGTGACCATCCTGACCCGCCATCGCTGGACCGGATTTGACGGAAACACGCTGCGTTTCGAGACATCAGAAGGCATAAAGCACGTCACGCCAGATGCGACGCTGCTGGCACTTGGTGGGGCAAGCTGGCCGAAGCTGGGCTCGGATGCCGCCTGGGTTCCATGGCTGGAAGCCGAGGGTATTGCGATTACCCCCTTGCGCTCCGCCAATTGCGGCTTCGACTGCGATTTTTCAGAAAATTTCAACAGCCGCTTTTCCGGCCAGCCGGTAAAATCCGTAAAAGCTGCATCGGCCGCGGGCACCACCCAGGGCGAATTCGTCATCAGCCGCGGCGGCATAGAAGGCAGCGTGATCTATGCCCATTCTGCAGCACTCAGAGATGCGCTTGACCGGGATGGCCATGCCGCCTTGTCGCTTGATCTGACGCCCGGACGCACGGCAGAGAGACTGGCGGCGGATCTCGTCCGCCAGGATCGCAAGGCGAGTTTTTCGACACGACTGAAGAAGGCCGCCAATCTCGATGGTGTAAAGATCGCACTGCTGCGCGAAGTCACCCCTGAGGCCAGTCACCTCGACGCCAGCGCACTCGCAAACCTCATCAAGGCTTTACCGCTCGCCGTCCACCGCCCGCGTCCGATTGCCGAGGCGATCTCGACGGCAGGCGGCGTTTCTTTGGACGCGATAGACGCGCAGTTCATGCTGACATCACGCCCCGGCACCTTTGTCGCTGGCGAGATGCTCGACTGGGAAGCACCGACAGGCGGCTATCTGCTCACGGCCTGTTTCGCGACCGGCATCGCTGCCGCCAATGGCATCGACCGCTGGCTGGCAGCCGGAGAGGCTTGACCTCAGCGGCTGGCGGTCTTGTGCGAAGACCCCGGCTTGCGGAATTCGACCGTGGTCTTGGCAACCGGAATGCCGAATTTGGTGACCAATGCCGTGTTCAGCACGGTGCCATCCTCACGCAAAACCATCTTATCCCAGAAATGCACCTTATTGCCCTGCGTTTCCGGGCTCAGATAGACGAGGTAATTGAAGCGGGCGACCGGCCCGTTCAGCGTCACCTTGGTTTCGCCGATCACGTCTTCGCGGGTGCCGCTATAGGTGGTCGGGCTGGTCTTGGTGAACCGCCATGTCTTGCGATCCTTGGTCCCGTCGTCGAAAACGAAGTCTTCGCGCAGCGTCAGCGTCTTGCCATCCCACTTTCCGGTGAGATCGACCGTGAAGCTGCGCTTCACGCCATTGATCGCGCGGAACGAGCCGACCGCTTCCGTTCGACCGGTGAAATAGTCTTCAAAGGTGAATTTCTCGGCCGCCTGTCCGGTCGCGGGCAGTAGGCTGAGGGCAAGCCCGACCAGGGCAAAACTGATCTTTGGCATGGATACATCTCCATCATTGGCGCAGTTGTGCACCTAGTACGGAGAGGATGGCCCGCCGGATCTGGCATTGGCCCGGGAAACGCTTTCGTGAAGGCGAAGACCGCCTTCACGGTGCTTTTCAACCCGCCTGGCTCAAGAATTGTCGCGCTTATAGATCCAGTCGTGGTCCGGGTGGTTCTGGAAACGCCATTTGCGCAAGGGGCCGGCCATGACGTTGAGATAATACATCTCATAGCCATGCGGCACGCCGCAGGGATGATGCCCCTTCGGCACCAGCACCACATCACCATCGGAAACGGCCATGGTCTCGTCCAGCGAGCCATCCTCGGTGAAGACGCGCTGGAAACCGAAGCCCTGGGCAGGATTCAGGCGATGATAATAAGTCTCCTCAAGATAGGTCATCTCGGGGAAATTGTCCTCGTCATGCCGATGCGGCGGATAGGATGACCAGTTGCCCGACGGCGTGAAGACTTCCGTCACCAGCAGGCTGTCGGCAACATCGCGGTCTTCCATGGCAATCGGATAGATATGCCGGGTATTGGCACCCTTGCCGCGATCAACGAGCGAAATACCTTCAGGCCCGATCTGCTGCGCCTCGCGACCTGGCATGGCAGGCGCCGTGCAGATTGCCAGCACGCAGTCTGTTGTCGCCGTGGCTGACCAGTCGCTGCCAGCCGGCACATAAACGCAATGCGGCGGCGTCTTCTCGAAGACCGACATGCGGTCGCCAAGCGCGCCGAAGTTCTTGCCACCACCGGAGATCTCAGCCTTGCCCTCGACAAGCACTAGAATGACTTCCGTTTCACCGGTCTGCTCGGCAGCGCTTTCGCCCGCTTTCAGACGGTAGAGGCCGAAGCCGACATAGCCCCAACCGGCATCCGCGGGCGTAATGTCATGCACCTTGCCGGATGTGCCCGAAGGCTTGCGCAACAGATCGGTCATTCCTCGTCTCCCAAAATTCGGCGCTTACTCGCCATCAGGCCTTTCGGCTTCGGCAGCAATCCTCGCCCGTTCGGCCTCCGCCTTGGCTTCGGCCTTCCTGATTGTGTGGTCATACATGAACAGCAATTCGTAACCGGCATAGAGGCCGGTAACGACAAAGATCATCGCCCAGCCGGTCGCCCCGTTCGAAAATTCCACCCCAGCCCAGGCCAGCGGAAAAACGGTGCAAAGGATGCGAATCCAGAGTGGCTTAAAGAAGGGATGGGTCGGATCGAGGATCTGGAATTTCAAGGCTTCGCTCCCGGCAGTCTTGTGAATGGGTCGCCTGCAATAGAGCCCAAATCCGTGCGCTGTCAAAACACGGGGCGGAGAGAAGTCCCCGCCCCGGCTGCAATTCAAATCAGGCCGGCGTCCTTGGCGAAGCCCTTGAGCGACTTCAGACCCAGGCTCTGATACTCGAACGGATTGCGCACGTTAGGATCCTGCTCGGCTTCGATGACCACCCAGCCCTGATAGCCGTGCTCGGCAGCGATCTTCAGCACCGGCGTAAAATTCACGCCGCCTTCGCTGTCACCGGGAACCGTGAACACGCCCCGGCGCACACCTTCGAGGAAGGAAAGCTTTTCCTGGCGAACCTGATCGGCGATCACCGGACGCACGTTCTTGGCATGGATATGCCCGACGCGGCCCATATACTTGCGTGCGACCGCTTCCGGGTTGCCGCCGCCGAAATAGCAATGGCCGGTATCGAGCAGCAGCTTGGCATGCGGCCCCGTGTGCTCCA
This sequence comes from Rhizobium sp. AAP43, assembly GCF_001296045.1. Lineage (GTDB taxonomy): Bacteria > Pseudomonadota > Alphaproteobacteria > Rhizobiales > Rhizobiaceae > Allorhizobium. Next base: position 170,546 of record NZ_LJHS01000005.1, on the reverse strand, counting down.
TCAGCTTGTCGATCTCAGCCTCGGTCTCGACAACCGTTCCCATGTGGTGGTGGTAGACGAGCGAAATGCCTTGGGCTGCCGAGAATTCGGCCAGCGCCTCGACGCCCGCGCCAAACTTCGCCCAGTCGGCCTCCGCAAGAACCGGACGATCGGCAAGTGCCGTATCATCTGCGCCATGGATGGCGTTGGAGGTTTCGCAGACGATGATGACCTTGCAGCCCATCGCCTTCAGCACGTCGAGGAAGGGCTGCATGGCGGCCTTTTCTTCCTCGATCGTATTGGTAAGAAGGTTCAGCGAATGCCAGCCGGAAACGAATTTCAGGCCGCGCGGCTCCAGGACAGACTTCAATCCGGCCGGATCGGTCGGCAGCTTATGGCCCTTCTCGATGCCGTCGAAACCGATCTTGGCGGTCTCGTCCAGGCACTGTTCTAGGCTGATATGCGCACCGAGGCTGCGATCGTCATCGTTCGACCAGGCAATCGGGTTGGTTCCGAAAAGGATCATGTTCAGTTTCTTTCCTTGAGAGCTGCCTCATAGCGGGCGCGGGCATCATTTACTTCGCTGCGGACCGAGACTTCCGGCACCGCGACATCCCACCAGTAGCCGCCGGCCCCGGTCGTCGGATAAGGGTCGGTGTCAATGACGATGACCGTGGTTTCGGTCGCTTCGCGGGCAGCGTCGAGCGCCGCTTCGAGTTCCGCAATGCTCGACACCTTCGTGGAACGTGCGCCCATCGCAGCAGTGTGGGCAACGAAATCGATGGCAATCGGATTGACGTTGGAATGGGCATAGAGGTTGTTAAACTCGGCGCCACCGGTCCCCATCTGCAGCCGGTTGATGCAGCCGTAACCCCTGTTATCGGTAATCACGAGCGTGATCTTCACACCCATGCCGACGGCAGTGGCGAGTTCCGAATTCATCATCATGTACGAGCCGTCGCCGACCATGACGATGACATCGCGATCAGGCTCCGCCATCTTGATGCCGAGACCACCGGCAACTTCGTAGCCCATGCAGGAGAAGCCGTATTCCATGTGGTAGGAAAGCGGCAGTTTCGACTTCCACAACTGGTGCAGTTCGCCCGGCATGGTGCCGGCGGCGCACATGACGACGGTGTTGTCGCGCGAGGCGCGTTGAACGGCGCCGATCACCTGCATGTCCGTTGGCAGTGAATTCGAATCCTGTGGCGCGTCCGTAACCGCATCGGCCTTGGCGAACCAGGCGGCCTTGAGGGCCGCATCGGGGGCGGCATAGGCGTGCGCGCCAAGCGCCGCCGAGAGCTTTTCGAGACCGACCTTTGCATCTGATGTCAGCGGGATCGCATCATGCTTGGCGCTGTCATAGGCTTGAACATTGAGCGCCAGGATGCGGCGATTGGGGTTCTTGAACAGCGCCCAGGAACCGGTGGTGAAGTCCTGGAAACGCGTGCCGACACCGATCACCAGATCGGCGTTTTCTGAAACGATGTTGGCGCTCTCCGCCCCGGTCACACCGACCGGGCCAAAATTCAGGCTGTGATCCCAGGCAAGCGCCGACTTGCCCGCCTGTGTCTCGACGACGGGGATCTGATGTTTCTCGACGAAGGCCTTCAGTGTCTCTGTGGCGCCCGAAAAATGCACACCGCCACCGGCCACGATGACCGGGTTCTTGGCAGCCTTGAGTGCCGCAACAGCCGCATCGAATTCACCGACATCCGGTTCCGGACGGCGGAAGCGCCAGACCTTCTTTGCAAAGAAACTCTCGGGATAGTCATAGGCTTCTGCCTGCACATCCTGGCAGAAGGCCAGCGTCACCGGACCGCAATCGGCCGGATCTGTCATCGTGCGAAAGGCGCGCGGCAAGGCGGTGAGCAACTGTTCCGGGCGGGTGATCCGATCGAAGTAGCGGGAAACAGGCTTGAAGCAGTCATTCACCGACATCGTGCCGTCGCCGAAATCCTCGATCTGTTGCAGGACCGGATCGGGGCCGCGATTGGCAAACACATCGCCGGGGATGAACAGAACCGGCAGGCGGTTGACATGGGCAAGCGCTGCCGCAGTCACCATGTTGAGTGCGCCCGGGCCGATGGACGATGTCACCGCCATGGCGCGGCGGCGGCGCAACTGCTTGGCATAGGCGATTGCCGCATGCGCCATCGACTGCTCGTTCTGGCCGCGATAGGTCGGCAGCTCATGGCGAATGCCATGCAGCGCTTCCCCGATGCCGGCCACATTGCCGTGGCCGAAGATCGCCCAGACACCCGAGATATAGGTCTCGCCATCCTCGTTGAACTGATTGGCGAGGTACCGCACCATCGCCTGAGCGGCGGTCAGCCGGATCGTTTTCATGCTCTCTCTCCCTCGGCGGCAACCGCCCTCGCTTGCGCCTTTGCCCGCGCCTCATCCCAGATGGCACAGAGGCTCCGGTAGCGTGCCGCCATATCCTCCACCGCTTCGGCATCACTAATGGTGCCGCTCAGCCACTTGCGCGCGGCATCGGCGAAGATCGTCCGCCCCACCGCAAAACCCTTCACCAGATCGAAGCCGGCCGCAAGCTGGAAGCTCTCCTCCAGCTCTGCCTGCGGAGCGTCGAGGCCGAGCACCACGATGCCACGCGTATGCTGGTCGTTGCGTTCAATTGCGGCGCAAGCATTGGCCCAGGACGCCGTTGTCTTCATCGGCTCCAGCTTCCACCAGTCGGGATAGACGCCGATTTCGTAGAACCGTTCGATGATCTTGGCGGTCGTCTCGTCGTCGCAAGCGCCGACCTTGGACGGGATGACCTCCAGCAGGAATTCCAGACGATTGCGACGTGCCGCATGGAACAGACGCTGTACCGTCTTTTCCTGCTCCGCTTTCATCTCGGCCGTATCGTCCGGATGGTAGAAGCATAGAACCTTGACGACATGTTCGAGCGGCCACTCGACCAGCCCGCCGAAATCGGGACCGATCTCCGGCTCCAGCGTCAGGGGCCGCGATCCCGGCCATTCGACCGGACGTCCGATCCAGAGGCCCGTTCCGGCGGCGCTGTAAAGCGCATCGCGCCCGACCCGGCTGTCGCAAAGCAGACCATAACCCGGTTGCCCCGCCGAAACACCGAGTGCCGCGTCGAGGCAGAGGTTCTTGAAATCACCGATCCGGTCGTCGGAAACGCCGGCTTCCTTCGCCATGGCTTCAAGCTGCATGCGATGGTCAAAGGCGAAAACCCGCATGGTCGACCAGTCACCCTTGCGGTTGGTCGACCAGTGCACCTGCTCCAGCGCCTCGTCCTTGCGCAGCGCCTTGTTCTTGATCCCGGTGCGGAAGAAATATTGCAGCTCTTCCCAGCTTGGATAGGCGGGTGTGCAGCCGTGGCGCGAGACGGCAAAGGCGCCGCAGGCATTGGCAAATTTGAGGCTCGTCGGCCAGTCTTCGCCAGTCAGCCAGCCCTTCAGCAGACCGGACATGAAGCCGTCGCCAGCGCCAAGCACGTTGAACACCTCGATCGGGAACCCTTCGCCGGTCTGGCCGTCATCGAGACTGTCGGGAATGGCATCTTCGAACACGACCGCGCCCATCGGCCCGCGTTTGCAGACCAGCGTGGCCGGCGAGACCTGACGAACGGCACGCAGGGCCTCGATCGTATTGGTTGAGCCACCGGCGATATGGAATTCTTCTTCGGTGCCGACGATCAGGTTGAACAGATGGAGCGTCGACTGCAGCTTGGCCGTGACCTTGGCTGACTCGACAAACCGGCTTTCGCCATCGCCATGACCAGCCAAACCCCAGAGGTTCGGGCGGTAGTCAATATCGAGCGCGGTCAGACCACCGGACTGGCGAGCAATTTCCAGCGCCTTCAGCACGGCCTGCTCCGTGCGCGGATGGGAAAGATGTGTACCGGTCGCACAAACGCAGCGCGCCTCGGCGACGAAATCCGGGTCGATATCGTCTTCCGACAGCGCCATGTCAGCGCAGTTCTCGCGATAGAAGATCAGCGGAAACTGGTGTTCGTCGCGAATGCCGAGCAGGACCAGTGCCGTCAGGCGCTCCTTGTCCGTCTTGACGCCGCGCACATCGACCCCTTCGCGGACCAGCTGTTCGCGAATGAAGCGACCCATATGCTCGTCACCAACACGCGTGATCAGCGCCGACTTGAGGCCGAGCCGGGCAGTGCCCGCGGCGATGTTCGTCGGCGAGCCACCAATATATTTGTTGAAGGAGGCCATATCCTCCAGCCGTCCGCCAACCTGAGCCCCGTAAAGGTCCACAGATGAACGACCGATCGTGATCAGATCGAGCGAAGCCAAGTCTATTCCTCCCTACAATACGAGGTCTCCCGCCCCGCCTCGCGACCGCTCGCAACATTTGGAACGGCCATCTTCAAAATGGACTATAAATTCTATTTTTGAGAATTTCAATACGGATGTTCAATCTTCCTTCCGCTTTGTACCGACCGCGACTGCCAGTGTGATGGCGAGGCAAAGCGTCGCAGAAAGCGAGCGAAACGCGCCAAAATCGACCTCCGAAACCGAAAGCAAGGTGGCATCCGTGCGCATGAGCGGACCAACGACCGTATCGGTCACGGCGACGACGGGCATGCCACGGGCACATACCTGCTCCACAAGCTCCAGGGTTTCCGCCGAATAGGGCGAAAAGGTCACCGCAAGCAGTGCATCCCCATCCCGGATCGAATGATGATTATCGAGCCGCCCGACGATGCTGTGCAGCACGGCCGGAACGCCCATTTTTTCGAAGGCATAGGCCAGATAACTGGCAACGGGGAACGAACGGCGAAGGCCGATGATGTGAATGGTCTGCGCACCGGCCAGGGCCTCGACGGCGGCTTCCAAGGCCTGCGGATCAACGCTGTTCACCAGATTTTCAAGCGAAAGTCGCCCGGCCTCGACAAATTCGGCCAAAAGGGCCGATGGCGTGCCCTCCGCTTTTTCGCGCAGATGCTCCAGCCGTGTCGAATAGTCCGGCCAGCCGCCAACATAGCTCTCGCGAAATAGCTTCTGCATGCCGGAAAAGCCGGAAAAGCCCATGATCTGGCAAAAGCGCATGAAGGCCGACGGCTGGACGCCTGCCCCTTCTGCCATCTCGGCCACCGTGGAAACTGCGATACGATCCCGGTTCGCCGCGACATAGTCGGCGCATTGTTTCAGGCGCTTCGGCAGTGCCGTCGAGACCTCCAGCAATTTCTCCTCGAAGGCCTTGATCGTCTGTGGCCCGCCAACATCATTCATCGCGTCATCCCGTGTTCAGTCATACTTGACAGCACCTTTGCCAGTGACTAGCAAAATAGAACGTATATTCCAAATCGCGGCATTTGCCAGCAAGAAATGGAATGGTCGCCAGGCCCGAACTGGGACCGGCAGTAACGAGGGCCACCGATGGCGGTGGCATAGGGAGGATTGATCATGGTCACGAAACTGGCGCTTCTCGGCGCAGGTCGTATCGGCAAGGTGCATGCAAAAGCCATCGCGGAGGACAAGCGCGCCAAGCTCGTGGCGGTCGCGGACGCCTTCGCCGAGGCGGCGAACGCCATCGCGGCCCAGACAGGCTGCGCGGTGAAGACGATCGAGGAGATCGAAGCCGACAAGGACATCGATGCCGTCATCATCTGCACCCCGACCAACACCCATGCCGACCTGATCGAGCGTTTCGCCAAGGCCGGCAAGGCGATTTTCTGCGAAAAGCCGATTGATCTGGACGTTAACAGGGCCAAGGCCTGCCTTGAAACCGTGCGCGCCGTCGGCGGCAAGGTCATGCTTGGCTTCAACCGCCGCTTCGACCCGCATTTCCAGGCCGTCCGCAAGGAAATCGACAAGGGCACGATCGGCAAGGTCGAGATGGTCACCATCACCAGCCGCGATCCGGGCGCCCCGCCGGCCGAATACATCAAGGTGTCCGGCGGCATCTTCCGCGACATGACCATCCATGACTTCGACATGGCGCGCTTCCTGCTCGGCGAAGAGATCGAGACCGTTCAGGCTTCGGCCTCCGTTCTGGTCGACCCCAAGATTGGCGAACTCGGCGACTACGACAGCGCCTCGCTGATCCTGACGACGAAGAGCGGCCGCCAGGCGATCATCTCCAACTCGCGCCGCGCCTCCTACGGCTACGACCAGCGCATCGAAGTGCATGGCTCGCTCGGTTCGGTTTCGGCCGAAAACCAGCGCCCGGTCTCGATCGAAGTCGCCAGCAAGGATGGTTATACCCGCCCGCCGCTGCATGACTTCTTCATGACCCGCTACACGGCCGCTTACGCCGCCGAAATCTCGGCCTTCATCGATGCGCTGGAAAACGGCACGCCGATGGCCCCCTCGGCAGAAGACGGGTTGATCGCCCTGGCGCTGGCCGACGCTGCCGTGAAGTCCGCCAAGGACAAATCAGCCGTAACGATCGCCTACTGACCACAACATAGGCCCGCGCCACCGCAAGGAGGCGCAGAATGGAAACGCCGCCCGAACCTCCTCGGGCGGCGTTTTCCGTTTCGCTATAGATCCAGCAAGGACGGCCTCAGACGGCGAGCTCGCGCCGCTCGACTTCGGTCAGCATGGCGAGATCCAGGATCTTCTGCAGGTCTGCCGCATGTCGGAAGCTCGGCTCCTGCATGTGGCCCGAACGGATGGCAGCAATGAACTTCTGATAGTTCGTTTCCACCGGATCGACCTCGATTTCGCGCCAGACCGCCTTTTCGACATCCTCCTGCAGGCAGGCTCTGAGCGAGGAATCCTCCAGCGTATGGATGACCTCCAGCGCACCCTTGTCGCCATGCACCCGGAGCCGCAGCTCGTTCAGGTGTCCCGTAGCCCACCGGCTGGCATGGACGACGCCCATCGCGCCATTGGTGAACTCGGCCGTCATGGTGAAGCTGTCATTCGCATCGAGATCGTATTCGCCGATCCGATTGCCCGGCGCCTTCTCGAAGGTCTTCAGCCGGGCAAAGACATGGTCGATATCGGTCGCCGCTCCAAAGCCGGCAAAGTCGAGGATATGGATGCCGACATCGCCCAGCACGCCGTTCGAGCCATGCTTGGTGGACAGCCGCCACAGCCATTGGCTTTCGGTTGCCCAGTCGCCCCAGGCCTTGGAGACGAGCCAGCTCTGCAGATAGGAGGCCTCGATGTGGCGAACCTTGCCGATTTCGCCGTCCAGGACCAGCTGGCGGGCCTTCTGCACCTGCGCCACATTGCGGTATGTCAGGTTGACCATATTGACGAGCCCCGACGCTTCCGCCGCCGTCGCCATTTCATCGGCCTTGGCATAATTCTCGGCCAGCGGCTTCTCGCACATCACATGCTTGCCAGCCGCAATCAGCTTCAGCGTGGTTGGATGATGCACACGGTCGGGCGTGACATTGGTGACCGCGTCGAATTCACCCCAGGCAATCGCCTCGTCGAGCGACGTGAAGGTATTGGGGATGCCATGCCGGGCAGCAAAACCGCGCACTGTCGCCAGGTCGAGATCAACAGCCGCGACAAGCTGCACATCCGACATCGTCGAGAAATTCATCGCATGGCTATTGGCCATGCCGCCGGTCCCGAGGATCAAAAGACGAATGGGGGCAGTGCTCATTTGTAGCCTTCCTCCCCGGCCTGATGCAGGCGCGGACCGCGCTCCGTGATCGGCTCCAGCGCCTCTTCAACCGGAACATTCGGCGCCTCATGCACGGCCGAATAGCGCGGCATCGGATTGTAGGCCCACTTCACGCCATTGCGGATGACCTGCTGGACCGTCGCATCATGATAGGTCGGATAGGTTTCATGGCCGGGACGGAAATAGAAGATATTGCCCGCACCGCGACGCCAAGTGAGACCCGAACGGAAGATCTCACCGCCGGCAAACCAGGAGATGAACACCGTCTCCAGCGGTTCGGGAACGGAGAAGAACTCGCCGTACATTTCCTCGTTTTCAAGTACGAAATTCTCCGGGATACCGGCTGCGATGGGATGGCCCGGATTGACCGTCCAGATTCGCTCACGCTCGCCGGCCTCGCGCCATTTCAGCGCGCAGGGCGTGCCCATCAGCCGTTTGAAAGGCTTGGAGAAATGGCCGGAATGCAGGACGATTAGCCCCATGCCTTCCCAGACCCGTTTGGCCACGCGCTCGACGATCTCATCGGAGACTTCGCCATGCGCCTTATGGCCCCACCAGATCAGCACATCGGTCTCGGCAAGCCGCGCCTCGGAGAGGCCATGCTCCGGCTCCTGCAGGGTGGCCGTCGTGGCTTCCATCCCCTCCCCTTTGTTGAGCGCTGCAGCAATCGTGGAATGCATACCCTCGGGATAGATCTCGCGCACGACGGCGTTTTCCCGCTCGTGAATATTCTCTCCCCAGACAACCGTTCGGATCGTCATCTGACGCCTCCCTGACTTTGATTTTCCATACTGTGCTCATTTTCCGGCACGCGACTGCACCATCGCTTCCAAATTTGAAAGCGCTTTGGCTGGCGCAAGCTGACAAAAAACCACCGACCTGTCAAACCCTCGAAGAGGCTCCGGGCGAAACTGTCGCAGCGCAATATCAGCAAGCTACGCCACTCCATCCAGGCGCATGAACACCATCAGGAATGAGGGCTACAACCGAACCAAAATTGCAACCGCTTTGGCAAACAGGATCCCACGCTTGCCAGCTGGCGCGGGCGCATGGGATAAGCGGGGCGAAAAGACCAACCCCAGAAGCGAGAGCAACGGCACCACGGATGAAGCTGAAGGAATTCGCAGAGCATATCGGCCTGTCGCCGACCACCGTCAGCCGCGCCTTGAGCGGCTATCCGGAGGTCAGCGAAGCCACGCGCAAGCGGGTGTCGGAAGAAGCCGCCCGGCTCGGCTATCGCCCGAACGTCAATGCAGTCAGGCTGGCGACGGGTCGCGCCGGCGCGATTGGCGTGGTGATGACCAAGGTTGGCGACTATCAGTTCTCCGAATTCATGAGCGGCATGGCTGAGCGACTGAGCGGCAGTGATATCGACATCCTGCTGACGCCGATGGCTGAACACGAAACCACAGACGAATTGCAGATCTATCGCCGGCTTGCCCAGAGCCGCCGCGTCGATGCCGTGGTCATCCACTCGCCCCGCCCCAATGACCCACGCATTGCCCTGCTCCATCAGCTGAAACTGCCCTTCATCGTGCATGGGCGTTCCGAAACCGATGTGCCGCACGCCTGGCTCGACATTGACAATGAAGGCGCGATCCGCCGCTCGACGGACCATCTTCTCGACCTTGGCCATCGCCGCATCGCCATGATCAATGGCCGCGAGGGCCTGACATTCACGCTCGATCGCGACCGTGGATATCAGACGGCTCTTGCCGAACGCGGCATCGCCTTTGACCCGGGGCTCGTCAGCCACGCGGAATTCACTGACGAGCAGGGCTTCCGCATCGCCCGCGCACGGCTCGCTGACCACCCCCGGCCAACCGCCTTTATCGCCGGTTCGATGATGACGGCGCTCGGCATCTACCGGGCCGCGCGTGCCATGAACCTCACCGTCGGCAAGGACGTCTCCGTCATCGCGCATGACGACGTTTTTCCCTATCTGACCGCCGACAACATGGCGCCCGCCCTGTCGGCGACGAGGTCCTCGATCCGCGCAGCCGGACACCGCATCGCCGATCTCCTCTTGCAGATGCTGGAAGGGCGCGAGGCAACTGAGATTGCCGAACTCTGGCCGGTCGAGCTGATCCTGCGCGAATCCTCCCGCGCAGCACCCAGGGAAACTTCGGCATGATTGACGGACGCGCCAAAGCCCAGGTGGTCGTGATCGGTCACGTCAACCACGACCGCATCTGGCGGCTGAACGAAACACTGCGCTCAGGCGCGCGGATTGCCTGGCACAGCCGCGAAACGCGCCTTGGCGGCGGTGGCTATTTCACCGGGCGACGGCTGCTGCAGCTCGGGCATCCGGTAACGCTGATCTCCAATCTGATGGACGATGCGGCCGGCGATCAGGCATTCGCAGATTTGGCAGCCGAAGGTTTCGATACCTCGCTGATCACCCGACGCGAGGGCGAGACCGATTTCGCCGATATCCTGCTCGACCCGGAAGGTGAACGCACCATCCTGTCAAGCGAGCGCCGCCTGTCGCGCAGCTTCGTCCTCGATGAGCCCGTCTCTGCCGCCGCCTTTTATGTCAACGCCCCTCGCCTGCCCGAGGCCGCCATCACCTCCCTGTCGCAGGCGAGGCTTTCCGTTTCTCAATTGCCGCTGAGGGATGCGGGGCCACGCCCGGCAGATGTCGTGGTCGGCTCGAAGGCGGACCTGCCAGAGCATTCGATCAAGGATATCTGGCAGCTCGCCCATGCGCTCTCTGGCGAACGCCTGCGCCATCTCGTGATGACAGATGGCCCGGCGGCCATGGTGATCTACGACGGGGCGCACGAACGGCGCGTCCCGGTCACCGAGCAGGTTTCCGTCCGCGATACGATCGGCGCCGGCGACAGTTTCAGTGGCGCGCTGATCGACGGCCTCCTTCGTGAGATGGAGATTGCCGAGGCGGCCCGGCATGCGTCATCCCTCACAGCGCGATGGCTGGAACAGCGCGAACAGGGCGCCGACCCGATAGTTGCCGCAGAATCAACATCATAACTCCCCTTTTTTGAGGCCTACCTGGAACCGATCCTGTCACCCGTGAGTTTGTGGGTGCCTAACGGAGGATGGTATGACCGATACTGATTTCACCTGGACCGTTCCAGTCGAACTACAACTGCCTTGCGGCCTGACCAGACGCTTTCTCAATGCTTATGATGCCCTTGATTTTCTCGACGCCGAATGGCCGACCCGCCGTGGCGACGCCTATGCACGCGCCATCCGCCTTTGCCGCATAGCGCTTCGCAGCCCAAGCGCCACGGAACTTGCCCGCGCAGCCTTTATCGCCGCCGGCGAAGAGACTGGCATGCGTCAGTGCTATGACCTGCGCCGCCAGCCAAGCTTTCGCCCTTCCGGCCGCGCGGTCGCCTGAAATTTCAACCAACTGAGAGACGAAGAGAGGACGCCATTCGCCGAAGCGAATGGCGTCAGATTACGGCGCGACGAGCAGCGCCACCGGCTGCGGCCCCAGCACATCGCGGAGCGAAAGCCTCGATCCCGGACCGATCCGGCGTCCCGTCAACACATCGCGCCACTCGGTGGTTTCGAGATCATCCGGCAGATCAATCCCGGTATCCCCCCAGAACTTACTTGCCTCCAGACCAGCGCATGATGTTTGCAGCGACAGCGGAAGCCTGATTGCAATGGTGAGCAAGGTATACCCCCCATGACGGCGCGCGAAGGCGACGACATGCTGCTGGCGTGCGCCCACGGCCTGAAGCGGCGTATAGGTGCCTTCGCTAAAAAGCAGCGGCTCATCGTGCCTAAGACGCAAGCCACGGGCGATCAGCGCCTGCTTGGCGCGACCCGTTGCAAGGGCATGGGGATCTGTCAGTACCGGGGCCGCATCCACTTCGAAGTCTCCCACCGCCTCGAACGCTGGCGGGCGCCTGTTATCCGGATCGACAAAGCTGAAATCCAGCACTTCGCTGCCCTGGTAGATATCAGGAATACCGGGTGCTGTGAGCTTGAGGGCCGTTTGGGTCAGACCATTGATCAGACCCGCAGCCATGATAGACTGAATTTCACCGACAAAATCCTTCAAGAATTCAGGACGATCGAGAAGAGCCCGCGCGTGGTCGGCAACGGCGCTCTCGTAGTCTTCATTGACATCGGCCCAGTCACTGCGCAGCTTCGCCTCGCGCATGGATTTTTCGAGGAAAGCGACAAAGCGGTCGCAAAAGGCCGCAACGCCATCTCGGTCATCAGCCGCAAGATTGATGGGCCAATGCCCGACCAGCGACTGGTAGATCATCCATTCGAGGCGGGGCTCAGGCGCCGCCTCGCCATTCACAGAGCGGAGGGCTGGCCGATCCATGGCGCGCCATTTCTCGACCAAGGTCGCAAATCGGGGCGCATCTTCTGCAAGGGCAAACAGTCGTGCCCGCGCATCCTCACCCCGCTTGGTGTCATGGGTGGACGATGCCGAAAGACCGCGAGGCTGGCGCTCCGAACGCCGCGTCATCTCGGCATGAAAATGGTCAAGTCCCGCCATTGGTGGCTCCAGTTCGCCCCCAACTTCATTCAGCGCCAGACATTCCACATGTCGGAAGAACAGTGTGTCTTCGAGCGCCTTGGCCATCAGCGGTCCGGTCAATTGCTGAAAACGCCGCCGCAATTCTGCAGCGCGCACCGGATCACTGGCATCGCCATCGCCCTTCAACAGTGTCACCAGGGCGGATGCTGCCTCGCGTTCAACAGCAGAAAGCTCCCTTTCGGCCGCCGCAAGCACCGCATCGAGAAGTTCGCCGTCCGCAGCGGATAGACCCGTTTGCGTGCCGTAGCTTCGATAGCGCGGAAAGGCGACGAGCAGTTCCTCCAGCCCCCTGCGCAGCGGCCCAGCTTCACAGCCGAGAAGCCCACGTGCAAGACGAAGGACCGCATCCACTTCGCCTGCAAAATTGACCCGGACCATGCGAAGCTTGGCCTCGCGCATCTCCGTTGCCACATCGACCGTAGTCCCGCAGATCGTCTCATAGCCTTGCCGCATAGCCAGAAAACCAGCGCTGTCGAGCAGAACCGGCACTTCGGCTGCGATGAACTCATATCCAGTCGAGCCCTCAACCGGCCAGTCTGCGGGCAGATCCTCACCGGGGGCGAGGATTTTCTCAACGAAGATTGGTAGGTCATGTCCAACAGCATCCCGCAGACGCCGGAGATAGGCCGCCGGATCCGCAAGCCCATCGACGTGATCGATCCGCAAGCCCTGAACCAAGCCGTCGCCCACCATATCCAGCACGGCTTGATGGGCCGCGGCAAAAACAGCCTCATCCTCGACCCTCAGGCCAACCAAACCGGCAATTTCGAAGAAGCGTCGGTAGTTGAGCCCCTTGGCGGCTTCCGTCCAGGCTATCAACTGCCATGGCTGGCGTTTGTGCAGGGCGACGAGGAATGCAGGGTCTGCCGAGCGCTCTGCAAGCGCCTGCTGGAGCACCTCAAAATCAGGGCTCTCGCACAAGCCCGACACGGCGGCATGAAACTCTTGCGCGCGATCCGCCGAAGCTGCCTTCCCGAGGGCGGCAAGCTCTGCAGCGAGGCCCGTTTTAAAGCCGACGAGTGCAAATGGATACGTCTCAGGAAGGAGCGGATAGCCACTGTCGATGTAACGCAGAACAAGAGTGCCTCGCTCCCGATCGAGATCAAGTTTCAGATCGCCATTCGCCACCGCATCGTCAAAGGAGGCTCCGAGAAATGGCAGGGTCAGCCGACGGCTCCAGTCTATGTCAAAGTAATGGGAAAACGGGCTCGCCTCACCCCATTCGATCACGCTGCGCCACCACGGGTTTTCAAGGCTCGCAGCCATATGGTTCGGCACAATGTCGAGGATCAGGCCCATGCCATTGCTTTTCAAGACGCGAGCCAATGCCTCAAGACCCTGGCGCCCGCCAAGCGTCGGATCAACGAGGTTCGCGTCGGTGACATCATAGCCATGCGTCGACCCGTCCGTCGCCGCAAAGATCGGAGAGGCGTAGAGATGACTGATCCCCAGTCGCCTCAGGTAAGGAACGAGGCTCGCGGCGCGCTCAAAGTCCATACCCCCGCGAAATTGCAGGCGATAGGTCGAGACAGGAACTGACATGGATATTCCTTGGAAAAGGCAGTTGCGGATATCACCGACAAACGCCCGAGCCGGCGATTTGTTTCCGCCCAGAACAAAGGGCCCGGCCCCGCCTTTACTCTATTTGAACAGATTTCGCTCAAGAGACGGCAGTTGCTACGCAAGCGAACTTTAAAAGCGCAAGTATTACCCAGAATTATTCAAGACCTTTTTTGGTCACTCATTTAACAGATCCGCATTTTCCAATATGTTGGATATGAGGCTGATTCGAGAAAGTCTCGCGAGCTAAATGACTTAGCTGGGGATGCGGACATGACGGACAATACCGATATCGAGACCTGGGCCATGGTCCGGGCGCAGCAGATCGTGATGCAGCAAGGCGCCAATCTTGTGGTTGCCGCGCAACGCCTCGATCACAAGAAAACCACCGCCAATACCTATGCACTGAGGGCTGCGATTGCGCATTGCCTGATGGAAGCACTCTCCGTTCCCTCTCCGGAGGTGATCGGCAGCATGCAGGCTCAGGCTTCGCGCCACAGCGCCTGACACGCGCCTCGCAATGCTATGGCAGCTTTGGCGGAAGCTGCCATGCATTGCCGAGGATGAGGTCATATTCCGGCGGTTCGAAGGCCTCAAAGCCACCGCCGGGATAGAGGGTTAGTTCCCCGACAAACAGCCCCTCGTCCGTGTCGAAGAAATCCACCCGGACGAAATCCAGATCGTGCACGAGGCGCTCCGCCAACGACACCATCAGGTCAAGGGTGTCAGGCTTCGGCAACTCGCCCGGATAGGGTGCGTAGTAATCGGGATCATAGAACGGCAAGCGCTCCCATGAGCGCGAATAGGTGGCGGAATAGCCGCGGTCATCAACGCGGGTATCGACGATCACATAGGACACCACGCCGTTGAACACGAAGCAGCGATAGTCCCACGGCACGCCGCCGTCTTTGCTTAACAGCTTCTCGACAACAATCTTGCGCTCGACCTGAGAATAGGCCCATTCGCGATTGTAGCGCGCATGATCGGTTGCGAGCCATGCCGGGCCGGGATCATCGATCACCAGGGCGTCGACATCCGCCTGTGTATACAGAAACCGCCCGAGGCCGCTCGCGTGGTTTGGCTTCATCACGGCGGGCAACGGGATCTTCGACCAGTCGGCGTCACGAAGGTTCGTGCCGGCCCAATAGGTCGGAATGACATGTTGAGCGCCAATGCGACCGGCGATGAACTCCTTCACCGCCAGCTTGTCGACCAGCTTGCCATAGAGTGGATTGCGATCGTGGAGCTTGCGATACTGGACCTTCTCGCTGAAGGTTCGAGGCGCGTCGAGCCGTGGCCATGCACCCTTCATGCTCCAGAATTTCAAGGCGACATAGGGCCTGTCCGGCAAGGGCGCGATCAGTCGCCAGAAAATGCGTTTCATCAGAGAGAGCAGCGAGCTCTGCTCGTAGCCCGATCGGATAAAACTCTCTTTGCGTGGTTCGCTCACCGTGAACTCCCGGACCGGCCTCCCAGATCGGCTGCGCCCTCAGCTATTGTCGTCCAGATCTTGTCGCATCCCGACGTTAAGATTGTCGAACCGGCGCGCACTTTGCGCCAAAACAGAAAACGCCGTGCCTGCAAAGCAGGACACGGCGCCTCCTGGGAGGATCTGGTCGGAGATGGCGGCCCGAACGGGCCGCCCCGTGGTCAGATCGGGAGTTCTGCGGCAAGCTTTGCCCGACGCTTGGCCCGCCAGCCGAGGATGAGCGGCAGGAAGGCGACGAGGATGGCAAGCGCCCAGAGGATGAGCGAGATCTTGCTCTGGAACAGGATGGAAACGTCACCACCGCTGATCGCCAGCGCATTGCGCAAGTTCACTTCCATGACTTCACCCAGGACATAGCCAAGGATGATGGGCGCCATGTCGAAGCCCGCCTTGCGCAAGAGCCATCCCGCAATACCGATGGCAAGCATCAGATAGATCGCAAAGACCGAGGCATGGGTAGAATAGACACCGATAACCGAGAGTACGAGGATGCCCGGAACCAGGACCCAGTTCGGCATGGTGAGCACGCGGGCAAAGATATTGACCAGCGGCAGGTTGAGCGCGAGCAGAATGAAGTTGCCGACGAAGAGCGAGGCGACAAGACCACCGACGATCTCGGGACGCTCGACGAGCAGCATCGGACCCGGCTGGATGTTGTAGAGCATCAGGGCGCCGAGCATGACAGCGGTCGTGCCCGAACCGGGTACGCCAAGCGTCAGCATCGGTACGAAAGCGCCCGCAGCTGTTGCGTTATTGGCCGCTTCCGGAGCCGCCAGACCGCGAACGTCACCCTTGCCGAAGGTGCCTTCCGTATCGGAAAAGCGCTTTTCGGTGGTGTAGGACACGGCACTCGAAACCGAGGCACCGGTTCCCGGCAGAACGCCGACGATGAAGCCGATGATCGAACCACGGATCGTCGCACCCATGCTGAACATCACGTCGGAGAACTTCGCCGTCATGCGGCCGAGTTCGCGGATGACCGTAACGCCCTTCGTCTGGTGCTCGAGGATGAGCATGGCTTCCGAGATCGAGAAGAGACCGATGACAAGTGTGACGAACTCGATGCCGTCGCCGAGTTCCGGCTCATTGAAGGTGAAGCGATAGGCGCCCGAGGTGGCGTCGAGGCCGACAGTCGCCAGCATCAGACCGAGCGTGCAGCCGATCAGCGTCTTGACAGGCTGCGAACCGACCATGGAGCCGAGCGTTGCAAAAGCGAAGACCATCAGCACGAAGTATTCAGCCGGACCGAAACCGATCGCCAGACCGGACAGGACAGGCGCAAAGAAAGCAAGTCCGATGACCCCGATGATGCCGCCCACAAAGGACGCGATCCCGGAAAGCGCCAGCGCTTCGCCGGCCCGGCCCTGTTTTGCCATCGGATAGCCGTCCATCGCCGTCATGACTGCCCCGGCATCCCCGGGCACATTGAGCAGGATGGACGAGATACGACCGCCATATTCGGCGCCGCAATATACGGAAGCGAGCAGGATCATCGTGCTTTCGGCGGGAAGGCCCATCGAATAGGCGATCGGCATCAGAAGCGCGATCCCGTTGATCGGGCCGATGGCCGGCAAAGCGCCGACGAGCGTGCCGATAAAGCAGCCGATGAAACCAATCAGCAGGTTTTGCCAGGTGAGAGCAACGCCGAAGCCCTGCCAGAGATAATCGAAATCCATGGGATATGTCCTTTCAGGTCAGGGCGACGGTCAGCCGAAAATGGCGCCGGTCGGCAGATAGACCTCGAGCAAGAAGGAGAAGATGAACCACCAGAGCGCTGCGTGAACAACTGCGCCAATAACCGAGAGTTTGGCCGATGCGCCGAACAACCAACCGGTGACGGCCGTCAGAACGAAGATCGAAGCCGCAAATCCGAGTGGTTCAAGCAGCGCAACGCTGATGATCAAGGTCAGCGGAATGGCCAGGATGCGAACAAGTGCCTTGCCTGTGGGAAAGCTTTCGGCCGATCCTGGAAACTTCATGTAGATCAGCCCGAAGAGACCGAGCAGGATGGCGAGCATAACCGGGACAAAGCGCGGTCCAAGCGGATCGGAGGAGAAGGCATATTCGATCCGGCTACCGCCGATGCCATAGGCGACGGCAAGACCAAGCAGGACGATGGCGCTGATCCGGCCGATAAGGTGATGGGTTCTGGTATTTTCCGACATGTATTGCTCCCAGCAGCCGGGATTTGCCGCGACAACGATCGGCGGCAGGTCCGAATTCATGAGGCCGGCTTTGTGGATCCGGCATTGGTGGAGGGATCAGCCCCCGGCGCGTTAAGGCCGGGGGATAGTCGATGCCGCCCCAACGAGCGGCATCGCCTGCGACATCAGAGACCGGCTTCCTTGGCCAACGTCTTGAACTTCGCCACATCGGCCTTGACGCGATCGTCGAATGCCTGACCGATCAGGGTGAATTCGAACAGGCCGCGATCCTGGCGTTCCTTGGCGAATTCCGGCGTCTTGCTCATCTCTTCGAGGGCCTTGACCCAGAAGTCATAGTCGGCGGCGCTGACATCCTTGCCGACATAGTAACCGCGCCAGACCGGCCATTCGATATCGAAGCCAGCTTCCTTGGCTGTCGGGATTTCGGCAAGTTCGCCCGGCAGGCGATCCGGCGACATGACGGCGAGAATGCGGACCTTGCCGGCCACATGGTGCTTGCCCATTTCGGCCGCATCACCGGCACCGATCTTGACATGGCCGCCTTCGAGTGCGGTCAGAACCGCGCCGCCGCCTTCAAGCGCCACATAGCGCATGTCCTTCGGCTCATGGCCCGCGGCCTTGGCAATCAGCGAACCCTTCATCCAGTCCTGCGAACCGACGGCGCCACCGCCGGCAATCGCGAAGCTCGAAGGATCAGCCTTGTAGGCTTCAACGAGTTCGGCCATCGACTTGTAGGGCGAGTCTGCCGCAACAACGATGACGCCATAGTCGGCACCGAGTGCGCCAAGCCAGCGCACGGCGTTTTCGTCATACTGACCAAACTTACCCTGGGCGATCAGCAAAGCCGAACCGGACGATGCAGCCGTGATGAGATTGCCGTCGCTGCCGCGCTTGCCGATCACATGGTTGTAGGCCACGGCGCCGACGCCGCCTTCCATGTAGGTAACAGCCATGGGCTCGGAAATCTTCTTGGTCGCCAGAAGCGCATTCGCAGCCAGGCGGCAGGTCAGGTCGAAACCACCGCCAGGCTTGGCGCCGGCCAGGCATTCCGGCTTTGTCGGCTCGGCCATGGCGCTGCCACCTGCAACGAGCGTTACGACGGCCGCACCGGCCAGCATCTTCATCATGGTATGGATCATTGTATTCTCCCGAGTTTGAAACACCCGGAAAACCCTCTCGACACGAAAAGTGCGCACGGCCACAAAAGGGCATGCGGGCAGCTCTGCGATGGCGTGAGGATCCTCCCTCATGACCGGGTTCAGCTCTCTCCCTCGACCGGTCGACCATCTAGCTATGCCTCGAACCTGTCATAATACTGTCTAAACGGTAAACGCGTGTGGATCGGCATTAACCAGCCGTCTTGGCAGCGCTGAGCCGCTTGATTGGCACCCGCATCCGTGTAAGCGTCTGCTCATGCGCATATTGCTCGTGGAAGACACGCTGGATGTTGGCGAGGCAATCTCGCGTCGCTTCGAGACCATCGGCCACACGGTCGACTGGCAAACCGATGGCCGTGCCGCGTCGGAAATCCTCGACTTCACCGAATATGATCTCGTCATTCTCGACGTCATGCTGCCGGGG
Organism: Rhizobium sp. AAP43; assembly: GCF_001296045.1. Lineage (GTDB taxonomy): Bacteria > Pseudomonadota > Alphaproteobacteria > Rhizobiales > Rhizobiaceae > Allorhizobium. The sequence goes on along the minus strand of NZ_LJHS01000005.1, from coordinate 151,663 downwards.
CTCGACGGCTTTTCGGTGCTCAAACGCCTGCGGCAGAGCCGGAACACGGTGCCTGTCCTCGTGCTGACGGCCCGCTCCGAGATCGACGACCGGGTCGGTGCGCTCGATCTCGGTGCCGATGACTATCTGGTCAAGCCTTTCGACTTCCGCGAACTCGAGGCGCGAGCCCGCGTGCTGATGCGCCGCCGCACCGGCGGTGAGGCGACCAATGTGATTACGGTCGGCGATATCTTGCTCGACCGCTCGCAGCGTTCAGTCCGTATCGGCAATCGCGAGGTTCAGCTCAAGCGGCGCGAAATGACACTTCTCGAAATCTTCGCCAGCCGTCCCGGCCGCGTCTTTTCCAAGGAGCAACTGCTTGATCAGTTGTTCGGCTTTGATGAAGCCGCCGGCCCGAATGCGATTGAGCTCTATGTCGGTCGGCTGCGCAAGAAGATTGAAGGCGGCAGGGCGCGCATCGTCACGGTACGCGGAATAGGATATCAGCTGGTGACCGATGCAGAGGACTGAGCCTTCTCTTTTTTCCCGCCTGGTTATCCGGGTAACCATGGTTCTCGCTGGCGGCGCCGCGATCCTCATGACGGCGGCCTGGATCTATGCCAAGGCAGCCGCAGATGAGGCCTATGATCGGCTCCTGCAAGGGGCGGCAATCCAGATCCTCGACAGCCTGTCGGTGGTCGATGGAAAGATCGAGGTCAATCTGCCACCAAGCGCCTTCGAGCTTCTTGGGCTCGCGCCACGCGACAAGATCTTCTACCGCGTCGTTCTGCCGGATGGCGAAACCCTGACCGGCTATGAGGATCTGGCAGAAGAAGCCGATCTCAACACACCGCGTGCGACACCGCTCTTCCAGACCATCACCTATCGCGATCAGGAGGTTCGCCTCGTGATTACCAGTCGGGCCATGGCAGACCAGAGCGTCGGCGGCTGGGCGCATGTCGCGATTGCCCAGACGGTCGAGGCACGGCACGCTTTGACAACGGAGCTGACCACGCGCGCTTTTCTTCTGGTCGCGCTGATGAGCCTCCTCGCACTCGGCGGAACGATCATTGCCGTGCGTTACTCTCTGCGCCCCCTGGATGCCTTAGGCGACACCCTGCGTCGACGCGACCCACAGGACCTTACTCCACTCGACGTCTCGGTCCCCCGTGAACTCGCGCCCTTCGTCGGCTCGATCAACCACTTCATGCGAAGGTTGGACGAGCGACTGAGGCTCCTGCAGCGCTTCATCGCCGACAGCGCCCATCAGATCCGCACGCCGCTGACAGCGCTGTCCGCTCAAGTCAGTCTGATCGACGAAGAGGCGATGGCTGAAAGCGACCGCCGGCATCTGAGCCGCGTGAAGAGCAGAACGGCTGAACTGGCGCGGTTCACCACGCAATTGCTCAACCATGCCATGGTCATCCATCGCTTCGATTCCGTCCAGCTTTCCCCGGTTGACCTGACCGACGTCGCCCGCAAGGCATTTCGGGCAGCCGTGCCGATCACCATCGATCCCGATACGGTGGTGTCCTTCGAGGCGCCGGACGAACGTTTGACCATTCTGGGGGACGGCCTCAGCCTGCGCGAGGCCATCGTCAACATCATCGACAATTCGCTGCGACACGGCACCCTGCAGAAACTCGAGGTCCGCATCCAGCGCCGGGGCAACTACGCGCAGGTCGAAGTTGAGGATGATGGGCCGGGGATTGCCCCCGCTGACTGGCAAACCGTGACCAAGCGTTTCGTATCGTCAAAATCCGGCGAAGGAAGCTCCGGCCTTGGCTTCGCCATTGCCGCCGAAGTGGCTGCCGCACTCGGCGGCTCCTTGTCATTCCGCGAAAAGACGGACGTGACCGATTTCGCCGTCGTGCTTGAACTGCCGCTGATGAGGGAAGAGATCGTATGAAGCCAATAGCGACAGGACACCTCGCCGCTGGGCTATCGCTGATGCTGTGCCTTGCTTCAGTGCAGACACACGCGGCAGAGGGCGAGCAGCTCCTCCTCCCGGCACTGGGCAGCGAGCGGGTAAGGCTCGTAATCAATGCTGCGACCGATGCAGATGCGATGCGGCCACTCATCCTGGATTTTCAGCAGATGGCCCCGGATGTCACCGTCGAGTTTAACGACTATGTCACGAATGACCTGTTTCGCGAGGCGGAAATGGCCTGCGCGATGGGCAACGCCTTCGGTGACCTGCTCCTGTCGTCATCCGTCGACCAACTGGTCAAGCTTGCCAATGACGGCTGTGCCCAGACCCATCGTTCGCCTGAAACAGAAAACGTTCCTGCCTGGGCCAACTGGCGCGACGAGGTTTTCGGCTTCACTTTCGAGCCGGCTGTGATCGTCTATGACAGTCGCCGCGTGCCCCCCGAAGACGTGCCGCGCTCCCATGTTGAAATCGCCGAACTGTTGCGCGCCAAGCCTGAGGTCTATCGCGGGCGCATTGGCACCTATGACATCGAAGCTTCGGGGGTTGGTTATCTCCTGGCGTTTCACGATGCCCTGCAGGCACCGACAAGCTTCGGCCGGCTGCTTGAAAGCCTCAGCCGCGCCGATGTGGTGACGCGATGCTGCAACAATGAAGTGCTGGGCGAGATCAACAATGGCAAGCTGCGGATCGCATACAATGTTCTCGGTTCCTACGCCTATGCAGCCTCGTTACGCAATTCCGACCTGAAGGTGCTTATTCCGCGGGACTATACCTTGATCCTGTCACGCGGCGCACTGGTGCCCCAGCACGCGGCGCATGTTGGCGAGGCACAGCGTTTCCTGGATTATCTTCTGTCGCCCCGCGGCAAGCAGGTTGCCCGGGAGCAGGCCTTCTTCTTTGCCGAGGGGGCGCCTCTGCCACAGGGCGTCGACGGGCCATCCTCATCGCTGATCGAATCGGGAATCGGCAGACCGATCCGCATCGGCCCTGCCCTGCTAGCAGCCCAGGACCGGGCCACACGACAAGGCTTCATCGAAAATTGGGCAGCGCTGTTTCGCCCTTCGATAAAAGGGACCGATCAGTGAACGGATCGATCCCTTCTTATCTCAATCAGGCAGCGCGGGCATTGCCCGGCCGGGATGCCTGCGTTTGCGCGGCCAGTTTGAAGCGGTTGACGAGCTGCATCAGCGCATCGGCTTCATCCGCCAGCTGGCGTGTCGCGGCATTGGTTTCCTCGACCATGGCCGCATTGCGCTGGGTCATCTGATCCATCTCATTGACGGAGGCATTGACCTCGGCAAGGCCCATTGACTGGTCGCGGCTCGCCGTCGCGATCACGGCCACCCGATCGGCAACGGTGACGATATTGGTGGAAATCTCTGCCAGCACTGCGCCTGTCTGCTGTACGAGCTTTGCACCGGAGGCGACCTCAGAGCCTGACTTGTTGATCAGATCCTTGATCTGCTGGGCGGCCCCCGCAGACCGCTGAGCAAGTTCACGAACCTCCTGGGCGACGACGGCAAAGCCCTTGCCGGCCTCGCCGGCGCGCGCCGCCTCAATGCCCGCATTGAGAGCAAGAAGATTGGTCTGGAAGGCGATTTCATCGATCACATCGATGATCTGCACGATCTGGCCGGACGCGTTTTCGATCCGGCCCATGGCCTCGATCGCGCTGTTCACGACGACAGACGAGGTATCGGCCCGAGACTTGGTCTCCGCCACGATCTGATTGGCTTCCTCAGCCCGTTCAGCCGAAGACTTGACCGTCACCGTGATCTGGTCGACAGCCGCCGCCGTCTCCTCCAGCGAAGCCGCCTGCTGTTCGGTCCGCTTGGCCAGCTGGTCCGCAGCGCTGGTCATTTCAGCCGCATTCCGCTGGATCATGTAGGTGTTCGAGCGGATATGGGTGAGCGTATCCTGCAGACGCTCCAGCGAACTGTTGAAATCCGTGCGCAACTGTTCGAGGCGCCCCTGGAACGGGGTATCGATTGTCTGCGAAATATCACCCTGCGACAGGCGTCCAAGCCCCGCGGCCAGCGCACTGACGGCGAAGTCGATCTGGCGATCAACCTCCTGCTTTTCGAGATCATTGCGACGGCGCTCGTCTTCCGCCTGTACGCGTTCGGCCTCGCTGCGGCTTTCGATTTCGATCTTCGACAGGGCATTTTGCTTGAACACGCCAAGCGCACGGGCCATTTCGCCGATTTCATCGACGCGCGCCTCGCCATTGATCTTTGTGTCCAGAACACCTTCGGCCAGCCGGCGCATGGCACCGGTGATCTGGCCAATCGGCCCCTTGAAGGTCAGCACCAGGCCGATACCGGCAAAGATCGAGATCAGGATGCCGAGCATCGTGGCACCAATGGAGATCGAATTGGCGTCGCGGCGCTCTTCGCCGGCGCTCACCTTCTGCATCTCGGCGAAGCTGGTCAGTTTCGTCCAGATCACATTGAGGTCACTGCCGGCCTGCTCAAAACTCGCCTTGCGGTCCTTGCTCACCTTGACGAGATCCAGGCTTGCCGCCTCCATGCTTGCAACGGAGCGCTCGAGTTCCTGTGTCACGGCGACGAGCGACGGCTGATCGGCAGCCACCTCCGCCAGCGATGCGAGTGCTTTGCGGGCGGCGGCAAACTGCTGCTGCAGCAGCGCCTGATTCTCGTCGGTCGGCTCCAAGAGGAACCGAGCCATCATGATCTGCAGCGAGTAGCCGACAGAAATCATCTGGCGACCGTTTGTCAGCACGGTCTGAGCCTTGGCGAGCGGCGCATCCAGCTCGGCGAAACGGATGGTCGCGTCCTTCATCTTCTGCTGCGCGGCAAGGCCGAGATAAGCATTGAGCTGGGTGAAATTGCGCAGATTGCCGGTCACCGCCGTGATGGCATCTTCCGAGCGATCCCCGGCGTCAATAAAGGCCTTGAGGTCCGTGGCAATCTTGTCGAGTGTCTTGGCAGCCGACTTGTTGGCCTCCGGAAGGACGCTGACCAGCAGCTTCTGACGCTCGACGAGTTCGCCGAGGCGGCCCTTCACGACTTCAAATTTTTCATCCGGCGTCTTGGCCTTGGTGTAGGCAGAATTGGTTTCAGTGAGGAATGTGCCCGTGCTGCGAATGCTTTCCGCCTCGCGGAGCATGGATTTCGCCATCGTATCGTCGGACTGGATCTTGGTTTCCGTGCTCATCATTGCAGCCGTGGCACGGCCCTGTGCGGCGACGACAGCCCCATTGCCATCCTGAAGTGTACCGATGAGCCCACCTTCAGCCTCATGCAGCTTCCACAATTCGTCGACATGCGTGACAACCGTATCGACCAGAGCGCTGGCTTCGTTGAGCTCCGCGCGGCCGCCGGCATCAGGGCCGAGCTGCGCGAGCGTAGCTTTCAAGTTGTCCTGCTGCTGCTTCAACTGACGGGTCAGATCGTCCCGTGCTTCCGGCGTCGTCTCGGCGAGGAACCGCGTCATCGAGGCCGACACGTCGCGGAATCCACTCAGCGACTGCAGGACGCTGTTCGAGATCTCAATGCGCCCCTGCAGCAAACCCGAAGCATAAAGCCCTGTAAAGCCGACTGCCGAGATGCTGATCACGAAGGGAAGGATGAAGATCAGCACCTTCGTCTGAATGCTGAAACGCGACAAAATGCGGTCGATAAACACTCTAAATCTCCTCAATACCGGATGCCGAACGGAATCCGGGATCGTCTGCTCCCATGAATCATCCGAGAATGGGGCGACAAACCTAATTCCCCCTTAATAAAGGGATCGCAGATTTATCATCATCTGTGCGCCACGAAGTCGTCAGAACACATCCGGATCGTCTCCACAGACGTAGTCCGATTTGAAATTATGCTGGAAAGGGAAACACATGCGGCAAAGGCTTGCGATCATCGGTGCGGGTATTGCCGGCTTAAGCCTCGCGCGGGCGCTTGGAAATTCGGCAGACGTGATAATCTTTGAAAAGAGCCGCGGGCTTGGTGGGCGAATGGCCAATCGGCGGCGCGAGGGCTATGCCTTCGATCATGGAGCGCAGTTCTTCACAGCCCGCTCTGAAAGCTTCAAGACCGTCATCGAACGCGCCCGCGCGTCGGAGGCCGTGGCGCCGTGGCCCGAACGCGTTCCAACGCTGTCTAGGGCGGGACTTCTTCCCGACGATCGTCCTGATCAGCTGCGGTATGTCGGCACGCCCGGCATGAACAGCCTGGCGAATGCACTTGGACTGGAGCTGACAATTCGCAAAGAGGCAACGGTCGGCGGCCTGATCGACACCCCGGATGGCTGGCATCTGCGCGATGGCGAGGGCGGCGATCTTGGCCGGTTCGACTGGGTAATATCAACCGCGCCCGCGCCCCAGACAGCGCGACTGATGCCGGACGCGTTTTCGGGCAAGGCCGCGCTGGAGCGCGTCCGAATGAGCGGATGCTTCACCCTGATGATCGGCCTTGAGCAAAGCTTCGATCCGGGCTTCGAAGCCGCAAGAATCGAGGACACCGTGCTGAGCTGGATCGCCGTCGACACAAGCAAGCCGGGTCGTGGCAGGAACGGAACAAGTCTCGTGCTCCACAGCCGCAACGACTGGGCCGAGGCCAATTTGGAGCGTGAGCGAAGCGCCGTGACAACCCACATGCTGGCGGCAGCGGGGCATCTCCTCCGGCGCGACCTCACCCATACCGCCTTCATCGACCTGCATCGCTGGCGCTATGCCAATGTCGAGGAGACAGCTGGCCAGGATTACCTGCTCGATCACCAAAGGAAGCTTGCCGCCTGTGGAGACTGGTGCCGCGGCAACCGTGTAGAGGCGGCCGTGGAAAGCGCCGAGGCACTGGCAAGGGCTCTTCTGCCCTATTTCCGAGGATGAGCATGACACTTGGCGTGGACTGACCAGCCCCATGACAAGGCAAGTTGCATCTGGCGTTCCAGCCACACTCAGTTTTTTTCAGCATAGCCTGTAAGAACGATGAACCTCACGCGACTGAACTGGTGCAAACTGCAAACTGCAAGCTTGCAGTCAGGCGGTCGATAGGCCGCGCCACGACCAGGGGAACGGTGATGAGGGAATTGGGCGAACATGGAGCCTATGCAGATGGCCGAGCCGTAGCGGCGTTTCTCGCCGATGGCGTCTACTTGAGCGATCTGAGAAGCCGCATGCTGAAGTTCGCCAGCTTGCAGTTGTCCGATCGCAGTCTCGCCGAAGATGCAGTGCAAGAGGCTCTGGCTGGCGCTTTGCGCAATGCCGACGCCTTTGCCGGTCGCTCCGCCTTTCGCACCTGGGTCTTCGCCATTTTGCGCAACAAGATCGCCGACCAGTTGCGACACAAGCGACGGCAATCTGCTCTCATTGCCATGCCTCTTGGCGAAGACAATAATGATGACGACAGATCCTTCTTCGACGCCAAGGGGCATTGGTCACCGGAAAACAAGCCATGCGACTGGGGCAATCCGGAGGAAGAACTGCTCGGCAAAGATTTCTGGAGGGTCTTTGAAGCCTGCCTGGATCACCTCCCGCCGGATCAGGGTCGCGTCTTCATGATGCGGGAATTCGTCGAGATGGAAACGCCCGAGATCTGCGCCGAAGTCGGCATAACCGTCACCAATCTGCATGTGTTGATGCATCGCGCGCGCCTGCGTTTGCGCAATTGCCTCGAAGGTCACTGGTTCGCACCGAAGGAAAACTGATCATGCTGAAATGCGAAGAAGCGACAAAACTGGCCTCCGACGGTATGGATCGTCGCCTGTCTCTGGCCGAATCCCTCGGCCTCAAACTGCATCTGATTGGCTGCGGCGCCTGCACGAACTTCAACCGCCAGATCAGACTGATCGGCAGCGTCAGCCGTCGCTTTGCCCGGCAGAGTTCAGCCGCGACGGAGGACTGATCAGTCGTTGCCCAATCTCTCGCCCAAGACTTCGATTGAACCAAGAAGCTCAATGGCCAGCCGCGTGGCCGCCCCCGTTGCAACCGCCATCTGCGGGAGGATCATCCATTCAAGCGTCCAGGCGGCCCCCGAACGCTCCTGCTCGTGAACCAGCGCCTGATGCAGGCCGGAGATCTGCACCGCATTGAAACGGGCAAGCGAAACCAGCACCTCCGCCTTCACCGGATTGCGCTTGTGCGGCATGGCCGAGGAAGCACCGCCGCCGCCAATTGCGGCCGTTCCGTCGCTGGCCATCAGGGCGAGGTCCTGCCCCAGTTTTCCAAGGCTGCCTGAGATCTGTGACAGGAGGCCACCGATCTCGACGATTATCCCGCGCTGGCTGTGCCATCGTGGTCGATCGGCAAGGCCGAGCTCCGACGCCAGCCGGCTGCGGACGGCAAGCCCCTTGTCGCCCAGTTTTTCCAATGTGCCCGCAGCACCGCCGAACTGAAGCGGGAACCCCGTTTCGACCATGCGTGCAAGGGAGCCTCGAAGATCGACCAAAGGCCGCCTCCAGGTTTCGATACGGTCAGCGACCGTGATCGGGATGGCGGCCTGCATCCGGGTGCGACCCATCAGTGAATGGCTGCCGAACCGGTCATGCACATCATCAAGACCATGAACAATAGTGCCGAGCCGCTGATCGAGGATCCGCGAGACGGCCTGCAGCCGAAGCATCAGGCCGGTGTCGATCGCATCCTGGCTGGTCGCGCCGAAATGCAGCTCTGGACCGTGCTCGCCCAGCGAGGCCCGCCACTGCCGCACCAGATCCGGAATGACAACGCCGTCCCTGGCCACCGCTTGCTTCACCGCATCGAGGTCGGCGACGAAATGCTCCGGCAAGGCACCGATCGCCGCCGCAGCAGCCTCCGACACCAGCCCCTCTTCGGCCTGGACTTTCGCCAGCGCCACCTCAAACGCAAGCAGCGCTGCGAGTTCGGCAGCCAGCGCAAACTGTGCGGCAACCACTTCGTCCCCGAGAAGGCCCGAGAGGATGGGATGGTCGAAAACGGATGCGGTCATGCGGGTCTCGCCTTTGCCGTCAGATATCGAAGAAGACGGTTTCCTTCTCCCCCTGCAGGTGGATGTCGAAGTGGTAAGTCGAACCGTTCGGCTCTGCAATCAGCGTTGGCACGCGAACCCTGTGCTCGATGCGGGCTAGCACCGGATCTTCGGCATTGGCCGCCTCTTCGTCGGCGAAATACATCCGCGTGTTGAGGCCGAGATTGATGCCGCGGGCGACGATCCAGAACGAGATATGCGGCGCCATCAGGCGACCATCGCGAAAAGGCACCCGGCCGGGCTTGATCGTCTCGAACTGGTATTCGCCGCTGGTCAGATCACAGGGGCAGCGCCCCCAGCCGGTGAAGTTCGGGTCCGCACTGCCACGCGTCTCCGACGGGCTGTTGTAAAAGCCAGCCGCATCCGCCTGCCAAATCTCGATGAGTGCGTCCTTCAGCGGCGTGCCGGCGCCATCGATCACGCGGCCGGTCACGGCGATGCGCTCACCGAGTGTCTTGTCGTTGACCATGGTGGTGCCGAGGTCGACGGGATAGACGCCCTTGATCTCGGCAAAGTTCGGCGTGAGGCCGATATGCACGTACGGGCCTGCAGTCTGCGACGGGCTTTCCTTGAGATAGTCGAGACCCTGAACCATCAGTTTCCCTCCATCCGGTTTTCAAACAGCGTTGACCGACGCCCACGCAAAATGATGTCGAACTTGTAGGCCCGCGCATCCATCGGGATTGTCGCCGCCCAATCGAGCGCTGCGACCAATTGCTCGATGGCCGCTCGGTCGGGAATCGTCATCACGATCGGACATTTCCAGATCATCGGATCGCCCTCGAAATACATCTGGGTGATCAGGCGCTGGGCAAAACCATGTCCGAAGATGGAGAAATGAATATGCGCCGGCCGCCAGTCATTGACGCCGTTGGGCCAGGGATATGGACCCGGCTTCACTGTCCGAAAGGCGTAATAGCCATTCTCGTCGGTGATCGTGCGCCCGCAGCCACCGAAATTGGGGTCGAGGGCAGCGAGATAGCTTTCCTTCTTGTGGCGATAACGCCCGCCTGCATTGGCCTGCCAAAACTCCAGAAGCGCGCCCGGCACCGGTCGTCCGCGCTCATCGAGTACACGGCCATGCACGATAATCCGTTCGCCGATGGCGCTCTCACCGGGCTTGGCGAAATTGTGGATCAGATCGTTGTCGAGTTCGCCCAGCATGGAATGACCGAAGACGGGGCCGGTGATTTCGGACTTGGTCCCATCGAGCGACAGCAATGCCTTCTGCGGTGATCGCAGCACGGATGTCTTGTAGGTCGGAGTCAACGCTGGCGGATGCCAGTCGCGGTCGCGGGCGAAGAAGGCCCCGGTTTCAGGCTTGTTGTTGGAAGGATCAGTCATCGCGCCCTCCTCCGGACGGTTCGGAATCCATCTTTTGAAACTCGGTCTTGGCGATCTTGAAGGCCCGGTTGGCCGCCGGCACGCCGGCATAGACAGCAACATGCAGCAGCGCTTCGCAGATATCGTCGCGGCTGGCCCCCGTATTGGCCGTCGCCCGGATATGCATCGCAACCTCCTCGTCATGGCCAAGTGCCGCCAGAAGCGCAATGGTCACCATGGACCGCTCGCGCTTGCTCCAGGTCGGGCGTGACCAGACCGTCCCCCACGCACCCTCGGTGATCATCTCCTGAAATGGCGCATCGAAGGTGGTCGCCGACTGAGAAGCACGATCGACATGGGCATCACCGAGTACGGAACGACGGGTCACCATGCCCTGTCGGTAGCGTTCGGACGGGTAACGGCTCTCAGCCATGGGGCGCATCTCCAGAGACGACCATTGCAAGGAAGGCTTCGATGACGGCGGTCAGCGCTTCGGGCTGCTCGACGCAGGGAATGTGGCCGGCGTCGCGGATCACCTCATAGCGCGCCGAGGGAATGAGCCGGGCAAGCGACAGCACCAGATCCGGCGGCGTCGCGCCATCCTGATCGCCCACCACGCAAAGCGTCGGAACAGCAATTCGGGCCGCTGCCTCGGTAAAATCGGCATCGCGAATAGCAGCGCAGGTTCCGGTATAACCGTCCGCCGGCTGGCGGCTCATCATGTTGCGATAGCCCGGAAGTGCCGGATTGTCGGCCTGCCGGAAGCCAGGTGTAAACCAGCGCTCCATCACGGCATCGGCAATGCTCTCGATCCCGGCCTCCTCGACGGCAGCAATCCGGGCATTCCAGGCGTCCGTCGTGCCGATCTTGTGGGCCGTATCGCAGAGAACCAGTGCCCTGACGAGATCGGGACGGTGGGCATAGAGACCCTGGGCGATCAGACCACCGACGGAAAGGCCGCAGATCACGGCATTTTCGATCTTCAGATGTTCGAGAAGCCCGACAAGGTCATCAACGTGATCGCCGATTGTGTAGGGCGCTGACCCGACATCCGAGAGACCATGGCCACGCTTGTCATAGGCCAGCAGCGGATAGTCACCGGCCAGCCGCACCAGGACGTCACGCCAGATCCGAAAATCGGTTCCAAGCGAATTGACGAACACCAGCACTGGGCGATGTGCCGGTCCGCCGATGATCTGATAATGCAGCGCAAGGCCATTGATATCTACGAATTGCACGGCGGGCTCCTCTCTCGGCGACATATTGCGCATGCTGTTTGGTTCGGTAAAATGACGTTTTGGACGCTACACCTAACCAAATGGTTATGGAATCGAATGATCGACAACCGCATCAAGTTTCGCCATCTCCAGACATTCGTCGAGGTCGCCCGGCAGAAAAGCGTAATGAAGGCAGCTGGACTTCTGCATGTCAGCCAGCCTGCGGTCACCAAGACCATCCGCGAACTGGAAGACGTGCTCGGCGTAGCCGTCTTCGAGCGGGACGGTCGCGGCATCCGCATTACCCGCTATGGCGAAGCCTTTCTCAAGCACGCCGGTGCGGCGCTGACGGCACTGAGGCAAGGCTTTGACAGCGTCTCGCATGCGCTGCATGCCGATGCACCGCCCATCCGCATCGGCGCCCTTCCCACGGTTTCGACGCATATCATGCCGCAGGCGATGACGCTTTTCCTCAAGGAGGATGTCTCGGCCCGGATCAAGATCGTCACAGGTGAAAACGCGGTCCTGCTCGAACAATTGCGGGTCGGCGATCTCGATCTCGTGGTAGGCCGCCTTGCCGCACCGGAACAGATGGCGGGATTCTCGTTTGAACATCTCTATTCGGAGCAGGTCATCTTCTGCGTCCGCGACGGCCATCCCATGCTCGATGAGGGCCCGGGCGTCTTCGCCGCGCTGGACCGGTATCCGGTGCTCATGCCGACACGCGCCTCGATCATCCGGCCCTTTGTCGAGCGCTTCCTGATTGCCAACGGCATTTCCGGCCTGCCGACCCAGATCGAGACCGTCTCTGACAGTTTCGGTCGCGCCTTCGTGCGCCAGACCGATGCGATCTGGATCATTTCCGCCGGTGTCGTCGCAACTGACATTGCCGATGGTAAGCTCAAGGCCCTGCCGTTCGACACCAGCGAAACCAGGGGACCGGTGGGCTTGACCGTCCGTTCGGATTCCATTCCCTCCATGCCACTGGCACTGCTGATGCGCACAATCCGCGAAGTGGCACGGAACACTGCGGCGGCATGACACTCAGGCAAGCATGGTGCGCAGCCGCGCCTGCAGCGCCTGCATGGGGCCAAGACAGTGTAGACCAAGCTCTGAGGCCGGAAGAACAGCCGCCGGTGCACCGACATTGATCGCGGCCACCACACGTCCGCGCTCATTGCGAACAGGCACGGCGATCGAGCAGAGACCGATTTCCAACTCTTGATCGATCACCGCATAACCCTGGCTGCGCACCCGGGCGATCTCCGCCATGAGCGCAGATTTCTCCGTCAGCGTATGCACCGTATGCGCCTTGAGAACCGATGCATCGAGAATGGTAGCGACGTCGGTGTCGGACAGGGCCGCAAGCAGGACACGCCCCATCGAGGCACTATAGGCAGGCAGGCGGGATCCGGGCATCAGGTTGATCGACATGACCCGCTTCTGCGATGCGCGGGCGATATAGACGACCTCGGTGCCATCCAGCACCGAGGCGGAGGCGCTATGCCCGACGATCTCCGACAACTGGTCGAGATGGGGCTGCAGCAGGATCGGAAGCGGCGTTGCCGAAAGCCAGGCATGGCCGAGCCGCAAGACCTTGGGCGTCAGCGCGAAGAACTTGCCGTCATAATCCGCATATCCCTGATCGGCGAGTGTCAGCAGACAACGCCGTGCAGTCGCCCGGTCAAGCCCGCTGATCTCCGCCGCCTCGGTGATGCTCAGCCTCTGGCGCTCCGGCCCGAAGGCTTCGATGACCTTGAGGCCCTTGGCAAAGCCCCCCATCAGATCGCGCTCACCCATCGCCATCCTCGATCTTTCCGTGCGATAATCGAACAAAAATCGCATATCGCACAAAACTCTTGCTGTCTATCCGTCGCTTGGCTTAGGTCTGAGGTGACGATGCGGCTGGCCGCAACCAGAGGAAACGGGAGTTCCCATGGACAAGACAATTGCAAACCTGGCGGAAGCGGTGGCCGGCATCGGCGATGGTGCCACCGTCATGATCGGAGGCTTCGGCGGCTCCGGCGCACCGATCGAGCTCATCCACGCGCTCATCGACAAGGGCCCGAAGAACCTGACGGTCATCAACAACAATGCCGGCAATGGTCGCATCGGCATTGCGGCCATGATCGACGCTGGCATGGTCAAAAAGATGATCTGCTCCTTCCCGCGCTCTTCCGACCCCCGCGCTTTTACCGACCGATATCTGGCGGGCGAGATCGAGCTGGAACTGGTTCCGCAAGGCACGCTTGCAGAGCGTATACGCGCAGGCGGCGCCGGCATCCCGGCCTTCTACACGCCGACAGGCTTCGGCACGGAACTGGCCGAAGGCAAGGTCATTGCGGAGTTCGATGGCCGCAAATACGTGCAGGAACGCTGGCTGAAGGCCGATTTTGCCATCGTCAAGGCGCATCTCGGCGATACCATGGGCAACCTGACCTACCGGATGGCTGGCCGCAACTTCAATCCGCTGATGTGCATGGCCGCTGCCAAGACCATCGCCCAGGTGTCCAAGATCGTCCCACCCGGCGGCATCGACCCCGAACAGGTGATCACCCCCGGCATCTTCGTCGATGGGGTTGTTGAAGTCGAAAACCCGCAACAGGAAGAAGCGCTGATCCGCGCCGGAGTGGTTTACGCATGACCGAAGCCCCAGCCATCGACACCCGCGAGGATATCAAGCTCTCCAATGCCCAGATCGCCTGGCGCGCGGCCCAGGACATCGAGGACGGCGCCTATGTGAACCTCGGCATCGGCTTCCCCGAAATGGTGGCCAAGTTCCAGCCACCCGGCCGTGAAGCGATCTTTCATACCGAAAATGGCGTGCTGAACTTCGGCGAAGCGCCTGCCGCCGGCGAAGAGGACTGGGACCTGATCAATGCCGGCAAGAAGGCGATCACGCTGAAGCCGGGTGCAGCCTTTTTCCACCATGCCGACAGCTTCGCCATGGTCCGCGGCGGCCATCTCGATGTCGCGATCCTCGGCGCCTATCAGGTGGCCGAAAACGGTGACCTCGCCAACTGGCGCGTCGGCTCCAAGGGCGTTCCCGCCGTCGGCGGCGCCATGGATCTGGTACACGGTGCCAAGCAGGTCGTCGTCATCACCGAACATGTCACCAAGGACGGCAAGCCGAAGCTCGTCGAGCGCTGCAGCTTCCCGCTGACTGGCGTCGGCTGCATCACCCGCGTCTATACGAGTCATGCCGTGATCGACATCGTCGACGGCAAGTTTGTCGTACGCGAAAAGCTTGCCGCCATGTCGATGGACGAACTGCAGGCCATGACCGGCGCCAAGCTGCATACGGACGGTCCGGTCGCCGACCTCGTCGTGCCCGCGCTGTAAGGAGTAGAAGCCATGACCGAAGCCTTTATCTGCGACTACATCCGCACGCCCATCGGCCGTTTCGGCGGATCGCTCTCCTCCGTCCGGGCCGATGATCTCGGCGCCGTGCCGCTGAAGGCACTGATGGAGCGCCACGCCGGCATCGATTGGGAAGCCGTCGAGGACGTGATCTACGGCTGCGCCAACCAGGCCGGCGAAGACAACCGCAACGTTGCCCGTATGTCACTGCTGCTGGCCGGCCTTCCGGTCTCTGTGACGGGCACCACGATCAACCGCCTCTGCGGCTCCGGCATGGATGCGGTCATCACCGCCGCCCGCGCCATCAAGGCCGGTGAGGCAGAACTGATGATCGCAGGCGGCGTCGAAAGCATGAGCCGTGCCCCCTTCGTCATGCCCAAGGCCGAGACAGCTTTCTCCCGCAATGCCGAGATCTACGACACGACTATCGGCTGGCGCTTCGTCAATCCACTGATGAAGAAGCAGTATGGCGTCGATTCCATGCCGGAGACCGGCGATAACGTCGCAATCGATTTCAAGGTTTCCCGCGAGGATCAGGATGCCTTTGCCGTGCGCAGCCAGGCAAAGGCGGCGGAAGCGCAAGCAAATGGCCGGCTGGCGAAGGAAATCGTTGATGTCACCGTACCGCAGCGCAAGGGTGACCCCATCATCGTTGACCGTGACGAGCACCCGCGCGCAACCTCTGTCGAGGCGCTCGCCAAGCTGAAGCCGGTCAACAAGATGGACGGCGCCACCGTCACCGCCGGCAATGCCTCGGGCGTCAATGACGGAGCCGCCGCCCTGATCATCGCTTCGGAAGCTGCCGTAAAGAAATACGGCCTCAACCCCATCGCCCGCATCCTGGGTGGTGCGACCGCGGGCGTTCCGCCGCGCATCATGGGCTTCGGCCCAGCCCCGGCCTCGAAGAAACTGCTCGCCCGCTTAGGCCTGACGCAGCAGCAGATCGACGTCATCGAACTGAACGAAGCCTTTGCCTCCCAAGGGATCGCCACACTCCGCGATCTCGGCATTGCCGACGACGACCCGCGCGTCAACCGCAACGGTGGCGCGATTGCGCTTGGTCACCCGCTCGGCATGTCGGGCGCCCGCATCGCCGGAACGGCAGCGCTGGAACTCAGGGAAATCGGTGGGCGCTATGCGCTCTCCACCATGTGTATCGGTGTCGGCCAGGGCATCGCGATCGCCCTTGAACGGGTCTGATACCACAACAAGGTGCCCCATAGGGGCGCCTTTTTCGCTTCAGGGGTTGAGGAAGGTCAGGATCAGCTGATGGACCGCGCCACCCGGTGACATCTCGACCTGATCATATTCGCTATGGCGTGCGCCATGCGCATCCGAGATCGGTTTGAGCTGCGCCTGAAGTGCTGCACGGACCTTCTTGCAGCCAGGGTCATTCTGGGCACTGAGGCCGATCGAGACATCCTGAATCTGCTGCGTCAGGTCCTGCATGAACTGTCCATGCAGCTTTTCATGCGCCGCGATCCCGTCATAGAAACGATCCCACTTCGCCTGAACATTGGACGGCAGTTTCTGTGTGGGTTTCGGCAAGGTATAGGTGATGATGAGCTTTGGCTTGGCCGTTGCCAGCACGCAATCAGCACCCTGCTGCTGATAGTCCCGCTGCCAGGTGAGCTTGAAACTCGTATGGGCAATCACCCGACCGAGACCGAGTTTGGGGCCGCGCTCGCCGATCGATTGGTAAAGCTCCATCGGAGCCGTTCCCTTGATCGAGTAATGCTCAATTTTTTCGATCGGCTCCCAGCTTTGAGCCGAGACATTGCTCCCAAAGAGACTTGCCGCCGCCACGAGTGAGATAATTGCCTGCTTGATCACGCGGGGGAGCCTCCGTTGCTGGGAGGTTTGCCATAGCGACGAATTGCGGCAGCAGCAACCAGGACAGGGCATACACGTATTGCCAGATCCTGCGAAAACGCTTTGCGCTAAGTTAAGATCTTCTGTTGTAGAGTGTGCAAAACTACCACTTTCAGGAGGTGTAGTCCGAGTGACGGATGATACCATGATGGGCCGCATGCGCAGGATCTTGGTCAGCGCGATCCGATTGTTGAAGGTACCGAATGACAATCCGGAGCTGACGCTCGCCCAGTTCGGCGCCTTTTCCAAACAGGTCCCGCTGCTCTATTTTATTCTGGGAACGAATATGCTGTCGCTCGCCTGGACGCACCAGGGTACGGCACCTGCAGCCTTGGTCACCTATGTCCCGGCATTCCTCGTATTGGTGTTCTTCGCCCGCTCGCTCATCTGGTTGAAAAGTCGCAAGGTCAGCCGGACTGCAGAGCAGGCCTATCGGCAATTGCGCGCGACGAACATCCTGTCCTTCCCGATTGCCGTGGTCTGCACCCTCTGGGCACTATCGGTCCTGCCCTATGGCGATGCATATCAGAGAGCACATGTCGCCTTCTTCATGGCAATCACGGTCATCGGCTGTATCTTCAGTCTGATGCATTTGCGCTCCGCCGCCATGATGGTGACGGTAACGGTGACAATCCCCTTCTTCGTCGCCATGTGCCTGACGGGCGAACCGACCTTCATCGCGACGGGGATCAATGTCATTCTCGTCACCATTCCGATGATCATGATCCTTCTGGACCAGTATCGCGACTTTCGGACCTTGAACGAATCCCGCCACGTGCTTCTGCAGCAGCAGAAAGCGCTTCAGGATCAAAACAAGGCCATGCAGGCCCTGTCCGATGAGAACCTGCGCCTGGCCAATCTCGACACACTGACGCAGCTTGCCAATCGTCGCAGCTTCTTCCAGATGCTGGAACGGGCCTTCGCACGGGCACGCCAGAGCGGCGAACGCCTCGCTGTCGGCGTGATCGATCTCGACGGCTTCAAACCCGTCAACGACATGTATGGTCACGCAGCTGGCGACAAGGTTCTCGCCGAGATCGGCCTGCGCCTCGGCGGCATCACCGAAAGCAGACTGACCGTCTATCGCCTTGGCGGCGATGAGTTTGCCCTTTTGCTCGAAGGTGATGCATCAGAAGGCCGTGTCACAGCGCTGGGCCAGACGATCTGCGACCTGATCGCCAATAGAATCAATATCGGCAGCGGCCTTGTACAGGTGACGGCATCGGTCGGCTTTGCCATCTATCCGGATGTCGGCGGTTCGGGCCAGGAAATTTACGAGCGAGCCGACTATGCCCTCTATACGGCCAAACGCCGCCACCGGGCCGGATCGGTCATCTTCAACGCGGTGCAGGCGGACGAACTGACACGCCAGAAGATCGTCGAAGACGCAATGATCGCAGCCGACCTGGAGCGCGAACTCTATCTGGTCTACCAGCCGATCAGCCATGCGGACGACTTAAGCTGCACCGGCTATGAGGCGCTTGCCCGCTGGCAGAGCCCGCGCATTGGGTCTGTCTCTCCGGCGGAATTCATTCCGGTCGCCGAACACAATGGTCGCATTACGATGATGACCCGCATCCTCTTGGAGCGGGCACTCGCTGTTGCCGCGAATTGGCCGAAGGATGTCTATCTCTCGTTCAATCTCTCGCCCCACGACCTCAGCTCACCGGATAACTGTCTGAAGATCGTCGCGATCGTGCTGAAGAGCGGCTTCAATCCGGCCCGCATCAACTTTGAGGTGACGGAGACGGCGATCATGCACGACTTCGAACAGGCCAGCGCCTCTATCCAGCTGCTGCGTGAACTCGGTGCCGGCATCGCCCTCGACGACTTCGGTACGGGCTTCTCCAGCCTCAATCACGTCCACAAGCTGCCACTGACCAAAATCAAGATCGACGGCAGCTTTGTGCGCAACATCCACCAGCGCAAGACGAGCTACAAAATCGTCAAGTCTGTCCTGGCGCTGAGCGCGGATATGGAACTCGATGCGATTGCCGAGGGCGTGGAAACGCTGGAGGAACTGCAGGTTCTGCGGGCGCTCGGCGTCAGCTCGGTACAGGGCTACTATGTGAGCAAGCCGATCACGGCCGAAGAGACATTCGCACAGACACCCGCCGAAATGCCCCTGGTCAGGATATCCTGACGGGGGCGTCTGCCAGCCGCTGCATTTCCTGCTTCAACTGACGGACGGTTTCCTCGTCCGTCCGGCGCCGGTCGCGACTTTCGAAACCGAACTCAACAAGACGCGCAGCAACCGCCACCGGCTGGCTGCAAGACGCATGCAGTTCGACAATGCCGGGGATCGACAGGAAAGCCGCCGCATTCTCCGGCCGCACACCGCCGCCCGGCATGATCGATATCCGCCCAGCGGCCGCAGCTGCGATCCTCGACAGTTCGGCAAGCCCTGTCACGGCATGACGGGCGCCACCGGACGTCAAAATCCGCTTGAAGCCGAGGGCGATGGCGAGATCAAGAGCCTGTGTGAGGTCCGGTGCAAGATCGAAGGCCCGGTGCAGGGTCAGATCCATGCCGGATGCGGCATCAACCAGACTTTCGAGCACCGCAGGATCCAGCCGCCCATCGGTCTGGGCAGCTCCGATGACAACGCCGGCAAGCCCCACCTCTTTCGCCACCCGGATATCGTCTAGAATGATGTCGATTTCGGACGCTTGATAGTGGAAATCGCCAGAACGCGGCCGGATCAGCGCATGGACGGGCAGTGGCTGTCTCGCTGCAAGGTGCATCAGCCCGGCAGACGGGGTCAGGCCTCCCGCATCGAGGGCGGAACAGAGTTCGATGCGATCGGCCCCACCACGAACCGCAGCCTGAAGCCCTTCAGCATCATCGACGCAGATTTCCAGCAATGACGGCATCATGCAGTTTCCCCCTCACCCGCAACCAGCGGATCGCCGCCTTGTGCCACCTCAGGCTTGCGCCGCATCCGGGACGCCGAGCCGTCAAGGAACCAGAGGAGGGCAACCCCGCACAGTCCGGCCAAGGCACCAATCAGCGCCGTGCCCGAATAGTCGCTGAGGCTGGTGCCCGTTGCAAACAGAAGCGAACTCAATCCACCGCTGACAAAGATGTTCACCGCGATCAGCGAGCTGCCGAGACCAGCCCGGTCGGCGATCAGGTTCTGCAGATAGCTGATCGGCACGGCGATGATTGCGGCCGCGCCGAGACCGCTGACGAGGGTCAAGACGTAGACGTCGACCCGGCTGTCGGCAAAGCCGAGAAAAACGAGGTAGCTGCAATAGATCGACGCCCCAACCCCGACGGCAAAGATGGGCGATGCGCGAGCCTCGACCCACCCCCAGAACAGGATGAAGAGGATCTCGAGAAAGGCAACGATGCCGACGATGATGCCAACATCTGCGGCACTGCCCCCAGCCGCCCCAGTAACGATCAGCGGCAGCACCGTACCGTTGACATGCAGCATGGAGGAAATGAGCGCGATGGCGAGCAGCCGGACCAGCACCGGCGGTGCTGCAATCTGCCCCAGCGAGCGGAGAAAGGAATGGTCGACACTCTTGGTCAGCCCCGCCACCGGCGTTTGCTCCTTCACACCAAAGGTGAACAGGGCGACGCAAATGCAGCAGGCGAGGCTCGCGAGCAGAAAGGCCGGCAACATGCTGGGCGCACCGGCAAGCACAATGCCAACAAGGCCCGGCACCAGAACCCAGGAGGCCGACAGCACGGCCCGGATGGCGGAGTTCACCGCCATCAGTTCGCGGGCCGACATGCCTGATGAGGAGGTGCGCACATGCGCGAAGATCAGCGAGTTGAGCGCGCCGAAGATCGGGAGGAAGATCAGGGTTGCAACGACGAAGACGGGCGCTGTCGGAAAGACATAGACCATGCCGAAACCGACCACGCCGAAAAGAGCGGCCGCGATCATCGAGGAGCGAAAACGGCCGAGACGGTCGGCGACAATGCCGGCGGTGACGCTGGCGCTGACATTGACGAGCGCTGCCGTGAAGATGATCGCCGAATAGACGGCGTCTGACAGCCCAAGCTCCCGGATCCCGATCAGCGACATATAGGGTGATGTCGCGGCCCCGGTGAAACCGAAGAAGAAGATGGCGAGCGCACTCACCCGGATGGGCGGATGCCGAAAGAGAAGCGAAAGCGTCGACGACATCGATGAACTCAAAAATGATGTGACTGCCACCGACGGGCGGCAGTCGTGATCTTGCTGCAAATATCAGGCCGGGAATCGCTGAGAGAAATGAACCACCGGGCTATACGCGAAATCCTTGACGAAGGGATAGGTCGGCTGATGCCGCCTTTGGCTCGTCTGGTTCTCGATATCCTGGTTGATCACGCCATCGGTCAGCGCCATGAGGTTGGGATTGGCGATCGGCGCCAGTTCTGGCGAGAGATAGCCTGACTTGACCACAAGCAGCCTGACCGTCTTTGGATCAAGACCAAGCCGTTCGAAATCCGCGATATTGTGATAGGGCCGACGCTTGGCGGCAAGCACCAGCGTGATGCCGCCGATCCACACCACCACCTGCCTGTCGGCATCCGCGCCGGGCGCATCGAGTCTGATCACCTCGACATCGGCAATCACGGACGGGCTTGCCGGATCGAGCGCACCGCCGATCTTGAGCGAGAGCCGAGCGCCCTCACCCGCAGCAAAGCAGGCGTCGACGGCGGGACGGTCGGTGATCCCGGCGATCAGCACATCCTCTGCCTGTTCCCGAATGAGAGCAGCCAGCACATCGGCGCGGTCGCCGACGCCGCCACCGGTCGGATTGTCACCGGAATCGGCAAGGATGATCGGTCGTGTCTCGGTCTTGGCGGCGATCTCCAGCATGGCGTCCAGCGGACCGGTGACCGGACCGAAGCGGAAGTCTTCGCGTGCATCCCAGTAGGACTGGGCAATGGCAGTGGCGACCGTCTCAGCAGCCGCCTTGTCGACAGCCGTCACGACGGCACAGGCCGTGCCCCGCGGCTCGTCTGCCCAGACATAACCGACCATCAGATTGGCGTCCCAGATACCGGGCACGGCATCGTGTTCCGGGAGTTTCAGATAGAGGCTCTTCGCCGGCTCGTCTTCGGTCGAGGTCCGCTCGCCAGGCAGCAGCACCGGCACGGGCGCCCATGCGACGCCCGGACGCTCGCCCGTCGTCAGGGCGCGAACCAACATCGACCAGGCCCGCACCATAGTTTCGCGCACATCGATATGCGGCGCCGTGCGATAACCGGCGAATATATCGAGCTGATCGATAATCCTCTGGCTGACATTGCCATGCAGGTCATAGCTTGCAGCCACGATCACCTCGGGACCAACGACAGAACGAGCCGCCGCAATCCAGTCGCCTTCGGCATCGTCCATGCCCTCGACATTCATCGCGCCATGCATGGCAAGATAAAGACCATCGACCGGCAGTGCCGCTTTCAGGCGGTCGAGGAATTCTGCTTTGAACCCCTCATAGGTGGCGCGCGCCAGAGGGCCGCCGGGCGTGGCGCGGGCATGGAGGAGCGGCAGATGCTCAACGCCTTCGGCATCGAGGAAATTGAAATACTCGGCCCCCAGAAGCTCACCCTCCCGCAGCACGCGGAAATCCTCTGGCTGCATGAGAACGGGCGATGAGGTCGAGCATTCGGTGTGGATGCCGCCGACGGCGATGCGAAGTGTCATGAATCGATCCTCAGTAGCGGGGGCTCAAACGGACGATGGCGGCAAAGCGCAGCCAGTCCTTGTTTTCCCTCGGCGTCCAGGCGGCTTCTGCGATGGCCGGAAGACGCGGGAAAACGAGATGGTTGAAATAGTCCCGCGTCAGGAAGTGCTCACACCAGATACAGGCCTGCACACCGCGCATGCGGGCGGCCAGTTCCGGCGGGAACTCGGCGACCGCCTCATAGGTGTAGGTATGCTGCGGAGGCACGGTGCCGGCCCAGCTCGCGCCCGGCTCCTGGAAGGCTTCGTCCTGCACCATGTCGAGATAATAGGCCTGGCCCGGCGTCATGACGACGTCATAGCCCAGTTTTGCCAGTTCAAGTCCGACCTCCGGCTTCTGCCAGGCCATCAAGAGCGTACCATCCGGATCGACGCCGCCGCCATGGCTGACTTCGTCCCAGCCCGCGAGCTTGCGGCCGCGCTCGGAGAGCATCACCTGAATGCGCTTCATGAAATAGCTCTGCAGGCCGAAGGTACCCTCGATGCCTTGCCTCTCCATCAGCTTCCTGGCGAGCGGCGATGCCATCCAGGTATTGGCGGCCACTTCGTCGCCACCGATATGGATCAGCCTGGACGGGAAGAGTTCGACCATCTCGTCGAACACCTTGCCGAGGACTTCATAGGTGTATTCAATCGCCGGATTGAGCGCGTTGTTGGGATATCCCTGGACCGAGCGGTAGCTGTCGGGTGCTTCCTGACCATCAACGAGCTCCGGCAGTGCGACCAACGTTGCGGTGCTGTGGCCGGGAATGTCGATCTCTGGAACGACCTCGACCTGCAACGCACCGGCATGCGCAACGATATCCTTCACATCCTCCTGGGAGTAAAAACCGCCGACCGGATCAACGCCATTGCCGAGCTGCGGCAGGAGTGGTTCGTCCGGTCCCCGAAGCACGCCCAGCGTGGTCAGTTGAGGGAAGGCCTTGATTTCCAGACGCCAAGCCTCGTCATCGGAGAGGTGCCAGTGAAAGGTGTTCATCCGGAACCAGGCCAGGATATCGATCAACCGCTTGACGTCATCGACCGGATAGAACTGGCGGGAGACATCGAGATGGCAGCCGCGCCAATCATAGCGCGGCGCATCGGAAATCGTGCCGGAGGCGGGGAAGCGGAAGATATCGGGCTGCATGCGCGCGCCATGCAGCATCTGGGCAAGCAGGGTCAGCGCATATTGAAGCCCCGCCACATCGCCATAGCGGAGCGCAATTTCATCGGCAGCGAAGGTGAGCGCATAGGCAGAAGCGCCGAGGCTGTCATCTGCGGACAATGACACAGCCCGCCCTTCATGCACTCTGGCAAGCGAGAGCGGCGCATGACCGACCGGGAAGAGGCGGCAGAACAGCCGCAGCACATTCTCGACGGCGCGCAACTCGACAAGCGATGCGCCGTCAGCGGGATAAAGCGCAACTGGGAAACCCTCGCCCGCAACGAGCGCGACCGAGGCCGGCCAGGGCAGCATGGCGAAGGGCTCGGTGACTTTGCCCTCCGGCAGGAGCGCTGGCGGCGGCGCGCTGTGGTCACCACCCAGCATCAGATCGGCCACTGCGACTGCGGCATGCTGGCCGGACGACAGGGTGAGATAGGCAGACTTCGCGCCATCCGTCCTGTGTTTTGCCGGACGCCACAGACCGCCGACCCGGAAGCTCCAGGATGCACCCGGCTGAAGCACGAAGCCGGCTGGCGGGGCGAACTGATGGAAATTCGCATTGCGCTTGAGGAAGGTGGCGTTCTCGCAGACCGGCTCTTCGATATCCTTCACGCGCGTCAAAGACGTATAGGCGAGCTTGAAACCATCGATCGAAACATCGGACAGGTTGATGAGAGTGAAAACGAAAGCGCCACACGGATCGCCCTCGACGGGAACCCAGGTGTTTTCGAGGCGAAACTGGACAGCTGTTGCCATGGTGATGCTCCCGGCTTTGGAAAATCAATAATTGTCGGATTGTGAAAAGGTGCGGGCAAGCTCGGCCTGGCCGGCCGTCAGGCCGCAATCGACCGGTAGGCACACGCCGGTAATGGCGGCGGCTTGCTCGCTAGCGAGAAAATAGACGGCATTGGCCACGTCTTGCGCCGTCGCGATGCGGCGAAGCGCGTACCAGCGCTTGGCCTCTTCAAAGACTTGCGGATTGGCGCTCGCCCGCGCCTCCCAGGCCTGCGTGCGCACCGTGCCGGGTGCCACCGCATTGGCGCGAATGCCGAACTTGCCGTATTCAACAGCGATCAGCTTGGTGAGATGGATGAGGCCCGCTTTCGCCGCGCTATAGGCCGGATGGCCGAACACGGCCATGCCATTGACCGAGGCAATGTTGACCAGCGCGCCATGGCTTTCCTTCAATGCTGCCTCGAAGGCGCGGAAGCAGAGGAATGGTGCCTCGAGATTAAGCGCGTTGTCCCGACGCCAGATATCGCCATCGGTATCGCTAAGAGATACGGCGCGGGCGGCGCCGGCATTGTTCACCAGCGTGTGGACGAGGCCCAGTGCAGCGACGGTAGATGCGGCGCGGCCAAGTTCGACCTCATTGGTGACATCGCAGGCAAGTGGCACGAAGCGATCATTGTCTCCAAGCGACGCTGCCGCCATGGCTGCGGCATCGCCATCCAGGTCGAGCAGCACGACGAGGTCATGGCTATCGGCCAGACGCTTGGCAATCGCCCGCCCGATATCGCCGGCAGCACCCGTTACAACCGCCACGCTGCGCATCAGACGCGGATCCCGGTCTGCTCGGAGGACGAAATGAGGCGCATCAGACTAGTCTCCCAGAAGTTGCCGGTCATCGCCGCCGTCGCGGTGCTCAACCAGTTGCTGCTTGATATGGCGCAGGGTGACCTGCGACTGTTTTCGATTTCGGTAGGCAACAAGGCTGGCGATCACATCGACCACAGCCAGATAGGCAAAGCGCGTGGAGGTTGGGCGGAAGATGTTCTCGCCCTCCGGCAGATCGATGCCCACAACCAGTTCGGAAGCCCTTGCGACCGGGCTGTCGCTCTGGGTGAGCGCGATCGTCGTGATGCCGTTCTCGCGAGCCAGATTGAAGCAGTTGACCAATTCGGCATTCCGCCCGGAAAAGGACGAGCCGATCAAGACATCGTTCGAGCGGGCTGCGGCTGTCAGCATCAGTTGCATATTGTGATCCGCAGAGGCCGTGACCCGCGAGCCGAGCCGGAAGAGCCGGTTCTGGATCTCGCCTGAGATCATCGAGGAATTGCCGCCAGAACCGAAGGCATAGACCATTTCGGCCCGTGCCAGCCGGTCAGCAACTTTGTCGAGGATCACCGGATCGAGCGCGCGATGGACCATGAACATCGCATTCTGCGCCTTGGTGATCACGTCGGTTGCGACATCCGCCGGCTCCGTGCTCTGCGTCTCCGGATTGAGATAGCGCACGCCGACATAGGCCGTACGTGCCAGACTGACCTTGAAATCGGCAAAGTTCTGGCAGCCGAGACGTCTGCAGAAGCGCGTCACGGTCGGTGGCGAGACTTCGGCACGCTCGGCAAGCTCGATGATCGAGGCATTGACCGCGAAATCAAACGCGTTGAGCAGAATATCCGCGATGCGTTGTTCTGAGGCCGAAAACTGGCCCGCCTCTTCCTGTAACCGCGCGAAGATATCCATGCCCTTGCCTCTGCTATTTCGAAGGCTTGTAGGCTATGCAGTCGATCTCGACCTTGCAATCGACCATCATCGAGGCCTGCACGCAGGCGCGCGCCGGCGGATGCTCGCCGAAGTACTGCTGGTAGATCTTGTTGAATGTCCAGAAATCACGGGGATCGTCGAGCCAGACGCCGCAGCGCACGACATGCTCGACGCCATATCCAGCCTCATCGAGAATGGCGAGGACATTGGCAATTGTCTTGTGGGTCTGCTCGATGATGCCGCCGGAAATGATTTCGCCGTCTTCCATGGCCACCTGGCCGGAAACATGCAGCCAGCCATCGGCCTCAACAGCCCGCGCGAAAGGCAAACGCTGACCACCGGCACCGGCCTTCTCAGCCCCGTAACGCTTGATCGTCATGGACACCTCTTATGCAAATTATTTTCTTCGATCGTTGACAAGCGACCACAAAAAACGGATTTTGACCAGACAAAATCGACATCTATGA
The DNA here is from genome assembly GCF_001296045.1 of Rhizobium sp. AAP43. Taxonomy (GTDB): domain Bacteria; phylum Pseudomonadota; class Alphaproteobacteria; order Rhizobiales; family Rhizobiaceae; genus Allorhizobium. Next base: position 125,227 of record NZ_LJHS01000005.1, on the reverse strand, counting down.
AAAGAATTTCAAAGTGGGGACGAAATGCGCGATCCTTTCCAAAATCCTTTTGCAATTGAAGATACTGCCCGCCACGCGATCTGGGAGATGCTCGTACCCCGCGACATCGACGCCTTCCTGGCAGCCGACTGGAGCATGGTGGCAGGCGATTTCGTCGAGGATGGCTTCATCGGCATCAGCGGCAATCGCGAAGAGGATGCCGACAAATGGACCCTCGCCTTTCCGAACCTGGCCGCCTATCGCGATGAATGGTTGAAGCAGGCGCAAGACTTTGCCCAGCAGAGCTATGGCGAAGATCCGCGCGGCGCAATTTTCACCACGACGACCCTGGAGGAAATCGAGGTGATTGGTGAGACGGCGCTGGTGCGCAAGAAGTTCGACGGCGGCATCAAGAAGGCCGACGGCACAGTGGACGTGATGCGCTGGCAGACGCTGTATTACTGCCGTCTGCACGAAGGACGCTGGAAGATCTCCGGCTTTACCGGCTACCTGCCCAACCCGATGGGCAAGCGCTGATCTCAGCGCCTCTCCCCACACCCGGAGTTTAGCCTTTGCGCATCTTCACCGCAGCACTTGCAACGGAAACCAACACGTTTTCGCCGATCTGCATCGACCGCCGCGCCTTCGAGGAATCGCTGTATGCGGCACCGGGCCAACATCCGGTCACGCCAACGCTCTGCACGGCCCCCCTCACCGTCGGCCGCAAGGTCTGCTCTGACAAGGGCTGGACCCTGATCGAGGGGACGGCGACCTGGGCGGATCCAGCCGGCCTGGTCAACCGCCAGACCTATGAGGGCCTGCGCGACGAGATCCTCGATCAACTGCGCGCAGCAATGCCGGTGAATGCCGTCGTACTTGGCCTGCATGGCGCCATGGTGGCCGACGGCTACATCGATCCAGAGGGCGACTTGCTGGCCCGGATCCGCGCAATCGTCGGCCCGGACATCCTCGTCTGCGCCGAACTCGACCCGCATAGCCATCTGACTGCAAAACGCGTAGCGGCAGCCGACTTTTTCGTCGTCTTCAAGGAATTCCCGCATACCGACTTCGTTGATCGCGCCGAAGATCTCTGGCGGATTGCCGTTGACACGCTGGAGGGCCGCGTCAATCCGGTCATGTCCGTCTTCGATTGCCGGATGATCGATGTTTTCCCCACTTCGCGTGAACCGATGCGCAGCTTTGTTGACAGGCTTATGGCCATTGAAGCTGACGATGCGGATGTGCTGTCACTCTCCGTAATTCACGGCTTCATGGCAGGCGACGTGCCGGAAATGGGCACCAAGACGATTGCCGTGACCAACGGAACGCCGGAAAAGGGCGAAGCACTGGCCCGTGACCTAGGCCTCGAACTCTTTTCCAAGCGTGGCACGTTCATGATGCCGCAGATTGATGAGGGCGAAGCGCTGGATCGGGCCCTTACGCGCACCGACGGCCCCGTCGTCATCGCCGACATGTGGGACAATCCGGGCGGCGGGACGGCTGGCGATGCCACAGTCATCCTGGAGGAAATGCTGAGACGCGGCGTAACCAATGCAGCGATTGGCATGATCTGGGATCCGATTGCCGTGCAGATCTGCATGGCAGCCGGCGAAGGGGCGGAGATCCCCTTGCGTTTCGGGGCAAAATCAGCGCCCGGAACCGGAAATCCCGTCGACGGGCTGGTCAAGGTCGTCAAGGTCGTGCCGAATGCCGAGATGCGCTTTGGCGACAGCATCGCGCCTTTCGGCGATGCCGCCCATATCCACCTCGCCGGCATCGACATCATCCTGAGCTCGGTCCGGGTCCAGAGTTACGATCCCTCGCTGTTTACGGCGCTCGGCATCGAGCCGACGGAAAAGCACCTCCTGGTGATCAAGTCGACCAACCACTTCTATGCTGCCTTTTCCAAGATCGCCTCGGAGATTCTTTACTGCGCTGCCGGAACACCCTATCCCAACAATCCCGCGAAAACGGCCTATCGCCATGTCAGGCATGACATCTGGCCGATCATGGCCAATCCGCATGACGCACCTGAAGGCAACGAGGCCGCTTGATGACGAACCTGCCACGCCCCCGCATCGGACAGGACATTGCTTCCCTGTCGACACCCCTGCCGATGATTGATGAAGCCCGCCTGGCTGGCAATATCGCGCGTGTGCAGTCTTACATGAATACCCATGGCCTTGCCTTCCGGCCGCATATCAAGACCCACAAGATCCCGAATCTTGCCAGGGAGCAGGTCGAAGCCGGCGCACGCGGCATCAATTGCCAGAAGATCACTGAAGCCGAAGTCTTCGCCGATGCCGGCTTCGAGGACATTCTTATCACATTCAACATTCTCGGGCCGGAAAAGCTGGAACGTCTGGTCGCGCTTAATGCACGGATCTCCGGGCTGAAAGTGGTTGCCGACAGCGAAGCTACAGTTTCAGGCCTCTCGAAGGCCTTCTCCGGCGAGCGCCCGCTGGCGGTACTCGTCGAATGCGATACCGGCGGTGGCCGCTGCGGCGTACAGACGCCGGACGCAGCAGTCGCCCTGGCAAAGGCCATCGCCGGCGCCCCGGGGCTCACCTTCGCCGGCCTGCTCACCTATCCCAAGGCTGACACCGAGGACGCCGTCGAAGCCTTTTTCAGCACAGCCATCGCGAAGCTGGCGGACCTCGACATCCCCTGCCCCATCGTCTCGAATGGCGGTACGCCCAGTCTCTTTTCCGCCCACAAGGTCAAATCCGCGACGGAACACCGGGCCGGCACCTACATCTACAATGACCGCTCCATGGTCCGCGCAGGCCATTGCAGCCTCGATGATTGCGCCATGTTCATTCTGGCAACGGTGGTCTCACGGCCGACCGAGGACCGTGCCATCCTCGATGCTGGTTCCAAGGCGCTGACCTCAGACCTCCTCGGCTTTTCCGACTTCGGCCTGATCCTCGATTATCCGGATGCCGTTATAACGGGTCTCTCCGAAGAACACGGCACCGTAGACCTGTCCAAGGTCACCCGCCGCCGCCCCGAGATCGGCGAAAAGGTCCGCGTCATCCCGAACCACACCTGCGTCGTCTCCAACCTCTTCGACATCATGACCTTCCACAAGGACGGCGTCGTGACCCGCGTGGAAGAGGTCGAGGCCCGCGGTCTGGTCTGGTAAAGGCCTGACCAAGACCGGTTCGGCACATCCAATCGCTATCTGGAGGAAGGTGCCAGCCTTTGGCTGAGTGCCATTGAGAGTTCTCGCGCGACACAGCCAAGTGACGGCAGAGAGCTGATGCCGTATCTTGAACGCACTTTCGCAGGCGCATCCGACATACCCTGGTGGGCGCAGAGGCGCACGTAATCCACGATGACGAGCCTTACATCGGTATCGGGCAGACGAGCCTGATCAAACGAATTGCTTTTGAGCGGTAATCCATCGAGAGCATCAAAGCCAGCCAGGACACAGTCAATTGCGGACCTGGAATGCTCACGGTGATAACCGAGATCGACAAGCACGTAGCCGCCGACGGCCCAGTTGAATTTCTGGAAGCTTGCGGCATGGCAACCAAGGTTGGATCGCGGCAGTGCCAGCATGTCCTCTTTGATGAAATCCTGCATCGGAAGGTCTCGAAGCTGGCTTAGTCGCACTTCCTGATCGGCTGTAAAGAAGGTGTCCACGGCGACGATAGAAATATGCTCGGTACCCCATGCCCGTCGATAGCGACCTGGTCTTTCACGGATAAGGCTATCAGCGACATCCTTTGCAAAAGCGGAATCCGCGTGAATTTTGGTCTCCGGCTGACCATTCCGATACAGGAAAATTTGCGTATCCGGTCCAAGTGCCTGCACATAGTCGAAGGCTTGCCGCAGTTGAGCCTGGGAGTACTCACTCCCTGCCTTGTATGGGCTACTTGTGAGGAACACGCCGAGAAAGAAAAGACAGAAAATGAGAATGCCGAAGCCTTGTCGAGCCAGGGCTTCACTGTCGCGTGATTTCAATGCAGTTCCAGATCCATTTCAATCTTCAAATAGAAACGTCTCCCGGTGCGACAGCTGGGCCATAGGAAAAAGCTGCATCGCATGATGGATTGCACCCATACAGTGCACATCGCCCCTGAGGGGTCCAGTCGAAATTTTCTGACTGCGATTTTGCCACAAAAAAAGGTCCGCCCGAAGGCGGACCAAGGCTCTGGCCGCTGGATTGGCCGGGAGGATGGTTTAGCCGGCCGCCGTAACGGAGGCCGGGAGTTCAAGCGTGCGCCAGTCGATGCGGCGCTCCAGAGCCTGCCCATTGGCATCGAAGAGATGGCAGTCTGCCGCCATGATGCCCGTGGTCATCGGCTGTTCTGCCTGGACCGGTGCCGATCCTGGCAGAAGCGCGCAATAGGCGTCGCCGGTTGAAAGTGCCGCATAGGCGATCGTGTTGATGCCCAGGCGCTCGATTACGCTTGGCGTTACCACGATATTGATGTCGCCCTGTCCGAGACGGGTATGTTCCGGCCGGATGCCGAGCGTCAGCGTTTTGCCGACGAGATCGTCGCGCGGCTCGACCGGGATGATCGCCGTCTGGCCATCATAGCTGATTTTGACGCCCGTCGGATCGATCCCGACGCATGTCACGGGCACGAAATTCATCTTCGGATTGCCGATGAAGCCGGCAACGAAGGTGTTCTGCGGCTTGTGATAGAGTTCAAGCGGCGCACCGACCTGGGCGATATCACCGGCATTCAGAACCACGATCCGGTCGGCCATGGTCATGGCTTCGATCTGGTCATGGGTGACGTAGATCATCGTCGCTTCGAGATCGCGGTGCAGCTTGGTGAGCTCGATGCGCATTTCGGCGCGCAGGGCCGCATCGAGGTTCGACAAGGGTTCGTCGAACAGAAAGATCTTCGGCTCGCGCACGATCGCACGACCGATCGCCACACGCTGGCGCTGGCCGCCGGACAGCTGTCCCGGCCGCTGCTGCAGGCGCTGGTCGAGATGCAGGATCTTGGCGACGCCATCGACCTTTTCGCGGATCTTCTCTTCAGAAAGTTTCTCGACGCGCAGCGGGAAGGCGATGTTCTCGAACACCGTCATGTGCGGATAGAGCGCATAGGACTGGAAGACCATGGCGATGCCACGCTCGACCGGTGGCTTGTCGTTCACCCGCTCGGCATCGATGACGATGTCACCATCAGTGGTGTCGTCGAGGCCGGCGATCATCCTCAGAAGCGTGGACTTGCCACAGCCGGACGGGCCGACGAACACGATGAACTCGCCGTCCCGGACGTCAAGGCTCACACCCTTGATGACCTCGAAATGTCCGTAGGACTTGCGCACCTTGTTGAGAAATAGCTGACCCACGCGCTCACGTCTCCAACGCCGGTTGAATGAACCGGCCAAATGTCTGTCGTTTAATGACCGCGGGCCGGAACCGGCCCGCGGAAGAGGAATTGGCTCGAGCTTACTTGTACTGCTCGAGGTCGGCGGCTGCCTTCTTCAGGGCATCTGCCGGCTCAGCCTTGCCGGTCACGACAGACTGGACCATTTCGATCATGACGTTCTGGAAGCCCTTGTAGTCCGTGAAAAGAGGCTCAGGACCACCATAGGCGATACCGTCGATGAACGGCTTCCAGAAGGGCTCGTTGGCGACGAACTTGTCGACGACAGCACCCGGACGCAGCGGCGTGAGGCCCGCGCCTCCCTGCAGCTCATATTCGTGCTGGATGTCGGTCGAGGTGATGTACTTGGCGAATTCGATCGCCTTTTCCTCGACGCCCGAATCCTTGAAGATGGCAAGGCTGTCAGTGATCAGCAGCGTGCCTTCACCCTTGGCCGATGGGCCCTTCGGCAGCGGCGCGACACCCCATTCAACCTTCGTGTCCTTGAGGCGGTAGGCAGCGCCAGAGCCGGCCTGGATCATGCCGACCTTGCCGTCGAGGAAGATGGCGCGGATTTCGTTCTGCTCGTAAGCGGTCGCACCTTCGACGGAGTAAGGCGTGATCTCCTTGTAAGCTTGAAGGGCTGCCAGAACCTCAGGGCTGTCGATGACGATCTTGTCGCCGTCGATGACCTTGCCGTTGTTGGTGTAAACCCAGTGCATGAACTGGTGCATGGTGTTGTCAAAGGTCTTGGCCGGGAGACCGTAACCGGCAATGCCAGTCTTTTCCTTGATCTGCTTGGCAAATGCGATTTCTTCTTCCCAGGTCTTCGGGGGAGTTTCCGGGTCGAGACCAGCCTGCTTGAAGAGAGCCTTGTTCCAGTAGAGGGCCTTGGTCGAGAAAGCGACCGGAACGCCCCACTGCGTGCCATCGAAGGTCACGGTGTCAACGATATTGGGATAATAGGACGCCTTCTCCTCGTCGGTCATCGGGACTTCGACGATCAGTTCGTTCTGGGCAAATTCCTTCAGCGTGCGCGAACCGACATAGGCCATGGCGACCGGCGTGCCGGCAACGGCGAGCGTGGTTGCCTTGTCCTGGCACTGCTCCCAGCCAACGACTTCCGGCTTGACCTTCCAGCCCGCGTTTTTGGCTTCCCATTCGCCAATATACTTCTCGTGGATCGGGTCGATCTTATCGCCGCAATAGATCCAGCTGATTTCCTGATCGGCAGCCAGTGTGGTCAGCGCCGAGCTGGCCAGAAGGGCGAAAGAGCCCGCGAGCATGGTAAGAGACTTCGTCATCTGTAGTTCCCCTTTGTTGACAGGTTGAAGCGTCCGGTTGGCCCGAATTTTATTGGCATCGCTTATTTCACGGCGCCTGCGGTCAGTCCGCTGACGAGATAGCGTTGCAGGAAGAAGATCACGATCATCGCTGGCGCAATGCCGACGAAGCTTGCCGCCATCAACTCATTCCAGATCACCTCCTGGCGACCGAAATAGGCAAACAGCCCGATCGGCAGCGGCATGTATTCGGTCTTGGAGTTGAAGGTCAGCGCAAAGATGAATTGCTGGGCATAGGCGCCAATGAACGTCGTGATGGCAACAACGGCGATGCCAGGCGTGGCAAGCGGCAGAATAACCCGACGGAAGGTATAGAAATAGCCCGCGCCATCGACATAGGCCGCCTCTTCCAGCTCCTTCGGAATGCGCAGCATATAGGTTCGCAGCAACCAGATGGCCGATGGAATAAGGAAAGCGACACCCGGCACGATCATGGCGAAATAGGTATTGAGCACGCCCATCGACCGCATCAGACGAAAGAGCGGGATCAACAGCACGGCGCCCGAGAACATGTTGACGGCAAGGAAGGCACCCAAAAGCTGGCCCCGTCCCTTGAACTCGAAGCGGGCAAAGGCATAGGCCGCCGGCACCACAAGCGTCAGGACAATGACCGTCGCAATCGTCGAGATGAGGAAAGAGTTGAAGATATACCGGGCGAAACCGGGAACGCTGACCCACATCGTGCGATAGGCGTCGAATGAACCGTTTTCCGGAAAGAAGCGGTAAGGCGAGGAGAAGAGCTGGCTGAGCGGTTTCAGCGACACGAGGAACCCTTCGACGAAGGGCGCCAGGATGAAGGTGAGGAAGACGCCGATGCCGGCATAAATCCCGACCAGTTCGTACCATTTGTAGCGGTTGATCAACGCTGTCTTGTCGTAACTCATCGGGCATGCTCCTGCGAAAGACGGCTGGTGACGCGGAAGTAGGCGACGCAGAAGATCGACAGGAAGATGCAGATCAGCACGGCACGCGCAGCCCCCTCCCCGTATTTCTTCGACCCGATCGCGGTGTGATAGGTATCGATGATCATCGTGGTGGTCTCGCCGCTCGGTCCGCCGCGCGTCAGGATCCAGATGATATCGAAGGAGTTGAAGGTAGCGATCAGCGACAGCATCGACATGGTGATCATGGCAGGCAGGATCAGCGGCATGGTGATGCGGCGGAAGCGATAGAAGCGGCCGGCGCCATCGGTCCATGCAGCCTCATAGAGATCCTGCGGGATCGCCTGCATGGCAGCGAGCATATAGAGCGTCACCATCGGTACGCCGATCCACACATCGGTGAAGATCGTCGCCCAGAAGGCAGTCGAGCCATAGGCCAGGAAGGCAACGGGCCCGTCGACCAGACCGGTCCGCTGCAGCATGCCGGAGATCATGCCGAACTGGCCATTATACATCCAGCCCCACATGAAGATGCCAATCGCCATCGGCACGATCCAGGGCGGCATGGTAAGCACGCGAAACAGCGTGCGGCCCGGCACGGCCGTGTTGAGCATCGCCGCGCCAAAAGTCCCGATGATCATCTTGATCGATACCGAGAAGAAGGTCCAGATGAAGGTTCTGACGATGACTGTCGCGAAGGTGTCGTTGAAAATCTTCTCGTAATTCACCCAACCAACCCAGTTGGTTGTCTTCTTCAGCGACGCATCGGTGAAGGACAGGATGAAGGTTTCAACGAGCGGATAGGCGACGATGACCGCGATGTAGAGGACCGCCGGCGCAATCAGTAGCCAGGCGAAGAGAACCGCGCTTTTGCGAGCTTCCATGGTCGCTCCTTACGCCTGCCGAACACGGGATCGCGCGGCATCCGCACCGTGCAGACACGCATCGAACCGCTCCCAGACCGGCTTCAGGTCAACCACCTTGCGGCCGAAACGCGCCTCATCCATGGCAAGTGCCAGAATACCGGCTTCCAGCGCATCGATGGCCGAAACTGGCTGCTGAGCACCAGTCTTGACAAACGCGATGACGTCTTCCGCCATCTGTTCGTCGGCTCCATAATGCTGCGAGAGTGCCGAGGGCGCCTTGTAGGTATTGGCGACGACCTTCTCATTGGTGCGCGCATTGTGCACATCCATGAAGCCGCGAACGAAGTCGCCTTCCGCCATCCCCTTTGACCCGATCACGCAGAAGCGGCGGAATTCGTCGGGCACGTTGAGATTGGTATGGAAGGTCATCGACACACCGTTCTCGTATTCCACGATCGCGGTCTGATAATCGATGATATCGCCATCGCTGTCGAAGACCTTGTCGGAGCCCTGCCAGCCGCTTGGCTTGCGGTGGTAGACTTCCAGATCATTGATGCCATCGTTCTGCGGTGCGTTTTCCGGCGTGAAGCTCTTGCGACCGCCGAAGCTTGCGACGAAGCGCGGCCGCGCGTCGACCACGCCATTGTAGAGGTCGAGGTCATGGCAGCACTTTTCCAGCATGAAGCCACCGGCATAATGGCCATAACGGCGCCAGTCCCGCATGAAGAAGGCGCCATGATAGGGCTGAATATGCTCTGACGCCTCAATCGACACGACATTGCCGAGAAGCCCATCCGCCTGCGCCTTGCGCAGATCGCGGTAGAGTGGCGAATAGCGCAGCACGAGGCCGACAAGAAGCCGATCATGGCCATAGGTATTGAGCAGAGAGGCCAGCGCATAGCTTTCCTCGATGCTGGTAACGATCGGCTTTTCGGTAAAGACAGTGAGACCGGCCTCGAGGCCGAGGCGGATATGCTCCAGATGCATGTGATTGGGCGAGCCGATCATCAAAAGATCGAAGCTTTCGCCCGTAATCAGCGCTTCGGGCGTGTCATAGACCTTGCCGGCAGAAATCCCATGCTCCGTCAGCGTTGCCATGCCGGCTGGTGCCGGATCGACATAACCGACGATTTCGAAGCTCGGATCGATCTCCTTGAACACGCGTCCGAGATATCCCAGACGGAATCCGAGTCCGATTACGGCGACCTTCATGCTGCATTCCCCTGTCTTCGTAATTATTTTTCGCAGACTGCGTCAAAACCCGGTCACCGTCAACACGAACTGCGAAATTTCGCGACTCGATGAAAATGGTTTTCACAACACTCAGCGATGATCGTAACCCTGCACAAACTGACAGCCCGCTCGCCCCACCAGGATCAAGAAGTACGGCACGGTTCGCCGGCCACCGTTGTGCAAAGTCCAATCGTTAATGGACGATACCAAAAACAGTCCAATCGTAAAGGTGAGACTCGACAGAATCAGGCAAAACAGGGGCAAACCTCTGGATTTACGAGGATATTTCTTACTGAACTCCAAAAACAGCTGCTCACGCTCAAAACCATTTGCAAAAAGGTCTCCTGTTGGTATTGTTTTGGCCATGAATGATTGGGACAGAACCATGCGGCGGAACCATTCCAAGGACGGCGTGACTGCACGGAACAGACCATGGCCGGGCAGGAGTGCCACAGCATGAACTTGCCTCTAGACAAGCTTCAGTCAGCCCGCGGCGGCCCCCTTTACGTGAAGCTGCGCATGATGATCGAAGAGGCGGTTGCCTCCGGCCGTCTGAAACATGGCGACGCCCTGCCGGCAGAGCGCGACATTGCCGAGGCCGCGGACATCAGCCGCGTGACTGTCAGGAAGGCAATCGACGAACTGGTGGCGGAAGGACTGCTCGTGCGCCGGCGCGGCTCGGGCACCTTTGTCGTCAAACCTGTCACCCGTATGCAGCAACCGCTCAGCCAGCTGACCTCCTTCACGGAGGATATGCGGCGGCGCGGTATGGTGGCGGGCTCGCGCTGGCTCGGTCGTGGCATCCATTATCCGACGGCGGAAGAAACCATGATGCTAGGCCTGGTCGGGGGCGCACGCGTTGCCCGCATTGATCGGCTCCGCACCGCCGATGACATGCCGATTGCGCTGGAGCGCACCAGCCTGCCGGAAGACTTGTTGCCTGATCCGGAAGCCATAGAGGATTCACTGTATCTGTGTCTGTTCAAGGCCGGCATCCGCCCCGTCCGGGCCAACCAGCGTATCTCGGCCGTCCTTCTGAAGGATGACGAAACCAAACTGCTCGGCGTGCCGCCAGGCTCGGCCGCCCTCTCGGTCCAGCGCATCGCCTATCTCGAAAGCGGCCGCGTAATGGAAATGTCCCGCGCCCTCTATCGCAGCGATGCCTACGACCTCGTCGCCGAACTTGGTGTCGGCTCGCCCATGAAGCCCGAAAACTGAAAGTGAGACCATGACTACCAAGATGCGCGAGGAGATCGACGAGATCCCGGCAGCAGCAGCGCGACTGCTCGATACCCAAACCGACCTGATACGGGATTGCGCCAGCGCCCTGAAGAAGGCCGATCCGAAGACAGTGGTGACGATTGCGCGCGGCTCCTCGGATCATGCGGCATACTTCCTCAAATATGCAGTGGAACTGCAACTCGGCCTGCCCGTCGCCTCTCTCGGCCCTTCGCTCGCCTCCATCTACGAGGCGCCGCTGAAGCTCGGGCATGCGGCAGCCTTCGCCGTCTCGCAATCGGGCGCCAGCCCCGACATCGTCGCGATGGCGCGGGGCGCCCGTGCAGGCGGCGCAACCACCATCAGCCTTGTCAATACGATCGCATCCCCGCTCGCAGAGACCGCCGACTTTGCCGTCGACATCATGGCCGGCCCCGAGATTGCCGTTGCCGCGACCAAGTCCTTCGTCAATTCAATCGTCGCGGGCCTGGCCATTATTGCCGCCTGGAGCGAGGACAAGGTGCTGGTTCAGGCGGTCGATGCCCTGCCTGAGCATCTGCAATCAGCACTGGCGCTGGACTGGTCGGCACTTCTTGAGCCACTGCGCGAAGCTGAATCCCTCTATATGCTGGGCCGTGGCCCGGCGCTGGCGATTGCGGCGGAAGCAGCCTTGAAATGCAAGGAAACCTGCGAACTGCATGCCGAGGCCTATTCCTCGGCCGAGGTCCTGCATGGTCCGGTTTCCATCGTCGGACGTGACTTCCCCGTCGTCGCCTTTGCGGCGCGCGACCGGGCGGAAGCCTCCGTGGCCCAGACAATCTCGAAACTGGCAGCAGGCAACGCAGCCTGCTTCATCACCTCGGACAAGGCGACTGGTGGGGAAAAGCTGCCCTTCATTGCGACAGGGCACCCGATCACGGATGCGCTGGCATTGATCGTTCCCTATTATGGCTTCATCGAATCCCTGTCGCGCGCCCGGGGGTTCAATCCGGACAAGCCCGTCGCGCTGAAAAAGGTGACCGAGACACAATGAGCGGCCGTTACGCCATCACCGCCACCCGCATTTTCGACGGACATGTCATGCATGCGAATGCTGCCATGACCGTCGAAGCGGGCCGCGTGGTCGAAATCCTGCCGCGCGATCGCTTAGGTGCGGGTTTCCCCGTCCGCGAGACCGGAGCAGCCCTCATCGCCCCTGGCTATGTCGATCTCCAGGTCAATGGCGGCGGCGGCGTGCTGTTCAACAATGATCCGACGGTCCAAGGCATCGAGACGATCTGCCGGGCTCATGCCCGTTTCGGAACGACGGCTCTGATGATCACGCTGATCACCGACACGCCGGACGTGAAGAAGACAGCTATCGGTGCGGGCTGTGATGCCGCCAACAAGTCCATCACCGGCTATCTCGGCCTGCACCTTGAAGGTCCGCATCTGTCGCTCGCCCGCAAGGGTACGCATGATCCAGCCCTGATCCGTCCGATGACAGAGGATGATCTGCGCTACCTCGAAACGGAAGCCGGCAGCTTCGGCTTGCCGATGATCACGGTGGCGCCGGAAAGCGTCACGCCGGCCCAGGTTGCAAGGCTCGTTGCCACCGGATATCGGGTCAGCCTCGGTCACACCGACACCCGTTGCGCCGATGTATCCGCCTATGTCGAAGCCGGCGCCACGCTCGTCACCCATTTGTTCAACGCCATGAGCCAGCTTGGCAATCGCGAACCCGGACTTGTCGGCGCGGCCCTCGCCTCGCCGGCACTTCATTGCGGCCTGATCGCCGATGGCTTCCATGTCGATCCCGTCACGATGCGCATCGCGTTGGCGGCAAAGCAGCACCCTGCCCACATCTTCCTCGTCACCGATGCCATGTCGACCATTGGCACCGATTCGACCGGATTTGATCTCAACGGCCGCGCCGTCTACCGGAGCGGCGGACGACTGACACTCGCTGACGGCACGCTGGCCGGTGCCGATATCGACATGCATTCCTGTGTCCGCTTCGTTCATGAAACCCTTGACCTGCCTCTTGAAGAAGCATTGCGCATGGCCGCGCTCTATCCTGCACAGGCCATCGGGGCGACGAGCAAGGGCTGCCTGACGGCTGGTTCCGACGCCGATTTTGTGATGCTGAATGACGATCTATCGCTCGCCTCGACTTGGATCGCCGGGGAACGCATTCATCAGGCAGAAGCAGTATTGAACAGGATCAGCGCATGATCGTCTGTTTTGATATCGGTGGCACCGCCATCAAGGGCGCGGTCGCGACGACCGCTGAAGACATCCAGACCTTTCCGCGTAAGCCCACGCCCCTCAATGATTTCGACGCCTTCGTTGCAACGCTGGCCGAAGTCGTTTCCGAGGCTGGCGGGACACCGGACTGCATCGCAATCTCGATTGCCGGCGTCATCGATCCCGACACATCGAAAGCCGTCGTTGCCAACATTCCCTGCATTCACGGCAGAACACTCCAGGCAGACCTTGAATCCGCCCTCGGCTTACCCGTGTTCATTGCCAATGATGCCGACTGCTTTGTACTCGCCGAAGCCGGGATCGGAGCCGCACGCGGCCATCGCGTCGTCTTCGGCGTCATTCTCGGTACGGGCGTCGGCGGCGGATTGGTCATCGACGGAAAGCTGATCAACAGCACCGGTGGATTTGCCGGTGAGTGGGGCCATGGGCCGATCCAGAAAACGGAAGCTGGCACACCACCGGTCCGCATTCCCCGATTTCAATGCGGCTGCGGCCAGATCGGCTGCATCGACGCGATCTGCAGTGCCAGAGGCCTCGAAAAGCTGCATTTCGAACTGCACCGTGAGACGCAGACAAGCGAAGGGATCATTACCGCCTGGCAAGCGGCGGACAAGACCGCGGCCCGAACCATCGACGTCTATCTCGACATCATTGCCGATCCGCTGGCGCTCGTCGTCAACGTGACAGGAACGACGAGCGTGCCCGTCGGTGGCGGGCTGTCCAATGTGCCGGCGCTGATTTCCGAAATCGACATCGCGGTGCGCCGTCGTATCTTACGAAAATTCGACCGCCCGCTGGTCGTACCGGCTGCCTGCCGCGTCGAGCCTGGCCTGATCGGTGCCGCGCTCTTCGGCCTCGGCGCCTTGGCCGACAAAACGGAGAGCTGAGACATGGCCGCAGACATGCTGGTCAAGCTCTATGAGCTTTCCGCCGATTCGGTACTCGACCGAAATCTGGAGGACGCGGGGATCATCATCCGCCGGGCGCTTGCACCCGAACTGGAAACGATCTGCAACTGGATCAGACCCCGCTTCGGAGCAGGCTGGGCCTCAGAGGCGACCGTCGCGATCAGCCGGCAGCCGCCAACCTGCTTCATCGCCCATCAGGGTGAGACCCTGCTCGGCTTCGCTTGCCATGAGGCCACGATGAAAGGCTTTTTCGGTCCGACCGGTGTTGACGAGAAGGCACGTGGCCGTGGCATCGGCATGGCACTCCTGGTGCGGACACTCATCGACATGCGGGACCAGGGTTACGCCTATGCCGTCATCGGCGGTGCCGGCCCCATCGAGTTCTACCGCAAAAGTGTTGGTGCCATCGAAATCGAGGGCTCCTCGCCCGGCATCTACAGACATATTCTGCGGGATCTCGGTTAGTCTCATTGCACAATAACCGACCAGCTCGACACCAGAAATCGGACCGGCGAATAGGAAACGCTAATTCAAAGTTAACTATATTTTTTAATTCTTCGTTTGCACCATGACCGTGCCAGGCAGAGCGATTTGAGCTCGAATGCGCAGCAGGATTTTTCCGATGACGGTCATTACATTTGCAAACACCAAGGGTGGCGCCGGCAAGACAACGGCAGCGGTTCTGCTCACCAGCGAGCTGCTGCATCGCGGCTACCGCGTCTGCGTTCTCGATGCCGATCCACAGCGCTGGCTGGCCCGCTGGGTTGAGCAGATGGGCGGCATGCCGGGCCTCAGCGTCGATTCCTACATCTCGTCGGCGACCCTGCAGCGCACAATGACCGAAAAGCGCAAGATGTTCGAATATGTCATCGTCGACATGCCCGGCATCCAGTCCTCGCTGCTCGCCTCTGCTGTCGGCTTCTCCAACCACGTGATCGTGCCCATACAGGGCAGCCACATGGATGCCCAAGGAGGCGCGCATGTGCTGGATCTGATCCGCTATCTCGACCGCAGTGCCGGCATTCGCGTGCCGCATTCGGTCGTTCTCTCACGCGTCAATCCGTTGATCACCACCCGCTCGATGCAGGCCGTAAAGCGGCTTCTGTCGGAGCAGAACATCCATGTCTTCGACACCCCCATCGCCGAACGCTCAGCCTTCCGCGAAATGTTCGACTTCAACTGCCTGTTGCGCAAGCTCGACCCCGCGCGGGTAAGCAATCTCGACAAGGCGGTCGACAATGCCAGCCGCTACGCCAACGAAGTGATGGCACTTGTGCCCGCCAGCCAGGCGGTCGAGCCTGCCCGCATGAGCCTGCGCAGAGAAAACCGGCTCGATACGGCCGCCGCAGCCTGACATTACCCAACGCCTCCAGCGACATGCGGTCGATCGATAGCTCCGATCGACCGCATGCTTTTTTGGAGAACCGAGCCGCGGTTCAAATTGCGAATGTTCAGCAATCCGTCTCAGATTTGCACACACAGACTGTGACGTAGGACACACGTCAATTTTCGTTCCGTGCGCAGCGTCATAAAATTAAACGATTGAAAACCATGAATATGTTCTGAAGAGACCCTCTAAAATGAGGTGGTTTTGATCATGCTGCATGACAACATTTCGTTGGGCATTTTCGCGGCAACGCAACATATTGACACTCTGACAGTTGTCCCGGAACATGAACCAGTATCCGGGGAAGGTTCTCATTGAACACTCGGACTTCAAAACCAATCAGGAGATTTGCGGCAATGTCGACAGATTGGAGCACCAATGGAAAGCGCTAACAAGATCAGGGTCCTCGTCGTCGACGACAACCCAGTCCTAGTGGATGGGCTCAACTTCCTGATCAACTCCACTCGCCGAATGGCGGCGACAATCCCCTCCCGGCGGGAGCAGACACTGAACGATATGGTCGAGCGACTTGAACCCGACGTCCTGGTCGCAGACCCGGAAGTCCTCGATACCAAACTGAAGGATTGCGGACTAGATTTTGATACACTTAAGAATCGCGTGAAGGTCTTGGCCTATTGCGACTGCCGCGATCTACGTTGCGGACAATTCTATCTTGGGCGCGGCTATGGTGGCGTTGTCACGAAAGCCGTTGCGAGCCCTAAACTCTTGAGAGCGATCCAGAGTATCCATGCCGGTGACATGGTGATTGATGAAACTGTGTTGGCCGCAACTGATCGAAACATGGAACCGCCGGAAACTGACCAGCGAAAACTCTCACTCAAGGAAGAACTTGTTTTGCGGCATGTGGCCCTCGGCAAGGCCATGAAAGAGATCGCTGCCGAAAACCAGCTAAGCGCCAAGACCGTCGAGACGTATAAGTACAGGGCAACAAAAAAACTCGATCTCCGATCTAGATCTGACATTGTCAGCTACGCCATGAGCGTAGGATGGCTTCAACACTAGACTAAAATAAATAATTACGACAAAGCCGCGACAAACGTTGCGGCTTTTTTATTTGAAAAATTCCGAAAAATGTCAGGAATGAGTCAAAATTATTCAAACAAAGAGAGGAAAATCCTGACAAGAGTCGATTTTTCCTGACTTTGATCTGATTGCCACACCTGCCAATCCTAGAGCCCAGATTAACAATCGTTAACCATCGGACGCCCGGAACGGGACGGACGACAACGAGAGGGCATGAAGTATGGCCAGGATCAGCGTGTTTGGAATAGGGTATGTCGGCGTCGTTGCGGCGGCATGCCTGGCGAAGGACGGCCACGAGGTGATCGCCGTCGATATCGACCCCGGTAAGGTCGACGCAATCAACCAGGGACGCGCACCGATCGTCGAAAAGGGGCTCGACGCCATTATTGCAACGACGGTCGCCAGCGGCAAGCTGCGCGCCACCCTCGACATCAACGAAGCGATTGCAAACACCGAAGTCTCCTTCGTCTGCGTTGGAACCCCGAGCGCACCAGATGGTTCGGTCGGCCTTACCTACGTGACCAAGGCCTGCGAAGCGATCGGCGTTGCCATCGCCGCCAAGGGAACCTTCCATTCCGTCGTCGTCCGCTCGACGATCGTCCCCGGCAGCATGGACACAGTCTGCATTCCGGCCCTCGAAGCCGCATCTGGCCTCGTCGCCGGCAAGGACTTCGGCGTCGGATACTATCCGGAATTCCTGCGCGAAAGCACGGCCATCGAGGACTATTATGATCCAGGCCTCATCGTCTTCGGCGCGATCGACGAGCGCACAGATGCCGTCCTGCACGAACTGAACGCCGGACTGCCCTGCCCCTGCCATTCGGTACCGCTCGCGACTGCCGAAATGATCAAGTACACGAGCAATTCCTGGCGCGCCGTCAAGGTGACCTTCGCCAACGAGATTGGCAACATTGCCAAGGCCTGCGGTGTCGATGGCCAGCAGGTCATGAAGATCCTGTGCTCCGACCTCAAGGTCAACATCTCGCCTTACTTCATGCGGCCTGGCTTCGCTTTCGGCGGCTCCTGCCTTCCGAAGGACGTGCGGGCGCTGCGCCATCTGGCCGGTGAGAAGCACGTCGAAAGCGCGCTGCTCGACGCGGTGCTGGAAGCCAACGAAGCCCAGATCGACCGCGCCGAAACCATGGTTTCCCAGATGGGCGGCCAAAGCATCGGCATGGTCGGCATTTCCTTCAAGACCGGCACGGACGATCTGCGCGAGAGCCCGCTTGCCAACCTTGCCTCCAGGCTGATCGCCAAGGGCTATGACCTCAAGATCTACGATCCCTTCGTCCACCAGGCCTATGCCGAGGGCATGACAGGTGCTGGACGCGGCAACGACACGGAAATCGACCTCAAGAACCGTCTGGTCGGTGATCTCGGCGACCTGATGGACAATTCGGACGTCATCCTTGTCGGCAATCACTATGCCGAAGCGATGCCGGTTCTCGATCAGTCGAGCGACAAGATCCCCATGGTCGACCTGCTTCGGATCCGCCCGGACATCCGCTCGTCTGGATCCTATCAGGGCATCTGCTGGTAAAGGAGAAACTGATGCTGGCCCATGTCATCTATATCCTGGCCATGATCGTCCTGGCGCTGAGCGTACCGCATGCCAAGGTGGATGCCGTCTCCGGCACGCTCGTCACCATCGGGCTGATCGGAGGCTGGCGATATTGCTGGGCCGGCATCAACCTGGCGCGCGCCGCTTATTACCTTCGATTCGCCTATCCGAGACGGCGGGATGCAGCCGCCCATGCCTACAAAGCACGCGGCCTCAAGGATCACGCCTATTTCCTCGTGACCACCTACAAGATCGCCCCGGAAATCTCGACCCGCGTCTATCGCTCGATTTTCGAAGCTGCTTACCGTGCTGCCGGTGGCGCCACCATCGTGGCGTCAATCGTCGACGAGGCGGACGCCCGACTTATCCGCCGGGTCAGGGCGTCCGTCGCGCTCGATCACCCTGGCCGAGAGGCACAGGTATCGGTCCAGATCGACAAGATCGACGGCACCGGCAAGCGCGATGCGCTGGCAACCTCGCTGCAATCGATCGCAAGGCTCAATCCGGGCCGCAACGACATCGTCCTCTTTGTTGATGGTGACAGCTGCGTCCCCACGGACGTTATCGAACGCAGCCTGCCCTTCTTCACCGATCCGAAGGTCGGCGCCGTAACCACGGACGAAATGAGCGACACCGAAGGCGGCCGCCTGTTCCGCGACTGGTTCGATCTTCGCTTTGCCCAGCGTCACGTCATGATGTCGTCGATGTCGCTGAGTGAGCGCGTTTTGACCCTGACTGGTCGCATGTCGATCTTCAGGGCGAGCCTCGCCACCGATCCCGGCTTCGTCGAACTGGTGCGCAGCGATTTCATCGACCACTGGCGCCTGGGGCGCGTGCACTTCCTCACCGGCGACGACAAGTCCACCTGGTTCTGGCTGCTGCAGCGCGGTTACAAGATGCTCTACCTGCCGGACCTGTGCAGCGTATCGATCGAGACCCAGCCGAAACCAGGCTTCTACGAATCCGCAACCGTTCTGATGACACGCTGGTTCGGCAACATGCTGCGGACGAACGCCCGTGCACTGTCACTGCCGGGACGCCAGATCGGCTACTTCACCTGGTGGTCGCTGCTCGATCAGGCGCTGTCGATCTGGACCACGCTGGCGGGTCCCGCGAGCATCCTGCTTGCCACACTGTTCGTCAGCCCCTGGATCCTGCCCATCTATTTCGCCTGGGTCATGTTCACTCGCTACAGCCTGTGCACCGTGATCATGACCTTCCGCGGCAAGAGCTTCCCGATCACCTATCCCTTCCTGCTTTATTTCAGCCAGGTCGCCGGCGCCGTTGTTAAAAGCTTCATCCTCTTCCGCCTCGACCGGCAAAAATGGACCCGCCAGAGCACGGCCGGATCAGGGAGGTCTCCCCTCCCCTTCCGCCAGCGCTGGCGCGCTCGCAGCTCCACTTACATGCACTGCCTCGCGCTGGGATGGCTGATCCTCGGCGTGGCCTATGTCGGCAACATCATCTGATCGCGAAAAGGACTAGAGACCATGGACACCGATACGAAACCCGCCCGCGACACCGTTCCAGGCACGTTTGCCACGCATTCCAATACGCGGGCTAATCCCATGCTCGACAATGGCACCGAGCATCCGCAGACGAGCATTCCCTTTTCCGCGATGATCGACGGACGCCATTTCAGCGGTCGCAGCCTGTCGCTCGTTTCCGCCAATGTTTCGGGCCTCTCCAGCCCCGACCTGGACGGCAAGGAACGGATCGCGGTTCTGCGTTTCGACTTTGGCGGCTACGCGATCTCCCTCCATGCCGGCGTCCATATCAGCCGCCTCGATGCCGAAACCGGCGAATTGCGGCTCACCTTCCTTGATCCGACCGGCGAACACCTGCCGACGCTCCGCTACCTCCTGAACAGCCACATTGCCGGCGACATCACCTCTGTCGATGGCATCATCAGCCTGCGTGAACGCTCGGCATCCGGCACGAGCAAGCGAACAGGCACGCAGAGTTCACTGAGCGACGTCATCGGCCGTGGCTTGAAGGTCGCAGCAACGGCAGCCCTTAGTCTGGCGCTCGCCGGGATCGCTGCCAACCTGATCTACCAGCGGATCTTCTCCAAGGACGTCACCCAGCTCGCCACGCTCTCGGCCGGCGGCGATCCACTGCGTGCCGTCGCAAGCGGCCAGATCTCCTACCTCAACCCTGAGGCTCGAGAAGGCGAGGTCCTGTACACGCTGCAGGCCGTCTCCGGCACAACCCTTAACATCACCATGCCCTGCGATTGCCAGGTCCTGCCCGTCTCCACCAAGGGCTCCACTGTCCTCGCCGGCGAGCCGGTCGTGGAAATCCTGAAGGCCAACGGCGCGCCCGTTGTTGAGGCCGTGGTCAGTGCAGAACAGGCCAAGGCGCTTGTCGCCGGCGATGTCGCCGAACTGCACTTTGCCGATGGCATGGTCGCCTATGGCTGGCTCGCCGATGGCTCGGGTTCGCTGACATCGGCCAACAATGAAGGCGATATGCGTGCCCTGATCGCGCCCAAGGCCGAAATCGGCAAGGCCGCCATCGGTTCCCCGGTCACGGTTCGGATCATCAACCGGCAGATTTTCGCGGTCCGCCAGAAACTCGACACCTGGTTCCGCTCTGGAGCGGCCGGCTGAGGAGGCCGAAGCAGATGATCCCGCACACGCAATCTCAAGATCCGACTGGAGCAGTCATGCAGGACATTCATCCTCTTATCCTCTGCGGAGGCATTGGCACACGTCTCTGGCCGCTATCGCGTACAGAACACCCCAAGCAGTTCCAGCGTATTGACGGCAACTCCGAGACAACTTTCTTCCACGCAACCGTCGAGCGCTACAGGGCCCCGGGCTTTGCCGATCCGCTTGTTTCGGTCAGCAGCACCCATGTCGCGACCGTCCTCCAGCAGCTCGACGAGATCCGTTGCCCCGCCCGCATCATCGCTGAACCGATCTCCCGCAATACCGGCCCGGCCGTACTTGCAGCAGCGCTGATGCTGGCAAAGACGGATCCCGCCTCCCTGATCTGCGTCATCCCATCGGATCATATCGTCAAGGGTGACCTTGCTGCCGACATCGTATCGGCACGTTCGGCGGCAGAGGCAGGCCACATCGTGCTCTTCGGCGTACCGCCGGAATACCCAGAGACAGGTTACGGCTACATCGTCGATGGCGGTGAAATCGAGGCATTGCCTTGCGCCCGAAAGGTCTCCCGTTTCGTTGAGAAGCCGCCACTGGACGTGGCAATGGCACTCATCGAGGCTGGCACCGCGTTTTGGGCATCCGGCATCAGCCTCTTCCGGGCCGATGTGCTGATCGAGGAATTCCGCCGCCTGGACGAGCAAACATTTGATGCGGTCACGCTTGCCGTCGCACGCGGACTTGAGACCGACCACGCGCTTTACCTCTCTGCAGAAGCCCTGCAGCCGGCCGCCAACCTGCCGACGGAATCCATCGTCTTCGAACGCTCGCCGACCACCGTCATCTCCCCCCTTACCGTCGCATGGAGCGATGTCGGCGCCTGGAATGCGCTGCACCACATCGCTGAGAAGGACGAGGAAGGCAATGTGCTGAGCGGTGACGTCATCTCGATCGATACCCGCAATTCCTACGTCCGCTCCACCCACAAGCTGATCGCTGTCGTCGGTCTCGACGATGTCGTCATTGTCGATACGGACGATGCACTCCTGGTGACCACGCGGGACCAGGCCCAGCAGGTCAAGCAGATCGTCAAGAAGCTGGAAACAATCAAGCGCCGCGAACTGTCGCAACATATGCGCAACCAGATGGCTTGGGGCGAAGTCAAGCGGATCCAGAGTGGGCCCGGCTACGAGTTGCGCAGCATGACCTTGCGTCCGGGCATGATGTTGCCTGTCGCCCAGGACCAGACGCTGCATCGCATGATGACGGTGACCAAAGGCGCCGGTCTGCTCAAGACCGAGACACTGACCAGGCCACTCCGGATCGGAGAGACCTTCGAAGTCGCAGCCAATGAGGGAGCCGTCATCTACTGCAGCCCGGAATCCGAAATGCAGATCGTCGAAGTCGTCTGCGATGCGGCCTTCAAGTCGGTCGCAACCGCCCTCGACGCCCTCCAACTGGTCAACAGCTAAGGGTAAACCATGCGCAAGGCTCTTCCCCTCCTCGTCGTCCTGGCGGCTTCGGTCTCGATGCCGCTCCAGGCAAATGCTGCCGAGACGGGCGACCAGAGCGTCGCGCAGCTGACCGATGCCGTCACCGCACTCGGTCGGCGCCTTCAGCCGGCGAACACGCGGTTGCCGGATGCACGGGATCTTCTGGTCGGTCCGCTTGCAGTCGCCGTGCTGCCGCAGGACCGGCCCGTGCCGGCCCTCGACCAGCTCGCGGGAAAAGCCACGCTCGACATGATCCCCGCCGACTTCATGCTCGCACAATTGCGGCTGCAGGCCGGCGCCGGTTTCGACGCCAGCATGGAAAACGCAATTGCCGGCTCAGAAACGGAAGCGATCTTCATCAGCGCAGGCTCAATCAGCCTTCAGGAACTCGCGGACCGGGCCGGCGAACTCAAGTCCGGCGCAGTCGAACGTCGTGCCGACGGCATTCTCGTCCGGGTACCGATCGTCATCTGGCAGGATGCAGCCCTTGTTCTTGCAGAGGGTGACCGCCTGCTGCTCTCGACAGCGGATGGTGCCTTCGTTGCGAATTCGGGGCTGATCACCCTTGATCACGCAGCAATTTCTGGAACAGCCGAACGCAATTCCCGCCTCAATGCCTTCCGTCCCTTCGTCACCACCGTCAGGACTGGTGCCCTTCAAGCGCAGTCATCGAGCTTCTCAAATCTCGGCTATGGTGGCGTTGGCGCCACCGGCGGCATCAGCATCAGCGGTGCCCCGCTCTATCCGGCACGCCTGCGCTCGCATGTGACCAGTAGCATTTTCGCAGGGATCTCCTCCCTGTCCTTCTTCAACACGGCAGATGTTCTAGTCGCAGACAATCGCTTTGATGAAACGGATGGCCCCGCAATCGCCTTGAAGGGCGTCACTCGGGGCCAGATCCTGGGCAATGTGGTTACGAACACTCACAAAGCCCAGGCCATCGACATCCAGAACCGGTCGAGTGACATCGACATCAACGGCAATGTCATCCTCGACAGTCGGGGCACCGGCATCTTTCTTGCCAATGAGGTGAGCGACATCAAGATTGCCGGCAATATCCTCTCCGGCAACGGCCGCGGTGCGATCTCGATCGTCGAAGGCCGCTGCGTCGACATTTCCTCAAACATTGCGCTCACCAATGCCCAGGTCGGCATCAAGGTCAGGGCGAGCGACAGGCTATCGCTTTCGCACAATTCTCTCGTCGGCAATGCCGGCGCGGGAATCTCCGTGCTCGACCAAAGCGCTGGCGCGAGCCTTCAGCTTGCGAACAATTCCTTCTCTTCCAATCTCTCAGGCATCGACGGCGCCACCATCAGCCGGCTCGAGCTGAGCGGCAATGATTTCTCCCGACAGTCCCCCGTCATTCTCGACGGCGAGCTGTCTGCCCATACTGCCCACCTTCTCCAGGCTTCGGCCGGCAGACTGGACGGCAGCGGCCCCACCTTCACGATCAACCCATCCGGCGCGGGAAACTCCGCCGATTGCGAGCCCCGGAGTTGAAACCATGGTCTTTTCATCCGAGACTTTTATCTTCTTGTTCCTGCCGCTTTTCCTAGTGGCCTATTATCTCACTCCAGAGCGACTGCGATCATGGACGATCATGATCGGCTCCTACATCTTCTATTGCTGGTGGCGGGCCGACTATCTTCTGCTGTTCATCGCGGTGACGGCCTGGGCCTATGGCTGCGGCCTGCTCATCGACAGATGGGAAGGTCAGGCACGTGCCAAGACGACGCTGGTCATTGGCGTCACCGGCTGCCTGATCGTGCTGGGTATCTTCAAATACCTGAACTTCTTCATGGACAGCTTTGCCGCACTCCTCGGCACCACACCGGATCAACTCGGCTACCATTGGCAGCTGATCCTGCCGATCGGCGTGTCCTTTTACGTCTTCCACGCCATCGGCTATATCGTCGACGTCTACCGCAAGGACACGCCGGCCACGCGCAGCTTCGTCGACTTTGCTGCCTTCATGGCGCTCTTCCCGCACATGATCGCCGGCCCGGTTCTCCGCTTCCGTGACCTCACCGACCAGTTCGCCAAACGCGAACATTCCCTGCCGATCTTCACCTCGGGTCTTTACATCTTCACCATCGGCCTCGCCAAGAAGGTGCTGATCGCAGACACTGTGGCACCGGTCGCCGATCAGGTGTTCTCGCTTGCCAATCCGACCATGGTCGAATCCTGGCTCGGCGCGATCGCCTATATGCTCCAGCTCTACTTCGACTTCTCCGGCTATTCCGACATGGCCATCGGCCTGGCACTGATGATGGGCTTCCGCTTCAAGGCCAACTTCAACATGCCCTACCTCAGCCGGTCGATCACCGACTTCTGGCAGCGCTGGCACATCAGCCTCTCCACCTGGCTGCGCGACTACCTTTACATTCCGCTTGGCGGCAACCGCAAAGGTCCGCTGCGCACCTACCTCAACCTCTTCCTAGTCATGTTGCTCGGCGGCCTGTGGCACGGTGCAAACTGGACCTATGTCCTTTGGGGCGCATGGCATGGCGGCCTGCTCGCTGCCGAACGTTACACCGGCTGGGCGAAGACTTCCGCAACGAACATCCTTGCGATTCCCCTCACCCTCATCCTGGTGCTGATTGGCTGGGTCATGTTCCGCGCTGCCAATGTCCACGAGGCCTTCACCATCTACGGCGGCATGCTCGGCCTGAATGGCGTCACCCCTGGGATCGAGTTCCTCGCCAACGTTACCAGAGAAAACCTGGTCTTCATGATGGTCGCAATTGCAGCCGTCTTTGCAGAGCCGGTCTTCAAGAAGTTCGCCGATGCGGAAATCTCGCCGGCGGTCCACGGCCTCGAATTCAACGGCACGGGAACTGCAGTCGCCAAGCCGTCACTCACGCTGCCGCTCGTCATGGGGCTGCTGCTCGTTGTGACCGTGGCACGGCTCTCCGAACAGTCCGCTTCACCCTTCCTCTACTTCCAGTTCTGACAGGAGCAACGACATGGCCACGATACGCCAACATACCGCAACGCTGCTCGTCCCAACGATCTTCTTCGGCTACGCCCTCTATGCGAACTCGACGTTGCTGATCTCGTCCACGGCCACGGATGCACACGCGGCCGAAAACAAGAACCTTTCGCTGTCCTATGTGATCGACGGCGAAGCAACCCGCGACTTGGACGCCCTCTACAAGAAAGAATTGCCGCATCGGGAGCCCTCCGTCGGGGTGTTCGGAAACGCCCGCTACGCGGTTCTTGGCGCGGGCCGAAAGGGCGTGGTCATCGGTGACGACCACTGGTTCTTCACCACAGAAGAGTTCAAAAAGGTCTCGCAGGCTGACATCTCGGATGCCGTCGAACGGATCGACGGCATTCGCAAGCAACTGGCGGAGCGCGGCATTACCCTCGTCGTCGCGCCCCTTCCGGCAAAGTCTGACATCTATGCCGAAGAACTGCCGGGTAGCCTGCAAAGCAGCGCGATGGCGGATGCCTACGAGGCCTTTTCCTCTGCCCTTCGCGATAAGGGGCTCACCGTCGCGGATACACGCACGGCGCTGGTTCAGGCCAAGCCTTTCGACCCGGTCTTCCTCAAATCCGATACACACTGGACGCCCCATGGAGCCAAGGCGACCGCCGCCGCCATCCAGAGCACACTGCAGGCTGCTGGCCTAACCCTGCCCCAGCAACAGGTGACTGCGCAGTGGCAGACCCCGGTCTCGATCTGGGGCGATCTCACCCGCTACGTAACGTCGCCCGAATATGCACCGGCAGCCGGGCTGACCCAGGAAAACCTGCCGATCTATCGCACGACGGCCGAGAGCCCGGACGCGGGCGCAGATCTCTTCGGCGACAGTGCAGGCGCACCTGTCATGCTGGTCGGTACCAGCTACAGCGCCAATGAAAACTGGTCCTTCGTCGATTTCCTCAGGGAAAGCCTCTCGACCGACGTCGTCAATGTTGCCAAGGAGGGCCTTGGTCCCGGCGTGCCGATGCTGGACCTCCTGGAAGGCGGCGTGCTCGACGAAAGCAAGCCAAGCGTCGTGGTCTGGGAGTTTCCGGTGCGCTTTCTCGGCACCAAGACCCTTTGGAAGCGCGTAACCAGCGAACCGGAGGGCGGGCACCACAATGCGTAAGCAAACGCTGACCCTCTGCCTGTCTGCTCTCGTCTTGGCGACGGCGGTTCCCGCCGCCGCCCGGCCCCCGCACTTCGCCAAATGGCTCGAGCAGCGCAATGCACCGCCGGTAGATCCCAATGCGCCCAAGGCCAAGAAGTCCGGAAAACAGGGAGCCGCCTCGCACTTGCCGCCTGAGTTGCAGGAAGCCAGGGAACGCATGTTCGCCGGCAAGAGCGTGGAGTACGGGACACTGCAGAGGCTCGCAGACAGCGGCGATGGGGTTGCGGCCTTCAGGCTTGCAGAACGCATATCCGCAAAACAGAAGCCGGAACTGGCGACCCACGCGTTGCATTACTTCACTCTCGCCGTGACTGACAACCGCGGCTATGCGGTGCGCAATATGTTGCGCATCCTGGAGCAACCGGATCTGCAGTTGTCGCCCTCTCATCTCGCCGCCGCAGAAGCGGCCCTGACGCGACAGGCCGCCAAGGGCAATGCGCTCGCCGTCGACGGCCTGCTCGGCCTTTACACCAAGGGGCATCCCTTCGGCAGTAAGCCGGAACGGTTCGAAAAACTGCTCGCAGCCGGCGGCGCCGCGAGTGGCCAGATCGCTTACGGAATGGCCATCACCTTGCTTTCCGACCCCGACGCCTCAGCCGAAGACCGCGAAAAGGCCGGACGCTATCTGGCGATCGCTCGCGACAAGGGCAGCCTCGGCATGCAGGCGGCGGCCCACAATCTCCTTGCGCAGATGCAAACCCTGCAAACCCAGCCCCAAGCGGAGGTTCAACAATGACCTGCCGACCCAGCCAAGCTCTCGTATCGACCACCGCCATCGCCCTCGTATTGGCCGGCCTGTCAAGCGCCCCAGTCAGCGCTGAAGAGCCCAATGAAGGCCCCTCCGGCTTCGGTTGCCATGCTCTCGAAGACATAGCCGAACTGCAGATGATCGAAGGCAAGGACGGCATGTTCTTCCGCATCCTTGCGGATCTACGCCTTCAGCACGCCTTTACCGACCAGACCGTCGAGCGTCTGGCCGCAATGTCGAAGGCACTTGCAGCCCATGGAACCACGCTCGTTTATGTCCCGCTGCCCACCAAGTCCCAGGTGCATCCCGATCTTGTGCCGGAGCGTGCAGCGCTTTACGGCTTCGATGCCGGTATCGCATCCCAAGTCTATGACGATGTCGTCAGACGACTGGAGAAGAAGGGCGTCGTCGCAGTCGACATCGCCACGCCCATGCGCAGCGACAATCGTAGCCCCTCCGGCGACTATTCTTTCTTCAAGGCCGACTTCCACTGGACTGCACACGGTGCGGATGTCGCGGCAAAGGCAATCGGCGACAGGCTTAAGACCCTGCCTGCCTATGAAGACATCACCCCCGTTCGCTACGAGATGGAAGAGGTCATACCGGACCGTGAATCGTCCAGCATGCGCGACTTGCTGCAGAAGCACTGCCTGAAGAATGTGCCTCCGGTGACAGCCAAAGCCTATCGGGCCGTGCGCCAGGAAGATGCCGCAGCAGGCGGTGGGGGTCTGGACATCTTTGGAGCGGCGGAACACGCAACGACCGCATTGATCGGCACCAGTTACTCCGACAAGCCAATCAGCAACTTCGCCGACTTCCTGCAATATCGCACCGGGGTGCCGGTCGAGAACTACTCGATCTCGGGTGGTAACCAGTTCGGCTCGATCCTCTCTTACATTACCTCTCGCGAGTTTCAGGAAAGCCGGCCGCGCTTCTTGATCTGGGAAAACCCGATCTACAACAATCTCGGCCAGTACGGCGATGCGCCCTGGCAGGAAGTGCTCGCGGCAGCGGGCGGTGAGTGCACGACAAGCGTTGCGGCCACCCGCAAGGACGATCGTACCGTCGAGGCGGATCTCGCATCGATCAAGCTCTCACCCGGCGACGTACTGTTGGCTGATATCGGCCGTGACATCAGCCGCAAGGCGCAGTTCACATTCACAGGCACCGACGGCCAGAACCGCGTGCGCTCGGTCGAACGCGGTGACCGTCTGCGCAGCACCGGCCGCTATTTCCTCTCGCTCGGCGGCTTCCCCGCCGGCTCGTTCGGCAAGGTCTCCGTCTCGTTCGACGCCGCTGTCGACGAAACGACAACCCTGTCCATCTGCAAAACCAAGACTGGAGAACAATCATGAAGACGACGAACCTGCTCACACTGTCCGCCATGAGCCTCCTCGCCCTTTTGCCCCTTTCGACAATCACCATGGCAGACGATGGCGGTCTCTATGAAAAGCCGCTCGATCCCAATTCAGCCTTTGTGCGGGTGATTGCACCGAAGTCCTCCACGGCCTCGGTCAACAGCAGCGCATTCGACCAGTTGAAATCGGGCGTCTCCCCTTATGTTGCCGTCGCACCAGGTGAAATCTCGGTCTCCGCTGGCACCGGCGAAGGCAAGGTGGCGGCTGAAGCCGGAAAGTTCTATTCGGCCGTGCTTGCGGATGGGAAAATGGTCACCATCGAGGATGACATGACCAAAAACCCCGCCAAGGCCACATTGACCCTCTACAACCTGACTGAACGCGCCGATCTCGATCTCTTCGTTCCCCAGGCCGGCGCGGATGCGCTGTCCGACGTTGGAAGCGGCGGATCGAAGTCAGTCGCGCTGAGAGCACCCCTCAATGTCGATCTCGTGGTCCGCGAAGGCGATGCCGAACTGGCCAAGCTCGACAAGGTGGAATTCAAGCGCCTCGCCGGCGTCACGGTGATCGTGACCGGCACCGGCAATGACGTCAGCGCCGTCGCCGTCTCCAGCACCATCGCCCGCTAAGTCCCATTGAGCCTCCGGAGGTGACCCCCATGACGATTTCACATATTGCCAAATCGCTGCTGCTGGCAGGCGTGATGACGGTAGCCACCGGAACGCCCGGCCGGGCCGAGCCTATCAATGTCCGCTTTCAGCCGCCGAACATCCAGCTGCCAAAAGCCGGGAGCTGCACGCCGCGCATCCGCGATGAAGACATGATCGCGGAATGGACGGCTTGGGACCAGAAAGCCCTGCCGGACCGCAAGGTCTATGCGATCACCCGAGACATGAACCGAATGCGCGATCTTGACGCTCGCCGTTTCGAGCCTGTCATCAACCGTATCCGTGCGCTCTTGCCGACAGTCAAGGCGGACTACGATGACAAGGCGGCACTGTTCGACCAGGTCAAGCTGATGCTGGCCAAGGGTGAAAGCGAAAAAGTGCGCCAGGATGGCATGGTGGCGAGCCTTCTCGCAGCCGGCGGCCATGCGGCAGGCGCACTCAACACGCTTGCCGATTACCTGATCGATGGCAAGGGCATCGAGGCCGACCGGGCACGCGGCCTGAAGCTGAAGGTGGAAGCTGCCTATGGCGGCAGCGCCGATGCGATCCTCGATCTCGCGCGCCTCACCAATGACGGTGAGACGGTCGACGGCTGGCGGATCCAGCCGGACCTCGCCGTCAACATGGCATTCGGGGCCCTTGTTGGCGTCCTCGATGAAGGTATCTGCGACCGGATGAGCCGGATCGCCCGTGAATATGAAGACGGCAGCGTCGTCGTGCAGGATTATAACCTTACCCAGGCCTGGTATCGTTTCGCCGCAGACCTTGGCGATTCAACTGCAGCCTGGAAGGTTGCCGAACTCAACCTTCTCAGCGAGACCGTCGAGAAGGACAATGCAGTCCTGGTCAAGTACCTCACCATGGCTGCGGATGGCGGCAACATGTCGGCCATTCTCGAACTGGGACGCCTCTATGCAGAAGGCGCGCTGGTCCCGCGTGACCGGGACAGGGCATTGGCCCTTTACCGTCAGGCCGAGGATTTGGGCAACCAGGCAGGCCTCGTCAAACAGGCGCAGCTTCTCGAAGAAACCAAGGATACATCGGCCGCCGACCTCCAGTCTTATGAAGACGTGTTGCGGCGTTTGACGGAAGCGAAGGATCCGCCATCCTTCGCCTTCACACGACTGGCTCGCCTTGTTCAGGCCAAGAGCGGCATCTGGAACCCCTCACCCGAGGTCCGCAGCCTGCTTGAGAAGGCAGTGGCAGGCGGTGACAT
Organism: Rhizobium sp. AAP43; assembly: GCF_001296045.1. GTDB lineage: Bacteria > Pseudomonadota > Alphaproteobacteria > Rhizobiales > Rhizobiaceae > Allorhizobium. The sequence goes on along the minus strand of NZ_LJHS01000005.1, from coordinate 94,990 downwards.
CGAAGGCGGTATCGATTTGGCCGAGCTGCTGTTGAGACATGATCTCGAACCGTCCACGGTGACGCGCGCAACCGACCTCCTCGCTCGAGCGATCCACATCAACGGTGAAATCAACGCAATCGCCAAGCTGCAGAAAGTACATCTCTGCGTCGATCCTTCCGGTCCTGACTTCGCTGCCGCGGCTTACTGGGGGGATGTGGAGGCCGGCGCCGGGAACAAGACGCTGGACCTCGATCCGGAGCAGATCGATAAGCTGCCCGAGCTCAACGACCCCTACCTTATCGCGGCCATTCAAACGCAGGCCCTCTACGGTCGTGCAAGCGCCCTTGCGCTTTACCAGCGCTACCTGAAAACGGCCGGTTACTCCGATCAGGTTCTCCGCTTCTGGGACCAGCGCGCGCAGCTGCGACGCGGCGCGACGGTCGAGGGCATGCTGATCGAATTCAAGCAGAACGTCGAGCGCGGTGCGCTCGACAAGGCGCGCCGCAGCATTCACCTGACAAGTGATGCACTCACCGTCGATGCCGGCCTGAGCTTTGCCCACTTTCTGGTGAAGAACTATGCGGGAGATCACGACAGCATGGTCTTGGCGAAGGAAATCCTCGTCCCTCTCGCCGAGGGTGGCGCCGGACGCGCAGTCCAGCTGCTGATGGAAATCGACGCGAACGACACCAGCATCCCGTCCCCGGTTACAACCTATCGGCCAGTGATGCAGGAACGGGGTGACATGACGGCACAGCTTCTTCTGGCGGAACAGAGCACTGATGAGACGGAAAAGGGCCTCTACTACCAGCGCGCCATCAGTGCCCAGCGTTGCGACTATGACGACACGATGGCGCTCGCCGACTATGCCCTGAAACATCGTAAGCAGGATGCGGAACGCTGGCTGTCTATCGCAGCCAACATTGCCAGCGACGACGGCTGGCGCAAGGTGAAGATCGCCGACACCTATGCCTCGATGAAGACCGAGCAAGGCCGCAAGATAGCTTCCAAGCTCTATGCCGAGGCGAAGGATGCCGGCGAACCTGCCGCATACTATCGCTTGATTGCCACCTATGCCGATGAAACCTCTCCGGAATTCGATCTCGCGAAAGCCTCTGCGATGTTCACCGAACTGGTGCGCATATCCGATATCAAGGATGTACCGCAGAAACTCGTGATGCTTGGCAAAATGGATCCGCAGATCCGCCAGGCCGTCTCGCAGCAGATCGACATTCGTGATCTCTACCAGCAGGCGGCAGCCGTCGGACAGCCGGTGGCCATGCGCGAATTGGCCAAGCTGATGCGTGGCGAAACCGATGCCAAGGCATCCGCCGAGCAAGCCTTCGAATGGCTGAAGAAGTCCGCCGAAGCGGGCGATGGGGAAGCCATGTATCTCCTGTCGCAATCCTATGCCTTTGGCTCTGGCACCGAACCACGGCTGGATGCGGCACAACACTGGATGGCGGAGGCTGCAAAGGCCGGATACCCGGCCGCCACCGCGATCCTGAAGCTCAACACCGCAAAAACGGAGGGCTGATCCTTGCCCCTATCCATGACCAGAAAAGGCTGCGGCATCGTCCTCGGCACAGTCCTCGCCCTGTCCCTCACGCCCCTGGCCACCCGAGAGGCCGAAGCGGCGTCAGACGTGTGCTTCACGGTTCCGCAGCCGGTCATGAGCCTCGGTTTCGGCAGCCGCTACGAGGCGGCTTCCAAGGCAAGAACGGATCTCGACGAGGAGTCCGATGCCGCGGTCACCAAAGCCCTGAAGCCGATCGACAAGTTCATTCAGAATCTGTCGCGCGAGGTCACCCGCGCATCAGCCAAGGATGATCCGACCATCAAGCGTGCCCATCAGCGCTGCGTCATCGACGCCGTGCATAAATGGGCCTCCGCCGATGCCTTGAATGATATGCGGACCTTCAATGCCAAGCTGGCAGTGCCCTCGCGGATCGGCGGCATTGCCATCGCCTATGCCGAGGTCCGCAACACGGTCCCGGGCCTCGAGATCAAGCAGAAGGTGATTGAGAACTGGCTGAGCCGCCGTGCGAAGGAGACCGTCTACTTCTTCGACAACGAGGCGACTGAGGGCGCAAGCCGCAACAATCTTCGCGCCTGGGCAAGCCTTGCCGTCGGAGAAGTCGGCAACCTCACCAAGAACAGGGAATTCGTCGAATGGGCGATCCTGAGCAACCGCACAATGATCGAAGGTGCGTCTGCCAATGGCAGCCTGCCGCTGGAAATGAACCGCAAGCAATACGCCCTGCACTACCAGCTTCACGCCATGTCGCCGCTGATGACCTCGGTGGCGCGCCTGTGTGACCAGGGTTATGGCAAGGGGGGAGCCGACTTTGACAAGCTCGCGACCATGGCGAGGTTCTCGGTGAGAGCCGTCAAGGATCCGACAATCGTCCAGAAGATCAATGGTCGCAGTCAGACGGTGAAACCGGGCATCAAGGAGAACCTGTCAGCGCTCGCGTGGATGGAGCCCTATGTGGCCCTGACCGGCGACGAGATGTTCGAGCGACAGTTCGCGGCATACCGGGATCTGTCCAACTCCAAGCTCGGCGGCAATCTCACCGATCTCTACGCCAATCGACAGGTAAGCTGCACCATCTCCGCCAGCAACTGAGCGGGCGATGTTTACTCTGAGGTAAGGCGGATCTTGTGGCCGATCAGCGGCACGTTGCGCGGCGCGCGCGCGATGCCTTGATCTTCTTTCCAATCTGACACTTCGAGGGAGACAAGCGCCTTCACGGAATCCCATTCCAGCGCGCGCCCGTGCGTTCCGGCAAGGGCGTCTTGCAGACGGCTCAACAGGTCGTCCGTCAGAGTAGTATTGTTTGGCTGCGGCACCTCGGGATCCTCCAAGATCATGATGGTCCGAAAACTACGTTTTTAAAAGCGAATTGCCGCCATTTCTGGCGGCAAAGACTTAAAGGAGTCACAATTTCGCGTGAACGTTGCATCCGAGGGCCGGACTGTCTTTGCTCATGTTGAACAAAGGATGAGCGAGACAAGTCAAATGCGCGGCTAAGTGTCAGCCGCGCCCTTCGCATCAGGCAGCCATGCCCCAGGAGGCAGGATCATCTTCGCCGAACATGCGTTCCAGGCTGAGGAAGCAGATCATGCTCTTCTCGTGGGCAATGATACCATCCGAGAATGCTGCACTCGAACCGGTTGCCGCAGGCAAAGGCTGCAATGTGCTTCCAGCGACGGTGAGGATATCGGAAACGCCATCTACCAGAAGACCAACCGTCATGCCGTTGACCTCGGTGACCACTACGGCGCTGCGCTCGGTCGCCTGAGCGGCCGGCATGCCGAGCTTGACCGCGAGATCGACGATCGGGATGACCGTTCCACGCAGGTTCATGACGCCCAGCACTTCATAAGGCGAATGCGGAATGGGCGTGACCGGAGCCCAACCGCGAATTTCGCGGATCGACGTGGTCTTCACGCAGAATTCCTGCTGATGAAGCCGGAAAGCGATGATTTCGAGTGCATCCGCAGCATTTGAATGGGAATTCATCCGCAGTCTCTCCCGTGAGCAAGCCGCTCACCCTCTGTGGGGTGCAGTCTGTCTGCACCCGCCATCTGTTGAACCGGTACGGTGATTCTATCCGCGGGCAATTAAAGAATCTCTAAAACAACTACGCATATCCACTGGATATGCTGGGCCTTAGGAATTGCCGAGGTTTTGCTCCGCAAGGCTCGCGTAAAGAGCAATCTGTCCTGCGCACCAAGTCTGAAATTCCCAGACGAGATCCGGGTCGATCGTATCCACCCGACCAGCACGAATTAAAAACAAGTCGCGCTCGGCAGCCCGTTTCAACAGATTGCCGATATGCTGGCGGGAAACCTGGAAACGCATGGCCAAGGACTGGTAGGTCAGGGGTAGATCCCAGGCACCGTCTTCGGCATGACTGGCGAGAGAGGCGCCGATGACGGCGCACAGAACCAGATAGCCGCTGTCATGGTCGGTAAACTCAGAGACGATACGAAACGGCGCAAGATAGATGTCGGCTTCCACAAAGGCCTTCTGGGCTGCGGCCAGGCATCGGGCGAGTGTCACCGTATCCTGACGCAATCGCTGCGCCGAGGAAGCGCTGACCCCGTCCAGTTGCCCCGCCGCCTCAAGGAATGCAAGCGGCGAGCGCGCGACTTCCGCAATCAGCAGATCTGATGGCTGAAGTCGGAGCGTTCGCAGATCCCTGTTGTTCTGGACGGCACGGACATAGCCACCGGCCCGCAAGCCCGAGATGAGCTCACTCACTTGCCGCGGGCTGCTGGGGACAGCGGCCTGAAGGCTCTTCATCGTGGGCGGTGGTGCGATCCCGGACAGATATTGGGCATGCATGGCAACCAGCGTATAGCAGGTGATATAGCGGAATTTCTGCGCAAAAATCTTGTTGCTCGGCCACGCATGAGCCTGCGCTCCCGTCATGCTGCGGCAATAGTCGAAGACAACCTGCGAAAAATTCGGCTGCTCGATCAACCGTGCAGCGCGAAGCCAGAGAGGGTGTTCCCCATGCTGCTCGACACTTGAATGGAGCAATCGCGATCGCGCCGAAAGAACCTCCGGCACTGCATTGGGATCCGCCATGCGCTCCTCCAACAACCTAGTGTCGTATGAAGGGGAAAGTGCACCCTATGTCGAGTGCAAAATTTCGCGATTCAGTCTTGGCAAGACATCAGACCAGGCCGGTCATCTGATAGACGGCCGCACAGCGCTGGCCGGAGGCGCAGTAAGCCAGAACCGGACCATCCTTGGCAGAAAGCACGTCCTTCAGCTTGCGAGCCTGATCAAGCGAAACCTCGCCGGGGATGACCGGAATATGGATGAACTCGATCCCCAGAGCGGAGCCGGCCTTCTCCATGTCATCAAAACGCGGCTGCTCAAACCCCTCATTGTCAGGTCGCATGCAGACCACAGTCCTATAGCCCGCTTCCGCCACCTGCTGGAGGTGGCTCGGAGAAAGCTGTCCCGTGACATGAAAATTCTGATCGATGCTGCGAATGCTCATGGCGAAACAACCTCCAGGTTGAAAATGGAAATAAATCTACGTTATTTCGTATATACTATTAATCACATATTTTTTCAAGAGACCCCGGCGACTTGAAAATCAGTTCAGGCACCGATACATTCGTATGTATGAAGATAGATCCTGAAGCAATGAAAGCCGGCGCCGATCTGGCAAGCGAACTGTTGAAATCGCTGTCAAATCGCTATCGCCTGCTGATCCTCTGCCGCCTGTCGGACGGCGAACACTCAGTCGGCCAGCTGGCAGAATTTCTCGGAATCCGGGACAGCACGGTCTCGCAGCATCTCGCGCTTTTGCGGCGTGAGAAGGTGATTTCCGGACGGCGCGATGGCCAGACCATCTGGTATCGGATCGAAAGTGAGCCAGCGCGCGCCGTCATCGCCACGCTCTACGCCAACTTTTGCCAGTCGAGTGAATGCGCCGCCTGAGCGCGGCCTGACAGCACTATAATCGACCACAGCCCCCTTCGAAGACGCGGTTGTCCAGCGGCTTGACTTTCGTGGATCTAGTATATACATAATATCGTAGATATGAATGTTTAGGAGAAACCCATGTCTCTCGACCGCGCGATCCTCATCTTTGCAGGCGTCATGATTTTCCTGTCCCTGCTTCTCACCCACTTCGTTCATCCCGGTTTCGTCTGGCTCACCGCTTTTATCGGGTTCAACTTGATCCAGTCGGCGTTCACCGGCTTCTGCCCGGCGGCCATTGTTTTCCGCAAGCTCGGCCTGCGGTCGGGCAGCGCTTTCTGAAGGACACAGACAAGATGAACAGGTCCCTGATCACGCTGCTCCTCGCCACGACCACCATGGCTTTGTCTGCGGCTCATGCAGCCGAGATTGTGGTGGCTCCGGTCGAGATTGCAGAAACCAAGGCCGTCTACGGCCAGATCCAGCCCCGCAACAGCGTTGCAGCACGGGCCCGGATCGGTGGAACCGTGATCGAGTTGGCCGTCACGGAAGGCGATCAGGTGAAGGCCGGCGACATCATAGCCCGGATCAAAGACGACAAGATCGACTTCCAGGTCCAGGCCGTGGAGGCCCAGCTATTGGGCCTCCAGGCGTCGCTGCGGGATGTCGATGTCGAACTGGACCGCGCCGAGCGCCTATTGCGCAGCGGCTCGATTACAGCCCAGCGTCTGGACCAGTTGCGCACCCAGCGCGACGTCACGACAAACCAGATCGGCGCGGCCGAGGCTCAGCGCTCCCTTCTCCTGCAGCAAGCGAAAGAAGGGGCTGTGCTGTCTCCGGCCGATGGCCGCATCATCTCGGTCCCGGTCACCCGCCAGTCGGTGGTAATGGGCGGCGAAACGATCGCGACCATCGCCGGTGGTGGTTTCTTCCTCCGTCTGGCCATCCCCGAACGCCATGCCGCAAGTCTTGTCGAAGGCGCATCAATCAGCATCGGAACGGCTGGAGACGCCCTGACAGGTCGCCTTGCCAAGGTTTATCCCTCGATTGAAGGTGGGCGGGTAACGGCCGATGTCGAAGTCGAAGGGCTGGATACCCGCTATGTCGCCGCCCGCGTCCCCGTGGACGTGCCGATTGGCAAGCGGCAGGCATTGCTGGTTCCAGAAAACGCCCTGACCAGCAAGGCCGGCGTCGACTTCCTTACTCTGCGCGAAGGTGAGGCGACCGTACAGCGGACCGTTGTCACCGGCGAGAAACGCAAGCTCAACGGAAAAACACAGGTCGAGATCCTGACCGGCCTTGCCGCCGGCGACATCGTGGTGACGCCATGAGCCGCGACGACAAGACCAACGCCACCACTACCGAACCCTTGACGGACATGCCGCAGGGCAAGCTCGGCATTGCCGGCGCCCTCACCCGCGCCTTCATCAGGTCGCCACTCACTCCGCTCTTCCTGATCGCGGCCTTCGCCTTCGGCCTCGTCGCCCTCATCTCGCTACCGCGCGAGGAGGAGCCGCAGATCTCCGTGCCCATGGTGGATATCATCGTTCAGGCACCCGGCCTCAACGCCGCCGATGCTGAAAAGCTGATCACCGAGCCACTCGAAACCATCGTCAAGAGCATCAACGACGTCGAGCACATCTACTCGCAGTCGATGGACAACCAGGTCATGGTTACCGCACGCTTCCTCGTCGGCACATCCGCGGATGCCGCCGTGCTGCGCGTCCATGATCGGGTCCGCGCCAATATGGACCGCATTCCCGTCGGCATTGCCGAGCCGAAGGTGGTCGGGCGCGGCATCGACGACGTGGCCATCGTCACGCTGACCTTATCGCCGGATGTCGGCGCAGCGGCCAGTGTAAGCGCCAATGATATCACCCGGATCGTCCGCGAAGTCCGCAATGAAATCGCCAAGGTCAACAATGTCGGCCTGACCTATCTCGTCGGGGAGACCAGCGAAATCATCCGGGTCTCGCCACAGCCTGAAAAGCTGGCGCTTTACGGCATTACCCTACAGCAGCTGGCCGGAAAGGTGGGCGGCGCCAACACGGCAATGCCGGCCGGACAGGTTCGCGATCAGGGCAACCAGATCGACGTGATCGCCGGCGAGACGCTGTCGACCCCGCTCGCCATCGGCAATCTGCTGCTCACCACACGGGACGGGCGCCCCGTTTATGTCCGGGATGTGGCGTCAATCGAATTTGCGACCGACACGGCCGAGGCTCGGGTCTCGACCCTGAGACGCCAAGGTGATGCGATCGAGCGCACCCCATCCGTAACGCTCGCCATCGCCAAGCGGGCCGGCTCGAACGCCGTCGTCGTTGCGGAAACCGTTCTGGAACGCGTCGAAGCGCTGAAGGGCAAACTCATTCCGGACGATATCCAGGTCGAGGTTACCCGGGACTATGGGGAAACGGCCAATGAGAAGGCCAATGAACTTCTCTATCATCTGGGCCTTGCCACCGTGTCGATCATCGCTCTGGTCTGGTTGGCGATCGGTCGCCGTGAAGCGCTTGTGGTTGCCATCGTCATTCCAATCACAATCCTGCTCACCCTGTTTGCCTCCTGGCTGATGGGGTACACGCTGAACCGCGTCTCGCTGTTCGCGTTGATCTTTTCGATTGGTATCCTGGTCGATGACGCCATTGTCGTGATCGAGAACATCGCCCGGCACTGGGGCATGGGCGACGGGCGCAGCCGTGAGCGAAGCGCCATCGAAGCCGTCGCGGAAGTTGGTAACCCGACGATTGTCGCAACGCTGACGGTCGTGGCCGCCCTCCTGCCCATGCTCTTCGTCTCAGGCATGATGGGTCCCTATATGAGCCCCATTCCGGCCAATGCCTCGGCCGCGATGATCTTCTCCTTCTTCGTCGCCGTGATCGTCACGCCCTGGCTGATGCTGAAAGTCTCGGGCAATGCGCCCGTCCATGCCGGGAGTGGTCATGGTGATGATGCAGGAGGCCTGCTCGGTCGCGGCTATGCAGCCGTCGCCGGGCCGATCCTTGCCTCCAAGGCCCGCAGCTGGACCTTCCTTTTGCTGGTCGGTCTGTTGACCCTTGGCTCGCTGACCCTCTTCTACACGCAGCACGTCACCGTTAAGCTCCTGCCCTTCGATAACAAGTCGGAGCTGCAGGTCACTATCGACCTGCCGGAAGGCGCATCGGTCGAGGCAACGGATGCCGTTGCCCAGGCAATCGGCGCGATCACGCTGCAATTGCCGGAGGTCATGACGGTCCAGACCCATGCGGGCACCGCCGCCCCCTTCAACTTCAACGGGCTCGTCCGCCATTCCTATATGCGTGCCGCCCCCCATCAGGGCGACGTTGCGGTCAACTTGAGCCCCAAATCGACGCGGGACCGGTCAAGCCATGACATCGCCCTTGACATCCGCGCGCGGATGAAGACCCTCGACGTCCCGGCCGGCACCAGCCTCAAAGTTGTGGAGCCGCCACCGGGGCCGCCGGTCATGGCCACTCTGCTCGCCGAAATCTACGGACCGACACCGGAGATCCGCCGCGCAGTGGCTGCAAAGGTTGAAACCGCGTTCCGGTCGGTGCCCTTTATCGTCGACGTCGACAACTCCTATGGCGTCGAGGCTCCGCGCAAGCGGCTGCTGGTTTCGACCGATGACGCCGAATTCTACCGCGTTGAGGAAGGCGATGTCTTCGACACCATCGCGATCCTGTCGAATGGCAAGACGATCGGCTACTCCCATCGTGGCGAAGGCCGCCCGCCAATCCCGATCCGCCTCGAGCGGGCCAAGGGCGAAAAGATGATCGACGAGACCTTCCTGACCACGCCAATTCCGGCCAACACACTCCCCGGCAACCGGGGCGTGGTCGAGCTCGGTGACGTCGTGCGTGTGGTGGATGAAAAGACCTCGCTGCCGATCTTCCGCCACAACGGCGTCAGCGCCGAAATGGTGACGGCGGAACTTGCCGGCGCCTTCGAGGCACCGCTTTACGGCATGCTCGCCGTGCAGAAAGCGATTGATGCACAGGACTGGACGGGCTTGCCGAAGCCGGTGATCTCGCTCAACGGCCAACCCCACAGCGAAGACGAGGCGACCCTGCTCTGGGACGGCGAATGGGAAGTGACCTGGGTGACCTTCCGCGACATGGGCGCCGCCTTCATGATCGCGCTTCTCGGCATCTATATCCTCGTCGTCGCCCAATTCGGCTCCTTCAAGGTTCCGCTGGTAATCCTGACCCCGGTGCCACTGACGTTCATCGGTATCCTCGGCGGACACTGGCTGTTCGGCGCGCCCTTCTCGGCAACTTCGATGATCGGCTTCATCGCGCTCGCCGGCATTATCGTGCGCAACTCGATCCTTCTGGTCGACTTCATCCGCCATGCCGACCACTCGGGAAGGACCCTGACCGACGTCCTGATCGAAGCCGGCTCCATCCGGTTCAAGCCAATCCTGCTGACGGCGCTTGCCGCCATCATCGGTGCCGCCGTGATCCTGACCGATCCGATCTTCCAGGGTCTCGCGATCTCGCTGCTCTTCGGCCTGATCTCCTCGACGCTGCTGACCGTTCTGGTCATCCCGGCGATCTATCGGGTTCTGAGAACCTGACGCCAACGGCCTCGACATCTCCCCTTGAACCGGTGGAGGTCGAGGCCGGGATCACTCCAAGTGCATACGCCTCACCACCTGCCCTTGTGGTTGCGACTGGCTGTGCTTATGAATTCGAGGCGCATCTGGCCCCCGCCCTTGTCAGCAGGAAAAGACCATGTCGGACAATCCCTTTTACAAAATCTTCGACCCCGGTTTTCGCGATCTGGTCGTCGCCAGTGCCCGACTGGAAGAGCTGCATACCGGTTGCCGCTGGACCGAGGGCCCGGTCTGGTTCGACGACGCCCAGCATCTGCTGTTCAGCGACATCCCGAACCAGCAAGTCCTGCGCTATGTCGACGGCAGCGGCGTTTCAGTGTTCCGAAGCCCATCCCACTTCATCAATGGCAATACCCGCGACCGGCAGGGCCGCCTCGTGTCCTGCGAACACGGCGGCCGCCGGATCATCCGCACGGAAGTGGACGGCACGATCACGACACTGGCAGACAGCCACAACGGAAAACGGTTGAATTCCCCCAATGACGTGGTCGTCCACTCCGACGGCGCCATATGGTTCACTGACCCGTCCTACGGCATCCTCTCGGACTATGAAGGCTACAAGGCAGCCGAGGAACAGCCGACGCGCAACGTCTACCGCCTCGATGCGCAGACTGGCGCGCTGGAGATCATGGTCGACGACTTCCTCCAGCCGAACGGCCTTGCCTTTTCACCCGACGAAACGCGGCTCTACATCGCCGATTCCGGCGCAAGCCATGCACCGGAAGCCCCCCGCCACATCCGCGTCTTCGACGTGGTAGACGGCAGGCGGCTCGCCAATGGCCGGGTCTTTGTCGACATCGATAAGGGCATTCCAGACGGCATACGCACGGACACAGAAGGAAACCTCTGGTCGAGTGCTGCCGATGGCGTGCATTGCTTTGCGCCAGACGGCCGCCTTCTCGGCAAGATCCTGGTGCCGCAGGCGGTGTCCAACCTGACCTTCGGCGGCCCACGCCGCAACCGGCTGTTCATGACCGCATCGACCTCGCTCTATGCGATCTACACGGCAACCACTGGCGCACAGCGCCCCTGATCGCTCCGTTCAGACGGGCTCGATCCGGTTTCCTGTCGCACCATCGAACAGGTGCAGATGGGCCGGATCGAAGGCAAGGCCGATCATCTCCCCTTGGCTCAGCCTCTGGCGTTCACCGACGACGACATTGATCTCCGGGTCGGTTGCCGAGGTGATGTAGGTCGTCGATCCCGTGCTTTCGACCATGCCGACCGGCACCCGCAGCATGGCCTCGCTCTCCGGCACCAGCCGCAGATGCTCGGGCCGCAGGCCAAGTGTCAGCCGTTCGGTGGCCGGCATCGGACGCTCAAGCCGGATCGTCTGCGGCCCATCCAGATCGAGCTGGAGAGAGCGTCCGTCCTGACCGCCCGTGGCCGGGATGAAATTCATAGCCGGAGAGCCGATGAAGCCGGCGACGAAGGTGTTGACCGGGTGATCGTAGAGGTCGAGCGGAGCACCCTGCTGCTCGATTACGCCCTGGCGCATGACGACGACATGGTCGGCCATTGTCATCGCCTCCACCTGATCATGGGTGACATAGACGGAGGTGGCGCCGAGCCGATCGTGCAGTGCGCGGATTTCCTTGCGCATATGGACGCGGAGAGCGGCATCGAGGTTCGACAAAGGCTCGTCGAACAGGAAGGCCTTGGGATTACGGATGATCGCCCGGCTCATTGCCACGCGCTGTCGCTGACCGCCGGAAAGCTCGCGCGGATAGCGATGCATCAGATTGGAGAGGCCTGTCGTCACCGCCACCGCTTCAGCCGCCTTGCGCGCTTCGGCCTTCTTCACGCCGCGAATACGCAGCGAGTAGGTGAGGTTCTCCTCCACCGTCATATGCGGATAAAGAGCGTAGGACTGGAAAACCATGGCAAGGTCACGCTTGCGCGGCGGCACCCCATTCATCGTCTGACCGGCAATCACGAGATCCCCCGTCGAAATGCTTTCAAGACCTGCCAGCGAACGCAGGAGCGTGGACTTGCCGCAACCTGAAGGACCGACCAGCGCCACGAAGGAACCCTTGCGGATCTTGAGGTCGATATCGCGCAGCGCGTGATAGGCGCCGTAGTATTTGTTGACGCCGGAGAGTTCGATCTGATGGGTCATTTAAGGGCTCCAGACGTGAGACCGGACACGATCCGGCGCTGCAGAAGAACGAAGACGGCAAGGATGGGGGTCACATAGATCGTGGCAAAGGCCATGATGTTGTTCCACTCATTGGTGTTCGGCCCCATGAAGGAATTCAGGCCGACGCTGGCCGGCTGGTACTCGACCGCCTGGATGATCGACTTCGAATAGACGAACTCGCCAAAGGCCTGCATGAAGATCAGGATCGCGGAGACGAGGATGCCGTTGCGGGCAAGCGGCAGGACGATGTGGAAGAAGGCCCCGACGCGCGAATTGCCGTCGACCAGAGCTGCTTCTTCCAGTTCCATCGGCACGCTCATGAAGGTCGCTCGGACAAGCACGACAAAGAAGGGCATGCTTTTCGCGGCGATCGCAATGATGACCGCCAGACGCGGCGTCTCAAGCATGCCGATCTGCGAAAAGCCGACAAAGATCGGCGTGATCATCAGCGACGCCGGCAGAACCTGCAGCATGAGAATAAGGAACAGGCCGACATCGACCCAGCCATTGCGATAACGCGCCAGCACATAGGCGCAGCCCGTGCCGAGCACCGTGATGAGCCCGACCGCGCCAAGGGCGATGACCAGCGAATTCCACATGTAGCGGGCGAGGTTTCGGCTCTCCCAGACATAGGGATAGGCGCCCCACTGCGGTTCGCTGGGCCAGAAGCTTGGCGGCGTGGCGAACATCGCCGACCCGCTTTTGAGCGTGGTGATATACATCCAGTAGAGGGGAAAGAGATAGATCGCGACGAGGATGAGCGCGATGGCCAGCATCAATCTGTTGAGGAGAGTGTCGCTCATCCACGCACCTCCTGCCGGGTGGAGCGGACATAGACGAGGGAGGCAAACATCACGAAAACGATCATGATGACGGAAATCGTCGCCCCACCCGCAAAGTCATACTGCTTGAATGAAAGGTCCCAGGCCCAGTACTGCGCGACATTCGAGGCATTGTTCGGCCCGCCGGCGGTGATCGCGGCGAAGAGATCGAACTGCTGAAGCGTGAAAATCAGCCCGAGCGAGACGACGGCTCCGATGGTCGAGCGCATCATCGGCAGCGTGATTGTGAAGAAGCGCTGCCAGACATTGGCGCCATCGAGTTCGGCTGCTTCGAAGAGATCCTTCGGAATGCCGGACAGGCCGACGGACAGCAGGATCATGTTGAAGGATGTCCCGAGCCAGATATTGGCGATGATGACGGCCCAGAGCGAATAGTTGGGGTCCGAGCGCCAGAAGATGTTGGCGGAGATGATCCCGCTCTCGCGCAGGAAGTAGTTCAAGACGCCGAAATCGCCGGACAGGATCCAGTTCCAGATGGCGCCGACGACGAGGCCCGGCATGACCCAGGAGACGAGAAAGAGACCGCGCAGCCAGGAGGCGCCGGGAAAATTCGTCCAGAAGAACAGTGCAAGGCCAAAGCCGATGGCAAACTGACCGGCAATCGAGGCGGTGACGAAGATCGCGGTATTGGTGAAGATCGGCCAGGTTTCGCGCTGAGAAAACAGGGCAGCATAGTTTTTCAAACCGACAAACGGCCGAAAAAAGGTGCCGAGCGAGAACATGTCGACTTCCTGGAAACTCATCAGCACATTGTAAAGCAGTGGCAGCCCGGCCATGAGAAGCAGAAAACCGAGTGGAAAGGCGACGAGAGCGATGTCGAAGCCGCGTCCATCGGTCAGGCTGGATAGGATCTTGCGCATCGCAGTCTCCGCTGAAGCGATCATGGCTCCGGTCGGGCCGCCCCCGCAGCTTGGGGAACGAGAGCGGCCCTCCGGGAGGTAAATGAGACAGAGGCGAAGCGGCACGTTTGCGTGCAGGCCCCGCCTATGCCGATAGCTTAGCCGGTGACCGCGCTGATGGTTTCAGCCGCCTGGTCCAGCGCTTCCTTCGGCGTCATCTGGCCGGTGAGAGCGCCCTGGATTGCATCCTGGATTGCCTTCGAGATCTTCGGCCATTCCGGGTGCGGACCGCGGGCCTTGGCGTATTTCAGCTGCTCCTGGAAGACCTTCAGACCGGCATCCTTCTTCTCATTGCCGGTTGCCGGAAGCGTAATGTCGGAACGGGCCGGAAGCTGACCGTATTTCTCGAACATCACATTGTCCTGCGAGGCGAAGTATTCGAGAGCCTTGAAGGCGGCCTCCGGATGCTTGGTGTTCGAGAAGATCGCGTAGTTGAAGTCACCCATGGCGGATGAACGCTCGGCACCTTCCTGCGGCACCGGCAAAAGCGCCACGCGCCAGTCGAACTTTGCTTCCTCGGACATGCGGTTCAGCTCCCACGGACCAGAGATCGCCATGGCCGCATTGCCGGAATTGAAGGTACCGGTGGAATCCCACTGGCCGCGCGTCAGGCTATCCGGCGAGGCAAGCTTCTCGTCCATGATGGTCTTCCAGGCTTCGAGCGCCTTGACCGCACCATCGGCATTGATCTTCTCATAGCCGCCGCCGCCCATCTGCGCCCAGGGCAGGAACTGGAAGGTGCCCTCTTCGCTGGCCTTGGCGGAGAAAGCGAGACCATAGACGTTCTTCGCCGGATCGTTCAGCTTGCGCGCTGCATCGATGAGCTCTGCCCAGGTCTGCGGCGGCTTGTCCGGATCAAGTCCCTTTTCCTTGAACATGTCGGCATTGTAGTAGAGCGCGATCGTATTGGTGGCCTTCGGCACGCCGAAGAGCTTGCCGTCCCAGGTAACCGAATTGAGCGGACCGGGGAAATAATTGGCCGGCTTGATCACCTCGGATTTCGCGACCATGTCGGTGATATCAAGGAAAGCGCCACGCGAGGCAAAGAGCGCATGCTCCGGATTGTCGATAGCGATGATGTCGGGCGCCTGGCCTGTGGAGTAGGCGCGCATGGCCTCGCTCACAACATCATCGAACTGCACCAGCCGGTATTCGACCTTGATGCCCGGCTCCTTCTCGTCAAATTCACGCGCCAGGTTCCAGGCCGGCTGCTCGGGCTTGTCGAGGCTCCAGATGGTGATCGTGACCTCTTCCTGTGCATGGGCCTGCAGCGCGAACCCGGACACGGAGGCCAGTGCAAATGCACCGGCCATCAGGCAATTCTTGATAGACATGCTCTCCTCCTTGGGGTTGACCATTGATCCCGCCGACTTCCTCCAAGCCGGCAGGCAGTCTCATTGCGGATCGGTGACGAAATCCCCGCCTCGGCAATTCTTCAGATAGTTCAGGCCATGGACCTGGCCGGTCATCTCCAGCGCATCGCGATAAACTGGATCATGCCAGCCTTCGATGTCGATCGAACCGGACCAGCCGGCGAGCCGAAGCTCGGAAATCACATCCGTCCAGTTGGTGTCGCCGAAGCCGGGCGTGCGCATCAAGACAAAGGGATGCTTGCCGAAGACCCCATGTTCGCGGATCACATCCCAGCGGATGGTTGCGTCCTTGCCATGGACATGAAAGAATTTGTGCGCCCATTTGCGGATCTGCGGGATCGGATCGATCAAATAGACCATCTGGTGGCAGGGCTCCCATTCAAGCCCGATATGCTCGTCCGGCGTCTCGTTGAAAATCAGTTCCCAAGCGTCCGGATTGTGGGCGATGTTCCAGTCGCCGGTCTGCCAGTTTCCATCCATGGCGCAGTTTTCGAACGCGATCTTGACGCCTTTATCGGCAGCCCGCTTGGCAAGCTCGCTCCAGATTTCGCGGTAACGCGGCAGACTATCCGTCAGCGGACGGTTACGGACGCGGCCGGTAAAGCCCGCGACGCAGGTGGCGCCGAAATGATGGGCATTGTCGATGCAATCCTTCCAGCCCTGCAGGGTCTGAAGATCCATATCGGTCTCTTCCAGCGGATTGCCGAACATGCCGATGGTCGAGATCGTGATGTCACGGTCGCCAATCGCCTCGACGCAGCGCTTGCCGAGATCGGCAATGTCCTGCCCGTTCGTCGTCTGCCAGAAGAAGGGCTCGAAGCTCTCGAAGCCCATATCGGCGATCTGGCTGATCCGCTCAGCTGCCTTGCCGGCACTGGCGCTGACCATGGTTCCAATGCGAATGGATTTTGCGGGATTGCTCACGGGCTTCAATATCCTTGTGCTGAAAGATCGACGGGAAGCCCGGTGCGCGCGCTTTCGATCGCGCCGAACACCATGGCAAGGCTTCGAATGTTGTCGGCGGCCGCCGTTTCAGGGGCACGACCAGACTGTGCGGCCCGGATGAAGTCGACGAGCACGCTTTTGTGCCCATGGGTCTCTTCGTCATCAGGTGCATCCGGCACGACCAGCGCATGGTGTCCACGCAACAGGCCGGGCTCGTCGCCAGCGACCGTCGCCTCGAAGGCGTCTTCGCCATCCCAGGTCAACATGCCCTTGGAACCGACGAGGCGCCAATTGCTCTCCCAGCTCGTCCGGCGGCCTTCCGCACACCAGGAGCCGCGATAGGTGAAGACCGCATCTCCCGAGAGCCGAAAGATCGCATTGGCTGCCGCGCCATGCGCATACCAGGAGCCGGACGGATTGGTTTCGACGCAATAGACCGAGAGTGGCAGCTTGCCGGAGACAAAACGAGCGGCATCAAACGTGTGGATGGCCATGTCCAGCAGCAGCACATTGTCCATCGCTTCGCGGAAGCCGCCGAAATGCGGGCCGATGAAGAAGTCGCAATGGATGGCCGTGAGTTCGCCGATCAGCCCTTCCTGGACCACGCGCCGCATGCGGCGCACGCCGGAAATGAAGCGGCGGTTCTGCACGACGGCATGGACGCGACCGGCGGCAGCGGCAAGCGCGAGCAGATCCCTGGCTTCCCCCAGGGAGGCTGCAAGCGGCTTTTCGGAGAGAACATGGCAGCCGAGCCGCAAGGCGGTCGAGACGACCTCCGCCCGCGCTGAGGGAATGACGACATCGAACAGCATATCGGCCCGGGTTTCGATCAGCACGTCGGCAAGGCTGGTGCCGATGACAACGTTCTCAAGGCCGAACTCGGCCACAAGCGCGACCGCCGTTTCGCCGTTGATGTCGACAAGGCCAACGATCGTCACCGCCGCCTGAATTTCGGCGCTCGACTGGATCGCCCGGAGCCAGCCTTTGGCCATAGCTCCGCACCCGCATAAAACGGCTCTTGATGTCACTGCTATCCTCCCAAAGGATGAGCGGAACTCCTCTTCCGCACGTCCTGCAAGCGTCGTAAACGTTTACGGTACTATGAACGAGACTTTGCATGTGTCAACAGAATTTCGTAAACGATTACGGAAGATCATTGGCTGGGGGAAATCGATGAAGGGCATTCGACAACTCGCCGAGCATCTCGACATTTCGATCGGGACGGTTTCTCGCGCCCTGAACGGCAAGCCTGACGTCAACGAGGAAACCCGCAAGCGCGTTCTGGAGGCGGCGGAAAAGCTCGGCTATGTCGCCAACCAGGCGGGCCGCTCGCTCCGCAAGGGCGCGACGGGCATCATTGGCTTCATGATGCAGACCGGCCATGACATCACCGGCGAGGGGGACAGTTTCTTCATGCGCGTCTTCGACGGTGTGCAAACCGTGCTGTCGCAGCATAATCTCGACCTCGTCGCGCTGCTTTGCTCGTCCGAGGAAGACCCTGAAGCCTATCTGAAACGCATTGTCGCGCGCGGCTTTGCCGATGGCATCATCCTCTCGGCAACCCGCCACAAGGATGCGCGCTTCGAATTGCTGCACAAGACCAAGATCCCCTTCCTCACGCTCGGCCGAAGCCAGACCGATGTCGGCCAACCCTGGTATGACTTGGACTTCGAGGGCATGGCCGAGGCGGCGCTCGGCAGGCTGATCGACAAGGGTCATCGCCACATCGCGATCAGCCGCCCCTTTGGCGAGATCAATCTCGGCTATGTGTTCGAAGACAAATGTCGGGCACTGCTATCGGATCGCGGCCTGCAACTGGACCCGGACCACATCTTGCGTTGCAGCCCTAACGAGGCCGGCGGCTATGACGTCGCCCGCCAAGTCATCGCTGCGAAAACCCGCCCCTCGGCCATCGTGCTGCTGAACGAAGCAACCGTAGTCGGCTTCTATCGTGGCCTGCAGGAAGCGGGTCTCACGCCCGGACGCGATATCGCCGTGATCGGTCAGCACAGCCCGCAGGCACAGTTCCTGCATCCGGCGCTGACCTGCTTCCGCCCGGATCTGCGTCTGCTCGGGGTGGCACTCGCCGAAACGCTGCTCTCGACCATGCCCGCCTTCGCCGCGCACTATCCGGAGGCCGAACGGCGGCGCTTATGGCCGATGGAACTGATCGAGGGCGAAAGCGACTGAGAGACTGCGCTCCATCAGGGCGAGATCACCCCGACAGCCGGCCATCCACCAGTTCCAAGCGCCGCGACGAAACCCGCTCCAGTAAAGCGGCATCATGGCTGATCGCGAGAATGCCAAGCCCAGCGTGTGCGCGGTCACGCAGCACGCTCCAGAGATCTGCCTGGGTGATCGGATCAAGCATCGCAGTGATTTCATCGGCTACCAGATAGCGGGTCTGCGGTCCAAGCGCCCGAAGCAGGGCGACCCTCTGCAACTCGCCACCGGAAATCTCGTGCGGATACCGGTCATACCAGCGGCGTGAGACCCCAACCGCCTCCCGCATCGCCTCATCCGGAACCCAGGCTTCTTCCAGCACGCGGCCGATGCGCCAGCGCGGATTGACGGCAAAGATCGACGACTGATGCACATATTGCACCGCGACCCGATTGCGCGACATCTCCGCGCCGTCGACGGTCACCATTCCACGGTCAGCTGCCAGATAACCCGCAACAACACGACCAAGCGTCGACTTGCCACCGCCGGACGCCCCAGAAAGCCCCAGCACCTCGCCGGGCGCAAGGCAGAAGCTCGCACCATCGAGAAGCGCGCGGCCGCGCACGAAGGAAAAGTGCAGATCACGCGCTTCGAGCATAGGCCGCCGTCTCAAGCTGGAATTCGTTCTGCGGCATGGCACGCCACAAGTGGCGGGCATAAGGCGTCTCAAGCCGCGATCCATCGCCGGAAAAAGCACGCGCATCCTCGATACCAACAAGGCCGCCATCGCGAAGAAGCGCAACGCGGTCGGTATAGGGCAGTGCATGCGCGAGATCATGCGTGATGAGAAGCACGGCTTTGCCCGCATCCGCGAGCCGCCGCAGATGGCGCAGAACAATTGCCGCATTGTCCGGATCGAGACCGCTTGTCGGCTCGTCTGCCACGATCAGATCCGGCTCACCGACCGTCGCCATCGCCAGCATCAAGCGCCGGGCCATCCCGCCGGACAGCTGGTACGGATACAGACGAGCAACGGCCGCCTCCAGCCCGAAGCTCTCAAGCAGAGCCCCGATCGCCGCCTTTGGCAGTTCATGCCCGCTCCGGGTCGCCGCCCAGGCCAGTTGCCGGCCACAACGCACCAGCGGATCGAGGTGGCTCGGCGATTGCGGCACAAGCCCCATGCGACACCCTGTGAGTTTTCCCTCACCCAAAGCCCCGATCTCGATCCCACCAATCGAAATGCTACCAGTAAGCACGGCATTCGGCGGCAGAATGCCGAACAGCGCGTGCGCGACGAGGCTCTTTCCTGCTCCCGACGCTCCAACCAGGCCGAGCACCTGTCCGCGATCGATGGTGAAGCTCAAAGCCTCGAGCACGGGCACGACCCGATGATGCAACAGACCGTCATAACGTCGGAAGGCAATACCGAATCCGTCAATCGAAAGCAGCATCAGGATTGCTCCGCCCTGGGGTCAAACACGGTCCTTAGGCCATTGCCGATGGCATCGAAACTGAGGACGACGGCAAGAAGAGCAATGCCTGGAAATAGGCCCAGCCACCATTTTCCGGCGGTCAGATAACGCAGGGAATCCGCGAGCAGAACACCGATGGCCGGCTTCGACGGTTCGAGACCGAAACCGATAAAGGTGAGCCCGGCTTCGTGCAGGATGGCATGCGGAAACAACAGCACCAGACCGACGATCAGTTGCGGCACGAGATGCGGCAGGAAGTGATACCGCCCGATATAAAACCAGGATTTGCCGAAGCCGCGCGACGCAAGCACGAAATCCGCCTGCCGAAGCTGCAGGATCTCGGCCCGCAGGATGCGCGTGAGGCGCGGCCAGTGGGTAACGGCAACCGCAATCACCACGGCGCTCGTACCCCCACCAAGCGCAAAGGAAATCAGGATTAGCAGCACGAAATGCGGAAGCCCCATCGCGGCATCCACCAGAAAGGCGACGACCGCATCTGCAATGCGACCGCAGG
Source organism: Rhizobium sp. AAP43 (assembly GCF_001296045.1). Taxonomy (GTDB): domain Bacteria; phylum Pseudomonadota; class Alphaproteobacteria; order Rhizobiales; family Rhizobiaceae; genus Allorhizobium. Next base: position 74,593 of record NZ_LJHS01000005.1, on the reverse strand, counting down.
TTACGGCAAACAACGCCAGCAGAAGCGCGATCAGCACCGAAATCGCCGAAGCGATGAGCCCGATCCACAAGCTGACACTCAACCCGTGCACCGTTCGCGCCGCCATGTCATGACCGAACTGGTCGGTCCCAAACCAATGACTGAGCGATGGCTCCAGCAGCCGCGTGGAAAAATCCGCGTCGATCCCACGGGCACCGAGGACCAGAGAGCCCAGAACAATACCCAGCACCAGTGCCATTCCAACGGCTGCAGCCATCAGCGTCGCAAGCCTGTTGCCGGCACGAAACCGCTCCGGTGGCGTCGATGGCAGATCCATGGCCGTGCTCATCGAACCGGCTCCCTTGCCTGCATGCGCGGATCGACGAGGCGATAGAGGAGATCGGCGATCGTATTGCCGAAGAAGACGAAGCTCGTGAGGAAGAGGGTGAGTGCCAGCAGAAGCGGCACATCCCCCCGAATGCCCGCTTCCACCGTTGCCTTGCCGAGGCCCGGATAGGCAAAGACCTGTTCGGCGAGGATCGAGCCGCCGAAGAGTTCGCCAAGCGAGGCGAAGAGCACGGTAACGGCGGGGAGCGCGGCGTTGCGCGCGCCGTGCCGAAGCGCAATGTCGAAACGTGAAGCTCCTTGCGCCCGGGCATAGAGCGCATAGTCCGACTGCATGTTCTCAGCCATCTTGGCCCTTGTATGCAGCGCCACTTGCGCCACGCCGAGAACCGTCAGCGCCATCAGCGGCAGGATGAGATGATGCAGCCTCAGCAACCAGGTGACATGCTCAGGCAAGACCCCAATCGGCGATGCGCAGCAGACCGGCGTCCAATTGAGGCTGACTGAAAACACTGTCAGAAGCAGGATCGCCAACCAGAAAGTCGGCGTCGAGGCCAGCACATACGCATAGAGCCGGATAACCCTATCTGTCCACGATCCTTCAGAGGCGCCGGCGATGACGCCAAGCGCAAATCCCAGGACACCGGAAAGCAGCCATGCAAGGGCCATCAGCGGCGCCGAAGCGCGGAAGCGTGCGGCTAACACCTCGCTCACCGGTGCATTGAATGTCATCGAATAGCCGAGATCGCCACGCAGCACATTCTCAAGCCACTTGGCCAATTGCAGAGGCGCTGGCTGGTCGAGCCCCCATTTTTCCGCGATCAAGGCGCGCTGCTCAGGCCCGACCCGCGCGATATCGGCCCCGAGATAGGCATTCACCGGATCAAGCGGCGAAAGCTTGACCAGCGTGAAGGCAAGAATGGCAACCGCCGTGAGAACAAGCACCAGACGCAGCATGGAGCCCAGAACGATACGCGTCCGCCCGAGGCGATGAAATCGCCTACTCACAGGTCCATGTCCAGTTCTGGATCATCGCGGTGATCGGCCAGCCATGGCCATGCGGTTCGATCTGGGTTGGGCCGATATCGAGGCAGGAATTGACGTAGTAGATGTGATCGAGATTGACGAGCCAGGCCCAGGCCGCATCGCTCTTCGGGCCAAAGCCTGTGGTGCCGTCAAAATCCGCCTTCTGCCAGTCGGCAAAGGAGGCCTCCAGGCTTTCCGACCCTTGCGCTGCGGCCAGATGCGCGTCGACCTTGGGATTGCTGTAATATCCGGGGTTGAAATAATCGATGCCGCTCTGGCCTGACTGGTAGAGATTGTAGATCTCCAGCGGCGAATGACTGCCCCAGCCGAAGAGGACAGGCTCGGAATGCATCACCCGCCCGATTTCATCCCAGCTTTTACCGGTCGCCGTCGCCGCGATCCCAAGGGCCTTCAGCTGTTCGGCCACCGTCTGCGCCAGCGCACGCCGGGTGGAATCAGATGCGGGGTAATTGATCGGGAAAGCAGCGCGCACGCCGTCCTTAGCGCGGATGCCATCCTCTCCGACACGCCAGCCCGCCTGATCGAGCACAATCTTCGCCGCCTTGATGTCAAAGGCGACGGCACTCTCGGCATTGGACCAGGACAGTCCATCCGCAGGGCCAAAAGCCGGAGTTCCGTGCCCGAGCAGAGCCACATCCACCAGAACCTTGCGGTCGATGCCAAGATTGATCGCCCGGCGGATGGCAATATCCGATGTCACCGCATTGCCAAGCGGCACACCTGCTGCATTGGTCTTGCCCTCATTTTTCAACATGGGAAAGGCAAGGCCGCGATTATCGACGGATTTGACGGTCAGCTGCCGGAAGCCAGCAGGTGGCGCATCGGCCGCCGTTGCCGGAACCGAGACCATGTCGACCTGCCCGGCCCGCGCGGCCGCAAGGCTCGTATCCTCGTCGGTAAAGACAAAGGTGATCCGCTCGAAGGCCGGGGCCGGTCCATAATAGTTCGGGTTTCGCTCGACGATCAGTTGCTCGCCCTCTGTCCAGGACAGGAGCCTATAAGGGCCAGAGCCAACCGGCTTGCGGGCATAACCCACGCCATATTGGTCAGCCGGCACGATGCCGAGCGCGTAGAAGTTCTCCGTAAACGTAATCCATGGCCGCTTCAGCGTGATCTGAACCGTGTGGTCGTCAAGCGCACGCGCGCCGTCGAACACGGTGAGATCGATCGGCCCGCCAGCCTTGGCGGCCTCGGTAAAGGTGAAGACGACGTCCTTTGCGCGAAGGGCCGAACCATCGGAAAAACGGGCATCGGACCTGAGGCCGATCGTCCAGGTAAGGCGATCCTCCGACAACGTCCATGTAGTCGCCAGATCGGGCTTTGTCGCGAGATCGGCATCGCGGGATAGAAGTGTCGACTGAAACAGCGGATGGCCGTATCGCCCCCAGCCGAGGAGCGGATCATAGCCGGTATCCGGCTCACCACCGATTGCGAGGACGAGATCCGTCTTGGGAGATGCACAAGCGTTCGATGAGACGGCCAGAAAGACCACCGACATCACAACTGCGACGCGGTGAATTGCCTTGGTCATGCAAATATACCTATATCGAAATGACAACGCGCGCCGGCAATCAGCCGGTGCGCGGAACAATATTGACGAGATGGTATGATGTCTACAGAGAAACATCATACTCGGGGGCGGCCATGCAGCGCATAACGATTACGCTCGATGACGAGCTGATGCAGGACCTCGACCGGCTGATCGCCGCACGCGGCGGCCAGAACCGGTCGGAAGCGATCCGCGACCTCGTGCGGGCCGGCCTGCAGCAGGCAACGCGGGAGGAAAATGCCGGGCAACCTTGCGTCGGCGTCTTGAGCTATGTCTACGACCACGCCGCCCGCGACCTGTCGCGGCGGTTGACCAACACCTTCCACGATCACCATGACCTGACGATTGCCAGCATGCATGTGCATCTCGACGCCGAGAACTGTCTCGAAGTCGGCATTCTGAAGGGCAGCATGGAAGAGGTGCAGCATTTCGCCGATCACGTCACCGCCGAGCGCTCGGTGCGCCACGGCTCGGTCCAACTCATCCCCGTTCAGTCGACGCCGCACGAATGAGACTACCTAGAAGCAAGCATTGTCGGGAGCCAACCACCGGCTCCCGAAATCATCCAGCACTCACTCTTCCCTGAAAGCCTTCATGATCTGGTCTGTGAAGGGCTTTGCGAGGAAGGAAGCAACCGTCCGCTCCTCGGTCTCGATGTAGACCTCAACCGGCATGCCGGGGGTGAGTTTTGTCCCGAGGTCTCCGAGATCATCAGGGGAGAAGGCGACGCTGGTCTTGTAGTAGGGAAGATTGCTTGCCTTATCGACGATGGTGGCGGCCGAGACGAGGTCGACCTTTCCGACGATTTCCGGCGTGGTCTGGCGGTTGAACGCGGTGAACCGCATGCGCGCGGCCTGGCCGACGAAGATGCGGTCGACATCGGTGGTCGCCACTTTCACATGCACGCTGAGATCACTGTCCTGCGGGACGATCGCCATGATCACCTGGCCGGGTGCCACGACGCCGCCGATGGTATGGGCCTGAACATCGTAGATATAGCCGGTCTCAGGCGCCTTGACGACGGTCCGCTCAAGCCGATGGCTGAGCTGCTGGGCGCGCTGCTCAAGCTCGATCAGACGCGCGTCGACGGTGACGATCTCCTTTTGCAGCTCGGTGCGGCTGGTCTGGTCGATCGACATCAGCCGCACATTGAGCTCGCTAATCTGGCCTTCGGCTTCAGCCACACGGGCCAGAAGATCACCGACAGTGCCTTCGATGCGCACCATCTGCCGCTTCAGCCCGCGCAGCTCCGAGGCCTTTGCGAGCCCCTTGGTAACCAGGCCTTCCTGCATGGCGAGCTCTTCACCCAGCAGGTCGCTTTCGGCAAGGTTCGCCTTTTCCTGTTCCTTGAGGCCGTCGATCTGGTTGCGCAGTTGGGCGATCTGCATGCCGATCTGCTGCTTCTGGTTTGCGCGCATCTCGCGGTTCTCGTCAAACAGCTTGCGCTCCTCGCGCGCTACAGCCGGTGTCAGCGTCAGGCCATCGAAGGACAGCGCGTCTGCCCCGTCCCGTTCGGCAACGAGGCGGGCCTGCATGGCACCGAGCTGCTCGATCTGCGAGCGGACGATGTCGAGCTCGATCCGCACTTGGGTATCATCAAGCCGCAGCACCACGTCCCCGCGCCGAACCAGATCACCGACCTTCACCGGCAGTGCCACCACCGTGCCGCCGTCGACATGCTGGACCTGCTTTGTTTCGCCGGTGACCGCCAACTCCCCTTGAGCGATGACCGCACCGGCAAATTTCGCCTGCGCCGCCCACCCGCCGATGCCGCCTGCAAGCAGGATCGCGAGCAGGCTGGCCGTAATCATCCGCCCGCGCAATCCCGTGCCCGAGAGCGAGACATTGGTGCTACCGTCTTGTTGCCGCTGTGTCATGACATGCTCCATTCAAACGCAAGGTTACTCGGGTGAAAAAGAGGTTCAGGCCACCAGCCCCTCGGCAGTGCCGGGAAGATGGAAGGCGGTGAGGATCAGATCGTCGGCATTGAGATCATGGGCGCTGATAATGACGATCTCATAATCGGCATCGCCATCGATATCGGTGACAAGCTGCAGCACGTGATGGCCAGCATCGTCGTCGTCGATCATCTTCTTGTAGAGCTTGACCAGCGTCCGGTGCTCGTCTTCGTCAAGCGACAGCGAAGTCTCGCCATCGTCGAAATAGAGACGCCCCAGCTCCCGCTCCAGCCGTGACAGATCGACCTTGTCACCGACATTGAAGTCGCGGATCTCGTCAAAGCCGTTTCCATTATTGTCGATCGAAGCGACAGAGCCGAAGACGAAGTGATCATCACCGCTCCCGCCATAAAGCACATTGACCGCAGAACTCGCCGCGATGATGTCGTTGCCCTCGCCGGCCACGACATTCTCGATCGAGGTCAGGCGGTCAGTTCCGATCTCGGCGCCGGTTGCCACACCGGCCTCAAGGTCGATGGAGAGGGCCGCAACGGCTGAATGCGCATCATAGGTGTCGGCACCTTCGCCGCCATGGATCACGTCATTGCCGTCGGAGGTGGATGCTACGGCCGGAGCAACCTCTTCTGGTTTGGACAGGTCGGGGTCAACAGTCCCAAGGCTGCGCAGGCTGAGCACTGGAAGGATACCAGCGACATAGACGTCATCGCCATCGCCGCCCACCACGACATCCGCGCCTGCACCGCCGCCGAGCGTATCGGCATCCGCGCCGCCATCCAGCACATCGTCACCGTCCTCGCCGGACAAGACATCGCGGCCGGTTTCACCGAACAGGCGGTCGTGCCCTTCCCCCCCGGAAAGCACGTCGTCACCCGCGCCACCGTTCAGGCTGTCGCGGCCAGCCTCGCCGAAGAGCACATCGTTTCCGTCTTCCCCGAACAGCACGTCATCGCCATCGCCGCCGAAGATGCGGTCGTCGCCTGCGCCGCCATGCAGCACGTCGCGGCCATCGCCGCCGATCAGAAGGTCGTTGCCCGCACCACCGAGCACGAGATCGTCGCTCTCACGGCCATAAACGATATCGCCCCCGGCACCAGCATCGATCACGTCCTTGCCCGGCGTGCCGATCAGCACGTCGTCGCCGTCAGTGCCGCTGATCTCGCGGTCCGGATGTTGGCGAAGATCGAGAAAGGCTTGTCCCTGGATCGTCGTCTTGCCGTCGCCAATCGTGAAGGTGAACGTCACCATGCCAAGCTTGTCGCGTTCCGGCACGTAGATCCAGGCATCGCTGCCATGGGTGCGGATCTCCCCAGACGTGGCACGGATCGCAGAGATTTGCAGCTTGTCGCCATCGGGATCGATCGCTGCCCGCGCAAAATCGGCCCAGACAAGCAGCATGGAGAGGTTGACGAGGCCGGCACCGAGATAGACGGGTCCACGGGACAAGGGGGCGCGGTTGACCGGTGTCACAGGGGGTGTGGTTGGGCCACCATTGCCCGGCGGCGTGCCACCTCCGCCATTGCTGTCCGTATCATCAGGACCGCCATCCGCTGGGCCCGGGTTCGCAGATGCACCGCCGCGGGAGCCAGTGAGGAAAGGCAGCCCGTTGCGGGGCGAGACGACCTGCGGAACGGAGAACTGGAAGCCATTGGCTGCGACATCGATGGAGACACCCTGAAACGGACGGCTGGCATAGGCCCCCTCCAGGACGAAGTCCTCGGAGTTGAAACGGATCGACGAATAGAGCCGCCTTGAGGCCGGCAGTTGCTCGACCACATCCTCGAAGCGCTTCTGCAGCTCCTGCCAAAAGGCCGCGACATCGAAACCGCGTCCGAGGGGCGCCTCCTCGACGGCAGGGATCGGGTCATCCTCCAGGGACGTTCCCTTCCCCTGATCGCCCAACTCAGCGTTGGGCGCCGGATTGACCGCATCGCGCAAGCGCCCAAGATAGGCACCAACCCCGATCGCCAGCACTGAGAATATGCCTGGAGAAACCAGCGCCCTGTCAACCTCGGGCTTCAGATCGAACTTGCGCGCTGGCGCCTTGGCAGCCGCCAAATCGCCATGGCCGAGTTTGACGCTATCGTCTTGGTCGACTGTCGGACCGAACATCGCACCGCCTCCTCACTCTGCCGCCATGGGCATAACCCGCATCGGGCGCATCTTTTTCTCGGAGGTGTTGGCCGGGACCTTGATGATGTCTTCCTTTGGCCCGAACGACACGAGCTTGCCACCCTGGACGACGCCGACCATGTCGACCGCCTGAAGGGCACTGGGGCGATGGGCGACGATGACGACGATACCGCCACGTTCGCGCACCTTGACGATCGCCTTCATCAGCGCCTCCTCGCCCTCGGAATCGAGGTTGGAGTTCGGCTCGTCGAGCACGATCAGGAAGGGATCGCCGTAAAGCGCACGGGCAAGCGCGATGCGCTGCCGCTGACCTGCCGACAGTGCCTGTCCGCCAGGGCCGATCTGGGTCTGGTAGCCGTTCGGAAGCCGCACGATCAGGTCGTGAATGCCGGCCGCCCTGGCTGCCCGGAAGATCATCTTGGCATCCGCATCTGGGTCAAAGCGGGCAATGTTGTCGGCAACCGTCCCGTCCAGCAGCGCCACGTCCTGCGGCAGATAGCCGATATTGTCGGTGAAGAACCGGGTTGGCCACTGCTTCAGATCCGCACCGTCGATCCGCACCGCACCGCGCAGCAGCGGCCAAATGCCGAGCAGCGAGCGAGCAAGCGTGGTCTTGCCGCCGCCGGAGGGACCGATCAGCGCCAGCGCCTGGCCTGCCATAAGCTGGAACGAGACATCGCTGAGAAGCACCGTGCCCGTCGTCGGGGCAACCGTTGTCATGCCTTCGACAACAAGCCCCTCGGTCGGTGCCGGCAGGTCGAACTGCGTCTTCGGCTTGTCGAGCACGGCCAGCGTATCCTTGATCCGCGACCAACTGCGGCGCGCCGAGATCACGCCTTTCCACTGGGCGATTGCCTGGTCCACCGGAGCAAGCGCGCGACCGGTGACAATCGAGGACGCGATGATCGCACCCGCCGACATCTCGCCCTGGATCGTAAGGTAAGCGCCAAGCCCAAGCGTTGCCGATTGCAGCATCATGCGCAGCACCTTGGAGATCCCGGCAAAGGTGCCGGCAATATCGGAGGTCGCGGTCTGCGTATCGAGATGGCGGCGATTGGCGCTTTCAAAGCGGTCGAGCGCGCGTTCGGTCATACCCATTGAATAGAGGATATCGCCATTGCGGACATTGTTGTCCGAAACCGTGTTGCGCTGGATCGAGGCCCGCGTCATTTCCTTGGCATGGCGACGCGAAAGAAGTTCGGCAGCGATCGTCAGACAGGCGAGGAAGGCGGCACCACCAAGCGTCAGCATGCCGAGCATGGGATGCAACAGCCAGACAAAGACCAGGTAAACCGGGATCCACGGCAGGTCAAACAGCGCGACCGGGCCGGCACCGGAGAGGAAGCCTCGCACCGTATCGACATCGCGCCCGCGCTCGGAGGCTTCCGCCGTCGAATAGCCGAAGCGCGGCATGTCCATCACCACGCGATGCACGAGTGGCGCGATCTGCCGATCGACATTGGCACCGAAACGCACCAGAAGCTGCGAGCGGATAATGTCAAACAGGCCCTGGAACAGGTAGAGCCCAATAGCAATGACCGAGAGCCAGACCAGTGTCGGAACGCTACCGCTGGTCAGCGCCCGGTCATAGATCTGCAGCATGTAGAAAGCGCCAGTCAGCGCCAGGATATTGATGATCCCCGACAGTCCGAAAACAAAACCGGTAAGAAGACCGATGCCGGACAGCTTGTAATTCGATGACTTGCTCATGACGCGCCCCAATCCGTAATCCAGATACGCTGCTCCTGTCCGCCCCCGCCCGGGGCGGACAGTCTGTCTTCGCTGTCCTTAGGAAACGCCGAGGAAGTCGTTGACCGTCAGGTTGTGGCGGCCATGCAGCAGGAGTTCGAAGTCCGACGCCGTGTCGCCCTGCGTATTGCCGCGGATCACCGTGAACTCCTCACCGTCGCGCACCTCATGCGTAATGGTCACGTCGCCGATCGCATCAATGGTCTGGCCTGCCTCGAGCTTCATCGAGCCCATGCCGGTGAAGTCGATCCGGTCGCCGGTTTGGAAGCCGTAGACCGTGTCACCATTGGCAACCGCTGCGGACGAGAACTTGAACACGTCATCGCCCAGCCCGCCGTCGATAACATTGACTGCCGAAGACGCGATGATCGTGTCATGACCCGAACCGCCAACGAAACTCTCGAAACCGTAGAACGTATCGGAGCCCGTCGTCCCGCCGCTCACCGAGCCGCGCTGGTTGAAGCCGTTGCCAAGGTCGACCGTCAGGTTGGCATTGGTCGCCGCATAGTCGAGCGTGTCGCGATCTGCTTCGCCGTAGTAGACGTCGTTGCCATCCGACAGCGTTGCAATCACAGTGTCGTCGCCGGCACCGCCCCAGACCCGGTCATCCCCGGCCCCACCCTCGATCACGTCATTGCCGCCATCGCCGAAGATCAGGTCCGCGCCGGCACCACCAAAGACAATGTCCGCACCTTCCCCGGCATGGACCTCGTCATCGCCGAGACCCGCATTGACGACATCATTGCCGTCGCCACCTGTCACGACATCGTCGCCGTCCTCACCGCGCAGAATGTCCGAGCCTCCCTGGCCGGCCAATACATCGGTCCCGGCGCCGCCCAGGATCGTGTCGTCCCCGGATGCCCCCAAGAGTGCATCCGCAGCAGCCGTGCCGATCAGGGTGAGCGCAGCCACGGGAACAGGTGTCGGCGTCGGCGTTACGCCGCCATCGTCTTCTCCATCGCTATCGCCGTCACCGTCAGAGTTCCCGTCGCCATCCCCTTCACCGTCCGTGTCGCCGTCGTCTTCATCGTCGCCATCGTCGACACTTCCATCACCGTCGCCGTCGCCGTTGTCGCCGTCAGGGTCGGTCTGGCCATCGCCGTCACCATCGTCTTCGCCTTCACCCTCGCCTTCGCCATTGCCAACGCCGTCCTCGACGTCGGAGGAGAAGATGTCCTCGGGCAGTCCTGCCAGGCCGGTGTTGCGGGCGACGATGTCAGCGAAGTTCTGGCCATCGATGAAGTTTTCATAGAGATCGAAGTTGTCGAAGCGCTCGGTGTAGTAGAACCGGTCGGCTTCCTGCAGGCGGTCGAACTGCTCATGCAGAACGACCCAGAAGGTGTCGCCGGCCATGCCGCCATTGAAGTGCTTTTCAGCCAGACCACCGACCCAGAGGTCGACGCGGTCAATCCCCTTGACCAGCCCGGTGCCGTCCTCCTGGACTGCAACGATGTTGCCATTGATGGCCTTGAACGCAGCGATCTGATCTGCCTGCAACACGAGGTCTGGATAGGCCGCCATGAACTGGGCGAGCACGACGTCAGTCAGGCCATTGCGCAGCTTGAAGTCCTGCCAGCTCGAATAGGGGTTCATCGAACCGCCATTCGCCTCCAGGAAATCGACCGCAAACTTCACATAGGGATCGGTCGAAGCCTTCAGGTCCGCCTTGACCTGATTCAGTGTACCGAGACCAACATCGCGGCCACGGGCAACATTGAAGGCGAAGAGGTCGGCGCGGATGCGAACGAGGTCGTTGCGGACCGCATCCACAACGTTAAAGTCAACATCTTCCGCCGGCTGCTCGACGATCCCGGACAGGATTGCCCCTGTTCCGAGCTGCTCGTAGCCGGGCTGCGGATTATAGCCCATTGCCTGAAGTTGCTGCAGCTGCCCCGGCGTAAACACATCATTGGTCGGGTTCAGGAAGGCGTCGAACAGGTTGACCGAGTAGTTCTGCCCGTCCGGTCCCTTTACTGTCACGGTGTCGCCGATCAGCGAATGGCCGATGCGATAGACGGCGGCAGCGAATTCATGGCTGATGCTCGCCGTCGCATTTTCGTTATAGGCCTCGAACCCATGGTCGCCATCGCCCTGGATCCCGCCGATCAGCGCATCGGCAAATTCGGTAAAGACGACGCGCTGGTACTCGGCCTCGTTCACCATCTTGGCGGCCTGGAACAGCTCCTCTTCCGTCCCGACAAAACCGGCGTCCAACAGCTTCTCGACATGGAAGTTGTGGTTGCGCGCCCAGATGGTGTGCATCGAGGTCAGCGTGAAATTCTCGTTCGCACGACCATCACCACCGATATAGTGGTCGAGCGGGCTGATGATCGGATTGGCATCGAGCAGCAGCGCATGGCTGGAGCCCATGAAGTTGCTGGCAAGTGTACGGACAATCGTCATGTCATAGCTGTTCGACGTGCTGTTCCACAGCGTCGGGTAATACTGGTCGATCGTCATACCAGACATACCAAGTCCCGGCCCCTTGAAGACTGTGCCGGCTTCGCGGTGATGGTCTAGCAGCTCTCGCAGGGTCGACATCAGGTGCTGGCCGGGTGCCGACGGATCAGCGGTCCCCATCAGGATATGAGAGCCGACGCCACCATGGCCGTCCGCTTCCCGCAGGAACTGACCGACGATCGTATTCGACCCATAGACCTGGTTCTGGTCGACAAAGGGCGACGTCTTGTTGATGTGCTGCGGAATATCCGTGGCCGACTGGAGTGGCTCGGCAAGCGCGCCACGCGTGAGGTCGGTAAAGTTTGCAGCCGTCGGCCCCGGAATGTCGACACCGTCGATGATCACCTTGCCGGCACCGCCCTTGGGCAGGAAGTCCAGCCCGTGGTCGAAATACTGGCCAAAGGCCATGAAGAAGATATTGGCCTGGTTCGGTGCTTTCGGCAGTCCGTCCTCCTGGTCACCCAGGATGTTGGAAATGGCGCGCGCATCAAGCCCATCAAAGATCGGGTTTAGCGCCCGATTGATCATGTTGTTCTGGGCGTCAGTCACGACACCATCGCCATAACGGGCATCGGTGAGACGGATGAAGGGCTGATCGGCATTGCCAGAGGTCGGATTGGCAAGATTGTTGCCGGCGCCGGACAGGTCGCGAACGCCACCAGCACCGAGTGAATCGTCATCTCCGGCATAGGCCGGCAGCCCTTTGATCAGGTTGGTCAGCCCTTCGATGTCGCGAGCCGTATATTCGAATGGACCGCTAGGACCGAGAATTGGACCGGTGGTGCTGCCACCATGATCGCTCGGGGGCGCAAGCTGCGGCACGTCGCCCGAGAAGGTGATCGAGTGCGTTCCGTTCGAGAGCGTCTTGGACCCGTTGCCGTTGACCGTCAGCGCATAGTCCGTCGGGTTTGCACCCGCAGGGATCTCGATCACATCCTGGGCACGCAGGGTTCCAAGGATCGTATCTTGGCCACCGGCCGAGCGGAACAGGATGCGGTGTGCAGATGCCAGATCCGAAATATCGACCGTATCGTTGCCCTCCGAACCATCGATCGTGATGGTATTGAAGTTCAGGCTCGTCGGATTGAAGTTACCGATTGCAATGACCTGGTCATTGCCGGGACCGGTATTGATGATGATCTCCTCGATATTGTCGAGTTCCGCGATAACGTTGGCGTTGGTCGTACCGTTACGGGTGATGATGATCTCGGTGTTGACATTGAGGGGCGCGAAGGGATTCAGCACCAACCAATCGGCACGGGCGTAGATGCGGTAGGTTTCCGTCTGGTTGTTGCCGTTGACGACGAAGGTATCGTTGCTGCCAGCGCCGCCATCGACGAAGTCACGGCCGTCAGCGATACCGAATCCAGGGAACCCAGTGTTTCTGACGGTCCAGGAAATCACGTCATCGCCGGCGCCGCCATTCACCGTGTCGTTGCCGATAGACCCGGCCAGAACATCAGCACCAGCAGTCCCATTGAGCGTTTCGCCGAAGACGGTTCCGGTAACGGTATCGCCCACGGCAGCAGTTGGTGTCGATGTCAGCGTTGTGACGGCGCCGCTTCCATCAGTATAGGATACGTCAACCCGCAAAAGGTTACCAACTTGCGCGCCACCGGGCGTGAAAGTTGCAGCCGTTGCACCGGCAATATTCGTCCAGGTCGCTCCATTGTCGACCGACATACGCCATTGGAAGGAGAAAGCGCCAAGTCCGTCCGGGTCCGCGATCCCCGACGTATCCACGGAAAGTTGCTGTGGTCTCGTGGGTGTCAGATCGGAAATCACGGGTGAACCGCTCTGACCTTCGTTGACGTTGGAGACCGTAACGGCAAGTGCCTGTGTATCAATGGCAAGTCCATCGGATACCTGGACGACCACATCGTAGACATTGTTGGCACCGACATCGGTTGGAGCCTCAAAATTCGGTGGCACAAGGAATGTCAGGATCCCGGTGGATGGATCGATCGCAAACAAAGCAGCATCGGCCCCCCCAGCAATTGAATAGGTGAGCACCTGGCCAGCATCCGGATCGTTGGCCGTTACGGTTGTCACGATCGAGCTGTTTTCTCCGACCGTGGTTGCCGCAGTCGCACCGCCGCCATTGGATGTAATCGAAGGTTCGCGATTGAAGAGCTCGGCGACTGATGCGTCACCGTCGGCGAAGCGAAGGGTCTCAATATTGCTCAGACGGTCCTGCCCGTCAGAATTGACCAGCCCAAGCGTCCCATCGGGATCGACCGTCACGTGCGTCACCGTCAGACTGCCATCTTCATTCAGTTCGAAGGCATAATTCGCCCGCACATCCGAATAGACGGCGACGTCAGTGTCACCATTCTGGCCACCATCGACGATTTCACGGACGATTTCCATCTGCCCGGGAAGGATCGCACGATCGAGCAGCAGTTCCGATAGCGTCTTGCCGCCAAGGGCCGGGGCGGCATTCGTCGGGATTTCCCCGTTGACCAGCTGGGACTGAAGATAGATCGGTCCAGCCAGACTGTCTGCGGTATAGGTCGCGTTTGGCGTGGTAATGCGAATGCGAACGTTCAACCACTTGTCACCATCGATCACATCGTCGCCGCCACGGCCTTCGATTGTGTCGCTGCCGCCACCGCCGAGAAGAATGTTGCCGGCATCAAAGGCGATCTGTGCTTCGCGGGCTGCCTCGCCGACCGCGTTCGTATTCTGAACCAGATCGCCGAGAAGTTCGCGAAGGCCGGAGATCCGGTCGATGCCAGCCTGGCTCAGATGATGCTTGACCATCGTGTTTTCGGCACCGGCGAGGTTTGCGCCTGGTTCCGCTTCCGGATCAGGCGTCGAAGGGAACGCCGTGGAGCGATGATCCCCTTTGAGGAGATCGTTCGCCTTGTAACCGGACAGGCCTTCGACAGCGTCGAAGCGATTGCGCAGGATATCCTGCTGGTCCGTGGTGAAGATCGGCTTGAGGAGGTCGGCATCGGCCGCTTTGGTCGTGCCCTTGTAGGCTGCCCAGTCATACCCCCACATGCCTTCATTGCGCATCACGCTCTCGCCCTGCACCATGATGTCGTCGCCGGATTCGGCATCAAAGTCATGTTCGTTCTGACCGGCGAACATGACGTCATGGCCAAGGATCGTCGAGTTGAAGAACAGCTCGGAATTGTCACCGGCCGTCGTATCAAAGCCGTTGCCGCCCTCGATCCAGTCGTCGCCTTCATTGCCAAGCAGGAAGTCGCCGCCTTCGCCGCCGAGCATGAAGTCGTCGCCTTCACCGCCGAACATTTCCTTGCCGTCGGGCCCGGAGATCAGAACGTCAGAGCCCTGATTGCCGAAGACCAGCGCCAGGCCGGAGCCGCCATGGACAACGTCATTTCCTTCTTCGCCCATGAGGAAATCGGTCTCGCCGATATCCGTGCCAGAATTGGTGATGATATCGTCGCCCTCGCCGCCATGGACCTTGTCGACGCCATAACCCGCTTCGATCCGGTCATTGCCGCCACGCCCCCAGACAGTGTCGTCGCCACCACCGGAAATGATCGTATCCGCCTGGTTCGTGCCCTGGATAAGGGCATGATCGAGGCTGTTGAACTGGATGAAGTTGGCGCCACGCTGCACCATCGGAGCCAGCGCGTTCTGGAACGGATCACTCCCCATCGGATCGGGACCGACCCACTTGCCCTGCTCCAACGGATCGACATAGAGCACATGATCGGGAACGGAGAATATGTCGCCCGGAACTGCATAGCCAGACTCGCCAATGTCCGTGTTGCGGATGACGAGTTCGGCCAGCGAGTTCGCTTCCAGCTCGTTCAGCAGGTTAAGGCCCTGTGTACGTGACAGATAGTAGAAGCGGTCTCCATTCTGCAGATTTTCAAGCTGGAGTTCGAAGACAAAGGAGAAAGTGGACCCCAGCATGCCGCCGAAGGCCATCTTCTTTTCGGCAAGACCGCCAATCCAGAGATCGACATCGTTCAAGCCGCCGAGATCTGCATAGGCGCCTGTGCCATTGACGAAGTCGAGACGATCAGCCGGCGCGCCTTGGCCACCGAAGACCAGCTTCATCGCCGCGTCGCGCCTTTCCTCCATCGTCGTGGCGCGACTGCCGGTCGGATTTTGCGGTGTCATCGCGGCAGGATCCAGCACCGTTGTAATCGAAGAATGCGTGCCATAAGCCGCGATGAAGTTCACGATCGAAGCCGGGTTCTTCAAGTTCATGCCGAAATCAACCCAGTTCTTGTAAGGGTCGAGCTGGCTATCGCCATTGGCGATTTCCTTGAACTGAGCACGCGCCGCATTCAGGCTCGGAATGCCGGTTTCACGGCCTCGGGCGATGTTGAGGGCGGCAAGGTCGAGTGGGATGCCGACCAGATGGTTGCGCAGAACGTCGGTGACAAATTCGTCGATCTCGTTGCCGACCTGACCGGTCATGCCGCGAATGACGGCCCCAGCCCCCTGCTCGGCCGTAACAGCGCCCGACGCATAGGCAATCGGGTTGAGGAAGGCATCGAACAGGTCCATGGAAGAACCGACGCCATCCGCATCAACGCTATCGACAGTCTCGTTCAGCATCGAATGACCGAAGCGATAGACGACATGGGCGAACTCGGCGAAGATCGCCGGATCGATGTCCATGGACGGATTGAAGACAAAGGCATCGACATCTGGCTGGATCTTCCGAGCAAATTCCTCAAAGACCAGATGCTGGTACTGCATTTCCGTGGTGAAGCGGGCGGCCTGGAACAGGCGCTCACCGTCCCAATTCAACGTGACAAGATCCTCGGGCAATTCCTGAACGTCTGTCGCAAGCCACTCGTTCAGGAAGCCGAGATCACCGTTTTGCGCGGCCTCAATGGCGCGCACCTTGACCTGCTCCACCGTGTTGTTGTGTTCGGAATGGAAAATGTGGTGAACAGCGGTCAGGCCAATGTTCTCATTGCCGCGACCATCACCGGTGACAAAGTGGGCATCGAGCAGTTCATCGTCATAGGTCGTTGCCTGCCCGACGTTGTTGAGAGGAATGGCATTCCCGGCATCACCATCGGCATCGGCAATTTTGAGAATGGCGGCGGTTGATGGATTGCGATCGTGATCGACAAGACCAGGAACCGCATTATGCGCGATATCATCCAGGAAGGCGTGCCCGGTGAGGACTGCGTTGCTCAGGCTGATTGGCGCGTCGGGATTGCCTTCGACCAGGCCATTGGCGGTTATCAGCTGCGGAAAACCGTTGGGGCCGCGAATGAACTCACCGTAAGCGTCCATGAGGAAGAGCGGAACGCTTCCGACATATTCGTCCGAGAGCTCAATCCCGAGAATGTCTCGAGCCTGATCCTTCACTTCGCCCCAGGTTGCGATCCCCTTGGCACCTTCAAGCAAATGGCCTGTCGCGACCGGCTTGCCATCGGCATCGAGCTTGTATTCCCGCAGGAACAACTGCTTTGAAGCCGTGGACGAATAGGTCTGGTTCTGGTCGACGAAAGGCGTCGTGAAATTGCGGGGCTGTTCCGGCGCACGGGTCAGCACCATGTAATTGGTGAAGCTCCCCGGAACATAAAGCGGGTCATCGGGCGACAGCGGAATGTAGATCTTGTCATTGCCCCCCTTTTCGACCAGGTCGAGGCCGTGGTCGAAAAACTGGCCGAACAGCGTAAACCAGGAATTGTAGGGTGCCGAAAGGCCTTCGTCGGGCGCAACATTCTCAATCAGCACCGACGGACCGTCAAACCTGATGCCGTAGGTCGCTTCCAGATTGCCAGCGATACCCGCAGTCGCCTCGGCGGCAAGCACGGCAACGGTCTTCTGCGTGCTGTTCGCAGCCTTTGCATCTTCGAGTGCTTCGTTGAAGTCTGCGCGAATGGCATCAACCGCCGCCATGATGTCACCGGAATAGCCCGACTGAACCAGCGCCGTGTAAATGGCGGCCGGATTGGCCAATGTCTGGTCAACGATCAGGTTGGAGATCAGCCGCGGATCGGCGTCTGCAACCGCACCCGTGGGGTTATAGGCACTGTTCGATATCGTCGTGAAGCTCGGCCCCGCCTGGGAAAAGCCTGTGAACAGTCGGAAGGTATCGCCGTCGCTGACGCGCCAACCCTGCTCCAGCAACCGAACAAAGGGTTGGTCTGCGGAACCCCAATCCTCGCGCCCCTCCGCAAGGTTGTTGTAGCTGCCGTCCACCGTGCGCAGGCCGTAGGGAACATGGTCAGCACTGATCGCCTGGGTTAGCCCAAGGCTGGTGACCGTCTGCTCGACATTCTCGATAACGATCCGCTCACCCGCACTATTGATCGGGAAACCCTCTGCATCCAACGTGTAGGTATTCCCCGCGTCATCAGACCAGATTTCCTTGAGGCCGGCTGAAAAACTACCCGAATGCGCCGTCGAATTGGCTTCGGCGATCTTGATCTGCTTCAGGATGAATTCGAGGTCGTGCTGATTGATGTGAACCATGACGCTTCGGGAAATCCCCGCCTCCGTGAGCTTGATCGGCGTTCTGACAGGGGTTTGTCAGGACTTTGTCAGGTTCGAAGCTTCTCACAACCACGGGACGATTGAAGGGAACTAGGTCTCACGATGTATGCGCCCTAGGTCCTATCCAGTTTCGGACCATGGTCCGATAGTTTTCAGACCATGGACGCCAAGGAAAAATCGTCGATACTGGCGAAAACCAAGAAATGTCCCACCGACTGCAGGATTTATGCTTACTCTGTAGGGACCGAGCCGGAGCTCCAGACAGCGCCGGAGACAGCATCGGACAGTCGAGCACCATGAAGGCAAAGAACGGTCTTTCGCAGCCAAGTCTGATCTGGAGGTTCTGGGGCAAGCTTTCAGAACTCTCCTTGTCTGCGCAATTCCTGATCGCGGCCTCGGTGATCGTCTTCAGCCTCATGGCAGGCGTCAGCTTCTTCACCGCAGCGCAAGTGGAGACCGCAGCGCTGAATGCAGCCGGCTCTGCCGGCGCAGTACGCATGCAGACGCTGATTGCACCGCTCGTCCAGACGACCCCGTCGGGTAGCTTCGAATTCAACGAGACGTTTGAGGACAGCATCTCTGCCCTGATCGGCCAGGGGCCAATCGGCCAACGTATCCGCTTCATCAAGATATGGTCGGCCGATGGACGCCAGATCTTCCCGAAGGAAGAGCCCTTGCCGGCCCCGATCGTTTTTGATGAGCTGGCACGCGCACTCCAAGGCGAAACGGTTGTGTCGCGTACGACGATTGCCAAACACGACTACAGCGAAGAAGAACGGGTCGAGCCCCTGCTTGAAGTCTACGCACCACTGGTCAGCAACAGTGACGGCAAGGTTCTGCTTGCAGGTGAAATCTACGAAGAATCCGTAGTGCTCGAGCAGCAGATCCTTGGCACGCGCCACAAATCGATGGCCGTCGTCCTCCTGATCTCTGTACCGATGCTCTCTCTTCTCTATCTGGTGGTGCGCAAAGGTGCCCGGCTGATCGAGCATCAGAGGCGAACATTGCGAGAAAGCCTGCGCAATGCGATCGAGCTTTCCGTCGAGAACAACAGGCTTCGCTTGCTGGCAGAAAATGCCCGCGTTGAGGCCGGCAAGCTGAATGAGCGAATTCTTGATCAGATCGGTTCCGATCTCCACGACGGTTCGGTCCAGCTTCTGACCTTGGTAAAGCTTCGCCTGAGCGACCTGTCGAGCACAAAACAGGACATATCTCCCGAGACACGCAGGGAAGCGCTTCACAAGGCGATCGACCTCGTCACCAATGTGCTTGACGAAATCCGGCATCTTTCTGCCGGGTTGGTCCTACCTGAGCTGGAAGAAACAACGGTCGACGAGGCGATCCATCTGGCAGCCAAGCGCTATCTCGAGATTACCGGACGCGAAGCTCCAGTCGAAGGCCGGCTTCGTTCGGAACTACGTATTCCCGATCTATCGATTTGCCTCTATCGTTTCGTGCTTGAAGGGCTTCTCAACAGCTACCGCCACGCGCCAGACAACCGCAATCTCGTCCGCTATCACTGCCGCGCAGGAAAGCTTTATGTCGCCGTAGTCGATATCGGAAAAAAACCGGTCCTTGCCTCGAAGAGCGAAGTCCAGAGATCACGCCTGGGCAAGGTCAGCCAGAAACGTCGCATTCGAAACTTCGGTGGCAGGATGCGCTACTTTCCGCGCAAGAACGGAACATTTGCAGTCGCAAGTCTCCCTCTAGGTGCGGACTGAGGCGGGGCGGGGCACGCCACCCAAACCTTCACCCGGAGATGCGTCTAGCAGGCGCTTCCTTTGGTGCAGCGCGGTTCTTGACGGCGATCACGAGCTCGACGCGGTTGCGAACATCAAGCTTGCTCATCAGCGAGGTCATATAGTGCTTGACCGTCTTTTCGCTGAGATTAAGGCTGGTGCCGATCTCACGATTGGTCATACCCTTCAGCAATCCGCCGATAATCTGCTCCTCGCGATGATGCAGGTGTTCTTTCGGCTGTGCCGCACGCCGCAGCTCTGCGGTCTTCATCGAGACGATTACCTTCGTGGCAAAACCCGGGGTGATATAGGTTTCTCCATCATGAGCCCGCAGGATCGCCTCATGCAGATCCGAGGAGGAAGATCCCTTCAGAACGTAACCGGAAATGCCTGCCTCGATCAGTTCAACCGCAGGCTGGATAGCGCTGGACGCCGTAAACACGATCACCTTTGTATAGGGATGGGTCACAAGCATCAGATCGATCGCAGCGAAAGAATCGCCGGGCATGCTGAGATCCATGACTATGACATCAGGTCGATGTTGCTCAAGGATCTGCAGTGCATCAATTGTATTGTGGCCCATGGCCACCACATCGAGATCGGCCTTGCTGCTGTAAAGGCTCACAAGACCTTCAAGCAGAATCGGATGATCATCGACAAACGCGACCCTTACCACCATAACCCATGCCTCCTTAGGGTTATTATGAGTAACACGCGGCCTCGGCGTGGTGAAGCGTTTGCTTAAATATCAGTTAACGCCCATTCGCCCATTTTTGGGAAATAATTGCTCTTCCGGATGAACTAAAATAAAACATCAAGATGAAATCGACTGTTTTTCTCTGTGTTCCGCAGATAACCGGAGGCACGAGATGGACGCGTGTCAATTTGCATATTATTGCGCCAGCATCGGAAAAACCTAGTTTTTAGGCAATGCCGGTTGCCATCAATGCTGCATTGCGTCATCAATCCCTGCATGAACCACCTCGACCTCACCATCCTGGTAATTGATGAGAACGCTGTTCGTGCAGCGATCATCGAGGAAGGATTGCATGAGGCTGGCCACAGACGGGTGACCGTCGTCCACGAGGTGAACGGCATAGCCCGTATCGTCGAGACGCTTGCCCCCGATGTCATCATCATCGATATTGAAAACCCGAACCGGGACATGATGGAACATCTGTTCCAACTCACGCGCTCCGTCAGTCGCCCGATTGCCATGTTCGTCGACCGTTCGGACACCGCCTCGATCGAAGCCGCCGTCGATGCTGGCGTTTCCGCCTATGTCGTCGATGGCCTGCGCAAGGAACGCATCAAGCCGATCCTCGATATGGCGGTCAGCCGATTCAATGCCTTCAGCCGCCTGCAACGCGAGTTGGCCGATGCAAGAAGCGCACTTGAGGAGCGCAAGGTGATCGAGCGCGCCAAGGGGATCCTGATGAAGATGCGCGGCCTTTCGGAAGAGGAGGCCTTCACGCTGATGCGCCAGACGGCGATGAACGAAAAGAAACGGCTTGCCGACATCGCCCAATCGGTGGTGACAGCTGCCGGCATGTTGCTGTGATGGCGTGCTGGTCCGAACCCGAAAAGCGGAGGCGGCGGAGTGCTTGAAATGACGATCGACAATGGCAAAAGCGGGCTCAACGCACCGGCAAGGATCAGTGGCGGCGAACAGAAACTGCTGCGCGCCGGCTTCATCCCGCTCATGGATGCATCCGTGCTTGTCGCAGCGGCGGAATTCGGGTTTGCGGCGCGGGAAGGCTTGACGCTCGACCTTGTGCGCGACGTGTCCTGGGCCAATGTGCGCGACAGACTGGCCTTCCGGCAATTCGACATTGCCCATATGCTGTCACCCATGCCCGTCGCCTCGATGCTCGGTCTGGGCTCCAACCCCTCGCCAACCATCGCGCCTTTCTCGCTCGGTCGCGGCGGCAACGCGATTACGCTGTCCTCACGTCTCTTCGAACGGATGCAGGCCATTGCCGATCTGAGCGACACCGCCTCGGCCCTCGACAATGCTCGGGCGCTAGCATCCGTACTTGCCGAGATGCGGGCTGCGGGAGAAACACCGCCGACCTTCGGGATGACCTATCCATTCTCGTCCCACAATTACGAATTCCGCTACTGGCTGGCCGCTGGCGGCATCGATCCGGATGCGGATGTGAAGATGGTCGTTGTGCCACCGCCGCTCACCTCAGATGCGCTTGCTGCCGGCGCGATCGACGGCTTTTGCGTTGGCGCGCCCTGGAACATGGTCGCATCCGAACGCGGCCTGGGGCGGATCGTTGCAGCAAAGCAGGATATCTGGCCGTCGGCACCGGAAAAGGTCGTCGGCATGCGCCCGGAATGGGCAGCCGCCAACGCAGACACGGTGTCTCGTCTGGTCGTCGCACTCGATGCCGCGGCACGCTGGTGTGACGATCGCGCCAACCACGCACGTCTCGCCGAAACGCTGTCAGCCGAGCGTTATATCGCAGCACCGGTCGATATCCTTAGACAGGTTCTCGCCGGGGAATTCTCACTCGACGCCAAGGGAACCAAGCGTGTTCTCGAAAACTATTTCGTCTTTCACCGGGGGGAGGCAAACCTGCCCGCCCCCCGCCAGGCCTTGTGGATCTACAGCCAGATGATCCGCTGGGGCCAAACGGGTTTCTCCGCCGACAAGGCATCGGCGGCGGCCTCGGCCTTCCGGCCGGATCTTTATCGGGCAGCCCTCGGGCAGCCTGCACGCGAAGAGACCCTATCTCCTGTTGGCGTGAGGCCGGGGGACACCTTCATGGACGGGCAGGTTTTCGACCCATTGAACATCCCCGGCTATGTCGAAGGCTTCCCCGTGCGCATGCAAGCCTCCCTTGGCGACAGGTCCCAAGACGCCTGATTGAAGCGTGCACTGCACAAAGCAGCGGCATCTGCATTCAAAGCGAGATCGCGAAACATGCAGAGCCTTTACCCACAACGCCAGGCAGACGACAGGCTTACGAGCAGAAAAACCTTCCATATCAACAACTTCAAGAGCGCTTTCTAAAACTGGCACGCCTCTTGCTTCTTAATATTCGTCCACGATCAACGGCGATCGCAGGACGGATGAGCGCCGCAGAGGCGCAGATACCCATCAGACAATGACGTCGCAGGCTTTTTGCTGTCCGGCTCCTCCCGCCAGGACACCGCAGGAAAGCTCGCGGCGTTTTTTTCGTTTTCCAGATCTCCGTCGCACACCAGAGGGGCAAACAATTATGACGAAGACTAAAGGAATGAACATCAGCCGCCGTCAGATCCTCAAGATCACCTCCGCTGCCGCTCTCGTGAGCGCAGCCCGCCTGGCCCTGCCGTCTGGCGCCTTTGCCGCGAGTGCCGGCCCTGAAGTCACCGGCGTCAAACTGGGCTTCATCGCACTGACAGATGCCGCACCGCTGGTCATCGCCAAGGAAAAGGGCTTCTTCGAGAAACACGGCATGCCTGATGTCGAAGTCCTGAAGCAGGCTTCCTGGGGCGCGACACGCGACAATCTCGTCCTCGGTGGCGAGGCAAACGGCATCGATGGCGCACATATCCTCACCCCGATGCCCTATCTGATGGAAACCGGCAAGGTGACGCAGAACAATGTGCCGGTACCGATGTCGATCATCGCCCGCCTCAATCTCGACAGCCAGGGCATCTCGGTTGCCAAGGAATATGCCGAGACCGGCGTACAACTGGATGCATCGAAGCTGAAGGAAGCCTTTGCCGCCAAGAAGGCCGCCGGCAACGAGATTAAGGTCGCCATGACCTTCCCCGGCGGTACCCATGACCTGTGGATCCGCTACTGGCTGGCCGCCGGCGGCATCGATCCGGACAAGGACGTCTCCACCATCGTTGTCCCGCCGCCGCAGATGGTTGCCAACATGAAGGTCGGCAACATGGATGCCTTCTGTGTCGGCGAGCCCTGGAACGAGCAGCTCGTCAACCAGGGCATCGGCTTTACCGCCTGCACCACAGGTGAGCTGTGGAAGGGCCATCCGGAAAAGGCGCTGGGTCTCCGCACCGACTGGATCGAGAAGAATCCGAACGCCGCCAAGGCCCTGATGATGGCCGTGATGGAAGCCCAGATCTGGGCCGACAGCATGGACAACAAGGAAGAGATGTCGGCGATCCTCGGCAAGCGCCAGTGGTTCAACGTGCCGCCGAAGGATGTGGCCGGCCGCCTGAAGGGCACCATCAACTATGGCAACGGCCGTCTGCTCGAAAACACCGGACTCGAGATGAAGTTCTGGAAGGACCACGCTTCCTATCCTTTCAAGAGCCATGATGCCTGGTTCCTGACCGAGAACGTCCGCTGGGGCAAATTCGCAGCCGACACCGACATCAAGGCACTGGTCGACAAGGTCAACCGCGAGGACATCTGGCGGGCCGCCGCCGCCGATCTCGGCATCGCCGCCGCCGACATCCCGGCTTCCTCGTCGCGCGGACCGGAGACCTTCTTCGACGGCAAGGTCTTCGATCCGGAAAACCCGAAGGCCTATCTCGACAGCCTGACGATCAAGGCCGGAGCCTAATTTCACAGTCTCCCCCGCGGGGGAGGCTGTAACCACGCATGGCCGGATGAGGGGGAGCGACGCTCGGCGCATTTGCCTCCCCTCATCGCTAGCTAAACACCAACCGCCCAAAAGGACCACACCATGACCGCAACCGCCCGCAAGACTGAGACCGAGGCGACGGCCATTTCAGCGACCAGGACAGGGACGGTCGTCATGATCGCACAGCGCCCAGCCAGTAAGCTCAACATCCGCAAGCCGCTCGCCGCCCTCTGTCGCAATGTCCTGCCGCCACTTGTGGTGCTGATCGGGCTCCTGGCCGTCTGGCAGATCGCCTGCTCCAATCCCGGCGCCAGCCTGCCACCGCCATCGCAGATCTGGATCGACAGTTATGACCTGATCGCCTTTCCGTTCTTCGATTACGGCTCGCAGGACATTGGTCTTGCCTGGCGGGTTCTGATCTCGCTTGAACGTGTCGCCATCGGTTTCGGCCTCGCAGCTGTCGTCGGCGTCTTCCTGGGTGCGGTTGTCGGCCAGTCGGTCTGGGCCATGCGCGGTCTCGATCCGATCTTCCAGATCCTGCGCACGGTGCCACCGCTGGCCTGGCTGCCGCTGTCGCTCGCCGCATTCCAGAACTCCAATCCGTCGGCGATCTTCGTCATCTTCATCACCTCGATCTGGCCCGTGATCATCAACACCGCTGTCGGCGTGCGCAATATCCCGGAAGACTATCGCAACATCGCCCGCGTACTGCGCCTCAATCCGCTGGAATTCTTCATCCGCATCATGGTGCCGGCTGCAGCTCCTTACATTTTCACCGGCCTTCGTATCGGCATCGGCCTGTCGTGGCTGGCCATCGTTGCTGCGGAAATGCTGACCGGCGGCGTCGGCATCGGCTTCTTCATCTGGGATGCGTGGAATTCCTCGCGCCTCTCCGACATCATCGTGGCGCTCGCCTATATCGGCGTGACCGGCTTCGTCCTCGACAAGCTGGTCGCCCTTCTCGGCAACGTCATCACCCGCGGCACCGCGAAGAACTGAGGAGAGCGAGCATGAACGCCTATCTCAAGATCGACCATATCGACAAAAGCTTTGAACGGGGCGGCACGAAGACGGACGTCCTCAAGGATGTCAGCCTCACCATCGACAAAGGTGAATTCGTCTCGATCATCGGCCATTCTGGCTGCGGCAAGTCGACCTTGCTCAACCTCATCGCCGGCCTGACGCGCGTCTCCTCCGGTGCCGTTTTGCTCGAAAACGTCGAGGTCAACGCGCCAGGCCCAGAACGCGCCGTGGTCTTTCAAAACCACTCGCTCCTGCCTTGGCTGACCGTCTATGAAAACGTCAATCTTGCAGTCTCGAAGGTCTTTGCCGGCCGCAAGACCAAGGCGGAAAAGCATGAATGGGTGATGCGCAATCTGGATCTCGTCCAGATGGGCCATGCCAAGGACAAGCGCCCGGCGGAGATCTCCGGTGGCATGAAACAGCGCGTCGGCATCGCCCGCGCACTCGCCATGGAGCCGAAGATCCTGCTGCTCGACGAGCCTTTCGGCGCGCTCGATGCCCTCACCCGCGCCCATCTGCAGGATGCGGTGATGGAAATCCATTCCCGTCTCGGCAACACGATGATCATGATCACCCATGACGTCGACGAGGCTGTGCTGCTCTCCGACCGCATCGTCATGATGACCAACGGCCCGGCAGCCCGCATTGGCGAAGTGCTGGAAGTCCCGATCCTGCGCCCGCGCGACCGCATCGCGCTCGCCGCCGACCGAACCTACCTCAAATCCCGCGAAGCCGTGTTGAAGTTCCTCTACGAACGCCACCGCTTTGTCGAAGCTGCGGAGTAACATCAATGGCTGAGAAACTCGTCATCATCGGAAATGGCATGGCTCCGGGCCGCATGATGGAGGAATTGTTCGAAAAGGCGCCGGGCCTTTACGACGTGACCATCTTCAACGCTGAGCCGCGCGTCAACTACGACCGCATCATGCTCTCGCCGGTGCTATCAGGCGAAAAGTCCTATGAAGACATCGTCATCCACAATGACCACTGGTACACCGCCCATGGCGTGACCCTGCACAAGGGCGCCAAAGTCACCGAGATCGATCGCCAGGCCAAGACGGTGACATCGGCCAACGGCATCACAGTCCCTTACGACAAGCTGGTCATCGCAACCGGCTCGCTGCCCTTCATCATCCCGGTTCCCGGCCACCAGCTGCCGGGTGTACTGCCCTACCGAGATCTCGACGACGTCGACAACATGCTGAAGATCGCCGAAGGCAAGGGTCGCGCCATCGTCATCGGCGCCGGCCTGCTGGGTCTTGAAGCGGCTTACGGCCTGAAGCGCCAGGGAATGGATGTCACCGTCATCCACCTGATGCCAACCATCATGGAGCGCCAGCTCGATCCGGCCGCCGCCTACCTCTTGGAAAAGGCGCTCACCGAACGCGGCATCGACATCATCACAAAGGCCAACACCAAGCAGATCCTCGGAACCGACAAGGTCGAAGGCATCGAACTGGAAGACGGCCGTGTGATCAAGGGCGACATGGTCATCATGGCCGTCGGCATCCGCCCGGCCTCCCAGCTCGCCAAGGATGCAGGCATAGCGGTCAACCGCGGCATTGTCGTCGACGACGGCATGATGACCTCGGACCCCAATATCTTTGCACTCGGCGAATGCGCCGAACATCGCGGCACCTGCTACGGCCTCGTCGCGCCCCTTTATGAAGCAGCCCGCGTTCTTGCCGATTGCCTGACCGGTGGCACCGGCGAGTATCACGGCTCCGTCGTCAACACGAAGCTCAAGGTGACCGGCATCAACCTGTTCTCGGCCGGCGACTTTGCAGAAGCGCCTGACCGCGAGGAAATCGTTCTGCGCGATGCTTCCGCCGGCATCTACAAGCGCCTCGTGCTGAAGGACAACAAGATCCTCGGCGCCGTGCTCTACGGCGAAACCGCTGACGGTTCCTGGTTCTTCGATCTGATGAAGCGCGGAACCGACATCTCTCAAATGCGCGAAACCCTGATATTCGGCCAGTCATACCAGGGGGGCACCCCGCTGGACCCTATGGCGGCCGTTGCAGCCTTGCCGGATGATGCAGAAATCTGCGGCTGCAACGGCGTCTGCAAGGGCAAGATCACGACCACGATCTCGTCCAAGGGCCTGACCTCGCTTGATGACGTGCGCGCCCATACCAAAGCATCCGCTTCTTGCGGCTCCTGCACGGGCCTTGTCGAGCAGTTGATGGCCCTGACTTTGGGCGACGCCTACAACCCCGCCGCCGTAACACCAATGTGCACCTGCACCGAACTCGGTCATGATGATGTCCGCCGTCTGATCAAGGCCAAGGGGCTGAAGACCATTCCAGCCGTGATGCAGGAACTGGAGTGGAAGACATCCTGCGGCTGCGCCAAATGCCGTCCGGCACTCAACTACTACCTGGTTTGTGACTGGCCGGATGAATATGCCGATGACTACCAGTCGCGTTACATCAACGAACGCGTGCACGCCAACATCCAGAAAGACGGCACCTATTCGGTCGTGCCGCGCATGTGGGGCGGCGTCACGAATGCCGCCGAACTGCGCGCGATCGCCGATGTCGTCGACAAGTTTGATATCCCACTGGTGAAGGTGACCGGCGGTCAGCGCATCGATTTGCTCGGTATCGAGAAGGAAGACCTGCCCGCCGTCTGGTCCGATCTCGGCAAGGCCGGTTTCGTCTCCGGCCAGGCCTATGCCAAGGGCCTTCGCACCGTAAAGACCTGCGTCGGTTCCGACTGGTGCCGCTTCGGAACGCAGGATTCAACCGGGCTTGGCATCCGCATTGAGAAATTCATGTGGGGCTCATGGACACCGGCGAAGCTGAAGCTCGCCGTTTCTGGGTGTCCGCGCAACTGCGCCGAAGCCACCTGCAAGGATATCGGCGTCATCTGCGTCGACAGTGGTTTCGAGATCCACTTCGCCGGTGCTGCCGGCCTCGACATCAAGGGCACCGAAGTGCTCGGCCTGGTGAAGAGCGAGGACGAAGCCCTCGAACATATCGTGGCGCTCACCCAGATGTACCGCGAGCAGGCCCGTTATCTCGAGCGCATCTACAAATGGGCCAAGCGCGTCGGACTGGATGAGATCCGCCGCCAGATCATGACCGACGCGGAAAAGCGCAAGGGCTATTACGAGCGCTTCGTCTTCAGCCAGTCGTTTGCCCAGGTGGACCCCTGGTCGGAACGCGTCTCCGGCAAGGACAAGCATGAGTTCAAGCCCATGGCAACCGTCGGGTTCTCGGCGGCGGCGGAATAGAAGACCCTCTCTGGCCTGCCGGCCATCTCCCCCACAAGGGGGGAGAGGACCAAGCTGAAACCGCTCGGTTCTCTCACCAAGGGTTCGGCTGGGTTAAGCCCTCCCCCTTGTGGGGAGGGTGGGGAGGGGTCTTAGGCAACAACAAGGAACACACCCATGAACTGGATCGCCATCGGCCATATCGACGACATTCCCCTGCGTGGTGCCCGCTGCGTGAAAACGCCCGAGGGCAAGATCGCCGTTTTCCGCACCAACGAAAACGAGGTTTTCGCCATCGAGGACCACTGCCCCCACAAGGGCGGCCCGCTCTCCCAGGGCATCGTGCACGGCAAGGCCGTCACCTGCCCCCTGCACAACTTCGTCATCTCGCTCGAAAGCGGCAAGGCGCTCGGGGCCGATGAAGGTGAGGTCAGGACCATTCCGCTGCGCAACATCGACGGTCAACTCTCCATCGCGCTCGACGCGATGCTGGTAGCGGCGGAGTGAATGCGATGGTGAGCTTGGCGAAGGCGTCCATGTCGACTGAAACCAAGACCACCTGTCCCTATTGCGGCGTCGGCTGCGGCGTGATTGCCAGTGTCGATGACGCCGGCAAGGTGAGCGTCAACGGCGATCCGGACCATCCGGCCAATTTCGGCCGCCTCTGCTCCAAGGGCTCGGCGCTCGCCGAAACGCTCGATCTCGACGGTCGGGCACTCTACCCTGAGATCGATGGTGAACGGGCTGCCTGGGACGAAGCGCTAGACCGCGTCGCGACGACCTTTAGCCAAACAATCGCCGAGCATGGGCCCGACTCCGTTGCCTTCTACGTATCCGGCCAGTTGCTGACCGAAGACTACTACGTCGCCAACAAACTGATGAAAGGCTTCATCGGCTCCGCCAATATCGACACCAATTCACGCCTTTGCATGGCATCCTCCGTTGCCGGGCACCGGCGCGCCTTCGGGTCCGATACAGTCCCCGGCGCTTATGAGGATCTGGAGCTTGCCGATCTCGTCGTGCTGGTTGGCTCCAATATGGCCTGGTGCCATCCCGTTCTCTACCAGCGCCTCGCGGCTGCCAAGGCCGCACGGCCGACGATGAAGGTTGTCGTCATCGATCCGCGGCGCACCGCCACTTCCGATCTCGCCGATCTGCACCTCTCCGTCCGCCCGGATGGAGACGTTGCCCTGTTCAACGGTCTGCTCGCCCATCTGGTCGAGACCGGCCGGACCGACGAAGCTTTCGTTGGCGCCCACACGACTGGTCTAGCCGAAGCGCTGATGGCGGTTTCTCGCCAGTCCATGTCGGACCTTTCCGAGGCAACGGGCGTATCCGGCATGCTGCTTCGCCAGTTCTTCTGGCTCTTCGGGCAGACGGAGAAGGTCGTCACCTGCTACAGCCAAGGCGTCAACCAGTCGGCCTCAGGCACCGACAAGGTGAACGCCATACTCAACTGCCATCTGGCCACGGGCCGGATCGGCCAGCCCGGCATGGGACCATTTTCGCTCACCGGTCAGCCCAATGCTATGGGCGGACGCGAAGTCGGTGGTCTCGCCAACATGCTCGCCGGCCATATGGCGATCGAGAACCCGGTTGATCGCGAAAGGGTCCAGCGCTTCTGGAATGCGCCAGTCATCGCGGCCAAAGCCGGCCTCAAGGCCGTCGACATGTTCGAGGCCGTGGCCGACGGCCGGATCAAGGCGATCTGGATCATGTCCACCAACCCCGTGGTCTCTATGCCGAACGCAGACGCCATCAGGAAAGCACTGGAAGTCTGCCCCTTCATTGTGGTCTCCGACATCCAGAAGAATACGGACACGGCGCGGCTCGCCCATGTGCTCCTGCCAGCAACGGGATGGGGTGAAAAATCCGGCACCGTCACCAATTCCGAACGCCGGATCTCGCGCCAGCGACCCTTCTTGTCCGTACCGGCCGAAGCCCGTCCGGATTGGTGGCAGCTTGCTGAAGTCGGAAAGCGCATGGGGTTTGCCAAGGCTTTCGATTATGCCTCGCCAGCTGAAATCTTTGCCGAACATGCAACCCTGTCCGCCTTTGAAAACGATGGCACGCGCGACTTCGACATCGGCGCGCATGCCACGATCGACGATGAAGCCTACGACAAGCTGTCGCCGTTCCAATGGCCCCAAGCGGAGGGCACCGCACCACGCGAGCGCTTCTTTGCCGACGGCCGCTTCTATCACCCTGACGGCAAGGCGCGTTTCATAGCCGTCGCCGCGGCTGCCATGCCGAAGCTGGACGAGCGTTATCCCTTCACGCTCAACACCGGCCGGGTGCGCGACCACTGGCACACGATGACCCGGACCGGAAAGAGCGCCCGTTTGTCCGCCCACATCGCCGAACCTTTTTGCGAGATCCACCCACTCGATGCCGCGGAAATCGGGCTGTCGGATGCGGATCTCGTCGAGGTGGAAGGCCGCGACGGCGCAACTGTCATCGTCCGGGCCCTGCTGACGGAGAGGCAGGCGCGCGGCGCGGTCTTCGTTCCCATGCACTGGACCGGTGAAACGGCACCGTCCGCCCGTGTCTGCACGCTGGTGCCGTCCAAGGTCGATCCCGTCTCGGGGCAACCCGCCCTGAAGCGGACGGAGGTCTCCGTCAAGCGCAACGAGGCCTCCAACCACGGCTTCCTCGTTTCCACCATAAAGCCAGCAGACCTGCCTTTCGCCTACTGGGCGATTGCGCGGACGAATGGCGGCCATCGGGTGGAATTTGCCGGCAATACGACGGCAGACGGCTGGGAGAGCTGGCTTCGTGATAGCCTGAACCTCGGCGAGAGCCTGCAACTCTTAGGCTATATCGACAGTCAGACAGGCGACCACCGGATCCTCGCATTCGAAGGCGACCAGCTGATCGCAGCACTTTTTGTGTCGCGCGGACCAGTGTCCGTGTCGCGGCAGTGGGCAGCGGACCAGCTGACCGAGCGCCATTCCGACCCGCGAGCGCGATCCATGCTGGTGGCAGGGCGGCCGGCACCCGGACGGCCGGATAAGGGCGCGATCGTCTGCTCGTGTTTCTCGGTCGGCGTCAACGAGATTTCGGCTGCCGCCCGTAGCGGCTGCTGCTCGGTCGAAGCCATCGGCAAGGCTTTGAATGCAGGCACCAATTGCGGCTCCTGCCGCCCGGAAATCAGGAGGATTGTCGATGCCACGCACGTTCTCGCCGCCGAATAAGACACCGGAGCGCATCGCGCCACTCGCCAAGCTGCCCGTTTTCTGGAACCTCACCGGCAAACGGGCCGTCATCGCCGGTGGTTCGGAGGCGGCCGCCTGGAAGACGGAGCTTCTTCTTGCCTGTGGCGCAACCGTCGATGTCTATTGCGGCTGCGAGCATCTCGGCGAGACAATGCAGGCCATGATTGCCGCGGGCTCGGTGAACCATCATGCGCATCCCTGGCATTGCGGCATATTTCAAGGCGCGGCGCTTGCCCTCGCCGACTGCGAAACCGATGAAGAGGCGAAGGCTTTCTTCTGTGCGGCCCGCGCAGCCGGCGTGCCGGTCAATGTGATCGACAAGCCGGCCTATTGCCAGTTCCAGTTCGGCTCGATCGTCAACCGGTCGCCGGTGATCGTCTCGATCTCAACGGATGGCGCCGCCCCCATTCTTGCCCAGGCCATCCGGCAGCGGATCGAAACGCTTCTGCCGCCTGCCTTGAAGGATTGGGCTCGCCTGGCGCAGACCATGCGCGATGCGGTGAACCTCAGATTGGCACCCGGTGCGCGACGTCGACTTTTCTGGGAGAGGTTCGTTGATCGCGGGCTCGGTTCGAACCATGCACCGGACGACGAAACAGCCGCAATCCTTCTGACCGAGGCAGATCGTATTGCGAAGGCACCAAGCGCTGGCTGCGTGACGCTGGTCGGCGCCGGGCCCGGCGACGCGGAGCTTCTGACGCTGAAAGCCATGCGCGCACTTCAGGCCGCCGACGTCATTCTCTTCGACGATCTGGTCTCGCCAGAGGTTCTGGAGCTGGCGCGGCGCGAAGCCAAGCGCATGTTGGTCGGCAAACGCGGCGGCCGCGAAAGCTGCCGGCAGGAAGACATCAACGACATGATGGTGATGTTTGCCAAGGCGGGCAAACGGGTTGTCCGGCTGAAATCCGGCGATCCCATGATCTTCGGCCGTGCCGGCGAAGAAATCGCACGGTTGCGCCAGGAAGGCATCGCGGTCGAGGTGGTCCCCGGCATCACGGCCGCCTCTGCCATGGCGGCATCGCTCGGCGTGTCGCTGACCCATCGCGACCACGCCCAGCAAGTCCGCTTCGTCACCGGTCATTCCCGCCACGGCGAACTGCCGCAATCGCTGGACTGGCCTTCGCTTGCCGACCCACGCCAATCCACGATCTTCTACATGGGTGGCCGGACAGCCGGGTCGATCGAGGAAAAGCTGCGCGTGGCTGGCATGCCGGCCACGACCCCTGTCGTCATCGCCTCGGCGATCAGCCGCTCGAACCAGCGTTCCTGGCGGGGAAGGCTCGCACATCTCCCGAGGGCGATGCAGGATATGGGACTGGACGAGCCCGTCCTGATCGGTATCGGCAATGCATTTGAGGCAGAGATGACGGTTGATCGTTCACGCTGGCAGCCGGAAACTGTGGCCGCAGCGATATGAGCGGCTGGGAACGCATCAGCCGGTCCTGCCCTCCTCCTGTCGCCGGCGATACGCCTCGACGCTGAGTGTCTTGTGCTCGAACTGCTCCTGGGTCCTTGTGTAGAGATATCCACCCAGGCGCCCGACCGCATCCATCAGGGCTTGATCGACATGAAGGTTTGAGGGATCGACGGCGTCGCTGCGCACGAAGAGGCCGAGAACCTCGCCAATGATGATCTCGCGCGCAGGTCCCACCTGCAATGTCGTATGCCGGCGGCATTCGAGGGCCGCAGGTGCCGCCAGGATACGCGGACTACGCACCATCTGCCCCGAAACCGTCGCGAGGCCGGCCTCCTGCAATTCATCGACATCAGGTCCGAACTTGATCGCGCAGATCTCCATCTGCTCGACGAGGTCGCTGTCAACGATATGTACGGTAAACTCGCCGGTTTCCCGAATATTGCGGGCCGTGTCCTTGTAGCTGAGGTCAGCATGGTTCTCGACGCCGATCGCCACAAGTGCCGGATCATGGGTCAGAACATTGAAGAAGCTGAAGGGACCGGCATTCGCCTGACCCGCACGGCTCAGGGTTGTCACCAGCGCGATCGGACGGGGGATGACCGTGCCGATCAGAAGCTTGTAGCGCTCCCGTTCGGTCAACTGGGTGAAATCAAAATGCGTATGCGCGGTGTCGTCTTTCATACGAGTTCCTCTGTCATCCTCATGCCTCAGCCGCCGGTGCCGAACTCCGACAGTGCCCGCTTCATCTCGGAAATGAAGGCATGCAGGAGTCTCGAGCGCGGCACGCCCTTGCGGGTGATTAGAACGGCTGGAACTTCAATGGGTGGCAGGAAGGATCGCTCCACGATATCGGGTGTCTTGTGGAAGGCCGCGGTATATGGGTCGATGACTGCAGACCCGATACCGGCGGTCGCCAGCACGGCGGCGGTGGCGCAATAGCGAACCTCGACGCGTGGGTGATAGGGCGCCCCGTCACGCTCGAAGGCTGCCCGGACCATATGCCCGAGGCGGGAATCGATCTCCAGTCCGATGAAATCGCCACGCGACAGAAACTCGGCGCTGACCGTGCTATCGTCCACCCTGGCAGCCTTGGGCACGACCGCGACCATGTGCGTCCGTGCCAGAACCTCGACATTGACGGCCGGATGGCGCTCGATCGCAAGCGCAAGGCCGAGATCCGCACTGCCGCTCTGAACCGCTTCGATGACATGCTCCAACCGTCGAACGTCATAGGCGACCGAAACACCTGTGCGCTCCTTGAGAAACCGCCGCATCGCCAGCGGCGCCACCGTGTGACCAAGTGGCGGCGTCGAGATGATCCGCAAGCGTCCAGACAGCCCCTGCCGCATGTCACGGGCGCGATCCGCAAAGCCGCGCAAGAGACCGAAAACCGGCTTTATGTCTTCATGCAGGGCGACCGCCTCCTCCGTTGGCTGGAGGCGTCGATGCAGGCGCTCAAACAGGGTGACCCCGGTCTGCACCTCAAGCTGCCGGATGCCGTTCGAGACGGCCGGCTGCGAGATTCCGAGCTGCTCCGCCGCTTCCACCGTGGTGCCGCACCGCATGATGGCGTCGAAAATTTCGAGAAGACGAAGCGATATATCAGACTTGGCAGGGAGTTCGCTCATGCAAGACCCGTGACAAGGTTTCCGAAGGCCATGGCGACCGCCGCCTGCGTCGGATCGATGACTGCAACGCCTGTCTCTTGTTCAAGACGCTTTCTGTGGCCGGACATCCCCGCACATCCGAGCACGATCGCCCCGGCGCCCATGGCCTTGAGCCTGTTCGCCGCCTGGAGCAAAAGACCATAACTTTCTTCACCATGCCCGCTATCGGCGACCGAAATCGAACCCGCAAGCGCCACTTCGCCGGCCAGACGGTGATCGACGCCCAGGCGCCGAAGATTGCGCAGATGGCGCGGAATCGACGCTTCCGCAACCGCGATGACACCGAACATGTCGGCAAGAGCAAGGGCCGAAAGCACACCCGCATCCTGAATGCCGTAGACAGGGCGCGACGTGATCGACCGGGCAAGGTCCAGTCCGGGCTGCGAATAGCATGCGAGCACGAAGGCGCTGGCATCCGGCCGCTCCTCGATCACGGCCGCCGTATTGAGGGCGGCTTCGTCCACATGGCGTTGCGTGACCACACCCGGCGGGCCATGCGCAATGGTGATGCATTCGATCGCAGGCGCGCCCGGAAAACCAAAGCCGGAAAGTGCCTCTCTGAGGCCTTCGGTAACAACCTCGGAGCTGTTGGGATTGATGACCAGAATCGGCCCGAAAACAAAATCGGTCATGGGGCCACCTCATGGCCATAGGCCGCAGCAACAACGAATTCGACGGCCCGGTAGCCCGGCATCGTTCCCGTATCGGTCGGCTTGCGCGCCACGAACTGCCCCTGCCCGCGCGCGGCCTTCAGCGCGCCTTTCTCGACCACGATCCGCCCCCGATTCATGACCAATTCCGGCCAGCCGGTAAACTCCATGCCCTCGAACGGTGTGTAGTCCATATTGTCGTGCTGATCCGCGAGCGTCACCTTGCGACGCTCCTCCGGATTCCAGATGGCAATGTCAGCATCGAAGCCGGGCATCAGGCTGCCTTTGCGATCAAGCCCGAACACCCGCGCGGCATTCGCGCTGGACAGGCGAACGAAATCGCCAAGGGTGATCCGGCCTTTCGCCACGCCCTCCGAAAACAGATAGGGCAATCGCATGGCGATGCCCGGCATGCCGTTTGCGATTTTGGCATATGGCACATCCACCCCGTTGGAAAACTTGCCTGTCGCATCCGCACGATACGGCGCATGGTCCGACGATACGCTTTCAAACGTGCCCGTTCGGATATGCTGCCATAGCGCCTCCTGGGTCTCGCGGTCGCGCAAGGGCGGCGAGCAGACATATTTCGCGCCCTCCATACCGGATCGGTCGAGGTCGGCACGGGTCAGCGCCAGATATTGCGGGCAGGTCTCGGCGAAGAGCCGCGTTCCAGCCAGCTTCTCGCGCCGCACGATCTCCGCCCCGCCACGTGTCGACACATGGACAATGAACAGAGGCGTGTCGACCAGCTTGGCGAGCGAGATGGCCCGGTTGATCGCTTCTTCCTCGGCCAGTTCCGGACGGCTGAGTGCATGATATCTCGGTTCGGTCAGCCCGGCGGCCGCAAAGCGCCGGTTCATCCACTTCACCATCTCGTTGTTCTCGGCATGGACCATGGTCAGCGCGCCATAGGTCTTGGCAAGGGCCAGAATGTCGAGCATGCCGCCATCCCCGATATTCATCAGGTCATAGGTCATGAACACCTTGAACGAGGTGATGCCGCGCTCGAAAACCCCGGGAAGTTCGGCAAGGACCGAAGGCGACGGGTCCGAGATGATCAGGTGATAGGAATAGTCGATGACAGCGTTGGGTATGGCGCGGCTGTCATAGGTGGCGATGACCTCTGATATCGCCTGACCGCGGTGCTGGGCGGCAAATGGAATGAAGCAGGAATTGCCGCCAAAGGCTGCGGACACCGAACCGGAATAATAGTCGTCGGAAGTCATCACGCCGGAAGAGCTTTCTTGCGCGATGTGGCAATGCCCTTCGATACCGCCAGGCAGGACGAGTTTGCCGCCGGCATCGATCCGGTGCTCCCCGCCGACGATCCGGTCGCAGATCGCAGCGATGGTGCCACCGCAAATGCCGATATCCGCCTTGAACGTCTCCCCGGCCGTAACCAGGGTGCCGCCGTGAATGACCGTATCGAAGTCTGCCATACGTCCTGCTCCTCAGACTTCGATGATGACGCCGGTCTGCGACGTGATGCGACCATAATGCTCGACGCGCCGGTGGCGTTCGAAATCGAAGATCGTCGTCTTGCCAAAGGCACATTTCGCGAAGTCGCAATCGGCCAGGATCAGTTCATCTTCTTCAGTCTCGGCGCGGGCAAGCACGAAACCGTCCGGATCGACAATGATGGAGCCACCAATCAGCGGATGGCCATCCTCGACACCGGCCTTGGCGACGCCAACGACGAAGGAGGCGTTCTGATAAGCGCCCGATTGCAACGACAGGTCGGAGTGGAACAGGCGCTTTTCCTGCCCCTCGGCGCTCATCTGGCTGTTCACCGCAGGCGTGTTGTAGCCGATCGTGATCAGCTCGACGCCCTGCAGACCCATGCAGCGATAGGTCTCTGGCCAGCGGCGGTCGTTGCAGATTGCCATGCCCATGATGACGCCTTCATTGCGCCAGACATTGAAACCCAGATCGCCGGGCAAGAAATAGCGCTTCTCCATGTGCTGAAAAGCGCGCTCGGTGTCATACTCGACATGCCCCGGCAGATGCACCTTGCGATACTTGCCAATGATCTCGCCTTTGCGGTTGGTCATGATCGAGGTGTTAAAATGCTGCCCCTCCGGCGTGAGTTCGGCATAGCCGAAGCTGATCGCCACGCCGAGTTCGCGGGCCCGCTCAAAGAGCGGCAAGGTGGCGCGACTGGGCATTTCCGTTTCGAACCAGGTGTCGACCTCGTTCCAATCCGGCATGTACCAGCGCGGAAAGAATGTTGTCAGCGCCAGTTCGGGATAAACGACCAGTGTTGCGCCACGGGACGCGGCCTCATTGAGGAGCGCCAGCATACGGGCCACCACCACATCGCGGCTATCCGCCTTCTGGATGGCTCCGAGCTGCGCGCCGGCGATAATCATTCGCGTCATAGTCATTAACCTTCTCAAGTCTCGTTGGTCACGCTGCAAGGCTTTTCTGGAAACGACTGACAAGCCGCACCACAGGCCAGAGCAGGATGAGATAGATCAGCGCCGCAAGGACGAGCGGCGATGCATTATAGGTAATCGAACGCGCCATATTCGCGCTGTAGAGGAGCTCCGATAGCGAGACGACCGAGGCAAGCGAGGTGAGTTTCACCACCTCGATCGTGTTGGACAAAAGGTCCGGAAGCACATTGCGGATCGCTTGGGGCAGGACGACAGAGGTCAGTGTCTGGCTCTTGCTGAGACCGGTAGACCGTGCGGCCTCCCATTGCCCCTTGCCGACCGACAGGATGCCGGCCCGGTAGACCTCGGCATAGTAGGCCGAGTTGTTCATCAGGAAGGCCAGCACCACAGCAGCAAAGGGCGAGATCTCGACGCCCGCAAAGGGCAGGCCCGAATAGATGAAAATCAAAAGCACAAGCGGCGGCAGCGCCCGGAAGATATCCGTGAGCAGGAGTGAAGGCAGCCTGATCCAGGCGCGCTGGCTGAGATTGGCAAGCGCGACGAAAAGGCCACCGGCGAGACCGAGCAGGATGACAGCCACACACAGTTTCGCGGTCATCCACAGGCCGTTCAGCATCAACGGCAATGTTTTCAGCATGATCGGGATATTGAAGAACTGGTCGATGAGGCTCTGCATGGTCAGGTCCTCCTTCGCCGTTCGTGGCGCCGCTCGAACCATCGCGCGGCCCAGACCAGCGGCAGGAAAATGATCAGATAGGCGATGGCTGCGAGCGAAAGCGGCGTTGCACTGCCGGAAAAGCTCTGCGCCGTAGTCGCTGCCGACAGCACTTCCGAAACGCCGATAACGGAGCCGAGCGCAGTCATCTTGGTGATCGCCAGCACGCGGTTGACCAAAGGCGGCAAGGCAAGGCGGACGGCCTGCGGCAAGGCAATGTGAAGCAGCGTCCCGCCAAACCCAAGGCCGGTCGAGAGACCCGCTTCCCACTGGCCCTTCTCGACCGAGAGAAAACCGGCCCAGAAGATCTCCTCCGCGAATGCAGCGAGGGTCAGGGACAGGACGATGAACAGGACCATCGGCCCCGATAGCCGGATGCCGGCTCCGGGGAGACCGAAATACAGAATCAGGATCAGGACCAGAGGCGGCAAGGCGCGAAAGATATCCGCAAAGGCGATGATGAAGACATTACAGATCCGGATGCGGCAGGTTCTGAGGCAGGCAAGCGCAAGCCCCATAGCCACACCGGCTACGACCACCATCAGACCGATCCAGAGAGCAACCCAGACGCCAGCCACGATATCCGGGAGATAGCGCACCATCACGTCGTGATTGAAGAAGGTTTCAAGGAAGCGCTGCATGGTGCGGCTATCCCCTGACGCGTGACAGGAAGCTGCGGGCGCGATCCGTCTTCGGGTTGGAAAAAATCTCCTCAGGCGGCCCCTCTTCCACGATCACGCCGCCATCCATGAACACAATGCGGTCTGCCGCCTCGCGGGCAAAACCCATTTCATGACTGACGACAAGCATCGTCATGCCCTTGCCCTTGAGGTCCTTCATAACCGCGAGCACGGAGCCCACCAGTTCCGGATCAAGCGCGGATGTTGGTTCGTCAAACAGCATGACCAGCGGATCAAGTGCGAGCGCCCGCGCGATGGCGACACGCTGCTGCTGGCCGCCCGAAAGCTCGGAGGGCATGGCTTCGGCCTTGTGCGCAAGGCCCACACCTTCAAGCATCTCCATCGCCCGCGCAGTTGCGTCTGCGGTGGAGCGCTTCAGGGCCTTGCACTGCGCCAGGGTGACATTCTTCAGAACGCTCATGTGCGGATAGAGATGGAACCCCTGGAAAACCATGCCAACCTTCAGACGCATCTGCGCAAGGTCACGGCTGGTGCCGCTCATGATGTTGCGGCCATCAAGGACGATATCCCCACCGGACGGCTCCTCCAGCCTGTTGCAGCACCTGAGCAACGTGCTTTTACCAGACCCGGATGGGCCGATGACGAAGACGAGTTCTCCCTTGGCAACCTTCAGGTTGATGTCACGGAGGATATGATTGTCGCCGAACCGCTTCTGCAGCGAAACGATTTCCAGCATAGGACGGTTGGTCATTCAGGGTCTCCCGCGAGAGCATGGGGTGGCGGGAAAGACCCCACCACCCCAAAGGCAAACGTCACTTCAGGTCGCAGGACGCCTGATGCTCGTCTTCGCTATAACCCTCGAAACCCGGGACGCCGTAACCCTTGGTGGGTGTGACGATGGTTGTGCCGGCTACCGGCGTCGTGCCGAACCATTTCTCCGACAGCTTGGCCATGGAGCCGTCGATCTTCAGGCATTCGATTGCCTTGTCGACAAGGTTGCGCCCTTCCACGTCATCCTTGCGGAAGGCCAGACCCCAGACGAGACCGGTCGGATATTCATAAGACAGCTTGACTTGTGGGTTCTGCTTGGCAGCCCAGGCAGCAACCGTGGCACCGGCCAGGTTCGCATCGGCACGACCGGCAATAACGGCGGCAACCGCATCGGTATTGGTGCCATAACTTTCAATCTTCCAGCCGTATTCCGCCTCGCGCTCGCGCAGGAAGCTGTCATAGGCAGAGCCCTTGTTGACCGAGATCGTCTTACCCTTGAGGTCTTCGAGAGATTTGTAGTCGGCAGCATCCGCCGGCACGACAAAGGCAAAATTGGTGTCCATGAAGCCTTCGGTGAATAGCAGGTTCGCCGAGCGTTCCTTGTTCACCGTGACCGGTGCGGCGAGAAAATCATAGGTCTTGGCCTGGAGCGCCGGGATAAGCCCGGAAAACTGGGCCGAGGTCAGGTCGACCGTCTTGCCGAGGCGTTCGCCGATCAGATTGACGAGGTCGACGTTGAAGCCTTCGACCTTTCCGTCAAGGGTCGGCATGGCATGAGGGGCAAATGTACCGTCGAGCGCTGTCTTGATCACACCATCGGCATGAGCAACCGAAAAGGCAGCGAGCATCGTCAGTCCGGCAAGGCCGGATCTCATAAAGGTCATCGTCTGTTCTCCTGCTGGAAGTGCCATTTTGGCTTGTTGTTCCGAGGATGATTTCACAGGCTTCGCTGCGCTGCAATATAATTGGCTATTATAATTGGAATTGAATTATTCGTTTTCGATATACGAAACTCCGCGCCATGCGACACCGCACGCCACAAAAAATCCTTTTAAATCAGAAAATTGATCCACAGATTGCTGGCACCTCGCGCAATTCGGGATAGCTGCGCAATAGTATTGAACCACAGCAGGTGGCTTGCATGCGATCTTGCGCGATGCAAAACCACAGAAGCAATGAGCGAAACACCGAGGCCGGAAGGACTAGCACGAGAGATGGATAGGATCGTATATCTGAATGGAGAATGGCTGGGCGAAACCGAGGCCAAGGTCTCCGTCTTCGACCGCGGTTTCCTTTTCGCCGATGCCATTTACGAAGTGACTGCCGTCATCGACGGAAAGCTCATTGACTATCCGGGCCACGCGGCACGCCTGAAACGCTCGCTCGATGCCATGGATATTCCCATGCCGGTAGATGAGACCGAATTGCTGGCGCTCCATAAAGACCTCGCGAAACGAAATAGCCTCACGGAAGGCCTGATTTACCTGCAGATTTCACGCGGCAGCCAGGATCGCGATTTCGTGTATCCGAAGGATATGCGGCCGACCTTCACCATGTTTACCCAAGCGAAATCCGTGCTTGGCAATGCCAAGTGGAAGACCGGCCTCTCGCTGCAGACCGTGCCGGAAGGCCGTTGGTCACAGCGACAGATCAAGACGGTGCAGCTCCTCTATTCGTCACTGAAAAAGACCGAGGCACAGCGCGAAGGTTTCGACGACGTACTCTTCGTCGAGGATGGCTCTGTGACGGAAGCAAGCTCTGCAAACTTCCACATTGTCACCAAGGACGGCACGGTCGTCACCCGTGACCTTTCGAATGCCCTCCTTCACGGCATCACCCGCGGTTCGATCCTCGATCTTGCAAAAACAGCAGGGCTGAAGGCCGAGGAACGCAGCTTTTCCGTGGACGAAGCCATGGCGGCATCAGAGGCCTTCATCACCTCGGCCACAAGCTTCGTGACACCCGTCGTGTCGATTGACCGGACGCCGATCGGCAACGGTGCAGTCGGACCGATCACGCGGCAACTGCTCGACCTCTACATCAACGACCGACTGGCCCACGGCATGCCGATCGCGTCAGCCTGACCCGACGGCGACCTCGGCGCTTATTCCGAAAGGTGATCCAGAAACGTCGTGCCCCGATAAGCGTCGCGCAGCAGGGCTGCATCGACGAGACGGGGCATCAGACGTTCCAATGCCAGGTGCATGGACCCAACGGAGCCGCCAGGCAAGGCGATAAAGCCATCAATCGCGCCGCTTTCGCTCCAGTCACGGATGGCTTCGAAGGCGTCATCAACCGTCCCGATTATCTGCCAATGGCCTGACCCGATCACCTCGGGCCGCGCCAGAAGTTCGGAAACGGTCGGCGCCTCGCGTTCGATCAGTCGGAAAAGCAGCTCCGCATGAGTTCGGCTTCTTGGGCTGGCGGGCGGTTCGGGAAGATCGCCTGAGGTAACACGCCGATCACCCGGCCAGGTGGACAGATCAAGGCCAAGCATCCGGCTGACGGCGGCAAGCTGCCGTCCCCGGTCTGCACGCGCGTGCGTTTCGGCGAAGAGATCTTCTGCCTCCTTTCGCGTCTCGGCGAGATAGAGGCTGAGGCCTGGCATCAAACGGACCGCGCCGGATGACCGACCGTGCGCTTCGGCGCGACGGCGCAGATCGTGGCGCAATTCGATCGCGGCCGCCTTGTCCGGTGTCGAGGCAAAGACGGCATCGGCGACGGAAGCTGCGAAGTCACGTCCTGTTGGAGATGCGCCCGCCTGCACAAGGGGAATGCGCCCCTTGCCGAAAGCCGGAATGTTTAAAGGCCCGCTGACTGTCACATGTGTGCCCTGATACCCAATCGGACCCACCATGGTCGGATCGGCGAAGGTTCCCGTCGCCCGATCCATCCTCAGCGCTTCATGCGGATAGCTGTCCCACAGGGCCTTCACCACAGCTGTCACTTCTGCTGCATGCTCATAGCGCTCTTCGGCCGAAGGCATGTCCTTAAGCCCGAAATTCTCCTGCCCTTCAAGCGCCGTCACGATGTTCCAACCGGCCCTGCCCTTGCTCAACCAATTGAGGGTCTGGAGCTGGCGCGCGATGATATAAGGCGGGAGAAAGGAAGCCGATATCGTCGACAAGAGACCGATATGGGTGGTTTCGCGGGCGATAGAGGCAAGTAGCACCGTGGGATCGAGGCTGGTGAAGCCCGGTCCCTTGTCCAGAACCTCCGGCCGCAGGAACAGCGTGTCAGGGCGAAAGACAAAATCGAGACAGGCAGCCTCC
The DNA here is from genome assembly GCF_001296045.1 of Rhizobium sp. AAP43. Lineage (GTDB taxonomy): Bacteria > Pseudomonadota > Alphaproteobacteria > Rhizobiales > Rhizobiaceae > Allorhizobium. The sequence goes on along the minus strand of NZ_LJHS01000005.1, from coordinate 31,692 downwards.
GCCCGCCGAGCGATATCAAGGTAAAAATCGCTGAAAAACAGGTCCTCGACACCACTGTCCGGGCGTCGCCAGCCCTCGCCGCTGAGCCAGGTCGGCGCGAGCGACATGCCAATTTTCAGTTTTCGGGAGGCGGTCATCGAGGAATTCCTGCGTTGAAATCTGCTGCATGGGGCGATAGGGAAAGCCCCAAAATCAAATTGTGGACTTTTTTACTATAGTTTAATATCGCCGCAAGAGGCCAAACGGGAGTTGCAATTTCGTGCTCGAAGCCAGGAGTGTTACCGCGGGTTACGGCGAACTGCCTGTGTTGCAAGGTCTGTCCGCAGCATTTGCCCGGGGTCGGGTGACCGCACTTGTCGGCCCAAATGGATGCGGCAAGTCGACGCTTCTGAAAGCCATTATGGGCTTCGTACCGGTCTCGGCAGGTGACATTGCACTCGAGAACCAGGCGATCCGTGGCCTCGCAAGGCGAACACTGGCGCAGCGTCTCTCCTATCTCCCACAGGAATCCCATTGCCCTGACTACATGACGCTCGGTGAACTGATCGAGCTTGCCGCCCATGCCCGCTACACGCTGGCCGGTGGCCCCTCGGAGAAGGATCGGGCTCTCTTTCGCCAGTCGCTGGAGATCGTCGGCCTCAAGGACAAGGCGCATTGCCAGGTCAATGCCCTGTCGGGCGGCCAACGTCAGCGAGCCTTCATCGCTATGGTTCTGGCGCAGGACACTGAGGTGATCCTGATGGACGAGCCGGTCAATCATCTCGACATCAAGTATCAGTATGCCGTGCTTGGCCTGATCCGCGAACTTTCGGTGCGCCATGGCAAGACAATCGTCGTCGTGCTGCATGATCTCAATCTGGCCGCCGCATTTGCAGACGATGTCGTCATGCTGCGGGCGGGCCGGGTCGTCGCGGCAGGCCCCGTTGCATCGACCATCACCGAAACCACCATCGCAAGGGTCTTCGACCTTGAGACTGAGGTGTTCGTCCGCGATGGCAGACTGGTCTGTCTGCCCCAAATCCGGTTGCAGGAAACCGCAGCAGCATGAACAACCGCCTGCTCTTTCTCGCCTTGACGCCCTGTGTGCTTGCCTTCGCACTTCTCGCCCATCTTACCTTCGGGGCAACGCGTTTCCCGGTAAGCGAGGTCATAGAGACCCTGATCCGTCAACAGGCGGACACATTCGAGCAATCCGTCATCCTCTATCAGCGGCTCCCGCGAGCCCTGATTGCCATCTATGTCGGGGCAACGACGGCCGTGGCCGGCGCCGTTTTGCAGGGGCTGACCCGCAATCCACTGGCATCCCCGTCGACGCTCGGCATCAATGCAGGCGCAATGCTCTTCGTCATCGCGGGCGCCTATCTCTTCGATCTCGGCATGGAGGCTCAGGGCATCGCAGCCCTTGCCGGCGGCTTTGGCGGCTTTTTCGCCTGCCTCCTTGTCGCGCGTGTGGCAGGTCGCCGGAATGATCCGCGCGGGCTGGCACTCATTCTGGCCGGCACGCTGGTCTCCATGCTGCTTGTCGGCCTGACCAACGCCTTCCTGCTCTCCGATCCTGCCCGCCGTGCCGATTTTCTCGGCTTTGTCAGCGGCAATATCAACCATGTCTATGCCGACCGCCTCGCAGCCTTCTGGTGGATCGGTGCCTTGGCGCTTACGGTTCTTGCCATCCTTGCCCGGCCGCTCACGCTCATTCTGCTGGGTGCGGAAAAGGCCGCCTCGGCTGGCGTTCCCGCAACATTTGTATCCCGCCTCGCCCTCATTTCAGCAATGCTGGCCAGCAGTTCTGCCGTCGCAATCTGCGGACCGATCGGCTTTGTCGGCCTGATCGTGCCGCATCTTCTCAGACCCCTGGTCGGCAATGGCTTTGCAAGACTGCTGCCATCCGCCGCCCTGACCGGGGCTGCGCTTTGCCTGGCGGCAGATCTTGCCGCGCGCGAAGCGTTCCAGCCCTTCAATGTTCATACCGGTCTCCTCATGGATCTCTTCGGCGGACTGGTCTTCGTCGTCATCGTCAAGCGCTACTATCTCTCCCCCGCGCGAAGGGAGTTGTCATGAGACGCGACAGGGCTACCGACGGCAAGCCGATCATACGGTTGACCAGCGGATTGCAGATCGGCGAAGGCAACCTTGCAGCAGGCCTTGGCTTGATTGCCTTGGCCCTTGCGCTCGCTTGCCTCTCCACCGGGCTTGGGTCGACTGAGACCGGAATGCCGGATCTCTTGCATTCGCTCGCCGGTGGCGCACTCCCTGACGCCGAAGCCTATGCGCTTTGGAACGTACGCCTGCCCCGCATCGTGCTCGGCTTCATGGCCGGCTGGAGCGTGGCGCTGGCCGGTGCCATGCTGCAATCGCTTGCCCGCAACCCTCTGGCCGATCCGGGCCTGTTCGGGCTCAGCCAGGGCTCGATCACCATGATCATGCTGCTCCTTGTCTTTTTCCCCGCAGCATCGAAGCTCCTTGTGGCTTTCGCTGCGGTCGGCGGGGGCCTGGCCGTCGCCCTGCTGCTGATCGGTCTTGTCGGTGGAGAAAGGTCGAGCGGGCTTGCAATCCTGCTCATGGGCATCGCCATCGAAACCATGCTGTCGGCGCTCGCCTCGGTCCTGCTGCTCTATACGCCGGCGGAAACATCCTATGCGCTGTCCGACTGGCTCGCGGGCTCGCTGTTCCATGCCGACTGGCAACTGATCGGCACCTTCGCACCACTGTTCTGCGTCACACCGATTGGCATATTTCTGATCGGCCGCGCACTCTCGGCCTATGATCTTGGCAATGACATGGCGATGGCGCTCGGCGAACCAATCGCCCGTTCGCGGCCCTTGGTCCTTGGGTTTGCGGTCCTTCTCAGTTCCGCAGCCGTGACTGCCGTTGGCCCCCTCACCTTCCTCGGCGTGCTCGCTCCGCAACTGGCGGGCTATGTTTCCCCCGCCATCGGACGGGCCCGTCTTTTCCTCTCTGCACTCACCGGCGGGATCCTGGTGGTCGGCGCTGACGCCCTAACACGCGGGATCGGTGCCGATATGCCGATGCCGATCGGGCTCGCGGTGACTCTGATCGGCGTGCCGCTCTTTGTCGTGGCGCTTCGCCTACAGGCGCTGCGCAAGATGCATTCCCACTGAAAGGCAAGAGACCATGCGTTTGACGATACTGCTTGCAACCCTGCTGCTGGCTGGCACAAGCCTTGCCGGCGAGCGCGCCTTGACTGACGACGGCGGCCGCAAAGTCACCATTCCGGAAAAGCTTGAGCGCATCGTCGTGATGCACGAAGCGCTGCTCGGCCTTCCCCTGATGGATCTCGGTATCTCGCCGGTCGGCAGCTACGGTCGCGGCGATGACGGCAGATCTCTGACGGCAGTGGACTTCATCGACACGGTTCTCGGCCAAGGCCACGACAAGCCGAAAGGCATCGGCGCCGTCGGCCAGATCGATCTTGAAAAACTGCGCGCACTCAACCCGGACCTGATCATTGGTACGGAGCGTGACCTCGATAAACTTGCCCAGCTTGAACCGCTGGGGCCGGTCTATATCCAGAATGTCAGCACCGGCAAGGCGCGCGGCTTTAGCGTTGAAGCCGAACTCGCCGATGTCGTCGGTGCGCAGGACGCCCTTGCGACGCGCAGGCAAACCTATCTCAACCACCTGGAAAAAGTTCGCCAGAAGATGCCGCCCAAACAGGGCGCCACCTATCTCGCACTGATCGTGCATGATCAGATCAATCTCGTCGGAGACATGTCCGGAGCCGTCCAGGCGATCGAGGACCTCGGTTTCGCCCGCCTACCAATGGAAGGACTGGTTCCCGGTGCCGGCATGGGCTCGACCTTCTCCCTCCCGATCAACGCCGAGAGCTTCGGCCGTCTCGACCCGGATCTGCTGGTGATCATGAACAGCTATGCCGGCAAGGACCGCTCTGAAGCGGCAATCCGCGCCCGGCTCGACAAGCTCTTGCCAGGCTGGGACAGGTTCTTGAAGCCGGTCCGCGAAGGGCGCGTGCTGTTTCTCGATTCCGGCGAAGTCGCAACGCCGACGATTGCCAGCGCCGAACATACGCTGGACGCCTTCGAAGCGGTGGCGGACCGCTAGGGAGCTCCGCTCCAGACACCAAAAAAGGGCTGCGGACATTTCGGTCCGCAGCCCTTTTTTTTAATCTCAAGCAGTCAGGCCTTAGAACGTGCCTCTCACACCGATGCCAAAGAGCCGCGGCGTGGTCATGCTGGCCTCGATACCGCCGCCTTTGCCGCGATTAATCTGGACATAGGTCGGAGCCCGCTCGTCGAAGACGTTCTTCACATAGCCATAGACTTCCATCTCGTCGCGGATCTTGTAGCTCGCCCGCACATCCGCCAGCGTATAAGCATCGACCGCATAGGCCGCGCTGTTCGCATCGTCGGAATAGTAGTTGTCGAGGTGGCGAGCTTCAGCCGAAAGGTTGAACTTCTCGGTCACGTCCCAGCTCGCGCCGAAGCTCACCATATAGCCTGGCGACTTCAGGAAGTTGTTGCCCTCAAGGGCTGCCGAAGCAGACATTTCGTCGATCTCGGTGCGCAGAAGGCCAGCGCCGCCCTTCAGAGTCAGGTTGTCGAGTGCGCGGTATTCGAAGGCCGCTTCCATGCCATAGGCATGCGCCTTCTCGGCATTGATGGTGTAATATTGGGTGACGCCACTGGCGAGCAGTTCGCCGAAGGGCCGCTGGGCATTCTTGAAATCCATGTAGAAAATGTTGGCATTGACGAAGAGCTTGTCTTCCAGGAGTTCGGCACGGGTGAACAATTCGTAGTTGGTCACCGTCTCTTCTTCAAAGGTCAGCCAGGCATTCGGGCTGCGGCGCAGGGATGCACCGCCCGGATTGTAGCCACGGCTGATCAGGCCCCCGACGGTCCAGTCCGGCGTGACGTCATAGGCCAGTGTCAGCTTCGGCAGGATGGCGTCAAAGGTCTCGTCATAGTCGAGTTCGCCAATCCCTGTATAGGTGCCGGCACGCTGGATGTGGTCGCGCTGATAGCGAAGACCGCCGGTGAGCGTCCACTGCTCGGCCAGCTTGTAGCTCAACTCACCGAAGATACCCAGATTGTCCTTGGTATCGTCAAAGGTCGTGATGCCGCTGAAATTGAGGTATTCATCAGAGGTCGTGTGCGCATAATAAACCCCGGCCATACCGCTGAGCACATCGTCCTCGGAGCCGAAATTGACCCGCGATTCATGCGAGATATTGGCCTGCTCGACCACCGCATTGCCATTGGTTGCAGGCTCAGCCAGGCGCTCGACATCCGACGCGGAATACTGCGTCTGGTTGAACCAGCTGATGCCGTTATCAAAGTCATAGGTCACGTCGAGGATCGCCGTATTGGTGCGCTGGTCCCAACTCGGCATGGTCGTTGTATAGCTTTCGAGATCGTCATAGGGCTGCTGAGCCGCCTCCTGGCTCGGACGATTGCCCGAGTTGTGGGAAAGCGTCAGCTTGGCCGACAGACCGGGAATTTCGGAAGGCTCCCACAACAGCTTGCCGCGCGCGTTGAAAGCATCGAAGTTCTGGTCTGTATCGCCCTGCAGGAAGGCAGCATTGACATAGTCGATGAAGGTATCGCGGCCGGCATAATCGATCGCGATACGGCCTGCCAGTTCCTCGTCGATGATCGGGCCTGACAAGGCGACCGAGGCGCGCTTGGTGTTGTAACTGCCGATTTCGGCCTGATAGGAGGCCTCCGGCGTGAAGGTCGGATCCTTCGAGTTGACGATGATCGCACCGCCGATAGCGTTTGCCCCCTGAGACGTGGTCTGTGGGCCGCGGAAGACCTCGATGCTGTCGACATCCCAGATCGACGTGCTGCCATAGATGGACTCGAAATAGTTCATGTAATGACCATCGAGATTGACGCTGGCCCGCGGCACCGTTCCCGCAAAGAAAGCACCGGACCCAGTGTTCGGCCCTTGGGAATCCTGACCTCGGATAACCGGGGCACCGACATTGTCGGTGTAGACGACGTTCGGCACATCCGTGATGGCTTCCGCGATGGAGGCGTTGCCGGCTTCCTCCTTCTTGATGTCCTCTTCCTCCTTGACTGCAACCGAAGAGGCCGTGTCGCTGAGGCTGCGTGCGACCTTTTCGCCGGTCACGACAATCGCATCCAGAACCGTCTCGTCCCCGGCGGCATCCTGCGCGAATGTGGCATAAGCAGGCAGCGACAGCGCAATGGCGCTAGCGCTCAGCATCAAAATTCTACTTGATCGCAAAGACATGAAAATCCCCTCAACAACGCGTCATTCGATTCAAACTTGACAACTTGAATCAACATTAAAACCGACATGTCAACGGGAAGAGCGCAATTCGCATTGGTTGCATCGTATTTGTTTCTTTTTTGCCACAATTAGAACGCCACCAGCCCAGGGCACGGTTTCCGATTTGTCTAAGCGGAACGGGTAGCCAGATATGAATCGATATAAATAACTGTTTTTAAACGATAATTAAACCGATATTCATGATGACAAAATAGACCGCATACGCGGGTACCCGAGACAAGGCCGAGAGAGCGCATTTCGCAAACCTCTCCTCAACACGTCAATCAATAATTGCAATGACAGGAAATCCATGGATCTCGATAGTCCGATCCAGCGTCGCAATCACAAAACATGACTATTAGATACAAGTTTATTGCGCAAGCGAAAATCGCCTGCTAGGGTTTCGCCCGATCCGTCACGGCAACCCTGAATGGACCCAGATATCGTGACCAGGCCACCCTTATCGTTGATCGTCGAAAGATGGACCGCATGACCACAAATGCCCTTGCCATGTCGCTGGCCGACAGAACACCGAAAAGACACCGGCACACCGTGCGCCTGCGCCACCTGAAAGTGGCGCGTGTAGAGCAGCTCAGCCACGCCCTGGTGCGTGTCATTATGGCCGGGCCGGAGCTCTCAGGCTTTTCCAGCCTCGGTTTCGACGATCATGTGAAAATGTTCTTTGCTGCTCCGGGGGAGGCCAAACCGCGTCTTCCGACTGTGGGACCAAACGGGCTGGAAATGCCGGAAGATGGCCCCCCTCTCCTCGGCCGCGACTACACGCCACGCAGCTTTGATCCTGAGACAGGCGAGTTGGCGATCGACTTTGCCATCCACCACGACGGCCCGGCCAGCAATTGGGCGAGGGCTGCGAAGCCTGGCCAGTCCGCCTGGGTTGCCGGTCCGCGTGGATCATTCGTTGTTCCACTCACATTTGACTGGCACCTGCTGATCGCCGACGAGACGGGTCTTCCGGCGCTGGCCCGGCGTCTTGAGGAACTTCCGGCCGGAACGCGCGCACTCGCTTTGATCGAAGTCGAGGGACAGGACGACGTGATCCCGCTTCAGACAGCAAGCGACGCATCGATCGTCTGGGTCCACCGTCACGGCAGCGATCCCAACCAGACAGGCCCATTGCTCGAAGCGCTCACCCGGACCGCACTGCCATCGGGTGATTTTTTCGGTTGGATCGGCTGCGAATCCTCGACGGCCAAGGCCTTGCGCTCATTCCTTGTGACGGAACGCGGCGCCAATCCGAAGTGGTTGCGCGCTTCAGGCTACTGGCGGCGCGGAGATGCCGGCGTCCACGACCATTTTGACGATTGAGCGGCCCACCTCGGCCGGCTCCATAAGAATACAATCGACTGAAGGAGGAACCCGACATGTCCGCAGAAGCACAGCGTGCGATGTCGCATGCCCATGATCAACAGAACCTGAGCGGCACGGAAGGAGTAACACCTGCAAATCTTGCATCCTTGCCTCCTCGCATGACAGTGCCATCGGATCACGAGGAACATGTCTGGCTTCAGCAGATGCAGGATCCAGACGGTATTTTCCGACACCTGATCGCCTACAGGATCGCGGGGAATGTCGACATTGTGGGACTGGCCGAGTCCGCACGAGAACTGGCACGCCGCTGGTCACCGCTCGATAGCCGCTATCGGTTTGAAGACAGCGGCCAGCTGCTCCGCCTGAATGTATCGAAAGGATTCGATGCCATAGAAATCCTCAGAGCCGATACGCTCGCCGACGCAGCTCGCCAGGCGCTCGCCCTTCAGGCCAAGGCCTTTGATCCGGAACGTGATGCCCCGTTCAAGCTGCTCCTGATCCTGTGCAGCGCAGAAACCTTGCTGGTGCTCCTCACGCATAGGCTGATCGAGGCGCTGTGCCCGCCGGAGACCATCCTGCGGGGCCTAGGCGCAGCCTATGCCCGCCGGCCCCTACCAGAATTGCCAGCGCCGAAGGCGACAGGGGCGGACCATCCGTCCGAAGGATCGCCCATCGCCTGGCTGCGCCGCGCCGATATCACCGATGTCGTGGTCTCCAGCATGCATGACGATGCATCAGCTGAAGCGGCGGGCCCAATTGCTCGCCGATACAGCGCCGTCCTGCCGCGTAAGCGCCTTACTGGGCCCGTCGCCACCGAGACAGAACCGATGCGCCTTCTGGCAGCACTTGGTCCAGCCTTTGCTCGCTTCGTTGCCCTACTGGGTGGCCATCCCGAGATAGACCTGGAACTTTCGCGCGATCCGGAAGCGAGCCTCGGCGAGCCCGGCCTTGGCTGCACTGCCGCAACGTCTACCGTGATCCCGATCCACACCAATCGACCGCTGACGGAGGCGCAGGACGCCATTCTCTCGGGTGAAGCCCAGACACCCCATTCGGCGTCCCCTGGCCCTCGCGTTTCGGTCACCTGGCTCAGCGACCCCAACCCTTTCTTCGCCGTGCCTGACGTGACGCTTCATCGCCTGCCGCTGCCGACATTGATCGCGCTTCCCGATCTCGGGCTCGGCATTACAACGCTGCCTGACGGCAACCTCCTCCTGGAACTGACGACGGGCCAGGCCCTGTCGTCAAATGCAGGCGCGTTTCTCCTGGAACGCTTCGTCATTGCCCTTAACGATCCGGCCTTGCTGGATGGCCAGTCGGCGATCTCGATGATGGCAACACCTTTGGCAACAGCACCGTCTAATGCGCCAGCCAAACCCAATGACCCCGCGAAGAACGAAGCTCAGACGATCGAGGCCTTGATCCTCGCTGCCTTCCGAGAAGCGCTGGGCATGCCGGATATGAGCGCAACGGATGACTTCTTCGATCAAGGGGGGCACTCTCTCATTGCCACTCGCATCATCGGTCGCCTTCTTGGCAACCATGGGATCGAGGTGCATTTCAACGACCTGTTCAGTCACCCGACAGCTGCATCACTGGCTTTGCATGCCCGCCGGGTCGATGCAGCAAACCACGGGCTACCCGAGACCCAGACGGACTCGACTGACAGCCGCCGGGCGCCCCTGTCTCTGGCCCAGATGTCGCTGTGGAAGGCCTATGCCGCATTCGGCTTCAACGAAATCTTCAACATACCCTTTGCACTCGACTTTCTCGATCCGGTCGACGAGCGGGTCTTCGAATGCGCCTTCCTCGACATCCTCGAGCGTCATCCAGGCCTGCGCACCCTCTTCCACCCGGACGGCGACACCGTATTCCAGGAAGTGGTGCCGATGTATGACATCCCGGACTACAGGTGGTTCTGGACCAGCGACGAAAGCATCGGCGTCGAGCGCAATGCAGAAGCCGGACACCACTTCGACCTGGCCCGCGAGCTTCCAATCCGGCTTCGCTTCCTGAAAGATCCAGAATGCGGCCGACAGACACTGTCCTTCCTCTTCCATCACATCGTGCTCGACGAATGGTCGGTGAACCTGATGATGGACGAACTCGTCGACGCCTATCGGGCCCGAAGCGCAGGCCAGGTCCCGCAATGGGCAACGCAACCCGCGCCGTTCCACGAATTTGCCCGCAAGCAGCACCAAGCTGGCGTCAACGCCGAGCATCTTGCCTACTGGACCGACATGCTACGCGACGCGCCGACGAGTCTGCCGGTACTTGGCTCGGACGGTAAGCAGACTGCCGATGCAGAGGCAGGCCCCTCCTCCGCCGCCGGCGGCTGGGTGGAATTCAAGCTCGACAGGACCGTGACCGAGGGCCTTTACGCGACGGCAAGGGATATGAGCGCCTCGCTGTTCAACGTTGCCTATGCGGCCATTGCCGCGTCCCTCTTCCGGCTCGGCGGCGTCAAGGATCTCGTCGTCGGCACCTCCGCGTCCGGGCGGATCGACCAGGCGTATTTCGATACGGTCGGTTACTTCACCACCGTCGTCGCCCACCGCTTGCGCTTCGATCCATCAACGACAGCTGGCGACCTGATCACCATGATCAAGAACACCGTGAACGGCTCCCTGCCTCATTCGGAGATCCCGATCGACCTGATCGAGGAAGCACTCGGCATGACGCCCGGCCGCGATCATCTCTTCGAGGTGTTCATCCAGATCCATGCCAAGAACAAGTTGAATGGCGTGCTGCAATCGGCAGACGGACGTACGATCGAGTTCCGCCAGGTCGATCCAGAGCGTCACGAGTCCCTGCTTGGACTGCATTTCGAGGTGATGGAGGAGATGATCGGCGGCGAAAGGTCGATCCGCGTGCTAATGAGTTACCGCGCCGACCATTATGGCCCCGAGCAAGTCGAAAACATTCGCACGACGACCCGCGACATGTTTGCCTGCTTCGCAACGAAAGCCACAGCGACACTTCCGGTTTCAGCGCTTCTGGCCACGGCCTGACCCCTATTCCAACCCATTAGAAAAGGCCGGCTTCGCATGCGAAGCCGGCCTTTTTTCGTGTCCGCCAATAGCTGAGCGTCAAGCGCCCGTAAATTCGGCTTGAACCTGGGAAACCAATGCACGAGCATCAGCGGCAAGCCCGGCCGGCGACAGGGCAAGCCGCAGCAGATGTGGCAAGGCGTTCTTGTGGCGCTCGAATTCGGAACCGTCGAGCACGGCTGAATCGGCGTCCAGCCGCAATGTCAGGTCGCTGCCATCATCGGCCCCGCGGAACGTCAGGCTGTAGCCTTCACCGGGACCATTCGCGAGAATATGCCGGGAGACCTGGAGATCTGGGAAGGCCGGCGCGCTGAAAGGCAAGACATTGATGAGCGGCGAAAAATAAAAGCGGCTTCCCTCGGGCATTTCCCGGTCCGTAGCGATCTGCTCGATGCGGTAGCGGCCATGCATCCGCTGCTTGCGCAAGATCGCGGCAGACCTTTTGAGATAGGCCGAAACCGTCTCGCCTCGCTCCAGCCGCACAAAGAAGGGAAGAATGTTGACCAGCATGCCCGGCATATGCGCGCCCACGCTGCCCCAGCGGCTCATGAAGGGAAGCCACAGCGTCAGGACCTCGCCGTCTGCCGTCTTTTGACGCGGCAGCGTCTCGTGAAAATAGAGCCCGGCCGTCAGCACCAGCAGATCCGGCCAGCCGATCCCAAGTTCCATGGCCGTTTGCCGAAGCTGATCCGGCAGGGTGTCATCGAGATCGGAAACCCCCTCGAATGTGCTCGCACCATAGCTTTCGTCACCCTTGTAGATCACCGGCAGATCCGCAGCCCCTTCGAGATAGGCCTGCCAGAAGGCGCGATCGGCCGCATGACGGTGGCTCTGCCGGTAAGCCTCTTCCTCTGCGATAAAACTCGCCAGCGAATGGAAGGGTGGCCCGGCATCCTCTCCATCGCGAAAGTGCCGGTAAAGCTGAGCGCAGCGATGTTCGACCAGTGACAGTCCGAACCCATCGACGATGATGTGGTGGGCGCGGATATACCAAAGATGATGATCTTCGGAGAGGCGGATCAGAAATTGCGCGGATAGCCTGTCAACTCTCAGATCGAGCGGCGCTTTCACATCCGCCTCCATCAGCCGTCGCGCCTCGGCCATAGGGTCTTCCCGATTACTGAAATCGAAGATCTCGACCGGCGGGCGGCATGCCGGATCGCAGAACTGCTCTGGCGCGTCGCTCTTGCCTCCATCACGGAAACGCACCCACAGGACTTCAGCCTCGGCAACGGTGCGCGAAATCGCAGCTGACATGGCCGCATGATCGAGCGTGCCCTTAAGCACGATGCAGTGGGCAACGGTCGAGACGGGCTCATCGGGATGGAAGAGAAACTCCTCCCAGAAATCGAGTTGCGGCAGGGTCAACGGCATCCATTGGCCGGCAGCTTGGATATGCGACACGAAGGATCTCCTCATGGACTGTCATCAGCGATGGGCGCCCGGCCAGCGCCGGACCCTGGGTTCGGCAAACCGAACGGGTGGCAAGGCAGGATTAGCCTGCCGCAACCGGAAACAGGGCCTGGACCTCTCCGGCATTGCGGCAGCGGACAAGTTGCGGAAGCGTTAGCTCAACGCCGATCTCGCTTTTAATCCGGGTCGAAATGGCCATCAGATGCGAGGGCTTGAGACCCAGCGACAGAAAATCGGTCTTGGCATCCACTTGCCGACCCGGCGGATTGCCAAGCACGCCGAGATAGATATCAAGCACCCGCGCCTCCTTCGGGTCTTGCACGGACCGGGCAGGAGGCACCTCCGACGATGCGGGCGATCCATCCAGCAACGCACGCGCCCGCCGCCGATCAGGCTTGCCATTGGCCGAAAGCGGCAGGTCATCGACAGCTAGAAAACGCGTCGGAATATGCGATTCCGGCAGGTGCCGCCGGGCAAAGGCGCGCAGTTCGGAACCAGCGATCACGGCACCGGGGGCGGCAACATAGAGAACGCCAATCGCCGCGTCTCCCCGTTGCTCATGGCCGTAATCGACCACCAGCACGCGGCGGAAATCGGGGTGGCGGGCCAGCTCGTTTTCAATATCCGGAAGCGAGACGCGGACACCCCGCACCTTCACATAGCCATTGACCCGGCTTGCAAACAGGATTTCGCCATCAGGGCGGAAGCGACCTCGGTCACCCGTGCGGAAGGCGCGAACCTCGGCCCCTGTCTCATCCCGCACGGTGACGAAATCGGTCTGACTGATCACGCCATCTTCCAGATAGCCGATGGCAACATTCGTACCCGCCGTGTGAATCCGGCCGACAACGCCGGTCGGGCAATGCCCGCCCGTCTCATCCAGCAGAAAATAGCGATTTCCCGGCAGCGGATAGCCGTAGGGAATGAGATCGGTGTCCTCTGGCACAATCTCGTGCCAGATACTCCAGATGGTGGTTTCGGTCGGCCCGCCAAGCGAAATCAGGCTGAGCGCCGGGTTAAGTTTGCGAAGGTCGGCAATCACCACCGGCTTGATATAGTCCCCCCCTTGCGCGACCAGACGCAGGGACCGCAATTCGTCGCCGCGCCGGCATGACAACAGCATTTCCAGGATCGCCGGCACCGAGCACCAGAGCGTTACACCATGCTCGGCAACCAGCTGGTTCCAGCGGATCGCATCCTTCTCCTCGCCGGGTGCCGGCAGCACCAGCGTCGCACCTGCCGTCAGGCAGCCAAAGACATCGAAGACGGACATGTCGTGATGCAAGGGGGTAACCGATATGAACACATCCCGGTCGGTAACAGCCCAATTTGAAAGTGTGCTGCCGATGACATTGGCCGTCGCCCGGTTGGCCAGCACCACGCATTTCGGTTTTCCCGTCGTGCCGGACGTGTAGAGATAATAGGCAGGATCGTCGCTAAGAGACAGTTCATCCAGAGGCAGGGCGAGTGTTTGCGCATTGACCGGCGCGTCGCCACCCAGAAGCTCCCTCGGCGATACCGCCGAAAAGCCCTCGGGCACTGCGGTCGCAACAATGAGATCCGGCCGGCAATTCGTCAGAAGGTAACGGAGCCGGTCGTCCGGCGAGCCAGCGTCGATCGGCACCCAGATCGCTCCGAGAAAAGCTGCGGCCAAGGTCACCGCCGTATGCTCGAAACTGCGCCCGAGGGCGATTGCAACGACACTCCCACGCGTCACGCCGCGTATCTTGAGACCTTCCATTGCGCGTGCAACCTCACGGCCGAGTTCCGAGTAGGTCAACCGGCGGGTACCGCAAATCAACGCCGTTTTACCATTCTCTCCATCGAACAGGTGAGATGCGATGCGCTGAAGAAACGGAAGCGTATTGGCATCGCTCTCCGTGCTGTTGCGGTGATAGTGATCGAGGCGCAGGAAATCCTGCGCCGGGAGGTCCAGCCGGTCCAGTGCAACCAGCGCTTCGACGGCCCGGCCGATCGCCTCCAGAATGTCACGCACAATCTCCTCGCCCAGTGCCTCCCGGGCATAATCGATATCGATACGGAGATTGCCGACAGGGTCCAGCGAGAAGCGGATGTCCATCGCCACCTGCGGCGTCTGCGTCAGTCCACTGACCAGCTGGACCGGGTGGTCGGGCGGCAGAACAGGCCAGGACAACCCGTTGGTGATGACAACCGGCAGCGCCACACTGCCAGGATTGTTCGTCATCAGCATCCGGCTCAGATCAACCCCGGAATACGAGAGATGATCCAGCCCTTCGAGCACATCAGCCTGCAGGCGCTCGCATCGTGCGGCAAAAGAACCGGATCGCCGATCCCAATTGACGGCAATGAAGCTGGATCCATTCCGGAAGCCACCGGTGCTTGGCGGAGCTACGGGAATTCCAACGCAAAGGGTGCTGTTCGCCTCCCAATGAGACAGGACCTCCAGGATCAAAGAAGTCAGCATGCTGTTCTTGAACAGCCGTTGCCGCGCGCCGATGCGGCTCAAGCGGGCGAAACGGTCACGCGCGATCGTCAGGCTCTCGCGGCGATAGGAGGATGCCTTGATCGTCTCCAATGGTTTCAGCCATGGCAGCTCCGGTGGTCCGGCATTGCTGGAGAGCTTCGCCGCCCAATACTCCGCATCGGCACTGCGCTTCTCAGCGGGCGCACTCGGCGTATCCGTTTCGCGAGACATCTTGCCCCCTTCGGCAGTAGCCACACCAAAGATCTCGTTTGCCAGAGAGGCAATCGCCCTGCCATCAACGATCAGGGCATCGAAGCGGATAAAAATGATCGCTTCGCCAGCTCCACCCCCCGAACCTTCGGGCAGGCGGAAGGCGACCACCTCCCAAGGTGAGCGGTGTAGATCAAAGTGGTTATGGGCAAAGGCCTCGCGCAGTTTTCCGATATGGTGCAGCGCGTCTTCGGCTGATCGGTCCGTCAGATCAATCAGCTCGAAATTGACCACCTCATCCTCAGAGATCGTCTCGATCAATCGCATCTCATCGATATGTGTCCGCAAGCATGCGTGCTGGCGAACGAGCGCCGCGAGACGAAGCACAAGAGCGTCGAGATCCACCGCGCCACGATATTCCCGAAACTCCTGCATCGGCACGCCGCCAAGCGGAACATGGTCGCTGCGCCCCAGGAGATAAGCCTGCTGCAGCGCATTTAAGCGACGTTCCATGTCCTGTCCTTTCAAAGAATGGAAAGCTTGGGAACACGGCTCGCGTCCTATAAGCCCGAGTTCCGATAAAGGCAGGTCGACAGTGGCAGGCTGCCTCGCCACGCGCCGGACAAGATCGACAAAATCGTTGAACAGTCCGCCGATCCAGTCTTCCGCCAGGGCATCGCGGCGGATGTCCCAATTGATCAAAAGGCCGCCATCCACAGTCGCGACCTGCGCATCTAGCGCAACGTTCGGACCCTGCGAAACGGCCCAGTTCATCGCGCCAAAGATCTGCGACACCCGCTCGGAAAAGAGATCGCCACCGGGCAGGTCGAGCCCGGATGTGAAGACGACCGGCGAGGCCTGCACCGTTCCATCAAGGCGCGAGAGGTCACGCATGACGCTGACACCCGGATAGGCGCTATGGCCAAGGAGATCGATCATTTCGTCACCGAGCCGTTTGGCCAGAGTCGTCAGACTGTCGTCGGCACGGATCTCCACCCGAAGGACAAGAATGTTCGAAAAGTCTCCGACAATGCCCTCGACGCCCGCGATCACCGGCCAGCGTAGGAAACTCGGCACGGACAGACGGAAACGCTCGCTTGCGGTGGCACGCCCCAGCGCATGCGCGAACAAGGCGAGGAAAAGACTGGACGACGTCACACGAAGACGGCGCGCGCACTGCTCAAGCGCTTGCCTTTCTGCGGACGAAAAATGGGCCGCGATCCGCGTACTCTTTGCGTTGCCGTTAGGCGGCATAGGCGTGAGCGGAAGGTGCGGCGCAGGTGGAATACTTGCCAGCCTGTCCTTCCACCACAGACGGTCCGTTTCCCGCTTTTGTTTCAGATCACGATCGGCCTGCACGGCATCGAGCCAGTCGAAAAAATGCGGTCGGTCAGCGAGATCAGGCTTTTCAGGATCGGCATACAGCCGCGCCAGATCTTCCATCACGATGCGGAAGCTTGCGGGATCGATTGCCACCATGTCGGTATCGACATGCAGCCGTCTCGCTCCTTCCGGCAGGAGGCTGAGTCCGAAAGCAGACGACTGCCCCGCCTCAAGGTTGAGGCGGTGATGCGTCCAGCTGTCGCGCTTGGCCTCCAGATGGGCAGCGAGCATGGGCTCTTTCCAGTCGGAAAGGTCTTCGACTTCGAATGTGATTTCAGCTGCTTCGGGCGCAATCGACTGGCGGCCATCCGCATCGACGCGGAGACGCAACATCGGGTGCAATCCGCCAAGGCGCTTGATCGCCAGGGCCAGACGGCCGGGATCAAGGGCGCTGCCATCGAACTCGACATAGAGGTGCGGAACAACTCCACCGAGTATTCCGGGCATCCCTCGTCCGACCCAACTGGCCGCCTGCATCGATGTTAATTCACGCATCTGAACTCACAGCGGTTGACAAAACATGATCAACATACTCAAGTATAAGCGATCGTCAACCACCAGCATAGGAGGTGCTGCATGAGAGCCGGCGCACTCAGGACGAACCACGCCGAATCGGCCTTATCAGTTGATTTAACGAAGAAATTTATATTCACCTCGGGAAACAGGGAGCTGCGCGCGCACGGAATTCGCGAACAGATTTCGGTTCCAGCACGGGGTGGGCACTTGGTCGACAGCCCCTTGCAGCGGGCGTTGACAGAGGCTTTCGAGCGGGCCCATCGCAGTGGACGGGCAAATCCGATCGTCATCGGTGCGATCCCATTCGACGTTAGCGAACCCTCTTGCCTCTACGTGACAGACAACCATGAATGGCACTCACGCGACGCCACGACGCCCCATTTTCCCACCGGCTCCCCCGTTCTGACGGCACAGCGAAGCCTTCCGGATGAGGCCGGGTTCAAGCGTGCCGTCGAGCATGCCATCGTCAATTTCCGCCACAGCGACGTGCGCAAAGTGGTGCTGTCTGTCATGCGGGAACTGAAGTTTTCGACCGACATCGATGTCGACCTGCTTCTGGCCAATCTGAGGGCCCGCAACCGCGAAGGCTACCAGTTCCGCATCGCGACGCCCGATGGCGGCGAACTGGTTGGCGTGAGCCCCGAGCTTCTGATGCGCAAGGAAGGCGACAGGATCGTCTCGAACCCGCTTGCCGGCTCCGCCAAACGTCTGACCGATCCTGAAGCAGACCGCGCCAATGCTGAAAAGCTGGAGGCCTCGGAAAAGGATCATTATGAGCACCGGCTGGTGGTCGACGATATCCGGGCGAGACTTGAACCCTGCTGCGCCGAACTGTCCGTGCCTTCGCGCCCGTCGCTGATCAACACGGCAGCCCTCTGGCACCTGTCGACCCGAATGGAAGGCCGCGTCGCCGACCCCTCGATGAACGCCCTGCAACTCGCCTGCCTGATACATCCCACACCGGCCGTCTGCGGCTTCCCGACCGAGCGGGCCCACCGACTGATCCGCTTCGTCGAGCCCTTCGACCGTGGGCTTTTCACCGGAATGGTCGGCTGGTGCGACGCCGAGGGCAACGGCGAATGGGTCGTGACGATCCGCTGCGGCACGGTGAAGGGCAATACCGTCCAGCTGTTTGCTGGCGCAGGCATCGTCGAGGCTTCGCAGCCCGATTCCGAGTGGGCAGAGGTGCAGACCAAACTCGGCACCATGCTGGCTGCCTGCGGCGTCGAGGCATGATGATCGAGATCGTCGGAAACAAGCCTATGAAAAATACCAGAATAGAATTCACGCCATGGCCAGAGGACGTCGCTGCGCGCTACCGCGAGCGCGGCTATTGGATCGACAGGCCTCTGTCGCGGATCGTGGAAGAACAGGCCAGCCAGCGCCCCGATGCGGTGGCTGTGATCTGCGGCGACCGCAGTGTCACCTACGCACAGCTCGACCGGCTTTCGACAAGCCTTGCAGCAAAGTTTGCCCTAACAGGCCTTGGGCACGGCGACACGGCTCTCGTGCAACTGCCGAACCTTGCCGAGTTCTATATCGTCTATTTCGCCCTGCTGAAGATCGGGGTCGCTCCGGTCAACGCTCTTTACAGCCATCGTCGGCTGGAAATGTCGGCCTATGCCCGCCAGATTGCCCCGCGCCTGCTGGTCGCATCGCGGCGACACGAACTCTTCGCCGACGATCACTTTCTCGATGAACTGAAGACCTTGTCGCCGAACCTCGACACGGTCCTTTTGCTGGATGAGCCCTCGCCTGAAACGGATCTGGCACACTGGATGCAGTCGGACGACGGCCAATCTGTCGAATTCGAGCCAACGCCACCGGGGGACGTGGCCTTCTTCCAGCTATCCGGTGGCAGCACCGGCACTCCGAAACTGATCCCGCGCACCCATAACGACTATGACTATTCCGTTCGGGCCAGCGCGGAGATCTGCAAGCTAACCCCAGACACGCGCTACCTCTGCGCCCTGCCAGCCGCGCATAATTACCCGATGAGCTCGCCAGGCGCGCTTGGTGTCTTTCATGCCGGCGGAACCGTGGTGATGGCGCCCAACCCGGAGCCGCTTGCTTGCTTCGCCCTGATCGAGCGCCATGCCGTCGATATGGTCGCGCTTGTTCCACCCGCCGTTGCCTTGTGGCTACAGGCGGCACCGCCGCACCGCACAGCACTCGCCTCTCTGAAACTTGTCCAGGTGGGCGGCGCAAGTTTTGCCGAGACCCTGGCCCGCCAGGTGCCGGAGGTTCTCGGCTGCGGTTTGCAGCAGGTTTTCGGCATGGCTGAAGGCCTCGTCAACTACACCCGCCTTGACGATCCGGATGAGCGCATCTTCACCACCCAGGGCCGGCCGATCAGTCCGGACGACGAGGTTCTCATCCTCGACGAGGACGGGAGACCTGTGCCCGAGGGCGAACCGGGCCTGCTTGCCACGCGCGGCCCCTACACGTTTCGCGGCTACTACCAAAGCCCCGAGCACAATGCCCGCGTCTTCGACCGCAACGGTTTCTACTCATCCGGTGATGTCGTGCAGCGTACGGCAGACGGTTACCTGAAGGTCGTCGGCCGGGTGAAGGACCAGATCAATCGCGGTGGTGAAAAGGTGGCCGCAGAAGAAGTCGAGGACCTGCTGCTCACCCATGCTGACGTCACGCATGCAGCATTGGTTGCCATGCCGGATGATCTGCTCGGTGAAAAGAGCTGCGCTTTCGTCGTCTCCCATAACCCGAGCCTGAAGGCGCCGGCACTCCGCCAGCATCTGATGCGCCTCGGCGTTGCCGAATACAAACTGCCCGACCGGGTGCGCTTCATCGAAGCCATGCCCCTGACGGCCGTCGGCAAAATCGACAAGAAGCGGTTGCGCGAGCTCCTGGCCCAGACGGCTGGGGCTCCCGCTCTCACACCCGTACTGACCTGAGACAATCCGACAGAGGTGCAAAATGGCCATTCCCGCTATCTCCGACTATCCGATGCCGAAGCCCGAGAGCTTCCCCGCCAACAAGACCGCCTGGAAGCCGGAAGCCGCCCGCTCCGTTCTTCTCATTCACGATATGCAGCGCTATTTCCTCCGCTTCTACGAGGCGGACGGCGGTCTGATGCAGAGCCTCATCGACAACCTCGCCCGCCTGCTGACTTGGGCCCGCGCAAACGGCGTGCCCGTGGTCTACACCGCCCAGCCGCATGAACAGCCGCCGGGCGACCGTGCATTGCTCAACGATATGTGGGGCCCAGGCCTCACCGTCGCCGATCCGACGCTGCAGCAGATCATCGAAGCCCTCGCCCCGCAGCCATCCGATGTGGTGCTGACCAAATGGCGCTACAGCGCCTTCGAGCGCTCGGACCTCGCGGAGCTGATGCGCGGCTGGGGCCGCGATCAGCTCGTGATCGGCGGCGTCTATGCCCATATCGGCTGCATGGTGACGGCCGTCGAAGCCTTCATGAAAGACATCCAGGCCTTCATGGTCGGCGATGCCGTGGCCGATTTTTCCGAGGCCGAACACCGCATGGCCTTGCAATATGTCGCCACCCGTTGCGGTGCCGTAGTCGATACCGCGAGCCTGGCCGGTGCGGCGAAGAAGACCGCAAGCCGCGCCTGGCTGGAAGCCCGCCTGCTGCAACTTGTCGAGGACGGATCTGAAATCGATCCCGACGAGAACCTGATCTTCTACGGCCTCGACTCGCTTCAGGTCATGATGGTTGCGGCCGAACTCAAGCAATTTGACGTGGTCGTCGGCTTCGACGAACTGGCCCGCGTACCGACGCTCAATGGCTGGTGGTCACTGATCCAGGATCGACGGCTCGCGGCCTGATGCAGGAAGAGGCAAAACGCATGCAGGATGGTGACTTTTCCGGCCGTCGGATACTGGTTTCCGGCGCAGCCGGCGGCATAGGCCGGCGCATCGCCGAACGCTTTGCGGAAGCCGGCGCCGAAGTGATCGGCCTCGATCTCGCGCGACCGGAGAACCCGCCGCCCTTCCGTCTTGTCGCCGTTGACATCCGCGACCCGGCAAGCGTCACGGCCACATGCCGTGACCTGCGGGCGGAGGCAGAGGAAATCGATGTCCTGGTCAACGGCGCTGGCGTCTTGCGGCTGGGGCGGACGGAGGAGCTCTCCTGCGAGGACTTTGACGCCTGCATGGAGGTCAATGCCCGTGGTGCCTTCCTTTTGATGCGCGAATGGGTTCCGGCATTCCAGCGCCGAAGGGCGGGAGCGATTGTCAACATTGCCTCCAATGCGGCCCATGTGCCGCGTGTCGGCATGGCGGCCTATTGCGCCTCAAAAGCCGCCCTTGTCAGCCTCAGCCACACGGTCGGCCTCGAGCTTGCGCCCTTTGGCGTCCGCTGCAACATCGTCTCGCCGGGCTCGACCGACACAGCCATGCTGGAAGGCATGATGAACGGCAAGAGCGGCTATGCGCGTCTCGTCGCCGGACAGCCGGATCAGTTCAAGCTCGGCATCCCGCTCGGCAAGATCGCCAGCGCCGACGATATTGCTGATGTCGTACTTTTCCTCGCCTCCGACCGCGCCGGCCATGTCACCCTCCAGGACATCGTCGTCGATGGCGGGGCAACGCTGGCCGCCTGAGGTGAACGCCGGGGAGATAACGACAGGGGCGGTCGCCAGGGGGCGGCCAGCACCTGGGCCACGTGTTGAAACGAGCCCTTGGACTGGCCAACTCCCGATCAGGGAGGTCGGCGATCACGCCGGCGTTGACCTCCCCATTGTTGCGAACACAAAAGGTCCATCGCCGATCAGATGCATCACGGCCACATTCTCTGACAGCATAGCGGACAATCCCTCGCCATTTTTCGCAGACGTGCCGCGACCGGCCATGCTCGACCGGGCGGCGCCCCGGCGGATTGCGGAATACATCGGCGGACGCGCCTGTGCGCGCGAAGCGATCCGGCGCCTGACGGGTGACATCGCCGATTTGCCGGTCGGCCCCGATCGCTCGCCCCGCTGGCCTGGAGGGCTCTGCGGCTCGATCTCTCACTGTGGTCGAAGAGCAATCGCTGTTGCAGGCGAGACGAGCCACTTCATCGGCATCGGGATTGATCTGGAACGATGTCTGTCGAATGCCGAAGCCCGCGATATTGCCGATCTGGTCACAAGCGATAAGGAACGTCAGCGCCTGGGCACAAGACTGGATGCGCTCACCCTGTCTTTAATCTTTTCAGCCAAGGAGAGCCTGTTCAAAGCCTTGTCATCGCAAACAGGCCCCATCCCCTTCTTCCAGTCTTTCCAGGTCTCGGAGATCGAGCACAGCAACATGCGTCTGTCCCTCATCCCGGACACCTTGCCGGGACAACACTGCGAGACCGAGTTTACGGTCGGTCTCGCCGAACTGGGTGAGCTGTTCGCCACATTCGCCTTGCTTGCAAAACCGTGACGTCAGCCGCCGATCATGGACCGGAAGCGGGAGAGCTCGACCTCGGAAACCCCGACATTGTGGCTGGACGCCGGATACGCCCCGCTATCGACATCCTCGCGGAACTCGCGAAAGGCCGCGATGCGATCCTGCTGCAGGCGATCGAACTCGGCGGCAAAGTTACGATAGGTCTTTGCATGGCGCGGAACGTGTCCGCGGTTCTGTCCGAGCACGTCGTCAGCAAACAGATATTGCGCGTCACAGCCGGCACCGGCCCCCATAGAGATCATGAAGAGTGAGGTATGGGCGCTGATCAGTGCGGCAATATCAGCTGGAACAACCTCGATTTCAGCGGCAAAAGCACCCGCCTCCTCCAGCGCCTTGACTGCGTTCCAGATCGTCAGCGCACTCTCCGCCGTCTTGCCAACAGCACGGAAACCGCCGGTCCAGGTGGCCTTGGACGGGATCAGTCCGACATGGCTGCAGACCGGAATTCCCTCGTCACGCAGCCTCCGAATGATCCCAAGGCTGGCCGCACAATAGACGGCGTCTCCACCGGCACGCATCGCCTGAAAGGCAGCGCGCAGATACTCTTCTGCCGTAACGAAATCACCATATTCGAGGCCCGGCACGGCAAAGACATTGGGTGCCGCCTCGCGGAAGGCAGGTCCCAGAAGGGACGGTGGCACAGACACCATTTCAATGCCGGCCTTGTCGGCGGCGTCTGCCTCGTCGAGCGTGACGACACGCAGCATGCTCAACTGCCGCTTGCCCTTGAGCGCCAGAATGTCAGCAACGGTGGGACGGTTGGATTTCATCGGTTCATCCTTCGGCGCCGAGCGCTCACAATAGAGATTTCAATTTGGTCGCGGGATCGGCAAGTGTTGCGGGATCCGGTTTTGTGCCCTTCCCGATCAGCATTTCCGCCAGCCGGATATCGCGTGCCACAGCACCGCCAGGCCCAAGTCCGCTCGCGGCCAACAGCTGGCCGTCAGCCCCGAGATGGAAGAGGATCTCGGCTTCCGCGGTGAGCGGTCGAACGATCTCCTGTATGGCGCCATCCGCAAGACCGGCCACTTGCAGGGTCAGGTCGTATTGGTCGGACCAGAACCACGGCACGTTTTTGAACACCTCATCATGTCCGAGCATGTTGGCCGCCGCCACAGCCCCCTGGTCCTGCGCATTGCGCCAGGATTCGAGCCTGACCCGTCTGCCTGCATAGGCATGAACGGGAAACGAGCAGCAGTCGCCGGCGGCGAAGATATCAGGATCACTGGTCCTCAGATGCTGATCGACGGCAATGCCATTCTCGATGGTAAGCCGGGCGTCGGATGCAAGGGCCGTGTTCGGCTGCGCGCCGATACCAACGACAAGGGCATCCGCCTCGACAGTCCGGCCGTTGCCAAGAGCGATGGTGACCGCGTTTTCGTCCGATCGAATTCCCTCGACGGGCACCCCGCAGATCAGCACCACCCCTTCAGCCACATGCCGCGCCTGCAGCTTGAGGGCCAGGACTTCCGGCACGCCGCGGATCAGGACACGGGGCTGTACCTCGATCAGCGTTATCTCTGTTCCAAGCTTGCGGCCCATCGCTGCCAGTTCGAGGCCGATGAAGCCACCGCCGAGAATGGCGACATGCCGCCCCGGCTGCATATGGCAACGGATCGCCTCGGCATGCTCGACGGTACGCAGCACGTGGATGCGCTTGCTCGAAGGGACGCCCGGGAGTTGACGCGGCGCAGCACCTGTCGCCAGTAGCAGCCGCTCGTAGGGTAGAAACTCCCCGCGTTCGAGCGCCAAATGGTGCTCCGATGGCTGCAGCGCCGTAACCCGCAGCCCGCGTCGAAAGGCTATCCCGGCCTCAGCAAAACGGTCATCTGCGGCGATCGCGCGAACGCTCCCGGATGACGCATCTGGGCCAACCTTCGATAAGGGTGGGCGTTCATAGGGCAGATGCGGCTCCTCGCCGATCAGCGTGACAGAACCCTGATAGCCCTGTTCCCGCAGCGCAAATGCCGCCCGGACGCCGGCCTCTCCCGCGCCCACGATCACCATGCCTCGATCGACCATATCAGCCAACCTGGATCAGGACGCGCCCGCCATCCACTTTGACCGGATAGGTCTTCAGGTTGATGCAGACGGGCGCTCCCTTGGCTTCGCCGGTCTTGTAATTAAAGCGGCCATTGTGTTTTGGACACTCGATGATGTCGTCCATGACCAGACCATCGGCCAGATGCACATGCTCATGCGTGCAATGGCCATCGGTCGCATGGAAACTGTCTTCCGGGCTGCGATAAATGGCAAAGCTCTTGCCATCGTGATCGAAGCGGATCACATCCTCTTCGTCGATCTCGTCCTTGTCGCAGACGTCGATCCAGGTGCTCATCGGGTTCTCCTCCCCATTATTGTCTATGTGGTCGCTCTGGTGGTTTATTCAGCAGCCGGCGCCATGGCTTCGTTGTGAAAGTCTTCGCGGTAGGGCTTTGCCGTTGGCGGAAGATCGCGCTTGAGGAAGTAGTCCTCGTTGCGCAGCTGGCGCAGGAAGGCCGGTATCATTTCGCGATACCCATGCAGGATCGAGGGGTTTGCCGCCGGCATGTCGTCCTTGATCATCGCATGCAGTTTCGGCAGTGCATGATAGGGCACCATCGGAAACATGTGGTGTTCCACATGGTAGTTCATGTTCCAGTAGATGAAGCGGCTGATCGGGTTCATGTAGACGGTGCGGCTGTTCAGCCGGTGGTCGATGACATTGTCGGCGAGGCCGCCATGCTGCAAAAGGCCGGTCATCACATGGTGCCATGCCCCGTAAAGCCTTGGCAGACCAATCAGCATCAACGGCAGAATAGACCCCATGGCAACGGCAAGAGCAGTCGTTACGACATAGATGGCAAGCCAGATTCGCGCGGTGCGGATCGCCTTCGGTTGCTCGGTTTCAGGAACGAACGTCTTTTCTTCTGCACTGATCACGCCGAAGGCGTTGCGCACCATGTCGACCATGGCATGCCAGGCATCGAGCAGGCCAAAGAAGTTCAGGATCAGCCGGACAAGGTCCGGCGGTCGCATCACGGCAATCTCGGGATCACGGCCGACAATCACGGTGTCTGTATGGTGGCGGGTATGGCTCCAGCGCCAGGTCACCGGATTGCGCATGATCATGAAGCACGCAATCTGGTAGACGACTGCGTTCATCCACATCGTCTTGAAAGCTGTGCCATGACTGCACTCGTGCCAGCGACTATCCGAGGCAGAACCGTAAAGAACACCGTAGGCGAGGAAGAAGGGAATCGCCCAGAGGCTGCCCCAGAAATAGATGCCGAAACCGGCAAAGACCACCATCGACCCAAGCCAGATCGCCGTGTCACGAATGGCCGGGCCATCTTCCCGCTTCATCAATTCCTTCATCTGCTTGCGTGGTACGTCGGTATGATACCACTCCGCCGCCGACAAGCCGCTGGCCACTGCCGCCTGGGCATCCTTGCCCAGCAGACTATAGTCCCGCTTTGTCGCAATCCTCGCCATGCTATCCTCCTGCTCCTCCGGGAACCGGTCCCGCGTCCATTTGACGGTAAGCAAAGGATGACCACTCTTTTTTAGGAGCTCAATAGGGCCGTGATATATTCTATCAAAACCTATCATTTATAATGAGAATTGTGATAGACAACCTCACAAAGAGGGAATGATCATGGGAACGAGACCAACCATTGCGGATCTTGCCAGGGCGGCCAATGTCAGCGTTGCGACGGTGGACCGCGTATTGAACGGGCGACACAAGGTTCGCGAAGATACGGCCCGACGAGTCTATCAGGCAGCCAGCGATATCGGTTTTCATGCGGTGAGCCTGCTGCGTCAGCGCATCTTCGAAGGCCAGCCACAATATCGCCTGGGCTTCGTCCTGCAGAAGCCGGATCAACCCTTTTACCAGGCCTTCGCTCGCGAACTGGAGGCCGCAGTTGAAAATTTCACCGACATCAGAGGCATCGCACAGATTGAGTACGCCTCCAGCCAGACTCCAGCCGAACGTTCCGAGAAGCTGAAGGATGTCGGCGCTCGATGCCACGCAGTCGCCATGGTGTCCCCGGACTATCCTGCGATCACAGCGGTGGTGGAAGACCTGAAGTCGAGAAATATCCCGGTCTTCTCGCTTCTGTCAGATTTCGCCTCAGGCGTACGCGAGGGTTATGTAGGGGTAAACAACCGCAAGGCTGGCCGAACAGCCGCCTGGATGATTACCAAGGCAGCAAAGCGCCCCGGCAAAGTGGCGATCTTCGTTGGCAGCCATCGCTTCAACGGCCACGAACTCCGGGAAATCGGTTTCCGGTCCTTCTTCCGCGAATGCGCCCCGGAATTTGAAGTGCTCGATAGTTTCGTGAACCTCGATACCGGTGAAATTACCCACGAAGCGACAATCGATCTCATACAGCGACATCCCGACCTCGTAGGTTTTTACGTCGCTGGCGGCGGCATGGAAGGGGCAATCTCGGCCCTGAGAGAAGAAAACGCAGCCGGCAAATATGTCGTCGCCGTCAATGAGCTGACACCCGACTCGAGGGCAGCCCTCGCGGACGACATCATCACCGTCGCGATCCACACACCTCTGCAGCATCTCTGCCGCGAACTCATCCGTGTAATGGTCGCCGCAATCGAAAATGGACCCGCCTCGGTCCCAGGCCAGACCTTCCTGCCGTTTGAAATGTACGTTCCAGAAAATATCTGATCTAGAATGATAAAATCACATCATCAACATCTGCAAAATCTCTCATGAATGAGAGAGAATGATGTCAGTTCGACTTTGACGATGGCCCGGAAAACTGATGACCTTCTGTCGAGAGGCGGGAGGAGACACTCCGCCTGGAAAGACATCATCCTGGGAGACATTCATGGCGGCACCCACCTTCGCGCTCAACCATATGGTTGCGCCTTCGCTTCCCTTCGCAGATCTGGTCAAGGCCGGCGCCGCGATTGGCATCCATCACTTCGAAATCCGCAATGACCTTGCTGGGAACGCCATTCTCGACGGAACTGCGCCCGAAGCCATTCGCGCGGAAGCCGCAACTGCCAACGCGGAAATCATCTCCATCAATGCCCTGCAGCGCTTCAATGAATGGACGCCGGAACGGGAAGCCGAAGCCAGAGAGCTCGCCGCCTATGCGGCGGCTTGCGGCGCCAAGGCGCTCGTTCTCGTGCCCCTCAACGACGGCAGCGGACAGGCTGATGGCGAACGCCAGGCTAACCTGCGCACGGCCCTGAAGGCCCTCACACCCATCCTCGAACAAGCAGGACTGATCGGCCTCGTCGAGCCCCTCGGCTTCAACATCTGTTCCCTGCGCTCCAAGAAAGAGGCCGCAGAGGCAATCACTGCCGTCTCCGGCAGCGGTCGCTTCAAGCTGGTGCACGACACGTTCCACCATGTTCTTGCGGGCGAACCGGAACTCTTCCCGGAGATCACCGGCCTTGTGCACATTTCCGGCGTGGACGACGCAGGCGTCAGCATCGACGATATGCGGGACCCGCACCGTGTCATGGTCACGGAGCATGACAGGCTCGACAATGTCGGCCAGATCCGCAGCCTTCTGGCTGCAGGCTATTCCGGACCGTTTTCCTTCGAGCCCTTCGCAGAAGATGCCGCCCGCGATGCTGATCCGGCGACATCCGCACGTGAAAGCATCGATTTCATCCTGCAGAAGCTTGGCTAAGCGCTGCGCAGAAAATCACGTTGACACACCGTTAAAATGGAATAAATATTCCACATACTCGAATATGGGTCTGTTTATTCCATGCGCCTTTGGGAGAAGGGCGTATCGAGATCGCCTCACCGGAAAGATGAGGCTCCGGGAATTGTCGGGTGAACCGGACACCCAAAGTGGAGGAGAGAAACATGAAAAAGCTTATTCTCGGCACGACGATCGCGCTGATGACGTCGGTATCGGCCTATGCCGGCGACATCGGCGTCTCGATGGCGAATTCGGATACCTTCCTGACGGTGCTTCGCAAGGGCATCGAAAAATCGGCAGCCGATGCGAGCCAGCCGGTTCAGATTGAAATTGCAGACGACGACGTTCAAAAGCAGCTGTCGCAGATCCAGAACTTCATCGCAGCCAAGGTCGATGCGATCATCGTCAACGCCGTCGACACTTCGGCAACCGCGCCGATGACCAAGCTCGCCAATGACGCCGGCATTCCGATCGTCTATGTCAACCGTCAGCCGGCCGACGTCGATGCACTGGGCCCGAAGGGCGCTTTCGTCGCATCGAACGAAGTGGATTCCGGTACGCTGGAAACCAAGGAAGTCTGCCGTATCCTCGGCGGCAAGGGCGACATCTTGGTCATGGTCGGCGACCTCGCCAACCAGGCAGCCGTCCAGCGCACCAAGGACATCCACGACGTGATCGCCACGCCTGAATGCTCCGGCATGAAGATCCTTGATGAGCAGACTGCCGTTTGGGATCCGGTCAAGGCACAAGACCTGATGACCAACTGGATCGCTGCAGGCCACAAGCCGGCTGCCGTCATCGCCAACAATGACAATATGGCCATCGGTGCGATCAACGCCATGAAGGCTGCTGGCTGGAGCATGGATGACGTGGTCGTCGCCGGCATCGACGCCACCCAGGAAGCGCTTGCCTACATGAAGGCCGGCGACCTCGACGTCACCGTCTTCCAGGATGCCTTCGGCCAGGGCGCCGGCGCCGTGGACGCGGCCATGAAGCTCGCCAAGGGCGAAAAAGTCGAAGCCAAGGTCTGGATTCCGTTCCAGCTGGTGACACCGGCAAACATGGACCAGTTCGTCACCAAGAACTGATCGACGCCAATCTGGTCCGCCGCCATGGAGGTGACGGCGGACCAGTCTTTCCGGGGAGGAGTATACTCATGGTGCGATCACAGGCGATCAGCCCGCAGACCATGCTGGCCGTCAGACAGAGCGGCGCAGTTCCACAGAGCGAATACCTGCTCGAGGTCAGCGATGTCCGCAAGGAGTTTCCCGGCGTCGTCGCTCTCGACGATGTGCAGTTGAAGCTTCGCCGCGGCACGGTGCATGCCCTGATGGGCGAAAATGGCGCTGGCAAGTCGACGCTGATGAAGATCCTCGCCGGGATCTACACGCCGGACAGCGGCAGTTTCCGCCTGCGCGGCGCCGAAATCCGCCTCAAGAACCCGCTCGATGCCCTGCAGAATGGTATTGCGATGATCCATCAGGAATTGAACCTGATGTCTCCCATGACCGTCTCGGAAAACATCTGGATCGGGCGCGAACCGATCGGCCGTTTTGGCCTTATCGATCATGCCGAGATGAACCGTCGCACGGAAGCCCTGTTTGCCCGTCTCGACATCGACATCGACCCGGAGATCAAGGTCGGCACGCTCAGCGTTGCCAGCCGCCAGATGGTCGAGATCGCCAAAGCCGTATCCTTCGATTCCGACGTCCTGATCATGGACGAACCGACTTCTGCCCTGACCGACAAGGAAGTGAACCATCTCTTCCGCATCATTCGCGCCCTGCGCGAAGAGGGTAAGGGCATCATCTACATCACCCACAAGATGAACGAACTCTTCGAGATTGCCGACGAGTTCTCCGTCTTCCGCGACGGCAAGTACATTGCCACCTGCAATTCCGCAGACGTCACCCGCGACGACATCATCCGCATGATGGTTGGTCGCGAAATTACGCAGATGTTCCCCAAGGAACCGGCGCAGATTGGCGAGGTCGTGCTCTCTGCAAAAGGGCTGACGCTGAACGGCGTCTTCCACGACGTGTCCTTCGATGTGCGCGCTGGCGAAATTCTCGGTTTTGCAGGCCTCGTCGGCTCGGGACGTTCGAATGTTGCCGAAACCATCTTTGGTGTGACGCCGGCAGACGCAGGAACGATCGAGCTTTTCGGCAAACAGGTGAATGTGTCCTCGCCATCCATCGCCATGAGCCACGGCATGGCTTTCCTTACGGAAGACCGCAAGGAAACAGGCTGTTTTCTGCTGCTCGACATCCAGGAAAATGCCCAGATGGCAGTGCTGCAGCAGCGCTATGTCAATCTCGGTTTTGTTCAGCAGGAAAAGCTGCGCAAGGCAGCATCGGACATGGCCGGACGCCTGCGGGTGCGCACGCCGGACATGCGCGAGCCGATCATCAACCTGTCGGGTGGCAACCAGCAGAAAGTGCTGATCTGCCGCTGGCTGATGACCAATCCGAAGATACTCATTCTCGACGAACCCACCCGCGGCATCGATGTCGGCGCGAAGGCCGAGATTCACCGACTGATCTCGCAACTGGCGGGCCAGGGCGTGGCCATCATCATGATCTCGTCTGAAATGCCGGAGGTTCTCGGCATGAGCGACCGGATCGTCGTGCTGCATGAAGGAAGGGTCACCGGCATCCTGGACAGAGCCGAGGCCGACCAAGTGAAAATTATGGAGCTGGCGTCGCGCTGACGACACAGCCGGGAGGAAATCATGTCAGATGCCATCAATGAACTGGG
Organism: Rhizobium sp. AAP43; assembly: GCF_001296045.1. Taxonomy (GTDB): domain Bacteria; phylum Pseudomonadota; class Alphaproteobacteria; order Rhizobiales; family Rhizobiaceae; genus Allorhizobium. Next base: position 1,234 of record NZ_LJHS01000005.1, on the reverse strand, counting down.
CGAGACGTCCAAGACGGGCTTGAAGAAGGTTCGACGCCTGCCCCCTGAATTCTCGATCCTCGCCGTGCTGATCGGCATCGCGCTGGTCTTCGAAGTGCTCGGCTGGTACCTTGTGGGCGAGAGCTTTCTTGCCAACAAGCAGCGTCTGTCGATCATCGTCCTGCAGGTCGCTGTCACCGGCATTATTGCAGTCGGCGTGACCCAGGTGATCATCACCGGCGGCGTCGACCTCTCCTCAGGGTCCATGGTTGGCTTCATCGCGATGGTGGCGGCGAGCTTCGCCCAGACATCGCTCAACGCCCGTGCCGTGTTCCTGCAACCCGAATATGCCGCCTTCGGCCTCAGCTGGTTCATTGATTCCAGTCCGATCTGGCCCTTGCTGGTCGGATTGCTGCTGGGTGGCTTCCTTGGTTACCTGAATGGCCTCCTCATCGCCAAGACTGGCATTCCGCCCTTTATCGCCACCCTCGGCATGATGGTGTCCGTCCGCGGCCTGGCAAAATGGTACACCGAAGGCCAGCCGGTCGCACTGCTCAACGAAAACTTCGCCTGGCTCGGACAAAGTTTCGACCTCTGGGGCTTCCCCGTTCCACGAACGGTCATCGTCTTCTTTGTCGTCGCCACGATCTTCCACATTGCCTTGTCTTACACCCGCTACGGCAAGTTCACCTATGCGATCGGTGCCAACAGCCAGGCCGCACGGGTTTCGGGCATCGATATCGGCAAGCACCTGATCAAGGTCTATGCTGTCGCTGGCCTGTTGTCCGGCCTTGCAGGCGTCATGCTTGCCGCCCGCGCCCAGTCCGGCCAGCCAAACATGGGCATCTCCTTCGAACTGGATGCGATCGCGGCGGCCGTGATCGGGGGCACCTCGCTTTCCGGCGGCATTGGCCGGATCACCGGGACGGTCATCGGCACCATCATTCTCGGTGTCGTCACCTCGGGCTTCACCTTCCTCAAGGTTGGCGCCTACTATCAGGAAATCGTCAAGGGCGCGATCATCGTGGCGGCCGTCGTCATTGACGTCTACCGCCAACGCAAGAAATCACGCGCCTGACAAACCTCCCCAGGCGCTGAGGCGACGCAGGTTCGGCGGGCCTGCGTCGCCTCTCCTCTTCATGCAGCCAGACAATATGACGTTGATGTCAGGGACCTATCGAGAGATGACCATGAAGCCTTATGTTTTGACCGTATCCTGCAAGTCCACCCGCGGCATTGTCGCGGCGATCTCCGG
>NZ_LJHS01000049.1 GCF_001296045.1 Rhizobium sp. AAP43 | reverse complement strand
AACAAAAACCCCGCCAGTCTGGCGGGTTTTCGAATTGGCAATCTATTCGCCGACAATCAGGCAGCGGGTGCCCGCATCGGACGGGGAGAGAGATCATCAATGCCAAGCAGGAAGTTGATCTGCGGGCGAGCCTTGACCAGATCATCGATCGTATAACCCGTCAAAACATCGAAGAAGGCGTTCAATGCCTTGCGCAGCGCTGAGTTAAGGCCGCAGCTGTCGATCAGAGGACAGTCAACATCACCGTCGTCCTCGAAGCATTCCGCCATGGCGAAACTGTCTTCGGTCACACGCACAACATCGAACAGGGTGATCTTGTCGGCGGCCCGCCCAAGGCGTACGCCACCGTTGCGACCACGCACGGTTTCAACCAGACCGGCCTTGTTCAACGGCTGCAAAATCTTGAACAGGAAGAGTTCCGATACGCCGTAAGCCTTGGCGATTTCCGGAATTCGGCTCAACTGCTCGTCATTGGCGGCGCAGTACATCAACATGCGCACGGCGTAATTTGTCTGCTTTGTCAAACGCATGCACGATTCCTCTGTTTTCTTGCCTACTTATATAGCCGCTTTTCTAGTTTTGAACAATTCCAAAATACTCAAGTTCACATTTGAACTCTGCGTGAACAAACCGGAGTGCGATTGACAGCTTATCCGGATTCATGAATATGCGCCTCAAGTAATATCAGAAGGGAGGCCCTTGACCATGTCCACGACCCGTTTCACCACATTCGCCCTTGCCGCCGCCTCCATGCTCGCCGTCACGGTTGGCACGGCGCATGCCGAAGGCGAAGTAAACATCTATTCCTATCGCCAGCCTGAACTCATTCAACCGCTGATGGATGCCTTCACCAAGGAAACCGGCATCAAGACGAATGTTCTGTTCCTCGACAAGGGTCTGGTCGAGCGCATCGCCGCAGAAGGCGCGAATTCGCCAGCTGACGTGATCCTGACGATCGATATCGCCCGTCTCACCGAAGCCAAGGATGGCGGCGTGACGCAGGCACTCGACGATGCCGACATCAATGCTCAGATTCCGGCGCAGTACCGCGATCCCGAAGGCAACTGGTTTGGCCTCACGACGCGTGGCCGCGTTCTCTACGCCTCCAAGGAGCGCGTGTCGGAAGATGCCATCACCTATGAGGAACTCGCCGACCCGAAGTGGAAGGGTCGCATCTGCATGCGTGATGCCCAGCACTCCTACAATATCGGCCTGTTCGCCTCGATGGTCGCCCATCATGGCGCCGAATACACCGAGAAGTGGATTGCCGGCCTGAAGCAGAACCTCGTCAAGAAGCCTGACGGCAACGACCGTGCTCAGGCCAAGGCAATCTTCTCCGGCGAATGCGATCTCGGTCTCGCCAACACCTACTATCTCGGCCTGATGATGACGAACGAGAAGGAGCCGGAAGAAAAGGAATGGGCCGGTGCCGTTAAGGTGCTCTTCCCCAACGCCGCCGATCGCGGCACGCATGTCAACATTTCCGGCATGGCGCTCGCCAAGAATGCGCCGAACAAGGACAATGCCGTCAAGCTGATGGAATTCCTCGCCTCCGACGAAGCGCAGACCATCTATGCAGAGCAGGTCTTCGAATATCCTGTTGGGCCGAATGCCAAGGCCTCGGCTATCGTTGCCGGCTTCGGCGCGATCAAGCCGGACACCCTGCCGCTCGCTGATATCGCCGCCAACCGCAAGACGGCGTCCGAACTGGTGGACAAGGTCGGCCTCAACGACGGCCCGACGCAGTAAGCCGCAGGCATTGCTTGCACGATGGGAAAGGGGCAGCTTCGGCTGCTCCTTTTTTTGTCGGAACGGCCTCTGTGACCGACGACAATCATCGGCATGGCCGAGGTCAAGCCGTCGTTGACCGGGTTTGCGGCGGTGATAGCGTGCCGGCGTTTCGATTATGGAGACCCGCGTGCGCCGTTTTATCTTGCTTCTTGCTTTTTCGGCCAGCCTTACAGCACCCTCTCCCACTTTGGCCAATCCGGGCCTTGAAGGAACATATCAGGGCTTCATCTGGTCTGGCGGCAGCAATACCCGGGGCACCACGTCGTTGACGGTCCGGCCCGATGGCGCGATCAGCGGCAGCTACATTTTCGAGGATATGGGAAGCGCGATCGAGGGTACGCTGACGGATTGTGCCTTCACGGCTCCGATCCTCCGCTGCACCTGGAACGATGCATATGGCAGCGGCGGCCTTGTGCTGCGCTTTACCGGGGATTTCTGGGCCTTCGAAGGCAGCTGGCACGATGGAGGTCTGACAAAGGCTGAAGAGCGTCCAGACAATGGGTATCGCTGGACCGGCGCCAAGACCGGCACATAGGCAGTCAATGGCGGTCAATGGTGGCCAATCACCATCTTCTTCATGCAAACGAGGCGATGACCTTCACGTCATCGCCTCGCTAGACCTTGGAAATTCAGGCAGCCGGGGCTACTGAGGCCTCATTGTGCCGGGAAGCCCAATTCCAGCGCATGGGCTTCGATCGCCTGCTTGCGTTCAGCCGTTGGCGGATGGGTGGAGAGCATTGAGCCCTCATCCCCGTCGAGGCCCAATTCCTTTTCCAGCTTTTCGAAGAAGCGGCCGACAGCGCGCGGATCACGCCCTGCCTTGGCCATGAGTTCGACCGAAATCCGGTCCGCCTCATTCTCGGCTCCGCGCGAATGCGACATGGTCATGAGGGCGGCACCGCCGGTCAGAACATCCTCGGCCGCCGTGCCAATATCACCGGCGATCAGCATGATCAGGCCAGTCATGCCAGCTGCGCGGTACATCTGACGCAGCGAATGCTTTTGCTCGACATGACCGATCTCATGGGCAAGCACACCCAGGATCATGTCCATGTCGGTGCCGGCCAGTTCGATCAGCTCGTCGGTTATGACCAGATTGCCGTCGGGAAGCGCGAAGGCATTTGGCCCGATGAGGCCACCGCTTCGGAAGTTCAGGGTATAGGCGTCGCGCCCCTTTGCGGAGACATCCGCCACCTGATGGAAGGCGTCAAGAATCTCCTTCTGACGTGCCTCAGGAAGTTCGGTCTCCTCGAAGACAGCCTTATCCAGTGTGGTGAGAGCGCCCGAGGCCATCCATTCGGTGGCCGCCGGTGGCGTCACCAGCACCGCTACCTCGACCATGGCGGGAAGCGCATAGCGATAGATGCCGCCTGCCAAGAGGAAGACGGCGATAACGAAGGCAATGAGACGCGGATGGAAGGCTTCCAGCTTGTGGACGAAACCAGTGCTGCGATGGCGGCTCAGCCAATCGTCGAGAGCTGCATTGTCGTCCGTCTCGAACATCGAGCCGTCGGGAAAGGTAATCCGGCGCGGCACGCGGCCGATGCGATCGGAGATATCCAGACGCGAAAGATCGCCGACCGTAACCGGATCGGCGACCTCTCCTTCGAGCCTGACATAGAGCGTCTTGCCCTCGGCCAGGATCTCGGCCCCGGAACTCCTGCTGGCACCCGGAGGGTGCCAGCGTCCAAGGGCAATACGCTTGTCGTCAGAAGCCAAAGTCGAATCCTTCGATATCGAGATACTCCGCCGTCACGGCCGAGCCGGACGCTTCGATCGAGGCTATCACATCGGAGAACTGACCATCGACGATAATTCCCGTGTGCTCAACAGCGTAACGCGTTTCGCGCACGGCAGCCCAAGGCCGCATCAGGCCGAAACTGATCATCGAGACGAGGAAGTTCGAGATGATGATCCAGAAGTAGCGCAGGCGGCCCATATCCGACATCAGGCGATGGCGGCCGTCGAAGATTGTGGAGCTCAGGGCCACATTGCGCACGCCGACGCGGTAGAAGATGGTGCCGATGGCAAACAGGACGAAGAACGGGATCATCACACCATAGACCGCCATGATGATCTGCACCTCATCCATGGTACCGTCCTCGAACGAGGCGAAGCTGGCAAGACCAACCAGACCGGCAATGGCGACGCCGACCAGTCCCAGCACAAATGCCGGGATCCACACGCGGTAGAGAGCGCCGATCTGGGGATCGCTTTCCAAAGCGCGGTCGCCATAGCGAATGTTGTTGAAGACGTAGCGATAGAGCCAGCGGCTGGCAAAGGGCGCCAGAATGCCGAGCGAGAAGGTGGCCACGAGGCTGCCGACGATGATGGCGAAGAAGGCGCCGCCGACCTTGCCGACAAAGTCAAAGCGGATGTTGCGATAGCTGGTAACGCGGGCGTTGAAGCGCAGGCTGCGCATGACGATCCACGGCAGCGCAAACAACATCAGCAAACCGAGGAGGATGCCGGCAATCGGGTAGAACTGCAGCATGATGTTGTAGGCGGCGAGATAACCGATGACGATACCGCGACCGATCAGGATTTGCAGACCCTTGGCATGGTAGTCGAAGGAGTGACCATCAAAGAAGGTGTTGCCGTAGAAATAGCGATTGCGACGGACCTTGGCCCAGGCCGAATAAATGCCGAGCGTGACGATCGTCAGCAGGATGTTAACAATCCAGATACCGAAATACTCTTTTGCGTTGCCGCGGAATTCACCACGGTGCAGTACGCCCGTCGGTGCTGTTGCTGCTTGCAGCATGAGACAAACCTCTCTTCTGATCACAAATAAAGTGCCACCATCTCCCCAGATGGCGGCAGCTAGGCCTTATGATCACGAGGCATATCCGATCTCAAGTGATTTGCGACACGCACAGCATCACAGCTGAAGAAATACTTAACGGCCAAGAGAAAAGGCGGGGTTTTACCCCCACCTTTCCAAGGATAACTGATGCGCGTTGTGCATATCACTACGTCATCGGCATGACGAATGCGGCACCGTCCTTGATGCCCGTCCGACGCCCGCAGCAAGCGAAGAACCGCGGGGACGTCGAGACAAGCAATCGTCCGGCATCACTTCATCGTCGGCATCACGAACTCGGCACCGTCCTTGATGCCGGACGGCCAACGCGAGGTGACCGTCTTAGTGCGGGTCCAGAACTTGATCGAGTCCGTACCATGCTGGTTGAGATCGCCGAAGGAGGAGGCCTTCCAGCCACCGAAAGAGTGGTAGGCGAGCGGAACCGGGATCGGCACGTTGATTCCGACCATGCCGATGTTGATGCGGCTGGCGAAGTCACGGGCAGCGTCACCGTCTCGGGTGTAGATCGCGACGCCATTGCCGTATTCGTGCTTCATCGGCAGGTCGAGGGCTTCCTCATAGGTCTTGGCACGCACGACCGACAGGACCGGGCCGAAGATTTCGGTCTTGTAGATATCCATGTCGGGGGTCACGTTGTCGAACAGGCAGCCGCCGACGAAGTAGCCGTTTTCGTAGCCCTGAAGCTTAAAATCGCGGCCATCGACCACGAGCTTGGCGCCGGCTTCAACACCACTGTCAATCAGGCCCTTGATGCGCGCCTGGGCTTCCTTGGTGATGACAGGGCCAAGATCGGCCTTGTCATCGGTATAAGGACCGATGCGCAAGGATTCGACCATCGGGGTCAGCTTTTCGATCAGGCGGTTTGCCGTCTCTTCGCCAACCGGAACAGCAACAGAGATTGCCATGCAACGCTCGCCGGCCGAGCCGTAGCCAGCGCCCATTAGCGCTTGGGCGGCCTGGTCGAGATCGGCGTCGGGCATGATGATCATGTGGTTCTTGGCGCCACCGAAGCACTGGGCGCGCTTGCCGTTCATGGCGGCCGTTCCATAGACGTAGCGGGCGATCGGGGTCGAGCCGACGAAGGAGACGGCCGAGATGTCCGGATGGGTCAGCAGGCCATCAACCGCCGACTTGTCACCATTGACGACGTTGAGGATACCGGCCGGGAGACCTGCCTCGATCATCAGTTCGGCAAGGCGGATCGGAACAGACGGGTCGCGCTCAGACGGCTTCAGGATGAAAGCATTGCCGCAGGCAATCGCCGGGGCAAACATCCACATCGGGATCATGGCCGGGAAGTTGAATGGTGTGATGCCGGCGCCGATGCCAACCGGCTGGCGGATCGAGTACATGTCGATGTTGGGGCCAGCACCTTCGGTGAACTCGCTCTTCGACAGATGCGGTATGCCGATGACGAATTCGCAGACTTCCAGGCCGCGGACGATATCGCCCTTCGCGTCCTCGATGGTCTTGCCGTGTTCGCGCGACAGCGTCTCGGCGAGGCTGTCCATATTCTCGTTCAGCAGAGCGACGAACTTCATGAAGACGCGGGCGCGGCGCTGCGGGTTCGTGGCAGCCCACTTGGCCTGGGCGGCCTTGGCGTTCTCGACAGCAGCGTTCAACTCTTCGGCGCTGGCCAGCGAAACTTCGCCCTGCACTTCGCCGGTTGCCGGATTGTAGATGCCTTGCTTGCGACCCGAAGTGCCGGCGACATGCTTGCCGCCGATGAAATGACCGACCTGATACATGGGTTTCCTCCTGGATTGTTATGGAGGCAGTATGCGCTTTGATTTGCACAAATCAACGCGATCATTTACGCATCTGTTGTGCAGAATTTGAAGTGGCAGTGACATGAACTGGGATGATGTGCGAATTTTCCTCGCCGTGGCGCGTACGGGGCAGATCCTCGCCGCCTCTCGGCGCATGGGGCTCAACCATGCCACGTTGTCGCGCCGGCTGACAGCGCTGGAAACGGCGCTCAAGACACGGCTCTTCATCCGCCGGACAAATGGCTGCGAGTTGACGGCTGAGGGCGAGGCCTTTCTCTTTTCGGCCGAGCGCATGGAAACCGAAATGCTGGAGGTGCAGGCGCGGCTCGGGCGGACCGATACGCAAGTTGCCGGCACCGTGCGCATTGGCGCGCCGGATGGGTTCGGCGTGTTTTTCCTGGCAGCCCGGCTCGGCGCGCTGATCGAGAAACATCCGGAACTGAAAATCCAGCTTGTGCCCGTGCCGCGCTCGTTTTCGCTTTCCCAACGCGAGGCGGACATTGCGGTCACGCTGGAGCGGCCGGACCAGGGGCGGCTCGTCTCGTCGAAGCTGGTCGACTACACGCTCGGTCTCTACGCCTCGCGCGACTATGTCGGGAAATACGGCCTTCCGCAAACAGCTGAAGAGCTGAAGAGCCATCGCCGGGTGGGCTACGTGGAAGACCTGATCTTCACGCCCTCGCTCAATTTCACCGGTGAAGTGATGCGCGACTGGAATGCCGGCTTCGAGATTTCGTCGGCGATTGGCCAGACCGAAGCTGTCCTGGCCGGGGCCGGGATCGGGATCCTGCACAGCTACATCGCTCGCCAGCATGACGCCCTGGTTCGGGTCATGCCGGACATAACTCTGCGCCGCGCCTACTGGACGACTTTCCACGAAAGCGCACGCGAGTTGGTGCGTGTCCGTGCAGTCGTGCAGTTCCTGCAGGATGCGGTGGAAGGCGAGCGCGGGATGTTTGGCTGATCTGATAGTGTCAGCGGCAGGTGAGCGTAACGACGTCCGGCACCACGAGACCGCCGAAATAGGCTTCCTCCGCCCGGCGCGCGACGGTTGCTGCACAGCCAGCGGCCTCACCGCGCAGAACCACCGGCAATTGCGGGTCCAACCGGAAAGCGAGCGCGAGATCCCGGTCGCGCAGGAGGATGTCGACACCCTTGCCGCTCACTTCGACAGGCTCTGGAAACCGATAGGCGAGTGTGAGGCGAAGGGCCCCATCGGCGTAAACAAGCCGGCTGAAGGAGATGTCAGGCAGAGCGATCGCTTGCGCTTCACGTTTAACTTCCGTGAAAGCGGACATTCTCTTCAATCGCTCCAGCATGACCTGCTTGAGGTCCTCGGTTTCGGATATCGAAAGCTGACCATCGGCATCGTGATCGGCCTGGATGAAAAGCCGACGGCTGGTGCCTGTGTCGAAGCCCATCAACGTCGCGAAACCTGTCAAACGCCCTCCGTCCAGGTCGAGCAGTATCCGACTGGCGACTGACACATCGGGATGCGCAGAAGACGCGCCAGCGCCAGCCAGAAAACTCACGATGGTCAGGGCAATAAGCTCCATGCGGTTGATCATCGAAACGCCTCCGGCGGCGGCAAGCCGTCAAAACCCGGAAAAGCGCCCTCGACCGGCAGGCGCGCCAGAGTCGGCGGCATGAGGTCGCGATCCTTGCCGGCCAGATAGGCTCCGCCGTAGAGGAGAGCCACCGCAATCATCCAGCTGGCGACGATCCGCGAAGCGGTGATCGCAGGCACAGCCCGAAACTGCGCGGCCGGGACCGCTATGCAAACAACCAGCAGTGCCTGCAGGGTGAATGCCGACGGCAGGTACAAGGGTGCGAAAAGAGCCGGATCGCCAAGCCAAGTGGCAAGCGCGCTTGCACCGCCAATCACGGGCGCCACCAGGATAAACACGGGCGGCCTGTATCGCGGCGGCAGAACAAGCGCCATGCCGGCCAGGGCGCTGGCAATCGGGCCAGTCAGGAAGAGGTGCGAGGCGGCACCGGGCACCGGCGATAGCAAGAGGTAAAACGCCTCGCGAAACGTGATCCCCACTAGCCCGCCAACGGCCAGCATGAGGCATGCAGCCAGGCGAATGCGGTTCGATACTTGACCGAAGAGCAGACCGAGCCCGACCAGAGGCAGGATATGCTCGACCGTCAGAATGGCCGCGAAGGCCGAGCTGCCATCGGAAAGACCAGGCCCGATCCAATAGGCAATGAGCCCACTGACAAGCGCGAGTGGCAGGAATAGCCAGAGCCTGCACCAGACATCCGCCATCAGGAGACGAAAAAATAGATGCCGCCGAGACTGATGACACCCCCCAGGGCGCGCGCGAGCTGGCCCTTCTGAACCTTCAGGAAACCCAGGCCGACAGCTATGCCGGCAAGATGGATGAGACCCGTGGCAACGACGAAACCGAAAGCATAATCGGCAGGATCCGCGGCATTTGGCAATTCGGCACCATGCGCATAGCCATGGAAAATCGCGAAAACGCCGATCACCACCAAGGCCAACCATTCCGGCGGACGCCACAGAAGGGCAATCGCGAGGCCAAGGACGACAATGGAGAGCGCGATGCCGCTTTCAACCGCTGGCAGCGGAACACCGGCAATGCCCAAGACGCCGCCCGCGACCATGATCAGCGGGAAGGCAATCGGCAGGCTCCACACAGAGCGCCCACCCATTTGCGCACCCCAAAGACCAACGCAGAACATGGCCAGCATGTGATCCAGGCCCGACAACGGATGTTCGAAGCCGTGCAGAAAACCACCGCCCTCGCCCGTGAGCAAATGCGCTTCCGCGACGGAGGGTATCAAAAGGATCAGGACCAAAGCCCAAACATGCGAGATTTTAAACGGTGACACCGTGCGTGTTCTCCTCAGGATGCATCCGCCAGCCTAGGGATGGCAAAGGCTGCCCCGCCGAGTCTATATCCGAATCGGGCGAAACTGTAGACGAATTACGCTCCCTCTCGCCTGCCTGTCGACAGATGAGCGTCACGAGATCAAGAAAGAGACATTGCATGAGGATGACAGCACACACCCTATTGCCGCCCGCCGCACTGCGCATTTCGATACCGGCCCTCGTCGCAATCGGCAGCCTGTGCCTTCCCTCGATCGCCGAAGCGCATGTGATGGACGGTCCGCTAGGCGGCTTCGGTTCTGGTTTCGGCCATCCACTCGCCGGTTTCGACCACCTCCTTGCGATGCTGGCGGTGGGGCTCTGGGGCGCTCAGATGGGCGGTCGATCGGTCTGGACACTGCCGGCGACCTTTCCGCTGATCATGTGCCTCGGCGGCGTTCTGGGCATGCTCGGCGTGCTGCCCGCCGGCCCCGTTCAGGCGGGGATCGCCCTGTCAGTCTTTGTGCTCGGGGGCGTCATTGCTTTGGAATGGAAAGCCCCGGACTGGATTGCGTTGGCGCTCATCTCCGTCTTTGCCATCCTGCACGGCATTCCGCATGGCGTATTGGCGCCGCGCGCCGTCGATCCGGCCGCCTTCACCGTCGGCTTCGTCGTTTCGACGGGCGTGATTCATGTTATCGGGATCGCCATTGGCGCCGTGCTGAAGCCGATCGCTCAGGGTCGACTGATCCAGGCCCTCGGGGCGGCCATTGCGCTTGCCGGGGTCTGGTTTATCGCTCGCCTGATCATCGCATGAACCGCCCGTGACCGCTGGCTGGGTCTGTGGCTAACCGATCCGCGACACCCCCTGCCCATCAAGGCATTTTGCTGCAATGCGGCGTCATGGTTTCGGTTGACAAACGCCTGCGGAACCGCACAAACCACGGCACAGACAGACCTCGACGCGCTGCGGCGAGGCCACCCAATCGACATGCGACCATTTCAGACACAGGCTCCTCATGACCAGCACATCCGCAATGCTCGACTTCCAGATCGTTCCGAATACCGCGCCCATGGCCGAAGCCGACCGGCTGAAGGCGTTTGAAAACCTCGGCTTCGGCACCCTGTTTACCGACCACATGGCGGTGGTGCGCTGGCATGTCGATACCGGCTGGCACGATGCGGAGATCAGCGCGCGCAAACCGTTCCAGGTCGACCCGGCGGCAAGCGTCCTGCATTATGCCCAGGAAATCTTCGAGGGCATGAAGGCCTACAAGGGCGCAGATGGCCGCATCACCCTGTTCCGCCCGGAAGAAAATGCCCGACGATTCAACCGCTCGGCCGAGCGCATGGCGATGCCGGAGGTGCCGGAAGAGCTGTTCCTCAAGGCTGTCGAGGAACTGGTCAAGATCGACGCCAAGTGGGTGCCGGAAGGCGAAGGCAGCCTTTATCTGCGCCCCTTCATGTTCGCCAGCGAAGCCTTTCTCGGTGTGCGCCCGTCGCGCGAATACATTTTCTGCGTCATCGCCTCGCCGGTCGGTCCCTATTTCAAGGGCGGCAGCAAGCCGGTAACCCTCTGGGTCAGTGAGCACTACACGCGCGCCGCACCGGGCGGCACGGGCGCTGCGAAGTGCGGCGGCAACTACGCAGCCAGCCTTCTCGCCCAGAAGGAAGCATCGAGCCGCGGTTGCGACCAAGTCGTTTTCCTTGATGCTGCCGAGCACAAGTGGATCGAAGAACTGGGCGGCATGAATGTGTTTTTCGTCATGGATGACAACAGCGTCGTCACGCCGCCGCTCTCCGGCACGATCCTGCCCGGTATCACGCGCAATTCGATCATCAAGCTTGCCACCGACAACGGATTGAATGTGATCGAACGTCCCTACTCGTTCGAAGAGTGGATGGCCGATGCCAAGAGCGGCAAGCTGCGCGAGGCCTTTGCCTGCGGTACAGCTGCTGTAGTCGCAGCGATCGGTACGGTACGCCATCCCGAAGGTGAGTTCGTCATCGGCAATGCCGGCACCGGCTTCGAGACGGAAAAACTGCGCAACCAGCTGACCGGAATCCAGCGCGGCAGCGTTGCCGACCCTTACAACTGGGTAAAGACGGTCGCCTGAACTCCGGCTTTTCGCAGGGTCTGCGATTAACCAGCATTCGCGTCAGTGACGCTCCACCCCCGAAGGTGGATTGCGTCCTGCCCGTGTCCGGCCTAATGTGAGCGCAACCAAATATGCTGTTATTCAAAACGGCATTGCCTTCACAGGGCCGGAACACCCGGCATAGGACGCGAAAGGGGGATCATGGGCGCGCTGCACTGGAACGCTCTTATCCTCTATGGCGTGGTCGGTTTTGTCGGCCTGACGGTCGCATCCCTGCCGATCGACAGCTACACGCCCGACTTCCTCATTGAAGCCGGCACCCCGCCCGAGACCGTTGAAGTCCAGCAGTCGGGCATTTTCAAATTCAGCGTCGACAAGAACGATTGCGGCGCGCGCGCTGGCTTCAACGATTGCGATCATGATCGGGAGCGCGCAGAGCGCACGTCACTCGAAGACAAGATGCCACTCTCGGCGCAACCGCCTCGTGGCATGCACTATCGGGCCAAGATCTTCTTTCCGCAGAATTTCTCAGCACCGCGCGGCGGCATGGGTGTCACCGTGTTCCAGATCAAGGTGCCGGGCTCTTTTCCGGCGCTCGACCTGTTCCTGCGCGATAGCGCGGACCTGCGCCTGAAGATGGATCACAGCTTCAAACTTGGTCAGTGGGATGGCGCACAATCGAAAAGCCGCCAGCCAGTGATCATACCGGCCCAGCAGCTGAGGGGCCGGTGGCACGATATTGATATTCAGGCCTATTGGTCGGACACATCAAAGGGCCGCGTGACCGTTGAGATCGACGGGCGCCAAGTGTTTTCCTATCGCGGTCCGAATGTGATCGAGGGAGACGCCGTTTACGTTAAACACGGCGTCTATCGATGGGATGTCGGCAAGGACCCGGAGCGCGGCAACACCGAAGTCCATTTCAAGGACGTCACAGTGGATCCGGCATGAGAGGCGCCCTGGGCTGACGGGACGTCGCCCGATCAGGCCTGGAACAACAGTTTGCCTTCCAAAGGACCCAACCTGCCTCGACGAAGGAGGTGAAGGCCATAGCCGCAGGCGAAGGCGGTGAGGCACACGGCAAAGACCGGACCGAAAAACAGCGCCTCTGGCAGTCGTGATCGCCAGGCATTCAAGGCACCGAAGCCGAGCAGCGCAATGAGAGCAACAGCCACGGCGATGAGTGGGGAGGCAAGCATCAGCAGCAACCCCGCAATCAGGGCGAGCATGGATGCTTGAGCCTGGACCAGGCGCCTGCGGCCAAAATCCGAGCGCGGATAGACACGCCGGAACTGGGCGGCAGCCCAGCCAGTGCGCAGATACTCCCGGGCAAAGTCCTGAAGCGTATTGCGATTGGTATGCTCGACAAGAAAGTCGGGATGGCAATCAATCTCAACGCCGCGCTCGATCAGGAGACGAACGGTGGAATAGTCTTCGTAGGACACGCGGAAACTTTCCGGGAAACCGCCTGCCCTCTCCAAAAGCTCTGCCGTGGCCCGGGTGAACATCAGTGCCCCGGTTACAGGCCAGCTGTCGCCCTCGTTCTCGTTTTCGAGCGACAGGAGATACCCCTGCGTGCCAAAATCGGGATTCTTGCGCACCAGCGCATGATCGGCATAGCGGGCGAGAAAATTCGACCAGGGGTCACGACGCTGCGCCGTATCGCGGTAGTGTCCGGCGAGCGCTCCGAAATAATCGGGATCGGCCAGACGGACCCAGCGCGTAATGCAATCGATCGCAGATTGGGTCGGCGACACCTTGCGATCCGTCATCAAGACGAAATCAGGAGCATGGTGTGCCAGTGCGCATTTCAGGCCAAGGCTTCGCCGCGCATTGGCGTCCCTGCCGATCCAGCTTGCCGGCCGGTGGAAGGGGACGCAATCGCAGGAGCGCTGCAAGGTCGGCGAGACCGCCTCACCCTCCTGCCCGCCCACCAAGACGATCGAGATATCCGCGATGGCCTCGAGCGCCAGCCAGCGCTCGAGATTGCGTTCCAGGGCCTGATCGATTGAGAAGGTCGGAACGATGATCGCTATGCGTCGCCTCACGCCAGCATCCTTGCAGCGCAACGCAACTCCCACAGGATGCGGAAGGACGTGCGCAGCGACAGTTTCGATTCACCCGCAAGGCGCGGGGCGATCGAAAAGCCGACCTCACTGTATTTCAGCTCGGCACGCCGATCCGCCAGATTGTGAGTGAGGATCAGGAAGCCTGCCTTCCAGCCACCGTGCGATGTTGACGGCAAGGTCACGGCAGATTTGTCGACAGCAAAGAAGCCGGACAACGGGTCTGTGCAGCAGATATACTTGCCGAGCGTGCCGATCAGGAAACGATTGATCGTGCGGGATGCCACGCGACGGATAGCGTGGGACAAGCCTGCATCTCCATTGATGTGAATATAACGACTCGCGAAGACAACGGAACTGCTGGAGAGCTGCTGCGCGAGATTGACCAGCATGTCCGTCGGATGCTGTCCGTCTCCGTCCATGACGACGACACGGGCATTCGCCGAAACACGAAGGCCGAAGAGAATGGCTCCGGTCAAACCGTCCCGCTCGCCGGGACTGCGATGGACAAGGTTCAGGTCGATGCGCTTCTCGCCCATCAATGCCTGGCGCGCCGCGTCTATCGTCGACAGATCGTCGGAGTCGTCGACAAGGACGATCTCGTGCCGACGGGCCGAGGTGCTGGGGATGGAGGACAATGTGCTGACCACGGACGCGAGCACATCACGAATAGCAAGGGATTCATTTCGGGTAACGATGACAACGCTTAACATGCAAATAGATGCCCAATACATTACAAGTTGACATTTTTTTGTTCACAAAGCACAAACTGCGCGTATTTACGTATATCTGTGCAACCCTAGGTATTTATCTTGCTTTCCATTTGCTCATTTCTTCAAACTTTCCTGGAGTTGAATGGGATGAGTCTGTCTATGCTTGTATCACTGAGAATCTTAATAAAGAATTTGAGCTTAAACACGTTGCTGATATTAGTCGCGAAGGACAATTCTATGGTTGGCACCCTCCCTTCTATTTTTATCTTTCGGGACTTCTGAGCCACGCCTTCGACAATCCGGATTTCCTTCTGCTGAACCGGAGCCTGAACAACTTCTGCATGGGACTAGCGATGGCTGTTTTTGCAGCCGGCCTGTACAGGTTCGGCAAGCTGTCACTGGCGACCGTGACGTTCGGCATGCTGTTCGCCTGCCTGGATCTGTGGAACCTGATTTCCGGCCGGATCGGCTGGTTCGAGAATGTGCAATTCGTGATCGTGGCACTGACCCAGCTGGCATTGATCGCCACGCTTCTCAGCGGCACCTACAAGGCTGCCGCACTTGCCGGCTTCCTCGCCGGCTGGGTGGTGATCTTCAAGCATATCGGCGCCTGGGAGATGATCCAGATCGGCCTCTTGTTCCTGCTGTTTGCTTCGCGCCGCAAACAGTTCCTCGTCGCCGGCCTGGTAACGGCGGTCGTTATTTTTCTCTACGGCCTCTTACAGCTCTATCGCGGCGGGGATGATTACATAAACCAGCAGCTGCACCACACGATGCGGGCGGTGGGCAAGACCAAGTCGCCTTCGGTCAATTTCGACCTGATGCAGGCGATCAATATCTTCATCGACGCCTATGGGGTCTTCTGGCCCAGCATTGCGGCCGCCCTGCTCGGGCTGGCGGTGGCAGGCTGCATTTATCTGCGCGCGGGCTTCGTCGTCTATCGCTGCAAGGCCGAGCACGTATTCCTGTCGAGCCGTCGCGACGTGGCACAGCTGGTGCTTGCGACCTGGCTACTTGGCGCCTTCATCAGCCTGCTGGCGATCAAGCTGCGCAATCCGCATTATTATTTCCTGATCTTCATTCCGGCGAGCTTCCTGGTCGGCGTTTTCCTCGCCAACCTCCTGCATGTCAGAAGATGGCGGCGCTTCGCGGCCGTGCTGATCGCGATCTTCATGATCGGCAACATCACCAGCCTGACGCTTCGGCTGAACTGGGACGACAGCGTTCTGACGAATTTCTACAGGATCTATCACGACCGTCTGGCGGGCCGCATGGTCTTCACTGAAGAGCCTCTCGCGTGCCTTGCGGGCGATATCGCCGGCTTTCGCGATGTACGCCTATCCCAAAATCGCGACCTGAAGCTTTTGAACGGCAAGGATATCGGCGCCGTCGTCATGCTCAGCAGCCGATCCTACCAACCCCCGGTCAGCGCAGCCTGGCGTGAACGCCTGGCGCAGAAGTACCGGAAGATCTACGAGGACAAGGACTGGAAATGGAACATGGAAATCTGGATGCCGGCGCAGGCCGTCGTGCCCTTTCGGCGCTGAAAAGCGTGCTGGACAGGCAATGGGTGCGGTTTGCCATCGTAGGCACGACCTCGCTCGTCGTACCGTTTGCGCTCTCTGCCTGGCTGAGACTTGCGACATCGCTTTCCGACCAGACGATCTTTGCGATCTCCTCGGTCGTCGCAATCGAGCTCAACTATCTGCTCAACCACTTCTTCACCTGGCGCAAGACCGGCAGCCTGTCATCGCTCGCGGGCACCTGGATGCGCTTTCACATCACCAAGACCTTCACCTTCCTGATCGGACAGGTTCTGTTCTTCCTCGCCAATGCGCTGACCGGCCAGTTCTTCATCGCCTACGCATTGACGGTCCTGATGATGACCTTCGCCAACTTCGGCCTGCAGAAGCACTATATCTTCAAGTGATGGGAAAGAGACTTCCTCTCTCCTCGTCAGTCCCTGTGACATTCAGACTGACGAGGAGAGAGGAATGGTACGGTTGAGTGGGGTCGAACCACCGACCTCAGGTGCCACAAACCTGCGCTCTAACCAACTGAGCTACAACCGCACAAACACGCGTCTCGGACGCGTTGGGGTCACATACGAGCACTGGCTGAAATTTTCAAGCCCTTTTCTCATCGTGACATGAAAAGGGTCGGGTACAGGACCCGACCCTTCAGACTTGGGAGGATTTCAACGGCGTGCCGTTCAGGCGACCTTGAAAGCGGACATCGCCTTTTCGGCAGCTTCCTTGCCAGGCTTGACGACCGTTTCGGCAACCTTCTTGGCAGTTTCCTGGATCGACTTGGCCTGTTCGATCGTCACTTCGGCCTGCTTGCGGATAAAGGCGGTCTGCAGCTCGACGAGTTCGGCAACAGACTTGACGCCGAGCAGGGCTTCCATGTGCGACAGCGACAGGTCGGCATTGGTACGCAGCGCGTCGATGGCCTTCAGGCCAAGCTCAACTGTGCCGGCCTGAACCGTCTCGACGGTGGCTTCCACGGTCTTGGTGGCTTCCTCGGTCGCGGCCTTCATCTTGGCATAGGCTTCCTTCGACTGGACAGCGCCCTTTTCGGCGAAGTCACGGAAGCTTTCCTGCATCTTGGACGGGTCGAAGCTCGAGAACGAGAATACATCCTTGGTGTTCATGGCGCATTTCCTCATTGCTGACGGCCCTGTTTCGGACCCTTTGTTTCTGTGATGCTCCTTATATAGCACCGCTTATTGTGCATTGCAATATGATTGTGCGGTGCACAATAGCTAAAATTCGATGTGGGTAACCCGGCCGAATTAACCTTATCCATTGAAAGGCTAGGGGCTTTGTGGACCCCCGGGGCCTGTCTAGCTATTAAAAATCTGTTAATTTGGTTCGACTGCTCGGAAGCGACAGGTTTGGCAATGCCCGCTCAATACCCATTCATCGATGTGGCTGTGCATGACCTCATTCGCCCGCGCCTGGCGCGGGGCGAAGCGCTTGTGCTGTTTGCGAGTTCGCTGTCACGCGTGGTCTGGTGCAATGGCGCAGGCGCTCGCTTCTTCGGCCAGAGCTCGATTTACGACTTCCTCGAGGAAGGCCCGAACCGCAGCGACCTCAGCTTCCGCCAGATCGAGGCGGCAGCGAGACCACTGTCGAAGACCGGCGACAGCCGCGGCCTGATGCTGCGCGTCAATGCCGGCTTCCGCACTGTGCCGGTGCAGGCGACAGTCGAGCGCGTCGATCTTCGCGGCGAACCGCTCATCCTTCTCGCCCTGCCGGCGGCCGGGCCGCTCGGCTCCGCCTCGACCCGGGCGCGCGAGCTCATGGCCGGCTTCGACGATCCCGACACCCATATGGCCGTTATCGACGGCGACGGCGCCATCATCGCGGCCTCGCCCGATTTCGCCACACTGCAGATCACCGACGAGACCATGCGCATGCTGATCGGCCTTGTTGCCGCAGACCAGCAGCGCCTGGTCAAGCGCCCCATCCCGACAGGCCGCGGTCATCTGCCGGCGGCAATCGGCAAGCTCTCGGATGATCCGGCGATCCATCTGCTCTTCACCGTCGACACCCATGGTGACGGCGCGGCGACCGCACCGGTGGCCACCCCGCTTGGTGCAAACCTGTCGCCGGCAACAACGCCTCTTGAGGTTGCTGAGTTGGCCAACAACGATCTGCCGGGCGACGAGATCGCCTCGCTGGCTACCGGGTCGGACCAACAGCCAGTCTCCCCGCCCGATGACAGTGTCATGGACGCCCTTGGTGCGATCGAGGAGATTGACGAAATCGAGCCGCAGGATGACGACGAAGAGGCGTTTGCCCAGGCAACCGAGACGGCGGACCTTGACCTGCCGTCGCCCGAAGAGCTTGACGCCGGCGCGTTCTGGACTGTCGAGGAAAGCGCTGCCGAAGACGACGAGGGCGCAGACACGCAAAGCGCTTCTGCCGAGACGCCAGATATGGCGGAACCGGATGCCGAGGCCGAGACACCTGTCGCCATCGCAGAGGCCGCACCGGTGGAGCGCCCTGTCGCTGCGACGGCTCGTTCCGTCAATACCGCTGGAGTTGTCGGGGACGACTTCGTCTTCGAACGCGACCGGCGCGCCATTCGCTTCGTCTGGAAGATCGACGAAAGCGGGCGCTTCAGCGACGTATCCCCGGAATTTGCCCAGGCGGTTGGCCCGCATGCCTCCGACATCAATGGCGTGGCCTTCTCCGATCTCGCTGCTCTTTTCAGCCTCGATCCCGATGGCAAGATCGGCGAACTTCTGAAAAAGCGCGACACCTGGTCGGGCAAAACAATCTACTGGCCGGTGCAGGGCACCAGCCTGATGGTACCGGTCGATCTGGCCGCCCTGCCGACCTACACCCGCAATCGCGACTTCGACGGTTTCCGGGGCTTTGGGATTGTGCGTGTGGCCGATGCCGTGGAAGACCCGACGGCGACTGGTCTCACCTTCGTGCAGACGGCGTCCGACGCTGCGGACGACGAAGCCGCGCTCGATGACTTCCTGGCAGACCTGTCAAAGGATGAGCGCCATGCACCGGAAGAGGTGAGCGCCGAAGAAGAAGAGGAAGCTGCAGAGGCGCTGGACCGGCTCTGGAGTGTCGAGGCAGACGACGATGAAGACGAAGAGCAGGCCGATGAGGGGCTGAGCGCAGCGAAGCCGACGGGTGAGGATCGCTCGTCCGGCGTTGCCGATCTCGATACGGCTGAGGATCACACCTCGACTGCGGCGGACGAAGAGGACAGCTCAACATCGGACGAGGACATGCGCTTCGAGCCGCCAGTCCTGCGCATCATGGAAACGCGGGCTGAGCCAACTTTCGACAAGGTCGTGAAGCTGGAAGAACGCCGACGGGGCAAAAACGCGCTTTCACCCGGTGAACAGGCGGCTTTCCGTGAGATCGCCCGCAAGCTCGATCCGATCGGCCTTCGTGCCCATGTCGAGGAATCGCTCTCGCCGAGCCCGGCCGAGCCCCCTGCCCTGCGCGGTCACAAGGATGCCGGCATCGCGCCCGTGACCGAGCGTTCGCCTCTGCCTGTGTCGGAACCGGATCTCGCAAACGAGGCTGAAGCAGAGACAGAGACTGAGGTTGGCGAAGACACACGCGACACGGTCCAGGCCATGTCGGCCGAGGCAACGTCTATCGACGCCCCCGACGTTGCGGAAGACGCCGCTACGGCAGCTGACGCGCCACCGATGGAGCACGACGTCGGCCTGCTGCCTGCAAGACGCGAGCGCAGCCTGACTGCCGATGTCGTTGACCTGATGCCCGTGCCTCTGCTGGTGCATGTTGGCGACCGGCTGATCCACGCCAATCCGGAATTCTTCTCGCTGACGGGCTACACATCGCTGGCCGATCTTGAGGCCGCAGGTGGTCTCGATGCCCTGATCGCTCGGCAGGATCTCGACGAGCCGGGTGACGGGGCTGGCGCCATGACGGCGATCCGGGCCGATGGCACCGTCGTGCCGGTCAGCGCACGCCTTCAGTCCGTGCGCTTCGATGAGGCAAGCGCCCTGATGCTGGCGCTGATTGCCCAGTCGGCAGCAAACCCGGACACGCCACGCGCAGCCGCCCCGATACAGCCTGCCGCACAGGCAACGATACCGGCATCCGCGCAGCCGGGCGAAGTCGCGCGGCTGAAGGTGGAAGTGGAAGAACTACGGGCCATTCTTGAAACGGCGACCGACGGCGTGGTGATCCTCGATTCCGACGGCGACATCCGCTCGATGAACCGGGCGGCCAGTGCGCTTTTCAATTTCGATGACATGGAAACCCGAGGCAAACCCTTTGTGATGCTGTTTGCCCATGAAAGCCAGAAGTCGATCCTCGACTATCTGAACGGGTTGTCCGGCCATGGCGTGGCAAGCGTGCTGAATGACGGCCGCGAAGTGATCGGCCGCGAGGCCTCTGGCGGCTTCCTTCCGCTTTTCATGACGATCGGCACGCTGAACTCGTCGAACGGCTACTGTGCCGTGATCCGCGATATCACCCAGTGGAAGCGGACCGAGGACGAATTGCGCAACGCCAAGCGCGCAGCGGAAACGGCCAATGCGCACAAGACCGATTTCCTTGCACGCGTCAGCCACGAAATTCGCACGCCGCTGAATGCGATCATCGGCTTTGCCGACATGATGGCCAATGAACATTTCGGTCCCGTCGGGCATCCGCGTTACGGCGAATATGCGCATGACATCGTGCGATCCGGCCGGCACGTGCTCGACATCGTCAACGACCTTCTCGACATCTCGAAGATCGAGGCGGGCGAGATGGAGCTCGATTTTTCCTCCGTCGGGCTGAATGAGACCGTGCAGGCTGCCGTCTCGATCGTCCAGCCGCAGGCCAATAGCCAGCGCGTGATCATCCGGACCGCGCTGTCGCAGGCCGTGCCCAGCGTGGTGGCGGATGATCGCTCGATCAAGCAGATCGTGCTCAACATCCTGGCGAATGCCATCCGTTTTACCCCGTCTGGCGGGCAGATCATCGTATCCACCGCCTATGAGCCGAATGGGAACGTGGTGCTGCGGATCAGGGACACGGGCATCGGCATGTCGCGCGGGGAGCTGGAACAGGCGATGAAGCCCTTCCGCCAGGTCTCGACCGGCACGCCGCGCAATCGGGGTGATGGCACCGGCCTCGGACTGCCGCTGACCAAGGCGATGGTGGATGCGAACCGGGCGCAGTTTGCGATCTCTTCGACGCCGAATGAGGGCACGCTGGTGGAAATCACCTTCCCCTCACCCCGGGTGCTGGCGGACTGACATATCCGCCTGCATCGACAGCGCGAACCTTGCGAGGCTGTACCGACTTCTGGTAGAGTTCGATTGCGGTCAGCATCCGACCGTAGCCCTGATCCACGCGGGAGACGCTCATGACATCCTTCGCAATTCTTGGCGCAATCCTTTTTGCCATCGGTATCGGCGCCATGAGCCCGGGGCCGAGCTTTGTTCTCGTTTCCCGAATTTCCGTGGCCCATTCCCGCCTGCATGGCATCGCGACAGCCATCGGCATGGGACTTGGCGGCGCGCTTTTCGCGGTTCTGGCGCTGGCGGGGCTGGTCGCACTCCTCCAGCAGGTCGACTGGCTCTATCTCGCGCTGAAGTGCGCTGGGGGACTCTATCTGGTCTATCTCGGCATCGTCATCTGGCGCGGTGCAAGCGAGCCGCTGGCAATGACCACCGACGGGGCGACTGACGCGGTAAACGAAGGATCTGGCAAGCAGCTCTCGCCACTCCGAGCCATGCTGGTGGCTTTTGCAACGCAGATCAGCAACCCGAAGACAGCGGTGGTCTATGCCAGCATCTTTGCAGCGCTCATGCCACAAGCACCGCCAACCGCCGTGCTCATCGCGCTACCGCCACTCGTCTTCGTCGTGGAAGCCGGCTGGTATCTGATCGTGGCGCTCGCCTTCTCCGCCCATCGCTCGCAGCGGGCCTATCTCAAATGGAAGGTGTGGGTGGACCGGCTGGCCGGGGCTGTGATCGGCGCGCTCGGCATTCGGCTGATTGGTGAGAGCATCGCTGCTTTTCGCCGGTAAGGCGGGCAGAGCCTGCTTCTCATCGGAAGAGATGGCCAGGGTTGAGGCGGCTTAAGCGACGCGGCGGATCCGGATCTCGAATGCGGCACCGCGCGTGCCAGCTTTCGTCAGGCGGATATCCGAGCGATGGGCCGCGAGCAGCGCTTCGACGATCCTGAGCCCCATGCCGGTTCCACCGTCATCCGCTCTCGTTGTGAAAAAGGGCCGAAAGATCGCCTGTTCGAACTCGGGTGGAATGCCCGTACCGTTGTCGGTGACCACGATCGAGAGGTGATCCGGCGTCTCCAGCACGGTCACATCCAGCTGCGTTCCCCCGTGCTGAAGCGCGTTTTCGGCGAGATTGACGAAGACGATGGTGGCAGCCTCCAGCGGAAGAGCAATGAACTGGTCCGTTTCCCCAACATACCTGACGACGAGTTCGGGAAACCGGGCTTCGAGAACGGCGACGATCTGAGACAGTGTTGTCGATCCAGCCGCAATCGGCGTTTCCGCATGCGCCAGGTCTCGAAGGCGCACCAGAAGCCGGTCAAGCCGGCGGGCGTCCGACATGATGTTGTCGAGGAAGAGACGCCGCTGGGCAGACGTCATTGGCGCCTCGTCTGTCTCGGCCTCGCGCAGCAGTTCTGCGGCACCGGCAATCGCGGTCAGCGGAGACTTCAGCTCATGCGAAACATGGGCGGCGAAGGTGCGGACATAATCCGTGCGCTCCACCAGATCACCGGCAAGATCAAAGAAGCTTTGAGCGAGCGCGGCGACCTCCCGCGTGCCGTAGCTGTCGAGCGGCATGATGGCATCACGACCATCCGAGGCGATCTCCTGCGTGCGGCGGACCAGCGCATCGAGTGGCGCCTTGATGGCCCGGACGAGCACGAAGCCGACAACCAGGGTCAAAAGCACGACCGATACGACAGCGCCGATCTCGGCCGGGGCCACCGGCCTGAGATCCAGCGTTGCTGGCCGGAACCAGATGAGCAGCAGGACAGGCACTGTCATGACCGTGATCAGGACCGAATAGATGACGAGCGCCAGAGGTGGGCGCCATTTCGCGCGAATGTCGAAGCGGGGCATCAGGCGTCTCCCTTCACCGCCTCGAAGCGAAAGCCCACACCATGGACGGTGGCGACGACAGGAACCTGGGCGACCTCGGCGAACTTGGCCCTGATGTTGCGGATATGGCTGTCGATGGTGCGGTCAGCGACATGTATTCCGACGCCATAAGCCGCCTGCATCAGGTGTTCGCGGGTGAAGACCATGGTCGGTCGGGCCATCAGCGCTTCCAGTATGGCAAACTCCATGGCAGTCAGCGCAATCGGCGTTCCCGCCATGGAGACGGACCGGCCTTCGCGGTCCAGCGTTACCGAACCAACCGTCAGGACGGCGCTGCGCTCCGGTGCGAGGGGGCCAGCGCCACTGCGCTTCAGGATGGCGCGGATGCGGGCCACCAGTTCGCGCGGGCTGAATGGCTTGGTGACATAGTCGTCACCACCCATTTCGAGACCGAGGATGCGGTCGATTTCCTCGTCACGGGCGGACAGGAAGAGGATCGGCAGGGAGGAGGTCTTGCGGATCTCGCGGCAGACCTCAAGCCCGTCGATATCAGGTAGGCCGATATCCAGAACGGCGAGATCGATCTTGCCGCGCCGAAAGGCGATCACGGCCTCGCCGCCGGTGCGGGCGACGACCGGATGCATGCCTGCCCGCTCGATGGCAAAGCAGATGACATCGCGGATATGCGGCTCGTCATCGACCACGAGTATCTGCTGCATCGTGCCTGTGTCTCCCCCTGGGCAACCTGTCGTTCATCCCATGATTGCCTTCTATTCGACGCTGGCGCGGGCGGCGAGATATTTTTCCAACCGGTGCATTCGCCATGTCCAGTTGCGCAGATCCTGCGGTCGGCGATCGAACCTTGAGAGCAGGTAGCTGCGCTGCTGCTTCAGACGAGCGAACAGGATGAGGTCACGAGACTCCACCCCTGGCGTGTCCAGATAGGCGTCGATTGCGGGCAAGGCAGTGGGTCCCAGTGAAGTGAGATAGTCAATGTCGAGCGGTTCGCCATTGCCATCCACTTCGCGGGCATGGGTGAGGTTGTAGCTGGCAATATAAGCCGGGATGTCGGTGATCGCGATGGCATAAAACAGAACGAGCAGGCTTGCGGCATTCGTGGCGAGCAGCCAGGCATTGGTCTTGCGCAGGAAGATCTTCAGGATGATCAGGCCAAGGCCGACCGCCACAAGCAGCATCCATAGGCCAGCCGCCACCCGCATCCGGGTCAGCGAAAAGGCTTCGACATAAAGGTCGAGGCGCAGAATGGCCGACAGGCAGAGCAGGATGTTCTGAGCGATCCACAGATAGACGAGCCGGCGAATGAGGTCGGCACGGGGCCCGCTTGCATCTTGGCGCAGGGCGAGGAGAACGAAAAGGCCTGCTAGCAAGGCGGTGACGATCAGCGGATGAGATCCGCGATGGGCGTATTCCGCATGGCTCATGCCTTCCGGCAGTTCCGCCCCGCCCCAGAGATAGGTGACATCAAGGACTGTCTGCACCGCGAACAGGAGATTGAACAGGATCAGAGCGCGCAGCAGGGAGGGTTCATTGAACAGTTTCGACTGTGCCTGCCCCTCCGCTTCGTTCTGCTTCTTCCGGCAGCAACGCGCAAGGCGCGGCCGGAGCAGGATCCAGATCGGGCCTGCCATCATGCTCCAGAACAGAATGCGCTCAGTGTCGAACAGCGCCAGCAGAGCATCAAGACTGATCGAGGCCAGGGCCTTCTCGATCAGCGGATTGGCGCTGGCAAAGAGCAGGACAAAGACCAGGGTGAATATGAGGGGCATGATCCAGAGGCGCAGTTCGCGGCCAAACCCGTTCCGGTAGACCGAGTCCGGCCGCGGCAGCGTCACCCGACCGATCCCTCGGAGGAAACGCGCTGGCACCTTGAGCACGACCCTTGCGGCAACGGCCGGGATGGCCGAAGGGGCGTTCGGCAGCAGGTCTGATGTCGACAGAGACAAGAGCAGCAGACCGACGGCGGCGACGCTTATTGCCTGCCAGGAGGGTGTTTCGATGAGGGGCGCGATGGCCCCAAGCACGAGGAGTGCCAGGATCACCGTCTCCTTGCGCAGCCCGCGCCGGGCCGCCAGGAGAAGGCAAAGACCAACCGTCAGGAACCAGAGAAAGACATTCAGCCCGTCTTGCTGGTCGAAAAGCAGGATATCCGAGGCGGTAACGGCAAAGACAAGGGCGATCAACGCCGGCCGTTTAAATGACAGATGTTTCGAAGCTGGGGCATGCGTCAGCATGGTGCAATCCTTCCCTTCTGAAGCGACGAGACAAGACGCAGCGGCGGGCGCTGCGATTCTGGTCGGTCTGTTGGCGACAGGATCTCCTCGGTGATCCACCAACCGTCCTTGAGGAGGCTGTGCGGCAGTGCGGGAGCGGTGACAGGAGATGGGGTGTGTGGCTGGGTCATGAGGGAAACCTGCACCTGCGGCTTGCAGATTTTGCGCAGACCACCAGCATGTTTTCAGGAATCTGCCAGTCGGCTCAATCCGCCTCTTATGAACCGCGACAGACGGCGCGGTTTGCATCCTCCTCGGTTTCCGCTAGAGGAAGGTCAAACCAGCCTTCGCAAGGACCGAAAGCTTGCTGACAGACATGCGTTCGGGCGTAGCGCCCGCGATCAAACCGGCGCGCCGCAAGACGGCGCATGCAACGCGTCTGGCGCTTGTCGCCGCGGCCATCGTCTTCATGCCAATCGCGGCGATCTTCGTCATCGGCATGACCGCCGACCCAGAGAACTGGCAGCATGTGCTGTTGAACGTCATCCCGAGAGCCGGCCTCAGAACCCTCTGGCTGCTTGTATTCACCGGGATCGCCACCGCCATCTTCGGTATCGGCACGGCCTGGCTGGTCGCATCCTGCGACTTTCCGCTGCGGCGGCTGCTCTCGCCCGCACTCGTTCTGCCGCTGGCCATTCCATCCTATCTGGCAGCCTATGCCTTCGGTGAATTCTTCGATTTCACCGGGCCTTTGCAGACGGCTTATCGCGCACTGTTCGGCTTCCGCTCGGCGCGGGACTACAGTTTCTTCGACATCCGCTCGCTGTCAGGCGCGGTGCTGGTAATGTCGGCTGTCCTCTATCCCTACGTCTATCTCGCCTGTCGCTCGATGTTCCTGATGCAAGGACGCGCCGCAGCCGATGTTGCGCGGACACTGGGGGCCGGTCCCTTGCGGGTCTTTGCCCGCATTCAGGTGCCGATGGCGCGGCCGGCAATCATGATCGGCCTGACGCTGGTCATGATGGAGACGCTGAACGATATTGGGGCCGTCGAATATCTCGGCGTGCAGACGCTGACCTTCTCGATCTACGACACCTGGCTCAATCGCGGCAGTCTGGCCGGTGCGGCCCAGATCGCCTGCTTCATGCTGGCCATCGTCGTTCTGCTGTTGGTGGTCGAGCGCCATGCGCGCAAGCGACAGCGGTTTGCCAGCCACAAGACCACGGCCATGGTTGCCAATACCGTGCGGCTGAAGCTGACCGGCCTCAAGGGGATATTTGCCGCGACCTTTTGCATCTTCCCGATCCTCGTCGGCTTCTTCATCCCGGTCCTGGTGCTCGGTGGCTTTGCGCTGCGAAGGCTCGACGATTTTCTTGAGCCGCGGCTTCTCGACGCCTTATGGCATTCGACGCTGGTGGCGGGTGCGGCCGCGGTGATCACCGTGGTCATCGGTTTCGTGCTGACCTATGCGGTGCGCACCGACCGATCGCGCATTGCCGTAGCCGCCAGCCGGATCGCCTCGCTCGGATATGGCATTCCAGGCACCGTGCTCGGCATTGGCGTGCTGATTCCGCTTGCGAGCCTCGACAATGCTGTCGACGGCCTTCTGCGCCAGACACTTGGCATGTCGAGCGGGCTCTTGCTCTCCGGCACTGGCTTTGCCATCGTTTATGCCTATTCCGTGCGGTTTCTGACTATGGCGGAAGGCACGCTCGATGCCGGCTTCCAGAAGCTCTCACCGCATCTCGACATGGCGGCGCGGACGCTCGGACGCACGGGACCGCAAACCTTGCGGCAAATCCTGTTGCCCAATCTGAAGCCTGCCGTTCTGACGGCTGGACTTCTCGTCTTCATCGAGGCGTTGAAGGAGTTGCCAGCAACGATTCTGCTCCGGCCGTTCAATTTCAACACCCTGGCGACGCTTGTCTATGAAGATGCCTCGCGCGGCATGCCGCAGAGTGCGTCTGTCGCGGCGATCATCATTATCTTCGCCGGACTCATTCCGGTTATCCTTGTGTCGAGATCGCTCGACGAACAGGGCTAACCGGCGGTCAAAAGAACAAAAAAAGGGCGGCTTTCGCCGCCCCGTAATTTCATGCTGTCGAACCAAGAAGTGGACCCGGAGAGCGTTTGGCGTTCTGCGACACCGTCCTGACACTCCGGCACCCTGTAGTTGCGCCCAAGATGCCGTAGGTTTATTAACAGAAGCTTACCGGAATGTGATCCATATCACCCCAGATTTGAGGTATTGGCGCTCAAACCGATCAACTCCGACACACGATCGCGTCAGCGGCGCAAAGCGTCCAGATCCGCATAGAGGTCCAGCGCCTCGGGATTGGCGAGAGCTTCCTTGTTTTTCACGGGACGACCATGGACAACCTCGCGCACGGCAAGTTCGACGATCTTGCCGGATTTCGTCCGAGGAATATCGGCCACCTGGATGATCTTCGCCGGTACATGTCGCGGCGAGGCGCCGGTGCGGATCTTCGTCTTGATCTTAGCCTCAAGGTTAGCGTCGAGCGTCACGCCCTCAGCGAGCCGGACGAAAAGGATGACCCGGACATCGTCGTCGAAATCCTGGCCGATGCAGATCGATTCCACCACCTCGTCGAGCTGCTCGACCTGATTGTAGATTTCTGCAGTGCCGATGCGCACGCCGCCCGGATTGAGGGTAGCGTCCGACCGACCATGGATGACAAGGCCCCCATGCTCCGTCCATTCGGCAAAGTCACCATGGCACCAGACATCGTCGAAGCGTTCGAAATAGGCAGCGCGATATTTAGCGCCATCGGGATCATTCCAAAACATGACCGGCATTGACGGGAAGGCCTGGGTGCAGACCAGTTCGCCTTTTTCGCCTCGGACGGGTTTTCCGTCATCGTCCCAGACATCGACAGCAAGCCCGAGCCCAGGCCCCTGAATCTCTCCCGGCCAGACGGGCTTGAGCGGATTGCCGAGCACAAAGCAGGAGACGATGTCCGTTCCGCCGGAAATCGAGGCAAGTTGGATATCGTCCTTGATACCCTCGTAGACGAAAGTGAAACCTTCGGGAGACAGGGGCGATCCGGTCGAGGTCATCAGCCTGAGCTTGGTGAGGTCATGGCTCGCCTTCGGTACAAAGCCGCCCTTGCGCACGGCGTCGATGTATTTCGCCGAGGTGCCGAAAATCGCAAAGCCCTCATCGCGGGCAAAGTCAAAGAGGACATTGCCATCCGGATAGAAGGGCGAGCCATCATAGAGGCAGAGCGTGGCGCCGCAGGCAAGGCCGGAAACGAGCCAGTTCCACATCATCCAGCCGCAAGT
This sequence comes from Rhizobium sp. AAP43, assembly GCF_001296045.1. Classification (GTDB taxonomy): domain Bacteria; phylum Pseudomonadota; class Alphaproteobacteria; order Rhizobiales; family Rhizobiaceae; genus Allorhizobium. Next base: position 37,096 of record NZ_LJHS01000049.1, on the reverse strand, counting down.
GGTGAAGTAGAACAGCCGTTCGCCGGCAGTCAGGCCACAATGCAGCCGCTGCTCCTTCAGGTGCTGCAGGAGTGTGCCGCCGGCCGAATGCACGATGCACTTCGGAATTCCGGTCGTGCCCGAGGAAAACAGGATGTAGATCGGGTGGGAGAAGGGCAGCCGCTCGTAGACGATGTCCTTGACCGAGTAGTCGGAAACGAACTGGTCGAGGCTTCGGCCATTTGCCAGTCGCGACAGCAGTGCGTTTGTATCGCCCGCATAGGGAATGACGAGGACGGGGACCCCGAGTTCTTCCGAAACCGTCACCACCTTGTCGGCCACGCCCTGACGCTTGCCGTTGTACCAGTAGCCGTCACAGGTGATGAACAGACTGGGTTCGATCTGGCCGAAGCGATCAAGCACACCCTTGTCGCCGAAATCCGGGGAGCAGGACGACCAGATGGCGCCGAGCGAGGTCGCGGCCAGCATGAGGGCAATGGTCTCGGGCATATTGGGCATCATCGCTGCGATACGGTCGCCGCGACCGATGCCCATGGCCTGCATGGCCTGCTGCAGCCGCGAGACCATGGCGCTCAAGCGCTGCCAGGACCACCGGTCTGAGACCTTGTTCTCGCCGCGAAAGATCAACGCGTCACCTTCGCCTGCATGGGCAAGCAGGTTTTCGGCGAAGTTCAGACGGGCTTCCGGAAAGAAGCGGGCCTCGAGCATGGTGCCATGGTCTTCGAGCAACCGGCTGCCTTTTTCGCCAACGACACCGCAATAATCCCAGATGGCGGACCAGAAGGCCTCGCGCGCATCAACAGACCAGTGATGAAAAGCCTCGTAGTCCGCTGAAGGTGCTCCGCGTTCCGCTACGCACCATTGCATGAAGTGCGTAAGCGGCTGAGCTGCCTTGAAGGCATCCGTCGGGGTCCAGAGCGGGGTCTGTCCGGTCATGTGCATCTCCTCCATCCACCCGTGATATGGCAATACCGCACTGCGATAGAATGCGATCCGCTTCCTCGGCGCAAGGGCGACGTTTGCCCCATCCGGACATTTCGTGTAGTGGCGGATCGAGTTGCGGCGAGACACCGCGCCCGGGGCCAGACCCAGGCCTTATCTCCTGCAAGGGGACCATGCATGGTAGCAAGACGCCGAAAGGGCAGAGCGCGGAACGCCCGCACAAGACTGCGGGGACGCAGATTGCTGCGCCTCGTGCTTGTGCTTGCCACGATCGGCCTTGTCAGCTTCATCGCCTTGCGCGTTGCAGCCCCTTACATGATCTCCAGCACCGTCGTGCGCAGCGCGCTTGCATCTTCGATCTCGCGCTGGACGGGTCATGATGTCTTCATCTCTTCGATCTCCGAGGTCAGCTTCTGGCCCGAACCGCAAGTGACGCTGGTTGGCGTCACGGTGAGCCGTGGCACTGGCTCCGACCGGCAGGTGCTTGGTGAGATCGATGCACTCGAGGCAAGCTTCAGCTTCTTCTCGGCGTTGAGCGGCCAGCCAGACTTTACCGAATTCCGCTTTCAGCGTCCCCGTATCCGCATCGAACGCAATGCCGAGGGGCGGCTCGACTGGACGAACGAAGGTCTGCTGAGCGAAGCGGTTCGCGCCGTCAAGCCGTCCGCCGATGGGGGGCAGGCACTTCCCGCTTCCAACGATGCCAGGGTTGGCACCGTCGATGTCACCGATGGCGAGGTGACGATCGTCGACTTGCGCGACGGAACTGAAACCGTGCTCAGTGCGGTCAATGCCACGCTCGAATGGCCAAGGCTTGCAACGCCCCTTTCCGGGACGGCATCAATGACACTGCGGGGGCAGGACCTGAACCTCGACTTTGACAGCCCTGCTCCCCTGCTGCTGATCAAGGGCGACGAAGCCCCGGTACGGCTCCAGGCAAGCCTTGCAGCCGCCTCTCTGAAACTCGACGGCGCGATGAGCCTGTCCGGCGGCCTCTCAGGGCAGAATTCGGTGCAGATCGACGTCAGCGATGTTTCTGCGCTTGCCCGTGTTCTCGGCATGCGGCTTGCCGGAACGGAAGGCTGGAACCGCTTCAGTCTGACGGCGACCATTCAGGAGGATGCCGGAGAATGGCGCTTCGAGACACTGGGTTTTCGCGTCAATGACAGCGAGGGTACAGGACTCATTGCCATGCAGCCGGTTGCCAATGGTCGCTCGCGACTGAGCGGCACGCTGGCAATCGACGACCTTGAACTGGACGACTTGCTGGAAGCACTCGCGGTGCCGATCGGGGATGCTGTCGTCGTGCGGCTGCCGAGCATCCTGCGCTGGCTTGATCTCGACATCCGGATTTCCGCCGCGCGAGCGACCTTTGCACCCTTCACCCTCGCCGATGTCGGGGCGAGCCTGATCGGGCGCGAGGACGAGATCGCTCTGGTTATCGGCGATGCGCGGCTGTTCGGCGGGACGCTGAGTGCGCGGATCAATGCCCGACCCGGTGCGGAGGATGCGGGTGGCAATCTGGTGCTGATGATCGACGATGCGCGGTTCGGCGAGCTGTTTGAGGGGTTGGGCCTCACCGGCCCCTACCCGACCGGCACCGGTTCCATAGACCTGCATCTCACCCTGCCGCCCGGCGACTGGCGCCGCAAACCTGACGCGATTTCCGGCAAGCTTCGGATGTCCGCGACCGACGGCACGCTGCGCCATTTCGATGCCGACGGCCTACGCAGACTGGCTACCGATCGCGCCTATTTCCAACTTGATACGGCCGGCGATGGCGGGCTCGATTTCGACCGGCTCGATTTAACCGCACGAATTGCCAATGGTGTGGCGGAATTGGATGAGGCGCAATTGTCCGGACAGGATGAGAGCCTACAGCTTTCCGGCATCGTTCCGCTCGGACCGCTGGCACTGGCGTTGACGGGTGAACTCACCGCCGTCGCCAGCCCATCAGAGGCGCTGACTGCACCCTTGCGCTTCTTCCTCGGCGGAACCATCCAGACCCCTGTGATATCCCCGATCCAGGCGCCGAAGCCTACTGCCGGGCCGTGAAGATCGCTCTGTTTTCGAGGATGTCGGGCGCGCCATAACACGCTAATATGACAGCGAATCGGCGCGTCTGGAGGGGGAATGCAGACGTTCATTGCAGCAGTGTTGAAGATGGCGCTGGCGTCGCTCCTGGCCGGCATGTTCGTCGGTTTTTTCGGCATAACACCGCGCACCGTGCTTGAGGGAGCCGGACTGACCGCGCAAGACCTGCATGACGGTCTGGTTGCCACCTTTGCCTGGGCCGCTCCCCGTATGCTGATGGGGGCAATCATCATCCTTCCGGCCTGGTTTCTCACCTATATGCTGATGCCGCCGCGAGGCTGACCCACGCGTCCAGCATAGACGCGTTCAGGCGAGCGTGCCGCGGGCAGCCACATGCTCGTCACGCTGGCGCTGCAATTCCCGCTGCTTGGTGCCGATCGAGGCGATAATCACACCGATCGTGACGATGCCGATGAGGATGGTGCAGACTGCATTGATCTCCGGCGTCACGCCAAGGCGCACCTGCGAATAGATCTTGATCGGCAGGGTCGTCGCACCTGGGCCGGTGGCAAAGCTCGCAATGACCAGATCGTCGAGCGACAGCGTGAAAGCGAGCATCCAGCCGGAGATAACCGCAGGCAGGATGAGCGGCAGGGTGATCTTGAAGAACGTCTTCAGCGGCGGGCAGCCGAGGTCATGGGCGGCCTCCTCCAGGCTCGTGTCGAAGGTCAGGAGACGCGACTGCACGACGATCGCCACATAACACATGGTGAAGGTCGTATGAGCGATCACGACCGTCATCAGGCCGCGGTCAATGCCGACGGCGACGAAAAGCAACAGAAGCGACAGGCCGGTGATGACTTCCGGCATGACCAGCGGCGCATAGACCATGCCGGAAAACAGCAGGCGGCCGGGGAAGCGTCGATAGCGCACCAGGGTGAGTGCGGCCAGCGTGCCGAGAATGGTGCCAAGGCTGGCGCTCAACAGCCCGACCTGCAGCGTCACCCAGGCCGCGCTCATCAGCCCTTCGTTGCGCCACATCTCGCCGTACCATTTGAGCGAAAAGCCGCCCCAAACCGTGACCAGCTTCGATTCGTTGAACGAGTAAACGACGAGGATCAGGATCGGGATGTAGAGGAAGGCAAAGCCCAGGGTGAGGATAGTACCGTCGAATTTACCGGGTCTCATGATCGCCTCCTCACACTTTCTGCTGCTGGTTCTGGAAGATCGCGATGGGCACGACCAGGATCAGCAGAAGCAAGACGGCGACGGCTGAGGCGAGCGGCCAGTCACGATTGCCGAAGAACTCCGTCCACAAGGTCTTGCCGATCATCAGCGTGTTCGAACCGCCGAGCAGATCGGGAATGACAAATTCGCCGGTGATCGGAATGAAGCAGATCATCGAGCCGGCAATGACCCCGGGCAGCGAGAGCGGGAAGGTGATTTTCCAGAACGCCTTCCAGGGCGGGCAACCGAGATCGCTTGCCGCTTCAAGCAGCGTTCCGTCCATCTTTTCGAGAGCAGAATAGAGAGGAAGGACCATGAAGGGCAGATAGGAATAGACGATACCGATGAAGACGGCGATTTCGGTGCGGTAGATCTGCACCTGGTTTCCCTCATCCATGAGGCCGAGCGAGTGCAGGAGCACGGTGAGCAAACCTTCAGGCTTCAGGATGCCGATCCAGGCATAGACGCGGATCAGGAAGGAGGTCCAGAAGGGCAGGATGACCAGCATGACCAGTGTGGGCCGCACCGAGACGGAGGCCCGCGCCATGGCAAGCGCCATGGGATAGCCGATCAGAAGCAACAGCAGCGTTGAAATGGAGGCGATGCGCAGCGAGGACAGATAGGCGTTTACGTAAAGCGGGTCGTCGGTGAGAAAGAGGTAGTTCTCAAAATCCAGCTGCGACAGGAAATCGCCGATCGCCCCGAACCCTTCGAAGACCGGGGTGTAGGGCGGCATCGCGATCGCCGTGTCTGACAGCGAGATCTTCAGAATAATCAGGAAGGGCACCACAAAGAAAAGCGCCATCCACATGTAGGGGATGAGGACCACCAGCCAGCGTGCCGGGCCGGATTGCGTCGCTGCGACAGGTTCGGCCATGCGTTCCTCCTCAGCGGGTCAGGACCAGACCGGCATCCGCCGGCCAGGACAGCCAGACCATGTCACCAAAGGTGATCGGCCTGTCGACGAGACGCGATACATTGGCCTGGGCGGCCCGGAACATGCGGCCGTCATCAAGACGGACGATGAAGACCGAGAAGTCGCCGAGATAGCCGATGTCCCAGACCTCGCCATGCAGCATGTTGATTGTCGCGGTATCGGTCGCTGGCGGGGTTGTGGCAATCCGTACCTTTTCCGGCCGGATGGCGAAGGCGACGCTGTCACCCTTCACCGCTTCACAAGCCTGATCGACATGGATCTTTACACCGTCGCTGTCGATATGGACCAGTTCGGTGGTGCCATGGGCTTGCTTGCCCTCGACCTTCGCCTCGAGAATATTGATGTCGCCGATGAAATCCGCAACGTAGCGCGAGTTCGGCGCCTCGTAGATTTCGGCTGGCGTTGCCACCTGAACCAGAATGCCCTTGTCCATGACCGCGATGCGGTCGGACACGGTCATTGCCTCTTCCTGGTCATGCGTGACGATGAGGAAGGTCAGGCCAAGCTTGGTCTGGATGTCCATCAGCTCGAACTGGGTTTCCTCGCGCAGCTTGCGGTCAAGTGCGCCAAGCGGCTCATCGAGCAAGAGGACCTTGGGGCGTTTTGCGAGCGAGCGGGCAAGCGCCACGCGCTGGCGCTGGCCGCCGGACAACTGGTTGGGTTTGCGCTTGGCGAACTGTTCCAGCTTCACCAGCTTGAGCATTTCCTGAACACGGGCTTCGATGTCGCCCTTGGGCAAATTGTCCTGCTCAAGACCAAAGGCGATGTTCTTCTCAACCGTCATATGCGGGAAGAGCGCATAGGACTGGAACATCATATTGGTCGGGCGCTTGTAGGGCGGCACGCCGGAAAGGTCCTGCCCCTGCAGAAGGATGCGTCCTGAGGTCGGCTCCTCGAAGCCGGCCAGCATGCGCATCAGCGTGGTCTTGCCGCAGCCGGATGGCCCGAGCAGCGAGAAGAATTCGCGCTCATAGATATCCAGCGTCAGATTGTCGACCGCGATGAAATCGCCGAAACGCTTGGTCACGTTCTCGAAGCGGATGAAAGGCGCCGCCTCCGCATCGGTCCAAGGTGAAAATTTGCGTTTAACAGGCCCCAGTGTCTTCGCCATTCGCAGATCCAGCCGTTCTCTGACTTACCCCAAGCATGAAGAAAAACGCCGGACGCTTGAGGCGCCCGGCGTGTGTGTCGACCGTTAGCTACCGGTCTTGATGGTTGTCCAGACCCGGTTCAAGACGCGCTGTTCGCGCGGGCCATAAGGCGAGATGGTGAAGAGCTTGGACATGACATCCTCCGGCGGATAGACGCCCGGATTGTCACGCACTGCAGCGTCGAGGAGCTTCTGCGAGGCAAGGTTGCCATTGGCATACTGTACATAGTTGGATGCCTTGGCGATCACATCCGGGCGCATCAGGTAGTTGATGAATTCATGCGCTTCCGCGACATTCTTGGCATCTGCCGGGATCGCCAGGTTGTCGAACCACATGTAGGTGCCTTCCTTGGGGATCACGTATTGGATCTCGACACCGTTCTTGGCTTCTTCCGCACGCGCCTTGGCCTGGAGAATATCGCCGGACCAGCCTATGGTCACGCAGACATCACCATTGGCGAGGTCATCGATATAAGCCGAGGAATTGAATGTGCGGACGAAGGGGCGGATCTTCGAGTAGACTTCGCCGCCGGCTTCGAGGTCCGCCGTTTCCTTGCTGTCCGGATCCTTGCCAACGTAATTCATGGCGATCGCGAAGGTTTCGTCCGAGGCATCGAGGATGTTGATGCCGCAGCCTTTCAACTTTTCAGCATTCTCCGGCTTGAAGATCGCATCCCAGCTATCGACGGCGACATCGGCGCCGAGCGCTTCCTTGACCTTGGCGACATTATAACCAATGCCGGTCGTGCCCCACATGTAGTTGATGGCATATTCGTTGCCGGGATCGTATTTCGCCAGGCGTTCCGAAACCATCGGCCAGAGATTGGCCATGTTGGTCAGCTTTGACTTGTCGAGCTTCTGGAAGACGCCGGCCTGAATCTGGCGGGCGAGGAAGGGAGCTGTCGGCACGACGACATCATAACCCGAACCACCGGCCAAGAGCTTGGTCTCCAGCAGCTCGTTGGAATCGAAGACGTCATAGACGACCTTGATGCCGGTTTCCTTGGTAAAGTCAGCCAGCACGGTCTCATCGATATAGTCGGACCAATTGTAGACATGGACGACGCGTTCCTGCGCCTGGACGGCCGATGCGATGAAGATCGTGGCCAGCGCCACGGACGCTGTGCGGATGAATTGAGCCTTCATTTTTTCTCCTGTTCCAGCCAGAGAGCGGAGAGCCCCCGGAGCCATTCCCTTTGTTTTTTAAGAGACTAGAAAGGAATTGGACGGGCGACAAGCGAAATTCTTCGCAGTCGCAAAGGCTTTATTAGGAGCTTCTTCCTCACTGAAAATCGAAAGCCGAGAGCCCAGTGACCATCTCGTCGAGGCCGAGTGGTCGGGTGAGCGGTGGCTCGGCGCGGGCGAGGCAGCCAGAGCGCTCGCAGAGGCGACAGGCAGGACCGATGGCGACGGGCGGAACGCTACGGTCGGGCAAGGCGGCGGCATAGGCTACGTCGTCACGAGCAGCGGCATCACAGCCGATCAGGATGGCCGTGCGCCGGATGCGCTCGCCGAAACTGGCCTGCGGGCCCTCGAGCGTGCGTGACAGGGTGAGGAATCCTGTGCCATCTGGCATTTCGACCAACTCGACCAGAACCTGGCCAGGCTGGGCAAAGGCGGCATGGACATTGAGCTTGGGACAGCCGCCACCGAACTTCGCCTGTGGGAACCCCTGCGCTCCCGCCCGTCGGAAGCGGTTTCCGGCATTATCGATCTCCATCATGAAGAAGGGCACGCCCAAAGCACCCGGACGCTGCAGCATGGTGAGCCTGTTGGCTGCCTGCTCGAAGGAGACATTGAAGCGGGCGCGCAGCACATCGACATCATAACGCGCCCGGGTCGCAGCAGCGAGAAACGCACCATAGGGCATCATCAAGGCGTGCGCGGCGTAACGAGCAAGCTCGAAACGCCCGATACGGCGCGCCTCGCCGGAGGAGAAACCGAGGGCCTCCAGTTCCGCCTGAAGATCCTCGCCAAGCGCCAGAAGGGCCACTTCCATGGCGATCTCGCGCAGCTGGTCGAAGGGCGAGAGGCGCTCCGACAGGAAGAGGCGCATGGAATGGCGATCGTAGCGGCGGCGAAGCGACGGCATGGTCTGGACCGGCAGCGCTCGCACGACGATGCCGTGGGTCGTGCGCAGCCAGGTTTTCAACGCAACGGCGAGATCGTCGCCGGCAGCAAGTCCCAGTCCGGCGTGAAAGGTCTCTGCCGCCTCATCCAGCCGGGCGAAATAGTTCGGCCTGCGCTCGAAGGCCTCCCGGACTTCATCAATCGGTAGCCGCGCGCCCGATAGCGACGTCTCATGGCCCTCGCGGGCGAGCAGATCGGCGAGATCGGAAAGGCGCGCCGCCTGCTCGCGATAGGCGCGGTAGAGCTTGACGATACCGCTTGCGGCATTGGGGGCGGCTTCCGCCACCTCGATCAGTTCCTGATCGCCCGGCAGTTCACCGGACAGAAGCGGATCGGCGAAGACCTCGCGCAATTGGCTCGTTGAGCCACCTGCCTCACCTTGCAACTCGTCAAGATCGACCTTGTAGACGGAGGCAAGCTTGAGGAGGAGCTGGACCGTCAGCGGGCGCTGATTGCGCTCGATCAGATTGAGATAGGAGGGCGAGATGTCCAGCGCCTCGGCCATGGCCGTCTGGGTGAGGCCAAGACCGTTGCGAATGCGCCGGACCCGGGGGCCGGCAAAGATCTTGCGCTCCGCCATTTTACAGATCCTTACAAGATCGGATCGTCTGTCCGATCCGAAAGAATTTACAGTCTTTACAAATTTACAGTGCTCGACTGTCAAAGACAAGACAGCATAACCTCTTTCATCTCCCTGATTTACCGAATTTTCTGGTGAATTTTGCAGTGCGATGTAAATCTCGTCACATCAAAGCCGGTGAGCACAGAGGTTTTCATCGGGCACTGACTGAGACAGGGAGAGTAGATATGACTGATTTTGACAACCTCGTTCCGAACGCACCAAAGGGCCGCTTCGACGGCATCGAGCGCCCCTATACGGCAGCGGACGTCCAGCGCCTGCGCGGCTCGGTGCAGATCCGGCACACGCTGGCCGAAATGGGTGCGAACCGGCTGTGGCAGCTGATCAACGAGGAAGATTTCGTCAACGCACTCGGCGCGCTCTCCGGCAACCAGGCCATGCAGATGGTCCGCGCGGGTCTGAAGGCCATCTATCTCTCCGGCTGGCAGGTTGCGGCCGACGCTAACACCGCCTCATCCATGTATCCGGACCAGTCGCTTTATCCGGCGAATGCCGCACCGGAACTGGCCAAGCGCATCAACCGCACGCTGCAGCGGGCCGACCAGATCGAGACGCAGGAAGGCAAGGGCCTTTCCGTCGACACCTGGTTCGCACCGATCGTTGCCGATGCGGAAGCCGGTTTCGGTGGACCGCTGAACGCCTTCGAGATCATGAAGTCCTTCATCGAGGCAGGTGCTGCGGGCGTTCACTTCGAAGACCAGCTGGCTTCTGAAAAGAAGTGCGGCCATCTGGGCGGCAAGGTTCTGATCCCGACGGCGGCCCACATCCGCAACCTGACGGCCGCGCGTTTGGCCGCCGATATCATGGGTGTGCCGACGCTGATCATTGCTCGTACCGATGCAGAAGCTGCAAAGCTGCTCACATCCGACATCGACGAGCGTGACCAGCCCTTCGTTGACTATGATGCCGGCCGCACCGCGGAAGGCTTCTACCAGATCAAGAACGGCATCGAGCCCTGCATCGCCCGCGCCATCGCCTATGCCCCGCATTGTGACATGATCTGGATGGAGACCGGCAAGCCGGATCTCGAACAGGCGCGCAAGTTTGCCGAAGCCGTGCACAAGGTCCATCCGGGCAAGAAGCTCGCCTATAACTGCTCGCCTTCCTTCAACTGGAAGAAGCATCTAGACGACGCGACGATTGCCAAGTTCCAGCGGGAACTGGGTGCCATGGGCTACAAGTTCCAGTTCATCACGCTCGCCGGCTTCCACCAGCTGAACTACGGCATGTTCGAACTGGCCCGCGGCTACAAGGATCGCCAGATGGCAGCCTATTCGGAGCTGCAGGAGGCGGAATTCGCAGCCGAGGTCAACGGTTACACGGCGACTAAGCATCAGCGCGAAGTCGGCACGGGCTACTTCGACGCCGTCTCGCTTGCCATCACTGCCGGCCAGTCCTCGACGACGGCGATGAAGGAATCGACCGAAACCGAACAGTTCCGCCCGGCCGCGGAGTGAAGAAAACGCCCCTCCCCAACCCCTCCCCACAAGGGGGATGGGCCGGAGACCGCGGTGATCGATCTGCCCCAAGCTGACTTGGCGCCAGATGTAGGCAAGACCGATGCCACGGGTTAAGCACGCCCCCTTGCGGGGAGGGTTGGGAGGGGCCTTAGACCAAGCATAGCGACTTCAAAAACCCCTGACACCAAGAGGAGAAATGCCATGACACCCCAGACCCGAGTCAAGGAACGCGCAGAAGAGCAATCCTCAGCGATGAGCACCGATCAGCAGGCGATGATCCGCATGCTGGCCAACGATCTGCACCGCCTCAACCATTCGATCATGAAGGCCGTCGATGCCGGCGTCTCGGTCGAACTCGTGCGCTCCGCCCGCCATCATGGTGGTGACGGCAACTGGGGTGACCTCCTGATCCCCGTCATCGTGACCCAGGGCAACCACCAGGCCGCGTGAGGCACGAAAAGGCAACCGCCCGGCCCCGACCTCCGGACCGGTTCCCGCACAATGGCCGCCTCGGGGGAGGAGTTGGTTGTTGTGCGGGTTTTTCGTTAGTGACGTCGAGCGCGCCGCACTCTTTCCGTTTCGCTTGTCGCGCTTCGGCTCTTTGAATTTGATCATATCCTTGCCCCTGAACCGGCACCACCCTTTCGGGAGACGTGCTTTAGCCACTCGTGCTCGGGCGCTTTCCGGCAAGGATATCCCGACGGGATTTCAGCAGTTTCGCGAGCCGGTCAACCACGGTGCGTATGTCCTTCCGGTGCCGATCGTCATTGTTCATGACGATCCACTGGCGATGCCGCAGCGGCGCAATTTCGTCGCCCACCCGCTCAAGGGTTGGATCGAGATCGCCGACGAAACAAGGAAGCACCGCAGTCCCCGCCCCTGCCTGAACAAGATCCCGGAGGGACCGGGGCCTGTTGACCGTCGTCACGATGCGATCAGCGACATTGTCATGCGGCCAGCGCAGATAGGCCGAGACTGCGTCTTCAGGATCAACGGCGAGCCACGGGTCGCGACCGGTCCAGTCGCGGTTGCGGGCCCGGTAGGCGGCATAGGCAACTTCGCCCGCTGGCAGCGCCGCCAGGTTCGCCTCCTCCGGCTCGAAGGCACGCATGGCGATATCGCTTTCGCGGTGGGATAGCCGCGCTCGCTGCTCAGCCACATGCAAATCGATGCGGAAATCGTCGCGCTCGGTGCGGAGCGCCTGGATGTCTTGGCAGACGAGCCAGGCAATCCAGGTGCCAAGGCTGATGCGAACCAGCGACTGCCCGGACGCGCCGCGTCGCCACTCATCAACCTTGCGGCTGCCCGCTTCCAGTTCCGCCAGATAGTCCAGCAGGCGGGCACCATCTCCCGTCAAGCGATAACCCGTCTGGCTGCGTAGGAAGAGCTCGCGTCCGAGATCCTGTTCGAGCTCGACCATGCGGCGGCCGAGCGTCGCGGGGCTCAGACCTGTGATTTCCGCTGCTGCCGTCAGGCCGCCTTGGCGCGCGACGGCAAGGAAGAGCTGATAGGCATCCCAGGATACATCTTTCATAAATGAAAGACGTATCGCATTCCTGGTCGTTTCTCCATACAAAAATGAAGGATAGATCAGACGACGGCATCACACAGGAGATCCGTCATGCAAGACAGCTACGCGATTATCGCCATCATCTCGCTGCAACAGGCTTTCCCCCGGAACCAGAGGATGAGCGAAGACGAATTTTATCGGCAACATGCCTCGAGCGGCGTGCTGGAATTCTGGCGGCGCGTGAAAACACGCATCTTCAACGCGCGGACCCGCAAGACCCAGTCTGCGGCACCATTGACTATGCCAAAGCCGCTATCGGTTGGCCATGTCACGAATGAAGAGACCCGATGCACAGCACCGGGTCTCGCAGCATGTCATTGAAGCTCAATCGTCAGGCGGCACGACCAAGGTTGCCCTGCCCCTGACGGTCCGCCTCGATACGGAATTGTTGCAGCAGGTCGCGCAGTTCGTCCGTCTGGGCCGAGAGGTCCTGAGTGGCGGCGGTCGCTTCCTCGACCATGGCAGCGTTCTGTTGGGTCATCTGGTCCATGCGGTTGACCGCACCATTGACCTCCTGAAGGGCGCCGGACTGATCGCGGCTGGTTGCGGCGATCATCTCGACATGTTGGCTGATCGTGGCGATCTGCGCGCCGATCCGTGAGAGGACTTCGCCCGTCTGCTGGACATGGGTGGAGCCACTCGCCACTTCGCCCGCCGAGCGGTTGATCAGCGCCTTGATCTCCTTGGCGGCACTGGCGGAGCGCTGAGCAAGTTCACGCACCTCCTGGGCAACGACGGCGAAACCCTTGCCAGCTTCGCCCGCACGGGCTGCTTCCACCCCGGCATTCAGCGCCAGCAAATTGGTCTGGAAGGCGATTTCGTCGATCACACCGATGATATTCGAGATCTGCCGCGACGCATCCTCGATCCGGCCCATCGCAGAGATGGCGCTACCAACGACGATAGCCGATTCCTCGGCATTCTTGCGCGCTTCGCGGACCACGCCATTGACCTGGTCGGCGCGCTCGGATGACGAGCGCACGGCGGCGGTGATTTCATCCACGGCAGCGGCCGTCTCCTCGAGCGAGGCGGCCTGCTGTTCGGTGCGCCTGGCGAGATCGAGCGCCGAATGCGCCATCTGTCGACCATTGTTCTGGATCTGGTCGACATTGCCGGAGATCTTGTGCATCGTCTGGCGCAGGCGCGAGAGCGACAGATTGAAGTCTGTCCGCAGACGTTCCAGACGCCCGTGGAAACGCTCCTCAATTTCGAAGGAGATATCGCCGACGGCCAAGCGCTCCAGTGCCTGTGCCAACTGGCTGACGGCATGGTCGATTTCGCGGTCGAGAGCCTGTTTGTCCGCATCATTGCGCAGACGTTCGGCTTCGGCTTCCATCTGTTCGCGCTGACGCTCGGCTTCAATATCGATCTTGGCTCGGGCATTGGTTTTGAACACGGACAGCGCACGCGCCATGGCGCCGATTTCGTCACCACGCTTGTCACCCGCAATGCCGGCTTCCAGATCGCCTTCGGCGAGGCGCTGCATGGTAGCTGTGATCCGGGCGATCGGACGTTGGAGGGTCATCACCAGCGCAATGCCGCCGATCACGGCGAGAAGAACGCCAGCAATGGTGGTGCCGATCGACAGGCGGTTCGCCTCTTGGCGCTCGGTTCCCGCCACATCCTTCTGCAGGTCGGCAAAGGCGGTGAGCGAAGCCCATACTGCGTCCATGCTGCGGCTTGCCTCTGCAAAGCTTGCACTGCGCTCGGCCCCTGTCTCGATCAGGCGCTGCGTATCGGCCGCCAGCGAAGCAAGAAGCGGCGTCACGGCGCTGGAAAGGCTTTCGTAAAAGGCCTTGTCGGCGATGCTGCCGCCGAGCACGGCGAGATTGTCACCGATCAGCTTGATCTGTCGCAGCACCGGCTCGCGAGCCTTTTCGTCCTTGGCGCTGAGGAAGGCGGTTGCCATGATGCGCAGGTCGTAGACGTCGGAGACGAGGGTGCGGCTGCCGATCTGAACATCGGCGGCTTGGACGGCTGCAGTCTCGACGGCTGCGAAACGTTCGGCAGACAGGGCATATTTTTCGCGTGCGCCATCGCGCAGGGTCGCTTCGAAGCTGCGGAAACGGCCAACGACTGCGCCGGTGGACGCGCTGGATTCGAGGCTGGTGTCACCGGTTGCAATGATCGCTTTCAGGTCGGCAACCGCTGCCTGGAATGATTTGACCATGTCCTTGTGCTGCGCCGGCAGGGCATTGGCGACCTTGCGCTGGGTCTTGACGAGCTCCGCCACCTGCTTTTCGAGATAGGGCAGTTGCGCCTCCGGCAGGCCTTCGGCGAAGTATCCTTTGACGAACTGCGCCAGTTGGGTCGCCCCGGCCGACAGTCTTTCCGCTTCGCGGAGCGCCGCCTTCGCATCGTTTTCACCGGCAAGCACGGCGCGCTCGAGCTTCAGCGCCTCGTCAGTCACACGAATTTGCTGGGCCATCAGACCTTTAAGATGTTCCTGGATCGTGGCGATCAACGCCAATTCAGATTGATGCAGCTGCCACAGCGCATCGATCTTCAGATTGACCGCGCCCGTTCCGGCGATGGATTCTTCCAGAAAATTGCGGCCTGCGCCATCCGCCCCGATCTCCGACATGTTCTCCTTCAGGATGCTTTCCTGGGCGGACAGGCCGGCGGTGACGGCATTGCGGGTTTCCTCAGACGTCTCGCCAAGGAACCGGGTCATCTGGGCTGTGACATCGCGAAAGCCGTTCAGCGAGCGCATCGTGCCATTGGAGATTTCCATGCGCTGCTGCAGCAGGCCGGAGGCATAAAGCCCCATGAAGCCCACGGCAGAGATCGAGAGGACGAATGGCAATACAAAGGCCATGACCTTGGTCGAAATTGAAAATCGCGACAGAAATTGATCGAACATGCTTCCCCCAAAGCAGGAGCCCACAGCTCCGTAAAAATTCGAGCGCACGGACATTCACCCCTCCTGGCGAGATATCCACTCGATCCGCTAGGGTTGCCGCAAATTCGTCAAGGCCAAGTTAAAGCGCGCGGGCTTGATCAACCAAGGAGGGAAGATTGCAGATCGCTCACGACATCATCAGCGAAGACCAGTCCACCTGTCCTGCGCTGAGTGCGCAAAACAGGACCGGCGCACGTCACGCCGCAGGCACTGGAGGGTGCGTTCAGAACCAATGTCCGGCAGGGGAGCATGGAGTGTTCGGGGGGTGGGTGCCTCAGACGAGGACGGTTGCCGCGAGAATGGCGGTCGCCACGGTTGCGAACAGGCAGGTGATCGACAGGTAACGGATCCGGCTGCGCAATTCGGCCTCGTCACGCGTGATGGCAATCGCGATGGCGCGGGGCTTGCGGTTCTGATTGGTCATCGGCGCGCTCCTTGCTGGCACAGTGGCATCGACAGATGATGACGTCGGCATGTTAACAAGTTCTGAAACTAACCGCTGAAGCTTGTGCGAAGCAAGCATATTCCGTTCAGACGCTTTCACCCGCCGCATGTCCGGAGGCCCAGGCCCACTGAAAATTATAGCCGCCAAGCCAGCCGGTCACATCGACGCACTCGCCGATGAAGTACAGGCCCGGCACGGTCTTCGCCTGCATGCTGCGGCTATCGAGCCCGTCGGTATCGACGCCACCCAGTGTCACTTCCGCCGTGCGATAGCCTTCCGAACCCGCAGGCTTGATCGGCCAGCGGCGCAGACGCTCGGCGAGCGCCACCAAAGCCTTGTCCGGAAGGTCGGCAAGCGGCCTCTCCAGTTTGGCCGTGTCGGCAAGATATTGGGCCAGCCGCTTGGGCAGGTGCTGGGCGAGAACCGTCTGCACCTGCTGACGGCCATTCTCGCGCTTTGCCGACTTCAAGCTCTCGACGAAATCGACCTCGGGCTCCAACGAGAGAAGGATTTCGTCGCCCTCGTGCCAGAAACTGGAGATCTGCAGGATCGACGGCCCCGACAGACCACGGTGGGTGAACAGCAGCGCCTCGCGGAAATGCGTCTTTCCGCGCGACACATCGGCCTCGACGGCAACGCCCGAAAGTTCGGAGAGTTCGGCGAGAAGATTGGGCTCCAGCGTCAGCGGCACGAGGGCTGGGCGCGTCTCGGTCAGCGAGAGCCCGAACTGCTCGGCAATGCGATAGGCAAAGCCTGTGGCGCCCATCTTCGGGATCGACTTGCCACCGCAGGCGACGACAAGGCTTTTGGCGGCAACATCGCCCTGGCCAGTCGCCAGTCGGAAGCCATCCAGTGTCTTTTCGACGGTTGAGATCTCGCAGGACAGGCGCAGTTCGACGTTCACGGCGCGCATCTCGTCCAGCAGCATGCGGACAATATCCTTCGCACTGTCGTCGCAGAAGAGCTGTCCCAGCGTCTTTTCGTGCCAGCCGATCTTGTGACGGTCAACCATGGCGATGAAATCCGCCGGCGTATAGCGGGCGAGCGCCGACTTGGCGAAATGCGGATTGTTCGACAGGTAGTTCTTCGGTCCGGCATGGATATTGGTGAAATTACAGCGCCCGCCGCCGGAAATGCGGATCTTCTCGCCGGGTGACTTCGCATGATCGATCACGACGACCGAAAGCCCTCGCCGCCCTGCGGTCAGGGCTGCCATCATGCCGGCGGCACCGGCACCGATGATCGCGACGTCATACTTGCTGGCCATGGTCGAACTCCCGACAATCTGCCGCCTGTCTCGGCAAACTCGCCATCAAAGTCAACGTGTCCCCCTCGCCAAAGGCCAAAGTCCGGTTATGATGATAGCCATCAACAACACCTGGTGAGACATGCCTGCGAAGAAATCCATGCCGAGATCCAAGAACGCGCCCTCCAAGAAGGCGGTGATTCCGCCGGATCCGGGATCGAAGCGCGGCGTCTCGAACTGGAAGGAAGCGGCAAGCTGGCTGCGAGCCCGCGGCATCGAGGACATCGAATGCATCACGCCGGACCTGGCCGGCGTTCCGCGCGGCAAAATGATGCCGTCGTCGAAGTTCACCTCCAACACTTCGCTCGCCCTACCTTCGGCCCTCTATCGCCATACGATTTCGGGTGAGTATCCGGATGAGACCGAGAATTTCCGATATGAGCCGCGTGACAGCGACCTCAAACTCGTGCCCGATCTCTCGACGCTTTCGGTTGTACCGTGGGAAACCGACCCGACGGCGCAGGTGATCTGCGACATCGTCAATGTCGATGGCCAGAACGTCTCCTATACGCCGCGCAACGTCTTGAAAAACGTGCTTCGGCTCTATGAGGAAAAGGGCTGGAAGCCGATCGTGGCGCCGGAAATCGAGTTCTATCTCGTGGCGGTAAACGATGATCCCGACTACCCGCTGCATCCGCCGAAGGGTCGGTCCGGCCGGTCGATCGTCGGTGGCCAGGGCTATTCGATTGCCGGCATCAACGAATTCGACGAGTTGATCGACGACATCTACCATTTCTCTGAAAATCAGGGCCTCGAAATCGACACGCTGATCCATGAAGAGGGGCCGGCGCAGCTCGAAATCAACCTGCGCCACGGCAATCCGATCGAGCTTGCCGACCAGGTCTTCATGTTCAAGCGCACGATCCGAGAAGCTGCCCTCAAGCACGGCATCTATGCGACCTTCATGGCCAAGCCCATGCAGGGACAGCCGGGCTCGGCCATGCATATCCACCAATCGGTGGTCGATATCCAGACGGGCAAGAACGTGTTTTCGAAGCCCGACGGCACGGCCTCGCCGGAATTCTTCCACTTCATCGGCGGCATGCAGAAATATGTGCCGAAGGCGCTTGCGATGCTGGCGCCCTACGTCAACTCCTATCGTCGCCTCACCCCCGACATGGCGGCCCCCGTCAACAATGCCTGGGGCTATGACAACCGCACCACCGCCTTCCGCGTGCCGGTGTCGGATGCCGCCGCAAGGCGCGTGGAAAACCGTCTGCCGAGTTCGGATGCCAATCCTTATCTTGCGCTCGCAGCCTCGCTTGCCTGCGGCTATCTCGGCATCGTCAAGGAAATCGAGCCGACGGCCCCGGCAGAGGGGTCGGAGAACGAAGGGTCGATCGACTTGCCGCGTGGCCTTCTGGAAGCGGTGGCGCTGATGGAGAACGAGCCTGATTTCGAAGAGGTGTTCGGCCGCGAGTTCCTTGGGCTCTATGCCGGCGTCAAGCGCGGCGAGTTCGAAACCTTCATGCAGGTGATCAGCCCCTGGGAACGCGAATTCCTGTTGCTCAACGTTTGACGGAGGGCACGATGGCCTGGCAAAGCCCGATCGCACCGGGGATCTCCTGGTATCAGGACAGTGTCGGAGAGCGGCCGGTCTATCCGGCCCTCGACGGTTCTGTGACAACAGACGTCGCCATTATCGGCGGCGGCTTCACCGGGCTGCAGGCAGCCTACAATCTCGCAAGGCTCGGCGTTTCAGTCGTCCTCATCGAGGGCAACCGCTTCGGCGATGGCGCGTCGGGGCGCAATGGCGGTCAGCTTGGCACCGGCCAGCGCGCCTGGCCGGACGAGCTGGAGGCAGAATTCGGCTTTGAACGCTCCAAGGCGCTGTTCGACATGGCGGAAAACGCCAAACATTACCTGCTCGACTTTGCCGAGCAGCATGGCATCGACATCGACTACCTGCCTGGCCAGATGAACGTGTCGCATAAGGCCAAATATGCAAGCGAATATCGGCGCTCGGCCGAGATTATGGCAACGCGCTACGGCTATCCGCATGTCGCCTTCATGGAGCGTGCGGAAACTGAGGAGCGGCTCGGCTCCGGGCGCTACCATTGCGGTGTGCGCGATACCGGCACCGGCCATATCCACCCGCTGAAGCTGCTCGTCGGTCTCGCGCGCGTCGCCGCGGGAGCCGGGGCACGCCTCTGCGAGATGACGCCAGCCTCCGCCATTTGCCAGGCAAGCGGCAAAACGATGATCGACACGCCGAAGGGCACGATAACAGCAGATCGCCTGCTGATCGCCACCAATGCCTATATCGGCAATCTCGAGCCAGTGACGGCCGCCCATGTCATGCCGATCCGCTCCTTTATCGGTGCAACCGTGCCGCTCGACAAATTTCCGTCGATCCTGCCCGGCTCGGAAGCGGTGGCCGACAGCCGGTTCGTCGTTCGCTACTTCCGCAAGAGCCGCGATGGGCGCCTGCTGTTCGGCGGACGGGAAGCCTATACGGCGGACAGCCCGCGCGACATTTCGAGCCATATCCGCCGGCAGATCGCCGAAATTTATCCAGAACTTGCCGAAATCGAAATGACCCATGCCTGGGGCGGCTCCGTCGGTATTACCATGCCGCGCAAGCCCTTTGCCCGCGATGTCATGCCGGGCGTCACTTCGCTTGCCGGCTATTCCGGACATGGCGTGATGCTGTCAAACTATTCCGGCAAAATGTATGCCGATATGATTGCGGGAAATGCGCGGGAACTCGACCTTTTCAAGGACCTGAAGATCCCAGCATTCCCCGGCGGGGCGAGACTTCGCAAACCGTTGCTGTTCCTGGCATTGACCTGGTATGCGCTGCGGGACCGGTTCTGAGGTCGCGTACCGGGTCTGCTGCTCTTGCCGCGGGTGTGGCGCGTTGTCGCAAATTCGCATCTGCGGCACGCATCAACGACACGCGATTGTAAAATCCGCCCCTTCGGGGTGGCTTTTTTAAATCGATTAGATTAGAACACCTCCAACCAAATTGCCGAATGAGAGATGCCGTATGAGCAGCCAGATCATCCCAGTGGAACCCTTCGACTACGTCGTCTTCGGCGGCACCGGTGACCTTGCCGAGCGCAAGCTGCTGCCGGCGCTGTATCATCGACAGCTGGCCGGTCAGCTGACGGAGCCGACGCGGATCATCGGTGCCTCGCGCACCGCGATGACCGATGAGGAATATCGCAACTTCACGCTTGCAGCGCTGAAGGAACACCTGAAGTCGGAAGAGCTCGAAGAGAGCGAACTGACCAAGTTCCTCGCCCGCATCCACTATGTGTCGGTCGATGCGAAGTCGGACCAGGGTTGGGACACGCTGAAGAAGCTGCTCGACCAAGGCAAGGACATTGTTCGCGCCTTCTATCTGGCGGTTTCGCCCTCGATCTTCGGCGACATTGCCGACAAGATCCGCGACCACAAGCTGATCACCAAGTCGACCCGCATCGTCGTTGAAAAGCCGATCGGCCGGGACCTCGCCTCGGCGCAGATCCTCAACGACACGATCGGCAAAGTGTTCAAGGAAGACCAGATCTTCCGCATCGACCACTATCTCGGCAAGGAGACGGTGCAGAACCTGATGGCGCTGCGCTTTGCCAACGCGCTTTATGAGCCGCTGTGGAATTCCGCCCATATCGACCACGTGCAGATCACAGTTGCCGAATCCGTCGGCCTGGAAGGCCGCGTCACCTATTACGACAAGGCCGGCGCGCTGCGCGACATGGTGCAGAACCACATCCTGCAGCTGCTCTGCCTTGTCGCCATGGAAGCCCCCTCTTCGCTCGACGCCGAAGCCGTGCGCGACGAAAAGCTCAAGGTGCTGCGCTCGCTGAAGCCGATCACGCCCGCCAATGTCGAGAAGCAGACTGTGCGTGGCCAGTACCGCGCCGGTGCCTCTGCCGGTGGCGCCGTCAATGGCTACCAGGAAGAACTGGGCTCCGCTTCGGACACCGAGACCTTCGTGGCGATCAAGGCCGAAATCAACAACTGGCGCTGGGCTGGCGTACCCTTCTACCTGCGCACCGGCAAGCGGCTCGCAACCCGCATGTCCGAGATCGTCATCACCTTCAAGCCGATCCCGCATTCGATCTTCGGAGAGAACGCTGGCCGGATCGAGGCCAACAAGCTCGTCATCCGCCTGCAGCCGGACGAAGGCGTCAAGCAGTGGCTGATGATCAAGGATCCGGGCCCGGGCGGCATGCGCCTGCGCCATGTATCGCTCGACATGAGCTTTGCCCAGGCCTTCGACGTGCGCAATCCGGACGCCTACGAGCGCCTGCTGATGGACGTCATCCGTTCGAACCAGACGCTGTTCATGCGCCGTGATGAAGTGGAAGCTGCATGGACATGGTGTGATCCGATCCTGAAAGCTTGGGAAGAGACCGGGCAGAAGGCGCAGGGCTATACGTCTGGCACCTGGGGTCCGAGCCAGGCCATTGCGCTGATCGAGCGCGACGGCCGCACCTGGCATGAAAACGACTGAGGCCGGGAACACCATGGCACATCAGATGAACAGCTTCGAGAACGGCGCAGCACTGGCGGAAGGTCTTGCCGACCGCGTCGCAGCAGCCCTTTCCGGCGCCATTGCCGCCACCGGCGAAGCGACGCTTGCCGTCTCCGGCGGTTCCACACCGAAGGCGTTCTTCGAGGCTCTCTCGACACGTGACCTCGACTGGGACAAAGTGAAGATCACGTTGGTCGATGAGCGTTTCGTGCCGGAAGACAATCCGCGCTCGAACCACCTGCTGGTCAAGACGCATCTTATCAAGAACGCAGCCGCTAACGCGGTGTTTGTTCCGCTCTACCAGCCGGAAGCGACGATCGAAGAGGCAGCGAAGGCCGCAACCGGCGTCGTGCCGGGCATGCAGGCAGCATTCGATGTGGCCATCCTCGGCATGGGGACAGACGGGCATACCGCATCCTTCTTTCCCGGCGGTGACAACCTTGCCGCCGCACTCGATCTTGGCCAGCCACGGCGCGTCATGACGATGGAAGCACCGGGTGCAGGCGAGGCTCGCCTGACCCTGTCCTTCTCGGCTCTCCACGATGCCGGTCTTTTGGTGGTGCATATCGAGGGTGCGGAAAAGAAGGCGGTGCTGGATAAGGCGCTTTCGGGCTCCGATGAAGCCGAAATGCCGATCCGGGCCGTGCTTGAACGGGCGCGGACACAACCCGACATCTACTGGGCACCCTGAACGGTGCCCGGCCCACTGGGGGTAAGCCAGGGGGTCTTTGCGTCCATGACGAGTTTTCGGGCCCTTCAGGCCCCGCGCGGATGCGCTCACCCGCCCGCGCCAGATCAGGAGCGAATCCGATGAGTGCAGACAGCCGTATCGAAGCCATTACCAAGCGGATCGTCGAACGATCCAAGCCAACCCGCGAGGCCTATCTCGACCGCACGCGCCGGGCGATTTCGAAGGGCGTCCATCGCTCGACGCTCTCCTGCGGCAACCTTGCGCACGGCTTTGCCGTCTGTTCCCCCAAGGACAAGGATGCGCTGGCCGGCGACGTTGTGCCGAACCTTGGCATCATCACGGCCTA
The DNA here is from genome assembly GCF_001296045.1 of Rhizobium sp. AAP43. Classification (GTDB taxonomy): domain Bacteria; phylum Pseudomonadota; class Alphaproteobacteria; order Rhizobiales; family Rhizobiaceae; genus Allorhizobium. The sequence continues at coordinate 14,833 of NZ_LJHS01000049.1, read as the reverse complement.
CAATGACATGCTCTCCGCGCACCAGCCCTTCGAGACCTATCCGGCGCTCATTCGTCAGGCAGCGTCCGAGGCCGGTGGTGTTGCACAGGTTGCCGGCGGCGTGCCGGCCATGTGCGATGGCGTGACCCAGGGTCAGCCGGGCATGGAGCTTTCGCTCTTCTCCCGCGATGCCATTGCGATGTCGGCGGCCATTGGCCTGTCGCACAACATGTTCGACAGCTCCGTCTATCTCGGCGTTTGCGACAAGATCGTGCCCGGCCTAATGATTGCGGCGCTGACCTTTGGCCATCTGCCCGCCGTCTTCATCCCGGCAGGTCCGATGACCACCGGTCTTCCCAACGACGAGAAGTCACGCATCCGCCAACTCTATGCGGAGGGCAAGGTTGGCCGCGCCGAACTCCTGGAAGCGGAATCGAAGTCTTATCATGGCCCCGGCACCTGCACCTTCTATGGCACTGCCAACTCCAACCAGATGCTGATGGAGATCATGGGCTTCCACCTGCCCGGCGCCTCCTTTATCAACCCCGGCACGCCGCTGCGCGATGCGCTGACCAAGGAAGCGGCGAAGCGGGCACTTGCGATCACAGCGCTTGGCAATGAATTCACGCCTGCCGGCGAAATGATCGACGAACGCTCGATCGTCAACGGCGTGGTCGGCCTGCATGCCACGGGCGGTTCGACCAATCACACACTGCACCTGATTGCCATGGCGCGCGCCGGCGGCATTCAGCTGACTTGGCAGGATATCTCGGATCTCTCCGACATCGTGCCGCTGCTTGCCCGCGTCTATCCGAACGGGCTTGCCGACGTGAACCATTTCCATGCCGCTGGCGGCATGGGCTTCTTGATCAAGCAGCTCTTGAAGGCCGGATACGTGCATGACGATGTCCGCACTGTCTACGGTCAGGGGCTTGCCGCCTACACGATCGATCCGAAGCTTGCCGAGGACGGCACGGTTTCCCGCCAGCCTTCATCGGAAGAAAGCGCCGATCCCAAGGTGCTGACCACGATCGACAAGCCGTTCCAATCAAATGGCGGCCTGAAGATGCTTGCCGGCAATCTCGGGAAATCAGTGATCAAGATTTCCGCCGTCAAACCGGAACGCCATGTCATCGAGGCGCCTGCAATCGTCTTCCACGACCAGCAATCCCTTCAGGATGCCTTCAAGGCCGGCAAGCTGGAGCGCGACTTCATCGCGGTTGTCCGTTTCCAGGGCCCGCGCGCCAACGGCATGCCCGAACTGCACCGCCTGACGCCGCCGCTTGGCGTGCTCCAGGACCGCGGTTTCAAGGTGGCTCTTGTGACCGACGGGCGCATGTCCGGTGCATCAGGCAAGGTACCGGCTGCCATCCACGTCACGCCCGAAGCCGTCAGTGGCGGCCCGATTGCCCGGATCCAGGATGGCGACATCATTCGGCTTGATGCAGTGGCTGGCACGCTCGAGGTTCTGGTCGATGCCGCAGAATTTGAGGCGCGCACGCCGGCAACCACCAACCTCGACGATAACGAGTTTGGGATGGGACGCGAGTTGTTCGCCAGCTTCAGAAGGATCGCGGGACCGGCCGATCAAGGCGCAAGCGTTCTATTCTGAACAAACGTCAAATCCAGCGAAAATAGACAGGGGCCGCGAAATCTTCGCGGCCCTTTCTTTGTGTGCAGGATCAAGACTTTAGGGCAAGTCATGCGTGCATATCGGCATCCTTAACACTTTCGATACTGCTAATTTTGTAAATTGCTCACAGAGAAAAACTCGTAAAAACAAGCAGGTATACAAACTATCTGTCAGAGAGCGGTTTTCTCAGCCTTGTCGACACTCGCCGCAAGCGACGCATATTACCCAATGACCTCTGGCAAAGGACCAGGTGCACATGTTCGGCTTTTCTTCAACGACCCGTCCGCAACTTGCCTCTCTTGAGGTGATCACCGCCAATATCATGATCGCCGACCCAGACCTTAACATTCGGTACATGAATTCAGCGGTGAAGGACCTCCTTCGCGAGGCGGAGAGCGATCTGAAAAAGGAGCTGCCACGTTTCGACTTCAACAAGTTGATCGGCAGCAATATCGACATCTTCCATAAGAACCCGAGCCATCAACGCAATATGCTGAGTACGCTTCACAATCAGCACAAGGCAACGATCTGGGTGGGCCATCGGGCTTTTGATCTGATCGTGACACCCTTGCTGGAGGGTACGAAAACCACTGGGTTTGTCGTGGAATGGGCAAATGCCTCCGAGCGTCTTCAAAACATGGACTACAAGGCGCAGCTGGAAGCCATCAGTCGCGCACAGACCGTGATCGAATTCACCCCGGACGGTGTCGTGGTGACTGCGAATGAGAATTTTCTGTCCGCGACCGGCTACACCCTGTCCGAGATCAAGGGGAAATCGCATCGCATGTTCCTTGCGCCCGGTCCGGATGGTGACAAGTACTTCGAGCAAATCTGGACGGATCTGCGCGCCAACAAACCGCGCATTGGTGACATCGTCCGTTTTGGCAAGGGTGGCAGGAAGCTCGACCTCAACGCTTCCTACAACCCCATCGTTGACGACAAAGGGCGCGTCATCAAGGTGGTCAAGTTCGCCAATGATGTCACGGAACGTGTAAATGCCGTCGCCACGATCGGCGACGCCCTGACGAAAATGGCAGATGGTGATCTCAGCTTCACTCTCGACAAGCCGTTCGCACCCGACTTCGAGTCCTTGCGCAAGAACCTCAACGAGGCTGTTTCACAGCTTGCCTCGACGCTGGCAGCCGTATCGAGTTCGACAGAACACATCGATGGCGGAAGCCGGGAGATCAGCCACAGCACCAATGATCTCTCGAAGCGCACTGAACAGCAGGCCGCGGCTCTCGAAGAGACGGCCGCTGCGCTAGATCAGATCACCGTCAATGTCAGCAATGCCTCCAAGCGTGCCGAGGAAGCCCGGCATTCGAGCGAGACCGCCAATAGCAGCGCTACGCGCTCAGGCGAGATCGTGGCAGAAGCCGTCGGGGCGATGGCGCGGATCGAGCAGTCGTCGAACCAGATCTCCAACATCATCGGGGTCATCGACGAGATCGCCTTCCAGACCAACCTTCTCGCCCTTAATGCTGGCGTCGAAGCCGCGCGTGCGGGCGAAGCGGGCAAGGGCTTTGCCGTTGTTGCGCAGGAAGTCCGCGAGCTTGCCCAGCGCTCCGCGCAGGCGGCAAAGGAGATCAAGGAGCTCATCCGCAACTCCTCAAACGAAGTCGACAAGGGCGTCAAGCTGGTCAGCGAAACAGGCGTGGCTCTGAAGACGATCCAGGACAACATTGTCGCGGTGAATGACCACATGCAGTCGATCGCAAGCTCGGCCCGCGAGCAATCGACCGGCCTCTCGGAAGTCAACTCTGCCGTCAACCAGATGGACCAGGTGACCCAGCAGAATGCAGCCATGGTCGAGGAATCGAATGCCGCCAGTGCCTCTCTGGCGCAGGAAACGCTTCGTTTGCGCGAGCTCATCAGCCGGTTCAAACTCAGCCGTCACCATACGGACCAGTTCGCCACCCTACCAACACCCTCGACAAGCACGACTGCGCCGCGATCTGCGCCTGCCCCTACGCCCACCCGTCAGGCCACCCGCCCTGCTCCGGCTGCGCAAGGAAATGCAGCGCTCAAGCAGGATGACTGGCAAGAGTTCTGATCAGCCGCAGCATAACAGCACCCGTGGCCGGCTCTTCTGAGCCGGCCTTTTTTTGTGATGGGGGGTTGTGCACGCTGCCGCCAATCTAAACGCCTTATCCTCCCTGTCCGACTGCGCCTGCACTCCGCCTCCGACAACCCCCACCCTACCTCCCCGAGGACGCAGCAACCGACAGATTCAGCCTCGCTGCATCATCAACCCGTCAGCCACGATCGCGGGGCTACGTGTCATGGATGTTTCTCGCGCAGTTCCAACAAGAAAACCCTCTCCCGGCATTAGCCGCGGAGAGGGTTTTGCAAAAGCCTTCGACTTAAACGGTGAGCTTTAGAGCATCGCCAGATAGGTGGGCAGGTGGCGCATCGACGGCACCACGATCAGGGTCTTCACGTCGCCCCGCTTGAAGGCGTTGAGGAAGCGGGGATAGTTGTCGAAGACCACACAGCCGGAAGAATCTCCACGGCGGCGCAGCAGATAGGTATGCGTGAGGAAACCGTCCCGATTGTACATCTTGGCGGAGCCGACCGGTGTCATGCGGATGGCTTCGACACCGTGGAAGCGGCTTTCGCGCATGCGCAGGCTGTAGACGTTCGGCGGCGTTGGGCCAAAATTCTTCACATGGACGAATTTCGGATTATCCCGCATGTTCCCGCGGCCGGAATGAGCCTGCAGCTTTTCGCCATTCGGCATGTGCACGACACCGTCCTCGATGACGTAGACGGCGATCCGGCTTCCTGGACCTGGCAGCTTGTCCTTGCGATTGAAAATGCCGCCGGCACCATCATCCGTCGTGACCGGATTGTCCGGCTTGGCATAGGCCAGCATATTGAAGAGGGTCTTGCGCTCCGGCTTGGTCTCAACCTTGGCCGGCTTCTGCGGCGCGGCCTTGGCAACCGATTCAGCAACGGATGGCTCCGGGTCGGGGATTGCCGCAACACGCGGACGGATGGACGGCAGCGGGCCATCATCCGGCAAGGCATCATGATCGGAAGCTGCATCTTCGATCAGGAGTTCCGCAAAAGGCTGATTGTCGGCCTGGGCTTCCGCCATGACGGTCGTTGCCGGAGCCGTAGCTGCATAACCAAGTGCTGGTACTGTCGGCGAAACAGACGCCATTTCGACGGCGGGCGCAGTCGTCGGGATCGATGCTGTCGTGACCGGATCGACCGGCGGCTTTACATCTGCTTCGGCGTGATCAGCCGATTGTCGGACTGCGGCCGCCTGCTGCTGCCGTTCAGCCGCCGCTTTCGCCAGGACTTCGCGCAGCACATTCATTGCCTCTGCGGTCGCGATGCTTTCCACGCGGGTAAACAACAGCCGGTCGGACTTGTCGACGGCAACCAGCTGCATGGCGGCTGGCAACATCAGCAGGCTGATGCGATCCGATTCCGCAATGGCTGCGGCAAAGCGCTGATGGATCTGGGACAAGGCCGCATGATCGCGCATCTGGATGCGATCCGGTGTCGATTTCAGCGGCTGGGCGATCGCCAGTTCCGGTCGCGGCAGCGGATAGCCAGCGGAGGCGGACGGCGCCATCTGATCGGGCGAGAGGCCCTTCAGCATGGCAAAAGAGGCTATCCCCCAGAAGAACAGCGCCGAGCTGACGCCGAGAATCGTCGGGAGATTCGAGCCGCGCGCAGGCTTGCGCGACTTCGTCTTCACAACGGCGGATGGGTTCCTGCCGGGGACCTTTTTGGTCGAGGACGCCATACTCAAAAACTCGCTTACCGAAACTCTTGAAGCCGGCACCTATCAGCGGATGCAGGCGATACTGAGACAACACGGCCAACGGGCTGGCCGCGTATCTGACCCAAGAATGAAGAAGTTTGGTAACCAACAGGTTTACGGCGCGAACACTTTCGTCATATTCCGGCGTTCTCCCCCCATTCCAGGGGGAGCAAGTACAGCGGGCGGCCGGAAGGCCTTTCTGCCCGCGGAGATCAGACGTGGCGTGTCAGCCCGCCATCAACCTTGATGTTCTGGCCGGTAATGTAACCGGCGCCATCGGATGCGAGAAATGCGATGGTGGCGGCAACCTCCTCGCTGGTGCCATAGCGCTGCATCGGAACGGAATCCCGGCGCTCCTCAGTCGCCGGCAGGCTGTCGATCCAGCCCGGCAGGACATTGTTCATCCGGATGTTTTGCGCCGCATACGTATCGGCAAAGATCTTGGTGAAGGATGCGAGGCCGGCGCGGAAGACCGCCGATGTCGGAAACATCGCGCTTGGCTCAAAGGCCCAGGCCGTGGAGATATTGATAATCGTACCCGACTTCTGCTCCTGCATGACCGGCACCACGAGACGTGTCGGCCGGATGACGTTGAGCAGATAAACGTCCATACCGGTCACCCATTGCTCGTCGGTGATATCGAGAATGGAGGCGCGGGGGCCGTGACCTGCGCTGTTGACCAGCACATCAATGCGGCCGAACCGTTCGAGCGTTCCGTCAACAAGGCGCGAAAGATCATCGCTCGAGCGGTTTGAGCCCGTGACTCCGTAGCCACCCAGTTCTGCGGCGAGCGCCTCACCCTTGCCGGAGGAGGACAGGATGGCGACCTTGAAGCCATCTGCTGCCAGACGCCGCGCGGCTGCCGCCCCCATTCCGCTTCCGCCTGCTGTGACGATGGCTACCTTTTCCTGCGACATGGCTCTTCTCCGATGATTTTCTCGAAGATCGAAGCTCCAGAGACGGAAGTCCAGTCAGAAATATTGAGGACCAGTGCAGCATCGCCGCACCGGCCCTTACATCATTGTTCGAGAAAGGTGACTACCAGCTGCGCACGTCGAGCACGCGGTCCTTGTGGGCTGGATGGGTCGAGAAGATAAAGATCCGGTCGAGTTCCTTCTGGGTCAGAAGGCGCAGGAAACGGACTTCTGCCGTGTTGTTCGCGAAAGTCTTCATCAACACCGCGCCGATCTTCGTGATGCGCGCATCGGGGATGTCGAGATAAAACTGCTTGGGGAGATTGACCTGCGTGAGCAGGGCGACAACCGCGCCGCTCTGGGAGATGCGAATCACGTCGCAGCGGCGGGCTGCAATATGGGTCATGCCGTTTTCGGTGTATTCCAACCGACCGGCATTCATCGTGTCTTCCATGCGGAACCGGTTTTCCCGATCATACATGAAGGACTCTTCCTTCTTGAGGAAATGGGAGCCGCCTGCCGTGCCCATGCTGTCTACCCTTGTCTTTTTCTCATTTCTTATGGGCAAAAAGCTATCAGGCACAACTTAACAGTCGGTATTGCCCACGGGGCCATTCCTTGCCGGCAAGTGCCGAATAGAGACCCCTGTGATCCTAGGGATAACAGGGGCTTAATAGCGCCGTCTTAGCGACGATATGTTTTGCCGTCGGCATCGAAGAGGTGAAGCTTGGTGCGGTCTGCCGCAAATCGCAGCGTCTCGCCCTTCTTGACCGCGACAATGCCGGGAAGCTTGACCACGACAGGCTCGTCTTCGACCGAGGGTCCGTCGACATAGAGCATGGTCACCTCGCCCAGCGCCTCGACGATGGTGACGGTTCCCTCGAAGAGGAAATCCGGGCCGGTGGCGATGGCCAGATCTTCCGGGCGGACCCCAAAGCTTGCCGCTTTGCCCTGCTCGGTGGCGGCAGTCGCGAGATCGAGCGAGACCTCTGATCCGTCCCGAAGCTTGATGGTTGTCGCAGCACCGGTCGCGGTGATCGTCGCGGGCATGATGTTCATGGCTGGCGAGCCGATGAACTGGGCGACAAAGAGGTTGGCCGGACGCTCATAGAGTTCCAGCGGTGGACCGACCTGCTCGATACGGCCGGCAGAAAGCACCACGATCCGGTCTGCAAGCGTCATCGCTTCGACCTGGTCGTGGGTGACGTAGATCATCGTCGTGTCCGGCATCGTTTCGTTGAGCTTGGCAATCTCGATACGGGTTGCCACGCGCAATGCGGCGTCAAGGTTCGACAAGGGCTCGTCGAACAGGAAGACCTTGGGGTCACGGCAAATGGCGCGCCCGATGGCAACGCGCTGACGCTGGCCACCGGAAAGCGCCTTTGGCAGGCGATCGAGATAGGGATCGAGCTGCAGGATCGCCGCTGCCGAACGGACGCGGCGGTCAATCTCGTCCTTGCTCTCGCCGGCAATGCGCATGCCGAAGGCCATGTTGTCGTAGACGGTCATATGCGGATAGAGCGCATAGGACTGGAAGACCATGGCAATGCCGCGCCGCGAGGGCGGCACGTCGTTGACGAGTTGGCCATCGATCCACAGTTCGCCGCCGGAAATCTCCTCCAGGCCGGCGATCATGCGCAGGAGCGTGGACTTGCCGCAGCCCGAGGGGCCGACGAAGACCACGAACTCCCCCTTCTTGATCTCCAGATCGACCCCATGGATGACCTTCACCTGACCATAGGCCTTGCGAATATCCTTGAGAACCACACTCGTCATGTTCTTCCTCCCCTGTCAGGCGTGGCGCGCGAAATAGGCGCCCCAGGCCGGCAACTCCACATTATTGTTCTTGATGTCACTGACGAAACCATGGCCTTCGAGGCCGACCCACTGACCTTCGGGCAGGGCAATGGACGCGGGCTCCGCCGACATATTGAAGACGCAGAGAAGCCGCTCATTGCCGAGCGCGCGGGTGTAGACCAGCGTCCCCTCGTCTGCCTGATGGAATTCGACATCGCCCTTGGCAAAGGCCGGATGCTGACGACGGAAGGTCAGGAAACGACGATAATGCTCCAAGACCGAGTCCGGCTTGCCGACTTGCGTATTCACCGAGCGCAGCACATGCTCCACGGGAATGGGAAGCCAGGTCTTCGGTGCTGTCGAGAAGCCTGCCTGGGCGGCGTGATCGTCCCAGACCATCGGCGTGCGGCAGCCATCGCGGCCCTTGAATTCCGGCCAGAACTGGATGCCGTAGGGGTCCTGCAGATCCTCAAAGGCGATCTCGGCTTCGGTCAGCCCCAGTTCTTCGCCCTGGTAGATGCAGACGGACCCGCGCTGCGTCAAAAGAAGTGCTGCCATCATCCGCGTATAGGCTTCGCGGTCGACGACGGCGGCACCCCAGCGGCTGATATGGCGGACGACGTCGTGATTGGAGAAGGCCCAGCAGGCCCAGCCTTCGGGGGCGGCCGTTGCAAAGGCGTTCTGTGTGTTGCGCACGACTTCCGGCGTCAGCGGCTCCGGCGCCAGGAATTCGAAGGCATAACACATCTGCATCTTGTCGTTGCCGGAGGTGTATTCACCGACAATTTCCAGACCGCGCTGGCTGTCGCCAACTTCGCCGACGGCGGCAATGGCCGGGTATTCGTCGAGAAGGGCACGGAAGCGCTTGAGGAAGGCGATGTTTTCAGGACGGTTCTTGTCGTAGATGTGTTCCTGGAAATTGTAGGGGTTGACGGCGGGTGCCGTCGACGCGTTGCGACGCTCGGGTGCAAGCGGCGGATTATCCCTGAGTTCCTTGTCGTGGAAGTAGAAGTTGATCGTGTCGAGGCGGAAGCCGTCGACGCCACGGTCGAGCCAGAAGCGGGTTGCGGCAAGCAGGGCATCCTGTACTTCCGGATTGTGCAGGTTCATGTCCGGCTGCGAGGTCAGGAAGTTGTGCAGGTAGTACTGCATGCGGGTCGGGTCCCACTGCCAGGCGGAACCACCGAAGATCGACAGCCAGTTGTTCGGCGGCGTGCCGTCCGGCTTCGAATCGGCCCAGACGTACCAGTCGGCCTTGGGATTGACGCGGCTCGAACGGCTTTCAACGAACCAGGGATGCTGGTCGGACGAATGCGACATGACGAGATCGATCATGATCCGAACGCCCAGGCGGTGCGCCTCGGCAATCAGGCCGTCGAAATCGGCCAGCGAACCGAACATCGGATCGACATCGACATAGTTTGAGACGTCGTAGCCGAAGTCCTTCATCGGCGAGGTGAAGAAGGGTGAGATCCAGATCGCATCGGCACCGAGATCGGCGATATGCTGGAGGCGCGCAGTAATGCCCTTGAGATCGCCGATGCCGTCGCCGTTGGAATCCTGGTAGGAGCGCGGATAGATCTGGTAGATCACCGCACCGCGCCACCAATCCTTGTCCGCGGAAAGCGGCGATTGCATCGTTGAGCTCATAGTCATTCCTTATTGCGTGTCTGAGGTGAACCGGCCCGCTCAGCCGCCCTTCACCGAGCCCGCGAGCAATCCCCGGACGAGATAGCGTTGCAGGCTGAAGAAGACGAGAAGCGGGACGATGATGGTGATAAAGGCGGATGCCGTCAGGATTTCCCAGTTGCCGCCGCGAGAGCCGAGCAGGTTGACCAGACGACCGGTGAGAACCAGCTCCTTGTCGCCGGTGCCCAGGAAGACCATGGCCACGAGTAGATCGTTCCAGGTCCAGAGGAACTGGAAGATGGCAAAGGAGGCGAGCGCCGGGAAGGACAAGGGCAGCACGATCTTCACGAAAATCTCGAAATCGGAGGCGCCATCGACACGCGCCGATTCCATGATCTCGCGCGGCAGGCCGGCGATATAGTTGCGGAGCAGGTAGATGGCGAGCGGCAGGCCGAAGCCCATATGGGCAAGCCAGATGCCGAGATAGCCCTTGGCCGGCATTCCGAAGAAGGCGCCGACGCCATTGTACATCTTCAGAAGCGGAATCAGCGACATCTGCAGCGGAACGACGAGCAGGCCCACAATGACCGCGAGCAGGATGGCGCGGCCGGGGAACTGCATCCAGGCGAGCGCATAGGCCGCAAAGGCTGCAACGAGGATCGGAATGATGGTCGAGGGAATGGCGACCGTCAGCGAGTTGATGAAGGACTGACCAAGACCTTCGGCGGTCAGAACCGTCTGGTAGTTTTCCAGCGTGAAGCGTGGCGGCACCGAGGCCGTGAAGAAGATGCGGTCGCCGCGCGTACCCTCAAAGGCGGTCGGAGACTCGATGCGGAAGTCGCCATTCTCCTGAAGGATCAGCTTGCTGCCATCATTGCGCTCAGCCACCTGGCCTGGCTCGAAGGCTGCCGGGCTGTTGATATTCGTGCCGAAGGCCGAAACGGTGCCGCCTACCCCTTCAAAGACATTGCCGGAGATGACGTAGAGCGCGCCTTCCTGAACCTGAGCGCTTGGCGGCGGCGCGCGGTAGATCGCATTCTGGCTCGATGTGCCAAGCGCCGTCCACCAGCCGGAGGCCACGATCTGATCCTTGTCACGCAGGGACGAGATCAGAAGGCCGGCGGTTGGCAGCGTCCAGAGAGTGACCAGGAAAAGGACGGTGAGGTTGACGACGATCGTCAGCGGCGAGAATTTTCTCGTGATCATCTCAGTGTCCTTCCATTTCCCGGCGGGCATTGCGGATGTTCCAGATCATGATCGGCACGACCATGAGCATGATGACGACGGCAATCGCGGCACCCTTGCCGAAATCGCCACCGCCGCGGAACATCCAGTCGAACATCAGGTTCGCCAGAACCTGGCTCTGCCACTGGCCGTTTGTCATGGCGAGAACGATGTCGAAGACCTTGAGGACGAGAATGGTGATGGTGGTCCAGACGACCGCGATCGTGGTCCAGATCTGCGGCACCTTGATCTTGATGAAGATCTGCCAGGGGTTGGCGCCATCGATGACAGCCGCCTCGATCGTTTCTTCCGGGATGCCGCGGAGTGCGGCCGACAGCAGCACCATGGCAAAGCCGGTCTGGATCCAGATCAGGATCACCATCAGAAAGAAGTTGTTCCAGAAGGGCAGCGAGATCCAGATCTGCGGTTCGCCACCGAATGCCATGACGATGGCATTCAGGATGCCGATCTGCTCGGAGCCGGCATCGCGGTAGTCATAGACGAATTTCCAGATGACCGAGGCGCCGACGAAAGAAATCGCCATCGGCATGAAGATCAGCGATTTGGCAATATTGCCCCACCAGATGCGGTCGGTGAGCGCTGCGATGATCAGGCCGAAAAAGGTGGCGCCGGCCGGCACGACGATCAGCCACAGCATGTTGTTGTAGATCGACTGCCGGAATTCGGCATCGTTCAGCATCCAGCGATAGTTGGCGAGGCCGACATAATTGAGCCCGCCGCGATCCATGAACGAATAGGCGATCGAGGAAAACAGCGGATAGACGAGATAGATCGTCAGCGAGATGAGAGCGGGACCGAGAAACAGCCAGGGCCGGATGAGTGCCGCGATCCGCATGTTGCGGGAGGCTTTCGCCGAATCCGCGATCCGGGCCGGAAAGATCCGGTCGAGCAGCAGGTTCGAACCGTAGAAATATCCGATCGCCACGGCGACGCCGACGATGATCGTCAGCAATGCAAAGACTAACTGTTCCAAAGGTGTCCCTCCCCGTCGATCGCTCCGGTAGCCCTGCGGCATCCGGAGCTTTTTATCGTCGACTGTCGGGCCGTCCCTCCCTGGATCGGCCCGACCTGTTTTTTGAGGCGAAGGGGCTTAGTTCAGCCCGTCCCATGCCTTCTGGATGTCGGCTGCAACATCCGCGGCAGGCTTGCCGCCGGAGTAGTCAACCATGCCGGTCCAGAACGCGCCAGCACCGATCTTGCCCGGCATCAGGTCAGAGCCGTCGAAGCGGAAGGTGGTGGCGTTGAGCAGGATGTCGCCCTGCTTCTTCAGCGGCGCATTGCCATAGGCTTCCTTGTTGGCACCCTTGAACGGGGTGAGGAAGCCGGACTGGGCCATCCAGACTTCATGCGCGATCGGGGTCTTCAGGAACTCGATGAAGGCGCGGGCAGCCGGGCTGTCCTTGGTGATCATGGCAAGCGTGCCGGCGCCGAGCACCGGATTGCCGAGATCAGCTTTGGAGGCATAGGGCGGCATGTAGAAGAAATCAGCATCTTCACCGACAACCGTGCCTTCTGGGAAGAAGGACGGAATGAAGGAGGCCTGGTGGTGCAGGTAGCACTTCGGCGGCGCGCCGAAGAGACCCTTCGGGCTGTCGCGGAAGTCGGTGGAGGCCACAGCCTTGGAACCGCCATCAACGAACTTGTCGTTGCGGGCGAAGAAGCCGAATTCCTCGATCGCGGCTACCACGGCCGGATCGTTGAACTTCACTTCGTTGGTGACCCACTTGTCATAGACGTCGGCGGGCTGCGTGCGCAGCATCATGTCTTCGACCCAGTCGGTTGCCGGCCAGCCGGTCGCACCACCAGAACCGAGACCAATGCACCACGGTGTGCCGCCGTCAGCCGCGATTTTTTCGGTGAGGGCCTTCAGCTCTTCCATGGTCTTCGGCACTTCATAGCCGGCGTCCTCGAAGTTCTCAGGCACGTACCAGACGAGCGACTTTACGTCGATCTTGTAAGGGAATGCATAGAGGGCGGGCGCGCCGTCCTTGCCCTTGTAGGTCGAGAGATCGACCCAGGACTGGCCGGCCGAATAGTTTTCGAGCAACCAGGCCTTGGTCTCGTCGCCGAGCGGCGTGACCTGGCCCTTGGAGGCGAGGTCGGCGATCAGGCCCGGCTGCGGCAGAATCGCGACATTCGGCGGGCTTCCGGCCTGCGTGTCGATAACGATCTGCTGCTCGTAGTTTTCCGAGGACGAATACTGGACGTCGATGCCGGTCGCATCCTTGAAATAGGCCAGGATGCTTTCGAACAGCACCTGGTCCTCACCACGCCAAGGTCCGAAGATCGTCAGGGTTTCGCCCTTCAGCGAGCTGTTGGCGGCCTTGAACGCTTCCAGGCTCGCCCAGTTGAACTTTGCATCCTCTCCCGGCTGAAACTTGAACTGTGCCGAAGCCGAGCCGGCAAACAGCGCTGCGGCAGCCACGGTCATCAGGAATATCTTCTTCATGTGATTAACCTCCCATCACATCGGACCGCCAAACGTCCGCTGGTTCATCGCTCGTCTTTCAAAGCGCTTTGGCTCCCAATTCATCACATCGGCGCGGATTGCGAGTCAAGTGCTTTCGTCACTCTGAACGAAATAGAAGCAGGCCGAATGCCAGCAAGATGCGGATGCTCATTTATCGTTCTAGAATTCGCTTGTTCTCGGGGTGGCGATTGCGGCATATTCAAAGCGCTTTGACACGCCGAAGGGAGGTTCGGCACCAAAGTTCGGGAAGAGGATGGCATAGCGTGAAGCTGAAAGAACTCTCGGCGCTGCTCGGTCTGTCGCAGACGACGATCAGCCGCGCGCTCAACGGCTATCCCGAGGTCAGCGAAGATACGCGCCGGCGGGTGCTGCAGGTCGCACAGGATACGGGTTACCGGCCCAACCGGGCAGCACAACGGCTTGCAACCGGCAAGGCGGGCTCGATCGGTCTGATCATGCCGACCGCGCCTGAGCAAAGCTCCGACATGCATTTCGCCGAGTTCCAGAGCGGTCTGGCGGAGGCTGCCATTCGCCAGGACTTCCACTTTGTCATCATGCCGACCCACAGGCAGGACGAGGAACAGGCCATCCGCTGGCTGGTCGCAAGCGGCAGCGTCGACGGATACTATCTTGCCTATCTCCGGGAGGATGATCCGCGCATTCCGCTCGCCCAGTCGCTCAACCTCCCCTTCATCGTGCACGGGCGGTCGATCGGCATTCCCGAGGACTACCCTTATCTCGACGTCGACAACGAGGATGCCTTTTACAGCGCGACACGGCTACTGACCCAGCTCGGCCATAAGCGGATCGCGCTGCTGAACGGCCCGAGCGAGCTGGACTTTGCCCTCCGGCGCAGGCTCGGAACAGAAAGGGCGCTGAACGCGACAGGCCTCCAGCTCGACGCGCGCCACGTGCGGCACAGTCTCATGGACGACGAGCAGGGCTATCGCGGCATGCGCGAGATCCTCACTGGCCCCGAGCGGCCGACAGCCGTGCTGTGTGCGAGCACGGTGCTGGCGCTGGGTGCCGTGCGGGCGATGAACGAACTGGGCTTAAAGCTCGGTCGCGACATGTCTTTGATCGCGCATGACGACGAGCTGCCACTGCTGAAACCGGAGAATTTTTCGATACCGCTCACGACAACACGCTCGTCACTGCGGGCGGCGGGAAAACGCGTGGGCGAGAGGTTGATCGCGATGATCAACGGCGCGCAACCGCCTCTGCCGGAGCGCGAATTGTGGAAGGCAGAACTGGTCGTCCGGGCCTCGACCGGACCGGCGCCGCAAGATATCTGACCCGGCGGCGCTCACGCCCGCCGTTCAGAACCGCGGCGCGTCCTCGCCAGCGCGGCGATAGGCGGCAATGACGGTATTGGCCATCAGCATGGC
>NZ_LJHS01000048.1 GCF_001296045.1 Rhizobium sp. AAP43 | reverse complement strand
CAGGAGCTTCCTTAGCGGCCTGCGAGTATAGCCATGGCTGCCCGGCCGCTCGTCTCGGTCCAGGGGGCCGATGGCTCCGCTGAGGGCCAGGTGGCGCTGCCCGCCGTGTTCGTTGCTCCCATCCGGTCGGACATCGTTCAGACCGTGCACACCCACATGGCCAAGAACGCGCGCCAGGCGTACGCCGTGATGGCCAAGGCCGGCCACCAGACCGCTGCCGAGTCCTGGGGCACTGGCCGCGCCGTGTCGCGTATCCCCCGTGTGCCCGGCGGCGGCACCCACCGCGCGGGCCAGGGTGCCTTCGGCAACATGTGCCGCGGCGGCCACATGTACGCGCCCACCAAGGTGTGGCGCCGCTGGCACCGCAAGATCAACGTCAACCAGAAGCGCTACGCTGTGGTGTCGGCCATCGCCGCCTCGGCGCTGCCCGCGCTGGTCATGGCCCGCGGCCACAAGATCGAGGCCGTGCCCGAGGTGCCTCTGGTCGTGTCTGACGCCGCCGAGAGTATCACCAAGACCAAGGCCGCCGTGGAGCTGCTGAAGAAGATCGGCGCCTTCGCCGATGTGGAGAAGGCCAAGGACTCCAAGAACCTGCGCCGCGGCAAGGGCAAGATGCGGAACCGGCGGTACGTGCAGCGCAAGGGCCCGCTGGTCATCTACGGCAACGACGCCGGCATCAGCCGCGCGTTCCGCAACCTGCCCGGCGTGGAGGTGTGCTCCGTGGACCGCCTCAACCTGCTGCAGCTGGCGCCCGGCGGCCACCTGGGCCGCTTCTGCGTGTGGACCAAGTCCGCCCTGGAGAAGCTCGACTCCATCTTCGGCACCACCGAGACCGAGTCTGCGCAGAAGAAGGGCTACAAGCTGCCGCGCCACATCATGGCCAACGGCGACCTGGCCCGCCTGATCAACTCGGATGAGGTGCAGTCCGTGGTGAAGCCGCAGAAGACCAGCAGCGCGCGCGCCCCCCTCAAGAAGAACCCCCTGCGCAACCTGGGCGCCCTGCTCAAGCTCAACCCCTACGCCAAGGCTGCGCGCCGCGCCGAGCTGCTGGCGGCGGGCAAGGCGGGCAAGGAGGAGAAGCTGGCGGCGGCGCGCAAGGCCAAGGCCGCGGCCCGCCCCGCTGTCAAGAAGGTCTCCAAGGCCTTCTACAACACCATGATCACCGACTCGGACTACGTGGGCGAGGACTACGAGGTGTTCAGCACCTGGCTGGGCACCACCCAGTGAGCCAGCCGCCCCACGCAGCGGCCCGCGCGCCGCGCCCCCGGGCATCCGCCCGGGGGGCGGCGCCCGGGGCCAGCGGCCTGCTGACCACACCACGGAGGGCCTCCAGCCCGACGGGGCGCGGGG
>NZ_LJHS01000047.1 GCF_001296045.1 Rhizobium sp. AAP43 | reverse complement strand
GGCAGGGGCAAAGGAGATGGAAAAAAGGGAGGGCCTGGAGACGGGGCAGACACACCGCCCGGCTGCCTGTTCGATTCAGCAGATCGCGCACCTCGCCATGCTGGTGTCTGGCGCCTCCGCCGCCTGCCGGGCGCTGCTGGCGCAGGGTGCCGCACCCGCTGCCGCTTACTCCCTGCTGCCAGCCGCGGCCCCTGCCCTCAGCACCGCCCTGAGCAAGCTGTCCGCCCGCACCTCGCTCTTCAGCTCCACCACGCTGGCCAGCAAGGCCGCGGCCGCGCAGCCTGCGCCTGCCGAGGCCCCCTCCACCCCCAGCGCTGCCATGGAGGGCAAGGTGATGATGCACCCGGGGATGGCCCGCGACGAAAAGGTGGACCGCCCCTCTGACAGGCCCACCCCCACCACCGCGGGCGGCAAGCTGGAGGGCAGCTACCTGCTGATGCACCCTGTGTACAGCAAGGACTACCTGGAGAGTGTGGCCCCCTCCCACAAGCCCCCCAAGCAGCTGCACGAGAAGGTCGGCTACCATGCCGTGCAGGGCCTGCGCTCCATCTTCGACTATTTCACCGGGTACGGCGATGACATGAACGAGCGCAAGTGGCTGGCGCGATTCATCTACCTCGAGTCGGTGGCCGGCGTGCCCGGCATGGTGGGCGGCATGCTGCGCCACCTGCGCTCGCTGCGCACCATGTCGCGCGACAACGGCTGGATCCACACCCTGCTGGAGGAGGCGGAGAACGAGCGCATGCACCTGCTGACCTTCATGAAGCTGCGCAACCCGGGCATCGTGTTCCGGGGCGCGGTCATCGCCGGCCAGGCCCTGGTGTTCAATGCCTACTGCATCGCCTACACCCTCTCGCCCCGCACGTGCCACGCCTTTGTGGGGTACCTGGAGGAGGAGGCGGTGAAGACGTACACCCGCGCCATCCGCGACCTGGACGACGGCAGGCTGCCCAAGTGGGCCAACATGCAGGCGCCCGACATCGGCAAGTTCTACTGGCGCCTGGATGAGGGCGCCACCATGCGCGACCTGCTGCTGGCGGTGCGCGCCGACGAGCAGTGCCACATCCACGTCAACCACACCTTCTCCACCCTGGATGCTGATGACACCAATCCCTTTGCCCCCGGCTCCGTGCACGTGCCCTGAGCGCTGGCACCGGCAGCGGCTCCAGCAGTGGGTGCGCCCAAGGCAAATCCTCTCCATGCACAGATAGCCTCGTGACTGCACGCTGTTGTACCTCACCACCTTTCGCCTGTTCCTAGGCGCCTGTAGATAGTTGACGGGGCCTGCTGCAGCCTGGCCCTGCCACGCTGTTTGCTGCGTCTGTCATATCCGCCCTCTGCGGCGGTGCCCTGCCGTACCCACTCGACATACACTGCAATCATCCTGCCATAGCGCCCTCTGCCTCGTGGTATTGGTCGATCAAACTGCACGCGAAACACAGCGGGACTCTGCACTGCATCACCTACCCCCGCCTGGGTCTGGTTCCGTCTTCTTTCATGTCCTTGTAGGGTTTATTGCGTAGGCGTATGTCTATCCTCCTGCCATGAACTTCAAGATGAATCTTGATACAAAAGCTTGACTATCCTTTCTCCCTGGTCGATCGACTGCCCGGCCTCACTGCCGCTCGCCACAACCTCCCTAGCCATGCTTTCCTCGGCGCTGCTCTTGCAGCGGCAGATGCAGCACGCGTCTGTCCAATCAGGCAGACGCGGCAACTCTTCATGGCTGCCTCCTCAAGTTTGTAACAAAACCTGGTTAACTAAATGATGCTGCGGCCACTGTGGCATTATGGCACATCAAAGTGCTGTAAAACTCTGTCATGGGCCC
>NZ_LJHS01000046.1 GCF_001296045.1 Rhizobium sp. AAP43 | reverse complement strand
AGTTGACAATTGCTTACACATTTCTTCTTGATGCGCGCCCGTCGCGCCCTTACTGAAATCACTCATTGAAAGCATCGCTATGTTGCAAGGTGAGGCAAAGCTGGCTCCAGGTGAATGGCTGAAAACTGGCGCCGGAATGGGAAAGCAGCAGTGGGAGTGGATGGGAAGGCGGGGGCCCAGGTTGACGGAGGCTGTGCAGGTAAACGGTGCAGGTTGTGGTGCGGTTGGCCATGTTGGGGTGGGATAAAGGAAGAGCAGCAACAATGTGCTTTGGGAGGGCAGGCATTGTGGCGTGAAAAAGATCGGGAACGGATTTGGAGGGCCCAGGCACGGCACAGCAGTGGCCATGACCAAGTTTGAAGGCTTTCGAAGGCTGAGTAGTTGCGCGGGTGCGAGAAGATTTTTTTTTGCGAGAAAAAAAGGGTTGAAAACCACGGTGGGGTGGCATGCGGCGAAAATTGGCGGGAATCGAAAAGAAAGAGGCGGGGTTGGGTTTCACGGGGCAGGGAGTGATGGTCGCATGGCTGTGGGATGGGAGCGGCAGGTGGTGCCGGCAGCAGACATAACCGTTTGGCCGGCCAAGTTGATGGTGATGCAGTTGGGTTGGGAAAGGTGCTTGGTAGAGGCCTGGCAGCCTCGCAAAATAGCGCAAGGTGTGAGCGCAAGGTGTGCCTACGCCTCTACCTACCTGGCCACCTCACACCTGAGAGGCCACAACGGTGGTGGGCCGCGGGCTCTCGGTGTCAAAGCTGCTCTGGGTGCCGCCGAGGCCCTTCATGTTGGCATCAGACGAGGCCATGGTGCCAGCAGACTTTCCGGCAGCCACGCGGGCGGCGTCGCGCTCGCGCTCCGAGTAGGGCCCGGCGAAGAGCAGCATGCAGAAGTTGCCGATCATGCAGGCAACCAGGCCGACGCCGATCACCCAGCCGCCGGTGTGCAGCTCGCCGTAGGTCCAGGGCTCCATGTCCAGGGTGTAGTTGCACTTGTACATGTGCCAGGCTGTCACGGCGGTGCCGATGGCCACGAGGCCAGGCATGAAGCGGCGGATGGCGCGCTTGTACCAGATGAATCCAAAGATGCACATGAACACAAACTGCAGCGCCCAGAGCGTCCAGTCGAAGCGGAAGAAGCGGCCGCAGTTAAAGGTGCCGTTGGGGTTGGTCACCTTGGCGCGCTCAATGCGCATGACCTCTGTGCTCAGCGCGGTCAGGGGCGGCTGGAGCTTGATGCCGGCGCCCACGCCCAGGGGCTGGTTGTTCAGGCAAAAGTTGGTCACATCAGCCAGGCCGCTCAGCACCAGGATGGTGCCCACCACGCTGCCGGCAAAGGCGCCCGCCAGCAGCAGCTGCCAGAGCAGCTGCTCATCCTGCCAGGTGCGCCGGATCGCGCCGCGGATGCCGCCCTTCATTTCCTGAGGCTGCGAGCAGTCGTTTGCCGCGGTACAGCGCAGTTATGCAAGGGGCGAGTCCTTGCTCGTGGCTTCAGCAGTGGAGGCAGGCTAGCAGGATGGTCGGCAGCAAACGTTCCGAAAGTCGGGTAGATTTGCGGCTTGCAAACCGAAACTGTGGGCGGTGTGTGAAGCCGCTGCCTGCGAGTGACGGTGGAGAGCTGCCCCAGCGGCGAAACCTCTTGGAAGGGCCACAATACACTTTGAGCACAATTGCAAGGCCGAG
>NZ_LJHS01000045.1 GCF_001296045.1 Rhizobium sp. AAP43 | reverse complement strand
AGATGGGCCTCGTCCTTCGAGGCCCGACTGTGTCGGGCGCCTCAGGATGAGGGGTAAAGGGTGCGGTTTGCGCGGCCCATCTCCCCCTCGGGGCAGTGAATACGGTGCCCGCAATTCGAGGTGCTCAGGAGGCGGATGAGGAGTGCCACCGTTCGCTCGCTGCGAGAGGGCGGAATTGACCGAGTGAGAGGACGCTGTTTCATTGAGGACCCAAGTCTATTGGACGCTCCGCCAGAAACGATCGGCCCTTGAAGAGCTGAATATCAGGAAGGGCCGCGCGGCAATGTTTTCCTCGGGCACGAAGCCAACGTCAAAACGGCTGTCCAGGCTGTTGTCACGATTGTCGCCCATTACGAAGTAATGGCCTTCGGGGACCAAGAATTCAGAGGTGCTATCACCCCGAGAAGTGTCGCTCGTTTCTATGATTTGGTGGTCAATTCCCCCGGGGAGATATTCGGTATAGAGCATTTCGTCTGGTTGCAGTTCGATGTTATCAGCCTCTGACGGCTTCCTTTCGACGATTATGCCGTTGATGAAGAGCCTGCCGTCGCGCATCTGGATACGATCGCCCGGCAGACCAATCACACGCTTGACATAGCTGGTCGTTGGTTCCGGCGGAAATGCAAATATGACAATTTCGCCGCGTTTGGGCGACCTGCCACCGAACCGATGGCTTGGGCCCCAGCCAAACATCAGTGAGTACCGGCCGATACCGTAGGTCAGTTTCTCGGAGAAGACATAGTCGCCTTCTTGTAGGGTGGGCCGCATTGAATTCGCGGGAATTGAAAAAGGTTCTATTGCAAAATTGCGGATCAAGATTGCGATCAGCATTGGTGCAATAAAAAGCAATAGCAGCCAATTGTAGGTTCTCGCGAACCATGGGTAGCGATCGAGCGGTATTTGTTTTGCTGCCGTGACACATACATAGACGGCACCGACCGTCCTGTAGGTCAGCATCACCAATGTCGCCACCCAATCCGGATATTCTATCTCCAGAAGCCTCGCGCCATATAACGCCGAATAGCCGATGAAGACGCTGACGAAAACGAAGGCAATGCCCAGTCGCCCTCGACCAAGATAAAACATTCCGCACTCAGGTGACAATATGAAGCTTATGGCAGCGGCCCAAGCCGGGTGCCGTCGACGATAGGAAGAAAATAACTGCACTTAGGGGGACCTAAAAATACGGGCCGGATTGTAGCCGCAAATGAAGAAAGCCGCGATGAACTTAATCACCACGGCTCTGCAAATGGCGGCTGGTGAAAGGGGGCGAACTCGTATCATTCGCCCCCTTTCATAATTATCTCAAGAGCACCCGCTCGTCGCCCCGCATGTGTCACACTTCTCGCAGGTGCCGTTCCGCACCATCGTGAAGTTCTGGCATTCCGAGCACATGTTGCCCGTATAGCCTTGCGCAATCGAGCGCATGCGGCGCGAGGCTTCGAGCTTCTTGGCTTCGGCCTTGGCGGCCGCTGCCTCGTCGGCGGCGGTGTCGGAGAACAGGCTTTCTTCGGCAATCTCCTCTGCGAGTTCCGCGGCGCGTTCCTCGTAGTCGCGCTTGAAGGATACGACTTCTGATGTGGAGATGGCCGTCGTCACGTCCAGCTTGCGGGCAGTCGCGCCCGAAGAGGAGAAGGCGGTGACGGTGGCAGAGGCCTTGGCGGGGGCGGCGATGGCTGCACCCTTGGGCTCGGCCGACAGGGCCTGGTTGGAGACGAGCGTCGGCTTGTATCCGCGGGTCAGACCCTTGGAGACGACATCGGCCTTGCCTTCCTTGACGCCGCGGCCAAGGGCCGTGGTCGAGAAGTCGGACGTGTCGACATGGGCCAGATCGCTGCGGCCGATATAGGAGATCGCCAGTTCCCGGAAGACATAGTCGAGGATCGAGGTGGCGTTCTTGATCGCGTCGTTGCCGGTGACCATGCCGGCCGGCTCGAACTTGGTGAAGGTGAAGGCGTCGACATATTCCTCGAGCGGCACGCCATATTGCAGGCCGAGCGAAACGGAAATGGCGAAGTTGTTGATGAAGGCGCGAAGGGCCGAGCCTTCCTTGTTCATGTCAAGGAAGATTTCGCCAAGACGGCCGTCGTCATATTCACCGGTGCGCAGGAAGATGGTGTGACCACCGATCTTGGCCTTCTGGGTGTAACCCTTGCGGCGGGCCGGGAGCTTTTCCTGCTCGCGCACGACACGATCGACGATGCGCTCGACGATGCGTTCCGTGACCGTGACCGCCTGGGCCGCCTGCGGCTGGGCCAGGAGATCATCGAGCGCGTCTTCGTTGTCCTCGTCCTCGATCAGCGAGGCGTTGAGCGGCTGGCTGAGCTTGGAGCCATCGCGGTAAAGCGCATTGGCCTTGAGCGCCAGCTTCCAGGACAGCATGTAGGCGGAGCCGCAATCTTCGACGGTGGCTTCGTTCGGCATGTTGATCGTCTTGGAGATGGCGCCCGAGATGAACGGCTGGGCCGCTGCCATCATGCGGATATGGGATTCAACCGAGAGATACCGCTTGCCGATCTTGCCGCAGGGATTGGCGCAATCGAAGACCGGCAGATGTTCGGCCTTCAGGAAGGGCGCGCCTTCCAGCGTCATGGCACCGCAGACATGGATGTTGGCAGCCTCGATGTCCTTCTTCGAGAAGCCCATGTGGTCCAAGAGGTTGAAGCTCATGTCTGCGAGCTGCTCGTCGGAGACCTTGAGCGTGTCCTTCAGGAAGTCGACGCCGAGGGTCCACTGGTTGAAGACGAACTTGATGTCGAAGGCAGCCTTCAGCGCACCGTTGACGGCTTCGATCTTCTCATCGGTGAAACCCTTGGCCTTGAGCGTCGAGGGGTTGATGCCCGGCGCCTGGTTGAGGTTGCCATGGCCGACGGCATAGGCGTCGATTTCGGCAATCTGGCTTTCCGAGTAACCCAGCGAGCGCAGCGCTTCCGGAACGGCAGCGTTGATGATCTTGAAGTAGCCGCCACCGGCGAGCTTCTTGAACTTCACCAGCGCAAAGTCAGGCTCGATGCCGGTCGTGTCGCAGTCCATGACGAGACCGATCGTGCCGGTTGGCGCGATGACCGAGACCTGGGCATTGCGGTAGCCGTGCTGTTCGCCAAGCTCGAGTGCCTTGTCCCAGGCCGCCGTCGCATGTTCGACAAGGGCAGGGTCGGTGCAGTCGGCATGGATCAGCGGAACCGGGTTGACCGACAGGCCCTCGTAACCAAAGGCGAGGCCCTGGGCGGCACGGCGGTGGTTGCGGATGACGCGCAGCATGTTGTCACGGTTCGGCGCAAAGCCCGGGAAGGGGCCGAGTTCCGAGGCCATTTCGGCTGATGTTGCATAGGACACGCCGGTCATGATGGCGGTCAGCGCACCGGCAATGGCGCGGCCTTCGTCGGAATCGTACGGGATGCCCGAGGACATCAGGAGGCCGCCGATGTTCGCATAGCCGAGGCCGAGCGTGCGGTATTCATAGGAGCGTTCGGCGATCTGGCGCGACGGGAACTGCGCCATCATCACGGAGA
Source organism: Rhizobium sp. AAP43 (assembly GCF_001296045.1). Lineage (GTDB taxonomy): Bacteria > Pseudomonadota > Alphaproteobacteria > Rhizobiales > Rhizobiaceae > Allorhizobium. The sequence goes on along the minus strand of NZ_LJHS01000045.1, from coordinate 142,074 downwards.
CTTCGAGCACGACGGTCCACAGGCGGACGGCATGTTCGTAATCGGCGATGTTGATCTTCTTGGTTGCCGCATCCTTGAACTGCAGGAGGTTGAGCGAAGCCAGGTTGCAGGCCGTGTCGTCGAGGAACATGTATTCCGAGCACGGGTTCGACGCGCGGATCGGGCCGGCAGCCGGGCAGGTGTGCCAGTCGTTCATCGTCGTGTTGAAGTGCAGGCCCGGATCAGCAGACGCCCAGGCGGCATAGGAGATCTTCTCCCAGAGGTCGCGGGCCTTCAGCGTCTTCATCACCTTGCCGTCCTTGCGGGCGGTGAGGTTCCAGTCGCCATCGGCTTCGACCGAGCGCAGGAAGTCGTCCTTCAGCGAGACCGAATTGTTCGAGTTCTGGCCGGACACCGTGAGATAGGCTTCCGAATCCCAGTCGGTGTCATAGGTCTTGAACTCGAGATCCTTGTAGCCCTGCTGGGCGAACTGGATGACGCGCTTGATGTAGTTTTCCGGAACCTGGTCCTTCTTCGCGGCGCGGATTTCGCGCTTCAGGGCAGGGTTTTCGTTCGGGTCGAAGCAGGCGTTGTTGTCGGCCTCGCAGTTGACGCAGGCCTTCATGATCGCCTTCAGATGCTTGGCGACGATCTTCGAGCCGGTGACGAGGGCTGCAACCTTCTGCTCTTCCTTCACCTTCCAGTCGATATAGGCTTCGATATCCGGATGGTCGATGTCAACAACGACCATCTTGGCCGCACGGCGTGTGGTGCCGCCCGACTTGATGGCGCCGGCTGCGCGGTCACCGATCTTGAGGAACGACATGAGGCCCGACGAGCGACCGCCGCCGGACAGCTTTTCGCCTTCGCCGCGCAGATAGGAGAAGTTGGAGCCGGTGCCGGAGCCGTATTTGAACAGACGCGCTTCGCGGACCCAGAGGTCCATGATGCCGCCTTCGTTGACCAGATCGTCTTCGACGGACTGGATGAAGCAGGCATGCGGCTGCGGATGCTCATAGGACGACTTCGACTTGACCAGCTTGCCGGTGAAGGGGTCGACGTAGAAATGGCCCTGGCCGGGGCCGTCAATGCCATAGGCCCAGTGCAGGCCTGTGTTGAACCACTGCGGGGAATTCGGCGCGACGCGCTGGGTGGCGAGCATGTAGGCAAGCTCGTCCTTGAAGGCGGCGGCATCTTCTTCAGAGGTGAAGTACTTGCCCTTCCAGCCCCAATAGGTCCAGGTGCCGGCCAGGCGATCGAAGACCTGGCGGGCATCGGTTTCCGAGCCGTAGCGTTCGTTTTCCGGCAGAGCGGCCAGCGCCTTCTCATCGGCAACCGAGCGCCAGAGGAAGGAAGGAACGTCGTTTTCCTCAACCTTCTTCAGCGCCTTCGGGACGCCCGCCTTGCGGAAATATTTCTGAGCGAGAATGTCGGCCGCCACCTGGCTGAACTGGGCGGGGACGTCGATATCGGCAAGACGAAATACGATTGAGCCGTCGGGGTTCTTGATCTCGCTGATGGCCTTGCGGAACTCGATCTCCGCATAGGCGGACTGTCCCGGTTTGGTGAAGCGACGTTCAATGCGCATCTGCCTTAATCCCTCGATCTGGCGCCGTTCACCGGCGCAATAATTTCCGCTCGTCCGCACGCAAAACCGCGCAGCCGTTGAACTCTTCCGTTGGGTGATTCATCCGGAGATGATGACCCTCTATATGGTGGAGAATGTGGCTGCAAACACTAAATATAGTATCAACAGCGAAAAACTTCCAGCCCGCCAACTTCTGTCGGGCGGTCAAAAATCGCACAGAATTCCTGCCGCGGGCGACGTCCTCAGAACGCCATTCCACCTACAAAGAAACTGCTACAATGTTTGATGAAACCCGGTCTCGTTCATGTCCGGGTCGTCGCCGCCGCAACAGGATCCATTAACATCTTAAGGGTTGATTCCGTCAAGGGGTGGTCTGTGACTGAATTATTAACGCTAGATATTGTGTTCCAGGGTGTGGATAACGGGCAAAAGCGGGGAAGTGACGGGAATCACAGCGCTTTCTCGAACGCAGCGCGTCAAGGGGCGTCACCCCGTCGGTGAGTGACTTTGTGCCTCAAGCAGGAAAGACGTTCAGGAATGGCACGAAAAGCGGCGGAAAAGCGGCGTTTTGCGGGCATGTTGCAACGGATCCACATTCTCTGGGGAATAATTGGGGATGAGATTTTCAGAGCGCAAAAATATCAGCGCTGCTGACCGTTCTGTGAGGTTTGAGCAAAAGACTGTCACTGGATTGCAACGGTTGCGACAGTCGGATTTGGCCGGTCAACCAATTCGAAACGAGTGCAGGCTAGAACTGAAAGCTGAACGTATGGAATGAACTCCATGCTTGGCCTTGAGCGCCGCCCGCCAGGAAGGAGGGTCTGACGGAGTTTGTTCTGATGGCCATTGCCAATCTTTCCATTTTGAAGAAGGTGAGTCTCGTCGTCGTCCTCATGGGCGTCGCGGCTGCCGCAATCGCTGCCGTAGGCGCGAACGGTCTGTCTTCGCTGGGAGCAGCCCTGCGCGACACCGGCTCCCGCGAGGAAGTCGCTCGCGAAGCCATGGACCTGCGCGTCGATATCATCGCCATTTCACGCATGACCTACCAGCTGGCCATGGCACCGGAAAAGGCGGCTGATTTTGCTGCCGAGACCGATAAGCGTGCCGGCGAAATGCTGGCTCGCCTGCCGAAGATCGCAACAACCGCCGATGCGACCGAAGCCCAGATCCTCGATCGCATCAAGACGGCCCTCGACGCCTACTTTGCCCAGGTTCGGGAAATGGTGTCTGTCGCGGCGACCCCGGCCGGCCAGGATCCTGCCGTGATGAAGGCCGAGCTTGCCAAGGCGCTCGATGCCCAGAAGGCTGTAACCTCCGTCGTCAAGGAATATTCGACCCAGTCCGCCACGTCGCTTGCGACCTCGCGCGGCAATGCGCTGGCAGCTTCCAGCTTCACCATGATGCTCCAGATCGTCACCGCGGCCATCTGTATTGTCGCCGGTGTTGCGATCAGTTTCCTGATTGCCCGCAACGGCATCGTCAATCCGATCCGCAGCCTGACCTCGGTCATGTCCGGCATGGCATCCGGCCGCCGCGTTAGCAGCATTCCGGGTACCGACCGCCAGGACGAAATCGGCGAGATGGCCCGCGCGCTCGAAGTCTTCCGTGCAAACGAAGAGCAGATGCGCGCCATGGAAGCGCAGGAAGCGGCTCTGACTGCCCAGAGCAAGGACCTGCAGTCTTCGATCAGCGTCATCGTGAAAGCCGCCGCCGCCGGCGACTTCTCGCAGCGCATCTCGAAAACCTACGAGGATGCCGATCTTCAGCGTTTCGCCGGTTCGGTCAATGAACTGGTCGAGAATGTCGACCGTGGCGTCAACGAAGTTCGCCGCGTCATTGCGGCCCTTGCCGATGCCGATCTCACCCATGACATGCAGGGCCATTTCCAGGGCGCCTTTGCCGAACTGCAGGCCAATGTGAACCAGACCATGGCCGTTCTTCGTCAGACGATGCAGAATATCCTGCATGCGGCTGGCACGATCACCGGCAATTCCGGTGAACTGTCTTCGGCCGCCAACCAGCTGGCCCGCCGGACCGAACAGCAGGCAGCCTCGCTCGAAGAGACGGCTGCAGCGCTTGAGGAAATCACCACCACGGTGAAGACCTCGACCGAACGCGCCAAGGAAGCCTCGCACATGGTCAGCGAGACGAAGAACAGCGCCGGCAAGTCGGGCGACATCGTTCGCAACGCGATCGATGCCATGGGCCGTATCGAACAGTCCTCGCAGCGTATCAGCCAGATCATCTCGGTCATCGACGAGATCGCCTTCCAGACCAACCTATTGGCGCTCAACGCTGGCGTCGAAGCTGCGCGTGCCGGTGAAGCTGGTCGCGGTTTCGCCGTCGTTGCCCAGGAAGTTCGCGAACTGGCTCAGCGTTCGGCCAATGCTGCCAAGGAGATCAAGACCCTGATCAACACCTCGGCCGAGGAAGTGAAGGGCGGCGTTTCGCTCGTGCTGTCGACCGGTGACGCGCTGCGTGAGATCGAAGATCTGGTCAACCGTGTCAACGATCACGTGGTGACCATCGCGCGTGCTTCGCAGGAACAGTCCATGGCGCTTGGCGAGATCAACAGCTCGGTCAATCACATGGACCAGATGACCCAGCAGAACGCTGCCATGGTCGAGGAAACCACGGCTGCCAGCCAGGTTCTGGCCGGCGAAGCCCGTCAGCTGCAGGCCCAGCTCGCCCAGTTCAAGCTGGACGGCGGCGCGACCCAGGGATCGTCCTCCTACAGGACCGCTGCCTGATCCGTTCCCGGGTCTGGTCGATGACCGGAGCCCATAGACGCATGATAAAAGGCGCCGCATCGCTGCGGCGCCTTCTTTGTATCACAGCAAGCCCGGCCTTTGCGGCATCAGTTCTTGTCGGAGATCGCCGGCACTCGGCGTGCGGATCCGGCGGTAGCGCGCCTCGACGAAATTGTAGAGGCCAAACGCCCCAAGGCCGAGAGCCACGATCCCATAGATCACGCCGCCAAAGGGCAATTGGCGGACCCAGGCGAGTGCCTCTGCCATGCCCCCAGCCTGTCCGGGATCGATCTTAAAGGCGGCATAGACAAAAAAGGCACCGATGATGGCGAAGACCACGCCACGAGCGACAAGGCCGTAGATGGAGATCAGTACGGCCGGCGTGTTCCGGTTTGCGTCGAGATCGAGATATTTCCCGAAACTGCGTTTGATCCCCTTGGCCGCTGTCACCGCCCCGCCGATCATAAAGCCAAGCCCGATGAGACCGGCCAGATAACGGCCAAAGGGCTGTGCCATGATCCAGGCGGCCAGTCCCCGCTCGCCGCCCGATCCGCTATCGCCGCCGAGTTGCAATGCCAGGGTGAGAGCCGTCACGGCAAGCCCTGCATAGGTGATGGCGCTTCCGAACAGCGCCGCTCGGATCAGATAGCCTTTGGCATCGTCGTCCTGCCCGTCTGCATTTGCCAATGACTGGGCAAGACGCCAGATGACAAATCCTGCAAGGCCAAGCCCGACAAGGCCAATCCAGACCCGCCCGAAGGGTTGGCTGAGCAGTGCCCTGAAGGCAGACTGCGTGTCCGGTTGCCCGCCTGCGATGCCGGAGGCGAGCGCGAGCGCGGCGATCAGCACAAATACGATGCCACGGGCGCTGTAACCGGTCCGTGCCATCCAGCCGAATTTCGATTGAGTTTGCATGATGCCTCTCCATGTCCTGCGTCAGAAACGGAGGAGAGGGGGCTCGGTTCCACGGCGTTTGGCCTGAGTTTCACGGTGTGGGCGGAACCCAGACGCTGTTCGGCTGTTGCGCCTTCAGGCTGGCGACGACGAAAGGGAAAGATGATGTCGGACGAACCGAAAGAGCATTATGGCGAAACGGATCAAGAGACGGCCTATCGCGGGCAGGAACGGCCCGGCTCCTGGCGGGGCAAGGTCTTCTCGGGATGGTCGCTTTTCTGGGGTGCGATCTTCCTGGCGGTGGTTAGCGGTATGGTCGGTGGCCTGAGCCTTTGAGCGGCAATCGATAATGTTCAACCATTTGGTTGACAATTATCGGCGCGCCACGCATATTCAACCGTATGGTTGAGCAAACATCTTTGTCACTCGATAGAGTTTTTCATGCCCTCGGCGACCCGACGCGTCGTCGGATGCTGGCCGATCTTGCGGATGGCACCCGAACGGTCAGCGAACTGGCCGAGCCCTATGCCATGTCGCTCGCCGCAGCCTCCAAACATATCAAGGTGCTGGAAGCCGCTGGCCTGCTGCGCCGCGAGGTTCGGGGGCGAACCCATCTCTGCCGACTGGAGCCGGAGCCGATGGCCAGCGCTCACCAGTGGCTGAGTGCCTATGAGCGCTTCTGGACCGGCCGGCTGGATGTTCTCGAACGGCTTCTCCGAGCGGAGGATGCCGCATTATCCCCAAAAACGGATGGAGACTGAGAATGACCGAAAGACTTGCAGTCCACCCCTATGGCCGGCTTGCGGAACCGGCGACGCTGGTGATCGAGCGGCTTTTGCCGGGACCGGCCTCGCGGATCTGGGCCTATCTGATCGACGCCGACAAGCGTCGCAAATGGCTGGCTGACGGCGCCATGGAGCAGAAGGCCGGCGCGACGTTCGAACTTGTCTGGCGCAATGACGAATTGACCGAGCCGCCTGGGGCACGGCCGGACGGTTTTGCCGAAGAGATGCGCATGACGAGCCGCGTTCTGGAACTCCAGGCGGAAAAGCGGCTCGTCTTTACCTGGGGCGAGAGTGGAGAAGTCAGTTTCGACCTTCGGCCCGAGGGGGACGCGGTTCTGCTCACCGTGACCCATCGTCGGATCACCGATCGGGCCAATCTCTTGATGGTCGGTGCAGGCTGGCACATGCATCTCGACATTCTGGCGGCGACGCTTTCGGGTGGACGGGCGGAACCGTTCTGGGACGGCTGGCTGCGCCTGAAGGGCGAATATGATCGTCGCCTGCCGGCCTGACCGGTGACCGATGACCGATGAGGGCTCTGAAACGAAAAGAACCCGCGCCATGCGCGGGTTCTGAGTGATCCATCGGATCCTGTATTCACAAGCTGCCTTAGCCCTTGGAACCCTTGGCAATCGGTTCCTGATAGGTGAAGCCCATGTCCCAGGGGAAGTAGATCCAGGTGTCCTGACTGACTTCGGTAACGAAGGTATCGATCGTCGGTACGCCCTTAGGCTTGGCATAGACGCAGGCAAAATGCGCCTTGGGCATCATCTGACGCACTTCCAGCGCCGTCTTGCCGGTATCCGTCAGGTCGTCAACGACGAGCACGCCTTCGCCGCCATTTTCCATCAGCTCGGGCGTGATGCCCTTGAGCAGGTTCATTTCACCCTGGTTGACATAGTCGTGGTAGGACGCGACGCAGACCGTTTCGATCAGGCGAATATTGAGCTCGCGCGAGATGATCGCCGCCGGGACCAGGCCGCCGCGGGTGATGCAGACGATGGCACGGAACTCCTGGCCGAGACCGGCAAGACGCCAGGCAAGCGCACGGGCATCGCGGTGGAACTGGTCCCAGGAAACGGGAAAGGCTTTATCGGGAAGGGACATCGGCGTTTGGCTCCGCTTGGGCGCACCTGTCATCGGCGCGTTAGAATGGCGTCTTCGACGGGAGCGACCGCAAGAACGGGCCGAAAACGCTGTCCGCGCGGCAATGGACCGCGCGGAATTCGCCCCGCAGGGCTCCCGACATTGGCCGAGCTATTAACGGCAATTGGCCGCGACTGGCAAGACCCGGGCACCGCGCCGAAAGTGGGGCGCTGTCAACGCGACAGAAGCGTCAACGCCGTCATCGAATCAAGAATGGTGCGGGTAACGCCACCAAACAGGACTTCCCACCAGCGCTTGTTGCCATAGGCGCCCATGACGAGAAGATCGATGGAGCTGTCCGACAGCCGGTTCTCGATGGCCGCCGCGGGGGAAAGCCCCGTCTTTTCCTGGCAGGTGACCGTGACCTTGATCCCATGGCGGGCAAGCGCAGCCGCAATCTCGGCGCCGGCCATGGCGGCTGACTGAGCCGGTGTCTCCGGCGGGTCGACGCTGAAGATCTCGACCTCTTCGGCCTCCTTGAGGAAGGGCAGGGCATCGAAAGTGGCGCGTGCGGCCTCACGCGAGCCGTTCCAGGCAATGAGGACCCGGCGGATGGGGCGCGGTTCCTTGAGGATATAGGGAATGAGGAGAACGGGGCGACCGCTCTCGAACAGGAAGCTTTCAAGCTCCGAGCGGGTCTCGCTGAGCAATCCGCCTTCGCCCTGGGCGGCAATCACCAGATCGGCGCTGCGCGCGCTCTCGATCAGGGAGGCCGAGTTGATGCCGGAAGAGGTCACGAAGCTGCGCCACTCATGCGAAAGCCCTTCGCGCGTGGCCATGTCGCGAAAGATCTTCTCGACCGTTTCGGTCTCGTGATGCGCCATGTCTTGCAGCGCCTGAACGGTCGCCGGATCGGGGATTTCCATCGGCGCCACCATCGGCACCATGGCCATGGCCTCGGCATGCGCGCCGATCACATGTGCACCGGAACGGTTGGCGAGGGCTGCTGCGAAATCGATGACTTGGCGGGCGTCCTTCGGCGTGTCGAGAATGGCGAGTAGCGTGCGATAGGTCATGGCAGTCTCCCTTTGCAGCGCCGGTTCGTGGCCGGCATGGGGACAACTATGACGGTCATGGCCGGGTTCCGCCTTGACCTTGGTCAAGGCGGTTCTCCCTTTGTCAGGCGACTTCGCCGGTGCCGAGATCGAGCTTTGACGCGGCGTTTTTCTCGGCCCTGATCGCTTCGATCATCGCCTCGACATCGTGGGCTGCCGCATCCACGACCGCCTGATCACGGGCACGCACGATCAATTCGGTGGAAAAGCGCAGGCCGTCGAAATGCGGGTAGGAGCCGATCGAGGTCTCGGGATGGGCCTTCTGGATGGCGCCGAGGGCCGTGCCGATATCCCCTTCGCCAAAGGGGCAGGCAATCGAGCGTGACAAGACGCGGCGACCGGCCGGCAGCGTCCCGATGACATGCGCGATCATGGCCTGGAAGACCTGCGGCACGCCCGCCATGACATGGACATTGCCGATGATGAAGCCGGGGGCGGTGGAGACCGGGTTCGGGATGTGGCGGCTCCCTTGCGGCATCCGGGCCATGCGCTGGCGCGCCTCGGTGAATTCGAGCCCGCGCCCGGCATACATGTCGCCGAGCAGTTTCATCGCATCCGGGTCATGCAGGCAGGGCAGGCCAAAGGCTTTCGACACAGCATCGGCGGTGATGTCGTCATGCGTCGGGCCAATGCCGCCCGAGGTGAACACATAGGTATAGCGGGCGCGCAGTGCATTGAGCGCCTCGACGATCGCCTCTTCTTCGTCGGAGACGATGCGGACTTCCTTGAGATCGATGCCTGCGACCGTCAGGAGATCGGCGAGATGGCCGATATTCTTGTCTTTGGTCCGGCCGGACAGGAGTTCGTCGCCGATGGCGAGCATGGCTGCAGTCTGGATGGTGTCGCTCATCGGAAGGTCCTTCAGAGATTTCGGGGTCTAAGGATTGAGAGGCTGTTGTCCTAGCGGTTTGTGACGGCGATGAGAAGCGAAGGCATCGTTCGGGTGAACACTGCGTTGCCGCCCACGGGGCTGGTCGTGCCGCCAGTTTGCGCTAAGTCTTTTACCGAACACGCCGGGTCCCGGCACATTCAAGAGGAGATACGACATGGCCAAGGTACTGGTTCTCTATTATTCGGCTTACGGTCACATTGAGACCATGGCCTATGCCGTTGCCGAAGGGGCAAAATCGGCCGGCGCGGACGTCACCGTCAAGCGCGTGCCGGAACTGGTGTCCGAGGAGGTCGCCAAGGCTTCCTACTACAAGATGGACCAGAAGGCCGAGATCGCAACGCCCGCCGAACTTGACCAGTATGACGCCATCATCGTTGGCGCCGGCACCCGTTACGGCACGGTCGCTTCGCAGATGCGCAATTTCTGGGACCAGACCGGCGGCCTCTGGGCGCAGGGCAAGCTTGTCGGCAAGCTCGGCTCGATGTTCACATCGACCGCGACCCAGCATGGCGGCCAGGAAACCACCATCATGGGCTTCATTCCGACTTTCCTCCATCACGGCATGCTCTATGCCGGCCTGCCTTACGCCTTCCAGGGTCAGATGGGCGTGACGGAAGTCATGGGCAACTCGCCTTATGGCGCGTCGACCATCACCCATGGCGACGGCTCGCGTCAGCCTTCCGAGATCGAACTCGAAGGTGCTCGCTTCCAGGGTGCCCATGTGGCAAAGCTTGCCGCCAAGCTCGTCTAAGACTAATTTTCGGTACAATTGATCAGCAAAAAGGGCGGTTCATCCGCCCTTTTTCGCGTCATGGCTGCAAAGGGCCAGATTTCTTCCGGCTTGTTGAGAGTGTTTTTAACTCTTTTGGGCAGGATGTGCGGAACGTCACATCTCGCGAACGGAAGGTTTCAGGCCATGCAGGAGGCCAGCGAAAAACGCCAGCACCCGCGCATGCGGGCACTGAAAGCAGCCCGAGCCGTCATCGGCAACGGTCATTCCACCTTTGACTGCACCATCCGAAATCTGTCGGTGGGCGGCGCAAAGGTGGTCTTCGAATCAACGGTTCCGATCCCGCATGTCTTTGATCTGCGCTTCGAAGACGGGACACAGCACGCCTGCGAGGTTCGCTGGCGCACACCCAAGGAACTGGGTGTGGTGTTCATCGACGTTCAAGCCTGAGCGTCGCCGCAGTGGCGCTCTTTGCCCACCGGCCGGCCGTTCAATCCTGGCGCGGCTGGCTGAGATGGCCAAACAGTGACGTGGTCAGCAGTGTTGCCATCAACAGCACCTGAAATCCCTGCGGCGGTGCCGGGATCGCGGCGAGGATGGCAAGGGCCGACTGGATCGCCGGCAGGGTGGCAAATTGCCCCGCCAAATCCGCGGTTGGGAAATCCGCGACCAGATAAAGCGCCAGCATAACGAACATCCCAATGTCGCTGCTGCGAAAAATCAATTTTTTCATCGCAAATGCCTGTAGAGCCGGGCGCAATAACCGCACCACCACCTGTTAATTCCCATTAATATCTAGGGGAATATTGGCGCAATCGCGGCAAGATCGTGGCCTTTCCCTTGGCGTGACCGTCCTCTTGTGTCCCGCATCACCCTCCTTGCTCATGAAAGGGCCCGGGCTTTGCCGCAGGCGTCTGCTTAGCCTTTCAGCCGGTCCGCCGGTGCATTTAGCCGGGATTCATTGCGCGCCAGGTGTGAAACACGACTTGCATTTTTTGCCGAGACCGCTGACAAAGCGCCGACGCGGACGTGGCGAAACTGGTAGACGCAAGAGACTTAAAATCTCTCGGCCTCGGTCATGCGGGTTCGATCCCCGCCGTCCGCACCAATCTCAATCATGATCCATCTGTGCCTGAGAGCCTTTTCCGTTCGTTCGGAGGCGTCAGTATCTTTGTGCAAGCCAGGGCCCATACGGCTATAAAATAAGCACGTCCAGATTTGGCGAAAGTTTGAGCATTTTCGGCTTTGCCTCTCCTTTGAAACCTGCTTTGATGTGCCCATCAAATAACAAGGGGAGCAAAATCATGATCACCAGACGTCTCTTTTCAGCAGCGCTTCTGGCCACGGGCCTGACGGCCGGGCTTGCGCTGCCGCTGGCGCAAGCCCGGGCTGAGACGGCCATCAAGTTCACTCTGGACTGGAAATTTGAAGGCCCGGCCGCAGGCTTTTTGCTGGCGCTGGACAAGGGGTATTTCAAGGCGGAGGGGCTCGATGTGACGATCGATTCGGGCAATGGCTCGGTCGAGGCGATCCCGCGCGTCGCAACCGGCGCCTATCAGATGGGCTTCGGTGACATCAATTCGGTGATCAAGTTCCTTGACGAGGATCCGAGCCAGAAGATCAAGGCGGTGATGATGATCTATGAACGTCCGACGTTTGCGGTCGTCGGTCGCAAATCCCTTGGCATCACCGAGGATCCCAAGTCGCTTGAGGGCAAGAAGCTTGGCGCGCCGCCGCCGGATGGGGCCTTTGCCCAGTGGCCGGCCTTCAAGCAGGTCGCCGGCATCGACGACAGCAGCATCACCATCGAGAGCATCGGCTTTCCGGTGCGCGAGCCAATGCTGGCCAAGGGCGATGTCGATGCCGTCTTCGGTTTCGCCTTCTCGGTGATCCTGAACCTCAAGGCGCAAGGCATTGCCGACGACGACATTGCCACCATCCTGATGGCTGAGAACGGGCTGAACCTCTATGGCAACAGCGTTCTGGTGAATACCGATTTCGCCACAGAGAACCCTGAGGCGGTAAAGGGCTTCCTCAAGGCACTTGCCAAGGGCTTTGCAGATGCCGTCGCCAATCCGGAAGAGGGCGTGGCGGCCGTTCTTAAGCGAAACGAGACACTCAATCCCGAAATCGAGGCGGAACGCCTGGGCATGGCGAATGCCATGAACATCAAGACGCCGTACGTGGTCGAGAACGGCTTAGGCGGCGTCGACATGACCCGTCTTGGTGCGTCGATTGAGACGCTGAAAGTGTCGATGGGCCTGAAGGGCAATGTGAAGGCGGAGCAGGTTTTTGACGCCTCGTTCCTGCCGGCCAAGGAAGAGCGCATGCTGCCTTGATGGCTTGATCCTCCCCATGAAGGGGGAGGGTCGAACCGCAGGGCCGGGGTGCGGTGAGCTTTCGCAAGATCACCTCACCCGCCACGTCGCAGCGACCTCCCCTTGAGGGGAGGTTGGAAAATCCTCTCTTGACCGGAGCCCCCATGTCTCATCTGGTTTCCATCGACAATGTCGACATGCGTTATGGCGGCGCCGACGGTACGCTGGCCGTGTCCGGTCTCACCATGCGCGTCGAGAAGGGCGAGTTCGCCGCCGTGGTCGGACCCTCCGGTTGCGGCAAGTCGACCCTGATGAAACTGGTAACGGGACTGCATATTCCGCAGTCCGGCGTGGTCATCGTCGCTGGCCAGCAGGTGACCAAGCCGGTGTCGATCGTAGGCATGGCCTTCCAGAACCCGACCATGCTGCCCTGGCGAACGACGCTTCAAAACATTCTCCTGCCGCTTGAGATCGTCGAGAAACACCGGCATCGGCTGCGGGCCAACAGACGAGAATACATCGAGAAGGCGGAAAACCTTCTGGAGATTGTTGGTCTCAAAGGGGTGGGCTCTAAATTTCCCTGGCAACTGTCCGGCGGCATGCAGCAGCGCGCCAATCTCTGCCGCGCTTTGATCCATGAGCCGGATCTCCTGATGCTCGATGAACCCTTCGGCGCGCTGGATGCCTTTACCCGCGAAGAGTTGTGGTGCGTGATCCGCGATCTGCATGCGGCACAAGGCGTAACCATCGTGCTTGTGACCCATGACCTGCGCGAGGCGGTCTTCCTTGCCGACCGCATCTTCGTGATGAGTGCGCGCCCCGGTCGCGTGGTCAAGGAACACACGGTGCCCTTTGCCCGTCCGCGTGAAATCGAGCTGACCTATGACAACGCCTTCAACGACATGGTGCATGTCCTGCATGGCGAGATCGCAAAGGCGAGGGTGGTGGCATGACCATGCTTCAAACGCGCGATAAGGCGCTGGGCGCAAAGCCCTGGGTGCAGCGGATCGACTGGGTGAAGGCTGCCCCTGTCCTCTATACGGTCGGCCTCTTTGCCTTCTGGGAAGTGGCGGTCATCCTGCTCGATACGCCGCCGACGGTTCTGCCGGCGCCGAGCAGGGTTTTTCAGGCGATCGTGCAATACTGGTCGCCGATCTGGAAGAACTCGTTGCAGACGCTCTATACGACGACGCTCGGCTTCCTGATCGCGGTTGTCGCCGGTCTCGCCCTTGGTCTTTTTGTCGGCTGGTCGAAGACCATCTATGCCGGGCTCTATCCGCTGATGATCGGCTTCAACGCGATCCCCAAAGTGGCGCTGGTGCCGATCCTCGTCATCTGGTTCGGCATCGGCACGGTGCCGGCGGTGCTGACTGCCTTCCTCATTTCCTTCTTCCCGATCGTCGTCAATGTGGCGACCGGTCTCGCCACGATTGAGCCGGAGACGGAGGATGTGCTGAGGGCGCTTGGTGCGCGCAAGATGGACATCATGCTCAAGGTCGGCATTCCGCGCTCGATGCCTTACTTCTTTGGCTCGCTGAAGATCGCGATCACGCTCGCCTTTGTCGGCTCGGTTGTCTCTGAGACGGTGGCATCCAACTATGGCCTCGGCAACATGATGAGCTCGGCGCAAAGCCAGTTCAACGTGCCGCTGGTCTTTGCCGGGCTCCTCGCGCTCGCCGTTGAAGGTATTGCCATGTACGCGCTGATGGCCTGGGTGGAAAAGCGCATGACGGGCTGGGCCCATCGCTCGACCATGGCACAGTGACGGATTTCAGCCCGGCTTGGCGATCGAGAAAGGCAGCTCGAAGGAGACGGACCGCTCAGACACGATGTCATTGACCGTGTAGCGCAGCACGTAGCCGCCGGGTTCTGCGCCGCCGAGGTCAAGGGTCAGGTGGGTGAACACTTCCTGCGCCGCGACGCGGCTCGGATAGCGGATATTGCCGAACCCCTCCTTGAGTGCCACGAGGCGGCCAGACGCACTGGTGAGTTGCATATCTATGGTGAAATGGGTCTCAACCTTGTCTTCGGCAAGCTTGGTCCAGCGCAGCCCAATCACCTCGATATAGGTCATCAGCGGTTCGCCGGGCTGGAAGATTGTGTTCGGTTTGGCGGTGTAGGAGCCATAGGCCGCTGGCCGTTCGGTGATGAAGACGGCGCGCGGCACAGTCAGCGGCAGGCTTTCGGAAAAACGGGCCATGCCTTCCTGGATCCTCGCCAGTGCGGCTGGCGCATCGCCACCCGCTGCCAGCTTCTCGGCTTCGATCGCAGCGTCAAGGAGAGGGCCCGCCAGCGCGTTTGCCGCAACCGGAATAGGACAGAGAAAGAGGGCAAGCACGACAGGGGAAACGATGGACGAGCAGCGCCTGACAACCGTCCGCTCGACCGTGATCCGTGCCGTCATCGTGATTCTCCCGCAGCACCCGTTTAATTGAGGGTGGGAAGGGAAAGGTCTGCCGTCAAGCGTATCGGATCAGGATTTCCAGAACAGGGGCACCAGCAGAACCAGCACGGTCAGAACTTCCAGTCGGCCCAGCAGCATGGCGAGCGACAGGATGTAGAGTTCCGGGTCGTTCATCATGGCGAAATTGCCGACAGGTCCGATCAGCGGGCCAATACCGGGGCCGACATTGGAGAGCGCCGTGATCACGGACGATGTCGCGGTGGCAAAATCATAACCCGCCAGCGCCATGGCCATGGAGCCGATGGCCCAGATGAACACATAGGCGCTGAAGAAGAGGAAGACGGCGCGTTGCGTCTCGGCGTCCACTGTCTGCTTGCCGTAGCGGACCGAATAGACCGCATTGGGATAGATGAGCTTCTTCAGGCCGGTGACGATGATGTTGAACAGGATGATGAAGCGATATGCCTTGATGCCGCCGGCGGTCGAGCCGGAGCAGCCGCCCATGAAGGTGGCAAAGAAGGCGGCGGCGACCGCAAACGGCCCCCAAAGCGTATAGTCCTCGCTGGCAAAGCCAGTCGTCGACAGGATCGAGGCGAAATTGAAGAAGGAATGGGTCAGCGCCAGCGGCAAGGCGATGTCGTTGCGCACGTGATTGTAAATGCCGGCCATAAGCGCGAAGGCTGCCACATAGCCGAGGAAAACGAAGATCTGTGGATCGCGCAACGCATCGAGACGGCCGCGTACCAGAAGCACGATCAGGATCGAAAAGGGAAGGCTGCAGACCGTCATGAAGAAGGTCGAGATCCACAGGATCGTCAGGCTGTCGAAGGCAGCGAAGGAATTGTCATAATTGCCGAAACCAGCGGTCGCCACGGTCGAGAAGGAGTGGATGATTGCATCGAAGTGGCTCATGCCGGCAAGATCGTAGGAGACGATGCAGGCAAGCGTGATCGCCACATAGACGGCCATGAAGGCGCGGGTAAAGGTGGCGATCCGGGCAAACGGCTTGTCGCCGATATCCGAGGATTCCATCTTGAAGAAGGAGACGCCGCCGACGCGCAGGAAGGGCAGGACGAAGAGCCCGAGTGCGACGATCCCGATGCCGCCGAGCCAGGCGAGCAGCCCGCGCCACATAAGTATGCCGGGCGCGACCTTGTCCAGGCCGGAAATCACCGTCGATCCCGTGGTGGTAATGCCGGAGATCGCTTCGAAGAGCGATTGGGCAAAGGTCAGGTCGAGGTTGGAAAAATAGAGCGGGATGGCGCCGACGAGCGAAAAGACAGCCCAGAGAACATTGACGAGCAGGAAGCCCATGCGCTTCGAAAAAGCGGGCGGTGGGCCGCGCGTTGCCATCGAGGCGAGGAGCGAAATGCCGCCAACCATGGCTGCGCAAATGGCAAACAGCGACCAGCCATCGTCACCATAATAGAGGTCGACCATGGCGGGGATCAGCATGGCTGTGGACAGATAAAGCCCGCACAGCGCAGCAATATAGACGACGGAGCGCAGCAGATTGGTGTTCAAGGAAATCATCCGCGATTTGGCGGACAAAGAGCCTTTGTCTCTGCCCCGCGTCTATGCCATAGCGGGAGCCGGCTGAAATTTCAACGGATGGACAAGGTGAAGGCAATGGACGTGGAAGCAGCGCTTGAGGCGATGCGTGGTCTCTTTCCGGAAACGCCCTTGCAATTGAACGATCACCTGAGCGCGCGATACGGCGCGAATATCTATCTGAAGCGCGAGGATCTCACACCCGTCCGCTCCTACAAGATCCGCGGTGCCTTCAATTTCTTCCGCAAGATCGTCGCTGAAAGTCCTGCTGGCACCACCTTCGTCTGCGCCTCGGCGGGCAATCATGCGCAAGGCTTTGCCTATGTCTGCCGACATTTTGGCGTGGAGGGCATTGTCTTCATGCCGGTGACGACGCCGCAGCAGAAGATTGACAAGACCCGCACCTTTGGCGGTGAGTTCATCACCATCCGCCTGATCGGCGACATCTTCGATCAGTGCTATGCGGCGGCCCGTGAGCATGTCGAGGCAATCGGTGGCCATATGGTGCCGCCTTTCGACGATCCCGACATCATCGAGGGGCAGGCAACCGTCGCTGCAGAAATTCGCCAGCAATTGCCGGAGGATGTGACGCCCGATCTGATCGTCATGCCGGTCGGTGGCGGTGGGCTCTCCTCGGGCATGACCGGCTATTTTGCCGACACGCTCAGCCAGGACACCTTCCTGTTTTGTGAACCGGCCGGTGCGCCAAGCCTGAAGACAAGCCTCGAACGTGGTGAGGTCGTGACGCTGCCCAAGGTCGACAATTTCGTCGACGGTGCAGCCGTTGCCCGGATCGGCGACCACAATTTCGAAGCGCTGAAGCAGTTTCGCCCCGATCAGGTGGAGATCGTGCCCGAAAATGCCATCTGCGTGACGATGACCGAGATGCTGAACATCGAGGGTGTGGTCCTGGAGCCGGCAGGCGCCCTGTCGCTGGCGGCTCTCTCCATGCTGCCGGCGGAGCGGATTGCCGGCAAGACAGTGGTCGCTGTGGTCTCCGGAGGCAATTTCGATTTCGAGCGGCTGCCCGACGTCAAGGAAAGGGCCATGCGCTATGCGGGCTTGAAGAAGTATTTCATCCTGCGCCTGCCGCAGCGGCCAGGCGCGCTGCGCGACGTGCTGAACCTGCTCGGGCCGGAAGACGACATCGCCCGGTTCGAATATCTGAAGAAGTCGGCGCGCAATTTTGGCTCCATCCTGATCGGGATCGAAACCGGGCGGCGGGAGAATTTCGTTGATCTGTTCCAGCGCTTCGAAGCCGCAGGGCTCGGCTTTGAGGATATTACCGAAAATGAGATCCTGGCCAATCTGATCATCTGACCGGTCGATCCTGTCGGCAGCCGATGAACTGTCGGCGCGTTCCGGGCGCGGGAGTCTAAGCCGTATCGCTCTGATTTTGCCTGCTCTTCCAGAGACTTCAGGCAGCAGGACAGGAGCCTGCTCGATGTCAAAATTGAAACCGGCACCGGCCTGTTGACATCGCTATTTCAGTTGATACTCAAGTGATGCTGATGTTCCACACGGCATCGCTGGGTCGCGTTTCGCCATCGACGATCTCTCCTAATGCTCCGAGGTGAAAATGAAGCGTCTCATGCCAGGTCTGTCGAGGTCCGCGATTGCGGTCATGGCTGCAATCTTTGGCCTCTTCGGCGGGCTGGCACTTGGCGCAGGAGCGGCGCAGGCGGCAGCCTGCGAAGAGGCCCATGATCCATCGCCCGCCTCTGAGGACGCGACAGGCATCGCCTTCCACAACGATACCCCCTTCGCCGCCCGTGTCTTCTGGATCGGCTTTGATGGCTTTCTTGAAGAATACGGTCTGCTACAGCCCGGGGAAAGTCTGCAATACGATACCTATATCGGCCATCAATGGATGGTGGAGCTCTATGCCTCCGAAGAGCGGACGGAATGCCTGGGGCCCATCGTCCCGCGCGATCGGGAGAGCTGTCAGGTCCGGATGCTCTGGGATGACGGCATCGGCATCGATGCGGGCTATTGCGATTTCTGAGGCGCGGCTGCTGTCCGGCTGAGTGATGGCACACTGCGCGTGAACGCTGATCCCATGGCTTCCGCTCGGTGATGGGTCATGCTAGTGAGATTCCATGTCTATTTTGTCTCGCATCCTTTCGATCTTCACTGGCAGCGCTCCAAGTGCCGCCGAGGCTCCAGCCGCCGCGCAGTCCTACAAGGATTGTCGGATCCTTGCGCTTCCCATCGCCGAAGGCAGCCAATATCGCTTGGCGGGCAGGATCGAGCGGGAGATCGAGGGCCAGCTTCTCGAGCGCAGCTTCATCCGCGCCGATGTTTTCACGTCTCGCGACGATGCCGTTGAAGGGGCCTTCCGTAAGGCCCAGCAGATCATCGACCAGAACGGCGTGAGCCTGTTTTCGGACGGCGAGAGCAAACGCAGCGTCTGAGCCCATCTCCGCTCCGCCCTTGGCGACAATCGCGCATGAAAAAAAAACGCCGACGGCAGGACCGTCGGCGTTTTTCGTCTGAGGCGGTGGATCAGATGAGCGGTCAGGCGGCGCGAGCCAGTTCCTCGGCCTTGGTATGGGCGGCAGCAACCGCCTTTTCGGCAGCTTCCGGACCGTAGGCGAGACCCTCGACATAGATCGTTTCGACAAGTTCAATGCCCAGGAAGCCCAAAACGGTCTTCAGGTAGGGCTCTGCATGGTTCATGGCGGCAGCCGGACCGGAGGAGTAGACGCCGCCAGAAGCCAGTACGAGATAGGCCTTCTTGCCGGTCGCCAGGCCGACCGGGCCATTCTCGGTGTATTTGAAGGTCAGACCAGCGCGGGCAACGTGGTCGATCCAGGTCTTCAGCGAGGAATAGATGTTGAAGTTGATCAGACCGGTGCCGATGACGATCGTGTCGGCAGCCAGGAGTTCGGCGACCAGCGCGTCGGAGATCTCGGCAGCCTGCGATTCTTCTGCAGTGCGCGTGTCGGCTGGCTTGCGGATGGCCGCGGTGAACGTGCCGTCAACGTGGGCGAGCGGGCTCTCGGCGAGGTCGCGATGAACGATGGTCGCGCCGCTCTGCGCCTTGAGCTTGTCGGCAAAGTCCTGGGCAACCGAATTGGAGAGCGATTCCGAACCGCGCGGGCTGGACGTGATGAGAAGGATGGAGGACATGGAAGCAATCCTTGCGTGATGAACTTGTCGGCCCGGGAGTGGCCGCGACATCGATCTAGAGGGATGTTGTCATCAGTAAAATAGTGATAATCTAGATTGATCCTATCGAATAATTGGATGGCTAGACGGTTCCTCATGGATGCAAATCCCACACTCGACCAGTTGCAGGTCTTTCTCGCGGTCGCCGATGCCGGCAGCTTTTCGGCAGCGGCGCGCCAGCTCAATCGCGCCCAGTCAGTGGTCAGCTACACCATTGGAAACCTGGAAGGCCAACTCGGTATCTCGCTGTTTGCCCGCAACGGCACCCGGCAATCCTTGCTGACCGATGCCGGCCGCGCCATGCTGAGCGACGCTCGGCGGATCGTTTCGGATCTGCAGGTCATGCGGGCCAAGGCGCACAGCATGGTGCAGGGCTTGGAGCCCGAGCTTTCGGTGGCGATCAGTGTCATGGTGCCGATGGGGGCGACGCTGTCGATCCTGCGGGACTTCCAGCAGCGGTTCCCGACGGTCTCCTTGCGCATCGAGGTTGGTGAACTCGGACGGATCATGGAACTGGTCACCAATGGCCGCGCCTCGATCGGCATCGGCGGAGCCCTGCTGGAGCAGGAGGATTCGCTGACTGTCGACAAGATCGGCCACAATTTCCTGCTGCCGGCCGCTGCGGCCGATCATCCGCTGGCGAAACTCGGCAGGACACTGACGCTCGCCGATGTGCGCGAGGAAACGCAGATCGTCGTCAGCGACGCATCGGACCTGACGGCAGGCCGGGATTTCAACGTGCTCTCCTACAAGACCTGGCGGGTCAGCGACATGGCCACCAAGCATCAATTGATCAGGGGTGGTCTCGGCTGGGGTGGGCTGCCGGCCTCAATCCTGCGCGAGGACCTGCGCAAGGGGCGGATCGTGCATCTCGACGTTCCCGCCTATGAGCAGGGATCCTACACGCTCTATGCTATCCGCAAGACGGCGACCCCGCCGGGTCCGGCCGCGGCCTGGTTGATCGAGGCGTTCCGGGACAAGCTTTCCAACTGCCCCGCGCCTGACTCGAACATGTCTTTCTCACCTCAACTGATAACGGAGAAAGTGGCCGCAAGCCTCTGATAGTTTTGGAACATGGCTCGCGACGAATCGCGAGCCATATTGAGGTTCAGAGTTGAATGCGGAAGCTCGCAAAACCGTCGCGGCCTTCGCCGGCATCTTCCATTTTCACCGAGGTGATCGCGGACAGGTACGCCCGCGCCTTGGGACCGGTCTCGAAGAGGACGCTGGTGTCGCCGATCGGGGCGAAAGACCAGTTGCCATCTGCAGACGGGCTGATCGTGCCCTGTTCGACGATATAGCGGACGATGATGTCGCGATTGGTGTCGGGGCCGACGAAGACAACTTTGTCTGAGGCGATCTCGGGGAATTTGCCGCCGCCGCCGGCGCGGTAATTGTTGGTCGCGACGACAAAGCGCTGTCCCGGATCAATCGGCTTGCCGTTATATTGGAGATCGAGGATGCGGCTTGATTCCGCATGCGCAACCTCTCCATCCTTGCCATAGCGCGCCGGCTTTGTCAGATCGATCCGGTAGCTGACGCCGTCGATCACGTCGAAATTGTAGGATGGGAAATCGGGATTGAGCAGGGCTGCATCCTTCGCGCCCTTGTCGATCTGGTTGAACATGCCGGCCGACATTTCCAACCAGTTCTTCACCTGCTCGCCTGTGATGACGACGGCCTGAATAGTGTTGGGGTAAAGATAGAGGTCGGCGACATTCCGGATCGCGATATTGCCGGCTGGAACATCGGTGAAGTAGTCGGGGCCACCCCGGCCGCCGGCCTTGAACGGGGCTGCGGCCGACAGGATGGGCAGATCCTTGTATTCACCCGCCTTCAGCATCTCGCGGATATACCAGGTCTGGGCATTGGAGACGATCTGCAGCGACGGATCGTCTGCAACGAGCGCGAAATAGGAATAGAGCGGCGCGTCGGTTTTGCCGACAGGCGTGCGCACATAATCCAGTGTTGCCTGATGCTCGGTCGTGATGGCCGTAACGACCTCCGACTTGTCCTTGGCATCGGCGACGATCTTGCGGTCGTCACCGCGGTGATAGATCGGCCGGGCCTCGCAGGTGAAGTCAACGATCTTCCAGCGCTGACCGTCCTTTTCGATCAGAAGATCGATCAGGCCCATATGCGAGCCCCAGAAGCCAGCCATGACGGCGGGTTTGCCGAGCAACGTGCCCTTGGTGGCATCGGCGCCGGGCACGTTTTCGAAATCCTTCGGGCCAGGAAAGACCAGATGCTGGTGCCCGGTGAAGATTGCATCAATGCCTTCGATGCCGGCGAGGTAGAGAGCCGCATTTTCCATGCCTTCGCGTTCGCCGCTGCCGTCGATGCCGGAATGGGAAAGCGCCACGATGATGTCGGCGCCTTCCTCCTTCATCTGGGGTACGAAGGCGCGGGCGGCCTGCAGGATGTCGCGGGTCTGGGCCTTGCCCTCCAGGTTCTTTGCGTCCCAGAGCATGATCTGCGGCGGCACGAAGCCGATGAAGCCGATCTTGATCGGGCTTTGCGCACCTGCACCATCGGTGATCATCCGCTCCAGGATCACATAAGGTTTGAAGAAGAGCGGATCCTGTTTTGGGTCGGCCGCCAGCATGCCTTTGCTCAGGTTGGCGCAGACGAAGGGAAACTGCGCGCCGCCCAGCGTGTTGAACATGAAGTCGAGGCCGTAGTTGAATTCGTGATTGCCGAGCGTGCCGCAATCATAGCCGAGCACGTTCATCGCCTTGATCACCGGATGCACGTCGCCGGCCTTCATGCCTTTCTGATAGGCCATGTAGTCGCCCATCGGATTGCCCTGCAGGAAATCGCCATTATCGATCAGCATGGAATTGCCGGCCTCGGCACGAATGGCGTCGATCAGGCTCGCAGTCCGGGCAAGACCCATCGTGTCATTCGGCTTGTCGGCATAATAGTCGTAGGGCATCACGTTGACATGGATGTCCGTGGTTTCCATCAGTCTCAGATGCGCCTGGTTGGCGGCGGCCCGGGCCGCGAAGGGATGCAGCGTCACGAGTGCTGCAGTCGCCGCGATGCCGCCGAGCAGGGCGCGGCGGGAGAGCGGTGTGGAAAGGGCAGGGGTAAGCACTGAGGAAAATGGCGAAGGCCGATGCAATGTCATGAAACACTCCCGAACGGTTCGGTTCTAAAACCGGGCCAGCTTAATCGCAAAGCCGAGAGTTGCATCCTCAAAATGACGGTTGTGTGATGGTGTGCGCCGGCCGCAACTAGAGTGGTGGCAATCCCGTGCCGCTGAGGAGTTGCGCGATGGCGGCATTGGGCGCCAGCATATTGACGGTCATCGTCCGGTCGACAACGGAGGAGAGCCGGATATCGAGCCGACCGAACTCTGCGCATTGGAGGTAGATTTCCGCATCATCGGGCAGCGACAGTGGTGCGGGCAGATCGAGGACAAGCATCGTATGGCCGATCTCTCGAATCCGGACGGAATATTGCCGTGCGCTATAGGTGAGCATGGCCCGGATATGGCAGGGCATGCGGAGCATGGCGGCACTGGAGTGCCGTGAGCTTTCTGCGGTCATAGAATTGCGTTCCGTCAATTGCGGCGTCATGCGTGACGCCACAATCCTGGCAATCCGTTAAATCCGTCTTGGCGAATTCGTTAAGATGCCGCGTATCATGGAAACGCGTTGTGTATCTCTGTAGATTTCCAGGCTGAAATCCATTGGATACCATGCGCTGGAGGGCTTGTTATGGAGGGGAGCGGGAGGCGCCGCTTGAGATCGGGGGGATGCGCAAGCGCCGAATCAGCGCGATTCTCACGCTGTCATCGATGAAGGACGGGCCTGTATTCGCGGTGGAAGTTGCGGAAATAGGCGTCGACCTTGGCCGCAGCATTGCTGTTGGGGCGGAACATGATGCCGAGCCTGCCGCTGTAATTCCAGCGAACGAGACCTTCCAGAAGTCCGATCTCGTCT
Organism: Rhizobium sp. AAP43; assembly: GCF_001296045.1. Taxonomy (GTDB): domain Bacteria; phylum Pseudomonadota; class Alphaproteobacteria; order Rhizobiales; family Rhizobiaceae; genus Allorhizobium. The sequence goes on along the minus strand of NZ_LJHS01000045.1, from coordinate 118,864 downwards.
GTTTCGATGGCCACTGTGCTGCCGGGGCCGGCATTCAGCTTGGTCGACAGCTCGATCGCCAGACCCGTCCGCGAGATGTCGATAATCCGCCCGGCGGCTTCCTGCTGGAAATACCGAACCTTGGTTGCAATGCGGCAACGGCTGCGGGGAGCCTTGCGAACATCCATTTCGAGAGTATTGGCCATTCCTGTCGTCCTGATAGAGGTCAATATGACGTAACATCAACAGTTATAGCAGGGACATGTAAGAGCCGGCTGAATCGAGTCATTACAATTTTGCCCGATTGCTACGTCAAAGTCCCACATTAGGACGCTCAATGATCTCTCGCAGCGCAAAGCTCGAATTGATTTTGACCACATGGGGCAGGGCCGACAGCCAGTCGCGGTGGATGCGCTCATAGTCTTCGAGATCCTTGGCGGCCACCCGCAGGATGTAATCATACTCGCCCGACATCAAATAGCAGACCAGTACATTGGGGCAGCGCTTCACCGCGGCCTCGAATTCGGTCAGTGTTTTGGCGAACTGGCCCGACAGGGAGATGTGGACGATGACCATCATCTTGTAGTCGATCGCCTTGTGCGAAAGCCTGGCGTGATAGCCGCTGATGACGCCCGCCTTTTCCAGCATGTCATGCCGTCGCGAGCAGGCCGACGGCGAAAGGCCGACGGTCTCTGCAAGCTCGGCATTGGTCATCCGCGCATTTTCCTGCAGCGCCCTCAGGATGGCACGATCAATGGCATCGAGTTCCGCCATTCGTAGATTCCTCCGATTTATGCATCGTTGACGCAAGATCCTGCGAAATTTCTGCGTCTGCCTCCTTCACTTTGCAAGGACATTCTGCGCGATCGATGCTTCAATTCCACCATCTCAATCCACAAGCGGCCAAGGCCCATATAAGAGAGGAACGCTGAATGCGTGTCGGTTGCCCGAAGGAAATCAAGAACCACGAATATCGTGTCGGTCTGACCCCCGGCGCGGTCAGGGAATATGTGGCTCATGGCCACGAGGTCCTGATCGAGACGGGAGCAGGCTCGGGCATCGGCGCCGATGACGGCGCATACAGGGCTGCAGGCGCGAAGATCGCCGCCTCTGCCAAGGACGTGTTCGAACAGTCCGACATGATCGTCAAGGTCAAGGAACCGCAGCCCTCCGAATGGGCGCAGCTGCGCGACGGTCAGCTTCTCTATACCTATCTCCATCTGGCCCCGGATCCGGAACAGACCAAGGGCCTGATCGCATCCGGCGTGACCGCGATTGCCTATGAGACAGTAACCGACGAGCGCGGCGGCCTGCCGCTGCTGGCGCCGATGTCCGAAGTTGCCGGCCGCCTTGCCATCCAGGCGGGGGCAACGGCGTTGCAGAAGGCCCATGGCGGCCGCGGCATCCTGCTCGGTGGTGTCCCGGGCGTGCTGCCTGCCAAGGTCACTGTGATCGGCGGCGGTGTCGTCGGCCTGCATGCTGCCAAAATGGCGGTTGGCCTCGGCGCAGACGTAACGATTCTCGATCGCTCCCTGCCACGCCTGCGCCAGCTGGACGATATCTTCGGCGGCCGGGTTCATACCGTCTATTCGACCATCGACGCGCTGGAGCAGGAAGTCTTCTCTGCTGATCTCGTCATCGGCGCTGTGCTGATCCCGGGGGCCGCCGCACCGAAGCTGGTCACCCGCGAAATGCTTTCCGGCATGAAGAAGGGCGCTGTGATCGTCGACGTTGCCATCGACCAGGGCGGCTGCTTTGAGACCTCCCATGCCACCACGCATTCGGACCCGACCTATGAAGTCGACGGCATCGTGCATTACTGCGTCGCCAACATGCCGGGTGCGGTTCCGGTGACTTCGGCTCATGCGCTCAACAATGCGACGTTGGTTCATGGTCTGGCGCTCGCCGATCGTGGTCTGCGCGCCATCGCCGAGGACCGCCATCTGCGCAACGGCCTCAATGTCCACAAGGGCCGCGTGACCAATATGCCGGTCGCCGAGGCGCTTGGATACGAAGCCGTGGCACCGGAAAAGGCGCTCGCCGTCGCCTGAGACGCGCAAGGCTGAAAACGGGAAAGGCGCCCCTGCAATGGCGGGGGCGCCTTTTTTAGAGCGCGTTCGAAGAGGCGTGCGGCTCGCGCCTCAGCGAACAAAATCGTCGATGCGGCGCAGGGTGACCCGGCGATTGCGCCATTCGTCCCGCTCTGCCGGCACGAGCAGATAGTCTTCGCCGTAGCCGACCGTATCCAGGACGCGCGCTGGCAATCCGAATTCGCGGACGAGCACCTGTTTCAAGGAGGCGGCGCGGCGGTCCGAGAGGATCTGGTTGGAATAGGCGGAGCCGACGGCATCGGTGTGCCCCTCGATTAGGAAACGCACCGCGCGTCGGCGACGCAGGATCCGCTCCATGGCGCCGGCGATCTGGCGCACCTTGCGATATTCCGAGCGTGGGATCTCTGCCGAACCCGTGGCAAAATTGATCGCCTGTATGTCGATCGAGGGGGCTGCGCGGCGCAGCTCCGGCCGACGCTTGAACTCGTTGATCGTCACCCGGTTCTGCGGCGCGACCTGACGCTGCGGGGCCGCATCGAGACGGCGAAGGATCATCTCCTCGCTCGGGGCCTCCTGCGCCATGGCAGCACCCGGCATGATGAAATCGGGCAGCACGACGCTCGGCAGGATGGCAGCGGCCCCGAATGCGAGGAGAAATTTGCGTCTGTCCATGATGTGCCCTCCAGTTTTCTTGTTCGACGGCAAGAGCTTTGCACGGGGAAGGTGAATTGCAACTGAACCACGCGTTGGTGCGGGTTCAGGGTGCCGCCGGGCTCCGGTCGACGCGGCACTGGTAGCAATTGTTGCGGGCCGATCGGATATGCAGGTCAGTGATCCGCAGATCGGTGAAAAAGGCTTCGGCCCGCGCCGGTATGGCTTCCGTTGCGACCACGCCGCCGCTGCAATAGACGATGCGATGATCCTCGCCATAGCCGCGCAGGATAGAGTCGGCGCCGGTGAGCATGGGCGGCAAGATTTCCAGCGCCTGATAGCGCGGGCAAGTCTCGGAATGCAGAAAGATCAGTCCGGTCTCGGCCTAAGGCTGGAGCTCGGGGAAGGGGCGATAGGCGAGCGTCAGATAGGCCTCGCCCTTGGCAATCTCGTCCAGGCAATGGCGGCACGGATAGCCACCGGGCAAGAGGCGTCTTTCCGGCGCCAGGCTGTAGGCGTCGAGACCGCCATTGCGAAGGGCCTCGGCGTCGCCGGAGGGCATGGCTTGGAATTGGATCGGCTGTGTCATTGGCGGGCCTCGGGCTGTGAGAGGGGGAGCGTCTCGGCAGACTGGCGCGCCAACCACGCGACCGCCACCCGTTTCCTGCGCAGCAATGTCCTTGTATCCCGACTGCAAAACCAAAAATGGCGATTCCGGTCGCTTAACCTCTCCTCTACATAATGGGCGAATCCAATTGGGGTTAGGGGCTCACACATGGTTTCATTCAAGTCCGCTGCCGCAGCCGTGCTCGCAACGCTTGCGGCCTCAGCCTTTACGCCTGTCTCATCCGCCACGGCCGCTGAACTGACGGCGGAACAGGTTGAGGAAGGGCAGCGGTTTGTCGTCAACAATGCGATTTTCATCCTGTTCCACGAGGCAGGCCACATGCTGGTCTCCGAACTCAATTTGCCTGTGCTCGGGCGCGAGGAGGATGCGGTTGATGCGCTGTCTTCTGTGCTCTTGCTCGGCGCCGAGGACGAGGATTTGAACACCACAATCCAGGACGCCGCCGATGGCTGGTTCCTGATTGATGAGGCCAAGGAGGATGGACCGCAGGAAGACGATTTCATGGGCACCCATGGCCTCGACCGGCAGCGGGCCTATGGCATCGTCTGCATGATGACGGGCGCCAATGCGGAATTCTTCAAGACCTTTGCCGATTCGCTCGACTTCCCCGAAGAGCGTCGCCAGGAATGCGTCTTCGAATACCAGAAGACCCGTGAAAGCTGGATGAGCCTGCTGGCGGCCAATATGAAGGAAGGCCAGAAGACCGCTTTCACCGTGACCTACGAGCCGGCCGGCAATGCCGACCTGCAGGGCTTTGCCGATCTCCTGAAGTCGGCATCCGTTCTGGAGACGATCGCCACCGTGTTTGGCGAAGGCTATAACCTGAAGGGTGGCATCAAGCTGACCGGCAAGACCTGCGGCACCGAGAATGCCTTCTGGAGCGCCCAGGATCGCGAGATCACATTCTGCTACGAAATGGCAGCCTTCCATGCCGGCCTGATCAGCACCTGGTTCGAAAACCAGGAGGAGGAAGCGGTAGCCGAAGACAATGGCACCGAGACTGAAGGCGATTCGGCAGACCAGGCGCAAAGTGGCCTGGGCGCCGTGAAGTTGAAGTCGAAGTGAGGCAAGCCTCTCCCGACGCCCGCGAGCGGCTGTCGTGCCAAAGCCTTTGCGGATGAACGGAGGTGCGGGAAGGCTCTCGCTCTTTGGTTTCGAGCACTTCCGGAGGCAAGACCGCTCCGCACCTTTGCTGGAATGGCTTCAGAGCACCCGATTGAACAGGACGGCGCGCGCCTCGTCCTTCAGCCGGTACACCTGTGGTGGCCGGTGGCTGGCGGCGCGTTTGACGCCTTCGACGGGCGTGACGAAATCGGCTTCCGCCATACGTTTCCGAAATGCGGACTTGTCGAGCGGTCGCCCGATCAGGTTCTCGTAGATCGCCTGCAGTTCCGGGAGCGTGAAATGCTCGGGCAGCAGATGAGCGGGCAGGGAACTGTATTCCACCTTATCGCGCAACCGGCGGATCGCAGCGTCCAGGATCCGGGCGTGATCAAAGGCGAGCGGCTCGGGCAGAGCCGTCTCGTCTGCTGGCACCCAGTGCAGCCGGTCGCCCTCCCGCTGGGTGATCTCCGCCACTTCATCCGCGGGCCGGATCAATGCCATATAGGCAATGCTCACCGACCAGCCGCGTGGGTCGCGTACCATGTCGCCGAAGCTTGCCACCTGCTCCAGATAGGGGGTCTCGACCCCGGTCTTGTCCCGCAAGACCCGAAGCGCTGCGTCCTCCAGCGTGCCATCCTCCTGGCCGTGCACATAGCCGCCGGGGAGTGCGAGAGCACCGGCAAAGGGCTCGGCATCACGGCGGACCAGCGCGCAGTGCAGCGCTCCGTTGAGCAGACGGAAGATGGCGACATCCACCGTCACGGCGAGTGGGGGATAGGTCATGACGCAGTCTCCTTCGCCTCCCTCATAGCGCCACAGCACCTTAGTTGAAAGTGAAAAATAACTTAGTTGACAAATTCCACAAAGGTGGATAGTTCAACGGCTGTGGCCGATCGGGCCGCAGGCAGGCGAAGGAGAATGCGATGTTCGGAGTAAGATACCTGAAGGCGATGCCGACCCAGTTCGTCATCCAGCATAAAGCTGGCAAGGTTTTCCGAAAGGGACCTGGCCTGTCGTTCTGGTACTATGAGCCGGTAAGTTCGATTGCCATTCTCCCGACCGGCACCGCACACGCACCTTTCATGTTCGAAGAGACCACATCGGACTTCCAGGAGGTGACGATCCAGGGGCAGACGACCTATCGGATTGTCGAACCCGAACGGGCGGCCGAGATGCTGAACTTTACCGTCAACCGGCGTGGCGCCTATGTTTCTGACGACCCTGATAGCATCGAACTGCTGCTGAGCGAGCAGGTGCAGGTTGCAATCCGGGCAGCCCTTCGCGGGTTGAACCTGCGGGCAGCCCTTGGCGCTGGCGAAGGCTTGGTCGATGGACTTCTGGCAAGCCTGAAACAAAGCGGCGCCATCGGCTCGCTCGGCATTGATGTCGTGGGCCTCTCGATCCTGGCCATTCGCCCGAAGCCGGAGACGGCCCGCGCGCTGGAAGCCGAGACCCGCGAGCAGCTGCTGAAGACCGCAGACGAGGCCATCTATGCCCGGCGAAATGCGGCCATCGAGCAGGAGCGGTCGATCCGGGAGAACGAGCTTGCCACCGAAGTGGCGGTGGAAAACAAGAAACGCCAGGTCCGTGAAGCGGCCATGGATGCCGAGCGTGCCGTGCTTGAGCGCCGGATCGACATCGAGCGCGCCGAGATGGCCGCCCAGATCGCCCGCGAGGCACAGAACCGTGACCTCGTCGAACTGGCAACCGCCAACCAGCGCGCCGAAGCCGATGCCAAGGCCTATGGCATTGACCGGATGATGAAGGCCTTCGAGGGGGCCGAGCCGAAACTTCTGCAGGCGCTTGCCTCTGTCGGCATGAACCCGCAGCAGCTGATGGCGCTCGCTTTCCGCGATCTCGCCGACAATGCCGGCAAGATCGGCCAGTTGAACATGTCGCCAGACCTTCTGCGCGAGATGATGCAGGCACCGGAGCGCCGGGGATGAGCAAGGATACCGACCGCAAGGCGGTCATGGTGGTCAGGGAGACGCGGCTGGAGGAGCTCACCCGCCGCTTCAACACCCGCCAGCAGGCGCGCTTCTACCTCGAACATCTCGGCGCCGACTACGGCGACTATCTCACTGAGCATGAACACTATGCCCAGGCCGTTGCCGAGGCAGAGGCCGCACTTCGCCAGCGGCTGCGGGTTCAGAAGCTCGATCGGCGCTATCTGCCCAATTTCGTCTTTGGCGGCGACGATATCGTCGTCGTGCTTGGCCAGGACGGACTGGTGGCCAATACGCTGAAATATCTCGACGGGCAGCCGGTCATCGGCGTCAATCCTGATCCCGCGCGCTGGGACGGCGTATTGCTGCCATTCGTGCCCAAGGATCTCGGACGCCTGATGCCGGACCTGCTGGCCGGCAGACGGATGCTGGATACGGTGACCATGGCCGAGGCGCGGCTGAACAACGGCGCTTCGCTGCTGGCCGTCAACGATCTCTTCATTGGCCCGAAGAGCCATGTCTCTGCGCGCTATGTGCTGACCCTGGGGGAGCGATCCGAGCGCCAGTCTTCCAGCGGCATCATCGTCTCGACCGGCCTTGGCTCGACCGGCTGGCTGCGCAGCATCTATGCGGGCATGGCAGCCGGTCTGTCGGAACTTGGCGGGCTGGACGGCGACCTGCCGGATGGTGCCTTTGCCCGCAATGCCCCTGAACTGCACTTCACCGTGCGTGAGCCCTTTCCGAGCCGCACGACCCGAGCCTCGCTCGTGCTCGGGCGCTTCGGTTCCGATGGGCCGCTCGAAGTCCTCTCCGAAATGCCGGAGAACGGTGTTATCTTCAGCGACGGGATCGAGGCTGACTATCTCGAGTTCAACAGCGGCATGCGCGCAACCATCGGCATTGCGCAACGTGAAGGCATTCTCGTTACGTGATGCCTGGATGCCCTATCATTCCGCGCGTATGAGGACGGCTCTACAGGCTGCCACGCACCACGAGCGCCGTGAGTTCCGCCTCGCTGATCGGGTCGACGAGCGCATTATAGGTTGAGACCGGCGAGAAGCCGAACTGCTGGTAAAGCTGCAACGCGCGGGGATGATCGAGCGAATTGGTCGTGACTGTGACCTTCTTCGGATTGGTGGCCCAGGCCGCATAGAGACATTGCAGCAGGAACCACTTGCCGATGCCAAGGCCGAGCGCATGCTCGAAGAGGCCGAAATAGGAGAGTTCGACGAGATCGTCCGTCTCCTGCGATAGCTCGAAGAAGCCGGCCGGCGCACCGTTGACGTAGAGCACCGAGATCGACACTTTCGGCGCGTGGATGAGCGCCTTCAGTTGGGCATCCGGCAGGCGCAGACGCTCATACCAATGCCAGCGCGCGCCAACCTGGCGGTGCAGGAAGCGATAGAAGGACAGCGGGATTTCATGCGTGCGCATGATTGCCGTCTGAATATTGACCGGCACCGGCAGGCTCGACTTTGGCGGCGCGGTCATTTCGAGCTTCGTCACATGTGCCGTGAACGGGCCGGAGGTTTTCGACGCGAGTTGATCGGCAGCGCCTGTCGCCACCGGCGTGTCGGCCTTGGACCCCCATTCCGACCAGGAGCCGTCATAGAGCGAATTGTCGGTATGGCCGAGGCTTTCCAGTGCCAGCGTCACGACCGCTGCCGTCACGCCCGAGCCGCAACTTGTGACCACCGGATTGTTGAGGTCGATGCCGGCGCTGGTGAAGATCGAGCGCAGCGTGGCGAGATCCTTCAGGCGGCCGTTTTCCGACAGCGAGGCGGCCGGCACGCTGCGTGCGGCCGGCATATGGCCCGAGCGCATGCCGGCGCGGGGTTCCGGCTCCTCGCCGGTAAAGCGGCCAGCAGGACGCGCATCGGCAATCTGCTTTTCGCCACTGTCGGCAATTGCCGACATCTGATCGAAGGACGTGAGTTTCGCCCGGTCGAACTTTGCTTCGAAGGTGACAGGCGCCGGTTCCGGCAGGTCGGTTTCAACAGGGCGGCCTTCCGTCTTCCAGCCGTCGAAGCCGCCGTCAAGCACGTAGACGCGGCGCGCCCCCATGACGCGGAACATCCACCAGACTCGGGGCGCGGAGAAGAAGCCGGGGCCATCATAGACGACAATCGTATCCTCGGCGGAAATGCCGAGCTGACCGACGGCCTGGGCAAAGAAGGATGGCGAGGGGAGCGAATGGGGAAGGCCGGTGGTCGTATCGGCAATCACGTCCTGATCGAAGAAGACGGCACCCGGAATGTGGCCGCTTGCATATTCGGCCGCACCATTGCGGCCGTGGGCGGGCAGATACCAGGATGCGTCGACAAGCTTGAATTCGGGAGATCCGAGGTTCTTTTCGACCCAATCCGCCGACACGACGAAACGGCTTTTCTCACCGGACATGCACTTCTCCCGTATCTTCTATCAGGCAGAAGCGTCCGGGGCTCCAAAGCGAATGCGGAACCGGCGGTTCTCCTTGCCCTTCTTTTCAATCTTGGCGATATGAATCGCGCCGACCTCCTGGGTCTCGGAAACATGTGTGCCCCCGCAGGGCTGGCTGTCAACGGCGGAGTTTTCCCCGATGCAGACAAGGCTAACGCGGCCGAGGCCGACCGGCGGGCGGACATTCTTCGACTTGACGATTCCCGGATTGGCCGCGAGCTGTTCGTCGGTGATCCACTGTAGATAAACGGGGTGGTTTTGGCCGACGAGTTTCATCAGGTCTGCCGTCACCTGATCCTTGTCAATCGTCTCCGACATGTCGAAATCGACGCGGCTCTCCTCCTCGCCAACGGCAGCTCCTGTGATCGGATAGGGGCAGGCGACGGAGAGAAGATGGCAGGCGGTGTGCATGCGCATCAGCTTGTAGCGGCGTGGCCAGTCGACATGCAGCACGAGATTTTCGCCAGGCGAGGGCAGGGGCTCGCCATCGGCCGGACGGTGGAGGATCACATCCTTGCTGGCCCCATGGCGCGTTTCGGAAAGCTGGATGCGGCTGCCATCCTCGCGCTCGAAGAAACCGGTATCGCCGGGCTGGCCGCCCGACGCGGCATAAAAGCAGGTCTGGTCCAGCTCGATCGCGCCATCCTCATGCACCGCTGTGACCACCGCCTCCGCTGTCGCCAGATAGAAATCGTCGCGGTAAAGGGCGATGGTGGTCATGGCAATGCTTTCGGATGAGGATCAGGCCGTCTCGAAGGGCAGGTCGAAATCGGCGCGCTTTTCGAGCCAGGTCGGGATCGGCAGACCCTTGGAGCGCAGGAAATCCGGGTTGAACAGTTTCGACTGGTAGCGATTGCCATAGTCGCACAGGATCGTCACGATCGTATGGCCCGGGCCGAGATCCTTTGCCAGCCGCATGGCGCCGGCAATGTTGATGCCGGAGGAGCCGCCGAGGCAAAGGCCTTCGTTCTCGACAAGGTCGAAGACAATGTCGAGCGCTTCGGAATCGGGGATCTGATAGGCGAAGTCAGGCGTGAAGCCTTCGAGGTTGGCCGTGATGCGGCCCTGGCCGATGCCCTCGGTGATCGAGGAGCCTGCCGATTTCAGCTCGCCGTTCTTGTAATACTCGTAAAGCGCTGCGCCTTCCGGATCGGCAATGCCGATCTTGACGCCGGGCTTTCTGTTGCGAAGACCGATGCCGGTGCCGGCAAGCGTGCCGCCCGAGCCGACTGCGCAGATAAAGCCGTCGACCGCGCCGCCGGTCTGCTCGAAGATCTCGCGCGCCGTCGTTTCGATATGCGCATCGCGATTGACAGTATTGTCGAACTGGTTGGCCCAGATCGCACCATTGGGCTCGGTCTTGGCAAGCTGGGCAGCGAGCCGTCCGGAGATCTTCACGTAGTTGTTCGGGTTCTTGTAAGGCACCGCCGGCACTTCGACGAGTTCTGCGCCGAGCAGCTTCAGCGCATCCTTCTTCTCCTGGCTCTGGGTTTCCGGAATGACGATCACGGTGCGATAGCCAAGCGCCTTGGCCACCAGTGTCAGCCCGATGCCGGTATTGCCGGCCGTGCCCTCGACGATCACGCCGCCGGGACGAAGCAACCCGCGCCGCTCGGCATCCCGGATGATGAAGAGGGCAGCGCGATCCTTGACCGACTGGCCGGGATTGAGGAATTCGGCCTTGCCGAGGATCGTGCAGCCGGTCGCCTGCGAGGCGCCCTTCAGCCGGATGAGCGGGGTATTGCCGATCGCTTCGAGAACCGAGGGATGAAATGCCATGATGCCTGCCTTTTCGTCTGACGCGGACACTAGAACCAAATGCGCGGGTAAGAAAACCACCGGGGCCAGAGATTTCGTCTGTATGGACAAGAATATGATGGGCCGGGGTTGCAACGTGTGAACAGGTCTTTTCGGCGCGACGGCGAAAGAAGGCAAGGAATGGCTTTTCGTGCGTGGGCGGGGCGAGGGAAAAACCATCTGCTTCACCACCGGTCGTGGTGTCGAAGAGCCGAAACGACGGATCGACACGGGCCAATTTAGGGAGCACTCATCGCTTCCATAGGAACGTCTGTGCAAGGCCCTCTCCGCGCGCTTGGATGAGATGCGGCGACCCGCTATGGTTGCCAGCCAAGGCTTGAGGTCAATTTGGGGGGGCAGCATGCGTATCTATCTCTGGGCGGCAGTCGGCATCGCCCTGGCCGCGCTATCTTCGTGCAACTCCATGTCGAAGGAAGAGTGTGCGGCCGCCGATTGGTCTGTCATCGGCCAGGCGGATGGCGGGGCGGGTGAAAATCCGCAGGAGCGCTTCGCCGCCCATGTCAAATCCTGCGCCCGCATCAATGTCGTGCCGGACCAGACCACATGGTATCAGGGCTATCAGGTTGGCCTGACCCGTTATTGCACGCCGCTGAATGGCCTCAGCCGCGGCGAGGCGGGCGACGCCTATTACAATGTGTGCCCGTCTGAGACGAGCACCGGCTTCCTGCGCGGCTATGGCCTTGGCCAGCAGGCCTACCGCGCCCGCTCGCGCATCTCCTCGCTGAAGAGCGATGTATCGTTCAAGGACATGCAGATCGACCGCAATTACGAAGCGATCAAGCGGACCGAGGACGGCAAGATGCGCCGCACCCTGCGCGACGAGATCGACCGTCTGGAGCGCGACATCCGCCGCGCCGAGCGCGAGATCGCCGATCTCGAATTCGATCTCTATGCGATCGAACGGGATATCGAAGCCTTCCGGCGCAATCCGAATGGGCCGGTGCCGGGGTATTGAGGGAGCTGGTTGTTATGCTGACTGACAGGCGACAGCTGCCTATACCTGAATTCAGCATCGGGAATGCGATTAAGTAATTCCCTAAATTTTTAAGGGTTTGATTAAGAGGAAGGTTGGAATCCGGGCGTAACCTGAGGGCTCACACGTCAGTCAGGATGTCCCCATGATATTCCTTCTTTCGCTTATGGCATGTGTATTCCTGGTGATCGCCAGGGGGCTTCAGATCCAGAGGGACTTGGTCACTCGCCAGTATTCCTGGCGAAGTGCAGCCCTGGTCTCTGTCGCGTGGCTGGTCACCTTTGTCCCAAGCCTTCAATCGGCCTGCACAGGCTGGGGCTGCCGCTGGAGCGTCAGCGTGGTCTGGCTGGCCAACCAGTTGCGCGAAGTGCCGACATTCGGTCGCCTGAGCCAGGATCAGGTCACGACCATTACGATGCTGCTGGTCGGGCTGCTGACCATCCTGTTCCTTGGTCAATTGCTGGGATGGCTTCTCTACGGCACGCAACGCCTTCTGCGGCGACCTGCCAGCGTTCAGCACGGCTCGCGTATCAGAGATTGATAATAGGGGTCAGCAAGGGTCTGTCTGGCTTCGCGTTGCATAAGGTCAAACTTCTCGCTTATGTGCTTCTTATAGGCGCCGAGCGTGCCGTCGAACCGAAACGTATCTCGCGAAAACAGTGTTTTGAGTGCGATCAAATCGTAGAGGCAGATATTCTTCACGTTATCTGCCATCCATTGCCGTTTTGCAGACGTGCTTTCGGCGAGCTCTTCCGCGCCTATCTCGCGCCGCCAGCGCTCTTGGATCAGGGATCGCGGCTTGAACGTTACCTTTATGTCTTTTGCGGCTAGGAGGATCTGGAGAATCTCTTGCTGAATGACATTGTTGGCGATGATCTCGTCCTCAGCGGTCTTCCCGCCACCAAATTCCGACATCGCGGCATAGGCAAAGGGTTCTTGCCGATCATTTGCGAAAATGACGCCCATGCCATTCGTGTCCATGGGAATGTCAATGGGCTTGGTCGCGCCAACCTTGCTGGCAATGAAGGAGATATCTTCGATTATTTTTAGTTTCGCTTCATAGCCACCTGCATGAATATGCACATGGAGGAAGGTGAGACTGGAACAGGCTGTGACATTGTCGTGAAAGGTCTCCTCGATGTCCAAAGCGGTGCTGGTTCGTATCAACGACAAAAAGCGCTGAACGCGAAATCTGCTTGCCTCCGACGGGGTGCCGACCACGCAGACGTGGAGAGGATTGCCCCAACGGGTGACCATCCGATTGTCGTCGTTCTCGCCATCTGCGACCGCGCTGATGAAGAAACGCGTGAAGTCTTCCGTTTCCTCGTTGGGTTGGCGCAAGGAAAAGATGCTGGCTACAACGGCTGGGATCAGGAATGTGCCGGCGACCATAAACCAGCGGTGGAGTGATATCGTCATTGGGATGCCCGCAGCGGGTTATGAGCTTGCAAACCGTTAACATGGGTCTCTGCGGGTCGCCATGGCTCCCCTCGTGCAACTTTTGATTTCAATTGGTGATCTCAGCTCACTCCGCCCTCAGCTTCTGAAACGCCGCCATCGCCGCGTCCCTGGCCTTGCTGTGATCCACAATCGGTGCCGGATAGGTCTTGCCGAGGCTGACCCCTGCGTCCCTGAGCACCGTTAGCGGTGCGTCAAACGGGCGGTGGACGAATTTGTTCGGCATCGCCTTCAGTTCCGGCACGAATCGGCGGACGTAAATGCCCTCGGGGTCGAATTTCTCGCCCTGGGTGATCGGGTTGAAAATGCGGAAGAAGGGCGCGGCGTCGGCGCCAGAGCCGGCGACCCATTGCCAGCTGGCGGCATTCGAGGCCGGGTCGGCATCGACGAGCGTGTCGCGGAACCAGCGCTCGCCTTCGCGCCAGTCGATCAAAAGGTCCTTGATCAGGAACGAGGCGACAATCATGCGCACGCGGTTGTGCATGAAGCCGGTCTGCCAGAGCTGGCGCATGCCGGCATCGACGATCGGGTAGCCTGTCTCACCCTTCTGCCATTTTTGAAGCAGGTCTGGTGCATCCTGCCAGGGGAAGGCATCGAACTTGGCGTTCCAGTTCCTGGTCGCGAGATCGGGGAAGTGGAAGAGCAGGTGGTAGGAGAAATCGCGCCAGACCAGTTCCTTGCGGAAATGGATGGTGTCTTCGCTCGAATAGTCGTCGGAAAGGCCGCGCGTTGCCTGCCAGACGGACGCTGGCGAGATTTCGCCGAGCGCCAGGTGCGGTGAGAGCATCGAGACATGCGGCTCAGCGGCAAAGTCGCGGCGTTCACGATAGCCCTTGAGGCCCGTCTTGATGAAAGCGTCTAGACGATGATGCGCGCCAGCCTCACCCGGTGTCCATACGTCATTGAAGGGGGCAGCCCAGTCGGGTTTGGTCGGCAACAGAGCCCAGCGCTCGAGCGCTTCGCTCTCTGGCCAGTCCGCCGGTGCAGAAAGCGCTTTTGGCGCGGGGATTGGTTCCGCTGGCTCGCCTGATCCATCCAGCGCTCGCCAGAAGGGTGTGTAGACGCGGAAATGTCCGCCGGCCCCGGTTTTCAACTTGGTCGGTTCATGCAGGATCTGGCCGGCAAAGCTGCGCAGCTCGAGGCCGCGTTCGGAAAGCTCGGCCTTGATCGCGCGGTCGATTACGATTCCTCGCGGATCGTAGCGGCGGTTCCAGAAGACGGCGCTGGCCCCGGTTTCCGCAATCAGTGATGAAAGAACGCTGTCGGCCGGACCTGAGCGCAATACAAGCCTCGCGCCGAGCGTCTCCAGGCTCGCGGCAAGGGCGGTGAGCGAATGATGCAGCCACCAGGCTTGTGCGGCCCCCAAGGGGCCGGTGCCGGCCGACCCGGGTTCGCGGATGTAGACGGGCAGAATACGAAAGCCCTCGTCGACGGCGGTCGAGAGGGCTGCATTGTCGGCCAGTCTCAGATCCTTGCGGAACCAGAGAATCAGGATCTTTTCAGAGGGATTGGATGCGGGCATGGGGCAGTGACCTGTGCGGCGGGGTAAGAAGGTGCTTACCCACGCCGTACGAAGCCCGTCGCGTGAAGGATCATTGCGACGGACGATTTATATCGGCAATCGCCGAGGATCGGTCCGTCGCGGGTCAGGCGGCGACCCGGCTGCGTCCGGCGAGGCGTGCTTCTTCGGCGCGGATCATGGCCATGATCTGGTCAGCGCTTTCACGCACGAAAAGACGGTGCAGCTTTTCGGCAACGGGCGCTGTCGTGAGGAGGCATGTATAGCCCTCGCGCTGGTACCAGCGGAAGTCCACCACGTTGTTCATATTGACGAAAAAGGGAAAACCGTCCCCGTCGTGAAGCTGCAGCCACATTGGCCGATCTCCTTCTCGTGCCACTCGTTCTGGGACTGAATTAGCAGGCAAAGGTGAAGAGGATGTTTCGCCGGGCGGCATGATCGCACCGTTTTGACACAAAATCCGTCTGGACGTGCAAAAAGAAAAAGGCCCGCAGCTTAGAAAGCGCGGGCCTTTTAGAATGAGATGGCTCCCCGGGCCGGATTCGAACCGGCGACCTGTCGATTAACAGTCGAATGCTCTACCGCTGAGCTACCAGGGAACAGCCGCTTGCGGCGGTGTGAGCGGGGTAATACTGATGCGCGTCGGATTTGCCAAGCGGTTTTTCAAAAAAAATGTCGTCTTCTTGTTTTATTTCGGTGGATCACCAACTCAGCCTTGCGCGTTGTTAGCGCAAAAGGCTTGGTTTTCAGGAGTGTTCGACAGGTGTCCAAGGGATTTTACCGGCTGGATCATGCGCGTGGTCGATTGAAGCTCGGGTCTGTGGAGATCCCCGTGCCGAAGTCTCGCGCCGGACGCATTGCCGTCGGCTCGGCCTTTATCGGCGGCGGCGCGCTTGGATTTTTGCCCATTCTCGGATTCTGGATGGTACCGGTCGGTCTGCTGGTCCTGTCGCATGACCTGTCTTCCGTTCGCCGCAGCCGCCGCCGCATGGCCGTATGGTGGAACAGGCGCAATGCGCCGAAGAACACGGATGCGCCGACATCCCGATAAAAGGGCCGATACACGATTTAATTGCGCCCGACCTGTCAAATGCAAATGCGGGTGTATCTCTCTCTCTGTATGATTCGCAGTCTGTTGGAGTAACCGAACGGCGATGGGCCTTACCGGTTCCCGGCGATTGCGAGGAAAAATGTACTATGTGGACCAGGATGTCGGGACGTTGATCCTGACGCCTGCCGATCTCCAGATCATCACCCACGCCATGCTCTCCGTTGGAGCGACCGGCGCCGGTGCCGAGGCGATTGGCCATCGGGAGATCGTCGGAAAGGCGGTTATCCGTCTCTATACGGCCGGTATGACCGATCCCGACCTTTTGACGGATGCGGCAAGGATCATGGCCGCTACTCGTTTGCTCGATCACGCTCCCCGGCAGGAGGTTGCCTGATTCTGCCAGGGCACCATGGCGGAGGGGCCGCATGTTCCCGGGGGTGTTGCGTAGGGCAGCGATCGTCTGCGATGCCTGCTGTCCGGGAACCTCGATGCATGGCGCGTCTCGTTGCCGACGAAAAGCGCTGGTTTTTGAAAATCCCTCTTGCGGTTTTTCTGGGATGGTTCTAAACGACCGCCACCACACGCACTTTTCTACTCGGATGGCCTCGTGGCGGAGTGGTGACGCAGAGGACTGCAAATCCTCGTACCCCGGTTCAATTCCGGGCGAGGCCTCCAAATCTTCCGATTTCCCTTTTGAATGGCGATAGTTGCAAGCGACGCTTTGTCGTTGAGGCAATGATCGGCCAAATTTGCGCCTAACCGGGCTTCAGGCCCCTCCAGATCGGATAGGCCCGATATTGGTCGAGCCATGCGCTTGCGGCAAAGGCTGGGCGCGCTAGAGGCTTTGCGGTATCAACACGCGGAGCCCCCATCATGCGCAAACATCTTTCGCTTTCCCTCATCATTTCCCTTCTGTCGCCACTGGCCGCATCTGCCGAGAACCTGAACTTCACGCTGGAAAACGGCACGGAGAACATGATCGTGCAGTTCCATGTCTCGCCGGAAGGCGGCGGCAAGTCGGTCGAACTTCTGAAGAAAAAGGGCTTGTACGGCGGCAAGTCCCGCGCACTGACGATTTCCGACGACTCGGATGCCTGCGTCTACAAGATCCGCGCCGTTTTCGAGGACGACAGCTATTACGACGTGCGCGACAAGGTCGATTTCTGCGAGACGGGCAGCTACACAATCGGCAATTGATGACGCGCGATTCTGCGCTGCAACAGCCCCGTGCGACAGTTTTGCCGCATGGGGTTTCAGATAAACTGTTCGCCACAGCGCGGCCTGACTTGAAAGCCGGACGCCCTGCAATTAAGACACGGGGTGAAATACGACCGGCCAAATGGGGCGACAGGACATGATCGATTACGAAGCCGCACGCATCAAGATGGTGGAAAACCAGATCCGCACGACGGATGTCACCTCGCATTCGGTACTCAATGCCTTTTTGAGTGTGCCGCGCGAAGCCTTCGTCGCCGCTGAGCTCAAGCCACTTGCTTATATCGACGAGGATCTGTTGATCTGTCCGGCGTCTGGCAACAATCCGGCCCGATACGTCATGGAGCCGTCGCCGCTCGCCAAGCTGTTGCAGCTGGCCGCGATCGGTCGCGATGACCTCGTCCTCGAAGTGGGCTGTGGTTCTGGTTATGCTGCCGCAATTCTGTCGCTGGTGGGTGGCTCGGTTGTGGCCGTCGAATCCGACGAGGCCCTGGCTGCCAAGGCGACCGAGACGCTGTCTTCGCTTGGCTATGACAATGTCGCTGTCGTCACCGGCAATCTTGAGGCCGGCTATCCGGCCGAGGCACCTTATGATGTGATCTTCGTCAACGGCGCTGTCGAACAGATGTCGCCGGCTCTTCTCGATCAGCTGCGTGAGGGCGGTCGCCTGGTTGCGGTGGTCGGATATGGCAATGCCGCACGCGCCCGTCTTTACGTCAAGAATTCTGGCCAGGTCTCCTATACCGAGTACTTCAACGCTGCCGTGATGCCGCTGCCCGGCTTCCGCAAGGCTGCTGAATTCGTATTCTGATCCGCGCCATCAGCGCGACAGTCGAAAGGCCCGCCATGTGCGGGCCTCTTTCGTTTTAGGCAACACAAAACTGTGCATCAGGAACGATCCCGGGCGAGTGTGACCTTTGCGTGATTTTTTTCCCAAGCGGCGTATCCTAGGGTACAGCGAATCGGTGCGGCTCCGCTCGCTGGCCGGACATTTTGAAGACACCGGATACCATGAAGACAACGGGGACAAGTATGGCTCAGCCAAGCGTAGTGCGTGAACCGTCTATGGAAGAAATACTGGCATCGATCCGCCGGATCATCGAAAGCAATGATCCTGCGACAGCCGGTGAGGTGGTTGACGAGCTTGACGGTTATTCGGCGGAGGCCATGGCAGCCGACGAGCGCGCGCAGGAAACAAGCTTCGATGCCCCGGTGTTTGCACCCGCAAACGATCTTCGGCCGAACCTCGCTTCGGAGCGCCCCATGACATCTGATCGCCCGGCAACGTCCGAGCGGTCTGCGGCGCTGGAACGCATGATTGAACCGGCCCGCATGGAACCGGTGCGCGTCGAGCCTGCTCGCACGGAGCCCGTCCGTCAGGCGCTGACGCCGGCCGCCCCCGTCGAGGCGCCCAAGAGCGTTTCGCTTGCCGATCTGGCTGCGCGCGTCCGGCTGGCCGCCGAACGCACCGAGCGCCCGGTGCAGCAGGCTTCTGTGATGGCCTCGCCACGCGGCGAGCGGCCAATGCCGAGCCAGGCGCCGAGGCTCTCTGAAATACGCGATGCCGAACGCCGGCCCGGCGAGGAGCTTCGCGCACAGATGAATGCAGCGCCGGCCATGGAACCGCCGCAAGTCTCGGAAACAATCGCACCTTCAATGCCGATTCTGGAGCCGCGCGCAGACGTGCCGCCCACACGGATCGCATCCGTTGAAGTGAAGATTGAGAAGGGTGAGCGTTTGTCTTTTGAAAATACCGCGTCGAGCATGGCGTCCCGTTCCGAGCCGGCTTTTGAGCCGGTGGCAGCCTGGAACCCGCCGGCCGAGGAAAAGATCGAGAGCAAGGTCGATGGTAACAGCGACCTTGCCGCACTGGTCTCCGTCGCGACCGTACAGCAGGTTTCCCGCTCCTTCTCCGATCTCGCCGCTGCCATTGATGGCCAGCAGCGCCGCTCGCTCGATGAAATGGCCGAGGACATGTTGCGCCCGATGCTGAAGGAATGGCTCGACGACAACCTGCCGACGCTGGTGGAGCGCCTCGTGCGCGAAGAAATCGAACGCGTCGCACGCGGCCCGCGGCGCTGATCCTTCATCCCATTGGGAATTGGGGGCCGCTCGCAAGAGCGGCCTTTTTTATTGACTTGGTTTTGCCAGTCCTATTTACCAATCCCCATCCAGAACTCGAAAATCCGGTCGGAAAATGCTCGAAAAGACCTATGATTCAGCCGCTGTCGAACCCAAGATCGCGAAAGCATGGGAGGAGGCGGACGCCTTCCGCGCCGGCGCCAACGCGAAACCGGGCGAGGACACCTTCACCATCGTGATCCCGCCGCCGAACGTCACCGGGTCGCTGCACATGGGCCATGCGCTGAACAATACGTTGCAGGACATCATGGTCCGCTTCGAGCGCATGCGCGGCAAGGATGTGCTGTGGCAGCCGGGCATGGACCATGCCGGTATCGCCACCCAGATGGTTGTCGAGCGCAAGCTTGCCGAAAACGGAAAGAACATTACCCGCCGCGACATGGGCCGCGAGGCCTTTATCGACAAGGTCTGGGAGTGGAAGGAAGAATCGGGCGGCCTGATCTTCAACCAGTTGAAGCGCCTCGGCGCTTCCTGCGACTGGTCGCGCGAGCGCTTCACCATGGATGAAGGTCTGTCCAAGGCCGTGCTCGAAGTCTTCGTCACGCTCTATAAGGAAGGCCTGATCTATCGCGGCAAGCGACTGGTCAACTGGGACCCGAAGTTCGAAACCGCGATCTCCGACCTCGAAGTCGAGAACAAGGAAGTTGAAGGCCATATGTGGCACTTCAAATATCCGCTCGCCGGTGGCGAGACCTATACCTATGTCGAAAAGGACGAGGACGGCAACGTCACCTTCCAGGAGGAGCGCAACTACATCTCGATCGCCACTACGCGTCCCGAGACCATGCTCGGCGACGGTGCCGTTGCCGTTCATCCCTCTGACGAGCGTTACGCCGCGATCGTCGGCAAGCTCTGCGAAATCCCGGTTGGGCCGAAGGAACATCGCCGCCTGATCCCGATCATCACCGACGAATATCCGGATCCGAAATTCGGATCGGGCGCGGTCAAGATCACCGGTGCGCATGACTTCAACGACTACCAGGTCGCCCGCCGCAACAAGATCCCGCTTTATCGTCTGATGGACACCCAGGCGAAGATGCGCGCCGATGGCGAGGATTATGCCGTCTACGCCGCGCGTGCGCTGGAAATCGCCAAATCCGGCGAACTGCCGAACGAGGCGGAGGTCGACGACATCAATCTGGTTCCGGAAGAGTATCGCGGTCTCGACCGTTACGAGGCCCGCAAGCGGATCGTCGATGCAATCAATGCGGAAGGTCTCGCCGTCACCACCAAGGATGATGAAGGCAACGATGTGCCTTACGTCGAATCCAAGAGGATCATGCAGCCCTTCGGCGA
The DNA here is from genome assembly GCF_001296045.1 of Rhizobium sp. AAP43. GTDB lineage: Bacteria > Pseudomonadota > Alphaproteobacteria > Rhizobiales > Rhizobiaceae > Allorhizobium. Next base: position 98,594 of record NZ_LJHS01000045.1, on the reverse strand, counting down.
TCGCTCTGGCGTCGTCATCGAGCCGATGTTGACCGACCAGTGGTTTGCCGATGCCAAGACGCTGGCCGAGCCGGCGATTGCTTCCGTTCGCGAAGGCCGCACCAACTTCGTTCCGAAGAACTGGGAAAAGACCTACTTCGAGTGGATGGAAAACATCGAGCCCTGGTGCATTTCCCGCCAGCTCTGGTGGGGCCATCAGATCCCGGCCTGGTACGGTCCTGACGGCCAGGTCTTCGTCGAGAAGACCGAGGAAGAGGCGCTGCACGCCGCCATCCAGCACTACATTGCCCATGAAGGTCCGTGGAAAGCCTGGGTCGAGGAAAAGCTCGAAAACTTCAAGCCGGGCGAGATCCTGACCCGCGACGAGGACGTGCTCGACACCTGGTTCTCCTCGGCGCTCTGGCCCTTCTCGACGCTCGGCTGGCCGGACAACACGCCGGAACTGGCGAAGTACTACCAGACCGACGTTCTCGTCACCGGCTTCGACATCATCTTCTTCTGGGTCGCCCGCATGATGATGATGGGCCTGCACTTCATGAAGGACGAGGACGGCAATCCCGTCGAGCCCTTCCACACGGTCTATGTGCATGCGCTGGTTCGCGACAAGAACGGCCAGAAGATGTCAAAGTCGAAGGGAAATGTCATCGACCCGCTCGAGCTGATCGATGAATATGGCGCGGACGCCCTGCGTTTCACGCTGGCGATCATGGCGGCCCAGGGTCGCGACGTGAAGCTCGACCCAGCCCGCATCGCCGGCTACCGCAACTTCGGCACCAAGCTGTGGAATGCGACGCGCTTTGCCGAGATGAACGGCGTGAAGGCGGACGCGAAATTCCTGCCCGAAACGGCCTCGCTTGCCATCAACCGCTGGATCCTCACGGAACTTGCGCGGACGGAACGCGACGTGACCGAGGCGATTGAAAGCTATCGTTTCAATGATGCGGCCAGCAGCCTCTATCGCTTTGTCTGGAACCAGTTCTGTGACTGGTATCTCGAACTCTTGAAGCCCGTCTTCATGGGTGAGGATGAGGCGGCGAAGGCCGAAGCTCAGGCCTGCGCGGCCTATGTGCTGGAAGAGACCTACAAGCTCCTGCACCCTTTCATGCCCTTCATGACCGAAGAGCTCTGGGCGCATACGGCGGGTGAGGGCGTCTCGCGCGACACGCTGCTCTGCCATGCAGCCTGGCCCGCTCCGGAGTTTTCTGACGAAAGCTCGGCCGCCGATATCAATTGGCTGATTGATCTGGTGACAGGCATTCGCTCGGCTCGCTCCGAGATGAACGTGCCGCCGGGGGCGACAGCACCGCTCGTCATGGTCGGCGCCAACGGCGTGACCCAGGACCGGGTTATGCGTCACGATGCGGCAATCAAGCGGCTTGCTCGCGTGGAGACGATCACCCTTGCGGCCGAAGCGCCGAAGGGGGCAGCCCAGATCGTGATCGGTGAAGCGACGGCTTGCCTGCCGCTTGGCGCGCTGATCGATATCACTGCGGAGAAGGCTCGTATCGAAAAGGCGATCGGCAAGGTCGAGCAGGAGATGGGGCGCATCTCCGGCAAGCTTAGCAATGAGAAATTCGTCGCCAACGCCAATCCGGAAGTGGTTGCCGCCGAACGCGAGCGCCATCAGGAACTCGTGGTCCAGAAGGCGAGCCTTGAGACGGCGCTGCAGAGGGTTCTCGAAGCTCTTTGAGGCACGCCCCTCAAAAGGAATGGAATTCTAAACGCCGGGCTCTCTGAGTCCGGCGTTCTTCGTCAGAGAAACCCGCAATTCTGCCGGTCCTTATGCTGCGGTGCATATTGATTCAGCCCGATAAGCGGCTGGAATGACGATAAGATTGGCGTTTTCTGCAATTTACGGTGTTCATTCGCTGCCATTTTTACGAACAGTCTTACTGTGACTGTCGTGCCACAGAATTCCGGCGCAAGGGTAAGATGTTCTAGGATGCTGCAGTGTGCGGTGTGTTTTCGCAAATAATTTCCAACGCATGTCGTGAATGACGTGCGCGTCAAATACGTTACGTAAAAATTTCGATATCTGTTCTTGGCAACCGGGGCGATCACGCGATTGTCAATCTGTCGCACATGGTTACAATCGCAAATCACAGTTTTGCCGGAATTGGGGAGAGACATGGCGAACCATCTAATAAAGACCACGGCCATCGGCCTGATCGCAGCCAGCGCATTCGTGGGAGGCGCGCAGGCTGGCGGCTGGAACCGGGGTGAGGCGGATACCGATATCCTGTTTGAGGATGGCGACATTGTCGCGCGCGGTGGCTACACGTTCGTTATGCCGAAGCGTGGCTACGACACCATCGAAGGTGTTGCGGCAACGGATGACGATTTCTCGCAGAATTACAGCATTCCATCTTTCGCCGCGAAGGTGAAGGTGTCGGACAGGTTCGCTTGTGCCTTTACCTATACCCAGCCTTTCGGCGCGGATGCGGATTACGGTGCGGAAGCGCAGCTCGCAAGTCTGTTGAATGGCGGCGCGGGTGCCAGCCATAAGGACTTCATCACCAATGAATACGCCTCTACCTGCGCGGTGAATATGGATGCCGGCATGGGCAAGGCCTATCTGCTCGGTGGCGTGTTCCTGCAGGATTTCAAGTACACGGCCAACGGTCGCGCGGGTGACTTGAGGCTCGAAGATGATGCTGCATATGGATACCGTATCGGTGCAGCCTATACGATTCCAGAATATGCAATGCGGTTCCAGCTAATGTATCGTTCGAAGATCGATCACGATGCGGATGATGGCAGTTTTGACTGGAACCCTGCAGTGGCGCCACTTGGCCTTCAGGATGCCTTTGGTGCTGGCACCCTTCCTCAGTCGATCAAGCTGAGCGTACAAAGCGGTGTAGCGCCCGGCTGGCTTGTCTATGGTTCTGTCAAGTGGACGGACTGGAGCGTACTCGACTCGCTGAACTACAGCATTGGGAACCCCTTTGCCCCAGGCGGATACCTCCCGCAGGAAGACGTCTACAACTGGAAAGATGGCTGGACGGTTCAGGCAGGCGTTGGACATTCCTTCAATGAGAAGATCTCCGGCACCGTCAACCTGACCTGGGACAAGGGCGTCGACTCGGGCGCCGACATCTACACGGATACCTGGACTCTCGGCGCTGGTGTGTTGGCTAAGGTCGGTCCGGGCGAGTTGCGCGCTGGCGCTGGTGTCAGCTATCTGACAAGCGGTAGTCAGTCGGTTGCCAATGACGCCACCTTTGACGCCACCGCGGACGGCGACTGGGCGTATGCGGTCACCGCATCCTACAAGGTCTCTTTCTGAGGTCTTCCTAAGCCTCTCGATCTTGAAGAAGCCCGGCTCTGTCCGGGCTTCTTTTTTGCCCGATGTCCAATCCATTAGCTTTCGCAAATGTGACGATTCTGCAACATTGCTCGGATCCCTTGTGGGACGGCTCTGCGGGGCGTTGCTTTTGTCCATTTCCCGCCACAAAGGAAGAGCACCGGTTGGATGCGAGGAACGGAAGTTCCGTTTCAGATGTGTGCGGCGTATCGAGTTAGAAAAGAGCCTCAGGGCATGATTAGGGTGCTGAATCCAGTGTTTGCGGTCGCTGTCGGGGAGCGGTCGGCAAAGGTTTCAGGCAGGGGAATGACTTCGCGAAAGCCAGTCCCAGTATTGCCGGAAATCCAGTCTACTTTCATTCCCATGGTTAAAACAGGATTGAACAAGAGGCCGTTCGGCATCGGCGGTGTTGCGCAGCGTGAACGATTGTTTCACCCGTCGGCGTTTATCGTGACTTTGAGTGCGATGGCAGGTGCGGCCTCTGGTCATTTGAGGGCCGTGCTGCGAGCGCGGATGACGGAAACCAGGAAGACAATGCCGTTGGGTCATTGGAAGAATTCTGCAGTCATTTGGGCCACCGCAGCCATGCTGCTGGCCGCGCCCGTCGCTGCACGTGCATTCGACCTGAATGCAGGTGTCAACAGCCAGTCCGGCCCCTTCGATCTCTTCAAGTTCGGCTTCAACGCCTACAAGAATGGCCAGAAGGAAGATGCCGTCGAGGCCTATCGCTACGCCGCTGAAAAGGGCCATACCGGCTCCCGCTGGGCGCTGGCGAACATGTACGAGGCTGGCGACGGCGTCGTGGAGAATGACTTCGAGGCCTTCAAGATCTATGCCCAGATCGCCAATCAGGGCGTCGAGCCCGGTTCGGCCGACACAGGCTTCTTCGTCAACGCCCTTCTGTCCTTGGCGCGCTACTATCGCAACGGTATTCCGGACACGCCGGTGAAGGCAGATCTCGCCCAGGCCCGCCAGATCTATTTCCAGGTTGCATCGACCTTTGGCGTGCCGGAAGCCCAGTTTCAGCTGGCGCGGATGATCCTTGCCGGTGAGGGTGGCAGCACCAACGTCCAGCAGGCAAAGAAGTGGCTCAATCTGGCGCGCAAAAGTGGGCATGCCGGTGCGATGTCGATCTTCGGCAATGTGCTCTTTGAAGAGGGGCAGACCGTTCGCGGCCTGGCCTTCCTGACAGCAGCCCTCAGTCACTGCCATGCTGCGGATTGTCCCTGGATGCAGGACCTCCAGGAGCAGGCTTTCTCGCTCGCCAATGAAGAAGACAGGCGGGTCGCAGTGCTTCTGGCCCCGCAGGTTTATAACGACGCCGAATGATCGGCAGATTATCTTGACAATGAAAAGGGGACGGATTGAATCCGTCCCCTTTGCGTTTTGGGACCGTCATTGAGATGCCGGCCATGACGGAGCGGCTGAGGGGCTTTTGTCAGAAGCCGAAATAGCCCACGACAGGGACGTGGTCCGACGGCTTTTCCCAGGCTCGGACATGCTTTTCGATGGTCGCCGAACGCAGCCGGTCGGAGGCTTCGGGCGATAGCATCAGATGGTCGATGCGGATGCCATTGTTCTTCTGCCAGGCGCCGGCCTGATAATCCCAGAAGGAAAAGAGCGGTGCTTCATCGCTTGTGGCGCGCACCGCATCGACGAAGCCGAGGTTTTCCAGCCTCCGGAAGGCGGCCCGTGTCTGTGGCAGGAAGAGCGCGTCGGTGACCCACTGGCTAGGGTCCTTCGCATCATGCGGTTCCGGGATGACATTGTAGTCGCCAGCGAGGATCAGCGGCTCTTCAAGGGCCATGCGGTCACGCGCAAAGGCTTCGAGCCGCGCCATCCAGGCGAGCTTATAGGGGTATTTGACCGGGTCGTCAGACGGATTGCCGTTTGGCAGGTAGAGCGAGCAAACTCTAAGGGCGCCACCCTCGACGGAAAACACGCCTTCGATGAAGCGGGCCTGCTCGTCGGTATCGTCACCCGGCAGGCCGCGATTGACCTCGTCCGGCTTCATCTTGGAGAGAAGTGCGACGCCATTGAACCCCTTCTGGCCGTGGGTTTCGACATGATAGCCAAGCGCCTCGATCTCAAGGCGCGGAAAACCTTCATCGACCGACTTGATCTCCTGCAGGCAGGCGATGTCGGGGCTCGAATCCTTTAGCCACTGACACAGGTTCTCGATGCGCGCCTTGACGCCGTTGATGTTCCAGGTGGCTATTTTCATGACACTCACACGGAGAAGCTGGTGCCGCAGCCGCAGCTCGCCACCGCATTGGGATTCTTTATCTGGAACGATTGGCCGAGAAGGTTGTCGACAAAGTCGATCTCGGAGCCTGCCATGTAGACGATCGACATCGGGTCGATCAGCACGGTGGCGCCGTCGCGGGAAATAACGATGTCGTCCGACTGCGGTTCGCGGTCCAGGTCGAATTTGTAGGAAAAGCCGGAACAGCCGCCGCCTTCAACCGAGACCCGGAGGCTCGATTTGTCTGTCTCGGCGGCGACGACAGCTGCGATTCGCTTGGCTGCGGCTTCGGAAAGGGTCACGGTTTCGGTGCTCATTCTGCCTCCTGCCGGATTCAAGGTCCGGTGAAAACTGTCATTATCGGCGAAAATCATTGATTTGTCATAGAATACAGCGATTTTCGTCGAGGTCATGGGTGCCGAAGATGGTTCGGGACCCGCATCGCCTTGCGGCTTCGTTCGCTATAGGTATGAAGGCATGGAAGTTGCGTCAATGGGGAGCGACCGCACGCGCATGACGATTGATAAATCAGCCCTTGGATTCGGCAGTGGCGAACGGGCGATCTACGCCACCAATCCGTGGGCCTCTCGCGGTCGCCTCTTTGCAGAGGGCGGCAGCCTGACCCGCTCCGATTTCCAGCGCGACCGTGACCGCATTGTGCACACCACGGCCTTTCGCCGGCTCAAACACAAGACACAGGTGTTCATCGGTCCCGATGGTGATCACTACCGCACGCGGCTCACCCATACGATCGAAGTGGCGCAGATCGCCCGTGCGCTGGCGCGTGCCCTGAAGCTCGACGAGGATCTGGCGGAAGGCGTGGCACTGGTCCATGATTTCGGCCATACCCCCTTCGGTCACACCGGCGAGGACGCCTTGCACGAAGTGCTCGAGCCCTTTGGCGGCTTCGACCACAATGCCCAATCGTTGCGGATCGTCACCAAGCTTGAGCGGCGCTATGCCGATTTCGACGGATTGAACCTTACCTGGGAAGCGCTCGAAGGACTGGTGAAGCACAATGGTCCGCTCTTGACCAAAGACGGGCAGGGCACGCGCGGCCCGGTTCCGCAGCCGATCCTCGACTATTGCGAGATCCACGATCTGGAGCTTTCGAGCTTTGCCGGTCTTGAAGCCCAGGTCGCGGCCATCGCCGATGACATCGCCTACAACACCCATGACATCGACGACGGTCTGCGCTCCGGCTATCTCACCTTCGATATGCTGGAGGACGTGCCCTTCCTTGCCGGGCTGATGAAGGAGGTGCGCGACCGCTATCCGCATCTCGACCCGGATCGCTTCACCCATGAGATCATGCGCCGGCAGATTACCCGGATGGTCGAGGATGTGATCGGCGTGGCACAGGAGCGGCTGAAGCTGGTGGATCCGCAAAGCGCAAAGGATATCCGGGCGGCCCCGATGACGATTGCGACCTTTTCCGACACGATGGCCGAGACGGACAGGCAGATCAAGAAACTCCTGTTCAGCCGCATCTACCGGCATCCCGACATCATGCGCATCCGGGCGGCCGCAGCCCAGATCGTCACGGATCTGTTCAATGCCTACATGGCCGATCCAAAGCTGATGAAGAGCCACTTCTGGGTCAACCATATTTCCGGCCTGAACGACGGCCAGAAGGCGCGCCATGTCGGAGATTACCTTGCCGGCATGACCGACACCTATGCGGAGCGCACGCACCGGGAGCTGTTTGACCGGACTCCCGATTTGCGATAGTCAGCCGACAAATTCTGAAGAAACGCAGGTGCTCGACACCTGCGCGCAGGGGCACGACATGAACCTTTTCGCCGATTTCGAAATCCGGATCAAAGCAGCGCTCGATGAGATCGACGCCGTGCGCGAGAAGCGCGACAGCCTTGATTTCAGCCGTATCGTCGTCGAGCCGCCGCGTGATGCGAGCCATGGTGATGCTGCGACCAATGCGGCCATGGTTCTCGCCAAGGGCATGGGCATGAACCCGCGCGCCCTGGCCGATCTCATCGGTGAACAGCTGAAGCGGGATCCCGATGTGGCCGAGGTCGGCGTTGCTGGCCCGGGTTTCATCAACATCCGACTCTCAGTCGATTACTGGCAGCGTTTGCTGGCGACCGTCATCCGGGAAGGCACCGATTACGGCCGCTCGTCGGTCGGAAACGGGCGCAAGGTCAATGTCGAATATGTATCGGCCAACCCGACCGGCCCGATGCATGTCGGTCATTGCCGTGGCGCCGTCGTTGGCGACACACTTGCCAACCTGCTCGCTTTTGCCGGTTATGACGTAACCAAGGAATATTATACCAACGACGCCGGCTCGCAGATCGATGTGCTGGCGCGCTCGGTCTTCCTGCGTTACCGCGAGGCGCTCGGCGAGACCATCGGCGAAATCCCGGCCGGCCTCTATCCGGGCGACTATCTGGTGCCCGTCGGACAGGCGCTTGCCGAAGAGTATGGCGTGAAGCTGCACAGCATGCCGGAAGACGAGATGCTCGCAATCGTCAAGGAGCGGGCCATCGCGGCGATGATGGCGATGATCCGCGACGATCTTGCCACCTTGAACGTGCATCATGACGTGTTCTTCTCGGAACGCACGCTGCATGCCAACAATGCCGCCAAGATCCGCACGGCAATCAACGACCTGACCTTCAAGGGCCATGTCTATCGTGGGACCCTGCCGCCGCCGAAGGGGCAGCTGCCGGAGGACTGGGAAGATCGTGAGCAGACGCTGTTCCGCTCGACCGAAGTCGGTGATGACATCGACCGCCCGCTGATGAAGTCGGACGGCTCGTATACGTATTTTGCTGCCGACGTTGCCTACTTCAAGGACAAGTTCGATCGCGGTTTCAGCGAGATGATCTATGTGCTCGGCGCGGACCATGGCGGTTATGTGAAGCGGCTGGAGGCGGTGAACCGCGCTGTGTCGGAAGGCAAGTCGAAGCTCACCGTGCTGCTCTGCCAGCTGGTCAAGCTTTACCGCGATGGCGAACCGGTGAAGATGTCGAAGCGTTCCGGCGACTTCGTCACGCTGCGCGAGGTCGTGGAAGAAGTGGGACGGGATTCGGTGCGCTTCATGATGCTCTACCGGAAGAGCTCCGAGCCGCTTGATTTCGACTTTGCCAAGGTCACGGAACAGTCGAAGGACAATCCGGTCTTCTACGTTCAGTATGCCCATGCGCGCTGCATGTCGGTCATCCGTCAGGCGGGCGAAGCCTTCCCGGACCTCGATTTTGCCGGTCTCGATCTTGCCGACGCCGTCATCGGCCGCATCGCGGACCCGGCTGAGTTGCAACTCGTCGCCAAGCTCGCCGAATATCCAAGGATAGTCGAGGCTGCAGCGCAGTCACAGGAGCCACATCGCCTCGCATTTTATTTGCATGATCTCGCAAGTTCGTTGCATGGTCATTGGAATAAGGGCAAGGATTCGCCGGAATTACGTTTTGTTAACGATAAAGATAGAGAATTGACCATCGCCAGGCTTGGGCTGGTGCATGCTGTCGCTTCGGTGTTGAAGTCTGGACTTACGATCACCGGCACTGACGCTCCTCTCGAGATGCGATAGTCTTGTCACCAATTCCCCACATTGCACTGGCAAGCGTCATGTCGCGTGAGTAAGTGGAATAGGTAATGGTACACAAGCAGGCTGCAAACAGCATGGGCTCGCAGGGCGACGGCTTCGCCGACGACGACCCGTTGGCGGAGCTTGCCCGGATCGTCGGTTTCGATCAGCCTCAGCGACGCGAGCCGCCGCGCGAGCCTTCATTGGATGTTGCGTCAGGCAGTGCCGAGTTCAACCTGGAAGACGAGTTGATGGGCGAGTTCGACGGCTACGTCGAACCTGTTGCTCGTTCTTACAGCGAAGATACATTCGTCGCTGCGTCTGAACCGGTAGTCCGTCATGCGGATGCGCCGGCGTGGCAGGCCGACGTGCGGCGCGAGGAGCCCCGGTTTGCATCCGAGGCCCAGGCAGCGCCTGAGCCCCTTTTTGATGCCGCACCCGCTGAAGCATACTTTGCTCCCGAGCCGCATCAGATGGTGGCAGCGCCCGCTTTCGATGTCGAGCCGACGGGCTATGCTGCGCCAGATGCCTCCTATTCTGTCCGCCGTGATGCCTATGACGCGCCGCAGGTCGAGGCGCAGCCGACGCATTACCGCTCGCATGCCGAGCTGGCACCTGTCGCGCATGCTTCTCAGCGGAGCGATTTTAGCGCGGCTGCACCAGACTATGGTCACTCGGATCCCTATGGATTTGATGCTGACTTCGAGCCTTCCAGCTATGCTGTTTCGCCAGCCAATGAGCCATCTCAGCCCATCGATCTTGCTGATGAGCTTGAAATGGCGGTGTCGGAACCCTTTGCCCCTGTTGCTGCACCGCAGGCAGAGCCACCAAGGCTGCGCTTGCCCTTGGCCAATTTCCAGGTGGCCGCCCGGCGTGTGGAACCCCCTTTGGCGACGCCACCTGCGGCCCAGCCCCCGGCTGCACCATCGTCCGCTTTGCCCCTCTCCGTAGATGCTCCGCTTGTGCAGCCGGTGGTGTCGCAGGTCGACGTCAAGGTCGATCCGCTTGCCTTCGACTGGTCGCAGGTCGCGGCAGGTCCCGTCGAGCCCGTGCCGAGGATTGCCCCGGAGCGACCAGTCCAGGCTTCCATCGAGCCGCCCATGGCGCTCGCTGCTCCGAGCCGCAACGAGATCCCGGTCGAAAACGACCCGGTCTTCTCTTTCGACTTCGCTCAGCAACTGGCAGAAGCCGAAGAGTTCGATCAGCGACCTGTGGCAACGATCGCACCGTCGAGGGCTGAGCCTTTGGTGGCGGCACCGTCGGCCACCTTTGCTTCGCTGGATGTTGATCCCTTCGTCGATCAGGAGTTCGAGCTCCAGCTTGACGAACTGGATATTGACCTTTCCGACATTGAGCCGGTCGCCGCTCGGCCCGTGCAGCCAATGCTGGCGGCACCGCAGATCCTGTCGGCCCCTGCGCTCGAAGCCCCGCGCACGGTTCACCCGTCGGATACACGAACCTCCTCTATCGCGCCGACGCTGGCGACGGCCACCATGCAGGCATCTGCACGCTTGGACCCTGACTTCACGGCCATGCGTGTCCAGCCGGTTCAGCCGACTGTTCCGCAGCCGGTGCAGGCGTCTTTCGCCCCGGTGGCATCTGTCTCGGTCTCGCCAAGAGGCCTGAACCTTGAGCAGGACATCGGCTTCGATCCGGCTGAGATCGCCGAGCAGGACGATATGCTCGAGACGATCGCGCCCATGGATGTGCCGGAGGTGCCTGTTGCCGAAAGCCAGCCTCAGGTCGCTGCTACCAGTGATTTCGACCTTGATCTCGATGCTGAACTTGCAACCCTCCTCGATGAGCCGGTCGCAGCGCCGCCGCAACAGCCTGTCGCCCTGGGTGTAACATCACCCGTTCAGGCCGCCGATGCTGGACGCACGGCCGGTCCGCTGGATGAGTTCGAAGCTTTCGAAAAGGCACTGGAAGAGGATTTCCGCACCGCCATGACGCCGGCGACGCCGGTTGAGCGGCCCAATCGCGGCCATATCCAGATCGCCGGACACGGGCAGGGCAGCTATCGCAAGATCAAGCCCTACCTGATGGCCGGCACGGCCGCAGTATTGCTGCTGGCGGGCGCTGGTGGGATCTATGCCTGGCTTGGAAGCGGGGCGGTGGGCTCACTGGGCGGTGGCGAACCGGTGGTGATTGCCGCCGACAAGACGCCGACGAAGATCGTCCCGGAAGATCCGGGCGGCAAGACCGTGCCCAATCAGGACAAGGCGGTTTATGATCGCGTTGCCGGTAATGGCAGTGATGATCCGACGCAGCCAAACCTGATCTCCTCTGAAGAACAGCCGATGGACGTGGTTCAGCGCACGTTGATCCCGGAAAACTTGCCGATGGAAGGCGAGAACGATTTCCTTGGCACGCCGGTTGGCGAGACGGAAGATCCGCGCCTGCTCCCGGAAGGCCAGCAGGCCCAGACGGCGGCGGCCGAAGATCCGGCAACGATCACCCCGCGCCGGGTGCGCACGATGATCGTCCGACCGGATGGAACGCTGGTGGCGCAGGAAGTCCCAGCAGAGCCTGAGGCGTCGCCGCTCCAGGCCGCCACGAAGACCGGCGTTCTTGCCGCGCCGTCGGTTGCGAACGAAAACACCGGCAATGACATCAACACGGTCGCAGCCCGTTCGGTGACGCCGACAGCTGAGACACCGGCACCCTCGGAAACGGCACAGGCGTCTCCGGCGGCGAGTGCTGCAGCACAACTGGCCGCAGCGACGGAAGCTCAGGCCCAAGCCCAAGCCCAGGCGCAGACGGAAACGGCCGCCGCGACGCCGACGGCTTCCTCCGCCATTCCAACGAGCCGCCCGGCCGAACAGCCGGTCAACATCGTCGGGACGGTCACGGATCAAGGCAATCTGCGTCCGGCTCAGCCCGTGACCGCACAGGATACGGTGCCAACGCAGACGGCGGCTGTCTCAGCCTCGCCGGCTGAGACCGGTGCTGCCGGCAGCTATGGCATCCAGATCGCATCTCTGCCCAGCCAGGCTGATGCGGAGCGCAGCTACCGCAATCTGACGTCGCGTTTCGGCAATATCCTCGGCGGCAAGCCGCATGAGATCCGCGAGGCGGCCATTCCGGGCAAGGGCACCTACTACCGCGTCCGTATTCTCGCTTCGTCGCGTGATGCAGCCGTGGCGCTCTGCGAGCAATATCGTTCGGCCGGTGGCTCCTGCCTCGTGTCGCGGTGATTGCAAACGCCAGTTACAGGCATTCGGGAGGCGGGCATCATGTCCCGCCTCTTTCTTTATCCACATCTTTTCTGTGTATGATTCGGCCCGCGTGCTTCGTGCCGCTTCGGCTTTCTTCGTCAGCCCCTTAAGGTTTCTCCATGACCGCATCGCATCGTCCCGCCAAAGCCATGATCCTCGGTTGCCTCGGCCAGCGCTTGTCAGCTGACGAAAAGGCATTTTATCGCGATGAACAGCCTTGGGGCTTCATCCTTTTCGGCCGCAATATCTGCGAGGCGGAGCAGGTGAAGGATCTTGTGGCGGAGATGCGCGACACCGTCGGCGGCGGCGCCCATGTTCCGGTGCTCATCGACCAGGAAGGGGGGCGCGTCCAGCGCATCCGCGAGCCGATCGCGCCGCGTTATCCCTCGGGCGCTCAAATTGGCGCTCTCTATGCGGCAGACCGCGAGAAGGGGCTGCGTGCCGCCTGGCTCCTGTCGCGCCTGCATGCCTTCGACCTCTACCGCCTTGGCATCAACGTCGATTGCCTGCCCGTGCTCGACGTGCCGATTGCCGGTGCCAGCAATGTCATCGGCGACCGCGCCTATTCCAACGATCCGCATGTGGTGGCGGCGATCGGTCGGGCGGCCGCAGATGGCCTGAAGGCGGGTGGTGTGCTGCCCGTAATGAAGCACATTCCGGGCCATGGTCGCGGCATGGCCGACAGCCATCACGATTTGCCGGTGGTCACCGTCCCGCGCTCTGAGCTGGAGGCGCATGATTTTGTGCCTTTCCGCGCCTTGTCGAGCGAGCTCATGGGCATGAGCTGCCATGTCGTCTATACTGACATCGACCCTGATCACCCGGCGTCGACCTCGCGCATCGTGACCGAGGAGATCATTCGCACGGCGATCGGCTTCGAGGGGCTGTTGATGTCGGACGATATTTCAATGAATGCCTTGAAGGGCACGATCGGCGAACGCGCGCAACGCATTGCGCCGGTGCTGGATGTCGTGCTCCATTGCCATGGTCACATGGACGAGATGAAGGCGGTCGCCGCCGCTGTTTCCGAACTGTCGGGCAAGGGGCGCAGCCGTGCGGATGCCGTCGAGCAAGCCTTTGCGACGCCTGACGATGCCGATGAAGCGGCTCTGCGGCATGAGTTCCAGTCATTGATGGCGGCCTCCTGATGGCACGCGGCCCGGTCCTTCCGACGATTGTCAACAGGCCGAGCAATGCCGAGGCGGTCACGCCGACGCCGATGGATAGCCTTTGGCAGGATGCGTCGAATGACCGAGCCGCGAGCGATCCGGCCCTTCTGATTGATGTGGCCGGCTTTGAGGGGCCGCTCGACCTGCTTCTGTATCTGGCGCGCAACCAGAAGGTCGATCTGTCCCGGATGTCCGTGCTGGCGCTGGTCGAGCAATATCTCGAATTCATCGAAAGTGCGCGGCGGATCCGGATCGAGCTTGCCGCTGACTATTTGGTCATGGCGGCCTGGCTTGCCTATCTCAAATCGCGTCTGCTGATCCCTCAGGCACCCAAGGACGACGGCCCCTCGGGCGAAGAACTGGCCGCCACCCTTGCCTTCCGCCTGCGCCGACTGGAAGCGATCCGTGAGGCGGCGACCCGGTTGATCAACCGCAACCGCCTTGGCCGCGATATTTTTGCCCGCGGCGCGCCCGAACATGTGCCGGTGCGCTCGGAAAGCGCCTACGAAGCCTCGCTTTACGACCTGCTCACCGCCTATGCTTCGCTTCGTCAGCGACAGGCCGTGATGCAGGTGACGATCGAACGCCGGCGGGTCTGGTCGCTCGCCGATGCCCGCGGCATCCTGACCAGGATGATCGGGGAGATCGGCGACTGGAACACGCTCGAACACTATCTTCTGCGCTATCTGCCGAGCGAGGAGGAGCGCGTCACCGCCATCGCCAGCGCTTTTGCAGCCTCGCTGGAACTGGTGCGCGAGGGGCGTCTGGAGATCCGTCAGGACGGTGCCTTCGAGCCGATATACATGCGCAGCGGGCCGAAGGCGGAAGCCCTCCGCTCCGTCGAGTGATGCCGATGGCCGAAGACGATACAAGGCCTGACGAAAACGACGACGAAGAGCCCGTGGTTGACGCCGAGGATCCGTCGACCCGCCCTGTTGATCCCCGGGTCGAGGAAGAGGCCTTGCGTATCGCCGAGGCCTTGGTCTTTGCCTCTGCCCAGCCGGTATCAACGCGGTTTATCGAGGAGCGCCTCCCGCGTGGCATCGATGCGCGAACCGTGCTTCTGCGTCTGAAAGACGATTATGCCCGCCGTGGCGTCAACCTCGTTCAGATCGAGGACAGTTGGGCCTTCCGGACCGCAGCAGATCTGTCCTTCGTGATCCGCAGCGACGAGACCGATATCAAGAAATTGTCGCGTGCTGCGCTCGAGGTCCTCGCCATCATCGCCTATCACCAGCCGGTGACGCGTGCCGAGATCGAGGATGTTCGTGGTGTCACCACCTCGAAAGGCACGCTCGATGTTCTGATGGAAGCCGGCTGGGTGCGCTTCCGCGGTCGCCGCCGCACGCCGGGCCGACCGGTCACGCTTGGCACGACGCGGGATTTTCTCGATCATTTTGGTCTGGAGGAGCTGCGTGACTTGCCCGGTCTCGAAGAGTTGAAGGGGGCAGGGCTCCTCTCTGGCCGCATCCCGGCAAATTTCAATATTCCTATGCCACAAGGCGAAGACGAGTTGGGAGACGACGAAGATCCGATCTCCCAGCTTGACCTCGAGGAACTCGGCCTCTTGACACCGGGCGGTGAAGCAGAGGAATAGGGTCAGCTTTTTTAAAATGGTAACCGGTGCGATCCCGGGTCGCCTGGCGGGCCGGTGGCCCGAGCAGCGACAAGGGATGGCTGCCCGCAACGACGACGGCATGGATCAGGCAATCACCTTGCACAAGGATGCTCAGCGAACGGCCGGCGTGACCTTTGCCGCACGGCTCACCTTCGACGACATTCACCATCACTACCAGGGTAAGGAAACGATCCGTGGTCTGTCGCTGACGGCCGAGCCCGGTGAGGTTCTGTGTCTGCTTGGGCCGTCGGGCTCCGGCAAAACGACGCTGCTCAGGATCGCTGCCGGCATCGAGGCGCAAGCCGCCGGTCGTGTCGTGATCAACGATCGCGAAGTCTCCGGACCTTCCGGTTTCCTGCCGCCGGAAAAGCGCGGCGTCGGTCTGATGTTTCAGGACTTCGCGCTCTTTCCGCATCTGAACGTGCTCGACAATGTCCGCTTCGGTCTGACAGCCATGGCCGGCAAGGCAGCGAGCGCCGAAGCGCTGGTGGCGCTCGACCGTGTGGGCTTGGCCCACTGCGCCGAAAAGTTCCCCCACGCCCTGTCCGGTGGCGAGCAGCAGCGCGTGGCGCTGGCGCGGGCGCTCGCTCCGCGTCCAAGTGTGCTTCTCATGGACGAACCCTTCTCTGGCCTCGATTCCCGCCTGAAGGACACGGTGCGCGCCGACACCCTCGCCATTCTCCGCGAGAGCCGTGCGACCGCTGTTGTCGTGACCCATGATGCGGAAGAAGCCATGCGCATGGCCGACCGGATCGCGCTGCTGAAGGACGGCCGCCTGGTTCAGGTCGGCACCTCGGACGATCTCTATCGTCGACCGAAGGACATTTTTGCTGCCGCCTTCTTCTCCGAGATCAACGAATTTTCAGCCCGCGTCTCTGGCGGTCGGGTCGAGACACCGCTGGGGTCCGCAGCCGGTGGCGCGCTCGCCGACGGCACGCAAGTCGATGTCGCCGTGCGCCTGTCGGATGTCTCCGTGCGCGAGAGTGGCGGCGCGATACCGGCCCGGATCATCTCGCGCCGGTTCGTCGGTGTGGTTGAGCTCTTGGATCTTGCCGTTCCTGGGACCGAACGGCCGGTTCGTGCGCGCATCCGGGCGGACATCTTGTCGCCGGGTATCCGCGAGGTCACGATTGCGGTTGAGCCCAAAGATATTTTGGTGTTTGAAAAGACGCAGGAAAACCCCTACATCGGGGTGAACTAACGCTCAAGGAGTTGCAGGCATGGGTTCGTTTAGCATTTGGCACTGGATCATCGTACTGGCGATCGTCCTGCTTCTCTTCGGTCGCGGGAAGATCCCGGAACTGATGGGTGATGTCGCCAAGGGCATCAAGAGCTTCAAGAAGGGCATCAGCGAGGACGACGACAAGGATGTGACGTCGACGGCTTCGACGGTTTCTCCGAAGACGGTCGACCACAAGGGCGACGAAATCAAGTAATTTGACCGGTGGTCATGGCACGGGCGGCCCCTCGGCTGCCCGTGTTTATATGGAAGTGTGGCAATGCCGGCGCCCGCAGGCGGCGCCCCGTCTCGGCATCAGGAGCCCGATGGAATGCTGGATATTGGCTGGACCGAGCTTTTGGTGATTGCGGTCATCCTGATCGTGGTAGTGGGTCCAAAGGACCTGCCGCCGATGATCCGGGCCTTCGGAAAGATGACGAAACGGCTGCGCCAGACGGCGGGTGAATTCCGGAGCCAGTTTGACGAAGCCCTGCGCGAGGCGGAACTCGACGACCTGAAAAAATCGGTCGACGACATCCGCTCGCTCAATCCGGCCAATAGCATTCGTGAAACCTTCAATCCGTTGCGTCAGATGGGGCAGGACATCAAGTCCGACCTCGAGCGCCAGACGCGCTACGAGCCGAAGGCGAGCGCTCCGTCGGGCACGCCGATCACGGCGGGCGAGGGGCACTTGGACGGGGCGAGCGTTCAGAACTCCATTCTGCCCGAATTGCCGGTTGGATTGGGTGAACCGCCCGCAGAACTGCGCCCCGCTGCATCGGTGCCAACACCCGCTGCTGCTACCACAGTGCCAACGGCCGCTGTTGCCGCTGCATCGCCCGCCAGTTCAGCACCGTCCAGCGTAGCGCCGGCTGTGGCGAAGAAGGCAGCCGCGAAAAAGCCGGCTGTCGCCAAAGCCAAACCCGCTCTGCCCGTAGCCGAAGCTGAAGCTGCGCCGAAGAAAACCCGGAAAGCCGCATCTTCTGCCGCACCGGCAGAGACAAAGTCTGTCGCGAAGCCGGCTGCAAAGCCGCGTAAGACCAAGAGTGAGGATCGCGCATGACGATCGACATCGAGGATAAGCCACAGCCGTTGATCGAGCATCTGATCGAACTGCGCACCCGGCTGATCTGGGCGCTGGGCGCTTTTTTCGTCGCCTTTCTGGTCTGCTTCTACTTCGCCAAGGCGCTGTTCAACATTCTCGTCATTCCCTATAAGTGGGCGGTGCTCTGGGCGGGGCTGGATCTCAGCAAGGCGGAACTGATCTACACGGCACCGCAGGAGTTCTTCTTTACCCAGGTGAAGGTTGCCGCCTTTGGCGCCATGGTTATCGCCTTTCCGGTGATTGCGGCGCAGGTCTACAAATTCGTTGCCCCCGGCCTCTACAAGAATGAACGAGCCGCCTTCCTGCCGTTCCTGATCGCCTCTCCCTTGCTTTTCCTGCTGGGCGCCTCGCTCGTCTATTTCTTCTTCACGCCGATGGTCATGTGGTTCTTCCTCGCCATGCAGCAGGCACCGGAAGAAGGCGGCGTAGCCATCTCGCTTCTGCCCAAGGTCTCGGAATATCTGAGCCTGATCATGACGCTGGTCTTCTCCTTCGGCCTCGTCTTCCAGTTGCCGGTGGTCACCACGCTTCTGGCCCGGGTCGGGATTCTGGAAAGCCAGTGGCTGGCCGAGAAGCGGAAATATTTCATCGTCGTCGCCTTCGTCGTTGCCGCCGTCCTGACACCGCCAGATCCGCTCTCCCAGATCGGTCTTGCGCTGCCGACAATCCTTCTCTACGAGGTGGCTATCTACGCGGCACGACTCGTGGAACGAAGCCGTGCAGGCACTGCAGTCGCTGAAGCGTCCGCAAGCGACGAGGAATAGCCGGACATCCGTCTATCCATCGCCACATCAACCCATGCCGACATGGGGCCGGACATGGCCGCCGGCCCTCTCCGATCCCGGTCGAGATCAAAGACCTGGAACGATCATGCTCGATATCAAGTGGATCCGCGACAATCCCGAAGCTCTCGACGCCGCTCTTGCCAAACGAGGCGCTGAGCCGCTTTCGGCATCCCTGATCGCGCTCGACCAGAAGCGCCGGACCGTTGCCCAGGCGATGCAGGACATGCAGTCGCGCCGCAACAGCGCCTCCAAGGAAATCGGCGCCGCCATGGCGCAACAGAACGTGGAGCTGGCCGAAAAGCTGAAGGCTGAAGTGGCCTCGCTGAAGGACACGCTGCCGGCTGCTGAAGAAGAAGAGCGCCAGCTCACCGCTGAACTCAACGACGCGCTGTCGCGCATCCCGAACATTCCCCATGACGACGTGCCGGTTGGCCGCGACGAGCACGACAATGTCGTCGCCCGCGTCACTGGTGACAAGCCGACCTGGAACCACAAGCCGCTTGAGCATTTCGAGATCGGCGAAGGCCTCGGCTACATGGATTTCGAACGCGCTGCCAAACTCTCCGGCTCGCGTTTCACGGTGCTGACCAGCCAGCTGGCGCGTCTCGAGCGCGCCATCGGCCAGTTCATGATCGACCTGCACACGTCAGAGCATGGCTACACGGAAGTGTCGTCGCCGCTTCTGGTGCGTGCCGAGGCGCTCTTCGGTACCGGCAACCTGCCGAAGTTTGAGGAAGACCTGTTCAAGACCACGGACAGCCGCTACCTCATCCCGACCGCCGAGGTGACGCTGACCAATCTCGTGGCTGGTGAAATTCTCGACCAGGAGAAGCTGCCGCTGCGTTTCACCGCGCTCACCCCGTCTTTCCGTTCGGAAGCGGGTTCGGCCGGCCGTGATACGCGCGGCATGCTGCGCCAGCACCAGTTCTGGAAGTGCGAACTCGTCTCGATCACCGACGCGGAAAGCTCGATTGCCGAGCACGAGCGGATGACGGCTTGCGCCGAGGAAGTGCTGAAGCGGCTCGGCCTGCATTTCCGCACAATGACGCTTTGCACAGGCGACATGGGCTTCGGCTCGCGCAAGACCTATGACCTTGAAGTGTGGCTGCCGGGGCAGAATACCTATCGCGAAATCTCGTCCTGCTCGGTCTGCGGTGATTTCCAGGCGCGCCGGATGAATGCTCGTTATCGCAACAAGGACGGCAAGGGCACGACCTTCGTGCACACGCTGAACGGCTCGGGCACGGCGGTTGGCCGCTGCCTGATCGCGGTCATGGAAAACTACTTGAACGAAGACGGCTCGATCACTGTGCCGGACGTGCTCCTGCCCTACATGGGCGGGATCAAGCGTATCGATAAGGCAGCCTGATCAAAGGGCAGACAAAGGGGAAACGGCGGCCATGCGTATTCTGCTGACCAATGACGACGGTATTCATGCGCCGGGTCTTGCCTCGCTGGAACGCATTGCCCGCAGTCTCTCGGACGATGTCTGGGTGGTGGCTCCCGAGACGGATCAGAGCGGGCTCGCCCATTCGTTGACGCTGTCGGAGCCGCTCAGGCTGCGCGAACTTGGCGATCAGCGTTTTGCGCTGCGCGGGACGCCGACCGATTGCGTCATCATGGCGATCCGTAAGGTTCTCGATCGCAAGCCTGATCTCGTACTCTCCGGGGTGAATGCTGGCGGCAACATTGCTGACGATGTCACCTATTCCGGTACTGTGGCGGGTGCCATTGAAGGTACGGTTCACGGCGTGCGGTCGATTGCGCTCAGCCAGGCCTATAGCTACGCAGCCGGTACGCCGATCCCTTTCCATACGGCCGAGGCTCTGGCGCCGGACCTGATCCGTAAGCTTTGCCAGCTGGATCTCCCGCCGGGTACCTTTCTCAACCTGAATTTCCCTAACTGCGAGCCAGCCGAAGTGCAGGGCGTTGATGTGACGGCGCAGGGCAAGCTGGATTTTGGTCTCAGCGTCGAGGAGCGGCACGATGGACGCGGACTGCCGTATTTCTGGCTGAAATTCGGCGACCGGAAGGGCAATTTCCGCGCGGGCACGGATATCCATGCGCTGCGGTCCAACAAGATTTCGGTGACGCCACTCAAGCTCGATATGACGGATTATGCCGTCCAGGATCTGGTTGCGGCTGCCATTGCCGGCGGAGACGATGCGTGAGATCGCAGCTTCTGGAGCGCGAAGGCTTTGCCGCCTTGGTCTTGAGATTGCGCGGCGAAGGTATCACCAATCTGGATCTGCTGACGGCTGTCGAACAGACGCCGCGCTCGACCTTCGTTGCGCCGGAATATTCCAGCAGCGCCTATTCCAGCCGCTCGGTGCCGATTGCCTGTGGCCAGTTCATCGAAGGCGCCGATCTGGCGGTTCGTCTCCTGTCGATGCTGCAGGTCAAGCCGGGGCATCGGGTACTTGAGATCGGCACAGGTAGCGGTTTCATGACGGCGGTGCTCGGACGTTTGGCTGAACGCGTGATCTCGATCGAACGCTATAAGACGCTGATCCAGGACGCCCAGAGGCGACTGGAGACGCTGGGCTTGCGCAATGTGATCCTTCGCCAGTTCGACGGGTCCCATGGGCTTCCGGGCGAGGGGACCTTTGACCGCATCATTGCAACGGCTGCCTATCCGGTCATGCCCCGCTTTTTTGCCGAACAGCTTGTGTCCGGCGGCATGTTGCTCGCGCCGCTGATGGTTGAGGAAAACCGCTGCGTCATGGTCCGACTGACCAAGACCGGCAGTCGTTTCGAGCGTGAGGACCTCTTTGACGTCCCATTCCTGCCGTTGCAGCCGAGGATTGCGCTTCAGCTCTGAGCCCATCCCCACTGCAGCGGCGAAAGATTGAGCGCAGATGGCGGAAAATGTCGCCAATGGCGAATTCCTTGCCAAGGATTCCGCAGGGTTAACTGACCAGTAACACTAACGCGGTTTAATGGACCCACTTCAAACTGTGTCACATGTGGGTCGAGTCATGCGTAAAAGTGTATCGCCAAAAGCAGCTTCGTCGGTCGCCCGTCTCTGTGGCGCCGTCCTTCTGGCGAGTACGGCAGCCGGTTGCAGTTCCGATGCCTCTCGTTTCAGTTCCGTCTTCTCGACCGATACCCTGACGACAGCCTCGATTCCGCGCCAGGCGCCCGTTCCGCAGCAGGATATTGGCGGTGGCGGCGGCTATGCGCAGCAGCCCGTAGCGCAGGCGGCCCCAGTTTCCGGCGGATACGAGCAGGCCTCGGCCCGCGCCGCCAGCACGCCGTCGTCGATCCAGCGCGGCGAACTCGCGCCCCCGCCGGGGACATCGGCGTCGACAGGGCCGCTGGGTTCGCGCGCAGAAGCCATGTCTCAGCCATTCCCGAGCACGCCTTCGAGCGCGTCGGCCAGCCAGAACGGCAATATGGCAATGGCAGCCCCGTCGCAGACGCTGCAGGAGCCTGCATCGACCGCGACAACGCCTGGCAACGGCAACTGGTCCAAGCAGAGTGCTGCCCGCGTGACCCTGCGTCCGGGTGAAACCATTGCGACCCTGGCCAACCGTTACGGCGTGCCGGAACGGGAAATCTTGAAGGCCAATGGCCTGACCATGGCCTCTGACGCCGCACCCGGGCAGCTCGTTCTGATCCCGTCCTCCGGCGGTAATGTCAATGCGGCCAGAGCCTCGGCGGATGCCAACAATCTGCCGATGAATGGCGGCAAGCAGAGATTGCCGGACGGCCAGCCGCAGAACCTGGGTGTGCTTCCGGGCACGTCTGGCAGCCGCGACAAGCAGCAGAATGCAACCGCTTCTGCCGCCGGCAAGGCGGCGGCCGGAGCCGGTTCGGGCTCTTACGAAGTCAAGCCTGGCGATTCCCTCATTCGCATCGCTCAGGCCCATGGCGTGAGCGTCGATGAACTGAAGCGGGCCAACAATCTGTCGACCGGCAATATCCGCATTGGCCAGTCGCTTGCGATCCCTGCCTCCGGCGCAAAGCCGACACAGGTTGCAAGCGCCACTCCTTCGGCTGATCCGGTGAAGACTGCCTCGGTACCGCAGAAGACTGCAGCCGCACAGCAGCCGGCCGCTCAGGCCGCACCTGCGGCGACCAAGTCTGTCACGGAAGTTGCCTCGGTGAAGTCGGATGATGTCTCGCCGGAAGGCACAGGCATCGGCAAGTATCGCTGGCCGGCGCGCGGCGCTGTCATCGCCAATTTTGGCGGCAATATCGATGGCAAGCGCAGCGACGGTATCGCGATCTCGGTGCCGAGCGGCACCCCGATCAAGGCTGCCGAAAACGGCGTCGTCATCTATGCCGGCAATGGCCTGAAGGAACTGGGCAACACGGTTCTGATCCGCCACGACGACGGCAAGGTGACGGTCTACGGCCATGCGGACAGCCTCTCGGTGCAGCGCGGCCAGAAGGTTCAGCGCGGCCAGACCATCGGTGCTTCCGGCATGACCGGCAACGTCAAGCGCCCGATGCTGCATTTTGAAGTCCGCAAGGACGCAGCACCGGTCAACCCAATCACTTATCTGGAATAGGTATTTCGTACCAGCTAAGTGAAAAAGCCCGGAACCTGCGTTCCGGGCTTTTTTGTTTTCAATAGTTTTGCGTGCCGGCGGCTAGGCCCTGTCCGTGCTGATCCGGTGGCGGCCGGCTGCATCCTGGATATATTGCCAGGCAACGCGCCCGGATCGGCCACCACGCGTGGTTGCCCATTCGAGCGCTTCGTGGTGCAGCTCTGCTTGGGTGAGTGGCAAGCCGAAATGCGCTGCATAGCCGTCGATCATCGTCAGATAGTCGTCCTGGCTGCATTTGTGGAAACCGAGCCACAGCCCGAAGCGATCCGAAAGCGATACCTTTTCCTCCACCGCTTCAGAGGGATTGATGGCGGTCGACTGCTCGTTCTCCATCATGTGGCGCGGCAGGAGGTGGCGGCGGTTTGATGTCGCGTAGAACAGCACATTGTCAGGCCGCCCCTCGATCCCGCCATCGAGGGCTGCCTTCAGTGATTTGTAGGCCGTATCGTCGTGGTCGAAGGAGAGATCGTCACAGAAGACCAGCACCCTGTGAGGCGCAGCCTTCAGGATGTCGAGCAAGGCGGGGAGGGTGGATGTGTCCTCGCGGTGGACTTCCACAAGCTTCAGCGCCAGACCGGTCTCCTTGCGGATATCGGCATGCACGGCCTTGACCAGGGAAGACTTACCCATGCCGCGCGCGCCCCAGAGAAGGACGTTGTTGGCCGGAAAACCCTCGGCAAAACGCAGGGTGTTGTCGTGCAGGATATCGCGGACATGGTCGACGCCGCGGATTAGCGATAGCGAGACCCTGTTCGGTTTGACAACCGGTTGGAGATGCTGGCGCGCCGGGTTCCAGACAAAACAGTCGGCGGCGTCCCAGTCGTTCTGACCCGGCGGCGGCCCCGCAACCCGTTCGAGCGCGTTGGCGAGACGTCTAACCTCTTCGAGCAATGCAGCAATCGTCTGATCGGTCATGGCCCTTCTCCTTCCGAACTGGCAGCATTCAACGCGTCTGAGCGGCGGTATCACGCGGAATTGACGTCAGAAAGAGCAGGCGCCACGAAATTGGTACGGCCCGGCGCTGTTTTTGTTGCATTCGCATGGCTCCTCACTATATTCCGGCGACCTGAACGAGGGGGGTCCGTGGGGGTCTCCCAATTGGCTTCATAGGAGTTTTTCATGTTATTCACGCAGGCTTTTGCACAGGATGCAGCCGCTGCACCGAGCGCCATGGGTTCGGGCTTCGAAATGCTGCTTCTGTTCGCGCCGCTGATGGTGGTCTGGTACTTCTTCCTCATCCGTCCGCAGCGCGCGCAGATGAAGAAGCGTGAAGAAACCCTCTCCTCCATCCGTCGTGGCGACCAGGTGGTCATGGGCGGCGGTATCATTGCCAAGGTGACCAAGGTTATCGACGACAAGGAGCTGGAAGCCGAGATCGCCGATGGCGTGAAGGTCCGCGTCATGCGCCAGTACGTGGCGGAAGTCCGCGTCAAGGGCGAACCGGTCAAAGCCGAAAACGCTGCCTGAGTTTGAGAGGCCGGCTGAATGCCGGCCTTTTCCATATCCTCTGCATAAATCGAGATTTCCATGCTCCATTTTTCTCGCTGGAAGACACTGCTGATCTGGGGGCTTGTGGCCCTGGCCGTCGTCTTGGCGCTACCCAATGCTTTCAGCGATGAACAACTGGATGCGATGCCCTCCTGGGTGCCGCGACACAAGCTGACCCTCGGTCTCGACCTCCAGGGCGGCTCGCATATCATGCTCAAGCTGGAGCGTCAGGATATCGTCAAGGAACGGCTGGAAACGGTCGTCGGTGACGTTCGCCAGACGCTGAGGGATGCAGGGATCCGCTACACGGGCTTGTCTGGCGTCGGTCAGCAGGTTCAGGTTCGGATCACGGATACGGACAAGGTCCAGGCCGCTGCTGACGCGCTCAACACTCTAACCCAACCGGTCAGCGTTGGCGGTTTGACGGGTGGAACGGTGGTCGAGGTGACGCTGGAGCAGCCCGGCGACGGCACCATTCGCCTTGCCTTGACGGAAGAGGGGCTCGATTACCGGGTATCCTCCGCCGTGACCCAGTCGATGGAAGTCGTGCGCCGCCGTGTTGACGAGCTCGGCACGACCGAACCGCTGATCCAGCGCCAGGGCAATGACCGCATCATCGTGCAGGTGCCGGGTCTCACCGATCCGCAGCGCCTGAAGGATCTGCTCAACCAGACGGCCAAGCTCACCTTCCATATGGTCGATACGAGCATGCCGGTCAGCGAGGCGATGAACAACCGTCCGCCGCCGCAGTCGCAGGTTCTCTATTCGACAGACGATCCGGCCGTGCCCTATCTCGTCGAACGCAATGCCCTGATTTCCGGCGAAAACCTCGTCGATGCCCAGGCCGTTTTCGATCAGCGCAGCAATGAGCCTGTTGTCAGCTTCCGCTTTGACACCCGTGGTTCGCAGCGCTTTGCCCAGGCGACCCAGCAGAATGTCGGTCGGCCTTTTGCCATCGTGCTGGACGATCAGGTGATCTCGGCGCCCGTGATCCGCGAGCCGATCATCGGCGGTTCCGGTCAGATCTCGGGTAATTTCACCATCGAAGGTGCAAACGATCTCGCTGTCCTGCTGCGCGCCGGTGCATTGCCCGCGACACTGACCGTCGTCGAGGAGCGCACGGTCGGTCCGGGGCTCGGCCAGGATTCGATCAATGCCGGCGTGACCGCAAGCGTCATCGGTGCCATCGCCGTAGTCGTGTTCATGCTCGCCTTCTACGGCACGTTCGGTGTCATGGCGAATATCGCGCTCGCCGCCAATATCGTCATGATCATTGCCTGCTTGTCGCTGATCGGTTCAACGCTCACCTTGCCGGGTATTGCCGGTATCGTGCTCACTATGGGCATGGCGGTCGATTCCAACGTTCTGATCTATGAGCGTATCCGCGAGGAAGTGCGCGGCGGACGAAAGCTGGTTGAAGCGATCGATATCGGTTTCAAGAAGGCGTTTGCCACCATCTTCGATGCCAACTTGACGACATTGATTGCAGCCGTCGTCCTGTTCTTCCTCGGCTCTGGCCCCGTGCGCGGTTTTGCGGTGACGCTCTCGATCGGGATCATCACCACGCTGTTCACCGCCTATACACTGACCTTCTGGCTCATGGCTGTCTGGTATCGCTGGAAGCGTCCGAAAGGCATTCCGACCAGCGTCCGCACCGGCTTCTTCGACAATCGCAACATTCGCTTCATGGCGATGCGCAAGATAAATTTCGGCGTGGCCATCGCGATCTCAATTGCCTCTGTGATTGGTTTCGCAACGCTCGGCATGAATCTTGGTATCGATTTCAAGGGTGGTTCGATTATCGAGGTTCAGGCCCGTGACGGCACGGCCGATCTTTCGGACATTCGCGAACGCCTGAGCATGCTGAACCTCGGCGAGGTTCAGGCTCAGGGCTTCGGCGATGAATCGAGCGCGCTGATCCGCCTGCAAGCGCAGGACGGCGGCGAGAATGCCGAGCAGTCGGCGCTGAGCAAGGTGCGTGGCGAACTGGAGGCAGATTACGACTTCCGCCGCGTCGAAGTGGTCGGCCCGGCCGTATCGAGCGATCTGACCTTCACGGCAACCGTCGGTGTCGCGGTCGCATTGTTCGGTATCCTGCTCTACATCTGGTTCCGCTTCGAATGGCAGTTTGCCGTAGGTGCCATCATCGCGACCCTGCACGACGTGATATTCACGCTGGGCCTGTTCGTGTTGACCGGCATCGAGTTCAACCTGACCAGCATCGCAGCGATCCTGACGATCATTGGTTACTCGCTGAATGACACCGTCGTCGTCTATGACCGCATGCGCGAAAACCTCAGGCGCTACAAGAAGATGCCGCTCGATATCATGATTGATACCTCGATCAACCAGACGCTGTCGCGAACCGTTTTGACGGCGGGCAGTACCATTCTGGCACTCGGGGCTCTCTACATGTTCGGCGGAGAAGTGATCT
The DNA here is from genome assembly GCF_001296045.1 of Rhizobium sp. AAP43. Classification (GTDB taxonomy): domain Bacteria; phylum Pseudomonadota; class Alphaproteobacteria; order Rhizobiales; family Rhizobiaceae; genus Allorhizobium. The sequence goes on along the minus strand of NZ_LJHS01000045.1, from coordinate 71,906 downwards.
CGTCCTTCACCTTCGCAATGCTCGCCGGCGTCCTGATCGGTACCTTCTCGTCGATCTACATTGCCGGTCCCGTGCTGATCGCCTTCAACCTGCGTCCCGAGACGTTCCAGCAGGATGAGGCCGAGGCGGGCAAGGGCGCAAAGGCAGGGGTCTAAGGTCATGGTGTTCGGATTCGGAGACAAGGGCGTCGTCGTGCGCGACGCCCACTTCCCGGGGCGAGCGCCGATTGATTCCTATGGCAATGGCGGGTTCCGCTTCGCCGACATGTCGCACAAGGGGTCGCTGCTCCTGCTGCCCTCCGGCATCTATGGCTGGGAGCAGGGCGAAGACGATGCCCTGACCACGGCCTCCTTCTCGCGGGTGATGGCGGAGACCGGTGTGGAATTCTTGCTTGTTGGTACCGGGCGACAGATCAAGCTCTTGTCGCCGGATGTGCGAGCTTCGTTGAAGGCTGCCAAGCTTTCCACCGACACGATGAGCACAGGTGCGGCCATTCGTACGTACAACATCATGCTGGCCGAATCGCGCCCTGTCGCAGCAGCCCTGATCGCTGTCTGACGTGGTGACGCCCAGCATCCTGAAAGGTCGAGAGTGAGCGACACCCAGCCCTCCAACGATATGCTCTGTCTGGCCGCCTTGCGCGACAACGACCGGGACCGCTACCTCGCCTCCCTGTTGACGCCGGTGGAAGCGAGGTCCGCTCTCTCGGCACTGTATACCTATAATGCCGAACTGGCCCGGGTGCGGGACGTGACGCGCGAGCCCCTGACCGGCGAAGTGCGACTGCAGTATTGGCGCGATCTGCTGGCTGGCAGCGCACATGGAGAGACGGCTGCCAATCCGATCGCGGCAGAACTGCTGAACACCGTCAGGACGCATAATCTGCCGGTGGCCGCGCTGGTCGGCATGGCCGATGCGCGCATCTTTGATCTCTACGATGATCCCATGGAAAGCACAGCGATGTTCGAGGGCTATGCCGGAGAAACGGCATCGGCGCTCATCCAGCTTTCCAGTCTTGTTCTTGATCCTGCAGCGGCTGAGGGCGCCTCTGACATTGCCGGTCATGCCGGTGTGGCGCAGTTGGTGGCGGGATCGCTGCTGATGCTGCCCATTCACAGTCGCCGTGGTCAGGTTTATCTGCCCGCCGATATCCTCGCAGCTGCCGGGCTTGATCGGGCGGGCTTTCTGGCGGGCGAGGATCAGGCGCGGATTGCCACGGCGCTCGACGCATTCATCGGCTACGGACTTGATCACCTCGAGAAGGCGCGGGCCGGCGGCACGATCCCGAAGCAGCTCCTGCCGGCTTATCTGCCGGCCGCCTTGACGGAAAACGTCCTTAAACGCGCCCGGCGGGCTGGTGCAGATGTGCTTGTTCGGGACATCCGAGCGCCTCAATGGCGCCGTCAGCTGTCTTTGCTTGCGACGTTGATTTCGGGTAGAATCTGAGCGTTCTGCCGGCTGGCCGCGTGGTCACGTTCGCGCAAGTCTCGCCTGTTAGGGCGGGTTTATACGATATCCTTGTGCGTTTGGAGACGGAGCTGCGCCATGTTCACCTGGGGAATTGTGCTGGTTCTGATCGGCTTCCTTGCCTATTTCTCCACCAAGATGGCACGCCGTGACGAGCCTGAGGGCCTTCAGGATACGGGGCTTGCGATTGTCGAGTTCGGCCGCGCCTTCCCGCAGGAGGCTATCCGCAGCCTGCATGCGACAGCGGATGGCAAAGCTGTCTTTGTCCGTCTGCATGACAGCAAGGCCGGCTTCATGCGCAATATGCGCAGCCACTATGCCTGCCACCTGATCAAGCCGGGAATGGTACGCGTCCGCAACCTGCCTGCCGGCAACGGGTTTGCCGTCGAATTCCTCGATGCACCTTTTCACAATGGCGAATTCACTTTCGCCAATCCGGCAGAGGCCGCCGAAGTATCGCTCTGGCTGCTCGGGAATTATGTCGGCCATGCCGATCGACCGGATATGCCCGGCATGCCGGCCTGACTCAGGGATAGACCACTCACCTTACGGGATGTGGCCTGGCTGCGACCTCAGGCGAGGCCGAGCCAGTCCTTGCAATGTGCCAGTGCGCGCGCCGACACCAATTGCCGCTTCATGATCGTCTTGTCCTTGCCGCGAAAGCGCTTGACGCCTTCGGGCTTGACGATCGAGCCGGGGTCAAGCTCCGGAAACAATCCGAAATTGATGTTCATCGGTTGGAAGGAGCGCTTGCCGGGTTCCTCGTCGGAGACGATGTGGCCGCCGGTGATATGGTTGAGCAGTGAGCCAAGCGCGGTCGTTGCCGGCGGAAGGCTTGGTGTCTCGCCCTTGCGCTCTGCTGCTGCGAAACGACCGGCTAGCAGTCCGATCGAAGCGCTCTCGACATAGCCCTCGCAGCCTGTGATCTGGCCAGCGAAGCGCAAGCCCGGCCGTGCCTTGAGCTGCAGACTGTGGTCGAGAAGGGTCGGGGAATGGATGTAGGTGTTCCGATGCAATCCGCCCAACCGGGCGAACTCGGCGTTCTGCAGGCCGGGGATCATCCGGAAGATCTCGGCCTGGGCGCCGTAGCGAAGCTTGGTCTGGAAGCCGACCATGTTGTACAGCGTGCCGAGCGCATTGTCCTGGCGCAGCTGGACCACGGCATACGGCTTGACGGTCGGGTTATGGGCGTTGGTGAGGCCCATGGGCTTCATCGGCCCGTGCCGCAGTGTCTCGCGACCGCGTTCCGCCATGACCTCGATCGGCAAGCAGCCGTCGAAATAGGGTGTGCCTTCCCATTCCTTGAAGCCGACGGCGTCGCCGGCGATGAGGGCGTCGATGAAGGCGTTATACTGGGTCTCGTCGAGCGGGCAGTTGATGTAGTCCTTGCCTGTGCCGCCGGGCCCCACCTTGTCGTAGCGCGACTGGAACCAGCAGATGTCCATGTCGATGGATTCTGTGTGGACGATTGGAGCAATGGCATCGAAGAAGGCGAGCGCATCCTTGCCCGTTCTTTCGCGGATCGCTTCTGCGAGGGCCGGCGACGTCAGCGGGCCGGTTGCGATGATTGCGAGATCCCAGTCCTCTGGCGGAAGCCCGGTGACCTCTTCGCGCACCACTGAGATCAGCGGGTGCTGGTGAAGTGCTGCGGTCACCGCGTCTGAAAAACCGTCGCGGTCGACGGCAAGGGCCCCACCGGCTGGCACCTGGTGCTTGTCGGCACAGGCCATGATCAGCGAATTGGCAAGCCGCATCTCGGCATGGATGACGCCGACGGCATTGGCTGTCGCATCGTCCGAGCGGAAGGAGTTCGAGCAGACCAGTTCGGCAAGTCCGTCGGTCTTGTGCGCATCGGTGCCGCGGACACCGCGCATCTCGTGCAGAATGACCGGAACGCCGGCTTCGGCGACCTGCCAGGCAGCCTCTGAACCGGCCAGGCCGCCGCCGATGATATGAATGGGGGAGAAGGTGCTGTTCGTCATGGGCGGCTCCTTATCACGGCTCGGCGCCGAAGGTCCACCGGCTGTCTGGCTGTCACGTGGCCGCAGGGCACACAATTCGAAAGGCCAGAATCAAAAACGGCACCATGCGGCGCCGTTTCAAACACTCTGCCGCATCAGTTCCGTATTAACGGAAAGAACGCGAAGCAATGTTGCGGATTTCGTAGCGGGTGATGCCGATGTCGTTCAGGGTCTGTGCGGACAGGTTGCCCAGTTCGCTCATCGTACGGCGGTAGCTCATCCAGTTCTTGGCAATGCGGATCGGGTTCATGGTCGTTTCCTCGGTGATGTTCTGGCTGATCTTGCGGTGTTTCCCGCATCAGCGATTGACCTTCTTATACGCCCGTAAAACAAGATTGTGCAGTGCAATTAATATGCGACTGCTATGCATTTGTGCATGACATGCTGTGTTTTGCGGCATGTTCCTTGGTGTGGCAAAAAAGAAGGCACGGCCGAGAGCGTGCGTCCCGCATGAAAAAGCCCGCAATTGCGGGCTTATTTGGTATTCAATCTTGAGCCTTGAGACGTCAGGCTGGCTTGACCAGGATGTGCTTCTTTTTGCCGAGAGAAAGCTTGATCACCCCATCGCCGGTGACCTCTGCACTGCCGACGGACATGCGTTCGTCAGAGACGCCCACGTCGTTGATCTTGACGGCGCCGCCCTGGACGTGACGACGCGCTTCGCCGTTGGAGGCGGCGAGACCGGCCTTCACGATCAGAGCGAGAAGGCCGATCCCGGCATCGAGCTCGGCCGAGGGGATCTCGATCGTTGGCAGTGTGTCGGCAAGTGCGCCTTCCTCAAAGGTTTTGCGGGCCGTTTCGGCGGCCTGCTCGGCACCCTCGCGGCCGTGGAGCAGCGTGGTCACTTCGGTCGCAAGGATCTTCTTCGCCTCATTGATCTCGGAACCGCCGAGCGCTGCGAGCCGCTCGATCTCGTCCATCGGCAGAAGCGTGAAGAGTTTCAGGAAGCGGACCACGTCGGCATCCTCGGTGTTGCGCCAGTACTGCCAGAAGTCATAGACCGGCAGCAGATCGGCATTGAGCCAGACGGCGCCCGAGGCCGACTTGCCCATCTTGGCTCCGGAAGAGGTGGTGAGCAGCGGGGCCGTCAGTGCGTAAAGCTGCGGCGTGCCCATGCGGTGCCCGAGGTCGATGCCGTTGATGATGTTGCCCCACTGGTCGGAACCGCCCATCTGCAGCCGGCAATCGTAGCGCTGGTTGAGCTCGACGAAGTCGTAAGCCTGGAGGATCATGTAGTTGAATTCCAGGAAGGACAGCGACTGCTCGCGATCAAGGCGCGTCTTGACGCTGTCGAAGGACAGCATGCGGTTGACCGAGAAATGCCGGCCGACATCGCGCAGGAATTCGAGATAGTTCAGCGGGCGAAGCCATTCGGCATTGTTGATCATCAGGGCGCCGCCCTTCGGCCCCTTGTCGTAGTCGAGGTAGTTGGCGAAGCAGCGCTTGATCGAGGCAATATTGTCCTCGATCATATCGATCGTCATGAGCTTGCGCGCTTCCTCCTTGAACGAAGGGTCGCCGACCATGCCCGTGCCGCCGCCCATCAGCGAGATCGGCTGGTGCCCAGTGGTCTGGAACCAGCGCAGCATCATGATCTGCATCAGGTGGCCGACATGCAGGCTCGATGCCGTCGGGTCATAGCCGATATAGGCCGTCACGCTTTCCTTGGCGAGCAGGTCGTCGAGCCCCGTTTCATCGGACATCTGATGAATGAAGCCGCGCTCAGAAAGGATGCGGAGGAAATCGGACTTGAACTTCGTCATGACGCTTGCGCTTTCGGTTTCTTGGTCTTTGGTGCCTATCTGGGAAATCCGCGCGGGCTTTAGCATTGTTTTTTGAAATGTGCACCCGTCTCGGTCATGAATGTCCCTGATCAGCAGCAGTCGAATCGGGGGATACATGGCGGATATCAGAACGGCGATCGGGTTGATGAGCGGCACCTCGATGGATGGCATCGACGTGGCGCTTCTGCGCACCGATGGAGAGGCTGTCGTGGAGCGGGGAGCCTTCCTGTCGGTTCCCTACGAGCCGGCCTTCCGCGATCAACTCAAGCAGGCTCTTGAAGACGCCAAGGCAATCAGACAGCGTGACGAGCGACCGGGCGGTCTCTCACGTATGGAAACGGACCTCACTCAACGTCATGTCGAGGCGGCCCTGATGTTTCTCGAGCGGGAAGGCCTGACCAGTCGCGACGTCGATCTCATCGGTTTCCATGGCCAGACTGTGTTGCACCGACCGGATGAGGCTTTGACCGTGCAGATCGGTGACGGCCCGCTGCTGGCCCGCAAAACCGGTATCGACGTGGTCTACGACATGCGCGCCAATGACATGCTGCATGGCGGGCAGGGTGCGCCGCTGGTGCCGGTCTATCACCACGCACTTGCGCATCAGATCCCGGCAGAGAATTGGCCGGTCTGTTTCGTCAATATCGGCGGAATCTCGAACCTCACTTTCCTCGATCGAGACGGCACGATCATCGGCTTCGACAGCGGTCCGGGCAACACGCTGATTGATCAATGGGTCGAGGCCAATGCCGGCATTCCCTATGACGACGGCGGCCGCATCGCTTCGGAAGGGGCGGTCAGCATGGGGCTCGCCGAGCGCTATCTCGCCAGCCCTTTCTTCACGGCAAAGGCCCGCCGGTCGCTTGATCGCAACGATTTCCAGCCGCCGCAAAGTCATGAGGCCGAATTGTCTGATGGCGCCCGGACGCTGGCTTATGTGTCAGCGGCCGCAATCCTGAAATCCGCGGGCCATCTGCCGTCGGCGCCGAAGACCTATGTGATCTGCGGTGGTGGTCGATTAAACCGGATGATCATGGCAGATCTCGCCCACCTTGCGGCGGAAACGAAAGCGACGGTGCTGTCTGCGGAGGCGGCGGGATTTGACGGTGACGCGATGGAGGCAGAGGCCTGGGCCTATCTGGCTGTTCGCGCCTCGAAAGGCTTGCCGCTGACATTTCCCGGCATCACCGGTGTCAAGGCGCCGATGGCCGGTGGGATCCTGGCAAAGAGCCGAGACAACAGCGATTAGCGCGCGTTTTCTCCGTTCGGCGTGCTGGCTCTTGCAAAAGCCAGCCCGTCGCGTAAGCCCACTTCATAGGCGTGACGGATGCCGGCGGCATCGCCGACGGCAAACTTGTTGACCGGAATATCCTCACTTGGCCCGACAACCACCCGGTTCGGGGCGGACGCAGGCAGGCGGCCGAAGCGCGTCGACAAAAGGAGCGTCCGCCATCCCTTGTTTTCCACCTCGCTGAGCTTGATCAGCGGCGGATTGTCAACAAGGCCGCCATCAAGATAAGCGCGGGCGCGAACGCGGCCCACCGGCATGAAAGGCGGCACCGAGGCTGTCGCCATGAGTGCGTCCACGAGTTCGCCTGGATGGTCCATATTGTGTGTCGACATCCAGACTGGTTTCAGCCCCATGCGCCGACCAGCCCGGGAATGCGCCCCGTCCGTCAATAGTTTTTCGATCTGGTAGGCTGCGATCGACCCGGCTGCGCCCATGGTTCCGGGCATCCATCCCGGAAGCTCCGATAACTGGATCAGCATCGGAGGGGCGCTTTTGAGCGCCGCGAGTTCAGCCTCGCCGAATTCGCTGGTGAGCAGGTCTCGGAATAATGCGCCGACGACAAGTGGTGACTGGCGTTTCTTCAGCGCCCGCCAATCAATTCCGGGATATCGTTTTTCTGCAAAGGCAAAGGCTGATGCGCGGACCCGGTCACCGACACCGGCCAGAAACATGGCGCCATGATAGGCCCCGGCGGACACCGCGACATAGAAGCGCGGCGCAAGCGGGTGGTGTTCGCTGTAGGATTTCAGGAAGCCGCTTTGCCAGTAACACCGGTTTCCGCCACCGGCGAGGCCGACGGCGTCGAAGGATAATAGGTTCATTTCAACTTTGGTCATGAAAATTGCGTGTCCTGTCCTTGCGCAAGATCCCCGACGCAGCGGCAGGTTGTCAATGCAAGGCCTTGCACGAATAAGAAATGGCGCGGACATGTCCGCGCCATTTCGAGAGACGAAGATGTGATGCGTTCAGCGGATCCGCTTGGCAGCCGGTTCCGGAACCAGATCGCCCTCAAGGCGACGGTCGAGATAGTCTTCGCATTCGGACATCAGCGTTTCCACCTGGCCGTTGAAGAAGTGGTTGGCACCTGGGATCGTCTTGTGGGTGATCAGGATGCCCTTCTGCGCCTTCAGCTTGTCTACGAGGCCGATCACGTCCTTCTCCGGCGCGACCTTGTCGCCGTCACCATGGATGATCAGGCCCGAAGACGGGCAGGGGGCGAGGAAGGAGAAATCGTAGATGTTCGGCTGCGGCGCAATCGACATGAAGCCTTCGATTTCCGGGCGGCGCATCAGAAGCTGCATGCCGATCCAGGCGCCGAAGGAATAGCCGGCGACCCAGCAGCTCTTCGAATCCGGATGCAGGCTCTGGACCCAGTCGAGCGCGGAGGCTGCATCCGACAATTCGCCCGCGCCATGGTCGAACTCGCCCTGGCTGCGACCGATTGAGCGGAAGTTGAAACGCAGCGTCGTGAAGCCACGCTTCTGGAACATGTAGAACAGCTGGTAGACGATCTGGTTGTTCATCGTGCCGCCGAACTGGGGGTGCGGGTGCAGGATGATGGCGATCGGCGCGCTTTTTTCCTTGGAGGGCTGATAACGGCCTTCGAGGCGGCCCGCTGGGCCGTTGAAAATCACTTCGGGCATTAGGTTCCGGTCCCTGACAATTTTTGCGGTTCGTCAACATCAAATTAGAAAGCTGACTTGACGACGCCAGTCAGCTTTTCTAGAACAAAGTTTAGAACCGTTCGAAACTGGATGGCGTTCCATCCGGGGTGAAGGTGTCATAGGACATGCCCGGCCGAAATTTCAAGGAAAATACGCCGGTAATATCAGGGGGCCTGAGGGCAGCATGGCTGCAGAGCGCATCTATCTCGACTGGAACGCGACCGCACCGCTTTTGCCGTGCGCCCGCGATGCCATGCTCGAGGCGCTGGCCATGCCCGGCAATCCATCCTCTGTGCATGCGGAAGGGCGCGCCGCGCGCGCGATTGTTGAGAAGGCGCGGCGCAGCGTTGCTGCACTCGTTGGTGCAGAGCCGGCCCATGTGACCTTTACCGCAAGCGCCACCGAAGCGGCGAACCATGTCCTGTCGCCCGTTTACAAGATGGGAAAGGCGTCGATCTCGATCGGCGCACTCTACGTCTCTGCCATCGAGCATCCGGCGGTGCGCGCTGGCGGACGTTTCGCGGCCGACAGTGTGACATCTCTGCCAGTGACGCGGTCTGGCGTTATCGATCTTGAAGCGCTCTCCGATGCGCTTGCTCGGCACGATGTGGCAAAAGGCCTTCCGCTCGTCGCGATCATGCTGGTGAACAATGAAACGGGTATCGTCCAGCCAATCCGGGAAGCCTCCGCCATCGTAAAGAAGTTTGGTGGCTTGCTGGTTGTGGATGCCGTGCAAGCTGTTGCGCGACTGCCTGTCTCGATCGCCGAACTCGGCGCAGACTTCCTGATCCTGTCGGCGCACAAGCTGGGCGGTCCGAAGGGTGTTGGTGCGCTCGTCTCGCGGGGCGAAACGCTGATGCCGGAGCCACTGGTGCGGGGCGGTGGCCAGGAAAAGGGGCACCGGGCCGGAACCGAAAACCTGGGCGCCATCGTAGGGTTTGGTGCGGCGGCAGCCCACATGGCCGATGGACTTTCCGCGCGCAGCGCCTCAATGGCCGAGTTGCGGGATGGAGCAGAGGCCGCCATGCTCGCCGTAGCGCCGGACACAGTCATCTATGGCCGCGATGTCGAGCGTGTCGGCAACACATGCTTTTTTCATCTGCCGGGCCTCAAGGCCGAGACCGGGCAGATCGCATTCGACCTTGAGGGCATTGCGCTTTCGGCCGGTTCCGCCTGCTCTTCGGGCAAGGTCGGCGCGAGCCATGTGCTGACGGCCATGGGCGAGGATGCTGCAACCGGTGCCTTGCGCCTGTCGCTTGGCCCGCAGACCACTGAGGCGGAAATGGAGCGCTTTGTCGCGACATTCGCCAAGATCGCGGCGAGACGGCGGATGGCAGGCCAAGCCGCCTGACGCGACGGAATTCTGGGTGAGCCGTCCTTTTTCCCTTGCCAAAAGGGGTGAAAAGATGGCTCGGGAACCTTAAGTAGGGCGGGTCACCCGCCCAACGTTAACAAGCTGCCGGAATTTGGCCCGGCAAGATTGGAGAACGACCATGGCTGCTGTGCAGGAAACGATCGATCAGGTCCGCCAGATTGACGTCGACCAGTACAAGTACGGTTTTGAAACCATGATTGAAGTCGACAAGGCCCCGAAGGGCCTGTCGGAAGACATCGTCCGCTTCATTTCGGCAAAAAAGAACGAGCCGGAATGGATGCTGGAATGGCGCCTCGACGCCTACAAGCGCTGGCTGACGATGGAAGAGCCCACCTGGGCCCGTGTCGACTACCCGAAGATCGACTTTAACGACATATACTACTATGCCGCGCCGAAGAGCACGGCGGGTCCGACCTCGATCGACGACGTCGATCCGGAACTGCTGAAGGTCTATGAAAAGCTCGGTATCCCTCTGCGCGAGCAGGAAATCCTCGCCGGCGTCCAGACCTCGAAGATCGCCGTGGATGCCGTCTTCGATTCCGTTTCGGTTGTCACGACCTTCAAGGAAGAACTGAAAAAGGCCGGCGTGATCTTCATGTCGATCTCGGAAGCGGTGCGCGAGCATCCCGATCTGGTGAAGAAGTATCTCGGCTCGGTCGTTCCGGTCACCGACAACTACTATGCGACGCTGAACTGCGCGGTCTTCACCGACGGTTCCTTCGTCTACATTCCAAAGGGCGTTCGCTGCCCGATGGAACTCAGCACCTATTTCCGCATCAACGAGAAGAACACCGGCCAGTTCGAGCGCACGCTGATCATCGCAGAAGAAGGCGCCTACGTCTCCTATCTCGAAGGCTGCACGGCACCCCAGCGCGACGAAAACCAGCTGCATGCAGCCGTCGTCGAACTCGTGGCGCTCGATGATGCCGAGATCAAGTATTCGACGGTCCAGAACTGGTATCCCGGCGACAAGGACGGCAAGGGCGGCATCTACAACTTCGTCACCAAGCGTGGCGATTGCCGTGGTGCGCGCTCGAAGATCTCCTGGACCCAGGTCGAGACCGGCTCGGCCATCACCTGGAAATATCCGTCCTGCATCCTGCGCGGCGACGACAGCCAGGGCGAGTTCTACTCGATCGCCGTCTCCAACGGCCATCAGCAGGTCGACAGCGGCACCAAGATGATCCATCTCGGCAAGAACACCAAGAGCCGGATCATCTCCAAGGGTATCTCGGCCGGCGTGTCGCAGAACACCTATCGAGGCCAGGTCTCGATGCACCGCAAGGCGGAAAACGCCCGCAACTTCACCAATTGCGATTCGCTCCTGATCGGTGACACCTGCGGCGCGCACACCGTTCCTTACATCGAGGTGAAGAACTCGACGGCCAAGGTGGAGCACGAGGCAACGACCTCGAAGATCTCCGAGGACCAGAAGTTCTACGCCATGCAGCGCGGCATCCCGGAAGAAGAGGCGATCGCGCTCATCGTCAACGGCTTCGTCCGCGACGTCATCCAGCAGCTGCCGATGGAATTTGCGGTTGAAGCGCAGAAGCTGATCAACATCTCGCTGGAGGGTTCGGTCGGCTGATGGAACGGTGCGATCAGCCACGTGCGGTCGTCATCCTCGGGCTTGTCCCGAGGATCTGCTGCCGGCAAGGCTGATGCGCGATGTCCGGCTTCGTTTACATGATGTCGGACAAGCCACGTGGTGTGATTTACACCGGTGTGACCAGCGACCTGCAGGGGCGCATCTGGGAACACCGGAATGAAGTGAGGGAAGGTTTTACGTCCAGATACAATGCGAAGCTTTTGGTGTGGTTCGAGCAGCATCCGAACATCGTCCTCGCGATCCGACGAGAGAAGTCTCTGAAGCGCTATCTGCGGGACTGGAAGATCAAGCTGATCGAAGGGCTAAACCCGACATGGCTCGATCTCTACGACCGGATTTACGAGATCCAGAACGTCTATTCACCGCATCCGAGTTCTTCGCAATGGTCGGACTATAACTGAAACGGCAGTAGATCCTCGGGACAAGCCCGAGGATGACGGAATTGAACAGGCGCCGAAGGCGCAACAGGAAACGACAGGCGGCCCTTGAACCGCCCGATGGACAGGAAGACAGTCATGCTTGAAATCAGAAACCTCCATGCCCGCATCGCCGAAGACGGCACCGAAATCATCCGTGGCCTGAACCTGACCGTAAAGGCCGGCGAAGTCGCCGCCATCATGGGCCCGAACGGTTCGGGTAAGTCGACACTGTCCTACATCCTGTCGGGCCGGGAAGACTATGAAGTCACCGAAGGCGACATCCTTTACAACGGCGAGAGCATTCTCGAACTCGACCCGGCCGAGCGCGCCGCCAAGGGCATCTTCCTCGCCTTCCAGTATCCGGTCGAAATCCCGGGTGTGGCCACCATGCAGTTCCTCAAAGTGGCGATGAACTCGCAGCGGAAGGCGCGCGGCGAAGCCGAATTGACGACACCGGACTTCATCCGCCGCGTCAAGGAAGCCTCGGCTGAATTGAAGATCAACCCTGACATGCTGAAGCGTCCGCTGAACGTCGGCTTCTCCGGCGGTGAAAAGAAGCGCGCCGAAATCCTGCAGATGGCGCTGCTCGAGCCGAAGCTGTGCATCCTCGATGAGACCGATTCCGGCCTCGACATCGACGCGCTGAAGATCGTCGCCGACGGCGTGAACGCCCTGAAGCGCCCGGATCGCGCAACCGTGGTAATCACCCACTACCAGCGCCTGCTCGACTACATCGTGCCGGACAGCGTCCATGTTCTTTACAAGGGCCAGATCATCAAGTCGGGCGACAAGGATCTTGCGCTTGAACTTGAAGCCAACGGCTATGCCGACATCACCGGTCAGGCAGCCTAAGGGCTCTCAAGTTTGAAGGAGTTGCAACGATGACTTTGCAAGCGGCCAACCGGCTCACCACAGCCGAGACCCAGCTCATCGACGCCTATACCCACCAGATCGGCAGCCTGCCCGGCGACGGCGCCGTTCTGCAAAAGCGTGACGGCCTGTTCGATGCCCTGAAGCGTCAGGGCCTGCCGACGCGCCGCGTCGAGACCTTCCACTATACGGACCTCAAAGCGCTGTTGCGCACGCTTCCCGTCGATGAACCGCAGGCAATCGCCAAGGCGGCCAATCCGCTGGTCGCAGGCGCGACCGTGCTGAACGTCCTGCAGGGCGTGGGGCAGATGCCGGCCGCCTTGCCGGAGGGCTTGAGCGTTTCTGTCTATCGTGACGCCCTGTCGAGCGGAACGGCCGCCGAGGGGCTCACGGCGTTTAACGGCGACGATACGATCGGTCGCATCAATGGCGCCTTTGTGCGCGACGGTTACACGCTTGAAGTGGCCGATGATGCTGAGATCGAAGCGCCGATCGAGTTGCAGTCGGTGCATGCTGCCGGCCAGCTACACATGCGCTTCCCGGCAAACTTCGGCAAGTCCTCGAAGGCAACCGTGGTCGAGCGCCACATCGGCCAGAGCGGTTCTGCGGCCCTTGCCTCCGTCGTCGCCGATCTGAAGCTCGGCGAAGGTGCGGAGATCACCTGGATCATTCTTCAGGGCGAAGGCGATGCGGATACCCATTTGGGTCAAATCCGTGTTGAACTCGGCACGGATGCCAAGTTCCGTCTGTTCATCATCAATGCCGGTGGCAAGTTGGTGCGTCAGGAAGTGCATGTGAAGACGGTTGGCGAAGGCTCCGATTTCATGCTGCGTGGCGTCAACCTGCTCGGCGGTGACACGCATACAGACGTCACCATGACGCTCGGCCATGATGTGCCGAATACCACCTCGACGGAAGTGATCCGCAACGTAGTCTTCGATCGTGCACGCGGCGTCTTCCAGGGCATGATCCGGGTCGCCCCGGATGCGCAGAAGACCGACGCCCGCATGGCCTGCAACACGCTGCTGATGTCGGATGATTGCGAATTCTCGGTCAAGCCCGAGCTCGAAATCTTCGCCGACGACGTGCAGTGCGCCCATGGTGCCACCGTTGCCGACATCGAGAAGAGCCATCTCTATTACCTGATGTCGCGCGGCATTCCGGAAAAGCAGGCCCGCGCCCTGCTGATCAACGGCTTCGTTGCCGAAATCGTCGAGGAGCTCGAAAACGAGCCGCTCGTCGAAGCCCTGGAAGAAATCATCACCGACTGGCTGGAGCATCATGGCTGACACGATCGCGGCTCGGACAGGATATGACGTCGAGGCCGTGCGCCAGGATTTCCCGATCCTGTCGCGCGAGGTCTACGGCAAGAAGCTGGTCTATCTCGACAATGCCGCCTCGGCCCAGAAGCCGCGGCTGGTAATCGACGCTATCAGCCACGCATACTCTAACGAATATGCGAATGTGCATCGGGGCCTGCATTTCCTGTCAAACGCCGCGACGGATGCCTATGAGGCGGCACGCGAAAAGGTGCGCCGCTTCCTGAATGCCCCCTCGATCGATGAGGTGATCTTCACCAAGTCCTCGACCGAGGCGATCAATACGGTCGCCTATGGCTGGGGCATGAAGCATATCGGCGAGGGCGACGAGATCGTGCTCTCGATCATGGAACACCACTCCAACATCGTGCCCTGGCATTTCCTCCGGGAACGCAAGGGCGCCAAGCTCGTCTGGGCACCCGTGACCGATGACGGTGCCTTCGACATGGAGGCCTTCGAAGCCTCACTGACCGAGCGCACCAAGCTGATCGCGATCACCCATATGTCGAACGCGCTTGGTACCGTCGTGCCGATCAAGGAGGTCTGCCGTATCGCGCATGATCGTGGCATCGCCGTTATGGTCGATGGCTCTCAAGGGGCAGTCCACATGCCCGTCGATGTCCAGGATCTTGGCTGCGACTGGTATGCCGTGACCGGCCACAAGCTCTACGGTCCCTCGGGCATCGGCGTGCTCTGGGGCAAGATGGACCGGCTTCGCGACATGGACCCCTTCATGGGCGGCGGCGAGATGATCATTGAGGTCGCCGAAGATAGCGTCACCTATAACGAGCCGCCCCATCGCTTCGAGGCCGGCACGCCGCCGATCGTCCAGGCGATCGGGCTCGGCTATGCGCTCGACTATATGGAAACGCTAGGCCGCCAGAACATCGCCGCCCATGAGGAAAGCCTACGCGCCTATGCGCATGAGCGCCTCTCGGCGATCAATTCGCTGAGGATCATTGGCAATGCACCCGGCAAAGGAGCGATCTTCTCCTTCGAACTCGCCGGCATTCATGCGCATGATGTCTCGACCATGATCGACCGTCGCGGCGTGGCCGTTCGCGCCGGAACCCATTGCGCCCAGCCGCTTCTGGCACGTTTCGGCGTGACCTCCACTTGCCGGGCGTCCTTCGGTCTCTATAACACAAGGGAAGAAGTCGACGCGCTGGCGGACGCGCTGGATTACGCCCGCAGCTTCTTCGCCTGAGGAATGAATATCATGAGCGATACCGAAACCAAGCCAGACGTCCGCGAAGGCATCATCAACACGGCGATCCCGCCGGAAGAGGTGGCGCGCCTGTCGGATGACATCGTTGCGGCGCTGAAGACCGTCTATGATCCGGAAATCCCCGCCGATATCTTCGAA
The DNA here is from genome assembly GCF_001296045.1 of Rhizobium sp. AAP43. Lineage (GTDB taxonomy): Bacteria > Pseudomonadota > Alphaproteobacteria > Rhizobiales > Rhizobiaceae > Allorhizobium. The sequence continues at coordinate 56,721 of NZ_LJHS01000045.1, read as the reverse complement.
CTCGGCCTGATCTACAAGATCGACATCGAGGACGACCGCACGGTGAAGATCGTCATGACCCTGACCGCTCCGGGTTGCCCGGTCGCCGGCGAAATGCCGGGTTGGGTCGAAAATGCCGTCGGTTCGGTCGAAGGCGTGTCGGGCGTCGAAGTCGAAATGAGCTTCGATCCGCCATGGACGCCGGACCGCATGTCCGAAGAGGCGCAGGTCGCCGTCGGCTGGTATTGAGACAATTAGGCGATCAACGAAACGGCCCGCTTTGAGCGGGCCGTTTTGCGTTTAGGTACAGCTATTTAGACTGTGCGATAGGCCCGGTCGAAATAGACGAGCGCCTGGCCGTCCTCACGGGTGGTGACGTCGAGAACCTCGCAGAACAAAACGTCATGCGTGCTGCCGTCATGCACTTCCGTGATCCGGCATTCGAAGGAGACGAGGGCATCTGTAAGGCGCGGCGTGCCGGTCTCTGTGGTCTCCCAGGTGGCAGCGGCGAAGCGCTCGTCGACGGGCGTCTTGCCGCCAAAAAGCCGGCTGACGGATTCGTGTTCTGCCGAGAGAACGTTGACCGCGACAAACCCGTTGGCGCTGACGGCGGGATAGGCTGAACTACCCTTGTTGAGGCAGACGAGAAGCGTTGGCGGATTGTCCGAAACGCTGGTGACGGCCGTTGCTGCAAAGCCGGCGCGACCGCCGGGGCCATCCGTCGTCACGATGGTCACGGCTGCGGCGAGGCGGGCCATGCCGTTCCGATAGGTGGCACTTTTCTCCGGCGAGACGCCTTCCGACACGGAGGCAACGGGGGTGATGGTCTTGGTGGCCAACATGGGCGTTTCCTTCAGGTGTGTTCGAGGGTCGACAGGAAGTCGATTACCGCACGGTTGAATTGTTGGGGGTAGGTGACGTTCACGGCGTGTCCACCGGCGACGGTCAGCACGAGATTTGCGTTCGGCAGCCCTTCTGCGAGGCGCAGCGACCGCGAATAGGGGACGAGCAGGTCGTCGCGGGTGGCAATGACCAGCGTCGGTGCCTGGATTTCGCCGAGACGGCCGTCGACATCAAAGGCGCGCAGTGCCGCAATCCGGCGCAGTATATTGTCGCGCCCCTGGAAATGGGCGAGCGCATGCGCCTCTTCCGTCGCCATCTTTTCCGGGTTTTCCGCCATGTAGATGGCCGGATAGAGGAAGAGCGGCTGTGCCTTGACGAAAGCCTCGACACCGGCGTTTTCGAGCAGCGCAATGCGCACGTCGAAGCAACGTCCGGAATGCGGATCTGCCTTGCTCCAGGCATTGATCAGCACGAGACTTTCGATCAGTTCCGGACGGCGCAGCGCCAGATCCAGCCCGATCAGACCGCCCAGCGCATGGCCCATGAAGTGGAATTTCTTGAGCTCAAGCGTCTCGACGATCTCGAGCACGTCGTCCGCCATGGCTGCAATGCCACCGACTTCAGGAACTGAGCCACCCGTCTTTCCGCAGCCACGATGGTCGTATGTGATCACGCGGAACCGTTCGGACAGGGCAGGGATTTGCGGTGCCCAATAGCCACCAGAGCCGCCGAGGCCAGACGAGAGCAGGATGGTCGGCGCATCGGGAGAGGTGAGGCCGTGGATGTCGTAATGCATGGAATGCTCTTGTTTCAGAATGAAGAACCCCGCCCCAAACCCCTCCCCACAAGGGGGAGGGGCTTAATCCGCGGCACCGTAACAGCCACACAATATGCACCTGCAGGGAGGTTGACCGTTGCATCACTGAGGCTGACTTAGCCCCTCCCCCTTGTGGGGAGGGGTTGGGGAGGGGAAGCGGTTGAACTCACTTCTTCCCGATATGCGCGACCGTCGCGATCTCGACGAGCGCATCCGGCTTCACCAGGCCGCACTGCACGCAGTAGCGGGCCGGTTCGTTGCTGGGGAAGTATTCGGCATAGACCTTGTTCACCGCCTGGTAGTTGGCCCAGTCAGTGACGAAGATATGGTTCATCGTGACGTCCTGCATGGTTCCGCCGGCGGTTTCGATGACGGACTTGATCGTCTCCAGCACATGCCGGGTTTGGGCCTCCGCATCGCCGACATGCACGACATTGTTGTTCTTGTCGAAGGGAAGCGTTCCCGAGACATAGAGGATGCCATCGGCAAGCGTGCCGGGTGAATAGGGGGCAAGCGGCTTGGATGTGCCTTCGGGAACGACGATGGTCTTGGGCATTCTCACTCTCTCCGTTTGTTGAATGGTGATGGTATCAAGCGGCGTCGGCAGGGGCTGCCTGTCCGATCGCGCCGCAGAAGTCGCTGACGGTCGCCACCCAGCCGAAGAACTTTTCGACATTGTAGACGGTCGCCTGCTGGATGAAGTCCGGGCCGAGGTGATGGGTCGCGTCCTCGAGCATCACGCCGAAATATTCGAGGTGGAAGGCATCGCGCAGCGAGCTTTCGACACAGACATTGGTGGCAATGCCGACAAAGACGAGGTTGCGGATGCCACGGGCTCTGAGCACCGAGTCCATATTGGTGTTGAAGAAGCCGGAGTAGCGGCTCTTCGGCACCAGGATGTCGCCCGGCTGCGGCTGCAGCTCGTCGACGATCGCATAGTCCCAGGTGCCCTTGGCAAGCAGTTGCCCCTGCAGTTCTGGCCGTGCGCGCATGGTTTTCAGTGCATTCGACTTGTGCCAGTTGGGCGAGCCTGGGCCGCCAGCCTCGACATAATCCTTGTCCCAACCGTTCTGGAAATAGACGACCAGCACGCCGGCAGCCCGTGCCGCCTCAACCGTCTTCTGAATGTTCGCGATCGTGCCCTTGGCCCCAGAAATGTCGAAGCCGGCAAGATCGACATAACCGCCTTCGGTCGAATAGGCATTCTGCATGTCGACCACGACGACGGCCGTTTCCGATGGCTTGAGCGTGATCGGCTCGGGACGGGCCGGAAGCGTGACGCTCTTGGTCAGCTCCGGGCGTGGCTGATAGCCTGCAACAACGGCCTCGCTCATTCGGCGGCCTCCAGCATCTGGTTGACGTGCGCACGGCTCTTCATCAGCGGCTGTACAAACTTGCCGAACTTCTCGACCCCCTCAAGGAAGTCGTCGAAGGTGAGCATCACGCCGCCAGTGCCCGGAACTTCGCTCATCTCGTCAAGCATGGCGGCGACTTCCGCATAGGAGCCAATCAGCGTGCCCATGTTGATGTTGACCGCAGACACCGGGTTCGCCATGTGCCGGACATTGGTGTCGGAACCGGATTTTGTGTCGACCGCACTCTGCAGGCCGAGCCATTTGATGGCTTCCTCGTCGGCACCTGCCTTGTAGTGCTCCCACTTGGCGAAGGCCTCTTCGGTCGTTTCTTCGGCGATCACCATGGTCAGAACGAAGGAGCGCACGTCGCGACCCGTCTTTTCGGTGGCGGCGAGCAGGCGTTCATTGGTAGGGGCGAAGGCCTTGGGCGTGTTCACGCCGACGCCAAAGCAGAAGCTGTAGTCGGCGAACTGGGCAGAGAAGGCCATGCCGGCATTGGAAGAGCCGGCGCAGATCAGCTTCACATCGCCTTCCGGGATCGGTTTCATTTGGCAATCATCCATCTGGAAATGCTTGCCCTTGAGATCCGATCGGCCGGTGGTGAGCAGGTCTTTCAGAACGGTCGTGTATTCGGTCAGATATTCATAGCGGTCGGAGAAATAATCGTCGCCGGGCCACAGCCCCATCTGGCTGTATTCCGGACGTTGCCAGCCGGTGACCAGATTGACCCCGAACCGGCCGCCGGAGATCGAATCAATCGTCGTTGCCATGCGCGCAACGATGGCCGGGGGCATGATGAGGGTGGCGGCGGTGCCAAAAAGCTTGATCTTTGACGTGACGGCGGCAAGGCCGGCCATCAGCGTGAAACTCTCGAGATTGTAGTCCCAGAACTCTGTCTTGCCGCCGAATCCGCGCAGCTTGATCATCGAGAGCGCGAAGTCGAAACCGTAGGATTCGGCCTTCAGCGTGATCGCCTTGTTCAGCGCGAAGCTCGGTTTGTACTGCGGGGCATTCTCCGACAAAAGCCAGCCATTATTGCCGATCGGGATGAAGACGCCGATTTCCATATCCTGTTCTCCGCTTCTGGAGGCGCGCTAAGCGCCGTTTTTGTTCGCAGATAACGAAGCAAATGGCGTGCCAATCTGAAAAGAATAATAGAATCAATGTATTGGATTTTTTGTCGGAAAATATTTTACCGAATGGTCAAAATTTTCGCGAAAGTCGGCGTCTTTGCTCGTGTTTGCATCCATCTCCTCTGCACGCTGCGTCATTTTTGATCGTGGTCAAATGCGCCCCGGCTGCAACCGGGGATCCAAGCTTCTGATAACAAGCGTGTTTTAGAAAATATCCGGCTTGCCCACGGATTGATCACGATGACCTGCGTGGACCTGGGGGAGACGGGAAACCCGTTCGTGGATGCGCGCCTACGCTATTGAACCAACGAGGCTGGTCTCTTACATTGCGCGGAGAAACGCCGGACCTTGAACCCGGTGGTTGATGGAGTAGTGCCGATGGCCTTTCAAGTGATGACCCTCAGCGATGCGGCGGCCGCACGCGTAAAAGCGATCGTCGAGCATTCCGGTCCCGATGCCAAGGGTATCCGGGTCGGTATCAAGAAGGGTGGCTGTGCCGGGATGGAGTACACCATCGATCTGGTGACCGAGCCTAACGGCCGTGACGACCGCATCGAAAAGGATGGTGCTACGGTCTGGATTGACCCGGCAGCCGTGCTTTATCTGTTGGGTACCGAGATGGGGTTCGAAACCACGACCTTGCGCTCAGGCTTTACCTTCCACAATCCGAACCAGACCTCGGCCTGCGGTTGCGGTGAATCGGTAGAACTGAAAGCCGCGGATCTGGCCGATCTTGCGGAACGGCGGCAAGCCGAGCAGGCATAAGTCGCGCCAGACAGTGCCGTGGGTGATCTGTTTTCACTCACACGATGATTTCCCCTTAAATTGCAGGGATACCGTAGGTCGCTAATGCAGCATTCCGACACGTGTGCTAGCGTGAACCTGAAAGCTATTTTCTGTACTTGTGTCGGGGGCGACAATGGTGGGGCGGCAAGTGGCAGCGAATGCCATGTTCGATTTCATTTCGGAATGTGCGAACGCGAGTAACAAGGCGGCAGTCCTGTCCAGTCTTGGCCGGGCAGCAGACGCCTTCGGGATGGACTGCTATGCTATTTCGGGTATTCCGCTGCCAAATGAGCGGATTGACCCATACTTCATGCTGAGTGCCTGGCCGGAAGAGTGGTTTGAGCGCTATGTCAACGAAAACTATGTGCATGTGGACCCGGTGATCCACCGGACTCGCATGTCGGACGAGGCCTTTGTATGGTCCGAGGCCCTTGCCACGGAGCCGCTCTCCCGGACAGCCCGAAAGGTCATGAACGAGGCGACGGAGTTCGGAATGATGGACGGCTACAGCGTTCCTCTGCACTCCGTCGGCGGTTTTCAGGCCATCGTCACCTTCGGGGCCCGCAAGGTTGACCTCTCGGATGCGCAAAGGGGTGCGCTTCAGATCATCTCGATCTATGCACACAACAAGCTTCGCGCCTTCATGGCGGAGCCCGATACCCGTCGCATGGCCGCAGCATTGAAGGTTACCCCGCGCGAGCGTGAGGTAATCATGTGGTGTGCAGCGGGTAAGACGAACTGGGAAATCGGCCAGATTCTCGGCATCTCGGAGAAAACCGTCCAGCATGAAGTTGCGTCTGCAAGCCGCAGGTTGAATAGTGTCAATCGTGCGCAACTGATTGCCGAGGCGATACGACTCGGCATCATTCGTTAAGTAGGCGAAACGGCCTATTTGGATCGTGCCATGCCTGAAGCATTCTCTCTCAAAATTGAGAGGTATGGGACATGTTGGTGACGATCCTCGGTTCCCACGGTGGGGCCAATCATCAGCTGATGGAGAAGATCTGGCGCTTCCGGCATGCGCAGTTTGTCGAGCGTCTCGGCTGGACGGCCATCCGCCGTCCTGATGGGCGGGAAATCGATCAGTTCGATACGCCCGATGCCATTCATCTTCCGCTTCTCATCGATGGCGAGGTTGGGGGCTACAGTCGCCTGCTGCCGACAATGGGGCCGCATCTTCTCTCGGATGTCTATCCTCATTTGATGGATGGCGCGGAGTGGCCCCGTGGCAATCGGATCTATGAGTGGACGCGCTGTATCGCTGCGGTCTCGGACGCGCGGATCGCCAATGTGCCGCTCTCGCATATCCTGATGACTGGTGTGCTCGAATATTGCCTCGTTGCGGGGATCGATCAGTTGATCGTCCAGACGCACCCCAAACTGGTCAATCTTCTGGTCAGCACCGGCTGGGATGTGATGCCGCTTGCCGCACCCAGCGTGCTTGATGGCTCATTGATTGTGCCGATCAGCGCAAAGCCTTCCGCGCGGGGGCTGTTGAAGCACCACGAACTCTACGCAATCACGGGCAGCGTTCTCGACCTTGAACTTTCGCCCGGAAATCCCTTCGGCATGGGCGCTCTGAGAAGGCTTCCCTATGCCGATGAAATGCACGGCATTGTCGAATACCACAGAATGGCAGGAGAATGAGATGAAGAACGCCCAGTTTCCATCCTCGGATATCTACGTACGTTCAATCGTCGGGGAGCAGGTTCGTAGCTTGAGAGAAATCATCCACAGTGTCTCGCTGAAGGAGCCTCTCAGTGAAGAGACGTTGTTTCTCGACCACTTGCTCGAAATGGTATCGCTTGCAACAAGCGCAACGGCTCTAGAGGCGTCTTCAAGCATTCGCCACGGTTGAGATCGGTCACATGCCGGCGGCGAGACGCCTCGGCATGTCCTTACGCTCGCACAAGGCCAATTCGTCCCTCAATGCCTCGATGCCGCAGAGTATGTGATTGCGGGCGACATCCTGGGCTGTGTCTGCAGCAAAAAGGTCGTCTACGGCGAGAGTGATGAGTTCGATGCAATCATCGACATAATCATTCGTGACGACAGGGCTGAGTGCTTCGGCGAGGGCGTGCTGGAAGGAGGCGTCGAACTGTGCACGAGACACACGCTCGGCAGACATGACGAGTTTGCTGAGACTATCGATATACGGGTCGAACATGGCTCATCCTGTGGGCAAACGGTGGCAACCGTCTGATTTGGTCTCACGAAGATGGTGCTTTCAAGCCGGATGCGCGCAAATCGTACGCAGCAGATACCATGCCCGCTGCTTTTTTTGGGCTGTCGACAGTTTGAACCCGGAGGGGTGGTCCTGCTTCCTTCGTCTCAAATGCATCTCGGGTCCGGCGGGAGGAGGATGAGGCAGGTGCAAACTGCAGACGAATCAGTCGCGGACGATGGTCTTCAACATATCCCACATGTCGGCACCGGTTTCCCAGACGGCAGCATTGGCTTTGAAGGCCGTCTCTGCAGTCATCACAGACAGAATCTCCGTGGTGAGATCGACATTGGAGGCCTCGGCGGAGATCGCGCCACCCGAGGGCTCAACACTTGCCCTCACTCCGCCGCCTTCGACGGACGAAAACTTGGTCTCTAGCCGATTGTAGCCGGGTGTCGAGACATTGGCGATATTGTTCGCTGTGGCGGCCAGCCGTGTCTGCTGCGCCTGCATCCCGGAGAGGGAAATTCCCATGACGGCCGAAAGGCTCATTGGCTGATCCTGCAACTGGCGTTTCCAAGAAGCAGTATTAGCGGGTCACCATTAGGAAAGTCTGAAAAAACAGTCTTGCCAGAAAGTGGATGCGGTTGCCGGCCTGCTCCGTTTCGGGACGGAAAGGGACGCTGGCTCTAAGAAAAGCCCGGCGCGGTGCGCCGGGCTCTCAAAGATCAAACTCCTGCAACCGTCATTCGACGATCTGGATGATCTGACGGGTCTGTGGATCGACGATCACGCGTCGATCATTGACCACGGTGTATGCATAACCCTCATAACCATCGACGGGATAGAGCTCGACCGGGTCTTCAATGACACGGCCGATCAGCACGTCACCTTCGTAAGGCACCGAGCGCACTTCGCGCTGCATGACATAGGTTTCGACCGGTGCCGGCACCACGATGGTCGACTGAGTGGCGACCGGAGCCTGCTGGATGATGACAGTTTCCTGCGCATTGGCCGACGCCGAGAGCGTCATGAGTGCCGCTGCACCAGCGAGGATAAGAGTATTGCGCATGTCTGTTCTCCTGTGTTGGACAGGTTGAAGAACGGGCGCCCGAGCATTCCGTTCCATCACAGGGTTTGTCGGTGTGTAATCACAAATGAAAAACGCCGCCTCAAGGGCGGCGTTCAGGAGGCGATTTGAGGGCTGGCCGTTACTCGGCAGCTTCCGCGTAGGCTTCCATCGGCGGGCAGGTGCAAACCAGGTTGCGGTCGCCATAGACATTGTCGACGCGGTTGACCGACGACCAGTACTTGTCCACCCGGAAGGCGCCTGGCGGGTAGCAGGCCTGTTCGCGGCTATAGGGACGATCCCATTGGCCGACGAGGTCTTCCACCGTATGCGGGGCGTTCTTCAGCGGATTGTTGGCCTTGTCCATCCGGCCTTCTTCGATGTCGCGGGCTTCCTCGCGGATCGCCAGCATCGCATCGCAGAAGCGATCGACTTCGGCCTTGGTCTCCGATTCCGTCGGCTCGATCATCAGCGTGCCGGCAACCGGCCAGCTCATGGTCGGTGCGTGGAAGCCGCAGTCGATCAGCCGCTTGGCGACGTCGTCGACGGTGACACCGGCGGAGGCCTGCAGAGGGCGGGTGTCGATGATGCATTCATGCGCCACGCGACCCGAGGCCGACGTGTAAAGCACGTCATAGGCACCCTTCAGCCGCGCCGCAATGTAGTTGGCGTTGAGGATCGCGACCTTGGTTGCCTGCGTCAGGCCTTCGCCACCCATCATCAGGCAGTAGGACCAACTGATCGGCAGGATCGACGGCGATCCGTAAGGGCCAGCCGAGACCGCACCCGGACGACCATCGGTCGACACATGGCCTGGCAGGAAGGGCGCGAGATGCGCCTTGACGCCGATCGGACCCATGCCCGGACCACCGCCGCCATGCGGGATGCAGAAGGTCTTGTGCAGGTTGAGGTGGGAGACGTCAGAGCCGATGTCGCCGGGCCTGGATACGCCGACCATGGCGTTCATATTGGCCCCGTCGAGATAGACCTGACCGCCATGCTGATGGGTGATCTCGCAGATCTCGCGCACCGTCTCCTCGAACACGCCATGCGTGGAAGGATAGGTGATCATGCAGCAGGAGAGGTTGTCTGCATGCTGTCCCGCCTTGGCGCGGAAGTCGTCGAGATCGACGTCGCCGTTTTCCTTCGACTTGACCGGCACAACCGTCATGCCGACCATCTGGGCGGAAGCCGGGTTGGTGCCATGCGCAGACGTCGGGATCAGGCAGACGGTGCGATGCGTGTCGCCCCGCGACAGGTGATAGGCGCGGATCGTCAGAAGTCCCGCGTACTCACCTTGCGCACCCGAATTCGGCTGCATCGAAATTGCGTCATAGCCTGTGACCGCGCAGAGCTTCTCCGAGAGATCGTCGATCATCTCCTTGTAACCAAGCGTCTGATCGGCCGGCGCGAAGGGGTGGATGTCGGAGAATTCCGGCCAGGTGATCGGCAACATTTCTGCTGTGGCGTTCAGCTTCATCGTGCAGGAGCCGAGCGGGATCATGGCCCGGTCGAGCGCAAGGTCGCGGTCCGAGAGCCGGCGGATATAGCGGGTCATCTCGCTTTCGGCGCGGTTCATGTGGAAGATCGGATGCGTGAGGTAGTCACTGGTGCGCAGCAGATCTTTCGGCAGGCGATAGTCTGCAGAGAAGTCTTCGACCTTGAAACTGCCGCCGAAAGCACGCCAGACGGCTTCGAGTGTGGCTGGACGGCTGCGCTCGTCGAGCGAAATGCCGACCTTGGTCTCGCCGACCTTGCGCAGGTTCACACCTTCGGCGACAGCCGCGCGCATCACGAGGCCCTGCATATGGCCGACTTCGACAGTGATTGTATCGAAGAAGGTTTCAGGCTCTATCCTGTAGCCGAGCTTCTCCAAGCCCTTGGCCAGGATGACCGTCTTCTGATGCACCTGCTGGGCAATTGCCTTCAGGCCCTTGGGACCATGGAAGACGGCATACATCGAGGCCATGACGGCGAGCAGAACCTGCGCTGTGCAGATGTTCGACGTCGCCTTTTCGCGGCGGATATGCTGTTCGCGGGTCTGCAGCGACAGGCGATAGGCGCGGTTGCCGCGCGCATCGACGGACACGCCGACGAGACGGCCGGGCATGGAGCGCTTGATCGCGTCCTTGACCGCCATATAGGCCGCATGCGGGCCGCCGTAACCCATGGGAACGCCGAAGCGCTGGGTAGAACCGATCGCGATATCGGCACCCATTTCACCGGGGGACTTCAAGAGCAGCAGCGCCATGATGTCGGCGGCGACAGCGGCGAGCGCGCCGGTCTGGTGCAGACGGGCGATCAGGCCGGAGAAGTCACGGACATGACCGTGCGTGCCCGGATACTGAAAGATCGCGCCGAAGACTTCGGTTGGGTCGAGATCGGTGAAGGGGTCGCCGACGGTAACGGTCCAGCCGAGCGGCTCGGCGCGGGTCTGGATGACGGCGATGGTCTGTGGGTGGCAGTCCTTGTCGACAAAGAAGCCGGTCGCCTTGGTCTTGGCGCTGCGCTGGCAGAGTGCCATGGCTTCGGCAGCAGCGGTCGCTTCATCCAGCAGCGAGGCATTGGCCACGTCGAGACCGGTCAGATCCGTCACCATGGTCTGGAAGTTGAGGAGTGCCTCGAGGCGGCCCTGACTGATTTCCGGCTGGTAGGGCGTGTAAGCTGTGTACCAGGCCGGGTTTTCCAGAATATTGCGCTGGATAACCGGCGGCGTGATGGTGCCGTAATAGCCCTGGCCAATCAGCGAGGTCAGAGCCAGGTTCTTGTTGGCGGTCTCGCGCAGCTTGTCGAGGGCCTCGCGCTCGGTCATCGCCTGGCTCCAGGTGAGCGGGACCGTCTGGCGGATTGAGGCGGGAACCGTCGCATCGATCAGCTCGTCGAGCGTGTGGTAGCCGATCACCTTGAGCATCTCGGTCATTTCGGCCGGCGAAGGGCCGATATGACGACGATTGGCGAAATCGTAAGGATCGTAATCCGTGAACTGAAATTCCGTGGTCATTACGCGATCAGCTCCTTGTAGGCGGCCTCATCGAGCAGGGCGTCGGCGTCAGCGGGGTTCGCGAGCTTCAGCTTGAAGAACCAGGCAGCCCCTTCCGGATCGGAATTGACCAGCGACGGATCGTCGACGATCGCCTGATTGATCTCGACCACGTCGCCATCGAGCGGGCAGTAGACGTCGGAGGCAGCCTTGACGCTCTCGACGGTCGCAGCGGTGCCGTCCTTCTTGAAGCTTGCACCTTCCTCCGGCAGTTCGACGAAGACGAGATCGCCGAGCTGGCCTGCGGCATGGGTGGTAATGCCGACGGTGGCAACGCCGTCTTCAATCTTCAGCCATTCGTGTTCTGCAGTGAATTTCAACATTGTTTGTTCCTCTCGTGTGTTTGTCGGTGTGTCGATGCTGCGCACTTGCCTCTCATTCGGCAGGGGGATGAGGGGCAGCACAATGCAAGTTCATCGTGTCAGCGTTTGTAGGTTGGGGTTACAAAGGGCAGAGCCGTGACGGTGAGGGGCAGATACTTGCCACGCACCTCAGCGAAAACCTGCGTGCCGGCCTCGGCCATCTCCGTCGGTACATAACCCATGGCGATCGGCCCCTCGGCACTGGGACCGAAACCGCCGGAGGACACGTGACCGATTTCGATTGAGCCGTCCGCATCGGCAAAGAGCTTTGCCGGTGGGCGCACGGGTGCCTTGCCCTCGGGCTTCAACCCGACGCGGCGGCGGGAAACGCCATTCTCGAGCTCTCCGAGAATGCGCTCGGCACCTGGAAAGCCGCCCTCGCGGGCGCCGCCCGAACGACGGACCTTCTGGATGCCCCATTCGATCGAGGCTTCGACTGGCGACGTGGTGGTGTCGATGTCATTGCCATAGAGGCAGAGACCGGCCTCGAGCCGCAGCGAATCGCGTGCGCCGAGGCCAATTGGCTGACAGTCCGGGTTGTCGAGCAGCGCCTTGGCAAGGTCGGTGGCGCGGTCTTCGGGCACCGAGATCTCGAAACCATCCTCGCCGGAATAGCCGGTGCGTGACACCAGGACAGGGATGTCGCCCAGGGCAAGCTCGCGAACATCCATGAACTTCATGGCGGCGACATCAGGGTTGAGCGTTGCTAGAACTGCTTCCGCCTTCGGCCCCTGCAGGGCAAGTAGCGCGCGGTCGTCATGCACGAGAACCTTGACGCCTGCCGGAAGCTTCGCCCTGAGATGCGCGATATCCGCATCTTTGCAGCCAGCATTGACGACGACCAGCAGGCGCTCGCCGAGCCGCGAAATCATCAGATCGTCGAGAATGCCGCCATTGTCGTCGGTGAAGAAGCCATAGCGCTGGCGTCGGTTCTTGAGGCCAAGGATATCGACGGGAACCAGCGTTTCCAGCGCCTTGGCCGCGTCCTCATAGGTGCCGGAGGCAGCGACGAGTTCGACCTGACCCATATGGGAAACGTCGAAGAGGCCGGCTGCAGCGCGGGTGTGCAGATGTTCCTTTAGTACGCCGGCCGGATACTGCACCGGCATGTCGTAGCCGGCAAAGGGCACCATCTTGGCGCCGAGCGACACATGAAAATCGTAAAGGGGGGTGCGTTTCAGTTGGGTCTGATCGTCCAAGACGTCGCCTCCGGGTTCGCGCTCACGCGCTTGCTCAAGTCTGGGCACGGTTGTGCCGGTTCATGAGCCCCCTCTGTCCTTGTGCCTGAGATTGTTATCCCTTCGGCTTGGCCCGCGTTGGAAACGGGCCTCTCTCCAGAGTGCAGTCGACGCCTTGTGGTCCTTTTGCCTGAGAGTTTCCGGGGCGGTTGCTCCTTCGGCACCGGATTGAACCGGTTTCTCCCAACAAGGTCTTGGCGGCATTATCCGGTTGCGGGGTGACTTGGCAAGGGGGCGCGTCGCTCACGAGCAGATTTTTGTCGTGTCAGCGCCATAGCCGCCTGCGGGAGTATCGCTGAATGGTGGTTAGCCTTTCCATACCCACGCGGCATCTCGTCGCTTGGCTTCGGCCAAGCATCGCGCTAAAGCAGACGTCGAGACGAGGACGGCGATGAAGACGAAGTCACACCCTGCGGCAAAGATCCTGCGCATTCTGTGCGCCATGGTCTTCCTGTCGGTGGGTTTTGCCCATCGCACGCCAGCGGCAATTGCGACTGATTTCCAGTCCGCTGCCTATAGTCTGCCAGATGGCACCTTTGCAGATCTGTGCATTGCAGATCGCGGCCATACCCGAAGCCACCAGACCGGTGATTGTGAGGCGTGCCGGTTGGCCGGCGCCGTGCTTTTGCCGGTGCCTTGTGATGGCTGGCTCATCTCCGCATTCCAGAGCCTTGGCAAGGCCGATGCCGCTGAGGCTCGTCCGTATGTCCCTCAAGCCTCCGAGCAGCCGCGCTCCCGGGGGCCCCCGCTATCCGCCTGATCTGATCTTCACCTTGAAAAGACAGTATCGCCGCTGGCCCACGAGGCGCGGCACGGAGAGATATCCATGAAAACCCAGGTTATTTTCGCAACTGCCATGCTGACGCTGGCATCCTCGACGGCCGCTCTGGCGCATGCAAGCTTTGCCAATCAGCCGGTCAAGATCGGCTCTTACGTCGCCGCCACCCTGCAGGTACCGCATGGCTGTGACGGCAAGGCGACCAATGAGGTTCAGATCAAGCTGCCGGAAGGCTTCATTTCCGCTAAGCCGATGGTCAAGCCTGGCTGGGAGATTGAAATCATCACTGGCGACTACCAGAAAAGCTACGACAATCACGGCAAGGCGATAACCTCTGGTCCGGTGGAGATCCGCTTTAAGAATGGCGAGTTGCCGGACGATTTCTACGATACGTTTGTCGTCTACGGCAAAGTCGCAGCCGGCGATCCGGCAACCGGCCTTGCTTTCCCCACCGTGCAATTGTGTGGTGCCAATGCCAAGGTTGCCTGGACCGAGATTGCCGCTCCGGGGCAGGATCCCCATGCCTTGAAGGGGCCGGCACCTGTGCTGGCGGTCGAAGTTGGGCAAGGAAATGAGCATGCGGGTCATGCGGCGCATGCTGCCGACAGTTCCCAAGGTCAGGTTTCCACTGCAGACGCAGCTGGCGGTGCGCACGGAGCCCATGCTGCGCATGCGGGTCACGATGCGCAGATGGCGGATGCCAATCCGGGCGGCTTCGAACCGGTCACCCTGGGCAACCTCGAACTGACCGCCGGTTTCACCAAGGCGATGCTTCCCGGCCAGCCGGTTGGCGGTGGTTTCATCACCGTGACCAACAAGGGTGATGCTGACGACCGCCTCGTGTCAGCAACCTCCGAGCAGGCGGGGGAAGTTCAGCTTCACGAAATGAGCATGCAGGGTGACGTGATGAAGATGCGGCAGCTGAAGGATGGCATCACAATTCCGGCCGGTCAGACCGTCGAACTGGCACCGGGCGGCATGCACATGATGTTCTACAAGGTGGTAAAGCCCTTCAGGCAAGGTGACAGCGTTCCGGTAACCTTGACCTTTGAAAAGGCAGGACAGGTTGAGGTCATGCTGCCGGTCGGGGCGCGCTAACCATCGCAAATCGGCGACGACTTTACATTCGCGGCCATCATGGGCCGCGAAGGGGCGGGGTCACGACCCCGCTTTATGTCAGGTCACCGAGTTCTTGTAGGCCTCGATGGTTTCCTTCAGTGTGGATTGCTCGAAGCGCTTCTGGCTCGACGTCAGAAAGTAGAGCGCGAGGGCTGGCGGCTGCACCACGTTGACCAGGGCCCTTAGCCGTAGGTCCTCGCTCTGCGATGCCTGTTCGGCCAGCAGTCGAGTATGTTCCTCCGCGTAGGATGTTCTTCCTGTACGCAGTGGTGCTTTTACAGGCTCCATAGCATAGGCGGCGGTATGTGCTGAGACTGTCACGACCTGGGTCATCGTTGTTTTCCAGATATTATGTAATGATATTAGGATAACACGCGGTTATCTATGCATCTTTAAGTCGTTCCGGTCGGTTTTATTAAATCTGTAATCAATGATTTTCGAGGATTGCGCCTCCGGATTTGTCCTGAATCAAGTCCTTATCATGCCGTCAGCGCTACATTTTTTGCATCTGACGCACATGGAGGATGTCTGGATGATGATATTGGTTGGCTATGTTTCGATTGAAGGTCAGACGCGCAAGATTGCAGACAGTATTGCTGGAGAGATTGAAGCTGCGGGAGAAAGGGCGTTGCTTTTCGACATCGCCTCACTTGAGGAATACGCCGTTGGACATCCCGAAGCCGCGATCCTCTGTGCGCCGATCCATGCTGGGAAGTACCCGACCGTGTTCCGTGACTTTGTCATGCGAGAGGTGCCCTGGTTGAGCACTGTGCCGACGTCTTTCGTTTCTGTAAGTCTTCTGATCGCAAGCGATGTCGAGGCGGAGCGTCAGGAGGCAAGAGGGTTTGCCGATCATTTCGTTGAAGAAACCGGATGGCGGCCAGCCATGACCCATCACGCAGCCGGGGCCCTGCGGTACCGCGAATATGATTTCTTCAAGCGCTGGATGATGCAACGCATGGCCAGAGAGAGACACGCTCCCACGGATGCCGACGAGGATCACGAATTCACCGATTGGGCGGCGCTCAAATCCTTTGTCGGGACCTTTCTTGCTGCGCCCAAGGCTTGACGCCGACCTGCGGCAGGGGTTTGAAGGCTCTGGTCCTCTTTTGTGCCGGAGACTTCATGTTCAATGTTCTGCTCGTTGCCTTTGGTGGCGCCTTGGGCTCCGTGTGTCGCTACCTGACGGGATTGGCGATGACGCGGCTGCTTGGGCCTGCCTTTCCCTGGGGAACGTTGACGGTCAATGTTGTCGGCTCCTTCGCGATCGGCTTTCTCGCAGAGCTGTTTGCGCGCAAGTTTGATGCCTCAATGGAACTGCGGCTCCTGCTCATTGTCGGCTTCCTCGGCGGTTTCACCACCTTCTCTTCCTTTTCGCTGGATACGCTGGCGTTGGTCGAGCGGGGGGCTGCACTTCAGGGGATGGCCTATATCGCTGGCAGTCTTTTGCTGTCCTTTGCTGCCGTCTTTTCAGGTCTTAGCCTGGGGCGTAGCCTGTTCTGAGCGACCTTTGTCTCATTTCGCTTTCCCTTTAGGGCCGAAATCTACTAAAGGCACGGAACGAAGGGCTTTGCCCGCAAGGATGAAAGAAGACTGATGGCTGGCATCGAACATATCACCGTCCAGGCTGACGAGGCGGGCATGCGGCTCGACCGTTGGTTCAAGGTCCATTACCCGGGCCTCGGTTTCGGTGCGTTGCAGAAACTGCTGCGCTCGGGTCAGGTCCGCGTTGATGGCGGCCGCGTTAAGACAGATGCCCGAGTTCAGCCCGGTCAGGTTGTGCGCATTCCACCCATGGATGTCGACGCCAAGAAGACCGGCCCGATCGCCAGTCACGACTTGAAACATGGTGACGACCACGAACTTCTGTCGCGCATGCTGCTGCATGAGGACGAAAAGGTCTTCGTGCTGAACAAGCCCGCCGGCCTTGCTGTGCAGGGCGGTTCCGGCCTCAACCGTCACATTGACCAGATGCTGGAAGCCTGGACCAGCAAGCGGGGTGAAAAGCCGCGCCTCGTGCACCGCCTCGACCGCGATACCTCCGGCGTCCTGGTCGTCGCCCGCACGCGTGGCGCCGCCCAGAAGCTGACGGCGGCCTTCCGCGAGCGCGACACCAAGAAGATCTACTGGTCTCTGGTCAAGGGTGTGCCGCGCAAGCTGGAAGACAAGATCTCGACCTGGGTGGTCAAGGACCAGACGGACGAGGGCGACCGCATGCGGGTCTGCCGTCATGGTGAAGAGGGCGCCGACCACGCCGTCTCCTATTACCGTGTAATCGATACCGCGGCCCAGAATCTCGCCTGGTTGGAGATGGAACCCTATACGGGGCGCACCCATCAGCTGCGCCTGCATGCGCTGCATATCGGCCATCCGATCATCGGCGACCCGAAATACTTCATCGACGACCACAACTGGGATTTTCCGGGCGGTGTGCAGAAGCGTCTGCATCTGCATGCACGCTCCATCGATCTGCCGCATCCCAATGGCGGGCGTCTCAAGGTCACGGCACCCCTGTCGCCGCATATGGTTCAGACCTGGAACCTGCTCGGCCTCGACCAGCGCGATGGTGACAGGGACGACGAATGAAGCTGGTTCTCTTTGATTGCGACGGGACGCTGGTCGACAGCGCAGGCCTGATCCATGAGGTTATGCGCCACAGCTTTATGGCCTTTGGCAAGCCGGAGCCGGCATTCGAGACGACAAAGTCGATCATCGGACTGACGCTCGATATTGCCATCGCGCGCATGGACGGCAAGCCCCATGCCGACGATGAGGCTGTTGCCATGGCGGCGCACTACAAATCGATCTTTCGAGACGTGCGCGAGACGTCCGGCTTTGGCGAAACCATGTTTGACGGCATGCGCGCCGTGCTCGACACGCTGATCGCCCGCGACGACATCTTGCTCGGTGCCGTGACCGGCAAGTCGAGGCGTGGGCTCGAGATCATTCTGGAGGGGCACGGCTTGAAGGAGCGTTTCCTGTTCAACCGCACCGCCGATGATTGCCCTTCGAAGCCGCATCCGGCCATGGTCGCCGAATGCTGTGCCGAGGCGGGTATCGCACCGCGCGAGACGATCGTGATTGGTGATGCGATCTATGACATGCAGATGGCCAAGGCTGCCGGCGCCACAGCAATCGGCGTTTCCTGGGGTTATGCTGCCGTCGACGACCTCTGGAAAGCCGGCGCCGACGCCGTCGTGACCCAACCGGCCGACCTTCTGGCCTATATTCACTAGGCTGTCTCGGGTGGCGCAAGGTCGCCCGACATGCCCTATCTGATTGTTGTTTCGCATTTCCGGACGCAAACCCAACAAGGCGCTTTTGCTGGAAATGCTCGAGGAGACTGACATGCGTGACGAACTCAGCCAGGACATCTTTGGCACATTCGTGCCGGAACCCAGCCACGCAGATCCTGTCCGGCGGGCGCAGATCCAGATGAAACGCCCGCTGCCGAAGCGGTTCTACACAGACGTGACGATCGGGGAGAACGAGGGCGGTTTCGCCATCCTGCTTGATGGCAAGTCCGTGAAGACGCCGGCCAAGAACGCCCTTGTGCTGCCGACCCTGGAGGTTGCCGAACTGGTGGCTGCCGAATGGGCCGGGCAGGGCGAGGAGATTGACCCTGGCACCATGCCGATCACGAGACTGTCCAACACCGCCATTGACGCCGTCAGTCAGAGCCTTGATGCCGTTTTTGACGAGATCGTTCTTTTTGCCGGTTCGGACATGCTTTGCTACCGAGCCGAGGCCCCAAAGGAACTCGTTGAGCGCCAGGCTGCGCGCTGGGACCCCGTGCTGGCATGGATCGCCGAGGCGCATGCAGCCCGCTTCATTCTGGCAGAGGGTGTGATCCACCAGGCTCAGCCATCTGAGGCCATCTCCGCATACGCCGCGGCGCTGGAACGGCATCGCAACGCGTTTGCCCTGTCGTCTATCAATGTTGTCACGACGCTGACAGGGTCGGCCATTCTCGGTCTCGCCTTTGCCGAAGGCGCCTTTGATCTCGACGATGTCTGGTCGCTTGCCCATCTCGATGAAGACTGGACAATCGAACATTGGGGGACGGATGCCGAAGCCCAAGCACGACGCGAAAGCCGTTACCGCGAATTCGCTGCTGCGGCGTCGTTGTTTACGGCCCTTCAGTCGCGGGATTAACCGCTCGATAACTATGATGGGCGGATGCTCTGGCTGGTAGAATCAGCAGCCAGGGACCGAAATGCTCGCCCGCAGCTTCCGCTCGATCATTGCGCTCGGGCTCATGCTTTGCCTTTCCTCCTGTATCGGCTTGCCGAATGCGGGGACCGGCAGACCGCTCGTCTACAATATCCGCAGCGTCAGCGTGATGGCGAATGCCACTCTGCCACTTGATCTGCTTAGCAGCGTCGATCAGCGGGTGGGATCGGCGATTGCTGCAACCCGCCCGCCGCAAGGCGCCCAAAGGGTCGTTCTTCTCGTTCGTATCGATCGCCTCGACAAGGGTGATAATGCGCGCCGCCGCATGGACCGCGCCCGCTTTACGGTGACCGCTACCTCCGTCGAAACTGGCGAACCGGTGGCTGAGGGCCAGCTGGTGGCCAACGCGCCGACAGACGATCCGCGTTATGCCAATGAGGCTTTGGCGGAGGAGATTGCAGCTCGCATCCGTTACGCCTTTTCGCTGAAGACACCACAGGTTAGACGGCTACCCCCACAACGGACGCTGTCGACCCGGTTGATGGATCAGATCGCGGCTTGGCCTGCAAAACCTGCAGAGGCAGCGCGCCCGGACGCCCGCGCGCCGGCCTTGCCGACGAAGGCCCCACTGCCGCCTGCCGCAAACGGGGATACGCCCGTTCAGGCGCCACCGCCACGCGCTGCGGCGAGGCCTCCCAGCACGGTGACGGATGGCGCCAGCGGAGCCGTCCGGCTCGGTAAAGGCTGCGATGCGACCACCAACCCGAACTGCCTCGCGCCATAGCGCTTTATGCCTTCCCTGTGACTGTTTGTCCTCAAGTGGACGCGCCAACCCGTGTCGTCGGCGTGATTGACTTGCGCGTTGGGGCCGCCTAATTCTGATGTCGGATGGTTTTCGGATCGCAGGAATGCAATCCGGAAAGCAAAAGGGAATGCGAGGACATGGACCCAGATCGGGCATGTCGAACGCAGCCGACCCCGCGACTGTATTGCAGCGAGGGTCTCCTATCCGGATGAAGCTGGGCGGGCAGCATACGCATGGTGCGTTCGTTGCTCCGTTCTTCGCCAAAGCCGGAAAAGCCACTGGGGTGGCGACACGATCAGCCGGGGCAGGACGCCTCTTTCTCTACGAATCGTCCGCTCTTTCGTGTCGCCTCTAAACTCCGGGAAGGCGAGGGAGACCCGTTGGCTAAGCGCCACGACCTGTGAGCCAGGAGACCTGCCATCCGGCGGACATGGTGTCCACATTGGGGAAATTTCCCCGTTGCCAGCACGGAGGTTGTCGTGGCGACGTTTCAGATGGGCTGTCCCTGCCGGGGCCGTCGACGGTTTGTGCGCGCCATAGGCTCCCTCCACGGAGGACGGCCATGAGCGGCCATGATCGGCTCTCCACACTGGTGCTTGGCGGCGCCCGGTCCGGCAAGTCGCGTTTTGCCGAAGGATTGGCGCGCAAAAGCGGGCTTAACCGCATCTATCTTGCCACCGGCCGTGCCTGGGATGACGAGATGCAAACCCGTATCGAGACCCACAAGGCAGACCGCGCCGGCGATGGCTGGACGACGCATGAAGAACCTCTCGATCTGGTCGGTGCACTGAAATTGCTCGATCGATCCGACAGCGTCATCCTGATCGATTGCCTGACGCTCTGGGTCACCAATCTGATGATGGAGGAGGGGCGAGACGTGGATGCCGAGGGCGTAGCTCTTGCCGCGCTGCTCCCGAAACTAAGCGCTTCCGTCATCCTTGTTTCCAATGAAGTCGGTCTCGGCATCGTGCCGGAAAACCGGATGGCCCGTGCCTTCCGCGACCATGCCGGCCGCCTCCACCAGTCGGTCGCCGTAGAGGCGACAGACGTCTATTTCGTTGCGGCCGGATTGCCGCTGAAAATGAAGGGTTGAACCATGTTGCAGAAGAAGATCCCCGCGACCGTTATCACTGGCTTCCTCGGTGCGGGCAAGACCACCATCATCCGCAACATGCTGATGAATGCCGGCGGCAAGAAGATCGCTCTTATCATCAACGAATTCGGTGATCTTGGCGTGGATGGCGACGTGTTGAAGGGCTGCGGCGCTGACAATTGCACGGAAGATGACATCATCGAACTGACCAATGGCTGCATCTGCTGCACGGTTGCAGACGACTTCGTGCCGACCATGCAAAAGCTGCTCGATCGCGATGTAAAGCCGGATCACATTGTCATCGAGACCTCGGGCCTGGCTCTGCCGCAGCCGCTGGTCGCCGCCTTTAACTGGCCGGACATTCGCACACGTGTGACCGTCGATGGCGTCGTCACCGTGGTCGATAGTGCCGCCGTCGCTGCGGGCCGCTTCGCCGATGATCATGACGCGGTCGCGGCACAGCGTGCCGAGGATGACAACCTCGACCATGAAAGCCCGATCGAGGAACTGTTCGAGGATCAGCTGACCTGTGCCGATCTAATAGTTCTCAACAAGACCGATCTGCTCGACGCCACTGGCATTGCTGCCGTGCGCGCCGAGGTGACCGGTCGCACCAGCCGCAAACCGTCGATGATCGAGGCGAAGAACGGCGAAGTGCCCTCGCTCGTCCTGCTCGGGATCGGCGCCAGCACTGAAGACGATATCGACAATCGCAAGTCCCATCATGAACTGGAGCATGAGGCGCTGCATGCCTCTGGCGCCGACCACGATCACCACCATGATCACGATGAGTTTGAAAGCTTTGTTCTGAAGCTGGGCGAAGTCTCCGATCCCTCGGCCTTTATCGATCGGCTGAAGCCTGTCATCGAGAAGCACGACATTCTCCGCCTCAAGGGTTTCATCGACGTGCCCAGCAAGCCCATGCGCCTCGTCATCCAGGCCGTCGGAACCCGCGTCGACACGTATTTCGACCGCCCCTGGACATCTAGCGAAAAGCGCGAAACGCGCCTGGTGGTGATCGGACTGCATGAATGGGATTTCGCCTCGGTCGTTGAGGACGTCCAGGCAGCCGCGGCCTGATATGCATCTGCTTCTTGCCCAGAAGGGGTCGATCAGCGACGGCGACGAGGCAATCGACCTCGGCCAAACAGCCGGGGACGTTCTATTCCTCTCGGCGGCGGACACGGAATTGGCAGCCGTCGCCGCAGCCGTTGCTATAAGGGGTGACGAGACGTTTTCCTGGCGGCTTGCCAGCCTGATGGCGTTAAAGCACCCGATGTCGGTCGACACCTATATCGAGCGAACCGCGCGCCATGCGCGGCTGATCGTGGTGCGGGCGCTCGGCGGTGCAAGCTATTTCCAGTATGCGCTGGAGGCTTTGCATGCGGCGGCGCGACGGTCCGGTGCCGCCATCATCGTCCTGCCAGGTGACGACAAGCCCGATGCCGGGCTCGAGCCGTTTCAATCCTGCATGGAGCAGGATCGCCAGGCCCTGTGGAGCTACTTGACCGAGGGTGGCGAAGCGAATGCCCGGGCCTTCGTGGCCTATGCCGAGGCAATGCTGGCTGATGTAGAAAAACCCGAACCGGCGCGCCCTTTGCTGAAGGCTGGAATCTGGTGGCCGGGCCGGGGCGTGATGGGTGTCGAGGAATGGCGAGCGCTGGCTCTTCCTTCAGCCCGTGGCCAAGGAGAGGGTGCCCGAAAAGCGGATAAGGGGCATGGCACCGAGCAAGATCGGCCCTTTGCCCTCACCACTGCCCCTGAACCAACGAGGGCGGATGTCGTCCCCATCTGCTTCTACCGGGCCCTTGTTCAGAGCGGTGAAACGGCGCCGGTGGAAGCGATGATCGGTGCGCTCCAGGCAGAGGGCCTCACGCCGCTTCCGATTTTCGTCTCGAGCCTGAAAGACCAGGTCTCCGTTGATACACTGAGAACGATCTTCGTCGTGGCGCCGCCGGCCGTGGTGATCAACACAACTGGCTTTGCTGTCTCGACGCCGGGGGCGCGCAACCCCGGGACAGTCCTAGATGAAACCGGTGCCGTAATTCTACAGGCGCTGTTTTCATCATCGCCACGCAGCACCTGGGAGGCATCAACGCAAGGCCTGAGCGCCCGCGATCTGGCCATGAGCGTCGCCCTGCCGGAAGTCGATGGCCGCGTGCTCACGCGTGCGGTCTCCTTCAAGTCGAAGGCCCGGTTTGACGAACGGGTAGAGACCAATCTGGTCAGCCATGAACCCGATATGGGCCGCATGCGCTTCGTCGCAGCGCTTGCCGCCAACTGGGTCCGACTGCGCAATACCGAGCCGTCTCAGCGGCGTGTTGGGCTTGTCATGGCCAATTATCCGAACCGTGACGGCCGTCTCGGCAATGGCGTCGGGCTCGATACGCCGGCCGGCACGATCGAGGTCATGCGGGCGATGCAGATCGCGGGCTACGATGTCGGCGATCTTCCTGAAGATGGCGACGCGTTGATCCAGTCTTTGATGGCGGGCCCAACCAATGCGGCGACCGATGGGCGGATCATCCGTGAACGGATATCTGTAAGTCAATACAAAAGTTTCTTCCAATCTCTTCCGAAAGAAGTTCAAGAAAGAGTCGTGGGGCGCTGGGGTGATCCGGTTCATGATCCCTTTCATCTCGACGGATCCTTCGCCCTGCCACTGATGCGCTTTGGCAAGCTGGTCATCGGCATTCAGCCAGCCCGTGGCTATAATATCGACCCCAAGGAAACCTATCACTCACCGGATCTCGTGCCGCCGCATGGGTATCTTGCCTTCTACGCTTTTCTGCGCCGCGAATTTGGTGCTCAAGCTGTCATCCATATGGGCAAGCATGGCAATCTCGAATGGCTGCCAGGCAAAGCGCTGGCCTTGTCCGAAACCTGCTTTCCCGAAGCCGTGTTCGGACCAATGCCGCATCTCTATCCCTTCATCGTCAACGATCCCGGCGAGGGCACGCAGGCCAAGCGCCGATCCTCCGCCGTCATCATTGACCACCTGACGCCACCTTTGACGCGCGCCGAAAGCTATGGGCCGCTAAAGGATCTTGAGGCGCTGGTCGACGAATACTACGAGGCATCGGGCAGCGATCCACGCCGTCTCGTTTTGCTGAAGACGCAGATCCTCGACCTGATCGCCGATATCGGCCTTGATCAGGATGCGGGCATAACCAAGGGCGAGGCCGAGGAAACGGCGCTGGAGAAGCTCGACGCCTATCTCTGCGACCTGAAGGAAATGCAGATCCGAGACGGCTTGCATATCTTCGGTCGGGCGCCCGAAGGCCGGCTGTTGACGGATCTCGTTGTGGCGCTCGCACGGGTGCCGCGTGGCATGGGCGAGGGTGGCGACGCCAGTTTGCAGCGGGCGATCGCGGCGGATGACGGAATGCCATTCGATCCTCTCGACTGCGTCCTCTCCGATCCCTGGACCGGAGAGAAACCGGCCATCCTCGCCGATCTCACCGATGCGCCCTGGCGCACCCATGGCGACACCGTCGAGCGCATTGAATTGCTCGCTGCCAAACTCGTATCCGGAGAGATCGCTTGCCCTGAGAATTGGCCGCGGACCCGGGCCGTTCTCACCGAGATCGAAACACGCCTCAAACCCGCCGTCGTCTTGTCCGGTACCGCCGAAATCGAGGGTCTGCTGAAGGGGTTGGCCGGAACCTTCGTACCTCCTGGGCCATCTGGCGCACCCACTCGGGGCCGACCGGACGTGCTGCCGACCGGCCGCAACTTCTACTCCGTCGATAGCCGTGCCGTGCCGACACCGGCGGCTTACGAACTCGGCAAGAAGTCGGCCGAACTCTTGATCCAACGCTATGTGCAGGACAATGGCGAATGGCCGACCTCCTTCGGCCTGACGGCCTGGGGCACGTCCAATATGCGCACTGGTGGCGATGATATTGCGCAAGGCTTGGCACTGATCGGCGTCAAGCCGCTCTGGGATATGGCATCCCGTCGTGTCACCGGCTTCGAGGTAATTCCGCAGGCCGTACTCGGCCGTCCGCGTGTTGATGTGACACTGCGCATTTCCGGCTTTTTCCGCGATGCCTTTCCCGAACAGATCACGCTCTTTGACAAGGCGGTGCGGGCGGTGGCGGGTCTTGACGAGGACGAAATCGACAATCCCATTGCTGCACGCGTGAAGGCCGAAACCGAAAAGCTCAAGCGCGAAGGGCTCGACGAAAAGCAGGCGGCCCGCCGCGCCGGCTACCGTGTCTTCGGCTCCAAGCCTGGAGCCTATGGCGCGGGCCTGCAGGCGCTGATCGACGAGAAGGGCTGGAGTGACCGCGCCGATCTCGCCGAAAGCTATCTCGTCTGGGGTTCTTATGCCTATGGCGCCGGGGAAGAGGGCAAGTCCGAACGTGGCCTCTTCGAGCAGCGCCTGCGCTCGGTCGAAGCCGTGGTCCAGAACCAGGACAACCGCGAACACGACCTGCTCGACAGTGACGACTACTATCAGTTCGAGGGCGGCATGACGGCGGCGGTCGAGCAGGTCGCCGGAAGCCGTCCCAAGGTGTATCACAACGACCATTCGCGACCGGAAAAACCGGTCATCCGCAGCCTTGAGGAAGAGATCGGCCGCGTCATCCGCGCCCGCGTCGTTAATCCCAAGTGGATCGAAGGCGTGATGCGCCACGGCTACAAGGGTGCCTTTGAGATCACCGCCACGGTGGATTACATGTTCGCCTTTGCTGCCACCACCGGGGCTGTGCGCGACCATCACTTCGAAGCGGTCTATCAGGCCTTTATTCTGGATGAGCGCGTGCGCGCGTTCATGGCTGAGAAAAATGCGCCGGCTCAGAAGGAACTGGCTGAGCGCCTGACCGAGGCGATCGACCGTGGCTTATGGACGCCGAAGAGCAATTCCGCCAAGTTTTCCCTGGTCGAACTGGCTGGAGGAGGACAGCATGACTGAAGCAGCTGTGGGAAGGGCAATGCCGTTGAGCGGTCGGTGCCTGTGTGGCGCCGTAAGCTACAAGACGAGCGGCCTGGTGCGCACCTCTGGCCATTGCCATTGCGAGAGCTGTCGCCGTGCGGCGTCATCACCCGTCACGACCTTCTTCACGGTCCCTCGAAAGGGTACCGAACTTGTCGGCGACAGTCTGCGCTACTACGCCTCGTCTCCGGGGGTGCGCCGTGGTTTCTGCGGCACCTGCGGTTCACCCATGTCCTTCGAGACGGTACGCCGCCCCGAGGACATTGATCTCTATGTCGCAAGCCTTGATGCCGGATTGTTCGTGCCCATTCGTGAGCACTGGCACTGGGACGAGCGCGTCGACTGGCTGAATGTGGTCGACGATCTGCCGAAGAGCGAGGGCGGCGTATGACGGATGCGATCCGTGTCGACGTCGTCGATGACAAGGATGAGGCCTTTATCGCCGCGACGCTCGACATCCTTGACCGTACCGCGACCGCAATCGGAAAACCCTTTGACGGATGCGATTTGCAGATCCGGGCCGATGATGACAACGGGGAGCTGGTCGGCGGATTGTTTGCCCGGGAAATTCAGGGCTGGCTCTTTGTTAAATATCTGGCCGTTGCCGAGGCCGCGCGCAACCGGGGTATCGGTGCGCGTCTTCTGTCCAAAGCCGAGATGGAAGCAAAACGGTTGGGGCTTGCTGGGGTTTATCTCGATACTTTCTCTTTCCAGGCGCCGCGATTTTATCTGCGCGCGGGCTATGTCGAGATCGGCCGACTCCCGGAGACGGAAGGTCGGCCCGCCCGAATCTGGTTTGCCAAGACATTTGAAAAGGACTGAACGATGACAGAAGACATTCCAGCTCCAGAGGCTGATCTCGCCCGTCACGCCGAGAAGATGGCGAAGAAGAAGGCCGCCCGCGACAAGATCATGGCGACCAAGACCGACGAGAAGGGCCTGATCATCGTCCATACCGGCAAGGGTAAGGGTAAGTCCTCCGCCGCCTTCGGCATGATCTTCCGTCATATCGCCCATGGTCGTAAATGCGCGGTCGTCCAGTTTATCAAGGGGGCCATGTCGACGGGCGAGCGGGACCTGATCCTCCGCCACTTCTCGGATCTCTGCGAATTTCATACCATGGGTGAGGGGTTTACCTGGGAGACCCAGGACAAGGCACGCGATATCGCCATGGCCCAGGCCGCCTGGCAAAAGGCCAAGGACCTTATCCGCGATCCCTCGAACTTGATGGTGCTCCTGGACGAGATCAACATCGCCATCCGATACGACTATATTGATCTCTCCGAGGTTCTGGAGTTTCTGGAGACCGAGAAGCCTGAGATGACCCATGTGGTTTTGACCGGTCGAAACGCCAAGGAAGAGCTGATCGAGCGCGCCGATCTGGTGACGGAGATGGAGTTGGTCAAGCATCCGTTCCGCTCGGGCATCAAAGCGCAGATTGGCGTCGAATACTGAACGCAATTGAGGCGCGTCCCGAGAGCGTGCCGGTCAATCGCTTTCCAGGCTTTGCCGCAGGCGCGGCTCGTCGAGCAGGCCTTCGGCTTGCAGACGGGAAATCGCCGTCGCTGAGCCGTCTTCCTGCCGCAGACGCTTGGCCAATGCTTCGGCGCATGCCCGCATATCTGGTGCTTCGATCCTTCGGATCGCCGCTGCGAGCTTGTCGACGGTAAGGTTGTTACGGGCAAGAGCCGGGGGCGCGACCCCGAGCCGATGGAGGCGCGAGGCCCAGAAGGGCTGGTCGCCGAAGACCGGCGCGACAATGGAGGGAATGCCAGCCCGTGCTGCGGCAATCGTCGTTCCGGCCCCGCCGTGGTGAATAGCGCCCGCCATACGGGGAAAGAGCCAGTCATGCGGCACGTGGCGCACGACGTGGATTGGATCACCAGCCGCAATCTGCGCGCCGTCCAGACCACCCCAGCCAGTCGCCAGAACGAAGCGCCGTCCGGTAGCCCGTGCCGTGGCGCGGATCATCGCGGTGAGAGCCTCGGCATCGGCACTGAACATGCTGCCGAAACCGACATAGATCGGCTTCGCGCCCGAGGCGAGGAAGGCCAGCAACGCCGGTGACGGTTCGAAGCCGCCAGTCGTGTCCAGGACCCAGGGACCGGTGACTGCGATCGTAGCGGGCCAATCCGACGGCGGTGGTGCCAGAACGGAACTATAGCCGAAGAGCCGAAGATGGGCTGCCTCCACGGATGTAAGCGGCCCGCGTCCTGAATAGGGCGCAAGGCCGAGTGTCGGGCGGACAACCTCCTGATAGGCCGGGCTCATCACATGCCAGACCATGCGGCGCGAGAGTTGACCGAGACGCCGGTTGACCCATGCCGGTAACCGATACATCCAGTGCGGAAGCGGCATGAGTGGCGGATTGTCGGAAGGCAGGGTGGGAACCACCTGTGTCTCGACAACAGGCACGCCAAGGCGTTCGCCAAGTGCTGCTGCCAGCAGGAAGACCATGCCGTTTCCGATCAGAAGTTCGGCATCCTTTGCCGCTGCCAGTCCCTGCTGAGGCCAGTCAGCGGCAAGCAGCTTCAGCCGGGCGCGGAACTTCCGGATCATCGCGAGCGTGGCCAGTCCTTGGCCCTGCAGATCCTTGTCCTGTCGCATCCAGGTGTGGAAATCGCCAGAGAGCCTGAAATAGTCGAGGCCGTTGGCGGTGACGAGGTCTGCGCAACTCTGGTCCGTCGCTACGGTCACGGCATGGCCACACCGTGCAAGGGCGACGCCTAGCGCAACGAGCGGCCGGACATCACCCTCGGTGCCGATGGTGAAAATCGTGATGCGCATTCGCCAAGCCCTTGCTGAAGACGGCATGGGTGATGAAAAGGATTAGGTGATGAAATCGCCGGTGTCCCATGCCCTGCCCATGGTGCAAAAAATCGGCCGGTGGCGTCAATTCTCAGCGATCTAGGGGTATTAGACGACGACTGCACGGTTCCGCGCGTTTAGTCACGGTATCGCCCTAACGTCATTCGACCTGCAATCGAACGGCCGTAGCCGTTATAAACGCACCCTTGCTTGCTCGACTTAGACGCCAAGGAAGACCCAAATGGGGTTCGTCGGATCCATCAGCAGTCGGATGGCGAGAGCCACACAGGTGAAGATCAGCAGTGGCTTGATAATCTTGGCCCCCTTTTTTATCGCGAAACGCGATCCTGTCTGCGCGCCGAGGAACTGCCCGATACCCATCATCAGGCCGACTTTCCACAACACCACGCCGTTGAGCAGGAAGATCAGGAAGGCGCCGGTATTCGAGCCAAGATTGAGAAGCTTGGTATGAGCCGTCGCCTTGAGCATGCCGAACCCGGCCAGGGACACGAAGGCGAGCATGAAGAAGGAACCTGTGCCGGGACCGAAGACGCCGTCATAGAGGCCGATCAGGGGAACAAATGTCAGGCCGAATACAAGGGGGGCAATGCGCTGGTGACGGTCTTCGTCGGAAATATTCGGCTTGAGTGCAAAATAGAGTCCGATGGCGACAAGCAGGAAGGGCATCAGCGCTCGCAGAACGTCGCCCGGCACGATCGTGGCGATCAAGGCGCCAAGCGCGCCACCAAGTGTCGCCATCCCCGCCATCGGCAACTGTTTTTTCAGATCGACATGGCCTTTACGGGCGTATGCGAGTGTCGCGGAACCGGCCCCGAACATCGACTGCAGCTTGTTCGTTCCCAATGTTTCTAGCGGCGGGATACCGGCAATCAGCATGATCGGTATGGTGACCAATCCGCCGCCACCGGCAATTGAATCGATAAAACCGGCAATGAAGGCAGCAACGAACAGGAGGGCAAGGGTGTGCAGGGCGAGATCGGCCACGGGGACACTCGGGTTTGTCTGGGGTGCGGCCCTTGTGCACCAAAGCCGCAAAGTGGGCAACTGCGTTTGACCCGTCCTGCGACGGTCGGCTCTGTGGACTGGCGCTTCCATCATAGAATGCGCCGCAATCTGGTTTGACCGTTTGATGACGCTTCGATAAAGCTCAGGGTAATGTGCGACGGCGCCTGTTCGACAGGCTGGAAATAGTCCGGTGCGGCCGACCCAAGCAGGGGGCCAATTCCGGAGCTGTCCCAAAGGCCATGGACCGTGCTGCAAACCGCGCGCGTCCGGCGCTTCGTACAGGGAGAGCAACGAAGCAGGAGGCCGACATGGCGGAAAAACTCGGAATCATGGTCTGTGGCCATGGCAGCCGCAATCAGAATGCGGCGAAGGAATTTGCCGTGATCGCGCAGGCGCTGCGCGCGCGCAATCCCGATATGCCGGTCGAATACGGTTACCTTGAATTTTGCAATCCGGTCATCGCTTCCGGTCTCGACAGCTTGCGCGAAAAGGGCGTGACCCGGGTCCTGGCTGTGCCCGGCATGCTGTTTGCTGCTGGCCACGCCAAAAACGACATCCCCTCCGTCCTCAACACATACCAGGCCCAGAACCCGGGCATGGTGATCAATTACGGCCGCGAACTCGGGATCGACTTGAAAATGATCCGGGCCGCCGGCGACCGGATCCAGACGGCTGTCGACGAGGCGAACGAAACCCTCGGCTTTGTCGAGAAACACGATACGCTGTTGATGGTCGTCGGCCGCGGATCGTCAGACCCGGATGCGAATTCCAATGCTACCAAGGTCATGCGCATGCTCTGGGAAGGCATGGGCTTCGGCTGGGGCGAGACCTGCTATTCCGGCGTGACATTTCCGCTTGTCGAGCCGGGTCTCACCCATGCCGCAAAGCTTGGCTACAAGCGCATCATCGTGTTCCCGTACTTTCTCTTCACCGGCGTCCTGGTCAAGCGCATCTACAGCTACACAGATGAGGTCGCGGCGCGTCATCCAGAGATCCAGTTCGTCAAGGCAAGCTATCTGAACGACCACCCGCTGGTTCTTGATGCCTTCCAGGACCGTGTCCGGGAGATCCTCGAAGGCGCGGCCGTCATGAACTGTCAGATGTGCAAATACCGCGAACAGGTTCTCGGCTTCGAAGCCGATGTCGGCCAGCGCCAGGAAAGCCATCACCACCATGTCGAGGGTATTGGTGGCGGACTGGAAAACTGTCCGTGCAAGGGGGATTGTGACGCCTCCTGCCGCGATCCCGATTTCTGCAAGGAGCATGGCTTGCCCTATACGCCCGTCCACTCCCACGCCGAACCGAACGACTTGGAACCGGCTTTTGACTATGCAGCCTCCACCACGCTTGGCGGCAAATATGGCCATCTGTTAAACGCGGCTCCCGATGCCGGTCTGGAAGCCGTGATGAATGCGCCGTCCAGCGGCAAGAGTGCCGCACACGAGCATGGCCCCAATTGCGGCTGCGGTGGTCACCATGCTCACGATCATCACAACCACGACCACGGTCATGACCATGCACACGGGCATTCCCATGATCACGACCATGGCCATAATCACGGCCACGGCCATGATCACGGGCACCATCACGCGCCGTATCCTCATGCGGACCATCCTCTAGGCCCGAAGTCGATGCAGAAGAAGACGTAAATGCCTCTTTTCGATCGCTATCTGGTTGTTGACTGGTCAGGCGCTGGACAACCGGTGACGGGCCGTAACTCGCTCTGGGCCTGCATGGCCCGGCGTGAGGGCGACCGGATCGTGGTTGAATGGGTGGAGAACGTGTCGACCCGTCACGGGTTCATGCGTCGTCTCGAAACGATCGTCCGATCCGCTCTGGATGCGGGCGAAAAACTGCTGTGTGGTTTTGATTTTGCCTTTGGCTATCCACAAGGGACAGCTGAGCGTTTGACCGGCCGGGCCAACTGGCGAGCCCTGTGGCGGAAAATTGCAGCCGAGATCGAGGATGGCGACAATAATGCCAACAATCGCTTCGCTCTCGCCTCGCTCTGGAATGGAACCTATTTTCCCGGGGAACCGCGCTTCTGGGGACGGCCGCATCAACATGCCTATCCGCATCTGGGCGCCAAGAAGCCCGGCCCGTGGCAAACCGCACCACTCGCGTTCCGTCGCTCTGAGGTGTCTGTCGCGACGGCGAAATCTGTTTGGCAATTGGTGGGCGTCGGCGTGGTCGGCAGTCAGTCGTTGCTCGGGATTGCCCGCCTCTCTCATTTCCTCGACGATTCCGGCCTGAACGAGCATATCGCCGTCTGGCCCTTCGAGACCGGATTCAGCACGTCTCTCGACAAACCAGTGGTCTTTGCAGAGACCTATCCCTCGTTGTTCACGCTCCCAGATAGTGCAGAGGTCAAGGACGCAGCACAGGTTCGCACGGTCGCGGAAGCCTTCGGAGAATTTGACATCGACGGACGTCTGGCCATGCTGATGGAGCGACCGATCATGTTGTCGGACGAAGACGTTGAGGTTTCGATCGCAGAGGAAGGCTGGGTGCTTGGCATCGGTCACCGCGACCTGGTGGGGGCGGCTGCCGCGACTTTGCCTGATAGCCACCGCCCGCCTCAGACTGAGGTCTCTCTCGAACTCAAATACGAAGCCAACATTGAGGTTTCTCCATCGGTAACTGGTCTGGCAGAAACGGATTGCGGCGTTCCGCTTTCCTTGTGTTTCTCGCCGGCCCTGAGCGAGTCAAAAACCGAAAATAGCGCGGCTGCCCTGGACACATCTCTCGACTACATCCGCGACCCCGCCGAGATCTATCGTCAGTCCTTTTCCACGATTAGGACGGAGGTGGATCTCGACCGGTTCCCGCCCGACCTGCAGCCGCTGGCCATCCGCCTCATCCATGCCTGCGGCATGGTCGATCTCGCCAATGATATTGCCTTTTCAGATGGTGCGTTTGAAGCCGGTGCTGCAGCACTTGAGGCCGGCGCCCCGGTGCTGGTGGATGTCGAAATGGTACGCCATGGGGTGATCCGTCGCTTGCTGCCTGCAGACAACGAAATACTCTGCCTGCTGAATGATGAGCGTGTGCGGCCCAGGGCGAGCGAGATCGGCAATACGCGCTCGGCGGCCCAGGTCGATCTCTGGGATGACCGGCTTGAAGGTGCGGTCGTCGCAATCGGCAATGCCCCGACGGCTCTGTTCCGTCTGTTGGAACGCATCGATTCGGGGAGTCCCAAGCCGGCGATCATTCTCGGTTTTCCCGTTGGCTTTGTCGGGGCCGCAGAAAGCAAGGACGCGCTGATCGCCGACAGCCGCGGCATTCCGTATATTGCGGTGCGTGGCCGTCGGGGCGGCTCGGCCATGGCGTCCGCTGCGGTTAACGCGCTGGCGGGAGGGCTCGGTACCAATGTCTGAGTTTCTCCAGGGGCCCTGGCTTACCATCATCGGTATCGGCGACAATGGCCTCGAAAGCCTGACACCAGAGGCCCAATCTGTGGTCTGGCAGGCCGAGACACTGGTGATCGGCGAACGCCTCGATGCTGTGATCGATGGCAGTTCTCTGCCGAGCCTCAAGCGCATCCTGACCTGGGGCGCGGGCTTCCGCGAGACGCTGGCCGAGATCTTGAAGCTGCGCGGCACGCCGGTAACGGTGCTGGCAACTGGCGACCCGATGCATTTTGGCATTGGTGCAACACTCCGGCGTTACGTGGCATCGGAGGAAATGTTTGTCCTGCCGAGCCCGTCGGCCTTTTCGCTCGCTGCTGCACGCCTCGGATGGCCGTTGCAATCGGTCACGCAGATCTCGCTGCATGGTCGTCCGCTGTCTTTCCTCAATCGCCATGTCCTGCCGCGGGCCCGCATTCTGGCGTTAACATCAGATGCCTCGACCGTGCAGGCTGCCGCGGTGCTACTGGCCGAGCGCGGCTTCGGGGCTTCGGTCCTGCATGTGCTCGAACATATGGGCGGGGCGAGGGAGCGTCTGCTGCGCATGATGGCGCTGGAAATGGCCGAAACCCGCCCCAAGATATCCGACTTCAACACGCTTGCCATCGACTGCGCTCAGGATGGCCCGCTACTCGCCCCCGTGCCAGGTCTGCCGGACGAGGCCTTTCGCCATGATGGTCAGCTCACCAAACGCGAGATCCGTGCTGCAACGCTGGCCCAGTTGGCGCCATTCCCCAATGCACTGCTTTGGGATGTCGGCGCGGGCTGCGGGTCGATCGCGATTGAATGGATGCGCGCCGGCATGGGCACGAAAGCGATTGCGATCGAGGCAAAGCCGGAGCGTCTGATGATGATCCGGCAGAATGCCGACACGCTTGGGGTCCCGGATCTGGAAATCGTTGAAGGGGAGGCGCCGACAGCACTCGTCGGCCTGAAAGTCCCTGATGTCGTCTTCATCGGTGGTGGGATTACAGGCGAGGGCCTGTTCGAGACCTGCTGGCAGGCACTCGGCCCCGGCGGACTTCTGGTCGCCAATGCCGTGACCATCGAGGGAGAGGCGCGGCTCGCCGAACTGCGCGGCATCTGGGGGGGTGAGCTTACGCGCATCCAGGTCGCGCGCGCTGCGCCGGTCGGTCGCTATTGCGGCTGGAAGTCACTGATGCCCGTGACGATGTGGACGGTGGTGAAGGGAGAGGGTGTATGACGGGGAAACTTTATGGACTGGGCCTTGGTCCCGGCGATCCGGAACTCCTGACGCTCAAGGCGCACCGCATTTTGACTTCCTGCTCCGTGGTCGCCTATCCGGCACCAGATACGGGCCCGAGCTTTGCGCACCAGATTGCAGCGCCCTACCTGACGGCCGCCCAACTTGAAGTGCCAATCATCGTGCCGATGCGCGTCGAGCGGTTCCCGGCTCAGGACATCTATACCCAGGCCGCCGAGACGCTGTCGCGTCATCTGGATGCGGGTTCGGATGTCGCCGTGCTCTGCGAGGGCGATCCTTTCTTCTACGGCTCCTTCATGTATCTCTTCGAACGGTTGGCCGATCGCTATCCGACCGAAGTTGTGCCCGGCGTTTCCTCGATGATGGCCGCCGCCGCCGGTCTCGGACGGCCGCTCGCGGCCCGCAATGACGTCTTGACCGTCCTGCCGGGCCCACTGTCGGATGAGGAGCTTGCCGCCCGGATCCAAGCCTCGGGCGCTGTTGCCATCATCAAGCTTGGTCGCCATTTCGCCCGCATCCGTGCGCTGATTGAAAGCCTCGGGCTGACAGGACAATCGGGTTATGCCGAACGGGTAAGTCTCGCCGAACAGAAACTCGTGCCGCTTGCCGATGTGGCCGACGATACCGCGCCGTATTTCTCGATGATCCTGATCTACAAGGGCGAAGAGCGTTGGCACCCGGCATTGGCAAAGACGCTCGGAAGCGAGATGCGATGAGCGCAACCGTACCCGTTGTGATCATTCTAAGCGAAGCAGCACGGCCGCTCGGTTGCCGTCTGGCGACGATGATCGGCGGCGAATTGCATGGTGCTGCCGCACGGGTTGGTGAAGCCGATGTGCTCTTTGCCTCGGTCAAGGACCACGTCCAGCAGCTTTTCCTGGCGGGCCGCCCGATCGTCTCGATCATGGCATCCGGTGCGTTGATTCGCCTTCTTGCGCCAATTCTTTCCAATAAACAGTCCGAGCCACCGGTTCTGGCGGTCGCCGAGGACGGAGCCTCTGTCGTTCCCCTTTTGGGTGGCCATCATGGCGCCAATGATCTCGCCCGCCAGATCGCATCCGCCCTGGGCGTCCAAGCCGCCATCACCACGGCCGGCGATTTGAAATTCGGCGTCGCACTCGACCAGCCACCGAAGAGCCATGTGCTCGCCAATCCAGCCAGTGCAAAGGCCGTTATGGCCGAACTGGTTGCCGGTGCCAGCGTCCATCTTAACCTTCCACCGTCCCACATGCAGGAAGACGGTTCCCTCAGCGCCCATGGCCGACAATCCAATGTCGCTGCCTGGCTCACCCAATCCAGACTTCCATTCGATCAAGAGGCCCACGTGACCCTGACCGTGACCACAGAGAACAAAGCCGCTGGCGAGTTGGAACTCGTCTATCATCCAAAGACGCTGGTGCTTGGCATGGGTTGCGAGCGCCATGCCCATGCTGAGGAGGCGATTGCGCTGGCCGAAGAGGCACTCGCCAAGGGCGGTTTCGCCCGCCAGAGCCTGGCTGCCGTGTGCTCCATCGATCTGAAGGCAGACGAAACGGCGATCCATGCGGTCGCCCGCCATTTCGGCGTGCCGGCCCGGTTCTTTTCTGCCGAAACGCTGGAAGCCGAAGCCTCACGCCTTAAGAACCCGTCCGAGGTAGTCTTCGCCGAAGTCGGTTGCCACGGCGTCGCTGAAGGGGCCGCACTGGCGGCGGTCGGGAAGGCGGGCGCGCTCGTTGTCGAAAAGATCAAGTCAAAAGGCGTAACGGCGGCCATTGCCGAAGCCGCTGACACAATCGATCCCGCCACGATCGGCCGTGCCCGAGGTACGCTTTTTGTCGTCGGCATAGGCCCGGGGTCTGATGACTGGCGCTCGCCGGAAGTGTCGCGCATGGTCGCCACCTCGACGGATCTCGTCGGTTATTCGCTTTATCTCGACCTGCTCGGGGCGCTTGCTGCGGACAAGATCCGCCACGATTTCGATCTGGGCAAGGAAGAGGCTCGCGTGGTGCGTGCCATGGAGCTGGCGGGTGAGGGTAAGACAGTCTCGCTCGTCTGTTCTGGCGACGCCGGCATCTACGCCATGGCGACGCTGGTCTTTGAACTCTTCGACAAGGGTGGCATCAGCAATGCGGCGAGCCGAATCGAAGTCCAGGTCTCGCCCGGCATTTCGGCGCTTCAGGCCGCTGCCGCGAGAATTGGCGCGCCGCTGGGCCATGATTTCTGCACGATCTCGCTCTCGGATCTGCTGACCCCCTGGGAACATATCCAACGTCGGGTCAAGGCGGCAGGCGAGGGTGACTTCGTCATCGCTTTCTACAATCCGGTATCGATGAAGCGTCGGACCCAACTCGCCTATGCCCGCGATGAGTTGTTGAAATACCGCCCGGCCTCGACGCCGGTCATCCTTGCCACCAATCTGGGTCGTGAGGGTGAGACTGTTCGCACCGTGCCACTCGGGGAGTTGAATGTCGACGATGTCGACATGCTGACCGTCGTCGTCGTTGGTTCGTCCGAGAGCCGCACCGTCAGGACGGGCGATGGCAAGACCTGGGTCTACACGCCGCGCGGCTATTCGGGCAAAGCGGACACGGGAATGAAGGGAGTTGAAGCATGACCGTCTATTTCATCGGTGCCGGCCCGGGCGCCCCCGACCTCATCACCGTGCGCGGCTTGCGCCTGATCGAACGCTGCCCGGTCTGCCTCTATGCGGGTTCGCTGGTTCCTGCGGAAATCGTTGAGGCGGCGCCCGAGGGGGCGATCGTCAAGGATACCGCACCCATGCATCTCGATGAGATCGTGGCAGAAATGGTGGCCGCCCACGAACGCGGAGAGGATGTTGCCCGCGTGCATTCGGGAGATCCGTCGATCTATGGCGCGATTGCTGAGCAGATGCGCCGGCTCGACGCATTGGATATTCCCTATGATGTCGTTCCCGGCGTACCGGCTTTTGCCGCGACCGCCGCGCGCCTGAAGACCGAACTGACCCTGCCGGAAATCGCCCAGACGGTGATTGTCACCCGAACCGAGATGAAGGCATCCTCGATGCCGGAATTCGAGACGCTGGAGATCCTGGGGAAATCACGCGCCACCCTCGCCATCCATCTGTCGATCCGCAATCTTCCTCATATCCGCGATACACTGACGCCCTATTATGGTGAGGATTGCCCCGTGGTCATCGCCTATCGGTCGACCTGGCCGGACGAGCTCTTCATCCGCACGACGCTGAAGGACATGGCAGACGACGTGCGCAAGGCGAAGATCACGCGCACCGCGTTGATCATGGTCGGCAAGGTCTTCGGAAACGTGGAGTTCCGCGACAGCGACTTGTACAATGCCGGTTTTTCGCATGTTTTGCGCAATGTTGGTAAGAAGAAGACGGCAAAGCTCTCAAGCTGAGCAGGCCGGCACCGAAAGGACACGGCGGGAAGGCTGATGACTGGAATCAAAGACGTGGA
The DNA here is from genome assembly GCF_001296045.1 of Rhizobium sp. AAP43. Classification (GTDB taxonomy): domain Bacteria; phylum Pseudomonadota; class Alphaproteobacteria; order Rhizobiales; family Rhizobiaceae; genus Allorhizobium. Next base: position 19,125 of record NZ_LJHS01000045.1, on the reverse strand, counting down.
TCAAGGCAGCTGTCGCTGCGGACAGGTTACCCTCAAGGTTCGGGGGCGGCCGGTGATGACATTGGCTTGCCATTGCAAGGGCTGCCAAAAAATGACGGCCAGTGCGTTTTCCCTGAGCGCCCTCTATCCGCAAGACTGTGTCGAGATCACGGGACCTGAGCCCGTGATTGGCGGTATGCACGGAGAGCTCCGCCACCACTTCTGCCCGCACTGCCTGAGCTGGGTGTTTACGCGGGCGGAGCTGTTCGGACCGTTGATCAACGTTCGCGCCACCATGCTGGATCACGCCGCTGATCTTGTGCCGTTTGTCGAAACCTGCACCACGGAAAAACTGCCCTGGGTCACCATACCAACGCGCCACAGTTACCCGCAGTTTCCCCCAATGGAGGACTTCCCCAAGCTGATGGCGGAGTTCTCCGAAACACGAAACTGAGTGCTTACTCCTTCTCAGCGCCTGCGATAGAAGGCGCGCTTCCATCTAATAGGCGATCGATTTCATGCATAAAGTCATCTTTGATACGGATCCCGGCGTCGACGACGCCATGGCGCTCCTCTTCCTCCATCACCACCCGGAGATCGATCTCCTCGGGATCACAACGGTGTTCGGCAATGCCGAGATCGACATTACCACGCGCAATGCACTGTTCCTGAAGCGGGAATGGAAGATCGAGGCCCCGGTTGCTCGAGGCGCCGGTGAGACCTTCATTCCGCATCGTGTCAGCCATGCACCCCCGAAGTTCATCCATGGTGACGACGGCCTTGGCAATATCGGTGTGCCTGAAGTCACCGATGTCGATCCAGACCCGCGTGCAGCCCATCGCTTCATCGTCGACACGGTTCGTGCAAATCCGGGTGAAGTCACCATCGTGGCTGTCGGTCGCATGACCAATCTGGCCAATGCGCTGAAGGAAGATCCTGAGATCGTCGGACTGGTCAAGGAAATCGTCATCATGGGCGGCGCCTTCGACTGCAACGGCAATGTCACGCCGGCGGCCGAAGCCAATATTCACGGCGATCCTGAGGCGGCCGATATCGTTATGACGGCCACATGGCCCGTCGTCGTCGTTGGTCTCGACGTGACGATGAAGACTGTGATGACGCGAAGCCAGCTTGCCGACATCCGCGATGCGGCCGGAACCAGCCGTGCGCGCCTGCTTTTCGATCTGTCGCAGTTTTACATCGACTTCTACGAAGGCCTCGTCGATGACGGTATGGTCGTGCATGACAGCTGCGCCTGCGTCTATGTCGTGGCGCCAGAACTCTTCAAGACCCGCTCCGGGAAAATCCGGGTCGTCTGTGGCGGCATTGCCGATGGCCAGACGATCCAGAAGCCTGATGGGCGTGGATTCGGTCCCTCCGATTGGGATGGGGATCTGCCTAGCCAGAAGATCTGCACCGACATCGACGCGAATGCTGTTCTCAAGCTGATCCACGATGTGATCGTCTCGGTTCGCGAAGACTGATTGAAAAGACAATCGACAATGAAAAACCCCGGAACGCATTGCGATCCGGGGTTTTTATATCTGCTCACGCGGGCGACAAAGGCCGCTGCGTAGGATCAGCCGTGGACGGCGCTGCGTGCAACGCGACGGATGTCTTCGCGGCCGATGCCGAGGTCACGCAGTTCGCGGTCCGACATGCGGCCGAGTTCGGTAACAGTCTGACGATACTTGCGCCAGTTGGTGAGCGAGCGAGCGATGTTCATGGGGTTACCCTCTTCAGTGGATGGACCCGATCGTGGGCCGCGTTCGAATTTGTTGATCCGAATATATGCTGCGGTGCGAAACGATTGAAGAGCCAATGCATCAGAGCAACCATGCGTGCGTCGCATAGCTCAATAGTTAACCATGAGTAAACTGATGAAAAAATGGTCTCCCTGCGCGTGGCTCGCCGCTCGATAACGCAGTATTTGGGGAAAGGTGAGCAAAAAATAACGCCCACCGGGGGAGGAGGACCGGTGGGCGTCATTGGTAAAGATCGACAACCGGGAGGAGGTAGTCATCGATCAGATCAAAAAGCACTGGGAGGAGGAGCGTGCTTCCTGAAACTCTCCTGAGGCAGAACTAATGTTCTTCGCGTCTCAGTCATGCTTTCAGTAACGCGAACGCCAAATTTTGTGCAGTGCAATATCATCATGGAAGGCATGCGCTGTTTGCATGAGGGCCGCCTCGGCTCTTGGCCGCCGATGTATGGGCTGAGCGCCAGTGCCACGCATTGCGAATCTTGCCAATCATGCTGCTTGGTGGAACAACAAACCTAACAAGAGGGGAGGCTCGCGATGTATCGTGGACGACTGAAACGGGATCTGGATGATTGGGCGCAGCGCGGACTGATCGATGCACCCCTAGCGGAACGGCTCCTCGCAGACCACGACCAACGCGCCGGCGGCTTCAGTCTGGGATCCGTCCTCGGCATGCTTGCGGCAACGCTTATTGCCGCTTCGATCCTGATGCTGGTCGCTGCCAACTGGGATGCGATCCCGCGCCTGGTCAAACTCGGCGGCATCATCGCGATGATCTGGATCTTCAATCTTGGCGGTTGGCTGGCGCGGGCGCGGGAGGCCAAGCGTATCGCTGCCGCCTGTCTCGTCCTGGGCTCCGCGAGCTTCGGCGCCGGCATTGCCCTGGTTGGTCAGATGTATCATCTGTCTGGCGATAACTTTACGGCGCTTCTCGTCTGGTTGAGCGTTACCTTCGTTTCCGCCTTGCTGTTCGGCTCAGCTGCACTCAGTGCTGTCACGGGTCTTCTGGCGATCGCCGCGTTCTGGGCTGGTTTGGAGGATGTCGGATATACAACGGCCGCGCAGGGCATGTGGGCCTATTGGCCGCCGGTCGTTGCCGCTGGCGTCGGTTGGCTCTGCGTCTGGACGTCCGCTGGCCGGGCGAAGCATCTTGCCTGGCTGCTGCTGCTGCAATGGGTCTGGTGGTTCTGGCTGATTGATGGGGAAATCTGGATGGCAGCAGGTGTTGCCACGGTCTCTGTCGCGATATTCCTCCTGCTCGCCGTGCCGCAATCACCGCTTTCTGCTCTGCGCAATCGGTTCGGACCCTCTGGGACCTTCTATCCCCTCGTTCTGGCGTTGAGCGCTCTCGGCACCCTGCATGTGAACACCTCCGGTCCGCTGCCAACGGCGGTCATCGCCATTGCCGTACTCGGGCTTTGTCTCGCTGCTGTCATCGTAGAGGGACGTGGGAATGGCGCCGTCCGCTATCTCGCCTATGGAGTTTTCGCAGCGGAGGTCCTGTATCTATCTTATGAAACGATAGACAGCATCCTTGGAACCTCGGCCTTCTTCCTGCTGGCCGGCCTCTTCGTCGCCGTCATCGCTTTCATCGTCGTCCGGCTAGAGAAACGTTTTGGTGCAAAATCCGCAGGAGGTGTCGCATGATCCCGACCGTTCGTTCTCCCAGGCGCTTCCTCCTTGCGGCCCTCTTGGTGAGCCTCACCCAGTGTGGTGTCCTCGGCTACATGATCCAGAGCCGGGCCGCGATTCTGCAGGCCGGAACCGAGGTCCTGCTGAAGACGACCCCTGTCGATCCACGGGATCTGCTGCGGGGCGACTATGTCATTCTGAGTTACGAGATCTCGAGCATTCCGACGGACCGCATCCGCGGTGAGCGTCCGAAGGATGGCGCCAAATTGCCGCTTTTCGTTCGCTTGCGGCCTGATACCACGGGCTTCTGGCAGGTCGAGGCGGCCTCCTTCGCAACGCTGGCCGAGATGCCCGGGTCGGTGATCTTGCGCTCGGCACCCGTCTTTGTCGGGGAATGGATGTGGACGGCTGGCAGCGAACTCAGTGTCTCCTATGGCATCGAGCGTTACTACGTTCCGGAAGGAGAGGGCAGGCCGATAGAGGATGGGCGCAACGAAAACAGGGTCTCGGTCGCTGCCCGGGTCTCGGCCGCCGGCCAGGCGCAGATCCGAGCTTTGATGCTCGATGGCCAGCCGCTTTATGAGGAGCCGCTCTACTGACGCCGTCACTCGTCCGGCTGAGCGCCCCGAACCGCTGTTGATCCCCCTCGTGACACTGTCATTTTTCCTTTGCGTGCGGGAAAACGGGTGTTATAGAGACGCGCGCTCCGGAGGGGCCATGCGCGAATGCAGCATGCGCTTTTGGACGCGGGTATGGTGAAATTGGTAGACACGCCAGATTTAGGTTCTGGTGCCGCAAGGCGTGGGAGTTCAAGTCTCTCTACCCGCACCAGCTGAGCCGCGCGGGATCGATGAGAGGGGCACATTGGTGCATCTTCCGTCAGTCCGGCGCCGTTTTGCTTGGCAGATTGTTTGACGATTGCGACGCAGCCACGTCCGGAAACAGATGGATTCCGGCGTCGTGCTCAGAGAAACCAACGGTGTCCGAGCACGGCCGCCACGACATGAAGGTAAGAACATGCAGGTTATCGAAACGCTCGCTGAAGGGCTGAAGCGCGAAATCAAGGTCGTCATCCCGGCCAAGGACATGGAACAGCGGATGAACGAGCGTCTCGCCGACGTCAAGGACAAGGTCCGTATCAACGGCTTCCGTCCGGGCAAGGTACCGACGTCGCACGTCAAGAAGATGTATGGCAAGTCGATCATGGCTGAGCTCGTCAACGAGATCATCCGCGACAAGCCGTCGGCGATCCTGTCGGAGCGCGGCGAAAAGTCGGCAACCCAGCCGGAAATCGTCATGACCGAAGACGAGAAGGAAGCGGAAAAGATCCTGTCGGCTCAGGCTGACCTGGAATTCTCCTTCTCCTACGAAATCATCCCCGCAATCGAACTGAAGCCGGTTGATGGCATCAAGGTTGAGCGCGAAGTGGTCGAGATCGCCGAGTCGGAAATCGACGAGCAGATCCTCAAGATCGCTGAAAATGCTCGCAGCTTCGAAACCAAGAAGGGTAAGGCCGCCGACGGCGACCGCGTCACCATGGATTACCTCGGCAAGGTCGACGGCGTTGCCTTCGACGGTGGCAAGGACGAAGATGCAGAACTCGTTATCGGTTCCAACCGCTTCATCCCGGGCTTCGAAGAGCAGCTGGTTGGCCTGAAGGCCGGCGACGAAAAGGTCATCACCGTGACCTTCCCGACCGAGTACCCGGCAGCAAATCTCGCCGGCAAGGAAGCCACTTTCGACATCACCGTCAAGGAAGTCGCAGCTCCTGCAGCAGTTGAGATCAACGATGAACTCGCCACCAAGCTTGGCGTTGAATCGGTTGAGAAGCTGAAGGAAATCGTCCGCGGCCAGATCGAAGGCCAGTACGGCAACATCACCCGCCAGAAGGTCAAGCGTCAGATCCTCGACCAGCTTGACGAACTCTACAAGTTCGAAGCACCGTCGAAGCTCGTCGACGCCGAGTTCGAAAACATCTGGCGCCAGATCAACACCGATCTTGCACAGTCCGGCAAGACCTTCGCCGATGAAGACACGACAGAGGAAGAAGCCCGCGACGAATATCGCAAGCTGGCTGAACGCCGCGTCCGTCTCGGCCTGGTTCTCTCCGAGATCGGTGAAAAGGGTGGCGTTGATGTCACCGAAGAAGAAATGCAGCGCGCGCTCTACGCCCAGCTGCAGCAGTTCCCGGGCCAGCAGAAGGAAATCCTCGATTTCTTCCGCAACACCCCCGGCGCTGCCGCTTCGCTGCGCGCTCCGATCTTCGAAGAGAAGGTCATCGACAAGCTGTTGACCGAGATCACCGTCACCGACAAGACCGTGACCAAGGAAGAACTGATGGCCGAGGACGGCCAGGAAGATGGCGACAAGTCGCCTAAGAAGGCGTCGAAGAAGAAGGCTTCTGCGAAGGCTGACGACGCCGCTGAAGGCGACGAAGCCCCGAAGAAGAAGGCTGCAGCGAAGAAGAAGGCCGCCGAAGGCGACGCCGAGTAATCGCAAGCCGCAAACACTTGTGAAAAGCCGCCCTCCGGGGCGGCTTTTTGCGTTTCCGGCCTATGGTTGCGATGAGGGCTGCGCTGGGTCGAAGTGAGGCAGCATGTGAGAATGGTTTGTCGGCATTGAGCCGTTTAGGGCCGTTCGGTCGGCGGCTGCCTCTCCACCAGCACCAGTCCGCCGACGCCGGCGATGGCAAGACCAAGCCCGATCCAGGCGGTGCCCGAATAGCCAAAGGTTTGCGAGCCAAGGGCAAAAGCAAGAGCGCTGATGCCATTGCCGAGGAATGAGTTGATCGGCATGAAGGCGGTTCCCAGGCCAGGGCGAGTCGGGAAGATATCCTGGAAATAGGTGAGTGGCAGCGAGAGAAGTGCCGCGGCGAAAGCGGCACCCGGCACGGACAGGGCATAGATGTGCCAGGGTTCTGACGCCAGGCTCAACGCCGCCATGTAGCCGCCATAAAGCAGGGCGGCGCTGACGATCATGGTGACAATGCTGTAGCGTTTCAGCAGTTCTGAGCAGATTAGCATGAAGGGGATCTCAATCAGGGCCGTCAATCCCGAGATTAGACCGACATCGGCGGTTGTGCCGCCGAGCTGCAGGGTGAGGATCAGGGGCCAGATCGTGCCGGACAGCCTGAGCGTGGCGGTGATTGCTGCCATTGCCGCCATGCGCACCAGCATGATGGGGGCTGCAAGTTCACGTAGTGCCGAAAAGAACCCCGGCGCACCAGGATCTCGCGCTGGCCTTTGTGCTTGTCGCTTCAGCAGCGCCGTGGCGCACAGGCAGATGAAGAGCGAGAAGATGGACGCCGCCCCCCAGGCCCCGAGCATCGAGCCGGACGCGCCGAGGGCTAGCCCGAGAACCGCAGGTGTCACGACCCAGGCAGCGGATACGAAAGCCCGCATGGTGGCATTGATCGAGGCAGCGTCGATTGGCGCGAGTTCGGCAGTTTCTCCTCGTGCACTGGCAAAAATGAGGGAGCTGGTGGCATAGAAAAAGGGGATTACGATCGAGGTCGCGCCGACAAAGACCGGGATCGACGGATAGAGATAGATCGCGCCATAACCCGCGAATCCCATGAGCGACATGAGGATCATCATCTGTCTGCGGTCTCCGAGGAGGTCGGAGAGGATGCCAAGTGACACGCTGATCGTGACAGCTGCGAGCGACGAGACGAAGATGAGAAGTGAATAGGCTTGGTCGCTCATCCCAAGCGTACCGATCGCCGTGACGGAGAGATAGGGCAGGGTGGCACCATAGGCGGACCCCTGCGCAAAGATCATCAGTGAGAGGACGAGCAGTTGCGGGCGGCCACCAATATGGCCGAAGGAAGCGAACATGAAACAAGCTCTGGTGCTGAAAATGCGCGGATGACGGGCGAAAAAGGTGTGGAGGTTGCTACTTTCGCACGAGTCGTCGCTGCCGTCAGCCCTTCATGAGCAACGGCCGCAAAAGGCTGCGCAAGCTAACCCTCTCAGAGTTATTCAGCGGCCTTTCGTTCCACCTTCTCGACTTTCAACTCGCCCATGCGGTTCCAGGCGTCGAGACCAGCGATCTTGTAGGCTTCGGCTAGCGTTGGATAGTTGAAGGTATTCTCGACGAAGTACTCAACTGTGCCTTTGAGATTGAGAACAGCTTGACCGATATGAACAAGCTCGGTCGCACCCTCGCCGACGATATGCACACCAAGCAGGCGACGGGTCTTGAGCGAAAAGATCATCTTCAACATGCCGCTGTCGAGGCCCATGATGTGGCCGCGCGAGGTCTCGCGGAAATGCGCGATGCCGGCCTCATAGGGAATGCCGCGCTGGATAACTTCTTCCTCGGTCAGGCCGCAGGTCGAAATCTCCGGCACGGCATAGATGCCATAGGGGAAATATTGCGGCGGTTCCTGCGCTGGAGCGCCAACGGCATGACGGGCGGCAATTCGGCCCTGTTCCATCGAGGTCGAGGCAAGCGAGGGGAAGCCGACGACGTCACCAGCGGCGTAGATATGCGGTATGGCTGTCTGGAATGTCTCGGGGTTTACCTTGAGCCGACCACGATTGTCTCCCTCGAGACCGATCGCTCCGAGATTGAGTGAATCGAGCGCACCGACACGGCCGGCCGCGAAGAGCACCATTTCCGAAGTCAGGATGCGACCATTCTTCAGCGTCACCCGGCACTTGCCATCGACCTTCTCCACGCCTTCGACAGTCTGGCCGAAGACCAGCTTCATGTTGCGGTCGCGCAGCTGGTAGGTGAAGTCCTCGACGATTTCCTTGTCGATGAAGTCGAGCATCGTATCGCGCGGTTCGACCACGGTTACCGCAGTATCGAGCGCGGAAAAGATCGTCGCATATTCGATGCCGATGACGCCCGCGCCGATCACCACCATGGATCGCGGCAGTTGCTTGATGTCGAGGATCTCGTCGCTGTCGATGATGCTCGTGCCGTCGAATGGAATATGCGTGGGCCGGAAGGGCCGGGTGCCGACAGCAAGCAAGACCGAGGTCGCGCCGACATGCAGCACTTCGCCATCCTCTTTCACCACTTCAAGCGTATGGGCATCGATGAAGCTCGCCTTGCCGCGCAGGTGATGGACCCGGTTGCGCGAGAACTGGTGCTCCAGAACCTCGACCTCATGGTCAAGCGTGATCAGCAGGCGCCGTCTGAGATCGTCGGCATTGATCTCCTGCTTGACCCGGTAGCTGCGGCCATAAAAGCCGCGTTCGCGCCAGCCCGTCAGATTAAGGGCCGTTTCGCGCAGCGTCTTCGACGGGATCGTGCCGGTATGGACGGAGACGCCGCCGACGCGGCTTCCCTTCTCGATGACGAGAACCTTCTTGTCGAGCTTAGCCGCCTGGATCGCTGCGCGACGTCCGGCCGGTCCGCTGCCAATGACGACGAAGTCATACGTGTTCATGAAAACTGCCTTTGCCTTGCCCGGATCCGCATGCGACTCGGTCGGGTTCCTAAGCGTTTTCTACCAGAGCAATCTGACCGTTTCGTTATCTCCCGCGCGTCGAGCGACGTTTTTATGGTCCAATGACGACAGAACGGCACACCTCCAACTCACATCAGCTTCAGCCCTTTGAGGCTTGCATGACCTTCCTTGCCGATGATGATGTGATCGTGGACGGTGATGCCGAGGGGTTTGGCCGTCTCTACGATGGTCCGGGTCATGTCGATATCGGCCCTTGACGGTGTCGGGTCGCCGCTAGGATGATTGTGCACGAGAATGACGGCGGTCGCCGAGAGCTCAAGAGCGCGCTTGACCACTTCGCGCGGATAGACCGGCGTATGGTCAACCGTCCCACGCCCCTGGATTTCATCTGCGATCAGAGCATTGCGCTTGTCGAGGAACAGAATGCGGAATTGCTCGGTCGTCTCGTAAGCCATCGCTGCATGGCAATAATCGATGACGGCAGACCATGATGACAGGACCTGCTTTTCGCGCAACTCGCTCTTCAACATTCGCTGCGCCACCGTGGCGATCAGCTTGAGATCGAGGGCGACGGCTTCGCCGACGCCCTTCACCTCCTGCAAAAGGGCTGAAGGTGCGCCGAGCACGCCCGCAAGCGTGCCGAAACGTGTGAGCAGTGCCTTGGCGATGGGTTTCGTGTCTCGGCGTGGGATGAGGCGAAACAGGAGCAGTTCAAGAATTTCGTAGTCGGCGAGCACACCATCGCCGCCATCCTTGTAACGTGCTCGCAGACGGTCACGGTGGCCGTGATAATGTTGGTCGGTCGCTGTTGGCCGCGATGTTTGCGGTTGCACCAGCCTGTCGCTCTTGGTTGGGCGTTCGGCAAAAAAGCTACGTTCGTCGATCGTTGCTGGCGTGGCCGGTATTGGACCGTCCGTGGGATATAAGCTCCCGTCGGGAAGGGGTGTTGCAAGATCGGAAAGGTAAGACTTCGTCATCTCTCGGTCCCGGCTTCGACCACTTTGGTCGCGCAGCGCTCGCCGCCGCACCGGTATTCTGCCATGACTTGCGGTCAGCGCAAGCGTAAGTTGCGCAAGCCCGTCCCCTCAAACAGCAGGAACGGGCTCGGTTCGCCGAAGGTCAGCGATTGAGGCCAGGTGCATCGAGGCCGGCGGGCGACAGCGTGAAGATCTCGCAACCGGTCGCAGTTACGCCGACTGTGTGTTCGTACTGTGCGGTGAGCGAGCGGTCGCGGGTCACGGCCGTCCAGCCGTCCGAAAGAACCTTCACATGCGGCTTCCCGAGATTGATCATCGGCTCGATGGTGAAGATCATGCCTTCGCGCATTTCCGGCCCTTCATTGGCCTTGCCGTAATGCAGGATGTTCGGGCTGTCGTGGAACAGGCGGCCGACGCCATGGCCGCAGAAATCGCGCACCACGGTGCAGCGCTCAGCCTCGGCAAAGGTCTGGATCGCCTCACCGATGGCACCCGTCCGGGCGCCGGGGCGCACCGCAGCGATACCGCGCATCAGGCATTCATGGGTCACTTCCATAAGCCGCTCTGCCGCCCGCTTCACCTGGCCGACCGGATACATACGGCTCGAATCGCCATGCCAGCCGTCGAGTAGGAAGGTGACGTCAATATTGACGATATCGCCGTCACGAAGCGGCTTGTCTTCCGGCATGCCGTGGCAGACAACATGGTTGATCGAGGTGCAGACGGAATATTTGTAGCCCCGGTAGTTCAGCGTCGCCGGCAGGGCGCCGTGATCCATGCCGAATTCAAAGACAAAGCGATCGATGGCCGAAGTCGTCACCCCGGGCTGAACCATCGGCACCAGCGCATCGAGGCAGCGTGCCGTTAGCTGGCATGCCCGCCGCATGCCCTCGAAATCATCAGCGCTGTAGAGCCGGATCGCGCCCGTATTCTTGAGGGGAGCCGAAGCGGCGTCGATATATGTCACCATCGGAGTGCTTTCCGTCTTTTTACCGTCGGGCCGCTTGTAATGCAGCAAGGGCAGGCTCGTCCATGCCAATGCGTCCGGTTGGGCTGATTTCCTCGGCACTCACCTGGCATTTGACGGCATAGACCTCGACGCCTGCTGCAATGGCGTGTGCGAAGGCGGCAGCATAACCCGGATCAAGATCGCCGCACAGTCTGAAGCGATTGCAGTCTGACCTTTGTACCACGTAGAGCATGATGGCACGCTGGCCGGATGCAGATACCACGGCGAGTTCCTCCAGGTGCCGCGCACCGCGCGTTGTCACCGTGTCGGGAAACTCGGCAAGTCCCGGTTCGCGGGTGAAATGCACGTTCTTGACTTCGACATAGGCATCCGGCCGTCCGGTCGCGGAGAGAAGGAAGTCCACCCTCGAATTGCGACCATAACGCTGCTCGCGCCGTAGCGTGGAATAGTTTGCAAGGTCAGTGACAAGGCCGGCGGAGATCGCCTCCTCGGCGAGACGGTTGGCAATTGCAGCATGCACGCCGACCATCGTGCCATCAGCCTCGATGATCTCAAAGGCGTAGCGATGCTTGCGGTCAGATCCCTGATGATCGGACAACCAGATCCGGGAGCCAGGGGTCGTCAATCCGAGCATGGAACCGGTATTCGGGCAGAATCCGGTGATCTGCGTGCCATCATCAAGGACCGCATCGAACAGAAAGCGTTTGTAGCGGCGAACAAGGACCGCAGGAACCAGGGCAGGGTGGAACCGCAAGCTGTTGCGACCTCAGACCCGGGCCATGACATAGGCGCCCGGCGCATCGGCAATCGCATTGAGTGCACCGCCCCCTGGCGCTCTGGCTGGAACGCGGGCGTCGTCGAGCGCTTCTATCCACATCTGCCAGTGGGGCCACCAGGAACCGGTAGTCTCTTTCGCTTCGGCAAGCCAGTCCTCATAGCTGCCGACAGCCGAGCCGTTGGTCCAGAACTGATACTTGTTTTTATCCGGCGGATTGACGACGCCGGCGATGTGACCAGAGCCGGCGAGGACGAAATCGACTGGTCCGCCAAACAGGCTGCTACCAACGAAAACAGATTTCGCCGGCGCTATGTGGTCCTCACGGGTTGCCAGATTATAGATCGGGATCCTTACATCCTTCAGCGACAGGGTTTTGCCGGCCAGCTGCATCTTGCCGTGGCTAAGCGTGTTGTTGAGGTAGCAATTGCGCAGATAGAAGGAGTGGTTCGCTGCGGCCATTCGGGTCGAATCGGAGTTCCAGAAGAGAAGGTCGAAGGGCATCGGATCCTGGCCCTTCAGGTAGTTGTTGACGAAATAGGGCCAGATCAGTTCCGAGGCGCGCAGCATGTTGAAGGCCGACGCCATTTTCGAGCCGTCCAGGTAGCCACTCTCCTGCATTCGGGCTTCGAGCGATGTCAGCTGGCCCTCATCGACAAAGACCTTCAGGTCGCCGGCATAGGTAAAGTCGACTTGCGTCGTAAATAGCGTTGCACTTGCAATTCGCTTATTGTTTTCCTGCGCATGCAGCGCCAGTGCCGCCGCAAGCAGTGTTCCCCCGACGCAGTAGCCGATCGCGTTGACCTGTTTCTCCCCGGTCGCCTTTTCCACGGTATCGAGCGCGAAATCGACGCCCTCACGAATATAGGCTTCCCAACCCTTGTCTGCGTGTCGCTCATCGGGATTAACCCAGGATATGACGAAGACCGTGTGCCCCTGGTCCACACACCACTTGATGAAGCTTTTCTGCGGGTTGAGATCAAGGATGTAGAACTTGTTGATCCAGGGCGGGCAGATGAGGAGAGGGCGCTTCAACACCGTCTCGGTCGTCGCTTCGTACTGGATGACCTCACAGATATCGCTCTGGGCAATCACCTTCCCCGGTGTCACGGCCATGTTGATGCCGACGGCGAATTTGCTGTTGTCGGTTTGGCGCATTTTGAGGTCGCCACCGCCGGCTTCAATGTCTTCGGCGAGCATCTGCATGCCCTTGACGAGATTGGCGCCGTTGCTCGCTACCGTCTCACGATAGAGCTGAGGATTGGTCGCAACGAAATTGGCGGGGGACATCGCCGCGGTGATTTGCCGAACGTAAAAGGCAGCCTTGTGTCTGGTGTGTTCATCCAAGCCTTGGGCCTCGTCGACCATCTTTTCGGCCCACTGCGACAGCACGACATAGGTCTGGCGCAGGAAGTCAAAGAAGGGATTGCGCTCCCAATCCTCGTCGGAGAAGCGCTTGTCCTTCGGCAGCGGATCCGGGACGGGCACCTCCGGTGCTGCGAATCGGGCAAGTGACCGGCTCCAGACGCCAAACACGGCGTTCAGCAGATGCGTCTGGGCTTCGAGCGTCCGCTTGGGGTCGGACATCCAGTATTCGGCCACCTTGCCCAAGGTGCGTGTGAGTTCGGTCACCGGCTCGCCCACGGGGTCGATGATCTCGCCGCTTTCGCGCGGCTTCAGCCAGACGGATGCGGCCTTGCCAAGGTTTTCCAGAGCCTTGGCCGCGTTGATTGCCAGTGCCTGCGGGTCTTTGACGATATAGGGTTCGATCAGCTTGGGATCGAAGGCGGCGCCGCTGTCGGTGTGTTCGCGCGTGCTGTCCATGACCTCCCCCAGACCATTCTTCTGATATCTTTTGTATTTGCCTATCCTGCCCGAAAACGACTACAAGTTCCAGCGATTGGCGCATAGTCTTTATGAGAACGGTCATGCCGGATGCGCTGCTATGACAGAATTTGCCGCAAGGATGCGGCGGACCGAGGCTGATGTGAAAAGCTTTCTGAGTGAATGGGACCGGACACGGTCTGCCCTCCTTGTTGTTGGTGTGATCGCGCTTGCCGGTTCCGGCTGCCAGTCGGCCCCGCCTGCGCCCAATCCAATGTCCACCGCGTTGGAAGTCACGGTCGAAGACGAGGACCAGCCGAAGGCCCCGACACAGCGTCCCACTTATCCGGACGGCTATCCGAATTTCTCCGGGTCACTGACGGCTGCGAGCGTCCAGATGAACAACGAGGAGGCGTCGGCTCTGCAGCAGCGCCTGACCGCTCTGTCGACCGCGAGGAAGGCCGGCACGATCACCGAGGCCGAATATCAGCGCCGGCTCGTCGAGCTTCGACGCTTGGCGGCTGGACACGGGGCTGAGACCCAGGCCGAGATCGCCAATTAAGACTTGCGCTTCGCGTGATTTTTCCGCAAAGCAGCGAATGTTGAAACAGCGCTTTTTCCTGCTGATCCCGGCCTTTCGACCGGATTTGCGACACGATTAGATGGCAGCGCTGTAACGGGTATACACTAACGCGACTTCGGTTCTGCGGTTCGTTGCGGAGCGCGTGATCACTGGCGAGAACGAACCCGCCTGCGGCGAACAGCATTCGCGCAGTTTCAGGGGTTGAAGATGGAAGAGTTTCACAAAGTTCGGCGGCTGCCGCCTTATGTTTTCGAACAGGTCAACCGTCTGAAGGCCAGCGCCCGAGCCGGTGGCGCCGACATCATCGATCTCGGCATGGGCAATCCCGACCTGCCGACCCCGCAGGCGATCGTCGACAAGCTCTGCGAAGTGGTCCAGGACCCTCGCACGCACCGTTACTCTTCGTCCAAGGGCATTCCCGGCCTTCGCCGCGCCCAGGCCGCCTATTATGCCCGCCGCTTCAACGTGAAGCTCAATCCGGACACACAGGTCGTTGCCACGCTCGGATCGAAGGAAGGCTTCGCCAACATGGCGCAGGCCATCACCGCGCCGGGCGACGTGATCCTCTGCCCGAACCCGACCTATCCCATTCACGCCTTTGGCTTCCTGATGACGGGCGGCGTTATCCGGTCGATCCCGATCGAGCCGGACGAGACTTTCTTCCCGCCGCTTGAGCGCGCCGTGCGTCACTCGATTCCAAAGCCGCTGGCGCTGATCGTCAACTATCCGTCGAACCCGACAGCGCGTGTTGCAAGCCTTGACTTCTACAAGGATGTCATCGCCTTCGCGAAGAAGCACGATATCATCGTGCTCTCGGATCTGGCCTATTCTGAAATCTATTTCGACGACAACAATCCGCCGCCGTCGGTGCTTGAGGTTCCGGGCGCAATGGACGTCGCCGTCGAGTTCACCTCGATGTCCAAGACCTTCTCGATGCCGGGATGGCGCATGGGCTTTGCCGTCGGCAACGAGCGTCTGATCGCAGCGCTCACGCGCGTGAAGTCCTACCTCGACTACGGCGCCTTCACCCCGATCCAGGTGGCCGCGACCCATGCATTGAACGGCGACGGCACCGACATCGCCGAAGTGCGCAGCGTCTACAAGCGTCGCCGTGACGTCATGGTCGAAAGCTTCGGCAAGGCCGGTTTTGAAGTGCCGCCGCCGGCCGCAACCATGTTTGCCTGGGCAAAGATCCCGGAGAAATTCCGTCATCTCGGCAGCCTGGAATTTTCCAAGCTGTTGGTCGAGAAGGCTGATGTCGCGGTGGCTCCGGGCATTGGCTTTGGCGAAATGGGCGACGAATATGTCCGTCTCGCGCTGGTTGAGAACGAACACCGCATTCGTCAGGCCGCGCGCAACATCAAGAAGTTCCTCTCGACGGCTGACGAGACCATGCACAACGTGATCTCGCTCAACGCCCATCGTTGAGTCTTACCGGGCGGTCGTTGCCGACCGCCTGTCCCACCTACAGAACTTTCAGGAATGCCTCATGGCTGATGCCCTCAAAATCGGCGTGGCGGGTCTCGGAACCGTCGGCGCCTCGCTCGTCCGTATCCTTCATCAGCGTTCGAACGCACTCACGGTCGCCTGCGGCCGTCCGATCATTGTCACGGCGGTTTCGGCACGCGACAAGACGAAGGATCGCGGCATTGCGATGGATGGCATCCTTTGGTTCGACGATCCGGTAACGATGGCTGAGACGGCGGACATCGACGTCTTTGTCGAACTCGTCGGTGGCGCGGAAGGGGCGGCTGAACAGTCGGTCCGGACAGCGCTCACCCGTGGCCTGCATGTCGTAACGGCCAACAAGGCGCTGCTGTCGCGCCATGGCGTCGAGCTCGCCAAGCTTGCCGAGGCCAAGGGCTGCCTTCTGAACTATGAGGCCGCTGTCGCCGGTGGTATTCCGGTGATCAAGACGCTGCGCGAGTCGCTGACCGGCAACAATTTCTCCCGCATCTACGGGATCATGAACGGCACCTGCAATTACATCCTGACCCGGATGGAGCGCGAAGGGTTGTCGTTTGCCGATTGCCTCAAGGAAGCGCAGCGCTTGGGTTATGCCGAAGCCGATCCGAGCTTCGATATCGAAGGCAACGACACGGCACACAAGCTGTCGATCCTGACGACGCTCGCCTTTGGCTGCGAAATCGCAGCCGACCAGATCTATCTTGAAGGCATCACCAATATCTCGATCGAGGATATCCATGCTGCGGCCGATCTCGGCTATCGCATCAAGCTTCTCGGCGTGGCGCAAAAAACCGAAAGCGGCATCGAACAGCGGGTTCACCCGACCATGGTGCCGCATGATTCGGTGATTGCGCAGGTCGATGGTGTCACCAATGCCGTGGCACTGGAATCGGACATTCTCGGAGAACTGCTGATGGTTGGTCCGGGTGCCGGTGGTAACGCCACGGCCTCGGCTGTCCTGGGCGACGTCACCGATATTGCCAAGAGCCGTCCAGGCGCTCAGAACGTGCCAGTTCTCGGGCGTCCCGCCCATCTTCTCGACGCTTACCGGCAAGCTGAAATGCAAAGCCATGAAGGTGGCTATTTCATCCGCCTGACGGTCCAGGATCGCACCGGCGTTTTTGCCAGCATCGCGACGCGTATGGCGGAAAACGCCATTTCGCTCGAATCGATCGTCCAGCACGCCAAGGAACCTGCGACAGCCGACCGGCCGCAGACGATCATCCTGGTCACCCATGCCACGATGGAGAGTGCGGTCCGCAAGGCCGTCGGCGCCATCAAGGGCGAGGGCTACCTCATTGGTGAACCGCAGGTTATCCGGATCGAGCGGCCGAAAGGCTGAGGCGATAATCTCTTACCAAGGTTGACCCGGACCGATCAGACCGCCAGAACTGGCGGGTCGACCGCATCACTTGCGCCGATAGGTAGTGCTCGCCAAAAGGACCGGACTCGGCTAGGCTGACAGCATCATATGGATTCTTGGGAGGGGTTCCAGAATGATCAGCGGTAGCAGCCGTGCTCATGTCATCGATCGATCGGGGGAATTGCGAAGCGCTCGCCATGATGCGGGCGCTGAAGCGGGTGCACATGATAGTGCGAACTCCGACCTTGAGGGCACGACAGGCTGGCTCCAATTGCTGACACTGGCGCTCATTATGATGCTTCCCTTCGTGCTCGTCGCCTGGCTTTTTTCCTAATCTCTATTCCCGAGGCTTGCGGAGAGAGCTGCGAGGCCACTGGCGATTCTGTCCGATCTCTATAGAAGGAGAGAGCTGGCCGTCATTGACGGCCGCTCAAGTCCATTGATCGAGTGAGGGCATGGCCGCGCATGGTCGCCCGGAAGGCAGGCATGTCGACGCAACCGGTAGATCCCGTCCAACGCGCATTCCTGGGTGTCGAGCAATCCGCAAGCGGTCAGCGATGGATGTCGCGCACCGATCAGGCCGGTGAAAACAGGGCGTTGGCCATCAGCCAGTTGCATGGGATCCCGGAACTCGTGGCCCGCGTTCTCGCCGGTCGAGGTGTCGGTGTCGACGATGCACCCACCTTCCTTGATCCGACGATCCGCAATCTCATGCCCGATCCATCAAAGCTGACAGATTGCGATAAGGCGGCAAGCCGCATCGCATTGGCGATCGATAAGAAGCAGAGAGTGGCGATCTTTGGCGACTATGACGTGGATGGTGCCGCGTCGTCTGCGCTGATGTACCGGTTCCTCAGCCATTTCGGCGTCGAAGCGGAAATCTATATTCCCGACCGCATCTTTGAAGGTTACGGCCCGAATGCAGCGGCCATCGACCAATTGATCGACCGGGGCGCGGATCTGCTGATCACGGTTGACTGCGGCTCGACCAGTATTGAGGCGCTCGGCGCGGCAGAGCGGCGCGGTGTGGATGTTGTTGTAATCGATCACCACCAGATGGGCCACGAAATGCCGGTCTGTCACGCTCTGGTCAATCCGAACAGGGAGGATGACCTGTCGGGGCAGGGGCATCTCTGCGCCGCCGGTGTTGTATTCATGGTTCTGGTCGCTTCGCTGAGACACCTTCGCGAGGCGGGGCACCCTTATGCGCGCTCGCTCGATCTCCTGGCCTGGCTTGATCTCGTGGCGCTGGCGACCGTGTGTGATGTGGTGCCACTGAAGGGCCTCAACCGCGCTTATGTGACGAAAGGGCTAATCGCTGCCCGCCATCAGAACAATGCTGGCCTTGCCGCGCTCTTGCGTGTGGCTGGCATCGGCGGGCCAGTCACTCCCTACCATTTCGGATTTCTGGTTGGTCCCAGAATCAATGCCGGTGGCCGAATCGGCGATGCTGCCCTCGGCAGCCGGTTGCTGACACTTGACGACGCCGGGCAGGCGGAGGAGATCGCAGCCAAGCTGGATGAACTCAACCGCGAGCGACAGGCGATGGAAGCGGTGATGCTGGCCGAGGCCGAGGCAGAGGCCATGGCCGAATATGGGTCCGGCGAACGCGCGGCCGTTATCGTCACGGCCAAGGAGCAGTGGCATCCGGGGATCGTCGGCCTGCTTGCCGCGCGACTCAAAGAAAAATTCAAGCGCCCGGCCTTTGCGATCGCCTTGGATCCGCTCGGCAAAGGGACAGGCTCCGGCCGCTCGATCAGCGGCTTCGATCTTGGGCGTATGGTGCGGGCCGCTGTTGATGAGGGCTTGCTGCTCAAGGGCGGCGGCCATGCCATGGCGGCAGGCTTGACCGTGGAGCGTACCAATCTTGGGCGGCTTCGCGCCTTTTTTGACGAGCAGGCCATGACGCAGGTGTCCGCCCTCGCGGCTAATCAGACGCTCAAAATTGACGGAGCAATCGGGGCATCCGGAGCGACGCTGGCACTGGTCGATCAGCTCGAATCGGCAGGCCCGTTCGGTTCCGGTCATCCGCAGCCGGTCTTTGCTGTGCCACTGCACCGTCTGCGCGATGTTCGGCCCGTTGGTACCACACACATCAAGATTACGCTGGAGAGCATGGACGGTAGCCGTCTCGACGGCATCGCCTTCCGCGCAGCCGAGACGGACTTGGGTCGTTTTCTCATGAACAACAAGGGTAACCAGATCCATGTCGCTGGCAATCTGAGCGCCGACCAATGGCAGGGCAACCGTCGGGTCCAGTTCCGCGTGCTTGATGCCGCGGGAACGAAATTGATTGCCTGACGAGAAGGAAATTGGAAGTGGCACGCCCTAGGGGAGTCGAACCCCTCTTCCCAGAATGAAAATCTGGTGT
>NZ_LJHS01000044.1 GCF_001296045.1 Rhizobium sp. AAP43 | reverse complement strand
ATTCGCCCGCCGGCCTGCGGCTCGGCGGTGGCTGGGGCCTCGTGCTCGGCAGCCTCGCAACGCTCGTCACCGCCTTTGCGCTCGGCGGCGGTCAGATCGATGGTCCCGGCCATTGGGTGGGCGGCATCAAGACGGATCTCGGCGGCCTGCCGCTGTTCGGCTGGTCACGCACGGGGGGTGATCTGCGCGTGCCGCATTTCTTTGCCACCCACATCATGCAGGCATTGCCGATCCTCGGTCTGGTCTTGGATCGGGTCGCGCCCCGCTTCGCGAGACCCGGCATTGCACTCGGCGCCGTTTTTTCCATTGCGGTGGTCGTCGCCACCTTCGCGCAAGCGGTACAGGGGCGACCGTTCCTCTAACGACGAATTCGGTGCGCGTGGCGGCCGGCGTCAATTTTGGCCTGTCGCCTGCGCGCAATCGGGACTAGAAGTCGGTGTCCGCGACGCCACCGACTCACACGCACGCCTCCGCCGCGGCCAGCAGGCCCCCATGCATGATATCCGTCCCCTCATTCCGCTGCTCGTCACCGCCGGCATTCTGATTGGCGGCAACGGCCTTCAGGGCACGTTCGTCTCCCTGCGCGGCATCGAGGAGGGTTTCAGCACCTCCGTCATCGGCATGGTCGGGACCGGTTATTTCCTCGGCTTCGTCATCGGCTGCGTTTATGTCACCAAGATCATGCGGGCGATCGGCCATATCCGCACCTTCTCGGCCCTGGCGGCGATCGCCTCGGCCGCGTCGATCATGATGCTTTTGGTGATCGACCCGATTTCCTGGTTCGTCATGCGCCTCGCCCAAGGCATCTGTTTTGCCGGTCTCTTTGCGGTGGTCGAAAGCTGGCTGAATGCGCGCGTCGACAATTCGACGCGGGCGCGCACGCTCTCCGTCTACCGTTTCGTCGACCTTGGGTCAGTGACGGCCGCGCAGTACATGATCCCCCTTTTCGGGGTCAGCGGCTTCGATCTCTTCGCCATCATCGCCATGGCCCTATCGCTGTCGCTCGTGCCGATTTCCTTTGCCGACAAGTCGAGCCCGGCGCCACCCAAGGATGTGAAATTCGACATCCGGGTTCTCTGGTCCGTATCACCGCTCGCCACAGTTGGCTGCATCGTCATCGGACTGACCAATTCGAGCTTCCGCTCGCTCGGGCCGATCTATGCGGATGGCATCGGCATGTCGGTGACCTCGATCGCCACCTTCATGAGCATCGGCATCTTTGCCGGCATCGTACTGCAATATCCGCTCGGGCATTATTCGGACAAACTCGACCGGCGCGTGATCATCCTTTTCGCCACGCTTGGCGCGCTTCTCGCCTCTGTCTTCCTCGCCTTTTTCGCCGGCAATGGGGAGATTGCCAATTTCATCGGCATCTTCGCCTTCGGCGCCTTTGCGCTGCCGCTTTATTCGCTGTGCTCGGCCCATGCCAATGATCATGCCGCCCCTGGCCAGCATGCGCTGGTCTCGGCCGGCACCTTGTTTTTCTGGTCGGTCGGTGCAGTGGTCGGCCCCTTGATCGCATCCTTCCTGATGGATGCGTTTGGGCCGCACGCTCTCTTTGCCTATGTCATCGTCGTCCTGGCCTTCTTCGCCGCCTATACCATCGCCCGCATCACAATCCGGGATGCCGTGCCCACCGAGAAGCGACGGATGCGTTTCCGCAGTCTGCTGCGAACCTCCACCTATTTCAGCAGGCTTGCGACACCGCCCTCGGAAAAGGATGGCGGCTGATCTCAGGCATTCACGGCCTTTGCCATGGCTGCGACAGCATGACGCCAAACCTCTATTGTCGATGCGCCGCGTCAACTTTAAAAGCAGGCGATCGAAACAGAGGTCATGGCCGTGCCAACCATCTCCCGTCGCACGCTTCTCAAGTCAGCCGCCGTTCTCGGCACCTATGGGGCCGGGCTTGCGGCCATGCCGCGTCTGTCGCAGGCGCTCGCATCGACGCCGATCGGCCTTGAAGCCAGCATCGCCGATACGATGCTCGACGGCAAACAGCCAACCCGAAACGTCATGCGCTATGCCCTTTCCGGCGAGGCCACAGCCGATCCCTCCCCGCCGATCCTCAGGGTCAAACGTGGCGAAACCTTCCGGGCCAAGCTGATCAACCGGCTTGACGAGCCAACCACAGTGCATTGGCACGGTATCCGCCTGCCGAATGCGCAGGATGGCGTGCCCTTCGTGTCGCAGCCTTATGTATATCCGGGCGATAGCTATGACTACGCGTTTGCTCCACCGGATGCCGGCACCTTCTGGTACCATCCGCATTGCAACACACTGACCCAGATGGGCCGCGGCCTAACCGGCATGATGGTGGTCGAGGATGATGCCGATCCTGTGTTTGACGCGGAACTTGCGCTCAACCTTCGCGATTTCCGGCTCGGCAGCGATGGACAATTCATCGCGCCGTTCAAGCCGCGCGATGCCGCAAAGACCGGGACCTTCGGGACACTGCGCACAGCGAACTGGACACCAGAACCGGTCTATGACGTTCCGGCCGGCGGGCTCGTCAGGCTGCGCATTCTCGCGTCCGATGTCACGCGCATCTACAATTTGCGGCTTTCCGGCGCCGATGCGGAGATCATCGCCATTGACGGGCATCCGGTGCCCAGCCGCATGCCACTCGACATGACGGTGGTGGCACCCGGCCAGCGACTCGATCTGGCGCTTCGGATCGCAGATCAGGAGGGCGCCGTGATGGCTCTCGAGGATGTGCGTCCCTCGACGCCCAAGACGGTCGCAAGACTGCGCGCTGTCGGCTCGTCACTCAAGAGAGATTTGAGAGACTTGGGGCCGCTGGCTGAAAATGCAGGCGTCGATATCGATGTGAAAACCGCAACCCAAATCCCGCTTCTGCTCAGCGCGACGGCCGAAAACACCGCACGGGATTCCATCTGCGGTTCGATCGGCTTTTCCTTCTGGGCGATCAACAAGGTGCCTTATCCGGGCGATACGCCAGATCCGACCGCCCCGATCGCCGAGTTGAAGCTGGGCCAGAGCTACATCCTCAATGTCGAAAATGTCACGCCGCATGCCCATCCGATCCATCTGCACGGTATGAACTTCAAGGCGATCGCCTCCAACAAACGGGAAGTACCGCCGCTCGTCTCCGACACTTTCCTTGTGCTGCCGGATGAAA
Organism: Rhizobium sp. AAP43; assembly: GCF_001296045.1. Taxonomy (GTDB): domain Bacteria; phylum Pseudomonadota; class Alphaproteobacteria; order Rhizobiales; family Rhizobiaceae; genus Allorhizobium. The sequence continues at coordinate 151,861 of NZ_LJHS01000044.1, read as the reverse complement.
AGGTCCAGCTTGCGCTGGTGGCCGACAACCCGGGCGACTGGGTGTTTCACTGCCACATCATCGAACACCAGAAGACCGGCATGACCGGCTATTTCAGGGTCACATAATATGAGCCTTGCCGAAACCATGCGCATCCATGAGCCCTATCCCGGCATTTTCGCCTATTATGACGGGCGGATTGCCGGCAAGCGCCTGCATTCGGACGCACCGAACTGGCTTGACGACGGCGCCTATGGGCTCGGTGTCGCGAGTTATGCCATCGTCTCCGGTGCCGAAGCGCTGGTTTATGATACCCATATCTCGCTGGACCACGCCCAGGCCATCCGCGATCATCTGGCAAGCCTTGGGGTGACCGCGATCCGCGTCGTGCTCAGCCACTGGCACACCGATCACGTCGCCGGCAATGCAGGCTTTGCCGATTGCCCGATCCTGTCGAACAAGCTGACCTTCGAAACGCTCCAACGGAAGCGCACCGTGCTCGAAGCCAAGGATCCGCCGATCCGGCCAGTCATCATGCCGACGGAGACATTCGAGGGAGAGACGATGCTGACGGTGGGCGCCATCAATGTTCACCTTCTGCAATTCGATATCCATAGCGCTGACGGCACCGTGCTCCTGCTGCCGCATCTCGGCCTGCTCCTGGCCGGCGATACGCTGGAAGACACCGTCACCTATATTTCCGAGCCCGAACATACAGGGCGGCACATCGCGGAACTCGACCGGCTCGCCACACTCAACGTGACGCGCATCCTGCCCAATCATGGCGCTGAAGAGCTGATCGCTGCCGGCGGCTACCCGCCCTCGCTGATCACCGCCACCCGCGACTATCTCAAACGTCTGATTGCACGACTGAACGATCCGGCACTGTCCGACGAGAGCCTCGAAAGCTTCGTGGCGGCAGACATTGCCTCTGGAGCCATCCACTATTTCGCCCCCTATGAAACCGTCCACAGCCAGAACATCGCCGTGCTGCGGGGCGCTGAACCCGACGAATAAGGGGTATTTGGCCCTGGAAAGGCCGGGTTAGCGGCTCGTTTGCTGCGCCATCAACTTGACAAGGCAGATCAGAAGGGAAACTAAGGTTGATCGTAGTTTTTCCATGACCGAGCCGAAATGATCGAAACCACTGCCGCGCTTGAGGAGGCTTGCCGCCTTCTCGCACAATCCGATTTCATCACGATCGACACGGAATTCCTCCGCGAAACGACCTTCTGGCCCGAACTCTGCCTGATCCAGATGGCGAGTCCGGAGCATGAATTCATCGTCGACCCTATGGCCAAGGGCATCGAGCTCACCTCGTTCTTCGAGCTGATGGCCAATCCGGCGGTTGTCAAGGTGTTCCATGCCGCCCGCCAGGATATCGAAATCATCTTCCACCTCGGCAATCTGATCCCGCATCCGATCTTCGACACGCAGGTCGCCGCGATGGTTTGCGGTTTCGGGGACTCTGTCTCCTACGACCAGCTCGTGCAGAAGGTGAAGAACGTCCATATCGACAAGACATCGCGCTTTACCGACTGGAGCCGTCGTCCGCTGTCTGAAAAGCAGCTTGATTACGCGCTGGCAGACGTCACCCATCTGCGCGACGTCTATGCCAAGCTGAAGGCCCAGCTGGAAGCCGAAGGCCGAGCCGAGTGGCTGACCGAGGAAATGGCTGTCCTCGAATCGCGCGACACTTATGACCTGCATCCCGACCAGGCCTGGCAGCGACTGAAGATGCGGTTGCGCAAGCCGACGGAACTTGCCGTCATGCAGTATGTTACCGCCTGGCGCGAACGCGAGGCGCGTTCGCGCAACGTGCCGCGCTCGCGCGTGCTGAAGGACGACGCGATCTATGAGATCGCCCAGCAGCAGCCGAAAGACACGGAAGCGCTTGGCCGCCTGCGCACCGTTCCGAAAGGCTGGGAGCGCTCGTCGTCGGGTGCCGCCATCGTCGAGCAGGTCAATGCCGCTCTCGCCTTGCCAAAGTCGGACATGCCCCATCTCCAACGCCATTCCCATGCCCCAGAAGGCACGCAGTCGGCCGTCGAGCTGCTCAAGGTTCTCCTGCGCCTGACCTCCGAAAAGCACGGTGTCGCGGCCAAGGTGATCGCCAATAGCGAGGATCTTGAAAAGATCGCGGCCGAAGGCGAAGCAGCCGAAGTGGCAGCCCTCCAGGGCTGGCGCAAGGAGTTGTTCGGTGATCTGGCGCTGAAGCTGATTTCCGGCGGCGTCGGCCTTCGCTTCGTCGACAAGCGCGTCGAAGCCGTGGAGTTCTGATCCGTGCCGGCGCTCACCCTGCGCCGCGCGACGGAGGCGGATGTTCCGTTCATCATGGAGACGGAGCGGCTGCCGGGCTATGAGCGCACGGTTGGACGCTTCGAAGCCCATGAGCACGAACAGCACCTCGCTGATCCCGATTGGCTCTATCTGGTCGCAGACGGAAGCGGTTTGGCCATCATGCACGGCTTGAACAATCGTGACGGCAATCTCTGCATGCGCCGGTTCATGGTCAGCCGGCAGTTTTGCGGCATCGGAACCGTGCTCCTTCCGGCTGTGGTCCGTACGGTCTTCGAAGAGACCCAAACTCACCGGCTGTGGCTGCACTATGTTCGCGAGAATGAGATTGCCGCACGCCTCTATGCCCGACACGGCTTTCAGATCGAGGGCGTCGATCGAGAGGCAGGTGTGCGGCCCGATGGCTCTCGATTCGACCTGATCAACGCATCGCTCCTCCGCCCGGAATGGGCCGCAAGAAATCTCTGAGGCTATCCAATGGAACTGCCCGCCGCCCTCCGCGCCGCCGTCGATCAGGAGCTTTCGGGGGCGCCGCTGGAGACGCTTGCCAAGGCGAGTGCGCTGCTCTCCGACCGCTATCGCCGGGAAGTGCGCGACGGTCGTTTTCATATCGATGATGCGCTGGCTGCCAAGGCCTATCTCGCGACACGCATGCCGGCGACCTATGCGGCCGTGCGCGCCGCCCTAGCGATGGTCGAGGAGATCTGTCCGGACTTTCAGCCGGAAAGCCAGATCGATCTCGGTTCCGGTCCCGGTACCGCCCTTTGGGCAGCCGCTGACGCCTTTGACAGCCTGAAGACGGCCGAGATGGTCGAGGCGAGCGGCGCCATTCGCAGCGTCGGGGAAAAACTGTCCAAGGCAAGCCCGGTCAAAAGCCGCTGGCAGAGCGGCGACGTCACACTCAAGCTTCCAACGTTGGCAAAGGCCGATCTGGTGACGCTCGCCTATGTGCTGGACGAATTGCCGCCGGCAACGATTGCCGCCGTCACGGACAAGCTCTGGGCGCTGACCAGTGGGATGCTGGTGATCGTCGAGCCTGGGACACCGGCCGGCTGGCAACGTATTCTTGCCGTCCGCGACAGGCTTCGGGGGCTCGGCGCGCATCTCGCGGCCCCTTGCACGCATGGGCAGGACTGTCCGATCGCAGCACCCGACTGGTGCCACTTCTCAAGGCGTGTGGCCCGCTCGCGTGTGCATCGCCTGGCCAAGGGTGCCGAAGTGCCATGGGAGGATGAAAAATACATCTTCATCGCGGCGTCGCGTGAACCGGTCGCACATTCGGGCTCCCGGATTCTCGTCCCGCCGCGTGTCAATGGGGGTGTGGGGCGGGCCAAGCTCTGTCGTCCCGGTGGAACGGTAGACGAAATCACGCTCAGCAAGCGCGACGGGGAAGCCTTCAAGCAATTGCGCCGGGCAGACTGGGGCGATCTTCTCGATGGGGGAGAGACGCCGTGACAGCAACGCTCACGCCAGACATCGCCTCGCGGTTTGCCCGGATCGCCCTTAGCCATGTCAGGCGTGAGTATCCCAACCATATCCTGCATGGACTTGACGGTCCTGAGGACGCGCAAACACCGTCGCAGCTGCATCCGATCTTTTACGGCAGTTTTGACTGGCATTCCTGCGTGCATGGCTACTGGATGCTGGCGCGGCTGATCCGTCTCTTCCCATCGCTGCCGGAAGCCGAAGCGGTGCGTCACCTTTTCAATCGAATGCTGGTCGCGGACAAGGTGGCGGGGGAATGCGCCTATTTCGACCGGCCGATGGCCCGCGGCTATGAACGCCCCTATGGCTGGGCTTGGCTGCTGAAGCTCGCGGCTGAACTTGACGGACACGAAACGGCAGACTGGAGCGCGGCACTCGCGCCCCTGACCAAACGGATCGTCGCGCACTTCTGCGATTTCCTGCCGCTTGCCACCTATCCTGTCCGCACGGGCACGCATTACAACACGGCCTTCGCCCTGCGTCTGGCCGCGGATTATGCGAGTGCCACCGGTGATGCTGATCTCTTCGAACTCCTGTTGCAGACGGCGCTTCGCTGGTATGGCGCGGACACACACTGTCCGGCATGGGGGGAGCCCTCAGGCGACGACTTCCTGTCGCCGGCCCTGATCGAAGCGGAATGCATGCGACGCCTGATGCCGCCCAAGGCCTTTACCGCGTGGTTCGATGCCTTCCTGCCAGATATTTCCCGGCATGAACCGCGCACATTGTTTCACCCCGCCCGCGTGTCAGACCGTTCCGACGGCAAGATCGCCCATCTCGACGGGCTGAACCTCAGCCGTGCCTGGTGCTGGAAGGCGCTGGCCGCTACCCTGCCGGACAGCGACAGCAGGCGAAGCCCCATGCTCGACGCCTCGGAGCACCATCTGGCGATCGGGCTTGATCACGTCTCGGGCGATTACATGGGCGAACACTGGCTTGCGAGCTTTGCGGTTCTGGCACTGACGGAGAAAAACGGATGAACGGACCAGTCGTCGACATATCCGGCTATGAGCTGGTTCCGGGTACTGCCGAGGGACCGCTTCTCTACAGCGATGTGCCCTTGAGCTTCTGGGGTGGCGTCGAGCCGATCACCGGCGAAGTGATCGACCGGCATCATCCCTTGAGCGGGCGAAGATTGGCCGGACAGGTGCTGGCCATTCCCAGCAGCCGTGGCTCCTGTTCCGGCAGCGGCGTGATCCTCGAACTCATTCTCAACGGACAGGGCCCGGCCGCCATCCTGCTGGAGCGCCCCGAAGCCATCATCACGCTTGGCGTAATTGTTGCGGAAGAGGTGTTTGGGCAGTCGATCCCGGTTCACTGTCTGGGCACAGAGGCGTTTCGTTCTCTGGCCGGCACGACGCATGTCCGGGTTCCTGGAACCACCGCCGCCCTGCCCGCCTCCACGACAAGCCAGATCACGCTGACGGACGGAGATCGCGCCATGCTTGATGGCAGGCATGGCGATGCGGCGCAGGTCGCGATGCGGATCGTGCTGCGGATGGCGGCGATTGAGGGCGCGAGCGAGCTTATCGACATCAGTCAGGCCCATATCGACGGCTGCATCTACACCGGACCCGGCGGGCTCGCCTTTGCCGAACGGCTGCGCGACCTCGGTGGCAAGGTCGCAGTCCCGACCACGCTCAATGCGATCTCCGTCGACCAAAGGCGCTGGCGGACGCAAGGGATCGAAACGGGTTTCGGCGAAGCGGCCAGCCGGTTGGCGGATGCCTATGTCGACATGGGTGCGGCCCCGAGCTTCACCTGCGCGCCCTATCTGCTGGAGACCGCTCCGAAGCGCGATGAGCAGATCGTCTGGGCCGAATCGAATGCGGTCGTCTATGCCAACAGCGTGCTTGCCGCGCGCACGATGAAATATCCCGACTATCTGGATATCTGCATCGCGCTCACCGGGCGTGCGCCGAAGGCCGGCTGCCATCTGGACCGAGAGCGGCAACCCAAGCTCCGCATCACCCTGCCCCAGCTTCCGGCGGTCGATGATAGCTTTTATCCACTTCTTGGCTATCTCACCGGCCTGCTTGCTGCCGACGACATCCCGATCATCGACGGTATCGGCCATCTGGCACCCGACAGCGACGACTTGAAGGCCTATGGAGCCGCCTTCGCGACGACCTCAGGCGCGCCGATGTTTCACATCGCGGGCGTCACGCCTGAGGCAAAGGATGCGCAAGATTTTCGGTCGCTTGCGCTTCGGGAGGTTGTCGTCACCCATGCCGAGCTCCGGCAGGCCTGGGGTGAGTTGAACGGCGCGGAAGTCGGCTCGGTGGATCTGATCTCCCTCGGCAATCCGCATTTTTCGGTAACGGAAATCGCAAGCCTGGCTGCGCTTTGCATCGGTAGAACGAAACATCCGGATGTGGCGATCATCGTGACCTGCGGCCGCTGGACGCTCGAAGAAGCGACCAGGGCCGGTCATGTGGAAGAGCTCGAAGGTTTCGGCGTGCAATTCGTCACCGATACCTGCTGGTGCATGATCGTCGAGCCACTGATCCCGCGCCATGTGAAGACGATCATGACCAATTCCGGCAAATACGCCCATTACGGCCCGGGGCTGACCGGCCGCGGTCTGCGCTTCGGCAGTCTCTCGGCCTGCGTCGAGGCGGCCGCCTCTGGACAGGACACGGGGGCTATACCGGCCTGGATCAACTGACCGGTTGATCGTTACCGAAACGTCACCGAATGAAAATCTGGCCGTCATGAAGCAGGCTTAAAGGCCAGCGGGTTCCTCCTTCATCCAAGGTGCCCCGATGAAAAAATTGCTTCTGACTTCCGTATCCCTTTTCCTTCTCGCATCCACATCTGCCATGGCCGAGGACAAGGCCTTTTCCGCCAAGCTCGTTTCGCACGCCATTTTGCCGGCCAACACGATCATCGCGGCACCGGCCGATGCACCCCAGCACCTGAAGACCTCTGGCAAGTTCACCACGCCGGACCGCAAGCGCGCGGAGGCGCTCGGCACCGTTCCCGGCAAGGACGGCGTTCGCGAGACCGGCCTGAAAATGCCGTTCGACGGCCAGGCGATGCAGGGCTTTTCCGGCATCAAGACCATGGCAGACGGCACATTCTGGAGCCTCTCCGACAATGGTTTCGGGTCTAAGGCCACATCCTCCGATTCCATGCTGATGCTGCATCATCTCAAGTTCAATTGGGATGCCGGCAAGGTCGAGCCGATCTCCACGCTCTTCCTGACCGACCCGGACAAGAAAGCTCCCTTTCCGATCGTCATGGAAGGCTCGGACCAGCGATATCTCACCGGCGCCGATTTCGATGTCGAGTCGATCCAACCGGTTGCGGACGGTTTCTGGGTTGGCGAAGAATTCGGCCCCTATCTCCTGAAATTCTCGATGGACGGCAAGCTGACCGACGTCATCGCCACCAAGGTCGGTGAGACCGAGGTCAAGTCGCCTGACAATGCAACGCTTGTTGTGCCTGCCAACCCGACTGCCAAGATGCCGGTTTTCAACCTCAAGCGCTCCGGTGGCTATGAAGGCCTTGCGCTGTCGAAGGATGGCACCAAGCTCTACGGCCTGCTGGAAGGCCCGCTCTATCTCGAAGACGGCTCGGTCGAAAAAGCAGATGGCCTGACGGCCCTGCGCATCGTCGAACTGGATGTCGCGTCCAAGGCCTGGACCGGAAAGAGCTGGCTCTATCCGCTGTCGGAAGGCGGCGAGGCGATCGGCGATTTCAACATGATCGACGAGACGACGGCACTGGTTATCGAACGCGACAATGGAGCTGGTACCGCAGACAAGGCTTGCGCCGATCCGAAGGCCCCGGCCCCCGACTGCTTTGCCGTCCCGGCCAAGCACAAGCGCATCTACAAGATCGAGATGACGCAAGAAAACGCGGGCAAGGCCGTTCGCAAGATCGGCTTCATCGATCTGATGAAGATCGAAGATCCCGACAACAAGAAGCGCCAGGGCGGCGGCGAAGGCTACTACGACATGCCTTTCGTCACGATCGAGAATGTCGATATCATCGATGCCACGCATATCGTCGTCGGCAACGACAACAACCTGCCCTTCTCGGCCGGCCGCGTACTTGATAAGGCGGACGACAATGAGTTCGTTCTGCTCGAAGTGAGCGAGTTCCTCGCGGCTAAGTAAGCGAAGGCCTGAAGCGAAGAGAGCGGGCAGTGCCCGCTCTCCCAACCCAGCAATCCGAAAGATTGCAAGGCACTAGATAGACGCCTAAGGGTTGCTTCCGATCCAGTTCCTCCCTAGCATCCCGCTTCTCGCGATATCGGGATGGTTTGATGAAATGGCTGCTGTTTGTTGGGATGCTTTTCTTGAGCGCGTGTGCGGCACGGGCGGAAGACACTCAGATCCTGGAGATTGCGGACCGCAGCAATCAGTGGGGCGTGCGATGGTCACTCAGGCGTTTTCCTGACTTCGCGGCGTGCCACGACAAAAGCTCTCCGAGGCAGAATGACCTCATCTGGAGAAAGCTGATCTGGACGTCGGATTACTGGACCTGTTTTTACCATCTGATGACACGGCTGGGTTCAGAAGAGAACCTCAGGGCCTGGCTTCTGCAATTTGATTTAAACCTCAGTGTCTTTCCGGCACGATATTCTGCGCCAGATGAGAGAAGGTTATACTTCTTATGCCAACACCGAGAAAACAAATGCCCTCTCAATTGGCGGATCATTAATTTACAATATTTTGGACTGGATCCAATATACGCCATGAGTGTCGACTACACCTATGTAGGCAATAAACTTAGCGACCTGCAGATAGACTACTCCATTAAATAAACGAGGCTATCTCCGAAATGTCCGGTGGGGCCTACTCAAACACAAACGCCAACCGTTTGCCGGTCAGTTTGGAGAGCTGCATCAAGCGTCCGTCCAGGCGTTCGCCAGCGAAATCGTGATAGGCCTTCGGCACGACGAATTCGAGGTCGAGATCGGGATTGTCCGAGCGACGGAAGGTGAGGTTGTGGACCACGCCCGGCATCGAGGCCGAGAACAGATAGACCACACGCAGCATGCCGCCGACGAGCTTGGCGCGGTCGAGCAGGCGCTCGGTGGCAATTGTGGCCAGCGAGCCGGTCTGCCCGTCGTCATGCAGGCCTTCGAAACGGTAGTAGTTTGTCAGCGCGATAAAGGCGCGACCCGGATGGGTGATGCCGACGAAAGACGAGTGGGCAATCACGTTCAGCGCCTGCAGGCCCCGGTAATCGGGATGGGCGCGCCAGCTGATATCGGCAAGCAGGCAGGCGGCCTGACGATAGCGGCTTTCCTCTTCCGTCTCGACGATATCGAAGAAGGGCATCATCCGGCCGGTCCAGTCGGCCAGTTCCCGGGCGTGCTCGGGCGAGCGCGCACGCAAAATTGCCAATTCGTCGGCTGCTTCGACCAGCGGATCGAGGGCCTGCTCTTCCTCGAGCAACAGCGAATAGAGATAGCCTTCGCGCACGCCCTGGGCGGAAAAGCAGACACTCTTCGGCTTCATTGCCTCGATGACTTCGCGAAGGGCGACGGCACCATAGGGGATCAGACTGCGGCGGTTTTTCGAAATCGTCGACCAGGCGGGATCGCGGGCATTGGCGCCGGAAATGATCTCGTCGAGGAAGAAGGCAATCTCGTCGAAAGGCAGTTCATAGCCCTGCATCATGTGCAGCGGATATTTGCGGATTTCCATGTGCAGTTTGGCGATGTTGCGCCAGGTGCCGCCGACCGCATAGAAGGTGCGCCCCTCACCGTTTTTGAGCAGCGTGGCTCCGGCGACAAGCTTCTTTGCCAAAGCACGTGCCTTGGGCAGCGCACCTTCCGCCGTTTCGGAGAGCCGGATGCCGCCCAGCGGCATGGTGATGCCCTGGCCGAAGGACTTGCCCTTGATGTCGATCAGTTCCAGCGAGCCCCCGCCGAGGTCACCGGCAATGCCGTCCGCGTCGTGGAAGCCGCTGATGATACCAAGCGCCGAATAGCGGGCCTCTTCCTCACCGGTCAGGACCAGAACCTCGTGGCCGAGGATCTTCTCTGCGCGGGCGATGAAATCGGGACCGTTGGAGGCCTCGCGTGCGGCAGCGGTGGCCAGCACATACATGCGGGTCGCCTGAGCCTGGTTGGAAAGGGCACGGAAGCGACGCAGGGCCACAAGCGCGCGCTCAACCCCCTCCTCGTCCATGCGGCCGGTGGAGGCGACGCCCTTGCCGAGGCCACACAGGACCTTTTCATTGAAAAGGACGGTCGGCGCCCGCGACAGCCCCTCGTAGATCACCAGACGGATCGAGTTAGAACCGATATCGACAACGGAAACAGGGGCGATGCCGGGTAGGCGCCCCTGGGCTTCAGATCTTGTCATGAGGTACCAGTGTTATCTGTTTCTGCCGGAAATCAGGCCGGCAATAAGTTTCGGTGCGCTGGACTTCAGGGCTTCTCCACGGCCGGATAGGCTGGGATTGGTCATGAAATACTGCTGCGCGTTGAAAGGTTCCTCACCTTGTCGCACTTCCATGCGGCGAGACGTGCCGTCGGCCAATATCTCGTAGCTCTGTTGATTGTCAATCAGGTTCCCGAGCATGATCTGTGAGAGCACCTGTTCATGCACCGTCGGATTGATCAACGGTACCAGCGTCTCGACGCGGCGGTCGAGATTGCGCGGCATCATGTCGGCCGAGCCGATATAGACGAGCGCCTTTTCCGAAGGCAGGCGATGGCCGTTGCCAAAGCAGAAGATGCGGCTGTGCTCAAGGAAGCGACCGACAATGGACTTGACGCGAATATTATCGGACAGGCCCGGAACGCGGGGGCGCAGGCAGCAGATGCCGCGAATGACGAGGTCGATCTCGACCCCTGCCCGGCTTGCTTCATAAAGCGCATCGATGATCTCGGGATCGACCAGCGAATTCATCTTCATCCAGATGCCCGCCGGGCGACCAGCCTTGGCATGCTCGGTCTCCTCACGGATATGCTTGAGGATGCGCGGGCGCAGCGTATAGGGCGACACTGCGAGCTTCATGCCTTCTTCCGGCTCGCCATAGCCTGTGATGAAGTTGAAGACATTCGCCATGTCATGGGCGATCTTCGGGTTGCAGGTGAAGAAGGACAGGTCGGTATAGATCTTCGCGGTGACCGGGTGATAGTTGCCGGTACCGAGATGGCAGTAGGTGCGAAGCTTGCCGTCTTCGCGGCGCACGACCATCGACATCTTGGCATGGGTCTTCAACTCGATGAAGCCGAAGACGACCTGCACCCCGGCGCGTTCAAGGTCGCGGGCCCAACGGATATTCGCCTCTTCGTCGAAGCGCGCCTTCAGTTCGACAAGCGCGGTCACCGACTTGCCGGCTTCCGCCGCATCGATAAGGGCACGGACGATCGGGCTGTCGTTCGAGGTTCTGTAAAGCGTCTGCTTGATCGCCAGCACGTCCGGGTCGCGGGCGGCCTGCAGCAGGAACTGCACGACGACATCAAAGCTCTCATAGGGGTGGTGGACGATCATGTCCTTTTCACGTATCGCGGCCAGGCAATCGCCTGCATGTTCGCGGACCCGCTCGGGGAAACGGGCATTGTACTGCTCGAAGCGCAGGTCGTCGCGCGGCGCCTTGGTGATTTCCGAGATCGTGTTGAGTGCAAGAAGACCCGGCAGCACGGCCACCCGGTTGTCGGCGACGCCGAGTTCATGGACCACGAACTGGCGAAGCGCGAGCGGCATCTCACTGTCCACCTCGATGCGGATCACCGAGCCACGGCGGCGGCGCTTTAGGGCCGTTTCGAAGAAGCGCACCAGATCTTCGGCTTCTTCTTCCACTTCGATATCGCTGTCGCGGATGATGCGGAAGGTGCCAAAGCCCTTCACCTCATAGCCGGGGTAAAGCCGGTTGATGAAGAGGCCGACGGCATCTTCCAGCGTGATGTAGCGGATCGTCGCGCCTTCGTCCGGCAGGCGAATGAAGCGATCGAGGGCCGGCGGCAGACGCAGAAGAGCCGTCATCGGCTCGCCGGTGCGGCTGGAGCAGAGCTGCAGGCCCATGGAGAAGCCGAGGTTCGGAATGAAGGGGAACGGATGAGCAGGATCGATCGAAAGCGGGGTGAGGACCGGGAAGATCGATTCCTCGAATGTCGTCTCGAGCCAGGTCCGGTCAACGTCGGACAGGGCAGCCGGGCGTACGATCAGGATCTCTTCCTGCCCCAGATACTGTTGCAACACGGCCAGCGATGCCTGCTGCTCCATCTGCAGATTGTCGATTTCCTTCAGGATGTCGTCGAGTTGCTCAGCCGGCGTCTTGCCATCGGGGCTCTTGATGACGATCCCCTGGCGCACCTGTCCTTCGAGGCCGGCAACGCGGACCATGAAGAATTCGTCGAGGTTGGCGGCCGAGATCGACAGGAAGCGAACCCGCTCCAGCAGAGGATGGGCGGTGTTCAGCGTTTCCTCAAGGACCCGGCGATTGAACTGCAGCCAGGAGAACTCACGATTGATGAAGCGGGCCGGACTGAGCATCATGTCCTCGGCGGCCAACGCTTCCATGCCTGTTTCGCCGCTGGTGTCGATCGCCGACTGGTCCATGATTCTCCGCCCCTTTTTGTGTTTCCGCCGATTATAACAATTCGACGACAGATCTGTGACACTCACTCCCGGACTTGCGCCGTCTCCAGTGTCTCCAGCACTTCCGCTGCCAGTCCCCGCGTGATCTTCACGCGTCGGGCCAGCGCCAGCTTGTCCATTCGGTCGACCACGGTCTGCGCCGCCGAGAAGGACCGTTCCATTCGCTGTACGATATAGCTGACGATCTTGTCGTCGATGTAAAGCTGCCGGTCGGCAAAAAGCTTCGTGATCAGCTGGCCGAGAAGATCCTCGTCCGGCGTGCCGATCTCGACGACGGTTGCCGCCTTCAACCGGGAGGCCAGGTCTGGCAGCGCCACATTCCATGAGGGCGGGAAGCTGCGCGAGGTGATCAAAAGCGTCGTGCCGTGCTGGCGGACAGCATTGATGACGTGGAAGAGCTCCACCTCGTCGAAGCCGGCGCGGTCGGCATCCTCCAGCAGAACGGGGCCTTCCGCCGCCCGTTCGGAGGCGCCCTCGCCGGGCCGGGCGGTGATGGTCGCTGCTTCCGCCGTCTCTCGATAGATCTGGGCCAGATGCGATTTTCCCGAGCCGGCCGGACCGGTCAGGATCACGACTGGCGATGGCCAGGTTGGCCAGGCATCGACCAGCGACACGGCTGCTGCCAGACGCTCCGACACCAAAAGATCGTCGCGGCCGCTGGCTGCACCATGCTCGAAAACGAGCGGCAGTTGTTCGGCGGCATTGCGCCGCCCGGCGATCTTCTTGGCCTCAGTCATTCACTTCTCGATGGCTTGGGATGGGATCTCACTGACAACGGGCTTCGTCGGCAAGGACAGATCGAGCGTCGTGCCGTAGTAGAGATCGCTGTCAAGATACCGCGATAGGGCAAAGCGCACAAGGACGCCGACAGCGGCTGCGGCCGGGACGGCGACAAGGACGCCGACGAAGCCGAAGAGGGCACCGAAGGCAAAAAGGGCAAACATCAGCCAGACCGGGTGCAGGCCAACGCTCTTGCCGACCAGCTTCGGCTGCAGGATGTTACCCTCCAGAAACTGACCGAGGAAGAAGATGCCGGCAATCACGCCGATCCAGATAAAATCGGGCCAGAACTGAACCAGAGCCACACCGACAGCGAGAAGCAGACCCACAGTCGAGCCGACATAGGGAATGAAGCTGATCATGCCGGTAAAGAAACCGATCAAAAGACCGAAGTTGAGGCCGGCGACCGAGAGCGCGATTGCATAGAAGACGCCAAGGATAAGGCAGAGCGAGCCCTGACCGCGGACAAATCCAGCAATCGTGTTGTCGAGTTCCGTCGCCAGGCGGCGGACCGTTGCCAGCTGGTTGCGAGGAACCCAGCTGTCGACCTTCTCGATCATGCGGTCCCAATCGAGCAGCAGATAGAAGGCGACGACGGGCGTCACGACCAGCAGCGAGGCAATGTCGAGGAGCGCCTTGCCGGAATTCCAGATCTGCGCAATCAGCGTGCCGATGAAGCTGACGCCTTCGCTGATATAACGCGAAAAATTCTGCCGGATCGTTTCCATCTGGCCATCCACCCAGTCGGGCAACCATGCGGCATTCGAGGTCGCGATAAAGGTCTGCAGCTGCGAGACATAACCCGGCACGCGGATGATGAAATCGTTGAGCTGGCTGGCAAGGATCGGGATGATGATCATCAGCGACAAGACGAAGACGATGACGAAGGAGACCAGGATGACGACCGTCGCCATCAAGCGGCTGAGCCCGATCCGCTCCAGCCGGTCGGCGACCGGATCGAGGAAATAGGCGAGCGCCATGCCTGCGATGAAGGGCAGCAGCACCGAGCTGAACATCATCAGGAAGAGTACAAAGATGGCAAGGAAAGTAACCCAGAACAGCGCCTGGCGCCGAAGACCGATTGCACTGATATTGTGAGCCATGTCCGTCTCCGTCTTCCGTTTCGGGCTTTGCCAGATGCGCGGGCGCGACGCATGTCGCGGACTAGGAGATAGGTTACGCGCAAAGCCCAGGTCAAGAACGCGCGACGGTGCAATCGTGCGATGCACAATCAAAGACCGATATTGCCCGGGAAATCGTGGGGTTTGGCGGCTCCGCGCTTGCATATCGAGGCTCTTCATGCAATGGCCAGCCGAACTCTCTCAGGATCGGAGGCAGGCATGAGCCAGGCTGGCAAGAACGGGTTGACCTATAGCGATGCGGGCGTCGACATCGATGCCGGCAACCTGATGGTCGAGAAGATCAAGCCGGCTGTGAAGTCGACCCGTCGTCCCGGTGCGGATGGCGAGATCGGCGGCTTCGGCGGGCTCTTCGACCTCAAGGCTGCGGGCTTCAAGGATCCGATCCTGGTTGCCGCCAATGACGGCGTCGGCACCAAGCTTAAGATTGCCATCGACGCCGATATTCACGACACCGTCGGCATTGACCTTGTTGCCATGTGCGTCAACGATCTCGTGGTCCAGGGTGCCGAGCCGCTGCTCTTCCTCGACTATTTCGCCACTGGCAAGCTTGATCCCGACCAGGGTGCGGCGATTGTTCAGGGCATCGCTGCCGGCTGCCGCGAGGCGGGCTGCGCACTGATCGGCGGTGAAACCGCGGAAATGCCGGGCATGTATTCCAAGGGCGACTACGATCTTGCAGGCTTTGCCGTGGGGGCTGCCGAGCGCGGCGAATTGCTGCCATCAGGTGATATCGCCGAAGGCGATGTGATCCTCGGGCTTTCCTCCTCCGGCGTTCATTCCAACGGCTTTTCTCTGGTGCGCAAGATTGTCGAAATCTCTGGCCTTGCCTGGGATGCCCCTGCCCCATTCTCCGAAGCCCAATCGCTGGGTGCCGCCCTGCTCACCCCGACCCGCATCTATGTGAAGCCGCTCTTGAAGGCGATCAAGGAAACCAGGGCGCTGAAGGCGCTTGCCCACATCACCGGTGGCGGGTTTCCGGAAAACATTCCGCGCGTGCTGCCCAAGCACCTCGCTGCGGAAATCGACCTTGCGTCTTTCCAGGTTCCGGCCGTCTTTTCCTGGCTCGCCAAGACCGGTGGCGTTGCCCAGAGCGAGATGCTGCGCACCTTCAACTGCGGCATCGGCATGATCGTCGTTGTCTCCGCCGAAAAGGTCGAAGAGGTGACGAACGCGCTCGAAGCCGAAGGTGAGGCTGTTGCCCGCCTTGGCCGCATGATTGCCCGCGAAGAGGGTGACCATGGCGTAACCTACAAGGGCACGCTCGCCCTATGACGGCGCGGCGCAAACGCGTCGTCGCCTTTATCTCGGGCGGCGGATCGAACATGCTGGCGCTGGCGAGAGCCTGCGAGGCTGCCGGGTATCCGGCCGAAATCGTCGCCGTTTTCTCCGACAAGCCGGATGCCGGCGGGCTTGCCAAGGCAGCTGGTCTTGGCATTCCGACATTCGTGTTCGAACGCAAGGCCTATGGCTCGAAAGCCGAACATGAGGCTGCGATCCTGGACTCCCTCGCTAGCATTGCCCCCGACCTGATCTGTCTGGCCGGCTATATGCGGCTTCTCTCCGGCGATTTCATCCGCGCCCATGAGGGCAAGATCCTCAACATCCACCCTTCCCTTCTGCCGCTCTTTCCGGGGCTCCACACCCATCAGCGTGCACTGGACGCCGGCATGAAGGTTGCGGGCTGCACCGTGCATTTCGTAACGGAAGGCATGGACGAGGGTCCGGTGATTGCCCAGTCTGTGGTACCGGTGCTGATTGACGACACAGCAGATAGCCTTGCTGGGCGCGTGCTCACCGTCGAGCACAAGACCTATGCGCTGGCGCTGAAGCTGGTCGCTGCAGGGCATGTAACGATGCGTGCCGATGGCAGCGTCGAGCGGCTGGCCTCCGAGACAAACGCCGAAGCGACGCTGATCAGCGGCTGACGGGCCGTCCGACGCCAAAAAAGGTGACTGACGTACACCGCCTGGCAGCGAAGTATTAACCATAAACATGCAACCGTGGCGATTATCGTCAAAAGCGGTTGAGCTCATGTCTTTGGTCAGAAAACGATTCCCCGGCGTCTTGGGCGCTGCCTTGCTGTTCGCCTCGCATTCCTCTTCCTCGGCCTTGGCCCAGGATGCGTTTTACGGCCAAAGCCCAGCGGCCGATTCCACAGTTCGCTTCTTTGCCGGTGTGGGCATGGCCAATATCAAGGCCGGCGAATATGTCTACAACGGCGATTACAAGGTCAGCCAGCTCGACTGGAAGAGCCAGGGCGTCAAGACGGGCACAGTCGGTGCCGAACTCGACCTCGGCTATAGCTGGCGGCTGAAAGGGCGGCTCGATATCGGGATTGGCGGCGATGGTCATATGGTTGACCGCGACTGGCTGAATCCGAGCATTGACGACTGGACGGATCAGTCCATTCACCCCGACACAGGCTTAGACCGCTACATCAACCTGTTGATCGAGGCCGATAGGTCACTCATCGATACCGGCAGCACGCGGCTCGGCCTGGGCGGCGGCCTTGGCTTTACTGATGTGAAATGGACCGCCCGCGGCGGCAGCTACATCTACACCGACGTGACCCTTCACGACGACGTCGGAAACTTTCCCGATGGTGAGAAGGGCATCAGCTACGAGCAGCGCATACCGACGCTTTTCCTTTCAGCCAATGCCGAACAGAGCCTTGGGCGCTTTACTCTGTCCGGCACCATGCGCGGCGGGGCCAGCGTCGGGTTCAAAGGCATTGACGACCACTGGTTGACGGACACGCGCTACACCGATGAGATCCTCTTTGCGCCGATGGTCGGCGCCACGGTCACTGCCGACTACCAATTGCTAGCCAGCACTTCGCTTTACGTCTCAGGCGATTTCCAGAAGATCTTTACGGCGCGTGGGGATACGACAGCCCGCGACACCACGACGGGCGCGACCTCCGAGTACGAGAATGGCGCCAAGGCTGATTTTCAATCAGTCGCGGTCTCCGTCGGCGTCAAAGGCCGCTTCTGACCTCAGCGGGCGGCGCGCAACGCCGCCCATTGCAACAACATGATCGTCTTGGCATCGACGATCAGGCCTGTTTCGATCATAGCCAGCGCGTCAGCAAAGGCGATCTCGACAATCTCGAGGTCTTCCTTTTCCTCCTCCAGTCCGCCGCCTGCGGCGACACGATCGGCATCGGTGACTTCGGCATAGAAGCCGTGGAGCTTTTCGGTGACAGAACCCGGCGACATATAGCTGGCGAAGGCAGATGTCGCCTTGGCGATCTTGTAACCGGTCTCTTCCATCGCCTCGCGGATCACCGCCTGTTCCGGCGTTTCGCCCTCATCAATGAAGCCGGCGGGGACTTCGAGAAGATAGGGATTATCGCCCATGAGATGCACGGGTATGCGCAATTGGCGCACCAGCGTCACCGTGTTGCGCTCCGTGTTGTGCAGAAGGATGCCGGCGGCCTCGCGGCGGTCGAAGACTTCCCAGGAAAGGCGATGCGGCGCCCTGCCCTCGCGGAAGAAGTCGAAGGTGACACCGCGCAGATGGCTCCAGCCCTTGAACAGCGTCTTGTCTTCCAGGATCGCAATCCGGGCCTTGTCAAATATGCTCATGCTTTTACGCTTTTCTCAGCCAGACCTTGTTGTCGTGGAAGGCAGCGCCGCCATGCGGAGCCGCCGGATCGCCACCGGTCAGGACATTGATGCCTTCGCCGTCGAGATGGGACTTGTTTGGCCACAGGCCTTCGGCGACGAGTACGCCCGGTTTCACGGCGTCGGTGACCTTGGCATGGATGCGCAGTTCCCCGCGGGTATTGCCCAAGCGAACAACGTCACCATCTGCGAGACCAAGCTGCGCAGCATCAGCCGGATTGACCATCAGCTCCGGGCGGCCTTCCTTGTCGCGGGAGGTCTTGGTTTCGGCGAAGGTCGAGTTGAGGAAGTTGCGCGCTGGCGACGTGGCGAGCCGGAACGGATGCTCGGCATCGGCCAGTTCGATCAGATCGACCTGATCGGGATAGACCGGCAGTGACTTCACTGGTCCGAGCGAACCGAGTCTGGCTGGCGGCTTGTTTGGGGCGGGCGTTCCCTCCCAATCCGGCTTGAAGCGGAATTTGCCGTCGGGATGGCCAAAGCCATTCAGATAATGCGCATCTTCGAAGGCCGGCTGGCAGTCGAGCCACTTGTCCTCGATCAGCGTGTCGAAATCCGGCTTGCCGCTGATGTAGAGCATATGCTCGATATGCTGGCGTTCCGTCTTGCCGAAGCCTGGGCGATCGGCAATGCCAAGGCGTTTTGCCAGTTCCTCGATAACGAAGAGGTTGGTGCGCACCATTGGCGGCGCATCGACGAGCTTCGGCCCGAGCAGGATATGGCTCTGGCCGCCGCCGCGATAGATGTCGTCGTGTTCGACAAACATGGTGGCCGGAAGGACAATGTCTGCAAGCTCCGCCGTCTCGGTCATGAACTGCTCGTGCACGGCCACAAAGAGGTCATCGCGCAGAAAACCCTGTTTCACCAGCCGCTGTTCGGGCGCAACATTCACCGGATTGGTGTTCTGGATGAGCATCGCCGTCACCGGCCCGCCATGGCGCAGTGCCTCGGCATCGCCAGTCAGAACGCGACCGATCTGCGACTGGTCGAGCATGCGGATCTCAGGATCGACCATGGCCGTGCCCATCAGCTGTGCCTTGTTCAGCTGGAAGATATCGCTGTTCGAGTGGAAGGCACCGCCGCCTTCGTATTGCCAGGACCCGAGCACGGTGGCAAGCGACAGGGCCGCATGCATGGAGACAGCACCGTTGCGGCTGCGGGTAAAGCCATAACCGAGGCGGAAGTAGGTCTTCTCTGTTTCACCGACGAGGCGAGCAAAAGCCTCGATCTCCTCGACAGGCAGACCCGTGATGGAAGACGCCCATTCCGGCGTCTTGTCCTTCAGATGCGCTTCGAGCCCTGCCGGATCATCGGCGAACTTCGCCATGTATTCGCGATCGGCATAGCCATCCCGGAAGGCGATGTGCATGGCGGCGCAGGCAAGGGCTGCATCGGTACCGGGCTTGAGGATCAAGGCCATGTCGGCCTGCTTCATCGTCGGATTGTCATAGATGTCGACGACGACGATCTTCGCGCCACGGTCCTTGCGGGCCTTGATCGCATGGGTCATGACATTGACCTGGGTGGCCACCGCATTGGTGCCCCAGATCACGACACAATCGGAGACCGCCATTTCGCGGGGGTCCGGGCCCCGCAGTGTGCCGGTGCCCATGACATAGCCGGTCCAGGCCATATTGGTGCAGATCGTGCCAAAGAAGCCGGAGTATTTCTTGGCGTGGCGCAGACGCTCTATCGAGTCGCGCTGCACGAGGCCCATGGTGCCGGCATAGAAGTAAGGCCAGACGGCTTCAGAGCCATGGGCCTGTTCGGCCTTGACGAAGGCATCGGCAATCTCATCGAGGGCAGCTTCCCAGGTCACATCCTGCCATTGGCCTGCGCCCTTTGCGCCTGCCCGGCGCACCGGCTTCATCAGGCGCTCGGGATGATAGAGCCGCTCGGCGTAACGCGCGACCTTGGCGCAGATGACGCCGGCGGTGTAGCTGTTCTCGGTCGCGCCGCGCATACGGCCAACGCGGCCGTCCTCGGTGAGTTCGACGTCGAGGGCGCAGGTGGATGGACAGTCATGCGGACAGGCCGTATGACCGACCGACCGGTTTCGGATGGGGCTCTGGATGTTCATGGCGCTTGTTATAGGCCATGGCCCGGAGGGTCAAAAGCCCCATTCGAACAATTCATCACTGCCATCGGATCCGCTCATGAATTATCGCCACATCTATCACGCGGGCAATTTTGCCGATGTCTTGAAGCATCTCGTGCTGTCGCGGCTGATCGTTTACCTGCAACAGAAGGACAAGGCGTTCCGCGTCCTCGATACCCATGCGGGGATCGGGCTTTACGACCTTTCCTCCGGCGAAGCACAGAAGACCGGCGAATGGCTCGAGGGCATCGCCAAGGTCATCGATGCGGAGCTGCCGGAAAAGGTCGCGCAGATCATGGCGCCCTATCTGGATGCCGTGAAGGCGCTGAACCCGGATCGCGCGCCCGGCGGCGCGATCACGCTCTATCCAGGCTCGCCGAAGCTTGCGCGCGACCTCTTCCGTCCGCAGGACAGGCTTTCGGCAATGGAACTGCATCCGGACGATTCGCGCGCGCTCTCGCGGCTGTTCGAAGGCGATTTCCAGGTGCGCGTGACCGAACTCGACGGCTGGCTGACCTTGAACGCGCATCTGCCGCCGAAGGAAAAGCGCGGCATCGTGCTCGTTGATCCGCCCTTCGAGAAGGAGGGCGAATATGAGCGGCTGGTGGATGGCCTGGCCAAGGCGCATCGCCGCTTCGGCAATGGTGTCTTCTGCCTTTGGTACCCGATCAAGAAGGGCGCGCCGATCAAGGAATTCCATGAGGCCCTGCAGGCGCTTGAGATCCCGAAGATGCTCTGCGCCGAATTGCATGTGAAAAGCGACCGTGATCAGACCGGCTTGTCCGGCACCGGCCTCATCGTGGTCAACCCGCCCTTCACGCTCAAGGACGAGATGCATCTGGCCTTGCCCGAGCTGAAGCGATTGATGGCGCAGGATCGCTATGCCTCGCATCGCTGCTTCTGGCTGCGCGGCGAAGACTGAGGTGGGGACACAGATGAGACGCTATGCCGGCTTCGTCGCCCTTGGACTGATGATGGTGATGGCACTGGCCTACAGCCTGTTTCCGACCGCCCCCATTTCGAACAGCGATCAAACCACAGCAGCGGCGCCCCGTCCAAAAAGTCCTGCACCAACGGCAAACACGAATACCAGCGCTGGAAACCCTTCGTCCCAGCCCAGTTCCCCGACTTCGAGTTCGGATTTCGACTTCTATGTGTTGGCCCTGTCCTGGTCGCCAACATTTTGTCTCGGAGAGGCCGCCGGGCGCAATCGCGAGCAATGCGGTGAGGGCAAAAACTTCGGCTTTGTGGTCCATGGGCTTTGGCCGCAATATGAGCGCGGCTATCCGGAAAGCTGCCCGACCGACGAAGGAGACCGGGTCCCGACGTCGCTTGGTCGCACAGTGATGGACATCATGCCGAGCATGGGGCTGATCGGCCATCAATGGCGCAAACACGGGAGCTGCTCCGGCCTTCGCATGCAAGATTACTTCAAGCTCGTCCGGCAAGCCTCTGAGATTGTGAAGGTTCCCGCCCAATTTTCGCGTCCTGGCGTCCAGACCCGGCTCTCGCCGCAAACGGTCGAAACCGCCTTCATCCGCAGCAATCCGGGCCTCCCCCGCTCGGCAGTCGCCGTGACCTGTGATAGGGACAGAATCGATGAAGTGCGGATCTGTCTCGACAGGTCTCTTGCCTTTCGCGCCTGCCAGGAAGTCGACCGAAACAGCTGTCGACGCGCTGATTTAACCGTGCCGCCTATTCGCTGATCCGCCTCGAGAGCCACAGGAACCCGATCATGAAGCTGCTCTTCGCGCCCGCCTCGCCCTACTCCTCCAAAGTCCGCATGGCCGCTCGCCATCTCGGCATCGACCTTGAGGAAATTCGGGTCAACACTGCAGACAATCCGCCGGAATTGGTGGACAACAATCCACTCGGCAAAATCCCGACCCTGATCACCGATGAAGGCCAGGCGATTTTCGATAGCCGTGCCATCATGCAATATCTGCACCGCCTGTCGGACAAGGGGCTCTATCCGAAGAAGGACGAGAAGCGCACCGAGGCCGATGTCCTGGAGGCGCTCGCCGACGGGATTTGCGATTGCCTTCTCGCCATCGTTTACGAAAAACGCTTCCGGCCGCCGGAACTGGTCAGCCAGGACGTAATCGACCGGCAATGGGCCAAGATCAATCGCGGCCTCGATCATCTCGACCGCAATTTGCCGAAGCTGGGCAAGAAGCTCAATGGTGGCCACTTTGCGCTGGCCGCCATGCTTGGCTACCTGATGCTGCGCTTTCCCGGCGAATGGGAAAACGGCCGGACCGCGCTCACCGAATGGCCGGCGAAATTCGTCAAGCGTTTCGAGCCCTACCCCGCCCTTCGCCCGAAGGCCTGAGCGCTGCTTCTGCCGAAAACGAAAAAAGCCGGGTTTGAAACCCGGCTTTGTTCGTTTCAGACGATCAATCAGATCAGAACTTTACGCCCATACCGACCTTGACGGAGTGGTCGTCGAAGCCCTTGGAAATGGTCGAGCCACCGAGGTTGAAGTCGCGCTTCTGGTAGTCGCTGTAACGGTACTCAACGCGAGCCGTGATGTTGTCAGTGACGAAGGTTTCGACACCGGCGCCGACCGTGTAACCGGCTGCCAGCTTCTCGTCGTTGCTGCCGCCACCTTCGAGCTCGTGGTTGGCAACAGCCACACCAGCCGTACCGTAGACGAGAACCGGGTTCAGGTCGTAACCAACGCGGCCACGGACCGAGCCGTTGACGCCCTGGGTGCCCTTGAGGCTACCGACGCCAACTGCCGAGCCAGCAGAACCATCTTCACCGGCGTAGCTGATGTCGGCTTCGCCACCGTAAACGATCGAACCGCTCTGCATGTTGTAACCGCCATAGACGGTGCCGCCGAGGCCATTGGCGTCGCGGCCATCGTTCGAGCCGGTGAACTTGCCGAACTCATAGGTGGCAGCGCCACCGACATAGGCGCCAGACCAGTCGCCTGCCGGAGCGGAATAGGATTCGGTTGCGGCCGGTGCTTCCGGAGCTTCGTAGATGGCGTCAGCAGCCTGGGCGCCCTGGAACGCTGCGAAAGTGGTTGCCGATGCCAGAAGCACGATCTTGAGAGTGCGCATTTTAGTCTCCTTATCAGTTCGCGGCCGCTCTTAATGCGAACCAACGGCGGCCTGAACGTTGATTGGTAATCCGGTCCGTTCGGATTGTAGATATGAACTCGAATTGAGGAATAGAAAGAGCATAATTGTGAAAACTTTGTGGCAAATTGAGTGCAAATTGAAGATGTTGTCATTTAGACACAAACTATTTATTAACCTTAACGATTCCTTACTTTCTATACTATAGTGATTTGGAAATATTACATCCAGCGGCTCCTCCCCTGAACAGAAGCCTCACAGGTGTTTCGATAGAGAATGCTTGCCGGTTCGCCATTGCTGCCCATATACGCCCAGCTGAACACGGAAATTTTCAAGGTTAACGCCATGCAGAAACCACCACACAGGACGGTCCTGGTCACCGGCGCCGCAAAACGACTTGGACGGGCTATAGCGGAAGACTTGGCGCATGCCGGCTTCTCTGTTGCACTGCACGCAAACGGGTCGATCGCAGAAGCAGAGGTCGCTGCCCGGGAATTGCGGGCGGCAGGCTGCAATGCGATCGCACTGTCCGCCGATCTCAGTAACATTTCCGAGATCGACACCCTGGTCAGCGAGGCGGCGGCCCAACTTGGGCCGATCGGTGTGCTGGTCAACAATGCTTCGGTCTTCGAGGAAGATGATGCCTACAGCTTTGACGCCGAGCTTTTCGACCGGCACTTCGCCGTCCATGTGCGCGCACCAGCAGCGCTGGGTGCCGCCTTCATGCGGCAGATTGGCGAGGATGGCTCTGGCCTGATCGTCAATATCATCGATCAGCGCGTGCTGGCCCTGAAACCCACCTTCTTTTCCTACACACTTTCCAAATCGACGCTCTGGACGGCGACGCGCACAATGGCGCAGGCTTTCTCGCCCCGCGTCCGGGTCAATGCGATCGGCCCCGGACCCAGCCTCATTTCGGAGCGGCAGCGGCCGGAGGACTTTCAGGCGCAGGTAGACAGCCTGCCGCTGAAGCGGGGGCCTTTACTTGCGGAATTCGGGCAGACGATCCGCTTTCTTTTTGACACACCGTCGATCACCGGCCAAATGATCGCCCTAGATGGAGGCCAACATCTGATTTGGGCCGGTCAGGAGATCAATGAATGAGTGGAGGAAAGCTGCCGGATGGCGGCATACTCTATGATGGAACGGAAGAGGACGACGACGACACAGTTCTCGACGTCGAGCCCGCGCGTGCCGGCATTGAAATCGACTGGCACGAGGACGGACTGGACGAAACGGGCCTGACGGGTGCTGACCTCATAGCCGAGTTCGTCAAGCGCCTGCCGAATGCGCCTGGTGTCTACCGCATGCTGAACAAGGATGGCGAAGTCATGTATGTCGGCAAGGCGCGCAGCCTGAAAAAGCGCGTCAGCAATTATGCGCAAGGCCGGGTGCACTCCAACCGGCTGTCGCGCATGGTGCGCGATACCGTGCATATGGAGTTCGTCACGACCCGCACCGAGGTCGAGGCGCTGCTGCTTGAAGCTAATTTGATCAAGCGTTTGCGGCCCCGCTTCAATGTGCTTCTGCGTGACGACAAGAGCTTTCCCTATATCCTGATCACCGGTGACAGCCGGTCGCCGGCTATCTACAAGCATCGCGGCGCCCGCGCCCGCAAGGGCGACTATTTCGGCCCGTTCGCCTCGGCCAGCGCCGTCGGCCGCACGATCAATTCGCTGCAGCGCGCCTTTCTTCTGCGCACCTGCACCGACAGTGTGTTTGAAAGCCGCACCCGGCCCTGCCTGCTTTATCAAATCAAGCGTTGTTCCGGCCCCTGCACGCATGAAATCAGCGACCAGGACTATGCAGGCCTCGTGCGAGAGGCCAAGGACTTCCTTTCGGGCAAAAGCCAGAACGTCAAGGAAGCCATGGCGCGCACCATGAACGAAGCGGCAGAAGAGCTGGACTTCGAGCGCGCCGCCGTATTCCGCGACCGGCTTGCCGGCCTTTCCCATGTGCAGAGCCATCAGGGCATCAACCCGGCCGGTGTCGAAGAAGCGGATGTCTTCGCCATCCATCACGAGGGCGGGCTGTCCTGCATTCAGGTCTTCTTCTTCCGCGCCAGCCAGAACTGGGGCAACCAGGCTTATTTTCCCAAGGCCGATCCGCAACTGACGGCGGCGGAAGTGCTCAATTCCTTCCTGGCGCAGTTCTATGACGACAAGCCGGTGCCACGGCTGATCCTGCTGTCACAAGAGGTCGAGGAGCAGGAGTTGCTGGCGACGGCCTTGACCGAGAAGGCGGGCCACAAGGTTTCGATCTCCGTTCCGCAGCGCGGCGAGAAGAAGGACCTGCTCGATCACGTCAGCGCCAATGCGCGCGAGGCGCATGGCCGCAAGCTGGCGGAAACCGCATCGCAATCGCGCCTGCTGGCAGGGCTCGCAGAGACCTTTGCCCTGCCCTATGTGCCGCGCCGGATCGAGATCTACGATAACTCGCATATCATGGGCACGAATGCCGTCGGCGGCATGGTGGTCGCGGGGCCGGAGGGCTTCGTGAAGGGGCAGTATCGGAAGTTCAACATCAAATCGACCGACATCACGCCCGGCGACGATTTTGGCATGATGCGGGAAGTCATGACACGGCGCTTCTCCCGCCTCCTCAAGGAAGAGGGCAAGCCGGATCGCAGTGTCACGCCTGACGATAGCGCCGATACTGCCTTCCCCGCCTGGCCAGATGTGATCCTGATCGATGGTGGCCAGGGGCAGATGTCCGCCGTGCGCAAGATCCTCGATGAACTCGACATCACCGACAGCGTGATTGCCATCGGTGTTGCCAAGGGCGTCGACCGTGATGCCGGACGCGAGCGCTTTTTCGTCGCCGGCAAACCAGACTTCACGCTGCCGCCGCGCGATCCCGTGCTCTACTTCATCCAGCGCATGCGGGACGAGGCACACCGGTTTGCAATCGGCTCGCATCGGGCACGGCGCAAGAAGGAGCTGGTGAAAAATCCGCTCGACGAGATTTCCGGCATTGGACCCACGCGCAAGCGGGCGCTGTTGCAGCACTTCGGCACGGCGAAAGCCGTCTCCCGAGCCGCCATCAGCGATCTCATGGCGGTTGAGGGGATTTCGGAGGCCGTTGCCCGCCTGATCTACAACCATTTCCACGAGAACGCGTCGAATTGACGAAAATCCCCCGCCTCGATTCCTGACGTGATATCAGGGGATTTGCAAAACACGAGTTGACGACCCCGCCTATCACTCTCATCTAATGACAGGCAGTTCACAAAGACAGGTCACCATGGCTTCGCGCGCATACAACATTCCCAATCTGCTCACTTACGCCCGCATCCTCGCCGTGCCATTGATCGTGCTGTGCTTCTTTATCGAGGGCCGGCTGGAATCCTCCGACTTCGCTCGTTGGGCAGGGCTTGCCATCTTCATCGTCGCCTCGATCACCGACTATCTCGACGGCTATCTGGCGCGGATCTGGAATCAGACCTCGAATATCGGCCGAATGCTGGACCCGATCGCCGACAAGTTGCTGATCGCCTCCGTCCTCTTGCTGATGGCGGCCGATGGCACGATCGCCGGCTGGTCGCTCTGGGCGGCCATCACCATTCTGTGCCGCGAGATCCTCGTCTCGGGTCTGCGCGAATATCTGGCGGCCCTCAAGGTCAGCGTACCGGTTACGCAGATCGCCAAGTGGAAGACGGCCGCGCAAATGTTCGCGCTCGCCTTCCTGCTGGCCGGTCCGGCGGGTGACAAGGTTCTGCCCTATACGACCGAGGTCGGCATGACACTGCTTTGGATCGCGGCGATCCTGACCATTTACACCGGCTATGATTACTTCCGCGCCGGCGCCAAGCATATGGTGGACTGAGATGGTAACGCTCGTCTATTTCGCCTGGGTCCGCGAGCGGATCGGCAAAGGCGAGGAAGAAATCGATCTGCCCGAGAGCGTCAAGACGGCGGGCGACCTGATCGCCCATCTCGCCACGCTCGGGGAAGACTATGCGGAGGCGTTGCGCGTGCCGAACGCCATTCGCGTGGCGGTCAACCAGGAACATGTCGAGCACCACGAGAGCATTGCCGGTGCCCGCGAGATCGGCATATTCCCGCCGATGACAGGCGGCTGAACCGGACTTACAGGCCCAATCCGGGCGGAGACAGGTCGATGAACGCTGCCGAACCGATCATTCGCGTCCAATCGGAGGATTTTGATCCGGCTGCGGAGAGCCTCGCTCTTACATCGGGCCGCAAGGATATCGGCGCGCTCGTCTCCTTTGTCGGCCTCTGCCGGGATGAGGCGGGCACGCTTGCCGCACTCGAGCTCGAACACTATCCCGGCATGGCTGAGGCCGAAATGCGGCGGATCGCAGAGATTGCGATGTCCCGCTTTTCGCTGCTCGGTCTTACCGCCATTCACCGCCACGGCCGCATTGAAGCCGGCGGGCAGATCGTGCTGGTGATTGCCGCTGCCCCCCATCGTCAGGCGGCTTTTGACGGTGCCAATTTCGTCATGGATTTTCTCAAGACATCCGCCCCCTTCTGGAAGAAGGAACACGGGCGCGACGGCCGATCCGGCAACTGGATCGCCGCCAAGGATGCCGACGACAGCGCAAGGGACCGATGGATCAAGGAATGATCCGCTCGCGCCGCGTCATTACCAGCAGGACGACGAGACCCGAGAGCAGGACGGCGTCCCGCCAGATCATCGGGCCATAGGCGCTCCACAGCGTTTCGGCGAAGCCGACCGCCGCGCCGCCAGCTGCCGAACGCAGCGGTCGCGAGTATCCGCCAACCGCGGCGACAAGAACAACCTTCAGCCCGAAGACCAGCCCTGCTCCAAAATCCATCGTACCGTAGAGGACTGTGGCGGAGAGACCGCCGACCGCTGCGATTGCAGTTGCGGCCATCAACGAGAGAACGAAGACCCGATCGACCGCGACGCCGCAAAGGCGTGCGGCCAGCGGGTCCTGGCTGACGGCCTGCCACAGCCGCCCTACCCGGCTGGTTGACAGAATGACCTGTCCAAGCGCCAGAACGGCGAGCATGGCGGCGACATGCAGGACCTGAAGATGCGTCAGGCGGAGCGACGTCCCCTCCACCGCCCCGAGCGCGAACACGTCCTGTCCCAGCGGCGGCAGCCAGAGACTGCGCGTTTCAAGCGCCAGGCGCGCGCCTTCCGACAAAAGGATCATCACGGCGAGCGAGGCCACGATGATGGCGTACGGTGACTGTCGGGAGAGCGGTTGAACGACATGCCGCGCAACCCATGCCCCGGCAAGCATGGCATAGAGGAGACCTGCGGCGAGACCGAGTGCGAGGGCCGCCGGCAGGATCAGGTAGAGGCGGCTCCATCCATAGTCGAAGAAGAGAAGGCAGATTTGCCCGGCAAAGGCAATGAAGGCGCCGAAGGCTATATCGGGCCTACGGGTCACGCCAAAGGCCAACGCATAGCCGAAAGCCAGGCAGGCATAGAGGCTGGCAACCGGCAGCGCATTCAGAAGCTGTTGCAGCAGATAGGCCATCGATCCCTCCCTCGACATTTATAACTGACAAAAGCGCTTTTACCAGTTATATTTGAGCAATGACCTTCTCATGGACCCCTCACCGCTTCGCAGGCGGCGCGCTGGCGCTCGATGTGGCCAATAGCGTCATCCTGCGGGATGATCCGGAGGCGCGGCGCGATCGCTTCGCTGTGCCGACGCAACTTTCGGATTTTGCCGAGGCGGCAAGCCATCTCTGTGCCGAACACACCAGGTTCGGGCCCTTCCTGCCGCTTCTGGCCGGAAACGAGCCGCTCTTTCTGCGTCTGCGCGAGGCGATCGACGCTTACTTCCGGTCGCGCATTCTGGAGGGCGAGGACCGGCAGAAGCTGGCGGCTCTGCTGGAGGCCATCGCTTCGGCGCTGCGTGCATCGCCAACAGACAGCCACCTTGACGCAGCGACAGCCCGATCGGCGCTCGGGCTGATCTGCGAACCCGAGCCGGAGCGTGTGAAAATCTGCGGCAATTGCGGCTGGTTGTTCATCGACCGCAGCAAGAACCGCAGCCGCAGCTGGTGCGACATGGCCGTCTGCGGCAACCGGGTCAAGGCCAACCGGCACTATCACCGCCGCAAAGGAGATACTGCGCCATGAAGGCCGTGCGCGGGGGAATGCTCCTGATCGTGATGTTGACCGTCCTTCCGGCCTGTCAGCGGGAAGATGCAGTCGAACCGCTGAAGTTAAGCGGCAAGGTGTTCATCTTTAACTATCGGATCGCGCAGGCAACTTATGTCCTCACGCTCGCCCGCAATGGTCCGCTGCCCGATCCGAGCTATGTGGAGGCACGTTATGAAAACCCGGCTGGCGGCGCGGCGCTCATCACCCGCAGTCAGATTTTTCCCTTCTGGGACAAGATCTCGCTGGAAAGTCCCCCTGTGCATTGCGTGGTCAAGGGACGGCCTTATGCGGTATCGATCCGGGTGACCGACGGCCAGAACGTAACGCTGCAAGAGATCGAAACCACCCTCACCTCGACCCTCGACCAGAGCCTGCTTCCGGGCAAACCGCTGGTCATCGGGCCGGTCTATACGCCCAATCCAGAGGTCTATAATTCGGAAGGCGAAGCTGACTATGCACAGGAAGATTGCCGGACAGGCGCACCTGCCAACAAGTGAAGCCTGTCAGCTCATCGCGACAAGGCACCTGCCGGGCATGAAAAAACCGGAGCCTTTCGACCCCGGTTCTTGTTGTGCATCAGTCACTTGAGCCATCAGGCTCAAATCTTGATTCAGCCGACGATTTCGGTGTCGGAGAACCAGTACTTGATTTCTTCAGCAGCGGTTTCCGGAGCATCCGAACCGTGAACCGAGTTCTCGCCGATGGAGAGAGCGTGGGTCTTGCGGATGGTGCCTTCGTCAGCGTTGGCAGGGTTGGTCGCGCCCATGATTTCGCGGTTCTTCAGGATGGCGTTTTCGCCTTCGAGAACCTGAACTACGGTCGGGCCCGATGTCATGCCTTCAACCAGTTCGCCGAAGAAAGGGCGTTCCTTGTGAACGGCGTAAAAGCCTTCGGCTTCGCGGGTCGACATCCAGACGCGCTTGGAAGCGACGACGCGCAGGCCAGCGTCTTCGAGCATCTTGGTGATGGCGCCCGTGAGGTTGCGCTTGGTTGCGTCCGGCTTGATCATCGAGAAGGTGCGTTCAATCGCCATCTGTCTCATCCTTGTTGGTGTCTGAAGGGAAAGTGGGCGGTATCTACAAGGCCCGAATCACGAAGACAAGAGGGATGGACGAATTTCACGCCGGCGTCATAATCGAAGCTATGAAGGAAATTGCAGTCGTGAGAAGGAAGATTTCGGCGTGATCGAAAGAATGTCGGGTCGTATCTCACGGTTTACCCATGTGAGCCCAGGAATCGGCGCACACTGCCTCATTATCCAGGCTACGTCTGGCACATTCCGTCGGCTGCGCTCCGATCAGCCTGGTCTGATCATCGTCCGGCACGGGATGAAAAGCGTTTCCTCCGACAGGATCACCTTGGAAGCGCGTCCCGGCGAAGCGATTGTGTTGCCGATGAACCAGGAATGGACGGTGGTCAACGAGGTTGCCGCCGATGGAGACTACAAGGCCGATGCTTTGGTGTTTTCACCCGAGCTCGTCATGGCCTACACTGATTCTGGAAAGCCTCCGCTTCGCGAGGCAGCGATCTTCCAGCCGGATACAGACTTCGAGAGCGCAGTCGAACGCGCGGGCCACGCGTTGGCAGGAAAAGATCCAGCGAATGCGCTCTGCCGCCATCTTGTCGGGGAAATCATCGTTCGGCTGGACGCACTCGGCATGGGTCTACGCTCTGCCGAAGGTGAGACTTTGCACAGTCGGGTTCGGTCGCTCGTCGCCGGAGACCTCGCAACCGATTGGTCGACAAGCCGCATCACCTCGGCGCTTGGCGTTAGCGAAGCCACGTTGCGTCGCAAGCTCGCGTTTTCCGGCACCAGTCTCACCGACATTATCGCCGACATGCGCATGACCCGCGCCGTGGGCCTGCTCCAGGCAACCGAACTCCCGATCAACCAGGTGGCGCTCGCCGTCGGCTACGAGTCAGCCTCCAAGTTTGCGGCCAGGTTTCGTGAACGTTTCGGGCTATCCCCACGCGACATTCGGATTTCGGCACTGGAAATTGCGCGAAACGGGGCGGAGCTTGATCGGGTTGGAGCCGCCGCCGAATAGGCGATCGGCTAGATTGGGCTTCCTAACACCAAAGGAGCCCACCATGACCAAACAGACGATCCGAGCCGCCATACTGACGCTGACGGTCCTTGCCGGACAGACTGAGGCCGCCGAATTCTCTCTCTCCAGTCCGGATTTACGTGATGGCGGGGTGCTGCCCGTATCACAGGTCGCCAATAGTTTCGGCTGTGACGGGGCCAACCAGTCTCCCGCCCTGATGTGGAGCAACGTGCCGGACGGTACGAAGAGCTTTGTCGTCTCTCTCTATGATCCGGACGCCCCGACCGGATCGGGCTTCTGGCATTGGGTGATGTTCAATATCCCGGCCAACGTTTCCGCACTGCCGGCTGGCATTTCGGCACTGGCCGGCGCGCCTGAGGGTGCCGTGCAGAGCCGCGCCGATGCCGGCTATCCCGGGTTTCTCGGCGCATGTCCGCCGGAGGGCCAGAACCATCGCTACGTCTTCACCGTGACCGCGCTCGACACGGCAAGGCTCGACCTCGACGGATCGGCGAGCGGCGCCATGGTCGGCTTCATGACGCGCGCCCATGCGCTTGCCCAATCGACGATTACGGTGCGCTACGGACGGTGATGTGCGCAGAGGCCGCCTCAGGCTACAAGGCGGCCAGCACCTTCGTGAAGCTCCAGGCAGCGCTCGAACCAGCCCTGAACCGGATCGCCATCTGCAAGATGGATGGCACCGGTGGTGATACGGAGCCACTGCAGCGCGCCGAATAGAATATAATCACCAAACAGCGGCGCCTCTCCACCGATGAAAGGCTGAAAGGCGAGCATGTGGCGCAATGGCTGCAACTGCGTTGGCAATGCAGCGATGGCCTCGGCACGGTCTGCATGGATCTGCTCGAGCGGTTTTCCGAGGCGCTTCTCCCGGGTGGTGCGGAAATAGTCCTGGTCAACCGGGCCCAGCATCTGATGGATGTCGAAGACTGCAATCCGGGTGATCACCGGGTGCACGATGTGCTGCACATAACCTTCGATGAGACGGGCCGCAGCGCGGCCTCCGTCCCCGCCAAACAGGCTTGGGTGGTCCGGATAAGCGTCTTCGAGATAAACCGCGATGGAGAAGCTGTCAGAAACCAGATGTCCCCCGTCGCGCAGGATCGGAACCGTCTTCGAGAACCCCTGCTCCGCATTCGGGATCTGGGTGAAGGGTAACGGCCGCTCCTCGAAATCCAGGCCCTTGTGGCGCAGTGCCATCACCACCTTCCAGCAATGAGGTGAAAAGGGCCGCGTCTGGTCGACGCCGCAGAGGGAATAGAGGGTGATCGCCATATTTGGTCTCCGACTGGATCGAAAGCCGGATGATGGCCGAGAGAGCGGGCGGGGACAATTCAGGAGATTTGATGGATATCGCACTGAAACGCGCGGTCCAGCTGCCCGAGAACGGCCCGCTTCCTGCCCGAGGTCCGCGCCAGTGCTCACACCACAGACGACAACGGCCCCGACCGCTTGCGCAATCGGGGCCGTTCCAACAGGCAACGATCAGGCGACGCGAGCGAAAGTCTGCGTGCCGTTCGAGAGATTGAACATGGCCATCAGCTTTTCCAGCTGCCGCGCTTCGTTGGAGAGCTGCTGGGCTGCACCGGAGGATTCCTCCACCATGGCTGCGTTCTGCTGGGTGTTGCGGTCGATATGGCCGATTGCCGAGTCGATTTCGGTAAGACCCGTCGATTGGTCACGCGCACCGGCAACAATCTTGCCGACCTCTCCGCTGATCGAATTGACCTCGTCAGCGATGGTCCGCAGGGCCTCACCGGCCTGGTCGACGAGGGCCACACCGTGCTTCACCTGATCCGCCGAGGAATTGATCAGCTGCTTGATTTCCTTGGCTGCCTGGGCAGAGCGCTGAGCAAGCTCGCGGACTTCCTGAGCGACGACGGCAAAACCCTTGCCCGCTTCACCGGCACGAGCGGCCTCGACACCAGCATTCAGCGCCAGAAGATTGGTCTGGAATGCAATCTCATCGATGACAGAGATGATCTGGCTGATTTCCTGAGACGACGATTCAATGCGGCTCATGGCTTCTACGGCATCGGTCACGATCGTACCCGACCGCTGCGCGCCCTGGCGCGCATGATCGACCAGTTTGCCAACATTGTCGGCGATACCAGCCGTATCGCGGACCGTCTTCATCATGATCGTCAGCGCACTCGCCGTTTCCTCGACAAAGGCGGCCTGGCGTTCTGTCCGTTCGGACAATTGACCGCTGGCTGACGTGATCTGGGCCGAGCCATGCTGCACAACATGCACCGCACCACGGACCTGGGACACGACCCGCTCAAGATTTTGCAGCGAGGCATTGAACGAGATACGCAACGCGTCGAGCGCGTCCGGGAAGGCGGTCTCGATCCGGCAGGATAGATCTCCGGCCGCCAGGCGAGCGAGGGCTGCATCAAGCGTCTGGACCACGACGCGCGTTGCTTCTGCCTGGCGTGCCTTTTCTTCTTCGCGCTTGTCCCGCTCCCGGGCCGCGGCCAGATCAGAGGCCCGAACCTGTTCCGACATCTCACGGGTCGAGCGCTCTGCAGCCGTCGCAGCAGCCACGGCCTCTTCCGATGCGACGAAGGCGGTAACAACCGCATGCACCAGCGCAATCAGCACTGCACTCTGCAGGATCAGGACGACCGCATGCAAAAGGACACGGCTGAAATCGGATTCCCCAGGGAAGACCGCTGCCGGCAACAGGAAGTAAATGACCGTGTGGTGGAGCGCGACCAGGCCCGCGTAGCCAACGATCGCACGCCAGTCGATCCAAATCGCGCAGATGGCCAAGGTTGCGAAGAAGTACATGTGGATGTCGATCTGAAGCGGCGAGCCTTCGAAGGCCAGCACGAGCAACGCGACCATGGCTGCCTGCCCCATCGAGGTTACAAGGCGCGTCGTCGACCCGGTCCGGTCACGCAGCCAGATCATGGTCGAAAGACCGACAATCGCTGCACCAGCAACGAGGGCCATAAGATCCATGCCAGCCTCGCGCAAACCCAGACGAGCGGCCAGCAGCGCCAGATTCACCCATAGGAGCGAGATGATGGCCGTTCCGGCCCAACCACGAAGTTTCGCCAGTGCATTCATTTCAGGTCTCCTTCGCGCAACCGAGCGCGAGTCGATGATTAAGAACAAGTATCGCCCCGGCCCCGCGCAGTCGCTCGGCGAATGTCAATTCGGGGGAATAGGCAACGGATATCCAGGGCAAGCGTCCGCTCCAGACGAAGCTTCCTCCGGCTTGTGCGATCGTCTGCATGTTGGCTGCAGCGCCACCATCAGGCGATGTGATCACCATGACGAACCGCCCCGTGGGCCGCGCGTAAACTGTGGTCACAAGAGAGAAGAACAGGAGCAACGCCGCAAAAACGATCTTCAGATCGAGCGGAGATGCGTCGGGTCGATGTCCACAATCTGCCATGTCCGTTGATCTGCGATGTCCGTTCCAGATGCATGCGTACAATCACATTTATTTCATTTTTTCTAATTTATCGTTAAGTTGCAGGTCGATAGACAATATCAATATAACCGAGCAACGAAGGAGATATTCATTAACCGTCGAAGGGGAAATTGCGCATCAGCGGCAGTGGGTTAACCCGATTTCAAAGGCGGCGTGATCATCATTGTCGCAAAGAGCAAAAAGGGATTTTCGAAGTATGACGCAGGAAGGCGTAGCATCGCCGGTCGGAGGCGGACGGCAAGGCGGAGCAGACCGGCTACACCGTGTGGCCGGCTTCATGGCGAAACACCAGATCGAGGGCCTGCCGCGAAACTTCGAGCTCATTCATGAAGCCCTTTACGGCCGCAATCCGCCACTGGCGCGAGAACTTGCGGCACTGGGCAATACCATTACCCAGACAGCCCTCGACCAGATCGGCCTGAAGCATCATGTGCTCGGCCATTGCGGGCTTGCGGAGAAAAAGCTGCACAGCCAGGCGATCGCGACACTGCGGCGGATCGAGGAGAAGATCTCCCTCGGCATCATGCAGAAAATGGCCTATGCACGCGGACTGGAAACCATTCAGCATTCCGTGCGTGAAGATAGCGCTCGCAGTGTTTCCGAACTGATCGAAGAGCTGGAATTCCTTGAAGTCGCGACCCGCGACTTGCTTTCGGCCGAAACCGAGATCGAACAGGTGCTGCGCGGCGGTATCGAGGAACTCAATACCAACAACCGCACTGTCGAGGCTGCCCGCAGCCTCACCACACGCGACAGGCTCACGGGCCTGCCGAACCGGCTGTCGCTGGTCAACCGGCTTGAATCGCTGTTCGAGACCGGTGTTGCCGGGGTCTCGACCGCTCTGATCCTCGTCGACATCAACGATTTTCGCCAGATCAACCAGCAATATGGCGAGGAAGCCGGAAACCGAATCCTGAAGCGCCTGGCGTCAATCTTCCGCAAGACGATCAAGAAGCATGATTTTGTCGCCCGTTCCGGTGGAGACGAATTCGCCTTCCTGTTCAGCGACGTCACGTCGAAAGACGCCTATGCGATTGCAGAGCGACTGCATGCCGCTGTCGAGGACAATCTCGTCTTTGCCGCCGAGCATAAGGGTGGACAGACATCGCTTGAGCTCTCGATCGGCTTTGCCATGAGTGACGACGCGGATTACGCCATGCAGATGATCGCCTGCGCGGAGGCAGCCCTTGCCGTGGCGCATGGTAATACGCGTCAGCCGATCGCCGGCTACAAGGGTGAGAAGAACAGCCAGGCGGCCAGACCCGCCGCCTGACGCCGCTGGAGCTCGAAGGAAGACATCCGGCGCAGAAGAGCCCTGATGAATTCACCGGTTTCAACCCCTATTGAATGTTCCGCCGGTTGAGCGAGCTCGCAAGAGGTCTCGCCCCTTGAAAGCGTCGCGGCTTTCGGCCAAAAGCCAGAGCCATGATCACCATCAACGATATCTCCGCCCGCATTGCCGGACGCCTCCTCATCGACCACGCGACCGTCTCGCTGCCAAGCGGCACCAAGGCAGGCCTCGTCGGCAAGAACGGGGCCGGCAAGTCGACCCTGTTCCGGATCATCACCGGCGACCTCTCCGCCGAGAGCGGCAATGTTGCGATCCCGAAGAATGCCCGGATCGGCCAGGTGGCTCAGGAAGCGCCGGGCACCGAGGACTCGCTGATCTCCATCGTGCTGGCGGCCGACAAGGAACGCGCCGCCCTGCTCGCTGAAGCGGAAACCGCGACCGATCCTAACCGCATCGCCGAGATCCAGACCCGGCTTGCCGATATCGGCGCCCATTCGGCAGAGGCGCGGGCGGCCACCATCCTGTCAGGCCTCGGCTTCGACCACGAGGCGCAGCTTCGTCCCGCCTCCTCCTTCTCCGGCGGCTGGCGCATGCGCGTGGCGCTGGCGGCCGTTCTGTTTTCCGAGCCAGACCTGCTTCTGCTCGACGAACCGACCAACTATCTCGACCTTGAGGGCACGCTCTGGCTTGAAGATTACGTGCGTCGCTATCCGCATACCGTCATCATCATCAGCCATGACCGCGATCTGCTGAACACCGCCGTCAATTCGATCATCCATCTCGACCAGAAGAAGCTCACGCTTTATCGCGGCGGCTATGACAGCTTCGAGCGGCAAAAGGCCGAAAACGACGAGTTGCAGACCAAGGCCAAGGCGAAGAATGATGCGGCGCGCAAACATCTGCAGAGCTTCATCGACCGCTTCCGTGCCAAGGCGACCAAGGCCAAGCAGGCACAGAGCCGCATCAAGGCGCTGGAGCGCATGGGCACGGTTGCTGCGGTGATCGAAGACCACATCAATCCAATCACCTTCCCGAAGCCGGAAAAGCAGCCCGCCTCCCCCATCGTTGCGGTGTCGGGCGGCCTGGTCGGCTATGAACCGGGCAAACCCATCCTGAAGAACCTCAATCTGCGGATCGACAATGACGACCGGATCGCGCTTCTCGGCTCGAACGGCAATGGCAAGTCGACCTTCGCCAAATTCATCTCCGGACGCCTCGAAGCGCAAGGGGGACAGCTGAAGACGGCCTCGAGCCTGAAGATCGGCTTCTTCGCCCAGCACCAGCTGGATGACCTGATCCCGAACGAAAGCCCCGTCGACCACGTTCGTCGGCTGATGCCGCTGGAGCCGGAAGCCAAGGTGCGGGCCCGCGTCGCGCAGATGGGCTTGGCGACAGAGAAAATGGAGACAGCGGCCAAGGATCTCTCGGGTGGCGAAAAAGCCCGCCTTCTGATGGGCCTTGCGGCCTTCCACGCGCCGAACCTGCTCATCCTTGACGAGCCGACCAACCATCTCGATATCGACAGCCGCAAGGCACTCATCGAGGCGCTGAACGACTATGAAGGCGCCGTCATCCTGATCTCTCATGACCGCCACCTGATCGAAGCGACGGTCGACCGGCTGTGGCTGGTCAACAACGGCACGGTCACCAGCTTCGATGGTGACATGGAAGAGTATCGAAACCTGATCATCGCGTCGGCCAGGCGGCCGGTGGAAAAGGGCAAGGACGATGCAGGTGCCGAGACCGTCAACAAGGCAGAGCAACGTAAAGCTGCTGCCGAGAAGCGTGCCAGCTTCGCGCCACTGAAGAAAAAGATCAATGAAATCGAACTTTTGACGAAAAAGCTGGAGACATTGATTCAAGCGCTCGACAGGGAACTTGCCGATCCTGCCCTGTATGAGAAGGCCCCTGCCAAGGCCGCGGAGAAGGCGAAGCAGCGTGGCGAGGCTGCAGCCAAGCTCTCTGCTGCAGAGGAGCAATGGCTTGAGCTTTCCGCCGAGTATGAAGATGCGATGTCAGGGTGAAACCGTCTGGCTCGGCGAAATCAAGAAGCCTTAAAAAGCAACCAATACGCGATATCTTGTAAAGACCCCTGCGATAAATCCGCTGCGTCTCCGTCATTTCTGCTGAATATCAGCAAGAAATATTGAATATTCATGGTATCTTTCGAAACCATGGCGAGCATTTTAGTAAAATTTTAAGTCCAGACCCACATCATCGACGCGAGTTTCTTCGTCGCTGCAATTCAGGGTTCGTTCAGGCGTGCGCAACAATGCACGCCAACAATCCCATTCATTACTGCTGCAAGCCCCGACCGGACACCTGTTTTGGCTGTCTGGAAGCGCAAGCGAATGAGCGACGAAGACAAGAGGATGCAAGCCGCCGTGGCAATGGAGCTACGGCTCTCGCTTACCGAGGCCAGCAACATGAGGTTGCCGCCCGTTTGATCGGAATACTCGGAATGTTGAAGAACTCCCTGTCCATCAAAGCCTCCCTTCTTGGCGCCTATCTTGCTCTCGTTTCTCTTCTCGTCATCCAGGGCGGGTTTGGGATCTGGTCAATGAACGGCGTGTTCTACAATGTCGAAGGCTTGGCAAAGACGTCGGTGCCGGCCATCGACATCACCAATCGCCTGAACATCTCGATTGCCAATCTGAGAGGTCTGCAGACTCGCCATATTCTCAGCACCACGCCGGAAGCCCTGAAGGCGGCGGACGAGGCCGTCGCCAAGGAAGTTGCGAAGCTGCAAACACGCATGGCCCGCTATGAGGCGATGATCAGCCTGCCCGAGGAGCGCCCTGCATTCGAAGGGTTCAAGCGCAGCGCCGAAGCCTATATCGCAGCAGGAGATCGAATGCTCGCCCTTTCCCGCTCTGGCGACAAGGCGGCGGCGTCCGCTCTGCTCACCGGAGAGATGGTACTTGCCTATGACGAGATGGATGCGCATGCGGACACCTTCCGCGACGCGAATGTTGCCGCGGCCGATGCCATGTATGAAGCCAGCGCGTCGAGTTTCCATGTCTCGCTGCTCAGCAATGTCGCCTTGCTGTTTGCCGGTGTCATGGCAGGCATTGCCGCCATGGTGTTCGTCTCCCGCGATGTGACGAAGCCAATCGAGCGGATTACCCGGGTTATGGCGAAGCTCGCTCGGAGTGAGTTCGAGACCGACATCGCCTATCTCGACCGACAGAATGAAATCGGAGACATGGCGCGGGCCGTCGATGTCTTCAAACAGAACGGGCTCAGGGTGCGAGAGATGAACGCGCAGGAGCACCGTATGAAGCAGCGCTGCGACGAGTTGCAACAGAGCATTGGCGAAGTCTGCGCGGCGGCCATCGCCGGTGATTTCTCGCGGCGGATCGAGCGTGATTTCGAGTTTCCCGACCTCAACGCCTTTGCATCCTCGATGAACGAACTTGTTCGCTCCATTGGGTCGGGTCTCGCCGAAACCCGCAGGGTCGTCGCCTCCCTGTCCGAAGGGGATTTGACCGATGCCATGCGCGGTGATTTCCAGGGTGCGTTTGCCGAGCTGCAAGGGAACGTGAATGGCACGATGCAGGTGCTGAAGACGGTTGTCGCTGAAGTCCGGACGTCCATCGAACAAATTCAATCCGGCTCTGGCGAACTGCGTTTTGCATCCGACGATCTGGCCAAGCGGACCGAACAACAGGCCGCAGCCCTTGAGGAAACTTCATCGGCACTCGAAGAAATCACAGCAGCCGTCAAGCAATCAACGTCCACGGCACTGGAAGCCACCAGGATGGTGGACGAGGCACGACGCAGCTCCGAGCAATCGAGTGCGGTGGTGCAGGATGCGGTTGCCGCCATGGGCCGCATCGAGCAAGCCTCCGGCGAAATCGGCAAGATCATCAACGTTATCGACGAAATCGCCTTCCAGACCAACCTGCTTGCACTCAATGCAGGCGTCGAGGCCGCCCGTGCCGGCGAAGCGGGCAAAGGCTTTGCGGTCGTTGCTCAGGAGGTGCGCGAGCTTGCCCAGCGATCGGCGGGTGCGGCGAAGGATATCAAGTCTCTCGTCACACGCTCGGGAGAGGAAGTCGGGATCGGCGTTCGGCTCGTTACGGCCACAGGCGAGGCTTTGGCCAGCATCCGCGACCACGTGATGCACATCAACGAGTCCGTCTACCAGATCGCAGCAGCGGCCAAGGAGCAGTCCCACAAGCTTCAGGAAGTCAACACGGCGGTGGGGCAGATGGATCATGTTACTCAGCGCAACGCCGCTATGGTCGAGGAGACCACCGCTGCCACCAACCGCCTTGCCGACGACGCCGTCAACCTTACCCGGTTGATTAGCCATTTCCACCTTGATCAGGCCGACAAGCGGGCGGCCTCACCAGGGCCTGGTTCTCGAAATATGACGCCCCCACGCGATGCGCAGCGAATGGCCTCCGTCGCCTGACGTTGTGAGACGTCAACCAAAAGGGGCTGCGCCCGGCGCAGCCCCTTTCCTTTGTCAGGCTTTTTTCTCCCACCGCCCTTCGGGCGACTGCTGCCAGTATGTGAGCTTGTGGCCCTCGCCTTTCAGCTTCTTCCATTGCGCCCGGGCTGCATCCAGCTGAACCGCATCGTATCCGTCAAAGACAAAAACAACGCGCTCATAATCCAACGCCTCGGGTGGCTCGGCGCCATCGACGAGGAAACGGACCGTGGCACCGTTCGGATTGTCCTGTGAGACGGTGAGCAACACTGGCTGGCGGTCTGCCATCGCCCCCTCTTCCGTGCCATGCGGCAGGAAGCTGTCGTCGCGAAACGTCCACAAATGCGCATCCAGCGCATCGCGCCGCTCGATCTCACGGGTCTGCACCGCAACCTTCCAGCCACGCTCGACGCTCTTCTCCAAAAGCGGCGGAAGCGCGTCTTCGAGTTTCGACTCGGTCAAATGGTAGAAGAGGACTTCCGCCATGCAGCACTCCTCGCCCTGTCTCAGGCCTCGTAATTCGCACGCACGAGTTCGTCGAGAAGGCGCACGCCATAGCCTGAGCCCCAGGACTGGTTGATCTCGTCGCTTGGCGAGCCCATGGCTGTGCCCGCGATGTCGAGATGCGCCCAAGGCGTATCCTTGACGAAGCGCTTGAGGAACTGGGCAGCCGTGATCGAGCCGGCATGACGGCCGCCGGTGTTCTTCATGTCGGCGAACTTCGAGTCGATCATCTTGTCGTAGTCTTTGCCGAGCGGCATGCGCCAAAGACGTTCGTTTGTCGAAAGTCCCGCCGCAAGCAGCTTCTCGGATAGGGCATCGTCATTCGAAAACAGACCGGCATGGAGATTGCCGAGGGCCACGAGAATGGCGCCGGTCAGCGTTGCCAGATCGATCATGAAGGCGGGTTCGAAGCGATCGTTGCAATACCAGAGCGCGTCGCAGAGCACGAGGCGACCCTCGGCATCGGTGTTGATGACCTCAATCGTCTGACCGGACATGGATGTCACGATGTCGCCGGGACGTTGGGCGTTTCCGTCCGGCATGTTTTCAACAAGGCCGATGATGCCAATCGCGTTGACCTTGGCCTTGCGGGCGGCAAGCACATGCATGAGGCCGGTGACCGCGGCAGCGCCACCCATATCACCCTTCATGTCTTCCATGCCGCCGGCCGGCTTGATCGAGATGCCGC
Organism: Rhizobium sp. AAP43; assembly: GCF_001296045.1. Classification (GTDB taxonomy): domain Bacteria; phylum Pseudomonadota; class Alphaproteobacteria; order Rhizobiales; family Rhizobiaceae; genus Allorhizobium. The sequence goes on along the minus strand of NZ_LJHS01000044.1, from coordinate 110,254 downwards.
CAGTGTCGAAGACGACGCCCTTGCCGATGAACGCCACCGGCTTTTCCTTGGCCTTACCGCCTTTCCACTGCATGACCACCAGACGCGGCGGTCGCACCGATCCTTGCGAGACACCGAGAAGCGCCCCCATGCCGAGCTTCTTCATCTCCTTCTCGGTCAGGATCTCGATTTCGACACCAAGCTTTTCCAATTCCTTGGCCTTCGCGGCGAACTCGACCGGTCCGAGCACATTGGCAGGCTCGTTGACGAGGTCACGGGCAATCACAACGCCTTCGGCGACGGCCTGGGCATCGGCAAAGGCCTTCTTGGCCGCCGACGCTTCTGCCGTCACGATCGTGACCTTGACGGTCTTGGCGTCCTTCTTGTCGTCCTCATCCGCCTTCTTGTCGGTCTTGTAGCGGTCGAACTTGTAGCTGCGCAGGATCATTCCAAGGGCAAAATCCGCAACTGCCTTGGCGGAAACCTCGGCGCCGGGGACATCAACAAAGACTGTGACGGTGTCGGCGCGTTTCAGCTGAGCTGCCGCGGCGCCGCCAGCTTTCAGCCAGTCATGGCCCGACAAGGCTTCCGCCTTGCCAAGGCCGAGCACCAGAATGCGATCAGCCGGCGATCCATGCGGGGCGAGGATATCGAGGACTGCCATCGACTTTCCCGTGAATTTTGCGATCCCGGCTGCGCGGTCGTAGACATCGGCAGGGTCAATCTCGGCAAGGCCGGAGGGCTTGTCTTCACCCGAGCACTTCAGAAGAACGGCAAGCCCACCGGATACGGCGTGAGACTTTGCGAAGGACAGGGCGAGTTTGACAGACATAAGCTCTCCAATGAAACTGCAGATCGTGCGGAACGTGGCGCGATCATGGCCTTTTCAGTGGCGATAGCAAGGCTCGGTCCGGTTTTCCACCGTAGCGTCGGCTGGTTGGGGGCCCTTCGATCCGCGATCGCCGCATTGCGGCAAGCGTCCGCCATACGCGATCAAAGCCCCTCTCGGCGCCATTCGGGAAGAGCATTCAAAGAGCGTGTCAGATTTATCGCGTTAAGCAAAAACTGTGCTGATCAATCACGAGAAAAAGGCTGCCACCGGTCGCCAAATCGCCGCAAGCATCGTAGAGAAGGACCAACCTCGAGCCCTCCCACCGGAGATCAGGCCGCCCGGGAAACTGTATGAAGATACTCGAAAAATACATTGTGAAGCGTGTCCTGCTGATGTTCCTCACGGCTCTTCTGCCGGTGCTGGCCATCATCTGGACGACGCAGGTTCTGCAGCGAATCAACCTCGTGACGGACAGCGGCCAATCAGTTGGCTCGTTCATGATCCTCGCGACGATGATCCTGCCGACCCTCGTCTCGACGGTTCTGCCATTCGCGCTGGTTATTGGCGTGACGCAGACCCTGACGACGATGAACAATGATTCCGAACTGGCCGTGATTGATGCGGCAGGCGCCCCGCGCAGCATCATCAACAGGCCGCTGATCACGCTCGGCGTGGTTCTCAGTGTCTTCACCTTCGGCATGGTCGGTTTCGTCGAGCCGGCCATGCGCGTCAGCGTGCGCGACATGATCGCGACCGCCTATGCCGATCTTCTGTCCTCCGTCATCGAGGAACGCAGCTTTCGCCAGGTGGAGCCCGGGCTCTACGTGCAGATCACCGAACGCCAGGCCGGACGCGGACTGAAGGGTCTGTTGATCGCGGATTCTCGCGATCCGGAATCCGAACTGATTTATTACGCGCGGGAAGGCGCCGTCGAAGAAGACGGCAAGGCGCTCGTGATGCAGGATGGCGAAGTGCAGCGTAAGGCACCGAATGGCGATGTTACCGTCATTCGGTTCGATTCCTACGCTTTCGATCTGTCTGAACTGTCCGAGGAACGTGGCCAGGCCCGTTACGGAGCCAAGGACCGCGATCTCGGCTTTCTGCTCGATCCGGACCCGCTGGACGAACAATATCGCCGCAAGCCGGGCGACTATCGGGCGGAACTGCACAGACGCCTGAGCAGCAGCCTGTTTCCGGCCGTCTTTATCCTGATCTCGCTGGTCATCTGTGGAGACGCGCGTTCGCATCGGGAAGCCCGACTGCATCCGATGGCGCTGACGCTGGTGCTCGCGCTGGGTGTTTTCTGGATGTCGAATTATGCGACGTCGCTCGCCGAAGATTCAGCCAGCTTCGTTCTGGTTCAGTACGCCATCCCGATTTCCGCCGGCATCATCTCCTTCATCTTTCTCCGGCTGAACAAGAGACCGCAGCTGCCGCGCTTCCTCACGGAAGGCGTTGCCCGCGCCTTTGCATCGATGCGCAAACGCATCGACCCAGATGCGGGGCATGCGACATGATCCGGACTCTCGGCCTCTATTTCTTCCGTCGCTACATCACGATGATGGCCTGGTTCCTCGTCGGTGTGGTTTGCATCACGTTTCTGATCGATTTTACCGAGACGTCGTCGCGCTATGCCGATCTGCCGGGTTACACGGTCACAGGCGTGCTTTATCTCACCGCGCTTCGGCTACCGCTGATCCTGCAGCAAACCATTCCCTTCATCGGCTTGTTTGTCGGCATGGCAACGCTGATCGGGCTGAACCGCAAGTCTGAACTCGTCGTGGCGCGTGCCGCCGGCATTTCTGTCTGGCAGTTCATGGCACCCTTCCTGATCGGCGCCATTCTGGTTGGTCTTGCGACCACACTGGTGATCAATCCGCTTGCGGCCTGGGGCAAACGCCAGGGCACGGAAGTCGAGGCCAGCTGGCGTGAGACTGCCGGCAGAACCAAACCAGCACCGATTCCGTGGCTGCGGCAAACGAGCGGGAAAACAGATGTCGCCATTGGCGCCCGGTCCGTGCTTGAAGATGGCGCGCTCCTCGTTGAACCGGTGCTCCTGCACTTCGATCCGGACGGCCGGATTGCGCTCCGACAGGACGCGCGGTCGGCAAAGTTGGAAGATGGTTACTGGAACCTTACCGACGTTCTCGAAACGCGGCCTGGCGAGATCCAGACGCGACTTCCCGAGGCGAAGGTTCCGACCAACCTCAATGCCGAGTTCGTACAGCAGCGACTGGTGCAGCCAGAGAGCGTTGCTTTTTATGATCTTTTTAACAAAATCGAAGTGGCTCGCTCCTTTGGCGTGTCCACTTATGCACTCGAAACGCAGTTTCATTCCCTTTTGTCACTGCCATTTCTGATGGTGGCAATGACACTCATCGCTGCAACCGTTTCGCTGAAATTTAGCCGTATCAACCAATCCCGGTCGGTTATTCTCGGTGGAATCCTGTCTGGCTTCGTGCTTTATGTTGTCACGGTGCTGGTCAGGGCATTCGGAAGCAGCGGTGTGATGCCGCCCTATATTGCAGCATGGGTACCAGTTGTCGTAGCCATGGCATTGGGGGCAACGATTCTGCTTCACAAGGAGGACGGTTAGTGGCGGTAAGTGACCGCAGGAATATCAGGCGGCTCTCGGTAGCCTTGCTGACCAGTGTTGCGGTGTGCGCCTTGTCGCTCACTGCCCCTGCAGCATTTGCCCAGACCGCTCAGCAGTCCCCTGTAAGTGCTGATGTTTCTGAAGATGCAAAGCTGCTTCTGGCAGCCAATGAACTCGTCTACGATCGCGACGCCGAGCGTGTGATCGCCAATGGCGCAGTGCAAATCAATTACGGCGGTTACCAGATGGTGGCGCGCCAGGTCGTTTACGACCAGAAGACCGGCCGAGTGACCGCGGCCGGGAATATCGAACTTGTCGAGCCGACGGGTAACCGCGTCTATGCGGATTCCCTCGATGTTACCGACAACTTCTCGGACGGATTCCTGCGCGCCCTGCGCATCGAAACCAATGACAATACCCGCCTCGTGGCGGAATCGGCCGAGCGCGTCGGCGGCACCCAGATGATCCTGCACAAGGGCGTCTACACAGCCTGCCTGCCCTGCGCGGAAAATCCGTCGAAGCCGCCAATCTGGCAGGTCAAGGCAGAGCGCGTCATCCAGGATGGCGAGAAAAAAACGATCCGCCTGGAAAAGGCACGTTTCGAACTCTTCGGCCATTCGATCGCAACGCTGCCTTTCATCGTGGTGCCGGATAATACGGTGAAGCGGAAGTCCGGCTTCCTGTTTCCTGAATTCCGCTCCGCCGAGAAACTCGGTTTCGGCATTGCGGTTCCCTACTATGTTGCCATTGCGCCCGACCGGGATGCGACGATCACGGCGACCGGTTACACCAGCCAGGGCGTTTTGCTCGAAGGCGAGGTCCGTCAGCGCTTTGAGAAGGGCGATGCCAATATTCGTGTCGCCGGCATCAGCCAGATGGATACGGAAGGCTTTACCGCTGGCACCAGCGATGCCGACCAGGATTTCCGCGGCATGATCGCCACCAAGGGCGACTTCAAGATCAATTCGCGCTGGGCGTTTGGCTGGGACGTGATGTTCCAGTCGGACAACAATTTCGCACGTACATATGGCATCGAAGATCACAGCAGTTCGACCAATACCAACGTCGTCTATCTGACCGGTGTCGGCGAGCGGAATTTCTTCGACATGCGCGGCTACTATTTCGACATCCAGGATGCCGATCTGAATAGCGAAGCCGAAAAGAAGCAGGCAACGGTCCTGCCGACGATCGACTACAGCTACTACGCGCCTGAACTGGTTGCCGGCGGCCAGCTCTCCGGCACGCTCAACTTCACGTCGCTGTCGCGCTTCTCGTCCGCAGGGCTTTCCGGCCTCAAGGGCAATATGAACCGCCTGACGGGCGAAGTTGAATGGCAGCGGACCTATGATGCGCCGGGCGGCTTGCAGATCACGCCGCTGCTCGCCGCGCGCGGCGATGCCTACGGGCTTTCGATGGATGCGCCGGGCAGCTACTCCGGTGACTTCACCTCGAACGACGCCCCGACCCGGCACATGCTGACGGCCGGTGTTGAAGCACGCTATCCCTGGCTGATCACAGCCGGCAACAGCACCCATATCATCGAACCGATTGCGCAGATCTACATGCGCAATGACGAGGTTCTGGCCGGCGGCCTGCCGAACGAAGACGCACAAAGCATGGTCTTTGATGCGACTAATCTCTTCGATCGCGACAAGTTCTCGGGCTTCGACCGCGTCGAAGGTGGTACGCGTGCCAATGTCGGCATGCGCTACACCGGCAGCTTCGACAACGGCGTCGGCCTGCGTGCCATTGTCGGTCAGTCCTATCATCTGGCGGGTCAGAACTCGTATGCGACGGACGACCTGGTTTATGCAGGCGCCTATTCGGGTCTGGAAACAGATGTCTCCGACTATGTCGCCATGGCCGGGATCGACCTTCCGATGGGAATTTCTGCCAGCGCAAGTGTCCGGCTGGACGAAAAGACACTCGAAGTCCAGCGCACAGATATCGGCGCGTCCTATTCGACGAACCGCATGACGACGAGCCTGACCTTTACCCAGGTTGCGGCCCAGCCTGACTATGGCTTCGATGAGGACAACCAGACCGTCAGCAGCAAGTCTACCGTCAAGCTGAACGAAACCTGGTCGGTGTTCGGCTCGGTCAATTACGATATCGACGCCAACAGCTTCAACCGCCGCAGCGTCGGCATTTCCTACGAAGACGAGTGTACGACATTCTCGATCGGTTACACCGACAAGTACGATCCGAATGCCGAAACCGCCAACGACTGGACCATCGGCGGCAAGCTGGTATTCCGGACGCTCGGCGAAATCAATTTGAGCGATACATCGTTCGAATGACCTCGTCCGCATCGTCGGGCCATTGTTTCGCCGCACGGATTGTGCAATCCGTGCGGCGGTTTTAATACTACGACATGACGACGTCCGCCGGCGCCACAGCCGGTCGAAGGGAGGATTTCAGATGGCTGAAGCAAAAAATGGCTCGCGTTCCGCACTCGCTGGACTGATCGCATTGGCCTTGCTGAGCGCACCGATTGCGGTTGAAGCGCCTGCCATGGCCGCCACCTCCGTTGTCGCCGTTGTCAACAAGACGGCCATCACCAGTGGCGATGTGTCCCGCCGTGTGGCCTTCCTCAAGCTCCAGCGCCGCAATGGCAACCTGCAGAAGCTTGCAAAGGAGCAGCTCGTTGAGGAGGCGCTGAAGCGCGAAGAGATCGCCCGTATCGGCATGTCCGTTTCGACTGCCGAAGTGGATCAGTCCTTCGAGCGCTTCGCCTCGTCGAACAAGATGACGGCCAAGCAGCTGAACGGCATTCTCGACCAGGCGGGCGTCGGCGCTGCCCACTTCAAGTCCTTCATCGCCATTTCCATGAGCTGGCCAAGGCTGGTCAGTGCCCGTTATGGCGCCGGCTCGCGCGGCAAGATGTCGAACCAGGATCTCGTGACGCGCCTTCTGGAGAACAAGCAGAAGCCGGTGACGACAGAATACTTCCTGAAGCAGGTCATCTTCGTGGTACCGGCCTCCAAGAAGGGCATTGCCGGCAAGCGCAAGTCGGAGGCGGAAAAGTCCCGCGCGTCTTTCCCCGGCTGCGATCAGGCGATGGAATTTGCCAAGAACTACCGCGATGTCTCGATCCGCAATCTCGGCCGCGTAATGGAGCCGGAACTGCCGCCGGAATGGAAGCCGCTGATCGAAAAGGCGAATGGTGGCACGACCGGCACGCGCGTCACTGACCGTGGCGTCGAATATCTCGCCATCTGCAACCAGCGCCAGGTTTCTGACGACGTGGCGGCTGAAATGGTGTTCCGTGCCGAAGACCTCGGCAAGGAGGAACAGGGCGGCGAGAACCCGAACTCCAAGAAATATCTCGAAGAACTGCGCGCCAAAGCCCAGATCGTCCTGCAGTGATCGGGGGAATGTCCTCCGAATGAGCAACGCCCTTCCCCTCGCCCTCACCCAGGGTGACCCCGCAGGCATAGGGCCTGATGTAACGCTTCGTGCGTGGCAGAGGCGTAAGGAGCTTTCGCTTCCGCCCTTCATCGTGATTGGTGATCCTGAAGTGCTTCGCGTGCGCGCCCGCATGCTGGATATGGTCGTACCCGTCAGCGAGACGGATTTCGCCCATGCATCTGAAGTCTTTCAGTCAGCGCTTCCCGTGTTGCCGGTTCCGGCCGGTGTCGCGGTTCTCGCAGGAGAGCCGCATGTCGCTTATGCGCGGGGGACGATCGCATCCATCGAGAAGGCCGTTTCTGCCTGCTTCGATGGCGATGTGCGCGCAGTGGTGACCAATCCGATTGCCAAGTCGGTCCTCTACGAGGCCGGTTTCCAGTTCCCCGGACATACGGAGTTTCTCGCAGACCTCGCGGCTCGCAGAACAGGGAAACCCGTGGTGCCCGTGATGATGTTGGCGGGTCCGAAGTTGCGTGCCGTGCCCGTGACCATCCATATTCCGATCCGGGACGTATCGGCTGCCCTGTCGGCCGATCTGATTGCCCAGACATGCCGGATCGTCGCCAGGGACCTGAAAAACCGCTTTGGCCTTGCTACACCCAGGCTGGCAGTTGCCGGGCTCAATCCGCATGCCGGCGAAGGCGGGGCGATCGGCTCCGAAGACGCGTCCATCATCCATCCTGCCATCCGACGCGTCCGCGACGAGGGCATCGATGCGTTTGGCCCGCTGCCGGCCGACACCATGTTCCACGACGACGCCCGCAGCCGATACGATGTGGCCATCTGCATGTATCACGATCAGGCCCTGATCCCTGCCAAGGCGCTGGGTTTCGACGATAGCGTCAATGTCACGCTCGGCCTGCCCTTCGTCAGGACATCGCCAGACCACGGCACCGCCTTCGGCATCGCCGGGAGCGGGCTTGCCAAAGAAGACAGCCTCGTTGCGGCGCTGCGCATGGCCGACCAGATGACAACGCAGGCGGTGGAGACCTGATGGCCGCTCTTGATGGACTGCCGCCGCTCAGAGACGTGATCGCGCGTCATGGTCTGGATGCCAAAAAGGCGCTCGGCCAGAACTTCCTGCTCGACCTCAACCTGACGCAGAAGGTCGCCCGCACCGCCGGATCGCTTGAGGACACCGTTGTCTTCGAGGTCGGTCCCGGCCCTGGCGGTCTGACCCGCGCAATTCTCGCACTTGGCGCAAAGAAGGTCATCGCCGTCGAGCGCGATCCGCGCTGCCTGCCGGCACTGGCCGAGATCGAAGCACATTATCCCGGCCGCCTCGAAGTCATCGAGGGCGACGCGCTGAAGACCGACTTCGAAACGCTTGCCGAGGGTCGACCTGTCAAGATCATCGCCAACCTGCCATACAATGTCGGTACGCAACTGCTGGTGAACTGGCTCTCGCCCCGGCAATGGCCACCCTTCTGGCAATCGCTGACGCTGATGTTCCAGAAGGAAGTAGGCCAGAGGATCGTGGCTGGCGAGGATGACAACCATTATGGCCGCCTGGGCGTGCTCTGCGGCTGGCGCACCGAAGCCTATATGGCCTTCGACATCCCACCGCAGGCCTTCACCCCGCCGCCGAAGGTGACCTCAACGGTGGTCCATCTCGTGCCGCGGGCGACGCCAATGCCCTGCGATCAGGACAAGCTGGAGCGCATCACCCATGCCGCCTTCGGGCAGAGGCGAAAGATGCTCAGGCAAAGCCTGAAACCGGTTGGCGGCGAGGCGCTCCTGGCCAAGGCCGAGATTGACCCGCAGCGACGGGCCGAGACGCTCAGCGTCGAGGAATTCGTTCGGCTCGCCAACCTCATCTGACGGCAGTCTCCGAACGCTCATCCCGGCGCCAGCCGACCCCACTTTCGGCCTCCAACCAGCGCGCAAGCTGCGCGGTTGGGGACGATTCGTTCGCGGCAATCAACCAGTAGCCACGATCGGGAACCTCGACCTCAGCACCGGCCACGACCAGCAGACCGGCCTCGAGCAGTTGGTCGACGACACCCAGCCAGCCAAGCGCCACGCCCTGGCCGCCGAGGGCTGCCTGGATCACCATGGAATAAGTATTGAACCGCAGGTCGCCGGCGGCATGCCCAAGGTTTCCACCAATCCCGCTTTCAGCCACATAGGCTGGCCAGTCGAGCCAGGGCGACGACGGATCGGCGTCAAGGTGTATGCGCGGGACCATATCCAGGCCATCGGAAACACCTTGCTGCAGACGTGCCCTTATCGACGGGGCGCAGACCGGCACGACCTTTTCCGGCATCAGCAGCTTGGCGCCTTCCTCGAAAGTGGATCTGTGGCCGAAGGCAACGGCCACATCCGCCGTGTCGCGCCAGTGGCTACCCAGCCGTTGCGACGCGACGATCTGGAGGTCAACATCCGGATTCTGCAGCCGGAACGCCTGCATGCGCGGAATGAGCCACAATCCCGAGAAGGCATAGTCGGTGGTCAGGCGAACTGCCGGACGGCGGCGGGCCGCTTTGATCGCCCGCTCCAACCCGTCGACCTCTTCAACCGTCCGTATGGCGACAGCCAGCAAGCGGCGGCCATCTTCTGTGAAGCGGACACCCCGATGCAGACGCAACAAAAGGGCGCAACCGAAACGCTGCTCCAGCGTCCTGATCTGGTAACTCACAGCAGGCTGACTGAGGCCCATGGCCTCGGCTGCGGCCGACAAGGATCCACGCCGGTCCACTTCAACCAGCAACCGCATCCAGCCGAGATCGACAGGCGCATCAGACATAAGGCTGACTTATACCAAGCATCAAAATTCTCCGACTTCACAGGTGATACCTTGCGAATTTCAATAAGCATAACCAATAGCATTAGAGAGGGGAACAGCATGACCAGGACAACAACAAAGCCAGCCACCTGGCTGACGGGCATTGTCGCCATCACCATGACGGCACTGAGCAGCTCCGTCGCGCTGGCTGACGATGCTGCGAGCTGCAAGGCGATCCGCCTCTCCGATCCCGGCTGGACCGATATCACCGCCACCAATGCCGTTGCTGCAGTTCTGCTTGAAGCGCTCGGCTACGAGCCGGAGGTCAAGACGCTCTCAGTGCCAATCGGCTACCAGTCGATGAAAAACGGTGAGATCGATGTGTTCCTCGGCAACTGGATGCCGGCCCAGCAGGCCTTTATCGACGATCTCAACGCCGCCAAGGCCGTCGAGGTGGTGACGAAGAACCTTGTCGGCGCAAAGTTCACGCTCGCGGTTCCAACCGTGACGGCCGACAAGGGCATCAAGGACTTTGCCGATCTCGCGGCCCATGCAGACGAATTTGATTCCAAGATCTACGGCATCGAGCCCGGTGCTCCGGCCAATGCAAATATACAGAAGATGATCGATGCCGGCGAATTTGGGCTCAAGGGCTGGGAGCTGGTGGAGTCGGGTGAACAGGCCATGTTGGCCCAGGTGGAACGGGCTTCCAAGGAGGGCAAGGGCGTCGTCTTTCTCGCCTGGGCACCGCATCCGATGAACGAGCGCTTCAAGCTCACCTATCTTTCGGGCGGCGACGCCTATTTCGGCGCCAACTTCGGCGGTGCTGAAGTCTATACATTGGCGCGCACGGGCTGGAGCGAAAGCTGCCCGAATGCCGCGAGCCTGTTCAAACACTTGACCTTCGATGTCAGCATGGAAAATGTGCTGATGGGCGAGATCCTCGGCGGCAAGGATGCCAAGGAGGCTGCGTCCACCTGGCTGAAGGCCAATCCCGCCGTGCTCGACGGCTGGCTGAGCGGCGTGAAGACGCTTGACGGCCAGCCCGGCGAGGCAGCGGTCAAGACCGCCCTCGGGCTGTGAAAGGTAATCTCCCATGACACGTCCCAATATCCTGATCCTGATGGTGGACCAGTTCAACGGCACCCTCTTCCCGGATGGTCCGGCAGACTTTCTGCATGCGCCGCATCTGAAGGCCCTGGCGAAGCGTTCCGTGCGCTTTGCCAATACCTATACGGCAAGCCCGCTCTGCGCTCCTGCACGCGCATCCTTCATGTCGGGGCAGTTGCCGAGTCGCACGCGCGTCTATGACAACGCGGCGGAGTTCGCCTCCGACATTCCAACCTTTGCGCACCATCTGAGAGCCGCCGGTTACCAGACCAGCCTGTCCGGCAAGATGCATTTCGTCGGCCCGGACCAACTGCACGGTTTCGAGGAGCGGTTGACCACCGACATCTATCCGGCCGATTTCGGCTGGACGCCGGACTATCGCAAGCCCGGCGAGCGCATCGACTGGTGGTATCACAATCTGGGCTCCGTCACCGGCGCCGGGGTAGCCGAGATCACCAACCAGATGGAGTATGATGACGAGGTCGCCTACAACGCCACCCGTCGGCTCTACGACCTGTCACGCGGCCAGGACGAGCGTCCGTGGTGCATGACGGTGAGTTTCACCCATCCGCACGACCCTTATGTCGCGCGGCGCAGATATTGGGATCTCTACGAGGACTGCCCGGCGCTTGAACCCTCTGTTCCCGCCATCCCCTATGATGAGCAGGATCCCCATTCGAAGCGCCTGATGGACGCCTGTGACCACACGGCATTCAACATTACCGACGAGAACATTCGCCGGGCCCGGCAGGGCTATTTCGCCAATGTTTCCTATGTCGACGACAAGATCGGCGAGATCCTCGACGTTCTCGAACGCACAAGAATGGCCGACAACACGGTGATCCTGTTCGTCTCCGATCATGGTGACATGCTGGGTGAGCGCGGACTGTGGTTCAAGATGAACTTCCTCGAAGGCTCGGCCCGCGTGCCATTGTTGCTTTGTGTGCCGGGGCTCGAAGGCCGGTTGGTGACCACGCCGGTATCAACGCTCGACATCACGCCGACGGTCGCTGGTCTTGCCGGTATCGACATCACCACACTTGCACCATGGACCGATGGCGAGGACCTCATGCCGCTCGCCACGGGCACCGGCGGGCGCGGAATCGTGCCGATGGAATATGCGGCGGAAGGCACGGTCAGCCCGATGGTGGGCTTGCGGGACCAGCGTTACAAGCTGACGCTTTGCGAAGCCGATCCACCGATCCTGGTCGATCTCGAAGCCGATCCCTATGAGACGACCAATCTTGCAACCGATCCGGCCGCATTGCCGATCTTCGAACGCCTGTCCGATCTTGCCGCCGAACGCTGGAACCTCGCCCAGTTCGATGCTGCCGTGCGGGAAAGCCAGGCGCGGCGTCATGTGGTCTACAAGGCGCTCAGAAATGGCGCCTACTTCCCCTGGGACTACCAACCCCTGCAAAAGGCGTCGGAACGCTATATGCGCAACCACATGGATCTCAACGTGCTCGAAGAGAACCAGCGCTTCCCGCGGGGGGAATAGTTCGTGAAAAAACAATCCCGCCGATCCTCGATCGGCGGGATATTAGCATGCGAAGAGGCGCTGGGGATTTTACGCAGCAGACCGGATGCGCCGCGCTGGGCTTGCGCGGAACATATCGACCTGTTGGTTCAGGCGATTGACCTCGACGCCCAGTGAATGCGTTGCAGCATTGGCCTCCTCAACCATGGCCGCATTCAGCTGTGTCATCTGATCCATCTGATCTATCGCGGTACTGATCTCGGTAATCGAGGTCGCCTGATCACGGGACGAGGACACGATGGCGCTAACCTGATCCTTGATAGTCGAAACGTTCGCACCGATGGATTGAATAGCCTGACCTGTCTGGCCGACCAGTGCCACGCCGACCTGCACCTCCTGTGCAGAGCGTTGGATCAACGCCTTGATCTCGCGTGCTGCAGTCGCGGAGCGCTGAGCCAATTCGCGCACTTCCTGGGCAACAACCGCGAAGCCCTTTCCAGCCTCGCCAGCGCGGGCCGCTTCAACACCTGCGTTGAGGGCCAGCAAGTTCGTCTGGAAAGCGATCTCGTCGATAACGCCGATAATCTGACCTACCTGATCAGACGAACGCTCGATCTGCGTTATGGCCTCGACCGCATTGCTGACAACTGCTTCGGTTCGCTTTGCATCGGACATTGCAGTGTCGACGAGATTGCCGACCGTCTCTGCCCGGACAACTGAATCCTTGAGCGTCGCCGAGACGCCGGCGAGTGATGCAGACGCTTCCTCCAGCGCTGCAGCCTGGCGCTCAGTTCGCTGAGCCAGATCGTCTGCAGCCTGACCAAGCTCATTCGAGCCGCTGTGAATGGCTTCCGAGCTGGCGCTGATCTCAGCCATGGCTGCGTGAAGTTTTTCCATAGAGTCATTGAAATCTGAACGGAGACGGTCGAGATCCCCGGCAAAGATCTGTTCGATCCGGTATGTCGTCTCACCACCAGCCAGAGCCGACAGGCCCTGCCCCAAGGCTTGCACCGCGGCGGCAATCTCGGCCGCACGCCGGGCCTGTTCGCGCTCCCCCTCGATCTCCGCCTCGCGGGCCGCCGCCTGCTTGCTCAGTTCCTGCTGGCGGTCGAACTCAGCTTTTTCCTGCGTATTGACGATGCATTGGTAGATCGCGCGGCCCATGCGGCCAATCTCGTCGCGCCCCCCAGATTGATCGAGACGAACATTCATATCGTTGGCAGCAAGGCGTTCCACAGTATCAGTGAGGATCTTCAGTGGGCGGGCGATGGTGTAGGACATTGAGCTGGCGAGAAGGGCAACGACGACGAGGCCGGCCAGGATCGAAGATGAGATCACGATCAAACTGTTTAGCTGCGTCCGTGCGGCCTCTGTTGCAGAGCTGACAATTTCGGCCAGCAATACATCTTCAACGCGCTTGAGCCGGTCGATGCGTTTCGTCGTTGCAGCAAACCAGTCCGGTGCGCTCAACGAAGTAAGGTCTGCACCTGCACCGCCTGAAATCAAACCGTTGCGCATCTGTTCAATGACGGCGGGGTCATCGTCGTTCAAAATGCCGCTGAGCAGAATGCGATCGTCCTCCCGAACGAGCTTCAAGGCTTGCGACATGAGCGAGGACTGAGCTCCATGCATGCCGCTAAAAGCCAGGAATCGCTTTGGGTCACTTTTACCAGCGCTTATGAAACCATTTCCTGTGCCCCGCTCCTGCCCGGCCAATTCCTTGGCGTTGAGAAAAAGATTGTAAGCAACCAGCCGACCGGCATCACCTTCGGAGGCACTGCTCAGTGAGTGCGTACGGGATACGTCGATCAGGCCCGAGACCACACCCGTGAAATAGGAAAAGGAAGCCGGACCCTCAATTTTCAAGCCGTCAATATCCGCTCGGATCAGCGTGATTTTGCCAAGCGCATCCTTGGTCTGTGCAATGGAGGTCTGTTCCACTGCTCCCCGAGTTGAGACACCTGCCAATGCTTCCGGGAGCTTGGCACCCATCTCGTCCACCTTCATACGCGCCGCGCGGAGAGGCTCGGCGCCCCGCTGGCCCTTTGAGCCGAGGAAACCAGCAGAAAGTCCCCGCTCCACCTGCAAAGCGTGGATCAAATCACCCAATACACCGATGTCGCTTGCGACCTGCACCAATTGGTGGGCGGACACATATCGATCATGGGTGGCACTAATCTGAGTGGTTGCGAAAACGGCCACGGCCGCCAGCGGCGCCATCAGCGCAGCCATCAACCTCCACTTTACCGAGATATCTGTGATCCGCATTTCACCCCCACCCGCAGCAATCTTGAGTTACAAGAGAGCCAACGCTACAAGGAGGCGATTAATTTTAGCTAAAACTTAGTCATCTTATTGGTGCAGCGAAGCACGCTTCAACCATTCAGGCAATGAGCCCGTCGACGAAGTCGAACATGCCGTGGCGGCGGTCCCGCCTCAGGCGCTCGGCCTTCACAATCGACTGTACCGCATCGAAGGCAGAGTTCAGGTCGTCGTTGACGATGACGTAATCATATTCCCGCCAGTGCTGGATCTCAGAGCGCGAGTTATTGAGGCGGGTCTGGATGACCTCCTCGGTATCCTCGGCGCGCCGGTGCAGGCGCGACTGGAGTTCAGCCATGGTCGGCGGCAGGATGAAAATCGAAACGACGTCGGCCGACATCTTTTCCTGCAATTGCTGGGCACCCTGCCAATCAATGTCGAAAAGCATGTCGCGGCCCTCACCCATCGCGGTTTCAACCGCTTCCCGAGGTGTGCCATAGAAATTGCCGTGAACCTCAGCCCATTCCAGCAGCGAGTCGCTGTCCCGCAGGCGTTCGAACTCGCGCTGCGAAACGAAATGATAGTGCACACCCTCGATCTCGCTCTGGCGCCGCTGGCGCGTGGTAACGCTGACCGAAAGGCTGATCTCCGGATCTCTGTCCATCAGGGTCCTGGCAATCGTCGACTTGCCCGCACCGGAGGGCGAGGAGATGACCAGCATCAGGCCGCGTCTGGCGATGGTGACGCGCGAGGAAGTCGAAGGGGCCATGGACTACTCCAGATTCTGAACCTGTTCGCGGAACTGATCGATGACGACCTTCAACTCGATCCCGGCGGCCGTTACCGCAACCGAAGTCGATTTGGAACAGATAGTGTTTGCTTCGCGGTTAAATTCCTGCGCCAAGAAATCGAGTTTGCGCCCGATCGGCCCGCCTGCCGCGATCAAATCGCGAGCGGCCGTGACATGCGCCTTCAGCCGGTCGATTTCCTCGCGTAGATCGGCCTTGGTCGCCAGTAGAGCGATTTCCTGATGCAGGCGATCACGGTCAAGGCCGGTCGCGCCATCCATCAGGCTGGCGACCTGCGCTTCAAGCCGGCGTCCGATCTCTTCTGGCCGTCGAGCCGGATCGGCCTCGATCTGCGAGGCCAATTCCTCGATCCGGCTGATGTGATCTGACAGGATATGACCAAGGGCAACACCCTCGCTCTGGCGCATAGCCACCATGGCATCAGCAGCGGCCGAAAGTCCGCCCAGAATGTCTGCGTCACGGGCGGCAATTGCCTCGGCATCATCTGTTGCCTCTCGCAGATCCACCAGTCCACGAATGGAGAGGAGCGAGTCGAGGCGCATGGGCGCCGGATCGACAAGCTCGGGACCGAGCGTCTTGCGCAGGGCGAGGACGGCATCAAGCGCATCGCGGTTCAGAACCGCTTCCACGCGGTTCTCGCTGACAGTCACGGTCAGGCCGACCTGCAGATTGCCACGGCTCAACCCCGCGCCCAGAAGACGGCGAAGATCAGCCTCGAGATGCTCATGGCCCTGCGGCAGACGGGACCGGATATCAAGTCCCTTGCCGTTGACCGAACGCAGCTCCCAGGCCCAGCGGTAGCGACCCGACGAGCCTTCTACGCGGGCAAAGCCCGTCATGGATTGCAATGTCATGCCCCAGTCCCTTCCCCGGACTTTTAGTTGCTTGTGCCGGGATCGACCTCGGGTGCGACATCGAGCGTGGCTGGCGGCGTCTGCGCACGCTCGGCCTCCAGCTTGCGCCAGCGACGAACATTGGCATTGTGCTCTTCCAATGTCGACGCGAAAGCATGTCCACCGCTGCCATCGGCGACAAAATAGATGTCGTCGGTCTTCCACGGGTGAGCGACGGCTTCAAGGGCGGCGCGGCCGGGATTGGCGATCGGACCAGGCGGCAGGCCGCGGATCACATAGGTGTTGTACGGCGTTTCCTTCTTGATGTCGGACTGGTAGATCGGGCGATCTGCCGGTTTGCCTTCGCCGCCGAACAGCCCGTAGATGATCGTCGGATCGGATTGCAGGCGCATCTTCTTGTTCAGGCGATTAATGAAGACGGAAGCGACATGGGCACGTTCGTCATCCTTGCCGGTCTCCTTCTCGACGATGGAGGCGAGCGTAACAAACTCCTCCTTTGTCTTCACCGGCAGGTCCGGATCGCGCTTCTCCCAGATCTGATCAATCAGCTTCTGTTGCGCTGCCTGCATCTGGGCGACGATCTCGGCGCGCTTGGTGCCACGGCTGAACTTGTAGGTGTCGGGACGAAGGCTGCCTTCCGGCGGCATGGTCGCCGGCATTTCGCCCTCCAGAACAGGATCCTGGCTCAAGCGCTGGAACATCTGGTTGACGGTCAGGCCTTCCGGGAATGACACGGTGTAGAGGATGGACTTGCCGGATTCGAGCAGCTCGGTGATATCCTTCATCGAGGCCCCGGCTTTGATCTCATATTCACCGGCCTTCAGCGTCTGGCCTTCCTGAAGATAGGTTGCCGTGACGTATCGATAGACGCGGGCGTCGGAGACGATGCCGTTGCGCTCAAGATTGTTGGCAATCTCGGCGAGACCGGCACCGGTGCGCACGACAAAGCTGCTATTGGCCGTTGTCGGACCTGGGCGCTGATAGGCATCCATGGCGTAATAGAACACGGCCACGGCGACCACGAAGACGAAGACGACAATCGTCATCAGGAAGTTCAGGAAGATCACCAGCTGGCTCCGCGCCTTGCGGGAACGGCGCGGTGGCTGCGGCACCCGCTCCGGACGCAGAACGTCGGCCGGCGATTTCGGGATAAGAGGCCCTTTTGCGGCCTCGCCGTCTCGGCCGAAGGGGATACCTTGGTTCTGGCTGCTGCCATTCGGGATATTGTCGGTCACCGGCAATCCTACTTGATTTGGCTGTCGCGGCTGTTTCGGTCAGCAATGCGGCAAAAATCCGGGCCGGCACGTTCACACAAACGCCGGACGGAGACTGTTTTTCTAGCCGTAACAACGGGGGCCGGGCAAGTGCGCGGTGCCAAGCATCCAAAGCTCAGCACCCCGCCCCGGCCTATCCGTCAATCCTCGTAGCGCTTCAGGACCAGCGAGGCATTCGTGCCGCCAAATCCGAAGGAATTGGACAGGGCAACACGGATGTCACGCTTGCGCGCCGTATGCGGCACGAGGTCGATCTTGGTTTCGACATCCGGATTATCGAGGTTCAGCGTCGGCGGTGCAACGCCGTCGCGGATCGCGAGGGCGGAGAAGATCGCTTCCACGGCTCCGGCAGCCCCGAGAAGGTGGCCGATGGCCGACTTGGTGGACGACATCGAAATCTTCGACGCGTGCTCACCCACCAGCCGTTCGACCGCACCGAGTTCGATCGTGTCGGCCATGGTCGAGGTGCCATGCGCGTTGATGTAGTCGATATCGCCTGCCGTCAGACCTGCGCGCTTCAGCGCCATGGTCATGCAGCGGAACGCACCGTCGCCATCTTCCGAGGGGGCGGTGATGTGGAAGGCGTCGCCCGAGAGGCCGTAGCCGACGATTTCGGCATAGATCTTGGCGCCGCGCGCCTTGGCATGCTCGAGTTCTTCCAGAACGACAATACCGGCACCCTCGCCCATGACGAAGCCGTCGCGATCCTTGTCATAGGGGCGCGATGCAGCGGTCGGATCGTCGTTGCGGGCAGTCGACAGCGCGCGGCAAGCGGCAAAACCGGCAAGCGAGATGCGGCTGATCGGGGATTCCGTGCCGCCTGCGACCATGACATCGGCATCGCCGAGTCCGATCAGGCGGGCAGCGTCACCAATGGCATGCGCGCCGGTCGAGCAGGCGGTGACGACGGAATGGTTCGGACCGCGCAGCTTGTGGCGGATCGACACCTGGCCGGAGGCAAGATTGATCAGGCGGCCTGGAATGAAGAAGGGCGACAGGCGGCGCGGCCCCTTGTCGCGCAGGATATGGCCGGCTTCGACAATGCCTTCGAGGCCGCCGATGCCCGAGCCGATCAGAACGCCGGTGGCGCACTGGTCGTCATCGGTCTTCGGCTCCCAGCCAGCATCCTTGAGAGCCATGTCGGCAGCCGCGATCGCGTAGATGATGAAGGCATCGACCTTGCGCTGCTCCTTCAACTCCATCCAGTCGTCGGCGCTATAAGCGCCTTCGCCTTGGGTGGGGATGCGGCAGGCGATCTTTGCAGGCAGGTCGTCCACCTCGAACTCGGTGACGAGGCGGGCGCCGCTCTGACCAGCCAGCAAACGCTGCCAGGTCAGTTCCGTGCCACAGCCGAGAGGAGATACCATGCCGGTACCGGTGATAACGACACGTCTCATCGTTCGTGGCCCACCCTGCAGTTGTCGGCCTCGCTCGGCCGGTTCATATGGTCATTATACAAGAAGGCCCGCATGAAGCGGGCCCAAGCGGACAGGACGGGCAAAGCCCGCCTTCCGCAAACTCTCGATCGATCAGGCCTGAGCCTTCTCGATGAACTTTACAGCGTCGCCGACGGTCAGGATCGAGTCAGCAGCGTCGTCCGGGATTTCAACGCCGAACTCTTCTTCGAAGGCCATGACCAGTTCGACCGTGTCGAGCGAATCCGCGCCCAGATCGTCGATGAAGCTCGCGCCTTCGACAACCTTTTCAGCGTCAACGCCGAGATGATCAACTACAATTTTCTTCACGCGTTCTGCGATATCGCTCATGTCGGTAACCTCGACCTTCTTAATCTCAGAGGGAGCCATAATGGCTGCCCTACCCTGCATTCAACCGGCGAACGTCAAGCGTCCCCACCAGCAAACCCGTTCAGCTCAACCTCAGAGCGGTTTATGCAAACAAAAGCATAAACTTCGGCTCATGCGATGGAGCGACTGCTCACAGTCATGGCCCGCTTAACACGGTTTAAGCGCGCCGCAAAGCCAGAAATTCAACCTGTCCCATTGGTCAACATCCTTCTGTGACAGGCGTCTTTCCGGCCTTGTGATCAGATCATCGCCATGCCGCCATTCACATGCAGCGTCTGGCCAGTGACATAACCCGCTTCGTCGGAGGCGAGATAGAGGACGGCGGCCGCAATATCCGATCCCGCGCCCATGCGCTTCATCGGAATTGCACCCATGATTGCATCTTTCTGCTTGTCGTTCAGCTTGCCGGTCATGGCGCTTTCGATAAAGCCCGGCGCCACGCAGTTGACCGTCACGTTGCGGGTGGCGATTTCCTGGGCGAGCGACTTGGAAAGACCGATCATGCCGGCCTTGGAGGCGCAGTAATTGGTCTGACCCGGATTGCCGGTGACGCCGACGATCGAGGTGATGTTGATGATGCGGCCATGACGGCGACGCATCATCGGATGGGTCAGTTCACGCGTCAGGCGGAAAACCGACGTCAGGTTCACCTCGAGAACCGCATCCCAGTCCTCGTCCGACATACGGACGAACAGGCCGTCCTTGGTGATGCCGGCGTTGTTGACGAGAATATCGACGCCACCGAGTTCGGCTTCCGCCTTCTCGCCAAGCGCCTTGACTTCGGCGCGGTCAGAGAGGTTGGCCGGGAAGATGTGGACGCGGTCGCCAAGTTCGGCGGCCAGTGCTTCAAGTTTTTCGACGCGCGTGCCGTGCAGGCCGACGATGGCACCCTGCTTGTGCAGCAGGCGGGCGATCTCTTCACCGAGGCCGCCAGTGGCACCGGTCACGAGGGCCTTGCGGCCGGTCAGGTCAAACATGATGGTTTTCCTTGTTCAACGTTGGCGGCGTTCAGCCGTTCAGAGCGGCAATTGCCGCGTCGATATCGGCAGGGCCGTTGACGGCAATGCCGGAGATGTTCTTGTCGATGCGGCGGGCAAGCCCCGTCAGCACCTTGCCGGCGCCGATCTCGTAGAGGGTCGTGACACCATTGGCACCGAACCACTCGACCGTTTCGCGCCAGCGCACCTGGCCGGTCACCTGCTCGACGAGCAGATCGGCGATTTCGCTGGCGGAGGTTACGGGCTCGGCCCGCACATTGGCGATCAACGGCACGGTCGGATCGCGCTTCTCGACCGTGGAGAGAGCCTCGCGCATCGCGTCAGCGGCAGGGCCCATCAGCGCCGAATGGAACGGCGCAGAGACTGGCAGCATGATGGCGCGCTTGGCGCCCTTTTCGGTGGCGAGTGCCGCTGCCTTTTCGACGGCTGCCTTGCCGCCCGAAATCACCAGCTGGCCACCGCCATTGTCGTTGGCGATCTGGCAGGGACCGACGGCGGATGCTTTAAGGCAGATTGCCTGGACGTCGCCGTGCTCCAGACCGATGATCGCCGCCATCGCGCCTTCACCGACCGGAACGGCCGCCTGCATGGCATTGCCACGGATGCGCAGGAGACGTGCGGTGTCAGCAATCGAGAAAGTGCCGGCGGCGCAGAGTGCCGAGTATTCGCCGAGCGAATGTCCCGCAACGAAGGAAACCTTCGATTTGAGGTCGAGGCCCTTGGATTCGAGAACGCGGATCACGGCCATCGAGACAGCCATCAAGGCCGGCTGGGCGTTCGCGGTCAGTGTCAGCGTTTCCTCGGGGCCATTCCACATGATGTCGGAAAGCTTCTGGCCGAGGGCTGCGTCGACCTCTTCGAACACGGCGCGGGCCTCAGCGAAACTGTCGGCAAGATCCTTGCCCATGCCGACGGCCTGACTGCCCTGGCCGGGAAAAGTGAATGCAACTGTCATGGGATCATCGTCCTTCCCTAGCTTTTTCGTCTTCAAGTTCACGATCTGCCGCGGGAGTCAAGGGTTGCGAGCGATGAAGCGCCACCCCTTTCAACACCAAAATGAGCCGGGCCCTGTCGCGGATCAGGCCGCCAAACGGGAACGAGCAACGGCCAGGAAACCACTGAGGCGTGCAAGTATGCCGTAAGCAATCGCACCGCCAAAGACCGCGATCAGCGCGACCATCAGAAGGTCCGGCGCCTGATGCGAGACCAGTGCCGACTTTACTCCGTTGTCGCTAGGATCGCTCGGCATATAGAGGATCTCGACCGCCGCATCGTCGAGCAGCAGGGAGCTATCCTGAGGGTCCGTCATTGCCTCAAGCGCTGCGACCTCGATCGAGTCGTGACCATTCTGGATCTGGCCATCAGCCGTTTCGAAGCTGTAGTCGACTTCGGCCGACTTAGATGTGGTGAACCCATATTTCTTCCGCGACTCGGTGGTTGCCCCCGTCACTTCCGCAGTCACAGTCACCCCTTCGGCAACGAGCTTTCGCGCATGCCCTGCGGTCTTGAGTTCGCCTTGACACATGAACGCGGCCCCTGCCAGCGCCGCGACGGCAGAAATGCCAAGCTTTAACATGGTTGACGTCTTCATGAGGTCCTTACTCCTTCGGCAAGCGGATTTGCCCACAGCATCACGGAGGCGCTTTAGTCCATCGGCTTGGCAATTAAAGGACATCCGTCACAGTCGGTGACGGCTCCACCGTCGCCTTCGGGGCGGGCATCGCCAAAAATGTCTTCTTCGCGACTTGCGCCTCACCGAGACTTGCCTAAGTTTCCATCGCCTCCCCCACCAAGGACATTTTCATGAGACACACGAAACTCGGGCGCACGGATATTGCCGTGTCGCAGATCTGCCTCGGCACCATGACATGGGGCTCGCAGAACACGCAGGACGAAGCCTTCGCGCAGATGGACTATGCGCTGGACCATGGCGTGAACTTCTTCGACACGGCCGAGCTTTACCCCACCACCCCGCTTTCGGCCGAAACCTACACCCTGACGGAATCCATTATTGGCAACTGGATCGCGAAAAGCGGCAAGCGTGACAAGATTGTGCTTGCCACCAAGATCGCCGGTTCCGGGCGCCCCTATATCCGCGAGGGGCAGCCAATTACGGCCAAGGCCGTTCATCAGGCCGTTGACGCGAGCCTTGCCCGACTGAAGACCGATTACATCGACCTCTTCCAGATCCACTGGCCTAACCGGGGACACTATCACTTCCGCCAGGCCTGGAATTACGACCCATCCAGGCAGGATCGCAGCACAGCCGTCAGCGACATGGCGGAAAAGCTCGAAGCACTGGGCGAATGCGTGAAGGCCGGCAAGATCCGCGCCATCGGCCTGTCGAACGAGACGACCTGGGGCACCCAGAAGTTCCTCTCCCTCGCGGAGGAGCGCGGATTGCCGCGTGTTGCCACCGTCCAGAACGAATACAATCTGCTTTACCGCACGCACGACCTCGACATGGCAGAACTTTCATATCACGAAGATGTCGGCCTCCTCGCCTATTCACCACTCGCCGGCGGCATCCTGTCAGGTAAATATCTCGACGGCCTGAAGCCTGCCGGCTCGCGCGGCAGCATCAATGGCGATATCGGAGGACGGCTTGCGCCACAGCAGCAGGCGCCGACCCAGGCCTATGTCGATCTTGCCCATGCTCACGGCATCGATCCTTCCGCGCTCGCCATCGCATTTTGTCTGACCCGGCCGTTCATGGCAGCCGCCATCATCGGCGCCACGACAATGGAGCAGCTGAAGGTCAACATCGGCGCTGCCAACATCGTCCTGTCGGACGAGATCCTCAAGGAGATTGCGCGCATTCACCGCGACTATCCGATGCCGATCTGAACCAGCAGCGTCACCGATTTCAAAATCATAGCGGGGCCGCGGGGAGAATAATCCTTGCGGCCCTTGCTTAATCTGGGAATCCGCGTATAAGCGCGCCGTTCACAACACCCGGTCTTCCGGCTGGTGGCTGAACGGAGGGCTGGCAGGTCGCTTGGCTTGCAGCAGGAACTATTAAGGGTTTCCGGCCTCCCGTGTCTCCGCTCTCGACCGTCTCGAACACAAAACTTTTCTTGCCGCGGCTTTGCCGCACAGGAGCAGTCTGTGAGGCTTAGCGCCGGTTCCGGGTGACGACAACCGCAAGAAAAGGCAAAGCTTACATGGCTCTTTACGAACACGTATTCCTTGCCCGGCAGGATATGTCCGCTCAGCAGGTTGATGCCCTCGTCGAACAGTACAAGGGTGTCCTCGAAGCTAACGGCGGCAAGGTCGGGCGCGTAGAAAACTGGGGCCTCAAGTCCCTGACCTACCGCATCAAGAAGAACCGCAAGGCTCACTACGCCCTCATGGACATCGATGCTCCGGCAGCCGCCGTCCATGAAATGGAGCGCCAGATGCGCATCAACGAAGACATTCTTCGTTACATGACCATCGCTGTTGAAGCCCACGAAGAAGGCCCGTCTGCGATGATGCAGAAGCGCGACCGTGACGACCGTCCGCGTCGTGACGGCGACGACCGTGGCCCGCGCCGAGATTTCGGCGACCGTGGTCCGCGTCCGGACCGTGGCCCGCGTGAAGGCGGCTTCGAGCGCCGTCCCCGCGAAGACCGCGCGTAATCTGTAGAACAGGAGAAATTACAATGGCTGATGCATCCTCTTCTCAGGCACGTCGTCCCTTCCATCGTCGTCGCAAGACCTGCCCCTTCTCGGGCGCGAATGCACCGAAGATCGACTACAAGGACGTACGCCTCCTGCAGCGCTACATTTCCGAGCGCGGCAAGATCGTTCCTTCGCGTATCACCGCAGTTTCCCAGAAGAAGCAGCGCGAACTGGCCCAGGCCATCAAGCGCGCCCGCTTCCTCGGCCTGCTGCCTTACGTCGTAGCGTAAACTGATCCGAAGCCTGCCGACATCGTCGGCGGGCTTCATCCCTTCCGCGTTGGGCGCGGATCGGAACCGACTGCCAGATGGCGCTCAACGCGACGTCCGGCGAAATCCCATGTTGGGGATGCTGATGCGAGATCGCTTGAGCCCCTCCCCTAACTGCTAGAACCAGCAGGACAGCGACGTTGCAGAAACTGGATGTGAAATTGCTGACGACCGGCTTTCTGGCCGGTATTACCGCCGCCCTGCTCGTGCTGGGCGCTGCGGCGCAGCCAACGCTCGCCTCCATTCTCTATGCGGCTTCCGCCCTTCCCATTCTGATCGTCGGCCTCGGCTGGGGCAACACCGCCTCGGTCACCGCGATTGCCACGGCCGCCCTGCTCGGCACCATTGGTGTCTCGCCGATGTTCGCCTTCGGGATGGCCCTCTTCACGCTGGCACCGGCTGGCTGGATCGCGCATCTTGCAAGCCTTGCCCGCCCGGCCTCCGAAATCGGCGGTCCGGACAATCTGATCGCCTGGTACCCCCTGTCCGACATCCTGCTGCAGCTCTGCATTTTCGTTAGCGCAGCTGTTATCCTGCTCGGCTGGATCATCGGCTTCGGCCCCGAATTCACCAACCAGCTGATCGACGCCATGATGCAGGCGATGGTCAATCAGGACCCGACGATGGTGCCTGAGGCAACCGCCCTTGAGCAGTTGAAGCGGACCATGGTTCTGCTCCTGCCGATCATCCAGGGCGGAACCTGGGTCATGCTGCTTCTGGCCATGTTCTACATCGCCATGCGCGTCGTGACAGCGTCAGCGCGCGGCCGTCGTCCGCGTGACGATTTCCCCTCGACGCTGCGGATGAGCCGCAACGCGCCGTTCATCTTTCTGGCCGGCATCGTCGCCTGCTTCATCGGCGGTGTCCCGGCGATGATCGGGGCAACTGTCTGCGGAACCTTTGGCGCTGGCTTTCTCGTCTCGGGATTTGCAGCACTGCATTTTCGCACCCGTGGCAAGGACTGGCGCCTGCCGGCCCTGGTGCTCGCCTATCTCTCGACGATCATGCTCCTGCCGCTCGTCATACCCCTGATCATCGGTCTCGCCGACACACGGCGGACCGTTGCACTGACCCCGGCCCGCAAGGCCGAGACCGATCATACCGACAACACTGATTGAACAACGAAAGGAAGAGAATCATGCAAGTCATTCTCCTGGAACGCATCGCCAAGCTCGGCCAGATGGGCGAAACCGTAAAGGTTCGCGACGGCTTCGCTCGCAACTACCTGCTGCCGCTCGGCAAGGCGCTGCGCGCCAACGAAGCGAACAAGAAGCGCTTCGAAGCTGAGCGTGCAACGCTCGAAGCCCGTAACCTCGAGCGCAAGTCGGAAGCCCAGACGGTTGCTGACGCGCTTGCCGGCAAGAGCTTCATCGTCGTTCGTTCGGCTGGCGAAACCGGCCAGCTCTACGGTTCGGTTGCTGCTCGCGACGTCGTCGACATCCTGGCTGCCGAAGGCTTCAACATCGGCCGCAACCAGGTCGAACTGAACACCCCGATCAAGGCAATCGGCCTGCACGAAGTCACTCTGCACCTGCATGCAGAAGTCGAGCTGACCGTTGAGCTCAACGTTGCTCGTTCGGCTGAAGAAGCTGAGCGCCAGGCCAAGGGCGAAAGCCTGACCTCCGCCGACGCCATCTACGGCATCGACGAAGATGCGCTTCGTCCGGAAGACTTCTTCGATCCGGAAGCCGACATGGACGGCGACGACGACTAAGATTTGCCGCTTCGTGCAGCAACGAAACGCCCGGATTTTCTGGGCGTTTTTTTTGTTTTAGCCTGACACCATCAGGCCGGATCTGCACCCTTGTCGATCCGCACGACCACCGACATGCCGGGCGCCAGACGGGCGGCTGCTTCGTCGCTTCGGTCGACCGAAATACGCACGCCCACCCGTTGCGCGATCTTGACAAAGTTACCAGTGGCGTTGTCGGCCTTGATCACTGCGAACTCCGAGCCGGTGGCCGGCGAGAAGCGCTCCAGCTTACCCTTGAGGACGCGGCGATCCAGCGCATCGACGACGATGTCGACCGGCTGCCCCACGGCCATTCCGGAAAGCTGGGTTTCCTTGAAATTCGCGATGATCCAGACCTCCTGCGGCACCACCGCCATCATTTGGGTACCAGTCGCAACATACTGGCCGACGCGCACGCCCACCTCGCCGAGGGTGCCTTTGCGCGGCGCGCGGATCTCCGTGTTGGCAAGGTCGATCCTGGCCAGTTCCACAGCTGCTTCGGCGTTGGCGACGGCCGCTTCGAGGGAGCCGCGATTGACAATGATGGTCTGCAGATCCTGCCGGGATACTTCAACGGCCGCCTTTGCCTGGGCCATGGCGGCTCGGGCCCGGTCAAGGGTCGCATGGGCCTGTTCCTGCGCACTGGTCGTCGCCACGCCACTGCGGATCAGGCTGTCCTGGCGACTCGACTGGAGCACGGCCTGTTCCAGGTCCGCATCGGCGGCGTCGACTGCGGCTTCGCTGGATGCAATACGCGCCTTGGCCGCGGTCTCCTGTTGCCGCGAATTGTCGAGTGCTGCCTTTTGCGTTGCCAGTGCCGCCTCGGCCTGAGCCTGTTTCTGGCGGAAAATGCGGTCATCGATGCGGGCGAGAACCTGCCCTTCCTCCACGGCCTGATAGTCCTTGACCGGGACATCCACGACATAGCCACTGACCTGCGGGCTCATCATGGTGACCGCACCCCGCACATAGGCGTTGTCGGTCGTCTCGATGGAACTGGTGAAGGGCGGGAGCCGCCAGGCATACAGGACCAGCGAGATGCCGACGAGGCCGGCAAGTAGTGTCAGGATGGCGGCGGGCTTGATTGATGTGTTTGACATAGCGGTGGTCTCTGTTCGGCTCAAGATGGGTTAGATGTCTCGACGACGGCTGGCCGGCGGGTCTGCAGTCTCTGCCACGCGAGGTGGAAGAGCAGAGCGGCGAGCGCCATCGTCGTGACGATGGAAATCAGGAGGAAGGTGTCGTTGTAGGCCAGTACGTAGGCTTCACGGGTGACCTGCTGGGACAGCAACGCCAAACCTTCCGCGTTGAGGATGGACGGATCGGTGATGACTTTCCGGTAGGCAGCCGAAAGCTGGCTCACGCGTTGGGCGACATCGGGATCCGTCAGAAGGATGTTCTGCACGAGCGCATTCGAGTGGAATTTCTCCCGTAGCGTAACGAAGCTCCCGAGCAACCCGGTCATCAACATTGAGCCGGTGATCTGGGTGAACAGGAAAATCGCGATGAAGTTCACCAGGTAGGGAGGCCCCTTCTGGATCGCAGCCGTGAAGCCCTTTGCCATCACGGGCGGCAGGAACATGGCCGCGCCAAAGGCGATCATGCCCTGGCTCAGATACATTTGCTCCGGCCGTGTCAGATTGCTTGCCATGCTGTCGAGATAGGCGCCCGTGGCAATCAGCAGAAGCGAAATGACATGCGCAGTCTCAAGATAGCGCGAGCTCATCAGCAGCATGCAAAACAGTCCACCGGCAATCGACGCTGCAAGCACCACCCACCAGAGCACGAATTGCTGATCGTTGAGCAGCCCCATTTGCTGGAAGAAGCCGACAGCGGTCGAGGACTGTTCTGACGACACCGCGCGGAAGACCAGAAGGACGGCAGCCAGATGGAGATTGTCCCGCGAGAAGATCCAGGCAAAATCCAGCATGGGATTCTTCCGATGGATCTCGATCATGGCCGTCAACACGATGAAGACAATCGCGCCCGCCAGCAGAACACCGAGCCACCAGGTTTCGAACCACCAGTAGAAGCGTCCGAGCGTCAGGAAGACCGCGAGGCAACCGATGCCGACCGCCATCAGGAGATAGGACAGGATATCCAGCCTCTCGATGACGTTGGCACGCGGCGGCGGTGTCAGTGGCAGCGCATAGGTGATCGCCATGGCGACCAGGGACAGCCCAAGTTCGAGCGTGTAGAGCGCATGCCAGCCATCGATCTGCAGCAAAGTGGGCGAGATCAAGCGCGCCAGCGGGGCGGACAGCAATGTGCCCATCAGCGCCATGCTCAGACCCTGATTGAGTTTCCGGTGCAGCGGGAAGGCTTCCAGCACGTAGAGGAAACCGAGCGAGGAGATCGGGGCGGCAGCACAGCCGCTGATGAAGCGGACGACCAGCGCCGAATGCAGATCGCTGACAAAAAGATTGAGGATCGAGGCAGCGACGAAGGCCAGAATGCTCCACTCGGCAAAGGGGCGTAGACCGTACTGCGTGCGGATCTTGAAGAGCGCGATCGACAGCGTCGCATAGGGCGCCATGTAGGCGGCCGAAAGCCAGGCGGCTTCAACGACCGTCACCGAGAACTCGCCCTGCAACTGGTAGAGATTGGCATTGACGATATTCATGCCCAGCCCCTGGGTGATAAACATCAGAAGGCCGGCTGCCACATAGATGACACCGAGCCACAAGGGCTTTGCCGCCGGTGCCGGGGTGGGCGTTGCGGAGGGTGGCATCACCCGCGCTGGCTCTGGGGATGCATCCTGACCGGCTGCCGCTATCGTTGACACGTCACGGCTCATGACCGCACTTTCGACAGGTCGAGGCCCTGAAGATTGGCCGTCAGGCGGCGAACCACCGAAAGGGCAACAAGGATATCCTCTAACGGAATGTCGGCAGCGATCTGCGCTCGAAGACCGGTCGCCAGCGTGTGCACGGATTGGTACGCGACATGCCCGGCCGGCGTCATGTCGATCCGCTTGGCACGGCGGTCAGCAGCATCCTCACGACGCTGGATCAGGTCCTGTCGCTCCATACCGTCAAGCACACGCACCAAAGTCGGTGTTTCGATCTCCAATTCGTCCGCCAGTTCCTTCTGGGTGAGCGGTCCGCGACGAGACAGCGCGAAGAGCGCCCGCGCCCGCGCCAGCGTCAGCCCCTCCTCCCGCACTACCGCATCGAAAAAGGCCCGGAGCTTGCGGTTAAATCCAGACATCTCGTCGAACAGCTGTTCGTTTTCGGTCGCCCTGGTCATTCATTGCGCTCCACATAATTAGCAGCCTATTTGTATTCACACTAGTTATACCTCATATCGGTAATTTCAATGATCTTTGTCAGGATGGCTGCCATGCGCTAAATTGAGAGCTTGCACACGATTCGCCGGAAAAGACGTCAAGCGCAAATTTCCGCGCCTGTTGATTGCTGGGGACAAGACGAAAAAGTCCAGCGCATTCGAGACGCCGGTTGACTGTGCAGGCCTGGGTGGCCAAACCCAAGGCGAAGCCCCAACCGTGAAGAAGCTGTGACACCATGATCGAAGCCGTTCGTAACATCGCGCCGCAGCAAGCTGCCGAACCGCTGTATCGGGAAGCACCGAACAATATCGAGGCGGAACAGGCTCTGCTCGGCGCCATTCTCGTCAACAATGACGCCTATTACCGCGTTTCCGACTTCCTGAAGCCGGATCACCTCTATGAGCCGCTGCACCGGAAGATCTTCGAGGTTGCCTCCGAGATCATCCGCATGGGCAAGACGGCAAACCCGGTCACCATCAAGACCTTCCTGCCGGCAGACCAGCGGGTCGGCGATCTGACGGTCGCGCAATATCTCGCGCGTCTCGCGTCTGAAGCCGTCACCATCATCAATGCGGAAGACTATGGCCGCGCGATCTATGATCTGGCGCTGCGCCGCGCACTGATCCAGATCGGCGAAGATGTCGTCAACATCGCCTATGATGCGCCGCTCGACATGCCGCCGCAGACACAGATCGAGGATACCGAGCGCCGCCTGTTTGCGCTGGCCGAAAATGGCCGCAATGACGGTGGCTTCCAGTCCTTCTCTGACGCTGTAGCCCAGGCCGTTGACATGGCAGGCGCTGCCTTCGAGCGCGATGGCAACCTCTCGGGTATTTCCACCGGCATCAGCTCGCTCGATTCCAAGATGGGTGGCCTGCAGCGGTCTGACTTGATCGTTCTCGCCGGACGTCCGGGTATGGGTAAAACCTCGCTTGCGACCAACATCGCCTGGAACATCGCGGCGGCTTACGAGCCGGAAGTGATGCCGGACGGATCGTTGAAGGCGAAGAACGGCGGCGTCGTCGGCTTTTACTCGCTCGAAATGTCGGCCGAACAGCTCGCCACCCGTATCATGTCCGAGCAGACGGAAGTCTCCTCCTCCAAGATCCGTCGCGGCGACATTACCGAGCACGAGTTCGAAAAGCTCGTTGGTTTTTCCCAGACGATGCAGAAGGTGCCGCTCTTTATCGACCAGACCGGTGGTATCTCGATTGCCCAGCTCGCGGCCCGCGCCCGCCGCCTCAAGCGCCAGCGTGGCCTCGACTTCCTCGTGGTGGACTATATCCAGCTGATGACCGGCTCGGGCAAGTCGGGGGAAAACCGCGTTCAGGAAATCACCCAGATCACCACGGGCCTCAAATCGCTCGGCAAGGAACTGGCTGTGCCGATCGTCGCTCTTTCCCAGCTCTCGCGTCAGGTCGAAAGCCGCGAAGACAAGCGCCCGCAGCTCTCCGACCTTCGTGAATCAGGCTCGATCGAGCAGGACGCCGACGTGGTGCTCTTCGTGTTCCGTGAGGAATACTACGTGAAGAACCTCGAGCCGCGCGATCTTGCCGATCCGAAGTATCCGGAATGGGAAGCCCATATGGAAAAGGTCAAGGGCACGGCCGACGTGATCATCGCCAAGCAGCGTCACGGACCGACCGGTACCGTCAAGCTCGCCTTCCAGTCGGAGTTCACCCGCTTTGCGGATCTCGCCGACCCGACCTTCATCCAGTATGAAGAACCGTGAGACGCATCTGAAGCTTATCCCGATCATGGCCGGCCTTGTGCCGGCCATTTTCTTTTCCGATGGCGAAGTGAGCAGACCGCGAAACACTGTGCATAGCAGCATAAATTTTGCCGTGTCTCTTACCGGCATCTGCAAAGATGCTAGGGTTCCTCAACCCTCACAGTTCCAGCCAACGGCATCCATGACAGACAGATTCTCGATCACCGACGCACCGGCGGAATTTCTCTCCGCCCCGCTCCGCCTGACCATCGATCTCGGCGCTATCGCCGACAACTGGCGTGACATGGCACGACGGTCGGGCAAGGCCCGGGCTGCGGCGGTGGTGAAAGCCGATGCTTATGGGCTCGGCATCGAGGATGTGGGACAGACACTCTACCATGCCGGCGCCCGGGATTTCTTCGTGGCAGTGCCGGCCGAGGGGGCAACGCTTCGGCCCTATGCGCCGGAAGCGCGGATCTTCGTTCTCTCCGGCATCTGGCCGGGGCAGGAAGACACTTTCTTCGACAACGACCTGGTACCCGTCATCGCCTCGGAAGAGCAGCTTGCCTTCTGGATGGCTCTGCTTTCGGAACGCGGACCCTATCCGTGCGCGCTCCATGTCGACACGGGCTTCAATCGCCTTGGCCTGCCGCTTGCCGACGCGCTGGCTCTGGCGGACGACGTATCGCGGCCATCCAGCCTCGACCCGGTGCTGGTGATGAGCCACCTCGCCTGCGGCGATGATCCCACCTCGACGATGAACCGCCAGCAACTGGAGAAATTCCAACAGCTTAGCGCGGCTTTCGAAGGCATCGATTGCAGTCTTTCGGCGTCAGCCGGGATCCTTCTTGGCCCCGATTATCACTTCGATCTGACGCGGCCCGGCATCGCCCTATACGGCGGCGAAGCGCTTTCAGGTGTCGAAAACCCCATGCGTCCCGTGGTCAAGGCGGAAGCGCGTATCCTGCAGATCCGCGAGGCCAAGGCCGGCGAGACTGTGAGCTATGGCGCAAGCCATGTGCTGCAACGCGACAGCCGGTTGGCGGTCGCAAGTATCGGCTATGCGGACGGCTATCTGCGCAACCTCTCCGGATCCGGCATTGCCTTGCGTGGTCAGGGGCTTGCCGGTGCCGAAGGCGTAATATCAGGGCATCGCGTTCCCGTTATCGGTCGCGTGACCATGGACCTCACGGTGTTCGATGTGACCGATCTGCCGGAAAAGGCAGTCCGCAGCGGCGATTACATCGAGCTGTTTGGCGCGGCCATGCCCATCGACGACGTCGCGCGTGCTGCCGGCAGCATCGGTTACGAACTGCTGACGGGGCTTGGATTGCGTTATGAGCGGCTCTATCTCGAAGGTGAAATCTGACATCATCTAGCCGGGACTGGAATCAGATTTCAGTCCGTGCTATTTGAGAACAAAAGGAGATCGAAATGCCCGAGATCCAATTGGCTGCGGAAGATAGACGTTTCATCGAAGAGCAGGTTGAAGCCGGCATTTATCGGAATGCCGATGAAGCCGTTGCCGCTGGCCTGCGCCTGCTCGGCAGCAAAGAAGGCAAGCTCCAAGAGCTGCGGGCGTTCATTCAGGAAGGAATCGACGATGTCGAGGCAGGACGCGTGATGAGCTTCGAGAGTGAAGCCGAATTGACGGCATACATATTGAGGATGCCGGAGGACAGCGAGGATGCGACGACGCCAACTGGTGCTGACCAAAAGCGCCCTTCGAGATCTCCGCGCGCATTATGACTATGTCTGCGCATTCGACCCCGGCGCTGCAGAACGCCTTCTACACGAAATCAACAGGAAGATTAGGTCTATCGCGGAACTCGGCGTGAGCGGTGTACCGCGTACATTTAGCCCTGGATTAAGGGCATTTCCCTTTAGAAACAGATGCATCTATTTCACGATCACCGATGACACGGTCACCGTGCTGCGCGTGATGCACGGACGCCAGAACACAACACCCGACGACTTCCCCGAAAGCGAACCCTGACTTATGGCCAAAGCGAAGACCCAATTCATCTGCCAGAACTGCGGCACCGTACACACCCGCTGGGCCGGCAAATGCGAGGGATGCGGCGAGTGGAACACCATCGTCGAAGAAGATCCGATGGGTGGCATTGGCGGTGGTCCGGGCAAGACGCCGAAGAAGGGGCGTGCAGTCACGCTGACCTCGCTCTCCGGCGAAATCGAAGAAGCCCCCCGCATTCCGACCGGCATGGCGGAACTTGATCGCGCCACGGGCGGCGGTTTCGTGCGTGGCTCTGCCGTGTTGATCGGCGGCGATCCCGGCATCGGCAAATCAACACTCCTGATGCAGGCGGCAGCCGCCTTGTCCCGGCGCGGCCATCGGATCGTCTATGTCTCCGGCGAAGAGGCCGTGGCACAGGTCCGGCTTCGTGCCCAGAGACTGGGGGCCGCCGATACCGACGTGCTGCTCGCCGCCGAAACCAATGTCGAGGATATTCTGGCGACGATCTCGGAAGGAAAGCGGCCGGATCTTGTCATTATCGATTCGATCCAGACCTTGTGGAGCGATACGGCCGACAGCGCGCCCGGCACGGTGACCCAGGTCAGGACCGGTGTGCAGGCGATGATCCGCTTCGCCAAACAAACGGGCGCAACCATGGTGCTTGTCGGCCACGTCACCAAGGAAGGACAGATTGCCGGTCCTCGCGTGGTCGAGCACATGGTCGACGCCGTCCTCTATTTCGAGGGTGACCGCGGTCATCACTACCGGATCCTCAGAACCGTGAAGAACCGCTTCGGACCAACCGACGAGATCGGCGTGTTCGAAATGTCGGACCGTGGTCTGAGGGAAGTCTCCAATCCGTCGGAGCTCTTTCTTGGCGAGCGCAACGAGAAGGCACCGGGAGCCGCGGTCTTTGCCGGGATCGAAGGCACGCGGCCCGTGCTGGTCGAGGTGCAAGCGCTTGTGGCGGCAACATCACTGGGTACACCCCGTCGGGCGGTTGTCGGCTGGGATTCCTCACGGCTCGCCATGATTTTGGCGGTTTTGGAAGCGCATTGCGGTGTGCGGTTGGGGCAACATGACGTCTATCTGAATGTTGCCGGCGGTTACAGGATCCGGGAGCCGGCAGCGGACATGGCGATTGCCGCGGCTCTGGTTTCGTCACTTGCCGGTCTTGCCCTTCCGGCCGATTGCGTCTATTTCGGCGAGGTCAGCCTGTCGGGGGCTGTAAGGCCTGTGGCCTATACCGGCCAAAGGCTCAAAGAAGCGGAAAAACTCGGTTTTTCCGCTGCGGTTTTCCCGGCTGCCTCTTCGGACCTGCCCAAGGGTTCGGCGGGCAAATGGACGGAAGTCGACAGCCTGCCCGATCTGGTGGCGCGCATCGCCGGTTCCCGGCTGAAGGCCCCAGCGGATCAGGAGGATGCTTGATCCGTTGCAGCGCATCATCCGATGCGTTTCAACGGTGTACGGTGACAATCATGTCGGCTTATGCCGGCGACGCTTGGAGTTGGTATTAAATGCCCATCACTATTTTCGACGGTATTGTCATCGGCGTCGTTCTCTTTTCGGCCGTACTCGCCATGGTGCGCGGCTTTTCTCGCGAAGTGCTGTCGATCGCCAGCTGGGCCGGTTCGGTCGCTGCAGCCTATTATCTCTATCCGCTGCTGCTGCCGCTGGCGAAAAACTACACGGCAGATGACCGCATTGCGCTGGCTGGTTCGGCCGGCATCATCTTCTTCGTGTCCTTGATCGTGATCTCCTTCATCACGTCACGGATCGCGGATTTCATCATCGACAGCCGCATTGGTGCCCTCGACCGGACGCTCGGTTTCCTGTTTGGTGCAGCACGCGGCCTCCTTCTGCTGGTCGTCGCCGTTGCCTTCTGGAACTGGCTGATCGATGTGCGCCAGCGCCCAGACTGGGTCAATGAAGCCAAGACCAAGCCCTTCCTGGACGGTCTTGTGCTGAAGCTTGAAGCCGTCCTGCCGCAGGACATCGAGCCGCAGATCCGCGAACGCATCCTCGGACGCGAGGAAGAAGGTGCGGCCCCCGCCGAGCAAGCCCCGGCGGAACAGGCACCGGCGGAGAACAACTGATAGCGACGCGGACACTTCGCGACGCAACGAACGAGCCAAGACGCCGCCGGATCAGGACAGACCGGCGGCTTCCGTGTTAAAAGCCTACACCCCCGCATCTGTCCCCGGAGCAAAGGCAAATCGCCATGAAGCAGTTCAGCCATCCCCATGTCGTCTACGGTGGTCATGACGACAAGTTCCACGAGGAATGCGGGGTCTTCGGGATCCTCGGCCATCCGGACGCCTCGACGCTGACGGCGCTCGGCCTGCATGCGCTCCAACATCGCGGCCAGGAAGCGGCCGGTATCGTCTCGTTCGACGGACGCCAGTTCTACACTGAAAAGCACATGGGCCTGGTCGGGGACCACTATACCAACCCTGTGACGCTGGCGAAGCTTCCGGGTCCGCAGGCCATCGGCCACACGCGCTATTCGACAACGGGAGAAGTGGCGCTTCGCAACGTGCAGCCGCTGTTTGCCGAACTCGAAGAAGGCGGTATTGCGATTGCCCATAACGGCAACTTCACCAATGGCTTGACACTGCGTCGGCAGATCATTGCCACCGGCGCCATCTGCCAGTCGACATCGGACACCGAGGTGGTTCTCCATCTCATCGCCCGCTCGCGCCACGCCTCGACCACGGACCGCTTCATCGACGCCATTCGCCAGATGGAGGGCGGCTATGCGATGATCGCGCTGACCCGCACCAAGCTGATCGCTGCCCGCGATCCGATCGGCATTCGGCCGCTCGTCATGGGCGATCTCGACGGCAAGCCGATCTTCTGTTCGGAAACCTGTGCGCTTGACATCATCGGTGCGAAGTTCGTGCGCGACGTGAAGAACGGCGAAGTGATCATCTGTGAAACCCAGGCCGATGGCTCCGTGACGATCGAATCCCGCATGCCGGCGCGTCCGCAGCCAGAACGCGTCTGCCTGTTCGAATATGTATACTTCGCCCGCCCCGATTCCGTCGTCGCCGGCCGCAACGTCTACACCACCCGCAAGAATGCCGGCATGAACCTGGCGCTCGAAGCACCGCTTGAAGCCGACGTAGTCGTGCCGGTTCCCGATGGCGGTACGCCGGCAGCCCTTGGCTATGCCCAGCAGAGCGGAATTCCGTTCGAATACGGCATCATCCGCAACCATTACGTTGGCCGCACCTTCATTGAGCCGACCCAGCAGATCCGTGCCTTCGGCGTGAAGCTCAAGCATTCGGCCAACCGGGCGATGATCGAGGGCAAGCGCGTCGTGCTGGTCGACGATTCGATCGTGCGTGGCACGACCTCGCTGAAGATCGTCCAGATGATCCGCGATGCCGGCGCCAAGGAAGTCCATATCCGCGTGGCGAGCCCGATGATCTTCCATCCCGACTTCTATGGCATTGACACGCCGGATGCCGAAAAGCTGCTCGCCAACCAGTATCTCGGCATCGAGGCGATGGCGAAGTATATCGGCGCAGACTCGCTGGCCTTTCTGTCGATCGACGGCCTCTACAAGGCAGTCGGCGGCAAACCGCGTGATCCGGCCAATCCGCAGTTCACCGATCACTATTTTACCGGTGACTATCCGACCCGCCTTCTCGACAAGGAAAGCGAAAAGCCGGGCCGTAAGGAATCGATGCTCGCTGCCAACGGCTGAGCGCAAGAGACAGGACTGACCATGACCACCGATCTCAAGGGCCGGCTCGCGCTGGTCACCGGCGCCTCTCGCGGCATCGGCTACTTCACCGCGCTTGAACTGGCCAAGGCCGGTGCGCACGTCATTGCCTGTGCGCGCACTGTGGGCGGCCTCGAAGAGCTTGATGACGCGATCAAGGCCGTCGGCGGCACGGCAACGCTCGTTCCTTTCGATCTCAACGACATGGCGATGATCGACCAGCTCGGTGGCCATATCTTCGACCGTTGGGGCAAGCTCGACATCGCCGTGTTCAATGCCGGCATTCTCGGTGTCATCGCGCCGATTGGCCATGTCGAGGCCAAGGTCTTCGACAAGGTGATGACAATCAACGTCACCGCCACCTGGCGCCTGATCCGCTCTCTGGAACCGTTGCTGGTCAAGTCCGACCAGGGCCGCGCGCTGATCCTGTCTTCAGGTGCCGCCCACAAGTGCCGGCCATTCTGGGGCCCCTACTCCGCCTCCAAGGCCGCGGTCGAAGCGCTTGCCCGCACATGGGCCGGAGAAACGCAACGTCTGCCGCTGCGGATCCTCTCGGTCGATCCGGGTGCGACGCGTACGGCCATGCGCGCCCAGGCCATGCCAGGTGAAGATCCGGAAACCCTGCCGCATCCGTCAGAAATCGCCGCCAAGCTGCTGCCGCTTCTTGGCCCGGATCAGACGGAAACCGGCAAGCTGTATGTCCTGAGGGACGACAAGATCGTCGACTATCACATGCCGGAGTAATCGGGCACGCTCTTTCCTCTCAGGGTTCGGCCCAGGCCTGATCCCCACCGTCCCGGATTCCCCATGCGCCCCAGAGACATCGCCGTCTACACGTACCTCGCCTTCGCCTGGGGCCTGTCCTTCCTGCTGCTGCTGCATGTGGTCGACGCTTTCGGCTGGATCGGCGCCGTCACCTTTCGCTGCTTCATCGCGGGTTTCCTGCTGGTCGCCCTAGCGAAAGTGTTCAGGCGGAAACTGGATTTCAGCGCCGGCTGGCTGCACTTCACCATGGTCGGTGCGACGACGGTCGCAGGCCAGCTGATCGGTCTTTCCTACGCCACCCCACTGATCGGAACGGCGATGGCGGCGATCTTCGTCGCGTCCATCCCCCTGTTCTCCATGGTTATCGCTCAGCTCTGGGGCCTCGAGCGCATCACGCCGGCACGCGTGCTGGGGCTCGTGCTCGGCACGGTCGGGATCGTCATGCTGGTCGGTTTTCCGGCCGTACCCGTAACCAGCGCCTTTCTGGTCGGCTGTCTTGCCATGGTTGGCTCGACCTTCTCGGCCGCCTACGGCAGCAACTATGCCAGCCGCCATCTCGAAGGCACGGGCTCCTGGGAAGTCACCATCGGCTCGTTCCTCGCCGGCGGTGTACTCACATTCCCGCTGCTCTGGTTTGTACCGGTACCGGGAACTCCGGCGCCAATCGACTATCTCTATCTCGTCGCCTTGGCCGGCCTGATGAGTGCGCTGACCTATGTGCTGTATTTTGGCCTGGTCAAAAGCATCGGCGCCACGGCTGCAATCAGTGTCGAATTCGCAGTCACGGTCGTTGCCGTTCTGGTCGGTGCGCTTCTTCTCGATGAACCCCTGACGCCCCTGCAGTTGCTGGGCGGCGGCGTGATCATGCTGGGTTGCGCCCTGGTTCTCGGGATTGTTCGGGTGCCACGCACGGCGCGCTGATCACCCACGCCCGCGGAATGAACGGGCGGTCGGATGCCGCTGAACCTCCGCAACCTCGTCCGCAGCGCCCGCCAGGCGCTCACCTGTAATCAACAGGAGTTCGGCCGGCTGGTACAGCCGCACGCAATTGCGGCCATCCGCCTTGGCGCGGTACAGAGCCGCATCGGCTGAGGCCAGCAAGTGGTCGAGCCGCATCGGCTTTTCCAACACTTCCGAAACGCCGATGCTGACGGTAATCTTCGCGTTGACTGCCGCCCCGATGCGGAGATCGGCAATGGCAGCCCGCAGGCTTTCAGCCACGTCCATGCCATGCTCTGCACTCACCGAGGGCATGAGGCAGGCGAATTCTTCTCCGCCGATCCGGGCAAACGGCCATTCCTTTGGCAAGCGTTGCTCGATCGCGCGCGAGAATGCGAGAAGCACCTCGTCACCCATGGCGTGGCCGTAAGTATCGTTGATCGCCTTGAAGTGATCGATATCGAAGAGCAACAGCGTCGCCCCCCGCTCCTCTTTTCGAAGGTGCCTCTCGGCCTCTGCCACAAACGTTCGCCGATTTGACAGGTTCGTCAGCGGATCGCGTTCCGAGGCAAGACGGTAGCGAAGTTCATCTCGTTCCTTGGCCATGATCAACAATGAGACCAGTGACAAAACGATCAGGACGAGGTTGCCGAGCGTCACTGCGCCGAACCAGGAAGCGGCATTTCCGTCAAGATCGTAGGGCGCCCCGAAAAGCAGTGTCAGCGGCACAAAGGAAAGCCAGATAAGACCGCGCATCGTATTGGCCAGAACGGCCAGCATGCGCGATGGGAGCGGCTCAGTGTGCCCAGCGACCAGGATCTCACGGGCCGTGAGGAAGCAATAGGCGCCAATCAGGACGCCGAACCCCATGCTTCTGGCGTCCACGCTCTCCCGAAATACAGGCAAAATCCAGAGAAGGCCCCAGATGACCCCACCCGCAACAGCGCCTGGCAGTGAGGTTTTGCCGCCCTCAAAGGCCACCACCGCCTGCCAATAAAAGCCGACCGAGCAGGCTCCGAAGAAGAGCCCAAGGCCACCCACGAGCGGCAAGGGCAGTTCGGCGCGAAAGGCATGCAGGATCAGGGAAGCGCAGGCGCAAAACCCCGCGATCGCCAACATCGACAGGACGGGCCCGCCACGATAGCGCCACCACATGTAGACCAAAAGCAGTGTCGATATCAGTGTGACCAGCGCATGGACGACCATGATGGTGGGCAAATGCAGGGCGTGGTCCATGCCGAAGATCATCTCCGAGGATGTAAGAGCGTCACCCCAGAAATGGTGTATTTATCTTGATAAACACTTAAGGTGATGAGATGACTTTATGGACAACTGAAAGGGGCCGTCAGCACGGAAACCACCCTTGACCAATGCTGGAAGCCGCGCCATAACATCGCCCATGAAAACGAGCCTCTGCATCATTTGCGGGACCATTATTCGCTAGCGCTTCGCTGGCCTGGCCGTTTTCGTCTCCTGCATAGACCCAGATGACAAACGACCCGGTCCAGCCGGGTACATTCGTTCTGGGAGACTGACATGGCCGCCGGCCTCAAGCTTTACAACACGCTCACACGCGACAAGGTCGACTTCGAACCGATCGACCCCGACAATGTGCGCCTGTATGTCTGCGGCCCGACCGTCTATGACTTCGCCCATATCGGCAATGCGCGGCCCGTCATCGTCTTCGACGTGCTCTACCGGTTGCTGCGCCACACTTATGGTGCCGACAAGGTCACCTATGTTCGCAACATCACCGACGTGGACGACAAGATCAACGCACGCGCCTTGCGCGACTTCGGCAGCCAAATCGCCGATGGCTCGATGAGCCTCAATGAGGCGATCCGGGCCGTGACCGGCAAGACCGAAACCCAGTTCCACGCCGACGTGGCTGCACTCGGCTGCCTGAAGCCAACGGTCGAGCCTCGCGCGACCGACAACATTCCCCAGATGATCACGATCATCCAGCGACTGCTCGACATGGGCCATGCCTATGTGGCGACCGGTTCGGAAGGTCACGAAGTGCTGTTCTCCACCGCCTCGATGGCGGATTACGGCATGCTGTCGAAGCGAAAGCTGGAAGACCAGCAGGCGGGTGCCCGCGTCGCTGTCGAAAGCCACAAGATGAACCCGGCAGACTTCGTCCTGTGGAAGCAGTCGGCCGATTCCGAGCCCGGCTGGCCGGCGCATTTTACCTTCGAAGACAAGGCGCATGCGATCTTCGGCCGCCCCGGCTGGCATATCGAATGCTCTGCCATGTCCGACCGCTATCTCTGGGAAGAGATCAAGGATCGTCTCTCGCCGAAGGCCAAGGCGAAGCCGCACCAGTTCGACATCCATGGCGGCGGGCTGGATCTGATCTTCCCGCACCACGAAAACGAGATCGCCCAGTCCTGCTGCGCCTTCGACAACGACCTGATGGCGACGGTGTGGATGCATAACGGCTTCCTGCAGGTCGAGGGCCGCAAGATGTCGAAGTCGGAGGGCAATTTCGTCACGATCAATGAGCTGCTGGACAGTGAGAAGTTCGGCGGGCGGAAGTGGCCGGGCGAAGTGCTGCGGCTTGCAATGCTCATGACGCATTATCGCGAGCCGATCGACTTTTCGGTCAAGCGGCTGGAGGAGGCAGAGCGGCTGCTGGCAAAGTGGCCGGCAGGCGACGCCGGCGAAGTGGCACCGGATGCCTCGGTCCTCGACGCACTTGCAGACGATCTGAACACGGTTGCCGCCGTTCAGGCTCTGCATGCGCTGGCCCAGGCTGCGAATGGCGATCCATCGAAGCTTCCGCTTTTCGCCGCCTCCGCTGCTCTGCTTGGTGTTGCGCCGAAAAAAGCCCAGGTCAGCGACGATCTCACCGCCGCCGTCCAGGCCCTCGTCGACATGCGGCTCGAAATGCTCAAGGCGAAGAACTTCGCCGAGGCTGACAAGATTCGTGACGACCTTGCGGCCAAGGGCATCCAGCTCAAGGATGGCAAGGACAAGGAGACGGGCGAGCGGGTGACGACCTGGGAGGTCAAGCGGTAGGATGGTTACGGCTGCGGCGCGGGTTACCCCCCTCTGTCACTTCGTGACATCTCCCCCACAAGGGGGGAGAGTGGGGACGCATGCGCTGCGGCGGTCAAACTCTCAGCTGTTTGACGTCATGGGCAACGCCAGCGGGGTCCCGCTCTCCCCCCTTGTGGGGGAGATGTCCGGCAGGACAGAGGGGGGTGCCACACAGACAACGCCAAACACGCCCCTTGCCAGAACACACAACCAAAGACAGTCTTCCGATCGGATAAAACCGGTGATGGAAGCCGTCATGCCGCACGCACCCGTCCCGCCGCAGCGTCGCGCGAATGCGAAACGCATGCGCAAAGAGATGACCGATGCCGAGCGAAAGCTCTGGGGCTGCCTTCGGGCACACCGCTTGATGGGGCTCGGCTTTCGCCGCCAGGTTCCTGTCGCGGAATTCATCGTTGACTTCGCCTGCTCGGATCACAAGCTGATCGTCGAGGTGGATGGGTCTCAGCATGGAAACGATGTTGACCTTGCCTATGATGCGGCGAGGACGCGGCGGCTTGAGCAGGACGGCTGGACAGTGCTGCGGTTCTGGAACGACGACGTTTTGCGGGATATCGACAATGTCTGCCAGCATATAGTGATCGTTGCGGGTAAGGAGCGGGCGTGATGATTGCGGTGTTGTCTGCGGCGCAGTTTCCCCCCCTCTGCCCTGCCGGGCATCTCCCCCACAAGGGGGGAGAGCGGATTGCCGCGTCCCTCGCGTTCTTTGGCCGAAGCATCAATGTGATAGTGGCAGGAGGCCAGCGTCTCCACTCTCCCCCCTTGTGGGGGAGATGTCACGAAGTGACAGAGGGGGGCGACCGCGCCCTCGACCGGTCCACCCCATGACCCAACCCAATCCCAATACCAAGATGCCGAAATGGCTGCTTTACGGGCTGATCGCCAAGGGCGCTC
Source organism: Rhizobium sp. AAP43 (assembly GCF_001296045.1). Taxonomy (GTDB): domain Bacteria; phylum Pseudomonadota; class Alphaproteobacteria; order Rhizobiales; family Rhizobiaceae; genus Allorhizobium. Next base: position 68,093 of record NZ_LJHS01000044.1, on the reverse strand, counting down.
TGATTGCCGTTGTCATCATCGGCGTCACGATTTTCATGACGCTGCGATAAGGAGAGAGGCGTGAGCGAAGTTCATTCCGGCGGCTGCCAATGTGGCGCAATCCGGTTTCAGGCGTCCAGGCTTGGGCGGTCGTCGATCTGCCATTGCCGGATGTGCCAGAAGCAGTTCGGCTCGTTTTTCGGTGCCTTCGTCACCGCCGATCAGGCGCATCTGACCTGGACGCGCGGTCAGCCGATGCTCTATCGCTCCTCGGCCAAGGTGAAGCGTGGCTTTTGCAGCAAATGCGGCACGCCGCTTTCCTATCACCATCCGGCCGGCGTGGAACTCGCCATCGGCGCTTTCGACCATCCCGAAGATTTCGAGCCGCAGGTGCAGGTCAACCACCACAAGCGCCTCCCGTGGATCGATCAGCTGTTCGGAAAGCCCGCCTATTCCAGCCCCGAGATGGAGGCCTTCTTTGCCTCGATCGAAAGTTTTCAGCATCCCGACCATGACACGGCCGCCTGGCCGCCGGAGGATGATCAATGACCCGTCAAGTGCATTCCGGTGGCTGCCAATGTGGCGCGATCCGTTACAAGGTCGCCGGCGAACTCGGCTATCCGCATATCTGTCATTGCCGCATGTGCCAGAAGGCCAGCGGCAATCTGTTCATGGCGCTTGCCGGTTCGCGGCAGGAGGATTTTCTCCTGATGCGGGGCGAACCGAGCTGGTTTCAATCATCAGACCCATGCGGGCGCGGTTTCTGCAAAGACTGCGGAACGCCGCTTTTCTTCCGCACCAAGGGCTCGCCCTATATCAGCGTCACGATCGGCAGCCTCGACAAGCCGGAACTGGCCGAGCCCGTGTCACAGGACGGTGTGGAAAGCCGTCTGCCCTGTTTCACAAAGTTATTTTCCCTGCCTGAGAACACCACGGACCGATCAGACCTGGCGGAGGGGGCTGCCGGCATTGCCGCCACCAGCCGACAGCATCCGGATCATGACACGGTGCTCTGGCCAGCCAAGAGGACATAAGATGACGACGGAATTGCGCGGTTTTTATCCGGAGATCGAACCTTTTGAGACCGGGATGCTGGATGTCGGTGACGGACATCAGATCTATTGGGAGCGCTTTGGCACGAAAGGCGCCAAGCCGGCAGTCTTCCTGCATGGCGGCCCGGGTGGTGCCACCAGCCCATCGCATCGTCGTCTCTTCGATCCGGCTCTCTATGACGTCATCCTGTTCGACCAGCGCGGCTGCGGCAAGTCGACCCCGTATGCCTCGATTGAGGCCAACACCACCTGGCATCTGGTCGCCGACATCGAGCGCTTGCGCACAATGATCGGCGCGGAGAAATGGCTGGTCTTCGGTGGCTCATGGGGCTCAACGCTTGCGCTCGCCTATGCGGAAACCCATCCAGAGCACGTTTCCGAACTCGTGCTGCGCGGCATCTACACGCTGACAAAGGCCGAGCTTGACTGGTACTACCAGTTCGGTGTCTCCGAAATGTTTCCGGACAAGTTCGAGCGCTTCTGCGCGCCGATCCCGGAGGACGAACGCCATGAGATGATGGCCGCCTATCGCCGCCGGCTGGTCGGCACCGACCGCGAGGAGCAACTGCGCTGCGCGGTGGCCTGGAGCACCTGGGAAGGCGAAACGATCACCCTTCTGCCGAACCCTGATTATTCCGATCATTTCTACGACCCGGAATTTGCGCTCGCCTTTGCGCGCATCGAAAACCACTTCTTCGTCCATGCCGGCTGGATGGAAGAGGGTCAGCTGTTGCGCGATGCCTACAAGCTGAAGGACATCCCGGGCGTGATCATCCACGGCCGCTACGACATGCCCTGCCCGGCCAAATATGCATGGCAGCTGCACAAGGCCTGGCCGAAGGCGGATTTCCACCTGATCGAGGGGGCAGGCCACGCCTATCTTGAGCCTGGCATTCTCGACCAGCTGATCCGCGCGACGGATCGGTTTGCGGGGAAGAGCTGAACTAGACTTTGCCCCTCACCCTACTCTCTCCCCGCAAGCGGGGAGAGGACGTGAGATCACCAAGTTGCCTGAGGACAACAGTATGACGCTTGAAAAGATCACCCTGTTCGACACGACACTGCGCGACGGCCAGCAGACGCCGGGCGTTGATTTTTCGGTCGAGGACAAGATCGCGATTGCGACCATGCTGGACGATTTCGGCATCGATTACGTCGAGGGCGGATATCCGGGTGCCAACCCGACCGATACGGCATTCTTCTCCAGGAAGCGCACGCACAAGGCCGGTTTCGTCGCCTTTGGCATGACCAAGCGTGCCGGCATCTCCGCCTCCAATGATCCGGGCCTCAGCCAGCTGATCCAGTCGAAAGCGGACGCCGTCTGTCTGGTGGCGAAGAGCTGGGACTATCACGTCAAGGTCGCGCTCGGCTGCACCAATGCAGAAAATCTCGAAAGCATCCGAGACAGCGTGCATGCCGTGGTCGCCGCGCAAAAGCTTGCCATGGTCGATTGCGAGCATTTCTTCGATGGCTACAAGGCGAATCCCGAGTATGCCATAGCCTGCGCGAAGGAAGCCTATGATGCCGGCGCCCGTTGGGTCGTGCTTTGCGACACCAATGGCGGCACGCAGCCGCCCGAGATCCGCGAGATCGTTTCAGCCGTGATCGCATCCGGCATCCCCGGCGCCTCGCTCGGCATCCACGCGCATAACGACACCGGCCAGGCGGTCGCCAATTCGCTCGCGGCCGTCGAGGCGGGCGTTCGGCAGATCCAGGGCACGCTGAACGGCATCGGCGAGCGCTGCGGCAATGCCGATCTTGTCACGATCATCCCGACGCTCTGTCTGAAGGAGACCTATGCGTCGCGCTTCGAGACGTCGATCGACCGGGAAAAGCTTGTTGGCCTCACCCGCCTGTCGCGCGCCTTCGACGAGATGCTCAACCGCTCGCCCAATCACCAGAGCCCTTATGTCGGCGGCTCGGCTTTCGCCACCAAAGCCGGCATCCACGCCTCGGCGCTGTTGAAGGATCCGAAGACCTACGAACATGTCGAACCGGAAAGCGTCGGCAATTTCCGCAAGGTCATGGTTTCGGACCAAGGCGGCAAGGCGAATTTCCTCAACGAACTCAAGCGCCGCGGCATCACGGTTGCCAAGGATGATCCAAAGCTCGACACGCTGATCTCCGTCGTCAAGGAGCGCGAGGCCTCGGGCTATGCCTATGAGGGTGCGGATGCGAGCTTCGAGCTTCTGGCGCTGAAGACGCTCGGCACCGTGCCGGACTTCTTTGCGGTCGACAGTTTCCGCGTCATGGTCGAACGCCGTTTCGACAGCCATGGCCGGTTGAAAACGGTGTCGGAAGCCGTGGTGAGGGTGCAGGTCGATGGCGAAATGATGATGTCGGTGGCCGAAGGCGATGGGCCGGTCAATGCACTCGACATTGCGCTGCGCAAGGATCTCGGCAAGTACCAGTCGGAAATCCTCGACCTTGAACTGGCAGACTACAAGGTGCGCATCCTGAACGGCGGCACGGAAGCCATCACCCGCGTATTGATCGAATCCACTGACGCCACCGGGGCCCGATGGTGGACGGTCGGTGTGTCGGAAAACATCATCGACGCCTCCTTCCAGGCGCTGATGGACTCGATCATCTACAAGCTGATGAAGAACCGCGAACTGGCGGGGAAGATCGCCGCTGAGTGATCCATTGCGCGCCAATGATCGCCTGACGTGAACGATCCATCACTGAAATGCGTTTGCGCCTGCAATCTTGCGGGCGTAATCCCGTTTCAAAAGCATAACAAATGTCAGGAAACACCATGGCCGACGTCTCTGCCCCCGCCGAGAACAAGGACAGCCTAAACGGCTTCCTGTTTGCACTCTCGGCCTACCTGCTCTGGGGCTTCCTGCCGCTCTACATGAAGGCGCTGTCGCATATTTCGCCAGCAGAAGTGATCGCACATCGTATCCTGTGGTCGATCCCGGTCGCAGGGCTTCTGCTGATCGTGCTCAAGCGCACTGAGGATCTCAAGAAAGCGATCCGCAATCCGAGAATGCTCGGCATGGCCGCTGTCACCGCAACGCTGATCAGCGTCAACTGGGGCATCTATGTCTGGGCGATCGGGGCAGGACACGCGCTCGACACGGCGCTCGGCTATTTCATCAATCCGCTATTCTCCATCCTGCTCGGCGCAGTGATGCTGAAGGAAAGACTGCAGCGGACCCAGATTGCGGCACTGGCCCTGGTGGTCATTGCCGTGGTCATCCTGACCGTTGAAGCAGGCCGCCTGCCGATCGTGGCGTTGGCGCTGACCTTTTCCTGGGGTTTCTACGCCTTTTTCCGCAAGACGCTGCCGATCGGGCCGAACCAGGGCTTTCTCCTCGAAGTCCTGCTGCTGTCGCCGATTGCGCTCGGCTATCTCGTCTACCTCAACCTCTTTGGCGAGGGGCACTTCCTGATGGGCAACATGACGGACACGGTCCTGCTTGCATCCGCAGGCCTGGTGACGGCCGTGCCGCTGATCCTCTATGCCAATGGTGCCAAACTCTTGCGCCTGTCGACGATCGGGATCATGCAGTATATCGCACCGTCGATGATCTTCATCACCGCCGTCTTCGTGTTCCACGAACCGTTCAGCCCGGCCAAGGCCGTCGCATTCCCGCTGATCTGGGTGGCGCTGGTGATCTACACACTGCCGATGCTTCGACGCCGCTGACGCTCCGCATGGCCCTTAGAGCTTGGCGATCGTCTCCGGGTCGCCTTCCGGCATTTCTGCCTCGGCCCAACGGCTAGCGATGGCGGGAACAATGTCCTCGATCCGGTCTATGACCAACGGGCGGACCTTGTGTGCCGTGTGAATGAAGCCCGATTCCGACATGTGATCAATGAGTTCCAGCATCGGCTTCCAGAACTGGTTGATATTGGCAAAGACCATCGGCTTGGTGTGGCGACCGAGCTGACCCCATGTCATGATCTCGACGATCTCCTCCAGCGTGCCGATACCACCGGGCAGTGTCACGAAGGCATCCGAGCGCTCGAACATCGCGTGCTTGCGCTCATGCATGTCCTTGGTGATGATCAACTCGTTGAGCTGACCGAGCGAGTGGCGGGTCGCTTCCATGTCGACAAGGAAGTCCGGGATGATGCCGGTCACGTGGCCACCGGCCGACAAGACGCCTGACGCCACCGCACCCATGATACCCTTGGTGCCGCCGCCATAGACGAGGCGGAGGTTGTTTTCGGCAAGGGCGCGGCCGAACTGACGTCCGGCTTCCATGAAGGCCGGATCACGGCCGGGCTGGGAACCACAATAGACGCAGACGGATCGAATCGGGGAATTTTGCTTGCTCATGCGGGTCAAAAAACAGGCTGCCGATGGCAACGTCAACAAAATTGGCAGAAAACACGTCTCTTGCCGGCTTGAAGTGTGCTGCGACGCTTGTCGTTGCCAAAGCTAGACGCTAGCAATTTGAAGATACAGTGGCGGATCGTCTGCCGGGAGACTTGAGAAATGAAGAACCGTGCCCTCTGGGTGGTCCTGTTCGTGCTTGCCATCGTCAGCCTGTTGATGGTGTTTGTCATCATGCCGCGCCTTCATCTGTCCGACAGCGATGCGCCAACTGTGACGGCGGAGACGACGCCCGCCGCAACCCAGCCGCCAGCAACGCCCTCCACGGAAACCGCGAACCAGAAGATGGACCGGCTTAAGACGGAGGCTGTCGCAGCGGTAGACCGGATGACCGCCCTCTTCGACGAGGGACGCACGCCTGGGATCGAGGCCTATTCGGCCGCCCGCACCCTCGCGCAGGGCGCTGTTGCAGCCCTTGCCTCTCTCGACATTCCGACGGACCTTGACGCGAAGCTCGCAGACGCCATGCGCAAAGTCCGTGCCGATGCAGCAAAGGCACTTGCCATGATCGAGCAGCTGCCCGCCGACCCTGCCCGTGCGACAGCGATGATTGTGGCCGTGAAAAACGCCTTGCTCGGTGCTCCCGTCGAGGCCGTCGCCCCACCAGAGGTTTCGTTTGCGCCACGCTTCGATATCCTGCGGGTCGAGCCCGATGGCTCGACGGTGATTGCCGGCAATGCCCCGGCTGGCGCCAAGGTCGAGATCATCAGCGGCGATAAGGTCATTTCCTCACAAACCGTCGATGGCACCGGCGATTTTGCAGCCGTCCTCGATAATCCGCTCGCACCCGGCGACCACTCGCTACAGATCCGGGCGACAGGCACAGACGGCAAGGTCGTGACATCGGAAGAGATCGCGACGATCTCGGTTCCCGACAAGGGCAAGGGTGAGCTGCTCGCCATGGTCTCCAAGCCGGGCGAAGCCAGTCGGCTGATCACACTTCCCGGCCAGGAAGCCGCACCGACGGCGCCGGCGGCCGACGCCGCTGCCAATCCCGCCGGGGCCGCAGCAACGACCGAGGCCGCTGCCAACACCATGCCCGCCATGCCGGACCTTCCGGCCGCGTCCAGCACACTGGCCTCTGCCCCGCCAGCCATGCCGGGCACGACTGACGGCCAGACAGTGGCCGCCGCGAAGCCCGCAGAGGCCTCCAGCACAAGCCAACCGACGACCCTTGCGGAGGTTCAGGTGACGGCTGTCGAGATCGAGGGTCGCAAGATCTTCGTTGCGGGCCGTGCGCCTGCCGGTGCCATGGTCCGGGGTTATGCTGACAAGGCCGCGATCGGCGAGACGCGCAGCGATACGACGGGCAATTTCGTCATCGAGGGCGACATCGAGCTTTCTGTCGGCAATCACCTGATCGAGGTCGAACTTCTCGATGCGAATGGCCGTGTTCTGGTGCGCGCGGCTGTTCCCTTCGATCGTCCGGCCGGCGAACAGGTATCCGTCGTTGCTCCGGGGACAGCTGCAGCCGATGCAAGCAAAGGCACGCCGGAAGAGGCAGGCTTCGAGCGGCTTCGGATCGCACTCTCCAAGTCGATGGCCATCCTGCAGAACCTTTATGCCGGTGGGCAATCCCCTGCCATGGATCAGGTCGCGGCAGCGCGTTCCTCGGTCGAGATCGCGCTCCAGTCCATCGCCGGATTGCGCGTCCCGGCCGATGCCACGGACCAGTTTGTCCTGACGGCAGCGACCCACACTGCAAAGGCCAAGGATGCGTTGAAGCTGTTGCAGTCCGTTCCGGCCGGTGACGTCAAAGCGATGGGCGAGGCACTGCCGAAGCTTGCTTCCATGCTTGCCGATCTCATGCAGCCGGATGCCCCGGACACCGCGTCCCAGGCCCCTGCGGCTAATGCTGCGGCAAGTGGTGCATCGGCCGATGCCGGCTCCACCGAGCCACGCACCATCCAGCAGGCACCGCTGGCACAGAGCGACAACAGCGTCATCATCCGACGCGGCGACACGCTTTGGCAGATCTCCCGCCGCGTCTATGGGCAGGGCGTCCGCTACACGACGATCTATCTCGCCAATTCGAAGGAGATCACCAACCCGGACTTCATCGAGCCGGGCCAGATCTTCACGGTTCCGAAAGATGCCCTGCCGAATGCCGAGGAAATCCATCGCAAGCGTTTGCAGGACAAGGCAGTGAACTGACCTTTCGGTATTCGGTCATTGTATTCACGAAACCGAGACCCTAAGTGAACACGGGCGGCGGTCCATACGGATCGCCGCCTTTTTCTATGAACGATCAGGGGCCGGGGATGGCGGACATCAAGAAGAAAACGGTATCGGCCGACGACGGCAATCCGATGCGCACACTCGTGAACCTCTGGCCCTATATGTGGCCGGCGGATCGCATGGACCTGAAGATGCGGGTCGTCTGGGCATCGGTCTTTCTGATCATCTCGAAATTCATCCTGATCCTTGTGCCCTATTTCTTCAAATGGGCGACCGATGCGCTGGATGGCCAGCTGGACATGGGCGGCCTTCTGCCGACCTTCCTGCTTGGTGCCGTGGCGCTGGTGATCTTCTACAACGTCACCCGGATCGCCCAAGTCGGTCTCAACCAGCTGCGTGATGCGCTGTTTGCCAGCGTCGGCCAGCATGCCGTTCGACAACTCGCCTACAGAACCTTCGTGCATATGCACCAGCTGTCCTTGCGCTTCCATCTCGAGCGCAAGACCGGCGGGTTGTCGCGGATCATCGAGCGCGGCACGAAGGGCATCGAGACGATCGTGCGCTTCACGATCCTCAACTCCATCCCGACGCTGATCGAATTCGTGCTGACCGCCGCGATCTTCTGGTGGACCTACGGCTTTTCCTATCTCGGCGTCACCGCCTTTACCGTCTGGGCCTATATCTGGTTCACAATCCGCGCATCCGACTGGCGCATCGGCATTCGCCGGGCGATGAACGACAGCGACACCGACGCCAATACAAAGGCGATCGACTCGCTGCTCAACTTCGAGACGGTCAAATATTTCGGCAATGAGGAGATGGAAGCCAAGCGCTTCGATGCTTCAATGGCGAAGTACGAAAAGTCTGCGACCCAGGTCTGGACCTCGCTCGGCTGGCTGAACTTCGGCCAGGGTGTCATCTTCGGTGTTGGCACCGCGATCATCATGGTGATGTCGGCCATGGCCGTTCAGCGTGGCGAGCAGACGATCGGCGACTTCGTTTTCGTCAATGCGATGCTGATGCAGTTGTCGATCCCGCTCAATTTCATCGGTTTCGTCTATCGCGAAATCCGCCAGGGTCTAACCGATATCGAACAGATGTTCGATCTTCTCGAAGTCCAGGCGGAAGTCGTCGACTGTCCTGACGCGGTGCCACTGGTCATCGGCCAGGGCGCGATCGCCTTCAAGGACGTGCATTTCCACTATGACCCCGACCGCCCCATCCTGAAGGGCGTCTCCTTCGAGGTCCCGGCCGGCAAGACGGTCGCGGTTGTCGGCCCATCGGGTGCCGGCAAGTCGACCATTTCGCGTCTGCTCTATCGATTCTACGACGTGCAGCAGGGATCGATCACAATCGATGGCCAGGATGTGCGCGCCGTAACGCAAAAATCGCTGCGCTCGGCGATCGGCATGGTGCCGCAGGATACCGTCCTGTTCAACGATACCATCGCCTACAACATCCGCTACGGTCGCCCGGGCGCATCCGATGCCGAGATCCTGCAGGCGGCCGAGGTGGCGCAGATTGGCCATTTCATCCAGGAACTGCCTGAGGGTTTCAACACCAAGGTGGGCGAACGCGGATTGAAGCTCTCGGGCGGTGAAAAACAGCGCGTGGCGATTGCCCGCACCGTGCTCAAGGCACCACCGATCCTGATCCTCGACGAAGCGACGTCCGCGCTGGATACGACGACCGAACACGAGATCCAGTCGGCTCTCGACATCGTGTCGCAGAACCGCACGACACTGGTCATCGCCCACCGGCTCTCGACCGTCGTCGACGCCGATGAGATCATCGTCTTGAAGGGTGGCGAGATCGCGGAGCGCGGGAGCCATGCGGCCTTGCTGGACCAGAATGGTCTCTATGCGTCGATGTGGAACCGCCAGCGCGAAGCGACACAGGCGGAAGAACGCCTTCGTCAGGTTCAGGAAAACGACGAACTCGGCGTTGTTGTGCGCCGCCCGCCGGCCATCTGACCTTGCGACCTTTTGGCAGGGCGTTTCGCGCCCTGCCGCCTTTCCGCGGAGCCGCCGCGATTATTGGCCTGCTTTTCGGGTCTGTCGCGCTGTTTGAAAAGCCCTGCATCGTGGCTCATGTGCGCCCCGCCATTGCCCCTTGGTCGCATTCGGGGTAGTCACGGACAAATCAACGACTTCAGACAGAGGTACCGATGGATCTGTTGGAAACCATCCGCAAGACGATCGTCCCCATCCACAAGGAAGGCTATCCCTTCATTGCGGCCTTCTTCGTCGCCTCCCTTATCCTCGGCTGGATCTGGGATCCGCTCTTCTGGATCGGGATGGTGCTGACGCTGTGGTGCGCCTATTTCTTCCGTGATCCGGAACGCGTCACGCCGCAGGACGACGATCTGGTGATCAGCCCGGCCGACGGCCGCGTGTCGTCCGTGCAGATGTCTGTTCCGCCGGAAGAGCTCAACCTCGGCTCGGAGCCGATGCTGCGCATCACCGTGTTCATGAACGTATTCAACTGCCATGTGAACCGCGCCCCCGTGCGTGGCCGCGTGACAACCATCGCCTATAAGGAAGGCCAGTTCCTCAATGCCGAGCTGGACAAGGCTTCGACCGACAACGAGCGCAATGGTCTCGTCATCGAATCGCGCCATGGTAACGTCGGCGTGGTGCAGATTGCCGGGCTTGTTGCCCGTCGCATCGTTTGCTGGACCAATCCGAACGAGCCGCTCGATGCCGGTGAGCGCTTCGGCCTTATTCGCTTCGGCTCGCGTCTCGACGTCTTCCTGCCTGCCGGTGCTGAACCGCGCGTCGCGCTTGGCCAGACCGCAATCGCGGGTGAAACCGTGCTGGCAGAGTTCGGCTCGAGCAAGGGGCCGGTCATCAGCCGCCGCAGCTGAGGAGAACGCACACGATGGAACCGACCAAACTGAGCATTGATAACCGCCCGAACGGCCAGAAGGACGACAACGCCCGAGGGCCGCGCCTTCGGGAAATTCCGCTCAGGCTGGTCGTTCCCAACCTGATCACAGTGCTGGCGATCTGCGCCGGGCTTACCGGCATCCGCCTGGCCTTCGAAGGTCGCTACGAGCTTGCGGTCGCCATGGTTCTGGCCGCCGCCTTCCTCGACGGCATCGACGGCCGTGTTGCCCGCATGATGAAGGCGACGTCGAAATTCGGCGCACAGATGGATTCGCTTGCCGACATCATCAATTTCGGCGTGGCACCAGCGCTTGTCCTCTATGTTTATGTCCTCGACCAGGCCCGCTCCTTCGGCTGGATCGCCGCGCTGATCTATGTGATTGCCGCTGGCCTCCGCCTCGCCCGGTTCAACGTCATGGCCGAGCGCGAAACAAAGGCTCCCTGGCAGTCGGAATTCTTCGTCGGGGTCCCGGCCCCGGCTGGCGCCGCACTCGTGCTGCTGCCGGTCTATATCGGTTTCATCGGCTTTGCGCCCGTCGATATCTTTGCCTATGTGAGCGCCGGCTATACGATGCTGATTGCCGGATTGCTGGTCAGCCGCCTCCCCGTCTGGTCGGGCAAGTCAGAAACCACGCGCATTCGCCGCGACCTCGTGTTCCCGATGATCCTCGGCGTGGTGCTCTACGTCGCTCTTCTGATGAGCTACACGTGGCAGGTTCTGATCGTGTCGGTCGTGCTTTATCTCTGCTCATTGCCGCTCGGCGCGCGGAACTGGCATAACCGCTATGGCACACTGACGATTGGCGAAGAGAGTGCCGAACACGGATTTTCAGAAATCGACCGCGGCGTCTGACCTTTCGTCACTGCCGGGCACCATCAAGAGCGCCGTCCCCTGGGACGGCGCTCTCGCTTTATGTTAGTATTTTCTTCTAATTTGATTTGATCAAAAGTTTCCGCCACGCTTTTGTCATGATCTCCGCAGAGAGAGCCGCCAACGATAAAACGGGTAAGGACACTTCCGAGGGACATGACGATGACGACCGAGATCAAGACCGAGCAGCAGCCACAACAACAGCAGCAGCCGGCAGTTCAGACCCTGGCCGCGCACTACCGCCCGATCGGGCTCAAGGCCGTCGTTGCGGCCGCCTTGATGCTGAAGCGCAAGCCAGCAGCCAAGATCGCCTGAAGTCCTGGCCGCAAAGAGCTCAAAACAGGCTCATCTGCCCGTCGCCCGGTGGCTTTCCGGGCGACTTGAGCTGGCGTGACGGGACGACAGGTGTCTGCAGCTCCGGCCCGACATTGGCGACCTTGTTGACGAGGTCGGAGACGGGAATCACCTCGAATAGGTCTTCCTGAGCCGGACGCAGCAGATCCGCGACATCGCGAGGTTCGCCTGCGCGGCAGTCCAGCCAGCGGGTAAAATCTTCCGGAGCGATGACAACCGGCATGCGGTCATGCACGGCGCCGACAGTCTCATTCGCTGCGACTGTCAGAATGCAGCCGGTGTCGATTTCCGAGCCGTCCTTCGACAGATAGCTTTCCATCAGCCCCGCGAAGCAGACAATGCCGCCTGCCTTCGGACGGATCCAGTAGGCCTGAGACTTTTCGCCGCTTTCCTTGGAGGGCCGGTGCCATTCGTAGAAGCCGGAGGCCGGCACCAGAATGCGATGATGGCGCATCGCGCCGCGAAAGGATGCCTTCTCGGCAGCGGTTTCGGATCGCGCGTTGACGAGCAGCGTGAATTCCTTCGGATCCTTGACCCAGGAGGGAATGAGACCCCAGCGCACAAGCAAGGCCTTACGGTCGGGCCGGTTCGATCCATGTGCGGAGGGCGGCGTGGCAATGGCAACCAGGATGGGCTGCGTCGGCGCAATATTGTAGCGCGCCGGAAAGCCATCCAGTTCGAGGAGACCCAGCAATTCGCGAACTTCTTCCGGGCTCGCGGTCAAAGCGAAACGTCCACACATAGGGAAATGCATGGCAGCCGCGCCAGAACAGGTCAAGCCATGGGTGAAACTTGCAGTGTCGGAAGTTAGACGTGATAATCGCACCGCATGTCGCCTTCTTCGGCGACGGGAAAGGACATCCGACCTGCATGCCCATGACTGAACCGCGACTCGCCTCATCCGCCATTGTCCATCGCGACGGACGCTATCTGCTCGTGCGCCGCGCCAATCCGCCCGCCGCAGACCTCTTCGCCTTTCCCGGCGGACGGGCCGAGGCAGGCGAGACCGCAGCCGATACTGCGCTTCGTGAACTGCTGGAGGAGACCGGGATCGCCGGCTCCAATCCTCGCCTGTTCGAGACCGTCGAGCTTCTGCCGGAACCCGGCCTTGCCGGTAGCCACTATATTCTGTCCGTCTTCCTCGTTGACGCCGCTGCCGATTCGCTGGCATGCGCGGATAGCGACGCGCTCGAAGCGGGCTGGTATCTTCCGGAAGAGGCTCTCGCCATGCCGATCCCGGACAGCGTTCGGGCCTGCCTTCTGCGGCTGGCGCCAAACAGTCTTGAGGTCATCGCATGAGCCAGCATCTCAACAGAGCCCCCCCCCTTGCGATCGCCGCACTGGCGCTGGGCGTCGCCCTCGTTTCTCCAGCCATGGCGCAGACAGAGGCCGTGCCGCAGGCCGGCGGCAGCGAAGCTGCGGGCTTCGAGAAGCCAGCCCCTTACGACGATCGCCTCACCCGTTTGTCCGAGGTGGTCGGTGCCGTGCATTACCTGCGCAATTTGTGCAATTCTGCAGCCGAGCCGGAATGGCGCCAGTCACTATCGGATCTGATGGAAAACGAGACCAAGGCCGAGCCGAAGCGCCGGGCACGGCTGACCGCCGCTTACAATCGCGGTTATCGGTCATTCGCATCGGTTTACACGACTTGCACAGCCGCCGCAGTTCGTGCAGAGGAGAATTACCGTAACGAAGGCGCAACACTGGCGGCGGAAATTACCGCACGCTACGGAAATTAACGAATAATTCACCTCTTCCGATCTTGCCCCGTGTCGTTTTGGCAAAACCCTGATAGGGTCATTAACGACTGAGTAAGAGTGCTTCGAGGAATGCCCATGGATCCGCGCCGAAACGAAATCGACGATATGATCGTGCATGAAAAAATGCAGGCGGCGCTGGAATATCAGAACGAGGCCTGGGCAGACGGCATGGCAGACGGCATCGAGCCGGAGATCATCGCCGATGCTGCCTTTGCGCTCGCCATGCGCGAAACCATCCGCATTCACGGTGAGCATGGCGCCGAAGCCATTCTCGACGCACTGAAGTCGAGGCTCCTGGCGGGAGAGTTTTCGCCCGAGCGGCAACTGCAGTAACCTTCATCGAGGACTGACATGACGATGTTATCGCGGGTCCGGCTCCTTTGCCTGGCTGCCGCAGTTGGGCTTTCGGCCGCCCCTCTTCCGTATTTCTCGAGCCCTGCGCTCGCGCTTTCGGACATTCGCGACATCACGCCGAGCGAACCGGACACATCACCTGCGACATCGGACGATACGGTGGAGCCCATCGATCCTCCGGTCGTGGAAGACACTATCCCGGTCATTCCAGATCCCGACCCACTCATCCGCGACGACGAGGCGGAGGCCGCAGATGATCTGGCCGCCGAGCCGCCTGCAGAAGTCTTCTATGATCTCGAAAAAGCGCCTGAGCCTGTGCGCCGGATGCGCCGCCTGATCATGGAAGCGGCGCTCACCGGCGATATCGCGCGTTTGAAGCCGCTGCTGAACCCCGGCCCGGAGCAGACGCAGCTTTCGGCTCTCAATCCAGACCAGGACATCCTCCAGACTCTCAAGAGCATGTCGGGAGACGCAGACGGACTTGAGGTTCTGGCGATCATGCTCGACATCCTCTCGACCGGCTATGTCGTTCAGGATAAGGGCACACCGGACGAGGCCTATGTCTGGCCCTATTTCGCCGGCAAGGCCATCGGCCTGCTGACGCCTGCCGAAAAGGTGGAGCTGTTGCGCATCGTGACCGCCGGCGACGTCGCTGAAATGCAGGAATACGGCAATTACAACTTCTTCCGCCTCGGCATCACCCCCGATGGCCGCTGGAAATTCTTCACCGTCGGCGACTGATCCCAACTGTGGGCTGTTGAAGGGCGGGCTTGTCGGGTAGACTGCGAGCGCCTAACTGTCCGGCAACAGCAATCATTCGGTGACTCGCAATGCCTTCAGCCTTCCTGCCAGACCGGACCTTCCTTCGGATCGGCGGTCCGGATGCAGAGCATTTCCTGCAGAACCTGATCACCACCGATCTCGGCCAGGTGCCCGCTGGCGAAGCCTGGCCTGGCGCGCTCCTGACGCCTCAGGGCAAGATCCTCTTCGATTTCCTTGTCTGGCGTGGCGAGGGTCAGTTGATTCTCGAAACGACGATGGATCAGGCAGACGCGCTTGTCCGCCGCTTGACCATGTACAAGCTTCGGGCGGCCGTCACGATCGAGATCCTGGAGACAAAGGGAACGACCGTCCACTTCGGTGAAGCAACCACGGCCGGTTTCGTCGATCATCGATTTGCAGTCGCGGGTGTCAGCGTCCACCGAAACATGGGCCCCACCGCTCCTGTCTTGGATCAGGCTGCCTTTGATGCGCTCCGGATTGCCTGCGGCATCCCGGAATCGGGCTCGGACTTCGCCCTTCAGGATGCGTTTCCGCACGACGTCCTGTTCGACAAAATCGGTGGCGTTTCCTTCCGCAAGGGTTGCTATGTCGGCCAGGAAGTGGTGTCGCGCATGCAGCATCGCTCGACGGCGCGTCGCCGCCTGGTGATTGTCACGGGTGACACTGCTCTGCCATTCGGCGGCGTGGAGATGACCGTCGAACAAAAGTCCATTGGCACGCTCGGTTCGGTTTACGAGAACAAGGGGCTCGCCATCCTTCGTATCGACAAGGCCGGCGAGGCCATGGCGCAAGGGCAGACAATCTTGGCTGGCTCGGTGCCGGTGACCCTGACGCTTCCCCAGTGGAGCGGCCTCGACTTTCCCGTTGCATCCGAGGAAGGCTGACCCATGGCCTCGTCGACTGTTTCGTCCAACCGTGCCTGGCAGCGCATGCTGTCCGGCCGCCGTCTCGACCTGCTTGATCCTTCGCCGCTTGATGTGGAAATCACCGATATCGCCCATGGCCTGGCGCGTGTGGCTCGCTGGAATGGCCAGACATTCGGTGAGCACGCCTTTTCGGTGGCGCAACACAGCCTGATTGTCGAGGATGTGTTTCGTCGTTCAAATCCGAAGGCAAACTCAAACGACCTCATGCTGGCGCTTTTGCATGATGCGCCGGAATATGTGATCGGCGACATGATTTCGCCGTTCAAGGCCGTGGTCGGCGGTGGATACAAGGTCGTTGAGAAACGTCTGGAAGCGGCCATCCATCTGCGCTTTGGCCTTCCCGCCCATCCGACAGCGGCGCTGAAAGGCCTGATCAAGAAGGCCGACATGATCTCAGCCTATTTCGAGGCCACCGTCCTTGCCGGATTTTCGGAAGTGGAGGCGCGCAAGTTCTTTGGCCAACCGAAGGGATTTGAGCGCGACACGATCCTGATCGAGCCACTGCCGACCTTTCAGGCGCAGGCGAAATTCATCGAGCGGTTTGAGGCGATCGAAGCCGAGCGCCAATCGTCAAACAGGGCTCGGGCATGAGCCTGATTGTTGTTTCGCCACTCGCCCGGATTGCCGAAATGGCGGTGCGCCACAAGGCGCGCGAGATGATCAGCCTGCTGGCCGCCAACCAGGATTTTCACCGGCCAGCGGTGATCCAGGCGTCGCGACACCTGAAGCTCGGGATGAACGACATCACCTTTGCCGGCACCGGCGACCTGATTGCCCCGCAAGAAGCACATGTCGCCGAGATCATCGCATTCGCACGGAGCTGGGACCAGACGGCGCCACTTGTCGTGCATTGCTGGATGGGCGTTTCCCGTTCGCCGGCGGCCGCGATGATCGTCAGCCTTGCGGTTGCACCTGACGATGATGACGAAGCCTTGGCACTAAGACTGCGAGAGGCCTCACCCTTCGCCACCCCGAACAGCCGACTGATCGAGATTGCCGATGGCATGCTCGGCCGCGAGGGGCGGCTGATCAAGGCCGTGAAGGCGATTGGGCGCGGGGCGGATACGGACGGCAATGCGCCCTTTGCGCTTGCCTTGCCCGACATGGGACAGGCCGGACAATGACGACACCTGCCGGGATCGAGATCGGCCTTAATGCGGCGATCGTCGCGATGATCGATCAAGGTCCCCAGCTCCTCGTCGTCGCCGACATGCAGCATACCCTTGACGCCCTGCCCTTCGGGCCTTTCGATCCCGTGCGCCACAGCACGATGGAGCGATCGCTGCGCGGCACCGTCGAGGCACAGACGGCGCTTGAACTTGGCTATATCGAACAGCTCTACACCTTCGGCGATCGCGGACGCCACAAGATGCCGGGCGACCTCGGGCCGCATGTCGTATCCGTCGGCTATCTGGCTCTGACGCGAACGGATGCCGCCAAGACGGCACGCCTTGAGGCGGCCGGGGCCGTCTGGCGGGACTGGTACAGTTTCCTGCCCTGGGAGGACTGGCGAAACGGGCGGCCGGCGGTGATCGATCGGGTCATCCTGCCGGCTCTTCGGGCTTGGGCAGCAGAGCCCAGTGGCAGTATGGGCTCGGCCCCAGTCCCGTCGCGCCCGTCGCGGCTCAAGCTTGCCTTTGGCCAGGATGACTTCCCGTTTGACGAAGAACGCGTGCTGGAGCGCTATGAACTGCTCTATGAGGCCGGCCTGCTCGATGAGGCGGTGCTGGACGGTCGTGTGGCCGAACGATCTGTTGCGCATGCGCTCGGACGCCCGATGCGGCACGATCACCGGCGGATCGCGGCGACGGCGCTGGCGAGATTGCGCAGCAAGATCAAGTATCGGCCTGTCATCTTCGAGCTGATGGCGCCAGAGTTTACGCTCACCGAACTGCAGGTGACGGTCGAAGCGATTGCCGGCAGGCATGTTCACAAGCAGAATTTTCGACGCCTGGTCGAGGGGGCTGAACTCGTCGAGCCGACCGGGCACAGCAAGGCTGCAACCGGTGGACGGCCGGCAGCCCTTTTCCGCTTCCGGCGCCAGATCCTCGAAGAGCGGCCGGCACCGGGCCTTCGCCTCGGCGGCCGGTCAACAGGCCAGCCCGGCGGTTGACCTTACAGCTCCCGGCGCATCGCGGCTTGCGCAATCATTCCGCACGGGGACATACGGCTTCGATCAGTGAACCGCGATGTCGAGGCCGATATCGAGTGTTGGCGCCGCCATGGTGATCTTCGAGGTGGAGATGTAGTCGACACCGGTCTCGGCAAGGGCGCGGATCGTGTCAAGACGGACATTTCCGGAGGCTTCCAGGACCACGCGGGATGGCGTCGTTGCATAGTCTTCCGCGCCGAGACCGTGATGCAGGCGATTGATCGCGACCGCCTCCCGCAAGAGATCCGGCCCCATATTGTCGAGCAGGATCACGTCAGGCCTGACCGAGAGCGCCTCGCGCATCTGGTCAAGGCCATCAACCTCGACCTCCAGCTTGACGAGGTGCCCGGCATAGGCACGGGCCGCCTCGATCGCTTGCGCGACACCGCCGGCAACCGCGATATGGTTGTCCTTGATCAGGATCGCATCATCGAGACCGAAGCGATGGTTCGAGCCGCCGCCGAGCCGAACCGCATATTTCTCGACGGCTCTCAGGCCCGGCAGGGTCTTGCGTGTGCAGGTCACTTTTGCCGACGTTCCCGCGATCGCCTCGGCGAAGCGCGCCGTGTAGCTTGCGACGCCCGACAGGTGCATCAGGAAGTTCAGTGCCACCCGTTCGGCCGAAAGCACCGCCCGCGCCGGCCCTGTGACACGGGCAAGCACCTGACCGGGTGAGACCCGGTCGCCATCTGTCGTGAGCCGCTCGAAGCAGACTGCCGGATCGATCAGCCGGAAGGCGGTCTCGGCCAGAGGAAGGCCGGCGACAACCCCGCTTTCGCGGCTGTTCATCGCCGCCATGGCCTGCTTTTCCGGTCCGATCGTTGCGTAAGTGGTGATGTCACCTGCCCGGCCGAGATCTTCGGCCAAGGCCATGCGCACGAGATCCTCGACCATCAAGGGCGACAATTGCGGCAACAGGGAAATGGTCATGACAGTCCTCTCTCAGCCGGCGATATCGGCAATGATCCGGTCAGCGGTCTTCAGGGTCAGATAGGTGCGGTGACGCTGGCTCTCGACCGGAAATGGATGGTCGGAGCGCATATGGGCACCACGGCTTTCGGTGCGCAGCAAGGCGCCGACCGCGATCAGCTTGGCGGCCGCGCAGATGTTGGAGAAGCGCACACGTGACCGGGCGCGGTCCAGCGCTGCCAGTTCCCGGATCAGGACCTTCAGCCCCTCCTCGTCGCGGATCACGCCGGCATGGGCGCTCATCAGCTGACGCAGGCGCTTGAGTTCAGCGCTGTCTTCAACCGTCACCAGATCGTCGTTCTCGCCGGCCGAGGTCGGCCATTCATAGAGCGCCGATTCCGGCAGCATGCCCTTGATGCTGTCGGCAATGCGCCCGGCAAAGACGACCGCCTCCAGAAGCGAATTCGAGGCCAGCCGGTTGGCGCCATGGACGCCGCTGGAGGTCACTTCGCCGGCGGCCCAGAGGCCATCGAGCGAGGTCCGCCCATCGGCATCCACCGCGACGCCGCCCATGTGATAGTGCACTGCCGGTACGACCGGGATGCCCTGCGTGACCGGATCGATGCCGGCCGCCATGCAGGAGGCGTAAACCGTCGGAAAATGGGTGGCGAAGTCCCGACCGATGGCTTTCGTGCAGTCGAGAAAGGCACCCCGTCCGGCGGCCACTTCGGCAAAGACGCCGCGTGCCACGATATCGCGCGGCGCAAGTTCGGCGTCCGGATGCAGGTCGAGCATGAAGCGATGGCCGGCACGGTTGACCAGGGTTGCGCCATCGCCGCGCAAGGCTTCCGTGGCTAGAGGCGCCGGATCCTGTCCGACATCGATGGCGGTCGGATGGTACTGGACGAATTCGGGATCCGCGATCACGGCTCCTGCGCGGGCGGCCATGCCAAGACCGGTACCCCGAGCCTCGGCCGGATTGGTCGTCACCTGATAGAGATGACCGATACCACCGGAACACAAGACAACGGCGCGGGCCGGAAAGGCGACACGTGTCTTCGACTGCCCCGCATCGGGACGAGCAACAACACCGGAGACGAAGCGCCCCTCGGCAATCAGCTCCTCGACCACATAGCCTTCCATGACACGGATCGAGGGCGTGCGGCGGACGGCTGCGACCAGCGCTTCCATGATCGCGCCGCCGGCCTTGTCACCCGCAACCCGGACGATGCGGCGCTCGGAATGGGCTGCCTCGCGCGACAAAAGCAAATGGCCTTCGAGATCACGGTCAAAGGGCACGCCATAGGCGAGCAAATCGTGAATACGATCCGGCCCCTCTGATATCATCAGCCGGGCGACCTTCTCCTCGACCAGACCAGCACCGGCTGCAACCGTGTCGGCCAGATGCTTGTCGAAGCTATCGCCCGGGCTCATGGCAGCCGCAATGCCGCCTTGCGCCCAGGCCGAGGACGCCCCCTGCCCGATCGGGGCTGCCGCCAGCACGGTCACAGGCCGTGGCGCAAGCTTCAGCGCGCAAAACAGCCCCGCCAGCCCGCCACCGACAATGACGATATCATCGATGCCCTGCCAGGATTGCGGCCGCATCGCCTCCAGATTGATAGCCATTTTTCCTCCCCCGAGGTCCTTATGCGCGGTATCACCGCTCAATTCTTCAGGTTGATCATCCGTTCTACTGCCAGTCGCGCGCGGTCAGCGATGGCCGGGTCGACGGTCACTTCCTCGGTCATGAAGAGCAGGCTGTCGAGGATCTTTGGCAGCGTGATGCGCTTCATGTGCGGACAGAGATTGCAGGGTTTGACGAAGTCGACCTCGGGGACTTCGACCTGGATGTTCGAGGCCATGGAGCATTCGGTGACCAGCAGAACGCGCTGGGGTTGCTTGGTCTTGACGTAGTCGATCATGCCCTTGGTCGAGCCGGCATAATCGGACACCGCCAGCACACTTGGATGGCATTCGGGATGGGCGACGATCTCGATGCGCGGATCGGCGCGCTTGTATTCCAGCAATTCGTCGGCCGTGAAGCGCTCATGCACTTCGCAGTGGCCCTTCCAGGTGAGGATCTTTTTCGTCGTCTGGTTGGCAACGTTCATGGCCAGATATTCATCGGGGATGCAGAGCACGGTGTCGCTGTCGAAGCTGTTGACCACATCCACGGCATTGGCAGAGGTGCAGCAGATATCGGTCTCGGCCTTCACGTCGGCCGAGGTGTTCACATAGGTGACCACAGGCACGCCGGGATAGCGCTCTCTCAATAGGCGCACATCGGCGCCGGTGATCGATTCCGACAGGGAACAGCCGGCGCGGCCATCGGGGATCAGAACCGTCTTTTGCGGATTGAGCAGCTTTGACGTCTCGGCCATGAAATGCACACCGCATTGAATGATGATCTCGGCATCGACCCGGGTGGCATCACGGGCAAGCTGCAGCGAATCGCCCTTGATGTCAGCGACGCAATGAAAGATCTCCGGCGTCTGATAATTATGGGCAAGGATGACCGCACCGCGTTCCTTTTTCAGCCGGTTGATCGCATGGATATAGGGGGCAAAGACCGGCCATTCGATCGCCGGTATGAAGTCGCGCACGCGCTCGTAGAGATGCTCGGTTTCCTTGGCGACAGCGGGCGTGTAGCTCAGCTCCGGCCTCTCGAGAATGCCGTGACGCGCGGCTGCGGAAATGGGTTTCGAGACCCCATTGAAGACGGTTGCGGTTTCCATGGCGGCCTGCTCCTCCCGAATTATACTCACATTGAGCATAACTGAACGCTAAGAAAACCGGCGGTTGCCGGTGGCATGGATTTAGAAAGTTTCATGACGGTTTGCAAGGCCCGGCGTGAAGACTTCAGTCGTTCCTGCTGTTGCGTGACACTCCGCGCTTTCTTCCACACAGAAAGGCGCTAAGACTGGGATTAAGGCACAATTGCGAGACGTCCATGCTTCTGACCCTGATGATTATCCAGTTCGTTATTCTCGTTTCCATTATCAGGGGAACGGGAAAACGCGTTTCATCTCTCGAACAAGAGGTCGGAACCTTGCGCGAGCGTCTGCTCAAGCTTGATCAGACGGATAAAGCACCCCCAACTATCTCGACTGAAGCGGCTTCGGATGACGCTGCGCAAAATGTGTTGGCAGAACCTGACAGACCGATGGCCCCTGCAATCTCCGAGGCTATAGCCGAAGAGGCAGACCTCGAACCACCCGTCATCGCCGCACGCGAGGAAACCACGGCCGATGGCGTCAGTGAGGCGGCTGAACCCGCCATCACGCTCTCGACCGAGCCAGTTCTTCTCACGGCTCCGCGCACTGCGTCGGCCTCGCAGGACAGCCTGGAAAATCTGCTCGGCGCACGCTGGGCGGTCTGGGCCGGTGGGCTGGCGCTGGCGCTTGGCGGCATTTTCCTCGTGCGTTACTCGATCGAAAGCGGCCTTCTTGGCCCCGGTGTCCGGCTGTCACTCGCAGCCTTTTTCGGTCTTATCCTGATCGGCGGCGCAGAGCTGATCCGGCGCAAGGCGCTGCCGAAGGCTGCAGCGCTCTATGAAAACGCCATGATCCCCGGCATCCTGACGGCCGCTGGTGCCGTCTCGATCTTCGGATCCATCTATGCGGCCCATGGCATTTACGAATTCATCGGCCCGACGCCAGCCTTCCTCCTGCTGGCGCTCACGGCCTTTGCCGTTCTCGGTCTATCGCTCCTGCACGGACAGGCGCTTGCAGGCCTCGGTCTCGCCGGATCGATGATCACTCCGGCGCTGATCGCCAGCACAGGTCCGCGCCCTTGGACGCTGTTCGGCTTCCTGGCCGTCGTCCAGGTCGCCACCTCGGCCGCATCCCGCATCAGGGGTTGGCATCTGGTGCCCGGACTTGCCCATCTGGCACTCGGCTTCTGGGTGATCGCCTACCTCGCCTTTTCGGACTATACCGAGCTCACGCCGGTGGCGCTGGCGCTGATCGCAATGATCGCCTCGTGGGCGCTGGTCTGGCCCGGCCGCATCCGGGAGGATGATGGCGCAACGGATCAGGCCGTGATCGTTGATAGCGTCTCCCGGCAGCTGGGCCGAGGGCCCATCTGGCTCGACATTTCGATGGCGATCGCAATTCTTTTGCCGGCGCTCGCCATGCTTGGTCTTGATGGGGATACGGACCTCTTTCCCTCCTATGTCTTCGCCACATTGATTGCCACGCTTGCGGCCGCCGGCAGCCAGAACAAGGGTGCCATCTGGCCCTCCATGCTTGCCGGTTTCGGCGCGGTGATTGGCGCGTTGTTCGACGGTTCGATGGTAACGCAACTCGTCAACGACCTGATCGATGCCCAAGGCTCCAGCGCGGTCCTGACCGACTTCGACGGTCCGCTGGTTCTGGTCCTGCTCGGGCTCGGTGCGATTTTCCTGATGCTCGGTGTGGCCTTCCTGGCACGCTCCGGTCGCCAAGCGCCCGTAATGGCCACCGTCTGGGCCAGCCTTGCAGCTGCCATGCCGATCCTTCTCGCAACGATCAGTTTTCTGTTCTACGGGATCTACGCCTTCGATCTGACCCATGGCCTTTATGCGGTTGGGGTGGGTGCCGCCCTGATCGTCGCGGCGGAGCTCCTGCATCGAGGGCGGTTCGGCATGATTGACGGTCCGGCACGCGACATTCTCGTGTCGGGTGGCTTTGCAGCCTTTGCCTTGGCCCTGCACGTCATGACGGATGGGCTGGTCACGACGCTTGCCCTTGCCGTCCTCGGTTTCGGCTTCCTCATGGCAACCCGGCTGCGCAGCTGGGCGAGCCTGCCCTGGATGATGGTCGCAGCGCTGGCCGGCGTCATGCTCCGGATCGGTTCCGATCCCACACTGGTCGGGCCGGATGCGCTGAGCCGCACGCCGTTCTTCAACCAGCTGCTGCCCGGATATGGCATTCCGGCACTGCTGGCCATTATCGCCGCCTATGAGCTGCGCAACTGGCCCGGCGAGCGGGTTCGCAACGCGCTGCAGGGTATTGCCGCACTGATGAGCCTGCTCACGATCGCCATTCTGGTCCGCCACGCCATGAATGGTGGCGTGCTTGATTCCAGCACGCCGACGCTTGGCGAGCAGTCGATCTACACGCTGCTTGTCATCGGCATGTCCGGCATCCTGATGACGCTCGACCGGAAATCGCCGAGCCATGTTTTCCGTTACGGCTCGATGATCGCGGGCGGGCTGTCGATAGTGCAGATCCTCAGCCTGCATCTCGGCGGCCTCAATCCGTATTTCAGCGGCGAAAGCACCGGAGAATGGCCCTTGGTCAACCTCCTCCTGATCGGCTATCTGATCCCGGGCCTGAGCTATGCGGGTCTTGCCGTTTATGCCCGCGGCAAGCGCCCGCTGCCTTACGTCACCATGCTCGCACTCTCCGGCGCGACCCTCGGCTTTTCCTGGGTGACGCTCAGCGTTCGGCGCTTCTGGCAGGGCGAATACATCGCCTACTGGAAGGGCTTCGAACAGGCGGAAACCTACAGCTATTCCGTGGCCTGGCTTGTGATTGGCGTTGGCCTTCTGGTGCTTGGCTCGCGCTTCGATGCAAGAAGCCTGCGCATTACTTCGGCCGTCATCGTCATGCTCTCCGTCGCCAAGGCCTTCCTTGTCGACATGAGCCACCTCGAAGGCGTGCTCAGAGCACTCTCCTTCATCGGCCTCGGCTTTGTGCTGATCGGCATCGGACTTTTCTACCAACGCATTCTGGCGCGCAAATCCTCAACTCCTGACGATGGCAGAGATGCGCCGGGAGAGGTTCTGGAGGGGTAGACGACGGGATCGACGGGACAGCCCCAAATTGGTCCGTTGAACCCAGCATGCCGCCCGTCAATTCTTGTGCAGCGCACTGGACGGGCGGACATTCCTCCGTAAAAATGCGAGGCATATGCCTTTTTGCCAGGGCGTCCCTGACGGGATTGTCCGCCATTCATTCTTTAGACCCATTCCGCCCCCGCCTTTGAAGTCCTCCCCAAATCTCAAGTGTGGTACTCCATGTCGCTCAAGAAGATCCTCGTCGTTGGCGGAGCCGGCTATATCGGCTCGCATACCTGCCTGCTTCTCGCCGAACGCGGCTATCAGCCGGTGGTTTACGACAACCTGTCGAACGGCCATGCGGAATTCGTCAAATGGGGTCCGTTTGAACAGGGCGACATTCGCGACCGTGCGCGGCTGGCGGAAGTCTTTGCAACGCACCAGCCGGACGCAGTTCTGCATTTCGCCGCACTGATTGAAGTCGGGCAGTCGGTCAAGGATCCCGTCGCCTTCTATGATAACAACGTGATCGGCGCTCTGACGCTGCTGTCCGTCGCCATGGAGGCCGGCGTCGAGGCCTTCGTCTTTTCATCGACCTGCGCCACCTACGGCCTGCCGGAGACGGTGCCGATGGACGAAAGCCATCCGCAAGCGCCGATCAATCCCTACGGACGGACGAAATACATCATCGAGCAGGCGCTGAAGGACTTCGGCACCTATAAGAACCTGCGATCGGTGATGTTGCGCTATTTCAACGCAGCAGGCGCCGACTTCGAGGGCCGGATCGGCGAATGGCATACGCCGGAAACCCATGCGATCCCCTTGGCGATCGAGGCGGCCCTTGGGCGGCGCGAGGGCTTCAAGGTCTTCGGTACCGACTATGACACACGCGATGGCACCTGCGTGCGCGACTATATCCATGTGCTGGATCTGGCAGATGCACATGTACGGGCGGTTGATTATCTCCTCGGCGGTGGCGAGACCGTCGAGATCAATCTCGGCACCGGCCATGGCACGACGGTCAAGGAGCTGCTGGGCGCCATTTCCGAAGTCTCGGGCCGCCCCTTCCCGGTGGAATATGGCCGGAGGCGCGAAGGGGATTCCACATCGCTGGTTGCCAACAATGCCAAGGCTCGCGAAGTTCTGGGCTGGGAACCCCGCTTCGGGCTTTCCGACATCATCCGTTCCGCCTGGGACTGGCATGCCAGAAGCAATCATATTGCCTAGAAGCAGGGCTTAGAGCACAGCCGGCGAATATGAAGCGCCCTCAGTGGCTAGCTATCTTTTTTAAACCATTCCCGACGCCAGGCCACTTCCCAGGCGTAGCGGAATCGCCTTCGGTTCAGCGCACCGCATCTTGTCATTCGGTCGGGCTTGCAGCCTTGCGCTGGTAGACGTGGATGTAGTCGACATAGAGATAGGACGGGTTTGGCGTCTCATCGATCGGCCAGCCGGCGCCGAGGGCCAGATTGACCAGCGGGAAGAAGGGCATATGAAACTCCGGCGGGGTGTCGAAGCCCCAGACCGGCTTGCGATCGAAGTAGATCGTCGTGCGGTCCGCTTTGATCTCCACGCCCCAAGTGTGAAAATCGCTGCTCAGGCTGCCCTCGGGCACTGCCGTCCAGAAGCCATCGTTCTGGTTCTTGCCGCCATGGCTTTCGCGCCAAATGTGGTAGCCGCTGGAGAATTCGTAGGGTGCCCGCCCGTAATATTCCAACACGTCGATTTCGGCGGTAAAGCCGGAGCGGTCAAGGCCGATGAGCCAGAAGGCAGGCCAGACGCCCTTGCCCGGCGGCAGCTTCATCCGCGCTTCGAAATAGCCGAATTTCTGCGAGAACCCGTCCCCGCGTGGATTGGTCGAGGAGAGAAGTCCGGCGCGCCAGTTTCCATCGTCGCCCTTGCGCGCTTCGATGCGCAGGATGCCGTCCTTGGTGGTGAAGGGAAAACCGTCGAGCGGATCGCTGAAACGGGCGGCGCCGAAATCCCCATTCCAGGGCGTATGGGCAATCCAGCGCGTCGATCGCTCACCCCATGGTGAGACGCTCAACGTATCGAAATTCTCCTCGAAGGTCATGTCGAAATCGTCAAGGTTTAAAGGCGCATCCTCGGCCAGGCTGCCCGAATACGGGACCAAGGCAGTCAGTGCTCCCAAGATCACGATGCTGACCGCAGCGGCCCGCAGCTTCCATTTCGATGTGGTCCTCATGGGCCTTGCTCCAACGCGACGGAAAACCGCTGCCGACCAGCGCGCAGTTTCTCGATGACAATCTTTTCCAATCCAGCCGGTCGGTCCGTCAGGATCCACAAGAGGAGCGCGCACAGCCAGAATAGAGCCATGGCACCTGCACTCGCGGCGGAGAGCGCAACAAACAGCAAGATACCTGCCGGGAGAGCCGCAAGGTTCGGCTCGATCCACCAGAGGCCGAGCGCCATGGGGAGTGCTGGCAGCAGCGCCTTGGCGAAAACGGCAACCTGCCGGCGCAGCGACAGGCCGATCAGATGCCGGACGATGAGAATGCAGGTGAGATAGGCGACGAGCACGCCGACGAGACGAGCACCGATCGCGCCAGCAAGGCCAAACTGGATCACGGCGGCAATGGTAACGGGGATGCGGACGGCAAACTCGATCGCCATACGCAAGGCGACGAGGCTTGTCCTGTCGCGAACCATGGCGAGCGGCGGCATGATTGCCGATGGCAGCGTGATGATGCTGACGATGCACAGCCCCTGGAAGATCGGTGCGGCAAAGACCCACTTGTCTCCGACAGCGAGCCGTAGCACCGGCTCGGCAAGCACCGTCAGAATGATCAAAACGGGTGCCGCTGTCAGCACGATGGCATGGGTTGCCTTGAGATAGGCCTCGATCCGTTTGCCGGCATCGGAGACATGGGTGAAACCGGCAATCAGTGGTCGCAGCAGCGGCCCGACAAAGACCTGGTGCGGGATGCCGGCGATGCTATCCGATACGCTGAAGGCACCGAGGGCCGAGAGGCTGGCAAAACGCGGCAAGAGCAGCCGATCGAGCTGCCAGTTAAACGACATCAGCACCTGCGCCACGCTGTTCCAGCCGATGATGTCTCGAAAGGCGTGCCACTCGCACAGCGTCAGACGCGGCCGCATCGGGGCGAAAACATAGGACAGGATGCCGCCCAGGATCGGCCCGGTGATCGCGCCGATCGCCAGTCCCCAATAGCTGCCGGTTGCAAAGGCGACCCCGACGGCAGCAATGAGCGAGGCGAATTTGACCGCGAGATCCATGACGAATTCGCGCTTGAAATCAAAGTCGCGCATGAAGATCACCAGCCGGGGACTGACGACGCTGCGCATCGCAGGTGCCACCGCCAGCACAGCTATCAGCGGCACCAGGCGCGGATCGTCATAAAAGTGGCCGACCGGCCAGGCGAGTGCAACCAGCAGTAGCGCCATGACACCACCCCGGATCAGGCTGAGGGTGAAGGCGGTATCGATCAGGTCGTTCGTCAGTTCCTCGTGGCGCAACAAGGCTTGGGTCAGCGGCAATTCGAGCACCGTCTCGACAATCACGAGGATCGAGACGGCGATTGCGACCAGACCGAAATCCTCCGGCGTCAGAAGGCGTGCGAGACACAGGAGGCTGGCAAAGTCGATCAGGCGGGCGACAAGCTTGCCAGCCACACTCCAGAGGCTGGCATTGGCGATCCGATGACTGATACCGGTCATATCGCCCCCTCCCGCACATTGGTCGACAAGGGGATGCGCGCAGGGCACTCTGCGTCACGTTCACCCCCGGCTCCCGCCGCCAACCAGGCTCGGAAAAGGCCAGACCCCGGATGCGTCACGCCGAACTCCCTGTCTGGGTGTCGACACCGGGCATCGCGCGGCTGGTCAGCAAGTCCTCAACCAGCGTCCGGAAACGGGAGCGAAAGACCTCCGATGAAAAGCGCTCGGCGTGGCGACGGATCACCGCCGGGTCGAATTCACTCTCACGCGCCTCAAAGGCATTGATCGCCTCTAGCATTCCCTCCACGGTTTGCTCCGCAAAGCGCAGACCGACATCCGGGGACGAGACGGTTTCGCGCGCACCGCCGGCATCAAAGGCAATCACAGGCCTGCCGCTTGCCATGGCCTCGACCGGCAGAATGCCGAAATCCTCCGTTCCGGGAAACAGCAGCGCCCGGCAGCGCGACAGATGCTCCGCCAGAACAGGGAATGGCTGATGGCCGAGAAAGGTCACGGAGGGGCCAGCAATTGCGCGCAGATGCGCCGTTTGTTCCCCCTCGCCGATCACCACCAGTTGCCGCCCGCTTTCGGTGCAGGCGCGCACCGCGAGATCGGCGCGCTTATAGCCGGTCAACTGGCCGGCATAGAGGTAGAACTCGCCCTGGCCGGTGCCGAGCTTGAAATCATCGACGGCCACCGGGGGGTGGATCACTGTCGCATCCCGATTGTAGAAGCGCCGGATGCGGCTGCCGATATAGGCCGAATTGGCGACAAAGGTATCGACCCGGGCTGCCGTCGTTACGTCCCAGACGCGCAGGATGGGCGCTGTCAGCGACATCATCACACGGCCGATCCAGGGCAAGCCCTTCCGATACAGGTGGAACTGGTCCCAGATGTAACGCATCGGCGAATGGCAGTAGCAGACATGCAAAGCATCCGGCCGCGTCACGATCGCCTTGGCGGGACCAGATTCGCTGGAAATGACCAGATCATAGTCCTGCAGGTCGAAATGCTCGAGCGCGAATGGCATGAGCGGCAGCATCTTGGTGTAGTGGCGGCGGGCACCCGGGATTTTCTGCAGGAAGGATGTCGTGATGCGGTGCTGACGCAGGCGCGCACTCAGCCTGGTTTCATCACAAACCAGCGTAAAGATGTCGGCTTGCGGAAACAGCTGGCAAAGTTCCTCGATCACCTTCTCGCCGCCGCGCATGGAGACCAGCCAATAATGCACGATTGCGACGCGCAGAGGCTTTTGTGGAGTTCCCCCGACGACGGGAGCGTCCGGGACTTTCGGTGCATGCCGTGGCGGGGCTGCGAGGCTTGTCAGTGTATCCATGGTCTTGAAGCCAGCCCTTTCGTCAGATCGGCGATTGTTCGGTGAAACCCTTGGACCGCACGACCTCCGCGGCAGCGGGGCTCAGCATCGCGGCATAGGCCGCGACCAGCGCATCCCGCCAATCCTCCGGCCGGTTGAACAGTGAGGGGGCGGAGGCAAAAGCCTGCTCGCTCATCACTCTCACATCCTCAGAGGGCATGCGGTCGAGTGCCTGCAAGGCGCTGACCATGCTCTGCTGGTTCGCGCCATCGAAGGACAAAGCGAAGCCAAGCTCGGTCATTTCTTCGGCCAGGAAAGCGCTGGCCGGCAGGATCACGGGGACACCGCTCGCAGCCGCCTCGACAGCCACGAGGCCGAACGGCTCCGGGTAGCGCGACGGCATGATGACCGCCCGCGCCGACTTGATGGCGTCGGCGATCTCGGCATGGGAACGCCAGCCGAGGAAACGGACGTGATCACCCGCCTTTTCAAGCTCCGCCCGCAAAGGGCCATCGCCGATGATGCAGAGCCGAACCCCCGCTCGGCCAGCGGCAGCGACCGCGTCCGCGACACCTTTTTCAGGATCGAGCCGCCCGATGAAGAAGAATTCGCTGTTATCTTCGGCGCGCACCCGCTCGCGCGTATAAGGAGCCGCCGGATTGCGGATCGTCACAAGCCGATCGGCATCATAGCCGGAACGCTCGAAATAGCCGGTCATCTTGTCATGCAGCATCACCAGCCGGCCGAACGCCTGGCGGCGGCGCAGCTGAAGGAAGAGATTGGCGCCGCGCACCGAACGCCAGATCTTGTGGGTATAGCTGCGCTTGTCACAGGCCGTCTTCAGGCAATCAAACCCGAGTGGCGTGCGCGTGCAGGTTTCCTGCCGGGTGTAATCGTAAAATGCGCCGTTCGGACATGCCGAGAAGAAGTCATGGGCATGGACCAGGCACCGACTGGCGACCGGAGACAGGGCCTCAAACACCGAAGGCGACAGGATCTTCGACCATCCGTGTACATGATAAAGCGTGGCTGGACTGTCATTTTTGGCGATCCAGGCAGAGATTGCGGCAGCGGCCGGGCGATTGTGCACTCCGTTCAGCACAGCTGTCACGCGATCGGCGTTGAGGAGGTCGGCACCCCCGAGCGCCACGAGCTCGATGCCACTGGCCGCAAGGGCTCCCTCATCGCCCTTGTCACCGCAGATATAGGTGACCCGAAGGCCCGCATCGGCGAGCAATTGCGCCGCCCGAATTGCCAGGGCTGTCGCGCCGCCTCTTGCAACAGAATAGTCGTCGATCACGACCACCCGATCAATGGTGGAAAGCCCGGTCGTCGGTGCCCTGGCCTCTTGTGCCCCCGCCGCCAATGACGTGTTCGGGGATCGCAGTGATGCCCCCCAATGCGCCATGTTCATGCTATCCATCCACACACCCCGCGGCTCCAGGTCGTCTTTCACGCTGCGGGTCGGAGACAGAACCAGCAGCAAACATATCGTCGGGAATCTGGCGACACCCGCTGCCCAAACCGCAAGAAGTCTCGCCAGTCCCACCTGACTGGACCAACGCGCGTTGCCGACGCGCCAGTCAATTCAGGTGTCCAGCGGGTCAGGCCAAGGCGCCACCGCTGCGCGCGTGGTTTTCCAATGCCGGCCGATTGAGGATGCGGATCGTTCCATGCGTCCCGTCAATCACCTTGCTTTCACGCAAACGGCGCAGACACTGGTTCACCTTCTCCCGCGAAGCCGGGAGCGTGGCCGCCAATTCATGCTGGGAGATGGTCACCTCATCGCCATCCGTGCCGTCAATGCCGTAGACCGCCGAAAGCCGAAGCAGGGTCTGGGCCAGTCGGGAGATCAAACTGCCGCCGGCATTTGCGATGATCCGCAGTTCGAGTTCCGTGATCCTGGCCAGGGCGCGCGACAACAACTGGAACTGAAAATTCGGATCCTTCGCGCACATTTCGCGGAGCAGCCGACCGTCATAGAAATGCAGTTCGCAATCGGAAACAGCCTTGTATTCCAGGTTCATCGGCTGCCGGCGCAGCACCTCGATTTCGCCGACAACACTGCCCTTCGGCATGATCTCGACAATGAACTCCCGGCCGTCAGACAACAGGGCGTTGGCTCCGACCAGTCCACGCTGTATCCGTGCGAACATGTCGCCACTTACGCCGGCGCCAGCAATAACATCGCCACGCCGGAAGTTACGAATAGTATAGCGATACTGCGGGAAATGCTGAGCCCAATTGGCAAGCAACCCATCATCGCCTCCGCAAATGAACGGAGACGAGACCTTGCCCGCTCGCAAAGCGCGTATCTTCTCGCCCGCAAGCGGGCTCGTCACTGCTCCATTCATTGCATCAACTCCCTACGCACTCAAATATGACGCACTGCACAATTTCTGGTCTGCCAAGAGGAATTCTGATCTGATCGCAGTCAAATTTGATCCAAATTTCCCAGTAAAAACTGAGGGTATTTCAGATCATTCGAAAGCACAATTCGAATGCATATGCGCATTCGATAAGCATTTTTGATTGCCTTAACGCCTAGAGACAACATTCGAGACGTCAATATTATGGATCTAAACTATGCTTATAGAGTTTTGAAAATTGAGTCGAGAAAGTTGCATGAACGCGATGAGATACCTCCAAAATTGGTCTGATTAGAATTTCGCAATGGAGAGATCAGTATCATGAATAAATTATTAATGTTTGTAACCGGGGTCACAGACAGCAACATTGCGACGCAACAATCTGAGGGTCGAGCGCAAAGGCGAAGTGCGACGCGCCCCGGAGATGTAGATGACGACCGAATTTCAGGGTCTGGATGGTACCGACTCTTGGATCAGCTTGAAACCCGAAGACGCTGATATCCGCCATCTAGGCGTGTATCGCCTTCCATTGAGAAGCAATATTGTCAAGCGTGTGCTAGACATCACTATTTCCTTGATTGCGATCATCGCTCTGCTTCCCATGGCACTGCTGGTCGCCCTGCTGATCAAAGCCTCCGATGGCGGCACGGTGTTCTACTCGCACCGTCGAGTGGGCTGGCGAGGCCGGGATTTTGGCTGTCTGAAGTTCCGAACCATGCGGACGGATGCCGCCGCACAGCTTGCGGCCCTTCTGAAGGACAATCCCGAGGCTCGTGCCGAGTGGGAAGAGACGCGCAAGCTGCGAAACGATCCGCGGATCACGGTTGTCGGGGAAGTGCTGCGCAAGTCCAGCCTGGATGAACTTCCACAACTTCTCAATGTACTTGCCGGTCACATGAGTATCGTGGGACCGCGCCCCGTCACCCGCGAAGAACTGATTCGCTATGGCGACCACGTCGATCTCTACACCGCCGCGCGGCCTGGCCTGACCGGGCACTGGCAGACGAGCGGCAGGAGCAACACCTGTTTCGAACACCGTGTGGCGCTTGACGTGGAGTATGTCACGCGGTGGTCGCTCTCCTGGGATCTCTGGATCATGGCAAAAACCGTACCTGTCCTGTTCTCACGCGAAGGCGCCTACTGAAGCCAAGCATATGCCGGCACTTTGTCACCTGTGTACCCAAAGGGTTCTCAAGATGCCGGAAGAAGTTTCAAGTATTGGGGAAGAGTGTGTCGACCAATCAGAGTTTCCAGCGACTGCCTGCACTTTCGATGTTTCCACAATCGGGAAAGGAAGAGCCGTTTTCGCTCGCCGACGTCACGTTCTTTGTCCGCCGTCGGTTTCGGATCATCGCCAGCGTCCCGCTTGTGACGGTTGGCCTGACCCTCATCTATCTCCTCATGGCTGAACCGTCCTATGTGGCATCGACCCAACTGCTGGTCTCGCCGCAAATCAATAGCGGAGATGCGGCCCGGGCGCTGGCTGAAGACACGTTCATTGAGGGTGAAATCGAGATTGCCCGCGCCAGCGACGTGCTGCGCAGCGCAGCGATCAACCTCAACCTGACCAGTGATCCGCAATTCACGGACACGACCTCCCTGCGCGACCGGATCAAGTCAGCACTGCTCAATCTTGTGTCCCCTTCCGGGCAGCCAGATGGCGCGTCCGCCGGCACAGACCAGGAAGCGATGCTGGACCTCGTCGTCGCGAAACTGCGCAATGTCACATGGGCCAGGCGGATTGGCCGTTCGATGGTTGTCGAAATCTCGGCGTCGGCAAACAGCCGAGAGCGATCCGCAGAGATCGCGGATATGCTCGCACGGGCCTACATCGCCAAAAACCTCGAAATGAAATCGCAGTCGGCACAGCAATACAGCAACTGGCTGGAACGGCTGGTGAATGAGCAGCAGGGCGGCCTGACAAAGGCGGCAAACGACCTCGCCGCGTTCCGTGCCAATCCGAAAGACCAATATCGCCTCGCCGAACTCGAAAGTCAGGCTCAGGCGCGGCGCAACCTGTTCGAAAGCACGCTGACTGCCTTTACGGAAGCCAAGCAACGCGTCTCTTCGCCCGTCTCCGATGCGACGATCGTCTCCCCGGCAACGCCACCGCTCTCAAAAGCAAGCCCGCGTTCTACCCTGCTCCTGGCTTTCAGCCTGCTTGTTGGCCTCGGTCTCGGCTTGATGATCGCCATGCTGGCGCATGCTGCCGACCGGCGGATCACCCGGCGCTCGCCGATTGCAGACGTGGCCGGCGTCTCTGTTCTTGCCCGCATCCGTCGGCTGCCAATCCGCAGCCTCGCGCCTTGCCAGACCGGAGGGGACCCCGAAGTTCCGCCATCGGACAAGGTGGTGCTGCGGCGCATGCCGGAGTTGGAGGTGTTGACGCCGCTGCTGCTCAACCTGCGCCGAAAGCGCAAGACGGCGATCGGTGTTATCGGCATCGGCCCGGGCTGCGGGGCATCCACGATCGCTCGAGAAATGGCGCTGCAGTCGGCGGCCTCCGGCGCGCGGACGCTGCTTGTCGATACCGTTGGCGGCAAGGCATCGCTGAGCCGTCTACTCAACCATGATGGATCAAAAGGGCTGATCAAGGCTCTCTCCAGCACCGCGCCACTTGCTGACCTTACGGTGGACCTGAACCCGAACCTTCACTTCCTGCCTTGCGGACAGCGAGACGGCGTATCGCCCGCGGTTCGGCTGGGTTCGCGGACGACGAAGCTGACCCTTGCAACGATGAAGGCAGACTACGATACAATCATCTTCGACATTGCCGCGGTCGAGGATGCACCCGATGCCAACGCGCTTTCACCGGAACTGGACACAGTCCTTCTGGTGGCGATCGAGGGGCAGACCACGCTGGATGCGCTGGCGAAGGCGACTGGCGACCTGCGGCTGGTTGGCGCGGACGTCGCGGGCGCCATCATCAACAAGAGCCGGCAGGACTGAGAGGATGGCGCAGTATCCATCGCAACTCGGCCGACTTGCGCACGTAGAGCAGAGCAAGGAACGACCGCAATGCACGGAAGGGCAAGCCACCCTTCCGCGCCTGGCGATCGGTATTGCCTCGGCTGGCCGGGCGGAGACGCTCGCGGCAACCGTCGCCTATCTGCTATCCCCTGCCATGCCGGACATACCGATCATTGTCTGCGTTCCCGTGCTTGACCATGCAGCAGGGCTTGCCGCATGCGATCGGGTGCAATTGCTGACAGGCCCCAGCGGGCTGACACGCCAGCGCAACGCGATCCTCTCGGCCTGCGCCGACAAGGCCGATCTCGTGCTGTTCTTTGACGATGATTTTGTGCCTCATCCGCAGTTTGCCGCTCGCATGCAGCAGGCCTTTGCTGCGGATCCGGACATCGCGATTGCCACGGGTCGCGTGATTGCCGACGGCATCCTCGGTTCGGCGATCGGCCTTGCAGAGGCCGTCTCTCGGCTCGACACCAGCGAACCGCAGGCGGCTTCGGGCACTGTTCGCGATATCTACAACGCTTATGGTTGCAACATGGCGGTCAAGATTGCGACAGCGCGCGATCACGGCATCCGGTTCGACGAATCACTGCCACTCTATGGATGGCTCGAAGACGTTGATTTCAGCCGGGCACTTGCCCGTCACGGCCGCTGCGTCGAAGTCCCCGGTGCC
This sequence comes from Rhizobium sp. AAP43, assembly GCF_001296045.1. Lineage (GTDB taxonomy): Bacteria > Pseudomonadota > Alphaproteobacteria > Rhizobiales > Rhizobiaceae > Allorhizobium. The sequence continues at coordinate 32,752 of NZ_LJHS01000044.1, read as the reverse complement.
CTTGGTGTGCATCTCGGGGTTCGCTCCGGACGCCAGCCGGGCCGTCGGCTGGGTTATTCGCAAGTCGCCAATCCCTGGCGGATGATGCGCAAGGGCACGCTTTCACCACTGCGTGGTTTCCGACAGATCGGGCGCAACATCACGGCCAATTTCATCGGCACGCTCTTCAAGACAACGGAAGTGGATCGCCGTGGCCGCTTCCTCGGCAATCTCATGGCGATGGGCGATCTCCTTCGGCGCAGACTCGATCCCGCACGGATCCTTGAAATCGATCTGCAGCCGAGTGCCCGAAGCCCAATCCCCTCACCTGCAACGCAAGGATCTCGACCATGATGGTTCATCGGATCTCACGTTTGGCCCTTGGCCTGTCCCTCATCACCAGCCTCTTTACAAGCGCGCCTGCGGCGGCGGAAAGCCAACGGCTCGTCGTTGAGGACCAGATCCGGCTTCGCGTGGTCGAATGGCGCTCTGCAGATGGACGCTATGCCAGCTGGGAAGCCTTGGAAGGCGTCTACACGATCAACGAAGCGGGCGAAATCGCGGTCCCCGTCATTGGCACCGTGCCAGCAAGCGGCAAGACCACCCAGGAACTGGCCGAGACCCTGGCCGTGACGCTCGCCGAGCGGGCCGGTCTGCCAACGCCGCCTTCCGTTGCCATCGAAGTCGAGGAACATGCCCCGATCTTCGTTGTCGGGTCTGTCCAGAGCCCGGGGCGCTATCCTTTCCAGGCCGGCATGACGACGATGAAGGCGGTCAGCGTCGCCGGCGGCTTCCTGCGGTCGCGCGGAGACAATGCCTATCTGCTGCGGGACCAGATCCAGGCAGCGGGCGCCTATCGCACGGCCGTTGTCGGCCAGCGCGAACTGCTCTTGCGCCGCGCGCGCCTGACCGCAGAAATCGAGGGCCGCGACGATTTCGACATCCCGGCGGAACTCGTCGGCGCGGCCAATATTGAAGCGGCGAAAGCAGACGAACTGAACCTGCTGCAGTTGCGTCGGGTCCAACTGTCTAGCCGGATCGCGGCAGCGGACGACCTGGTGACGCTTTATGGTCAGGAGATCCAGTCTCTGGATGCCAAGATCAAGTCCCAGAAACAGCAGATCGACCGTGCGAGAAAGGAACTGGAGACGGCCACCAGCCTGGTGACCAAGGGCGCAATCACGAACAGCCGCCAGCTGGCCATCGACCGTGACCTTGCGACCCTGCAGAGCAATCTTCTCGACCTCGAGATCGCGCTTACCCGGGCCCGCCAGGCGGTGAGCGAAAGCGATCGCGAGAAGGCGAACCTGGTCTATCAGCGCAATGCGGAAAACCAGCAGGAACTCAACACGATCGACGCAGCCCTGTCGCGGGCCTCGATCGAAATGCAGGTGGCGCAACTCCTTGGTCAACAGGCCGGATACAACGAACAGCTGGCACAGCTGGAAGCGGCAGCAGACGAAACGAGGAGCGAACAGAGAACCTACCGCATCATTCGCCGCAATGCCGACGGCAGCACAACGGTGATTCCAGGGGACGAAGCGACTTTGCTCGTGCCGCATGATCTGGTCGAGATCGGCATCAGCACGTCGCGGGCCGGTGCCCAGGGCATTGGCAAGTCAACCAGCCTGATGCCAGCCGGCAATAACGCAAAGATCGCGCTGGACACAACAGCTGCTGGCATACTGCCCCCCGGCACGCTGCAGGTCGGACCGTAAAGGATGCCAATGTGAGCCTTTTGGACGTCTGCGTATTTCAGTCGAAGGCACAGAATCCCGTTCGCCCAATGGCGGGCGGGGCTGATGCCCTGCCGCTTCTTTACGCCCCGCCAAAGCCGGGATCGCCATCGTGTCGCTAGAAATCATCGGTCTTCTGACAATACTGCTCGGCGCCGTCGGGGTCTATCTCGGGCCGCGCTGGAGCGCGGCGATCCTTGCCATGTCACTGTTGTTCGGTGCGGCGGCGGCCATCCAGCTCCCGGCGCTCGGCGGCAATAGTGTGCAGCCCAGCCATTTGCTGCTCTTGTTTCTGTTCATCAGTGTTGCCGTGCGGCCTGCGCATCTGCATGCGAGCCTGGCAAGCCTCGCTCACCCCGGGCCAGGCTACTGGTTTGCCGCCTATATCATGTTTTCTGTCGCAACCGCCTATTTTCTGCCGAGGATCTTTGCCGATGCAAGCCTCGTCTATTCCTCTGCGCGCGGCGCGAACTCCATGATGTCGACCCTCGCCTCGCCGCTTCGGCCCGGCTCATCGAACTTCACCCAATCTGTCTATCTGCTGGCAGATCTCGCCTGCTTCGCCATCGTCGCGGCTCTGGCCCGCAACGGCCACGCACGCTTTCTGACCCATGCAGTGATCGCGACGGCTGCGACCTGCTGCCTCTTCGCGCTGCTTGATGTCACCACCTATTACGCAGGCGTGCCGCAGGCGCTGGATGTCATTCGCAATGCCAACTACACCATGCATACGACGGACACATTTGCCGGGTTCAAGCGCATCGTCGGATCGTTTCCTGAAGCAAGTTCCTTTGGCGCCATCGCGCTCTCCCTCTTCGTCTTCACGCTCATCCTCTGGCTCGAGCGCTATCCCGTGCGTTGGCTTGGACCGATCACCTGCGTGACGGGCATCTCCCTTCTGCTGTGCACATCAACCACGGCCTATGCCGCGGGCGCGGTCATGACAGCCGTCTGCGTGCTGTTTTGCCTTGTCCGGGTCTGGCGAGGCCGTGCACGCACGTCGCATGCCACATTCCTGCTGCTGTTCGTTCTTGTCCTGCCATGCCTCTTGCTGGGACTGATGCTGATGCCTGCGATCTGGCAGATGATTACAGATGTTGGCGTCGAAGCCTTTTCCAACAAGCTCGGTTCCCAATCGGGAGAGGAGCGGACCGCCTGGAACACACTTGCCCTGATTTCTTTCCTCGATACCGTCGGCATGGGGGCCGGTTTGGGCTCCGTGCGCGCATCAAGCTTCGTTGTGGCGCTGCTGTCGAATGTCGGCATCATCGGAACTTTGCTGTTTCTGCTTTTCCTCTACAGGCTTCTGCGCGCCACACGGCGACTGGATTCGAAACACTCTTACGATTTCGCCATCGGAATGGCCGCCCTCATGTCTTCGCTAAGCCAGATAGTCGCGGCCGCCTTGGCCGGCACCAGCACCGATCTCGGGCTCTTGTTCAGCCTGATCGCGGGGCTCGCAGCCGGCATCAGCGCGCCGAGGGCGAGGACCAGTCAGGCTGTGCTCGCATCCGACGATGCAGGACCGGCCGCCTTTCCGGAAGGAGTCCGTCTTGTCTGACAGGACCTGTGCGCCCGGATGGGGTGTGGCAAGCCGTTTTGCGCCGGTATCGCGGGCCCGACAGTCGCCATATGCGCGTGCTGTTTCCGCTGCGCTTGCAGGCGATACCGGAGAGCAAACCAAACGCCTCCGTCAGAAGCGTGTTCATTCCGTCATGGCCTATGAAGGGGTTGATGTCTCGACCCGTTCAAGAAGGCGGCGGCTCGCCGCCCATGCGGCTCCTGTCGCTCAGGGGGCGACCTTTCCGGCGACGGACCATCTGGCTGACAAAATGGCTGACGAAAAGCCCCAGCACATAACTGGTCTGCATGAGCACCAGCAACTTCAGGCCGAGGATCAGACTGCGGAACAGAGGCTCGCCCTGAAAGAGGAGCACAACAAGGACGGCAAGGACGACTCCCAGGGATGTCAGTGCAAAGGCCCAGGCACGAAGCACCGTACCGGCAAGGGAAGACACTGCGAAAACCAGAAGTGCGGCGCTCGACATTCCGACGTTACCTCTGCCCATGATCCGCTCCCTGGAGCAATGTCCCGTCGGACACCAATACGAATCAAGAAAAATACCTGCGTCAGCAGCATAGTAATGCGTTTCTTCGCTAAGTATTCAGTAAAAACAGGAATGGGGAAATTTTATGGTTCGCCAGGCAATCAATGATGGCAACACAACCAAGGGTGAGGCCCAGGGCAACCCAAAGCCCGAAGCGGCGCAATCCCTCAACACTCAGTGTGTGGTCTATGTGACCGATGGGGAATACGCCTTTCCGACGATCATGTCGGCGCTGCAGGCCCGCAAGCAAAGCTCTCACAGCACGGATATCTGCGTCCTGCTCTCCGAGGCAATCACTGATTTTGCGGCGCTGAGGGAACTGCTGGCAGCAAAGGGCGTGATCCTTCTCGACGTCTCTGAGGCGCTGGCGAGCTCACTTGGACGGCTGGATCTCGGGCATTTCCAGGGTCGAATCAGCGTCAGCACCATGGCGAAGTTGATCCTCCCGCAAATATTACCGAAACACTATACACAGATCATCTACCTTGACGGCGACACCCAGGTCATCCGCCCGCTCGAAGACCTTGAGAAACTGGTAGCGCCGCCAGGAAAGTTCTACGCCGCACGCGACTATCTGGCGCTGCGCGATCTTCTGGCGCATGGCAGGGACAGCCATTATTTCAACGCCGGCGTGTTGAAGTTCAATCGGGAAGGCTGGATTGGCGAAGAGGCGTTCAATCTGTTCCTGACCAATCCTGAGGCCTGCGATGGAAAACACGACCAGGGCGCCCTCAATCACGTTGCCGGCCAGTCGCTGATCCTGATTTCCAACAAGTGGAATTTCCCCAAGCAGTTCCTGCACATGGTCGACATGCGCTCGCTCAGCATTGTGCATTACATGGCGCATCCGAAGCCATGGCATGGAACCTACTTTCCCTGGACGGATGCCGAGAGCAGGATCTATCGCGAACTGCGGCGTGAAGACCCGCTTTTCGCCCGCCTCTATCGTGGCATCTCACTCGAGCGCAAGCTCGTCTATACGTTGCGGTCGATGCGGGAGCGGACGCTTCATGCACTTGCAGGCGGACGCAAACGCAATCCACTTGAGTATGCCTTGACCGGAAATTACCCCGCTTGAGCCGCCAACTGGGAAAATCCGCGTGACAGACAGAGCTACATCCTTCTTGCCCCGGAACCGCCCGAGGACCAAGGGTCGCAACAGCGATCCTCTCAGGCCAGAATGGAGGCGCACAGCATGACATTTGCCTCACCGGCAACCGCAAGCGCCCTGCATTATTCCAAGGCCCGGCTTCGCCGCCTGATCAAATCGCGCCAGCTGCGCTATACGCTGAACGAGGCGGCCTTATCTGCCGCGCAGCATGTCGTGGTTTGCGTGGTCCGCAATGAGGGGCACCGTCTGGCCTTCTTTCTCGACTACTACCGGCGGCTCGGCTTCGAGCATTTCATCTTTATCGACAACCAGTCGAGCGACAGCACGGCCGATATTCTGGCTGGGCAGGCCGACATCTCGGTTGTGTCGGCAACCGGCTCCTACAAGGCGGCCCGCTTCGGCAATGACTGGGTAAATGAGGTGATCAACCGCCTCTGCCGCGAAAAATGGGTGCTTTATGTGGATGCGGACGAGTTCCTCGTCTTTCCACATGACGACCGCCGTGGGATCAGCGACCTGACGGCCCATCTTGCCCGGCACGGACTTCGGTCACTCCGGGCAATCATGGTCGATATGTACGGCCGCGGACGACTGTCAGACAATGTCTGCGAACCTGGTCGCGACCCCCTCGATATCTGCCCGCTTTTCGATCGCTCCGGCTATGTTCGCCATCATGATCCACGCGAAAATACAACCTGGATCAAGGGGGGCGTGCGCGGTCGGATCTATTTTCGTGAACGCCTCTGGGATGGGCCGGCGCTGAACAAGATCCCGCTCGTGCATGTCTGCGGCGAACGGCTCTATCTAAAATCGTCACACCAGATCTGGCCTCTCGCCCTCAACCTGTCCGATCCCGTCGGCATCCCGCCAGTGACCGGCGCTCTCTTGCATTTCAAGTTTCTGTCGACCTTTGTCGAGAAGGTCACGGACCAGTCCAACCTGTCCGAACATACAGCAGAGTATGCGGCCTATACAGCCGGTGCGGGGAATGAAGTCTTTCTCGGCGCGGAAAGCCAGCCTTATACCGGCTGGCGCGATCTTTTCGACAACGGACTGATCGATGGCGGGGGATGGGACCAGTCAATGTAACACCAAACGCGCTCTATTTCATCATAGAGCGCGTTCTCAACTCCCAGAGGTGATCACGGCCCAAACCGGGTCGCGCTCATCGGGAATTATCATGCCTGCCCAACATCTTCAGCGACGCCAGCCCCTCATTTCACGGCCACTGTTGCGGAGGGCGCGGCACCCGGAAGACCGAGCCTGCGCCGAAACCGCAAACGCCCGGACAGCTCGAGCCAGCGCTCTTCCAACGCCATCACAACCCTTCTCAGCTTCAAGGCTGGCTTCTCGACGAAATGCCAAGACATGGCAGCAAAACCGGCGGCCAAAACGGTGGCAAGCAGGCCATTGACGAACCAGTTCTGCCCAGCGGGTCCGAGTGCATAGAGCGCCTGCTGGATCGGGTATCCATAGAGAAAGATACCGTAGGAATAGTCGGCGCCCTTGAGAATGCCGATCTTGCGCGGCGAACAGAGCCCGAGGAAAACGGTGATGTAGCCAAGCCCCGGTAGAGCCAGAAAATCGCCGATTGAGGTGTACCAGTAGCTGAACAGCACTGACGCACAGGATAGGCCGAAAAGGCGTCGATCCCAGAGGATGCGATCGCGATACAGATAGAAGACGACGCCAAGCAGGAAACCGCAGATCAGGAGGTTGCCCGACATGACAGTCGGAAAACTCGCCCATTCCGGACCGTGCTTGGCGTAGCGGATCAGCCCATAGGTAATCGTGCAGCCAACGACCGCCGCAATCGAGAGAATGCGATAACGCACCACACCAACCAGAAAGAGGATGGCAATCGCGGCGTAGCATTCGAGTTCGTAAGGCACCGTCCAGAGCTGGATATTGGCGGTTCCGCCGTCCGGATTGGTTTCGAACACGCCGGGCAGCGTGAAATGGATATGGCCGGTGACGTTGAACAGATAGCGGAAGAATTCCGGATCGGTGAAGTAGGCGCTTGGGCTAAGGCTGGTGAACAAGACGCCCAGCAGAAGCGCCGAGAGGAAGACTTCGACCGCCAGAGCCGGATAGATGCGGATGAAGCGATTGCCGAGGAACGAAACCAGCGTTCGCGCACGCCCCAAGCTTCCGGCAACTAGAAAACCGCTCAGAATGAAGAACATTGGCAAAACAGACTTCAGGAATGGCCGAGCAGCCGATTCCCAAATGAACAAATCATTCCCCGTTGTCACACGGGCCGTATGGATCCACACCACCAAGATTGACAGGATAATTCGCATGTAGTCGAAGCCGGTCGGACGACCACCAGACAAACCCAGTTTTTCTTCGAGAAGCATGAAAACACCTTGCAGTTTACCTTGACGCAGGCATCAAAAACCTGTTGCCTCGCCTCCATGTTAGATTGCACATCATCGGGCTGTCAGTGACCATGGCAACACTGCCTATAATTTTAAGCATGTTTCGAAACTCGGAAGAGACCGCCGTATTCGGCGGCGCCACGTTCCTCAATCAGCACAGACATGCCCCCTCGATTGCGGAGCCCCTGCCGTGACCTTGTTCTGTCGTCTTCTTTGCGGTGTCCTCCTCCTGGCCGGAATGGGCCTTTTGGCTGGCGGGGCCTGGCTCATTGCCCTGGGGGGCTCCCCCTATTACGCGCTGGTCGGCATCGCCTATGTCGCAGCGGCAATCCTTCTCTATTCAGGTCGGGCCACAGGCCTGAGGATTGTCGTGGCGGTTGCGATCATCACCCTGCCCTGGGCGATCTGGGAAGCGGGTCTCGACTTCTGGGCGCTTTTCCCCCGGCTGCTTTCGCCGCTCGTCATCGCCTGCCTTGCCTTTCTGGTCAGCTTGCGTCTCTGCCCGACCATCAGCAGGCGCAGCGGCCTTGCCGGTGCGGTGGCCACGGCCCTGCCGCTCGTGGCAATCCTTTCGCTCGCCTTCGCTGAACATGGCGCGATCCGGCCGACGGATGCGACGACCGCCTACAGACAAGTCGCAGGTGACAATCGACCAAGCGACTGGACGTCCTATGGCAAGACGACCTCGGGCCTGCGCTATTCGACCTTCGACCAGATCAATCGCGATACCGTCGGGCAGCTTGAACCCGCCTGGACGTATCGGACCGGCAAGACGGTTGGCGTTGACCAGAACACACCGCTTCTCCTCGGCGATACGCTATATTCCTGCACGCCCAGCAATGTCGTTGCGGCGCTCGATGTCGATAGCGGCGCGCCGCGCTGGACTTTTGATCCGAAGGCGGAAGCGCCGATGTGGCAGCGTTGTCGGGGTCTCGGTTATTTCAAAATGTCCGCCCCCGCGCCAGAGCCTGCCGCTCCCTGCCACGAGCGCCTGATCATGACGACGATCGATGCTCGACTGATGGCGCTCGACACCAAAACCGGCACGCCCTGCCCGGATTTCGGCAGTAACGGTACGGTGTCGCTCGCCGTCGGCATGGGCGAGCTGAAGGCTGGCTACTATTTCCAGACATCGGCACCGCTCGTTGCCCGCGACCGGATCATCATCGGCGGCTGGGTGAAGGACAATCAGGAAACCGGCGAACCCTCCGGCGTCATCAGGGCGTTCAACGCCATCACCGGCGAGTTGGAATGGGCCTGGGATCTCGCAGATCCCTCGATCACCCGATTGCCGCCCGAGGGCAAGAGCTACAGCCGAGGAACGCCCAATATGTGGACGACCGCGGCCTTCGACGAAAAGCTCGGCCTCATCTATGCGCCGCTCGGCAATGCGACGCCCGACTATTACGGCGCCGAGCGGCCCGCGCATGCCGACGCCTACAATGCCACGCTGGTGGCGCTGGACGTGACCACCGGCCGGGAGCGCTGGAGGTTCCGCACGGTCAATCATGACATCTGGGACTATGACCTGCCGTCACAACCTGCGCTGATCGACCTGCCGGACGGCAAGGGTGGCACGATTGCGGCCGTGCTGCAGACGACCAAGCGCGGACAGGTTTTCCTGCTCGACCGGGCGACCGGCGAAGCGATCAGCCGCGTCGAAGAAAGGCCGGTGCCGCAATCGGGCGCTGCGCCTGAGGAAAAGCTGGCATCCACACAGCCTTACTCGGTCGACATGCCGGTGATTGGCGCGGACAGACTGTCGGAAGAGAAGGCCTGGGGCCTGACCATGTTCGATCAGCTCGCCTGCCGGATCGCCTTCCGCAAGCTGCGTTACGACGGGGACTTCACCCCGATCGGGCTTCAGCCCGCCCTGCAGCAACCCGGCAATCTCGGCGGGATGAACTGGGGCAGTGTTTCCGTCGACGTCCCGAACAACCGCGTGTTCCTGAACGATATCCGCGTTCCAAGCGTATTCAGGCTCATTTCCCGTGCAGAGTATGCCGACCAGTTCAGCGATGCGGCCGGCCATGGCCCCGCGCCGCAATTCGGCACACCTTACGGCATGGAAACCGAAATGTGGGAATCGCCGATCGGCGTGCCGTGCAACCAGCCGCCTTTCGGCACGATTACGGCCATAGACCTCACGACGAAGACGATCGCCTGGCAGGTGCCAGCCGGCACCGCAGAAGAGCTCGGACCGTTGCGCCTCAAGCTCAGCATGCCGATGCCGCTTGGCCTGCCGACCTATGCCGGCAGCATGACAACCGCCGGCGGCCTGGTGTTCTTTGCAGGTTTCCAGGATCATTACATCCGCGCCTATGACGCCGAGAACGGGACGATGCTCTGGCAATACCCCCTGCCGGTGAGCGCCAGCGCCACGCCGATGACCTATGTCTCGCCGAAGACAGGGCGGCAATATGTGGTTGTGTCTGTCGGTGGTGCGCCCTTCTCGGAGGAAAGTGGCGATTACCTGATAGCCTTCGCTCTTCCAGGAAAGGCGAGCGGCTCCTGATTTGGATGCTGCCCTGGGTTTCGCTGCGGGATAAGCTGTCAGTTTGGCACTTTCCGGGTGGACGACGCTGAAAAGCGTCGTAAACCTCTCTCCTTCCAAGCGCGCCCCGGCGGGTGGGCCGACCGACAAGGGAGACATCGTGACCGATCAGCTGACTGCGGCCGACTTCGCGCCACATGCGGGCCTTGCCGCCAATCTTCTGCCCCATGCCACTGAAGGCGATGATGGTTCGCACGATCTCGCCCATATCCACCGCGTCTTTCGCAATGCCATGCGCATCCACGCGGAGGAAGGTGGCGATGGTACGGTTCTCGCTGCCGCCGTGCTGTTGCATGATTGCGTGGCAGTCGAAAAGAACTCGCCGCTAAGGGCGGAAGCTTCGCGGCTTGCGGCGGACAAGGCATCCGGCATTCTCGCGGCCCTCGGCTGGGAAAGAATGCAGATTGCAGCCGTCGCCCATGCGATCCTGACGCACAGCTATTCTGCGGGCATCCCTCCGAAAAGCCTTGAAGCGAAGATTCTCCAGGATGCCGACAGGCTGGATGCGATCGGCATGGTGGGTGTGGCACGCTGCTTCTACATCGCCGGCCGCATGGGATCGGCGCTCTATCACGCCGGTGACCCGGATGCCGACAACCGGTCGCTCGACGACCGGCGTTATGCGATCGACCATTTTCCGGCGAAGCTGCTCAAGCTTTCTGCCGGTTTCCAGACCGAGGCCGGCCGCAAACTGGCCACCGAGCGCCACAGTCGACTGGTCGAGTTTCTCACTCTTTTCCGCGATGAAATCTGAGGCACGCCATGCAGATCACCGAACTCGTCGTCTACCCCTTCAAGAGTGCGCGCGGGATCGCTGTGCCGAAGGCTCGCATCGAGGCCATGGGCCTTGCCGGTGACCGGCGGATGATGCTGACCGATCCCGACGGGCACTTCATTACCCAGCGCGAATTACCGGCCCTTGCAGGGCTGACCGCCATTCCCGGTGCCGCCTATGTCACCCTAAAGCTAGACGATGGCCGCGAGATGATGGTGGCGCCGCCGCAACCGGACCATCGGCAAAAGGTGGCCATCTGGAGGTCGATCGTCGATGCCGCCGTGGCCGATGACAGCGTCAATGCCAAGCTCTCAGACTGGTTCGGTCGGCCGGTTCGGCTCGCGTTCATCGATGGCGAAAGCCGGCGGGAAGCAAGCCCCGAATGGGCGGGCCAGGGAACACCGATGGGATTTGCCGATGGCTATCAGATCCTCGTTACCACGACCGGCTCGCTCGCGGCCCTCAATGCGGACATGGAGCAGCATGGCGAAGGCGCAGTCGGCATGAACAGGTTCCGGCCCAATATCGTGCTCGACTGCGACGCGCCCTGGGCGGAAGATCGTTGGGCTGGCATCGAGATCGGCGGCATTCAGTTCGACTTCGTCAAGCCATGCCCGCGCTGCATCATGACAACGCAGGACCAGAAGAACGGCTCACGCGATGGCGCCAATCCGATGCCGGCCATGGGCCGGATCCGCATGTCGGCCGACCGACGTGTTCCCGGCCCTTTGTTCGGCTGGAATGCCGTACCGCGCGGCGAAGGCACAGTTCAGGTCGGCGACAGCGTGACAGTTACAGGAGAACGCGAGGTCTGGGCGATCAAGCAGCGCTGAACACGCGCCCGCCGGACCACCTGACGCCTATCAATTCTACTGATGAGGGCTTCATCAAAAGGCGTTTTTCGTCGTGGCAATCGTGATCTATGGTCTGCGCGACACAGGAGAGTCCCATGACCAAAGCCGCCAGCCGTCCTGCCATGCCCTGGCTGATCATCCTCGCCGGATCGCTGATCGCAGTGATGACCTTCGGGCCGCGCTCTGCCATGGGCTTCTTCCAACTGCCAATGCTCGCCGATCGCGGCTGGGATCGCTCCACATTCGGACTTGCCATGGCTTTTCAGAACCTGTTCTGGGGCCTGAGCCAGCCCTTCTTCGGCGCACTGGCTGACAAGTATGGCACCGGGCGTGTGCTGGCGAGTTCCGGTGTGCTCTACGCGGCCGGCCTCGTGATGATGGCCAATGCGACGGCCCCGATCTGGCTGCATATCGGCGGCGGCGTGCTGGTCGGCACGGCCATCGGCGCCGGCTCATTCAGCGTCATACTCTCGGCTTTCGCCCGCAATGTGACACCAGAACAGCGCTCCATGGCGTTTGGTATCGGCACGGCTGCGGGTTCTGCCGGCATGTTTCTCTTTGCGCCGCTCAGCCAGGGCTTCATTTCCACTTATGGCTGGTCGGACAGTCTCGTCATCCTCGCCGTAATGATGCTTGTCATCCCCCTGCTCGCCTTTCCGCTGCGCGGCAATGCGCAGTCGGGCACGCAGTCGGGCAACCAATATCAACAGACGGTGCTTGACGCCCTGAAGGAAGCGCTGACACACAGAAGCTACCTGCTGCTGACCACCGGCTTCTTCGTCTGCGGCTTCCAGGTGGCTTTCATCACGGCGCATTTCCCTGCCTATCTCGGGGATATCGGCATTGAGCCGCGTTATGCGGTGATTGCCATGGCGCTGATCGGTTTCTTCAACATCATAGGTTCGCTTGCCGCTGGCTATATCGGCCAGCGGTACTCGAAAGCCTATTTCCTGGCGCTGATCTATATCGGCCGCTCGATCATCGTGACACTGTTTCTGCTGCTGCCGCAGACACCACTGTCCGTCGTCATCTTCGCCGCCGTCATGGGCCTTCTCTGGCTGTCGACCGTGCCGCCAACCAATGGACTCGTGGCCGTGATGTTCGGCACACGCCATCTTGGCCTTCTTGGTGGACTGGTCTTCCTGTCGCACCAGATCGGCTCCTTCCTCGGCGTCTGGCTCGGCGGTTTTCTCTACGACCGCCTCGGCAGCTACGACCAGGTCTGGTGGCTGGGTGTGGCGCTTGGCCTCTTCGCGGCTACCGTGCATTGGCCGATCCGGGAGGCCGCCGTGGCCCGTCCCGCCCCCAGCCCGGCATAATTTGGCCCAAACTGAGATTATTTTTCGACAATTCACTCATGCCGGATCTTTATTCCGCATGATGCGCCGCACAACGACTGTCACAGAAAATTATTTTATTTTTTGCGGACACCCCGTTGACGGATTCGCATCTGACACCTACCTTGTGGCAGCTAGTTGAGATTACCGGCACACAACCTTTCAATGGTCGCAAGAAAGCGTGACCACAGCCAAAGATGGAGGACAGCGAAATGCAAATCGTATTTCAAAATGCCGCCCGATCCTGGCCGTCTGCCCCGCGCCTGGTGATGGCGAAGCGCCATTACTGCCACGCCTGTCGAATGTGACGCTGAACAAGCTCTGACATCAACAATCGGCATTATCTGAAGCTCCGTGCGCAAACCGTACGGGCGGGGAATTACGTTATGAAAAAGCAAGTTATTGAATATGCCGGTGTTCCGGTCGGCATCACTGTTCCCGATGGCAACCGGATCAAGTTCATCGCCGTCAAATACCCCGTCATCGATCTCGATGGTGGCAGCTATGACAGCGTCCGCGACCTGCAGGCCGCCATTCACGAGCATGTATCGAAATCAGCCGAGGAAGATCAGGCTGTGTTTCTGGGTGCAGCCAATGATGTGGCGTCCAACGAGGCACGCAGCGTCTTCAACGCCGCCTGACAGAAGCCTTCGCGTGCCGCGCCCGGTTCCAGCCCGCGCGGCACGTAAACATGTCGATCAAGGAAGAAAGCCGTTAGCTTGAACGCCTCTATGAGGCTTTCCGGATCGGCACCACGCCGCGTGCCCGGCGCAAGAAAACCGGGCAAGGCGAGCATCTTGTCAGCCCAGGGCGCCCCTGCATCGCGACTGACTGCGCGACCCGATTTCGGGGACACGAAGGCCAGATCATCGCGCAAGCCAGTGGCTGCGCATTCTTCCAGGTCCAGCCCAAAACCGAGATCATTCAACAGCGCCAGCTCGAAGCGGACGAAGAGCTCACCCGCCGTTGCCGGTTCCTGAAGGTGATCCAGAATGACATCCAGCGCTTCGAACAGATGCGGATGCGGATCGCGCTCCGGCAGCAGGCGCAGGAGGGCGGCGAGCGCCTGCACGCCATAGACTGCCGTTGCACTCTCCATCAGCCGCCCTGCGCGCAAGACGAGCGGCTCTACACGGTATTCCCCGATATGCTCGTCGAGGCGGGCACGCCAAGTGACTTCCAGCCGGTTGCCCGGCTGCAGCACCGGCTGCATGTTGCGCGACCGACCAGAACGCACCATGCCCAGATGGCGGCCACGCTCACGGGTCATCATTTCGGCGATGACGCTGGTTTCGCCATGTCGCCGCACACCGAGCAGAATTGCTTCATCGGTCCATTGCATGGAATGGAGTCTACCTGAAATCGCCTGGAAACGACAGCCCGTTACGCGGGCTCCCCCAACCGGACGAGATAGTGGCGAACCCAGCCGCGCCACTGCTCAAGCGCCTCGTTCTTGGACGGATATCGTTTTTCTTCATGCAGTTGCGCCAGCGACTTCATGGCCTGAAGGAGGACAATAGCGACAGGCTGAGCCTTCTCCTCTGTCCAACCAGGACGCCAGGTCAGCAAGATCTTCGCAATCTCGCGGCGCAGGCTCTCGCGCAGCACGCCAGGGCGAACACCGGGTTGCTCCCAGCGCGCATCGAGAAGACTGAGGGCGAGGCTGCGCTCGGCTGAATGCGACACCAGAACGTCGAGCAAGCGATCGGCGAGGCGCTGTCCGTCCAGCTGATCCGCCTCCGCCCGGATCCGCTCAAGGGCTGCCTCCACATGCTCGCCGTAACGGGCCACAAGGGCATCGGCCAGAACATCCTTGTTGGGGAAGAACTGGTAAAGCGAACCGATCGGCGCGCCGGCGCGAGCAGCTATCTCGGTCATGGTTGCGGCCTTGTAGCCCTGCTCCGCAAAGACGGCCGCGCCGGCATCAAGCAGTTTCGCGACACGGGCAATGCCCCGCTTGCGCTTCGGCTCCTTGGCGATTGGCTGTGTCGGTGAACTTGACTTATGCGAGGTCATTCTCATAAAACTCGTTTTGTGAGGGCGATCTCATTTATTCGATCAAATGCCGCCAGCGTCCAGTGTTTTCGAAACGCACGGCCTCAGACGAAAGACGCAGACGGTCATGGCTGAAGACGAGCGCATGGAATCAAAGCCCCAGGGCACGTCCCCTCTCATGCCTTTGGTCACGCCTTCGGCCGAACAGCCTGCCACCCCGCCTCCGGGTCTGCTGACCTCCCTTCCCTCACAGCTGCGTTGGGTGATTCTGCTCGTTATCTCGGTGGCCATTTCAGCCTTGCTCCATTTTGCCCAGATTCCAGGCGCGCTGCTGATCGGGCCTATGGCGTCAGCAATCCTTGTGGCGACCAATGGTGCGCGACTTTCCGTGCATCGCTATCCCTACATCTTCGCGCATTCGCTTCTCGGCTGCATCATCGCGCGCGCGCTCGATGTCGAGACGCTGAAAGCCGTCGCGCTCGACTGGCCTGTCTTCCTCGCCATCGTGATCGCCGTGGTCTCCGCAAGCAGTCTTCTTGGCTATCTAATTGCCCGGGCAGATATCCTGCCAGGCACGACGGCCGTCTGGGGGACATCTGCGGGCGCGGCCTCCGCCATGGTGCTGATGGCCGAAGCGCATGGGGCCGATGCGCGGCTCGTCGCCTTCATGCAGTATTTGCGGGTGGTGTTCGTCGCGACGGGTGCAGCAATGATGGCAGCCTTCGTTTTCAACATTGAAGGCGGCGTGGCGCGGGAGACGGTCTGGTTTCCGGAAACAGACTGGCTTGATCTCGGCTTCACGCTCATCGTCGCAGTGCTTGCGGCATCCGTGGGCGCGCGGCTGAAGATCCCGGCCGGCACGATGCTGTTGCCGCTGGCGGCCACCACGATCCTACATGTCCTAGGATATATTACGCTCAACCTGCCGGCCTGGCTGCTTGCACTTGCCTACGGCATTATCGGCTGGCGGGTGGGCCTGACCTTCACCCGGCGCATTCTGCGCCATGCGGCGAGCGCCCTGCCCCAGATCGTCGGCTCCATCCTGGTGCTGATGACCTTCTGTGGGGGGCTTGCATTTCTGTTGTGGCGGGTCATGGGTATCGACCCGCTGACGGCCTATCTAGCGACCAGCCCGGGCGGTCTCGATTCGATCGCAATCATTGCGGCGACGACCGATGTCGACATGTCCTTTGTCATGGCCCTGCAGACCATGCGGCTGATCATCATCATTTTGATCGGGCCGCAGATCTCCAGTTTCGTTGCCAGCCGCATCACGCCAAAAGGCCAACGCGGCTGACGATCATCAGTCGCGCGGGAATTCAAGACCCATTTCGCGGAAGCGTTCCGGGTCATTGCCCCAGTTTTCGCGCACCTTGACGAACAGGAAGAGATGAACCGTCTGCTCGAGGATCTCCGACATCTCCTTGCGTGATGCGGTCGAGATGGCCTTGATCGCATCGCCGTTCTTGCCGAGCACGATCTTCTTCTGGCTGTCGCGCTCGACATAGATGACCTGCTCGATCCGGACGGAGCCGTCCTTTCGCTCTTCCCACTTCTCCGTCTCGACATGCGAAGAATAGGGAAGCTCCTGATGCAGGCGCAGGAACAGCTTCTCCCGGGTGATTTCGGCCGCCAGCTGGCGCATCGGCAGATCGGAAATCTGGTCTTCCGGATAATACCATGGACCTTCCGGGAAGGTGTCCGCCAGATAATCCATGATATCGTCGCAACCAGAGCCCGTTGTCGCGGAAATCATGAAGGTGCGGTCGAACTTGACGGCCTCGTTGGCGGTGGTTGCCAGCTTCAGCAGCGCTTCCCGCTCGACGCGGTCGATCTTGTTCAAGACCAGGATCTTCGGCTGCGGCACATCCTTCAGCGCTTCCAGAATCGCTTCGGCGTCGCCGCGCAGGCCTCGTTCGCTGTCGATCAGCAACAGGATGATATCGGCATCCTTTGCCCCACCCCAAGCCGAAGTGACCATGGCACGGTCGAGCTTGCGGCGCGGCTTGAAGATGCCGGGCGTATCCATGAAGACGATCTGGGCGTTCTTGTGTATCGCAATGCCGCGCATGACGGCGCGCGTCGTCTGCACCTTGTGGCTGACGATTGACACCTTGGCACCGACGAAGCGGTTGACGAGGGTCGACTTGCCAGCATTGGTCGGGCCGATCAGGGCAACGAAGCCGGATCGGGTCGGGGTGTTGACGATGGCTTCGCCGCCGTCCGGGGTCTCTGTTTCGGTCATAGCATCCAATCAGTTGGCGTTCGAGGCTTTGGCCCAGACGCCTTCGCGTTCGAGTATCTTTGTGGCGGCTACCTGTTCGGCGGCCCGCTTGGATCGGTCTATGCCGGTCTCCGGCTGGATGCCGGGGATCTCGACGATCACCGTGAAGCGGGGATCATGATCCGGTCCGGAGCGATCGGCAACCTTGTATGTGGGCGGCACACCAAACTTGGCATGCGTCCATTCCTGCAATTCGGTCTTGGCATCACGCCGAGCACCCTCTGCGCGCTTGGCACGCTCCGTCCAGTATCGCAGGATGAAGCTGCGCGCGGCTTCGAGGCCGGCATCGAGATAGATCGCCGCAATCAGGCTTTCGACGACATCGGCGCGAACGTTGAGCATGTTCTTGGCCGTGATCGCCTTAACGTCGGCACCGGTGCGGATAAACCGATGGAGCTGCATCTCATCAGCAACGGACGCGCAGGCTTCGGCACTGACCAGCTGATTGAAGCGGACCGACAACTCCCCCTCCGTCGCATTGCGGAAGGTGGTGAAGAGAAGTTCAGCAATGCAGAACCCGAGGACGCGGTCGCCGAGAAACTCCAGCCTTTCATAGTCGCCACCGCTTTTCGACGACTGCACGCTTGCATGGGTCAGCGCGCGGGCCAGACGGTCGCGATCGGCAAACTTGTGGCCGACCGCGTCCTCCATCATAGACCACTGCTCTTCGCTGAGGCCCTTTTTCCGGTTCATTCGACAACCTTGAACAGACGATCCCAACGCATGTTGGCCGGCCACTTCCAGACTTCGCGGAACGAGATGTCGTTACCGAGCGAGAAGAAGATCAGCGAGGCCTTGCCGACAAGATTTTCGGCAGGCACGAAACCGACGTCGAAGCGGCTGTCGAGCGAATTGTCCCGGTTGTCGCCCATCATGAAATAATGGCCGGCGGGCACGACGAATTCGCGGGTGTTGTCGCCACGGGTATTCTGCGCCTGGTCGAGCGTGTCGAAGCTTACACCATTGTCGAGCGTTTCGCGAAAGACGGGCACGTCGGTACCCGGATCCATGCGGTAGTCCGAGGTAAAGACGCCGTCCTCGACCTTGGGGACCGGCTTGCCATTGACGTTCAGAATGCCGTTGACCACCTGGATACGATCACCCGGAAGACCGATGACGCGCTTGATGTAATCAATGCTCGGATTGGGCGGGAAGCGGAAGACGGCGATGTCGCCACGCTCCGGTTCGCTGCCAAAGACGCGACCTTCGAACAGGTCCGGCGAAAACGGCAGAGAATACTTCGAATAGCCGTAGGAGAACTTGTTGACGAAGATGTAGTCGCCAACCAAGAGCGTCGGCATCATCGATCCGGAGGGAATCGTAAAGGGCTGGAAGAAAACGGTTCGGATAACGACCGCCAGCAGAAGAGCCTGAATGATGACCTTGATGTTTTCCCAAAGGGCGCTTTGTGTCTTTTCTTCGCTCACGCGGATCGGTTCCTTCTTGCGAAAATCCTGCTCTCTCTAGTCCGTTCGCGTGGCTGCGGCAACCGTGAAGCCAAGCTTTCGGCCGGCGTCAGGTCACGGCTGCGCGACCGGACGGGCTTCGATCACGACGAAAGCCTGGGCATAGGGATATTCATCGGTGATCGTCAGGTGGACGTAAGGGACATGCCCTTGCGGCAGGAGCGTGGCAAGAAGCTCCGCGGCACGCCCGGTCAACTCCATGGTCGGCGAGCCGGATGGCTGATTGACCACCCCCATCTCCGCCCAGAAGACACCACGCGCGATGCCCGTGCCGAGTGCCTTGGCAGTCGCCTCCTTGGCAGCGAAGCGCTTGGCATAGGAGGCTGCCCGGTCCTTGCGGCCTTCGGAGCGCGCCTGCTCGGCCTCTGTAAAACAGCGGGCGGTGAAACGCGCACCAAAGCGCTCGATGGACTTTTCCACCCGGCGGATGTCGATGAGGTCGCTGCCGATACCGATAATCATTCAAATACTCTGCTCTTCAAAGGCATGGGCCATGTGCGCGCGGGCGCGGTCTGCCAGACGCTCGCGCCTGCGGCGCTGAAACGTCGCAACCATTTTGTAGGTTACCGGATAAATGATGATGCCGGAGACAATCGCAAGCGGTACAGCACCGACCAGCATCGGCTTCAGCAGCGGCTCCCAGAGCTTTGCGGCCCCAACAGTCGTGAACAGGCTTTCGAGATCGACCCTGCCACCGCCCGACGTCTCACCGCCAAGAATGTGATGACCAACTTCCCAGGTGACTGCCCAGATGAAGGGAAAGGTCAGCGGATTGCCAAAGGCCGTCCCCAGGGCAGCAGCGATCAGGTTCCCAGCCAGGAGATAGGCAACGGCGAAGGCGAGCAGGAAGTGCAGGCCGATGAAGGGCGTCCAGGAAATGGCGATGCCGGCTGCGAAGCCTGCAGCCACCGCATGTGGCGTGGCTGTCAGTCGCAGGACGCGTCGGCGGACATAGTGAAACGGCCGGGAAAAGCCTTTCCTCGGCCAGAACAGCTCTTGCAGCTTGGCCTTGAGCGGCAAGCGTGTGCGACGACGAAACAGCATGGTGATCATGTAATGGATCGACCATGGGTCCTGCAAGTCTGGGCCATCGGTTCGATGCCACCGAAAACGCAAAACGCCGGCAAAGGCCGGCGTTCCATCCATCAAACTCTGTCCGCCGGGCCGTGATCAGCCGCGACGGAAGAGGCCACGATCGATTTCGCGCTGGCGGTATTCCAGATCGACCATGTCACGCGCACCGTTGAGGTACATCATTTCACGCTCTGCAACGCTGGGAACGCGGAGGGCACGGGCAAATCTGCGGATCGGAGTAAACATTGTTCAGTCCTCGTTTTGCTGTCTTCATTTGTTGAGCTGAACATAATGTTGCGACGCACACGGCACCAGCGCCAAATACCCGCATCAGCCATGCGTCGAGCGCATGACGAGCTAACCAAGGTTTACTATTTGGGCAATTCTGTGCTGAAAAAGCAGGCTTTTTACGTCCAACTGGACATTCATGCGCCAGATGCTGCGGCGCACCAACGCCGCAACATCCAAAGTGCTTAATCGTAGACGCGCTTGACCGTCGAAATGCAGTCGAGCTGCTTCAACTCGCCAATCATCTGATTGAGCTGCCGCAGGTCCCAGACCTCCAGATCAAGCCCCATCTCGGTAAAATCGGTCGCCACGCGGATCATGTTGAGCATCCGGATATTGATGTCGAGGCGAGCGACGCACTGCGCCACCGTCGCCAGTGTGCCCGGCTCGTTCAGCGCATTGATCAGGATGCGGGCGACAAAACGCGACTTGTTCGCCTCGTCGAGATCCCAGCGCACATCGATCCAGCGCTCCGGCTCGTTTTCGAACCGCTGAAGGGCCGAGGCCTGGATCGGATAGATGGTGATTCCCTTTCCATCCTGCACGATGCCGACGATGCGATCGCCCGGCACGGCGCCGGCCGGGGAGAAATGCACCTCTGAATTGCCAGACATGCCGCGGATCGGCAGAGGCTCCGGCCCGTCGCCGGCGGTCGGCACGATACCCTTGGGGTGGGCCGCTCCCGGGATCTTGAAGACCATGCCATTGGCGCTGTTCATGGCAAACCAGCCCTCGTCCGAGGATGGTTTCACCGTGACCCGCTCATCCTGATAGTCTGGATAGACGGCACGCAAGACGTCGAGCGAGGAGGTCTCACCACGTCCGACAGAGGCAATCGCATCCTCGACCTCGCGCTGGCCCAGCCGATGCAGGACCGGCTTCAGCACTTCCCGCGAGAACACCTTGCCGGCGCGCTCGAATGTACGCTCGAGAATGCGCTGGCCAAGGCCGGCATATTGCTTGCGGATCGCCATGCGGGTGGCGCGACGGATGGCAGAGCGGGCTTTTCCGGTGACGACGATCTCCTCCCAGGCCGCCGGAGGCACCTGAATGCCGGAGCGGATGATCTCCACCTCGTCACCGTTCGACAGGCGGGTGACCAGCGGCATGATCGAGCCGTTGATCTTGGCGCCGACGCAGGTATCGCCGACATTGGTGTGCACGGCATAGGCAAAGTCGATCGGCGTCGCACCGCGCGGCAGCGCGATCAGCTTGCCCTTGGGCGTGAAACAGAAGACCTGATCCTGGAACAGCTCAAGCTTGGTGTGCTCCAGGAATTCTTCCGGGTTGTCGCCCTCGGCCAGCGCCTCGATCGTGTGGCGCAGCCATGAATAGGCGTTGCTCTCGCGCGACAGAAGCTCGCCAGCCTCGCCGCCCTCCCCGTCCTTGTAGAGACTGTGGGCGGCGATGCCGAATTCGGCGATGTCATGCATGCGGCGCGTGCGAATCTGCAGTTCGATTCGCTGGCGCGACGGACCAACGATCGTGGTGTGGATCGAGCGGTAGTCGTTCTGCTTCGGCGTCGAGATGTAATCCTTGAAGCGCCCCGGCACGACGCGCCAGCGCGTGTGCACGATGCCAAGCGCCCGGTAGCAGCCCGGGATGTCATCGACGAGAATGCGGAAACCATAGACATCGGAAAGCTGCTCGAAGGAGAGCGACTTCGACTGCATTTTCCGGAAGACGGAATAAGGCTTCTTCTGCCGTCCCTTGACGGAGGTGTTGAGAAGGCCGTTGGCGACGAGAAGGTCGCGCAACTCGTCCTCGATCTTGGTAATCAGCCCCTCGTTGCGGGTCGAAAGTTCCGACAGGCGGTCGGTCACCGTCTCATAGGCTTCGGGGTTCATGTAGCGGAAAGACAGGTCTTCCAGTTCGTCGCGCATATCCTGCATACCCATGCGGCCGGCGAGCGGCGCATAGATGTCCATCGTCTCCTCGGAGATGCGGGCGCGCTTGTCGTCGCGCATATGCTCAAGGGTACGCATATTGTGCAGGCGATCGGCGAGCTTCACCAGGAGCACACGGACGTCGTCGGAGATGGCGAGCAAGAGCTTGCGCAGGTTTTCCGCCTGCTTGGCCTTCTTGGTGACGAGATCGAGTTTCTTGATCTTTGTCAGTCCCTCGACGAGGCGACCGATGTCTTCACCGAACAGTTCGTCGATCTCGGCGCGGGTCGCAGAGGTGTCCTCGATCGTGTCATGCAGGAGTGCGACGGCTATCGTGGACTCATCCAGATGCATGTCGGTGAGGATGGCGGCAACCTCAAGCGGATGGGAGATATAGGGGTCTCCGCTGGCGCGCGTCTGCTTGCCGTGCTTCTGCATGGCATAGACATAGGCCTTGTTGAGGAGAGCTTCGTTGGCGTCGGGCTTGTACTTCTGAACCCGCTCAACAAGCTCGTATTGCCGCATCATTCAAGCGTCCCCCGGAAACGAAAAGCGCGCCAGCCGACATGACTGGCGCACACAATCCAACTGCTCCCGACAGACTTACGTCCGACCGGTTGACGATTAGTAATCGTCGCTCTTTTCTGGCGGCACAAGCCCTTCGATGCCAGCCAGAAGATCTTCTTCCGACATCTGGTCGAAGGTGAGCGTCTCGGGCAGTTCGTCCTCTTCGTCGCCCTTGCCGGCCGTACCGGTATTGGCGAGCATCGAGCTCGGCTCCTGCTCCGGCTCGTCGACTTCGACGTGCTTCTGCAGCGAATGGATGAGGTCTTCCTTCAGATCATCCGGCGACAGGGTCTCGTCAGCGATTTCGCGCAGCGCCACGACCGGGTTCTTGTCCTTGTCGCGATCGATGGTGATCGGCGCCCCTTGCGAAATCTGCCGAGCGCGATGGCTGGCGAGCAGCACGAGCTCAAAGCGGTTTTCGACTTTGTCGATGCAATCTTCAACGGTGACGCGGGCCATAGCCTGTCCTTTACGGTCGTGAATGTATGGAATTGAGGGTTGCGATACAATCAATGGACAGGAAATTCAAGTTTTTCGTGCTCGCCCGCCTCTCACGGTCCTGTTGACCCCAAAAAGATCACGGATACAACCGGTTTCAACCACAAGCTGCTTGGAATACCCCGGGTAGCACACTAAATAGTCATTATATGATCACTTCATAATTTACAGGAGTGTTCATAAGTGGAGGGGCAACGTCTTGTTTTTCATTGCCTTTAGCCATATTGCCTCTATTGGATTTAAGGATATCGGGGATGTTCGACCCACGCGAAAAAATCGCTCTCTTTATTGACGGCGCCAATCTCTATGCCGCTTCCAAGAGCCTCGGCTTCGATATCGACTATCGCAAGCTTTTGAAGGCATTCCAGAAGCGCGGCTATCTGCTCCGCGCCTATTACTACACGGCGCTGATCGAAGATCAGGAATATTCGTCCATCCGTCCGCTGATCGACTGGCTTGACTATAACGGCTACAAGGTAGTGACCAAGCCTGCCAAGGAGTTCACGGACTCCATGGGCCGCCGCAAGGTCAAGGGCAATATGGACATCGAGCTGGCGATCGACGCCATGGAACAGTCCGAAACGGTCGACCATCTGGTGCTGTTTTCCGGCGACGGCGATTTCACGACGCTGGTCGAAGCCCTGCAGCGCAAGGGCCGCAAGGTTTCGGTGGTCTCGACCATGTCGACCCAGCCGCCGATGATCGCAGACGACCTGCGCCGCCAGTCCGACCATTTCATCGACCTGATGACGCTGAAGGCGGAAATCGGCCGCGACCCGAGCGAACGCGGCGCACCCCGCGTCGCCGAGCCTGCGACGGTGAGCGAAGACGAGCACTGAGGGCTCGCCCTCCGATTTCAGGTCACAAAAATCCCCTCCCCACCCCCTCCCCACAAGGGGGAGGGGCTTTCGCGTCGCGTACACCTTTGTCGATATAGCAAGCGGTTTGCCGGCACCTCATCGTGTGGAGAGGACACGCGGCTTCCCTGCTCCACCTACAATCGACGTCCGCTTAGCGGAGGCGGAGACAGCGAGGCCGAGTTAAGCCCTCCCCCTTGTGGGGAGGGTTTGGGAGGGGACTTTCTTTACTTACATCGCCTCGAAAGCGATATCCTGCGCGCCCTGCCACAAGATCATCTTGCCCATGGCCTCCAGCTGCTCCGCACCCTTCACGACCGTCAGAAAGTGATTGCCGGCGAGCACGCCCATCTTGCTGGCAAATTGCGAGCTGCCATAAGCAAACAGCAACTCCGTCTCACTGAAGCCGCCGGGATACAGCAGAATGTCGCCGCGCGAGGGATGGGCGGTGTGGTTTTCAAAGCCGGCACCGAACTGGAAATCGCCGAGCGGCACCCAGACCGCCTCGCCCGACCAGCGCGAATGGATCGCCTGGTTGCGGAACGGCAGGAAGGTTTCGAAGATACGGCAGGTCTCGGGCGCCTTTTCCAGCTCGAACCGGGCTTCGAAGATGAAGGGGCCGACGGTGACCTTCAGATGGGTGAGCGCCATGGGATCAACCCGTCTTCATCAGGCGCTGCTTCTGGCGGTTCCAGTCGCGTTCCTTCTCGGTCTCGCGCTTGTCATGCAGCTTCTTGCCCTTGGCGAGCGCCAGCTCCAGCTTCGCCCTGCCCTTCTCGTTGAAATAGATCTTGAGCGGCACGAGCGTCATGCCCTCGCGATTGATCGAAACGCGCAGGCGGTTGATCTCGCGCTTGGACAGAAGCAGCTTGCGGCGGCGGCGCGGCTCGTGATTGAAGCGGTTGGCCTGCAGATATTCCGGCAGATGCGAATTGATCAGCCAGATCTCCTCGCCCTCATCCGAGGCATAGGATTCGGCAATATTGGCCTTGCCCTCGCGCAGCGACTTGACCTCCGTGCCGGTCAGCACAAGGCCTGCCTCATAGGTGTCGATGATCTCGTAGTTGAACCGCGCCTTGCGGTTTTCCGCGACGATCTTGTTGACGGTGCGCTGCGAGCCTTTGGGGGCCATGGTCTTGTCTTCCGTTTCGCCCGGTATTTTGTCGTGGTCTTCGCCATACGCGGGCGGGGCGTGGCTGTTGTCATGGATATGTAATGGAGGATGGGGGGGAAATAAAGGTGGGGGGAGAACGGTCGATAGATCAGAGGACCGCAACTGAGGACCAGAAGTCCTTGCGAGGAACGCAGACGCCAACGATTTTGACGAGATACCTCTCAGGCGCCATGATCGGCTCGAAGTTCATCGTGGCGAAAGACCAATTGAAAACTTCGAAACCTGAGGTTCGCTTCACCTGCAGAATGCGATGGAAGTACCACGCGTCTGCATTTTTGTAGCCTGTCCGGGTTGTGTAGAGCGAGAAGGCCCTTTGAGAGGACCATGACACGGGGGAATAGCTCCCGTCATGATGTTCCGCCACGCACATAGGCTCACCGAGTGCAATCGAGTTCGAACGCCAGACGGCAATCGGCACGGTCGCCAGAGACCACATGGCTGCACATGTGGGGATCATGAATAGTGTGAACGACAGCCGGCGGAACACTGTGCCAGGACCATGCCGCGCAATCAGAAGCACCGACGCTGAAACTGCCAAGGTCAGCGTCGCCCCGTGAAGCAACACCATCGTGGCGCCACCGCCCGCAAAAATGGCACCGCCCATCGTTAGGATCAGCCCATACAGTCCGACAAAGATCGCCAAGACAACAGCGAGAAGCCGGGGCAGACGCAAGGCAGTGCAGCTGAAAACGGTGGCCAGGACGAACGGCACAAGGGGCGCAATCGCAACGGCACCGGCGGTTGCCGCGACAAGGAAAAAATACCCGAGACGAGGGCTCTGTCCGCCCCCTGACAACTCAGAAAGCTGCTGCAGATAGCCCAGGGCAACCAGAACAGAACATGCCGGGAAGATGATGGATAACCGCAGGCGCAATTTTTCCCTCATTCATTACATCCCGATCCAGCGCAACGGCATGTCTTCGCTCGCTTGGTGTCGAGCTGAAGCTGTTAACTGAGGATGGAAGGCGAATAAAGGCAATTCGTGTTCTGCCGGATCACGCGGAGTGTTTGCTTGTCGCCGAGGAGGAGGCGATTTACCGGTCTTGAGCCGCGCAGCCACTTGTAGCACGCATCGGTCACGTTGGGCAGGAATGACCACAGCGGGTGATGGTCAAATCTTCCGTTTCGCCCGTGGTTTTGTCGTGGTCTTCGCCATACGCGGGCGGGGCGTGGCTGTTGTCGTGGATATGTAATGGAGGATGAGGGGGGAAATAAAGGTGGGGGTGTGATTGGAACATTGTGGTCATTGATGCGCAATACCCACTTAGAACACGCTATGCTCGTTCTCACTGGAGGCGATCAGTCTTCCCGAATCCGGCACTCGCATGTCATCATGTAGCCAGAACGTGAAAGACAATCGCCCACCCCACTGCTTACCATCAGGGGCTCACATGTCGAAGCAAGCACTTCCGCAAATCGAATTCGCAAAACGTTATATAGCTGTCGAGGTGTCAACCTTCACAGCTTGGTCGGCCATCGCTAGGCTTGAAAGCCTATTGGAAGACATCCGTTCCGTTCGCACGGTGCTCGAGCCTCAGTTAAAGCAGCGCTTCGCACCAAGCTCGTTTGAGTTCACTGCATATTATCGAGTGGGCTTTGTCACCTGCCTGGAGTGGCACGCGAAATCTCGACTATACGATATGTATTGTTTTTCTCCGGGAGTTATCCGCAGTGATGATATCAAACAAGCAATCAGCAACGACAAGTTAGCCCAGATGGTTGCTGAGGGACTCACCATCCCCCACCTTATCGCAAGCTCTACCGGTATATCTTCTAAAGAGAAATATGTCGCAGCAATCAGTCGTGTATTCGAGTCGCTCGGGATACATAAGGACGCGCTATCGGCCATACTAAACCGGGCAGTTGACGACCTTTCGATCGGCCAACTGCTAGACCAACTCTTTGTTGAAAGAAATGAGCTGGTTCATGAAATTGGAATAGGTACGATTGGACATCCTAATGTGCGCGATTGCGAGAGCTTTGAAGAAGCTCTACTCAAAGGTGAGCGTATCCTAAAAATGCTTCAAGAAATCGAGCACACAATAAGCACGCGAGCGCCGGCAAATTTTCCAAATCAATTAGGACCGGATGGCTATCCGATGGATGAGGTTACCATTCTACTAGACGCTATCAAAACGCGGGAGGAGAAAATTGGCGCCGTAGCTAAAACCGAAGCAGAATTCGAAGCATTTATATCTTCAGATTGGGAGGAACTTGCCTCTCAAAACAGAGCGACGTTGGAGGCTCAATTGCAGTTCATAGACGGACTGCAACTGGCGGGCTTGCGCTACTATGACGTCCGACCATTTCTGAAATTGACCTTGCTAAAGCAAAATTTAGCATTTCTAGACCAACTAAGTGAACAGGTGCTCTGAGAGCAACAAATTGCAAAGAACAGTCTGCAAGATCTGAGTATATCTATCTTGGAACAACACCCACCCCAAAAAAGGCCGGCGTCTCCGCCGGCCTTTTGTCATTCCCTCAATTCATCAGTCCCGCATGGACCATGGCCGCGTCAATCGCAGCTTCCGTTGCCGGTTCAAGCGTTGCCATCAGCGGCAGGCGGACATTGCGGTTCATGCGGCCGAGGCGGTTGAGCGCGTATTTTGCGCCGCAAAGGCCGGGCTCGATGAAGATGGCCTTGTGCAGCGGCATCAGGCGGTCTTGCAGTTCAAGCGCTTTCACAAAATCGCCGGCCCTCGTTGCGGCCTGGAAGTCTGCACAGAGGCGCGGGGCGACATTGGCGGTGACGGAAATGCAGCCGACGCCGCCATGGGCGTTGAAGCCGAGTGCGGTCGCATCTTCGCCCGAGAGCTGGACGAAATCCGTGCCGCAGGTGATGCGCTGTTCGGAGACGCGCTCGATCTTGCCGGTCGCATCCTTCACGCCGACAATGTTCTTGTGGGCTTTGGCCAGCGCGCCCATGGTTTCTGGCGTCATGTCGATCACCGAGCGGCCGGGGATGTTGTAGATGATGATCGGGAGGACCGTTGCCTCGGCAATCGCCTTGTAGTGGGCGAACAGGCCCTTCTGGGTCGGCTTGTTATAATAGGGAGTGACGACGAGCAGCGCGTCTGCGCCGACAGCTTCGGCGTGCTGGGCAAGCTCGATGGCTTCCACCGTGTTGTTGGAGCCGGCACCGGCAATGACGGGTACGCGCTTGGCCGCCGCCTGAACACAGAGCTCGACGACTCTTTTGTGTTCGGCATGCGACAGCGTCGGGGATTCGCCCGTGGTGCCGACCGGGACCAGGCCGGTGGAGCCTTCCGCGATCTGCCATTCGACATGGGCGAGAAAGGCTTGCTCGTCGACGGCCCCCGTATCGGTGAAGGGCGTGACGAGTGCGGGAATGGATCCCTGGAACATGCAATGAACTCCCACGGGCCGACATTCACGCTTCGGCCGCATTCCTGAATTAAATCGGCTGCACATTACTTCGCAGCTTTTGGTGCGACAAGCGCATGTTCAACGGTTTTGTGACGGAATCCGCAAGGATTGGCCAGGCCGCCTTTTCCGGGTTCGACAAGATTTCGTTAACCTTTAGACCCGCCTATTGGCAATATGGTCGCAAATTTCGGGTGTGTGGATGAAAAGAGCCGTCCTGTTCGCTTCCATCGTCAGCTGTGGCGTTCTCGCCTCGGGTGCGCTGGACGTCGCGCGAGCATTGTCGGACATGCCATCCTTGCCAGAGGATGTGCCCGTGCCACTGAGCAAGCCGCTGGGATTTGCGCCAACCAAGGCCATGCCGCCCTCATTTGACCTGCCGTCTGCCGAGACCACCGGCACCATTCCGCGAACGAACCGGCTTCCCGCCGTCAATCCGGATCTGAAGGCGGGGCTGGATGCGCTTTCCGCCAGAGATGGGGCGGGTGCGGTTGCCATCCGCAACCGGATGGCCAGCGGGCTGGATCGGCACATGCTGACCTGGTCGATTGCCATGTCCGGCCTGCCGGAGATTGCCGCGGAAGAGATTGCAGCGGCGAGCCGCGAGCTTGAGGGCTGGCCCGGTGCCAAGACGTTTCGCTCGAATTCCGAGCGCGCGCTTTTCAAGGCGAAGCCTTCGGCAAGCCTAGTCCTGTCTGCCTTCGGAACGACGGCGCCGGAAACGACCGAGGGGCAGCTGCTGCTGGCCCGTGCCCATGCCGATACCGGCAATGCGGCCGCGGCCAAGCGCATTATCCAGCATCTCTGGCATGATGAAGTGCTCGAAACCTTCTGGGAAGACCGGATTTTGGCCGATTTCGGCGGCATGCTGGACAAGGCCGATCACCGCCTGCGCATGGAGCGCCTGCTTTACAAGGACCGCGCCAGCCAGGCGAAACGCTTTGCTGCACTTGCGGAAGCAGACCCACTGTACACGGCCTGGGCCGCGCTGATTGCGGGATCGGCCAATGCCGGCGACCTGATCGGCAAGCTTGAGGCCGCATGGGCCAAGGAGCCTGCGGCTCTCTTTATACGCATCGAAAACCTGCGCAAGCAGCAGAAATACGAAGAAGCCGCGACACTCTTTGCCCGCATGCCGAGGGAACGCGAGCGGCTGGTCGATGCGGGCGCCTGGTGGAACGAACAGCGGATCATTGCCCGGGGGCTTGCCGATCTCGGGAAAGCGCGCGAGGCCTATCAGATCGTCGCCAATCATGTTGCGACCGATCCCGCAGATATTGTCGATGCCGAGTTCCATGCCGGCTGGTATGCGCTGCGATCGCTTCATAACCCGACGCTGGCTCGGCCTCACTTCGAGCGGATCCTTGCGGCATCTGACCGCCCGCTTTCTCAGTCGCGTGCCTATTACTGGCTCGGCCGTACGGCGGAAGCAGCCGGCGACAAGGCGCGGGCCGACACTCAATTTGCCCAGGCTGCGCGTCATGCCAGCACATTTTATGGACAGCTCGCGGCCGCTCGCCGCGGCGCGTCCGGCCTGACCATCCCCTATCCGGCGCCAAGCAACACCGAACGCGAGCGCTTTGCCGGTCGCGAAGCGGTGCGTGCCATCGAACGTTACGAGGCGGCGGGGCATGGCCGGCGCGCGCAGGGACTTTACAAGATGCTGGCCGAACAGCTTGATAGTCCGGGGGAACTTGCGCTTCTGGCGGCGCGGGCGGAAAAATCCGAAGGCGGCCATCATCTGGCGCTGCAGATCGGCAAGACGGCTTATGGCCGAGGGATCGATGTGCCGGCGCTTGCCTTCCCGGTCGGTGTCATTCCAGATGCTGCGGATATTGCCGGCTCCGGCAAGGCGCTTGCCTATGCGATTGCGCGGCAGGAAAGCTCGTTCAATCCCGGGGCCGTGTCGCCAGCCAATGCACAAGGGCTTCTGCAGCTGATGCCGGGCACGGCGCGTGGCGTCGCAAAACGCCACGGCATTGCCTATGCGCCGGAAAAACTGACACGCGATGCCGGCTTCAACGCCACGCTTGGCGCCCATTATCTCGGCGAGCAGATCGACGCCTTTGGCGGCTCCTATATCCTGACCTTCATTGCCTATAATGCAGGCCCGCGCAAAGTGCCGGAATGGATTGGCCGTTATGGCGACCCGCGCGGGAAGTCAATCGACGAGGTCGTCGACTGGATCGAGCGCATTCCCTTCCCCGAGACGCGCAACTATGTGCAGCGGGTCATGGAGAACTATCAGGTCTACAAGACAAGGCTTGGCCAGAAGACCGACATCGTGCACGATCTGCGCTTCGGGCGCTGAATGAAGTTCTGTCGCCTTCCAATCTTCCGCCATCTGCGCCGGCAAAATCGCTTCGCAGTCTTGCTGGAATTGCACTAGCATTGTCCCTATCCGGTTTCGAATGCTGTCAGCAATCGGTATCACAGAGGGGAGATGGCCTGCATGGTGGATGTCGAGGATCGCTTCATCACGGGTCCGGACAGTTTGCGCCTGCATCTTCGGCTTTATGGTGTGTCCAATGGCGGGACCCCGGTTGTGTGTCTGCCAGGTCTGACCCGCAACCTTCTCGATTTTGACGGGCTTGCCCATATTCTCGCCGCCTCCCCGCATGGACGTCAGGTCATTTCGATCTCGTCGCGCGGACGGGGGCGATCGGATCGTGATCCGGACCCGACCCGTTATACGGTACCGGTGGAAGCCAGCGATGTTATCGCGGTGATGGACGCGCTTTCGCTGAACCAAGCCGCCTTTATCGGCACCTCGCGCGGCGGCCTGATCCTGCACATGCTCGCGATGACACATCCAGAGCGGATCGACCGGGCCGTGCTCAACGACATTGGCCCGGTGCTGGAAGCGGACGGACTCCGGACGATCCAGACCCAACTGGCAGCCCGAGAGACCCCGGGCACAGTCGATGAGGCAGTCGCCGCACTGCGCCAGGTCTATGGCGTGGAATTTCCGCGGCTGTCAGATCAGGATTGGCGAGACATGGCGGCGGCCCTGTTCCGGAAACAGGATGGCGGGCTATCATCCGATTACGACCCGGCCATCGCTGCGCAAATCAGTGCGATCGACCTCAATGCGCCCTTACCCACACTCTGGGAGGCTTATGAAGGTCTTGCGAAAAAGCCACTGATGGTGATCCGCGGAGAAAACTCGCAGCTTCTGTCACATCAGACCGTGCAGGCCATGGCTGCCCGCAAACCGGATCTCGTTGTCATCCAGGCCGAGGGCCAAGGCCATGCACCGATCCTGCACCTCGCACCGCTCCCCAAGCAGATCGCGGCGTTTCTTACCGCCTGAGCGGGCCACGCATCGGCCATGCTGACGCAGGTTCTAAGGCGCTAAAACGGAAAAAGCCCGGCTAAACGCCGGGCTTTCCCTATCCGATCCTAAGATCGAATTAGAACGAGCGAGTCAGACGGACGAAGCCGGTCCAAGCTTCCGAGCTGTCGTCGGCGTCGAAGTAGTCGACGGTCGCAGCAGCCTTCAGGCCAGTTGCGATCTGGTATTCAGCCAGAAGGCCTACGCCCCATGCGTCGACATTGCTGTCGAAGCCAACGTCGCCCCAGTAGTTAGCCGACGGGGTGATGGTGAGCTTTTCGGTAGCCTTGAAGCCGTAAGCTGCGCCAACGGTCCACTCAGCAACCTGTGCGTAGGTCGATGCGCCAGAAGCGTAACCAGCGTAGAGTTCGAACGTGCCCGGGCCAACTTCAGCCGAGACTTCGCCAACAACGAGGCCTTCTTCAGCGTCGAAGTCGTATGCGCCCCAAGCAGAGATCGTGGCTGCGCCGAGCGAAGCAGAAGCGAAGCCCTGTACGCCGAGGTCGTCGAAGCCTTCGTTCGACAGCTCGTCAACGCCGAGACCAACGGTGAAGGAGTCGGTTGCGTAGGTGTAGGACACTGCATCGAACTTGGCGTCGGTGATGAAGGCGTCGCCTTCAGAAGCCGTGCCAACGTCGTCGAGCCAGGTCAGGAAGTAACCGGCCTTAAAGCCGCCAACCGTGATGTACGCCTGGTCGAGGGTAGCAAGCGAGCCGAGGGTTACGTCGTCGCCGGCAGCGTCAACACCCGAGAAAGTCGAGTCGCTGGTGCCCTGCAGACGGATGTAGGAACCGATCGTGCCGATTTCCGAGTCGTTCTTGGCTTCGAAGACAACGCGAGCGCGGGTCTGGAAGTCGCCGCCGAAGTCAGCGTCGTCAACCTTGGCCCAGTCGTAAGAGAAGCGAACTTCGCCGCCGATCTTGAGGCAGGTCTCGGTGCCGGGGATGTAGAAGTAGCCGGTGCCGAAAGCGTCGCAAACGCGAACGTATTCCATGGGCTCAGGCTCGGCAGCAACGATGGCGTCGGCAGCCTGGGCGCCGGAAACTACAGCGAGAGCTGCAGCGGAGCCGATGAGAAGGCTCTTGATGTTCATTATTGACCTCCAGTCAA
>NZ_LJHS01000043.1 GCF_001296045.1 Rhizobium sp. AAP43 | reverse complement strand
CGCCGGTGAAGTCGTGTTGCAACCAGGATAAGAAATCACAGTTGTGAACGTGGGTGCACAACGTCAGGGCAGGGAAGTGAGGGCCTGGCAGGCAGACAGGAGGTTGGGTGGTAGAAGGCAGAACGAAGAAGCGGATTGGAGGTGAAAAAGTGGAGTTGTGCGATGAGGCAGTCGGCGGGCGAACGCCAGAGTTGGGCTGCCACGAGTTAGGAAAATTCATGCATGGCGAGTTCATTGGGTTTGGGTTTGCTCCATATGATCACAGCAAGGAAGGCGTTGCTCTGATGGTTCAAAACTGGGATCGTGGCTGCCCCAAGCAACACGGCCTGGCAGCAGCGTGGTGGGCAGCAAAGCAAAGATTTGCTGGGTACATATGCTGCTCAGCAGCGGTCGAGATCAGCAGACATCGGGGCAGGAATCCCGGGATGAGAATTTGTCTCGCAGACAGGCATGCGTCGTGCCAGCAACAGTCGGGGGGCTCAAGAGGGGAGCGCCCCGCACATGCCATCACCGGCGGCACAAGAAGGAGTCCCTGCAGCCTCACTGCGCGGCCTTGCCGTCCAGCGACGGCGCCCCCTCCCCCTCGGCGTGCGCGGCAGAGGGCAGCGCCCGCAGCTCCAGCACGCCCTCGCCGCCCCCCGAAGGCGCCTTGGCCATCTCCATGGCGGCCACGGCCAGCCCGCCGCTGTTGCGCATCTCCAGCTGCTCGGTGGCCTCCACCGCCTCCCTGCCCACAATCTTGCTCCAGATGGGGTGCTTGCAGTACAGGGTGTAGATCTCCTCGAGGGGCACACCACGGGTCTCTGGCACCAGGAAGTAGACAAAGACGGTCATGCCGGCGACGCAGGCGGCAAAGAAGAGGAAGACTCCGAACTCCATGGCGCACAGCATGCTGAGGAAGCACTGGCCCAGCACAAAGGAGAAGAGGAAGTTGGTGGCCACGGTGAGGGAGAAGCCTGCGGAGCGGGTCTCCAGCGTCTGGATCTCAGAGGGCACCAGCCAGCCCAGGGGCCCCCAGGACCAGGCAAAGCCAGCCACGAAGATGCAGATGAGGACCAGGGCCGAGTACACGATGGCGTCGGGCAGGTTGGTGGTGTCGTAGTGGGAGAAGGCGACGCCCAGCAGGATGCCCACAGCAACCTGCATGCAGAACATCTGGGTGCCGCCCTGGAGGAAGAGCTTGCGGCGGCCCGCGCGGTCCACCAGCAGGATGGAGACAAAGGTTGAGACGAGGTTGACAGAGCCGATGATCACGGCGTTCAGCAGCGACGCGCTCTTGCCGGCGCCCAGCGAGCTGAAGAGGATGGGGACGTAGAACATGATGCTGTTGATGCCGGTCCACTGCTGGAAGGTGGGGATGGCCACCGCCAGCACCGCCTGCGGGCGGTACTGCCGCTTCAGCAGGTTGCGCCAGGCCTGCAGCTCGCCCACCTGCCGGGCCGAGGCCGCCGCCTCTTGGATGTCGGCAAACTCTGCATCCACCTCGGTGGTGCCGCGGATGCGCTCCAGCACCCTGCGCCCGGCCTCCGGCTTTCCCCTCTCCACCAGGGAGTTGGGCGAGTCAGGCAGGGTGATGCCGCCCAGGGTGAGGACGCAGGCGGGCACGATGGCCAGGCCCAGCGACAGGCGCCAGCCCTCGTCCCAGTCCTGGACGCCGTAGTTGACCAGCTGCGCAACCAGGATGCCGATGGTCGTGGCCAGCTGAAACATGATGTTCATGGCGCCACGAGCGTGGTGGGGGGCCATCTCGGAAAGGTACAGGGGCACAGACTGGTTGGCACAAGCAATGCCAAAGCCCAGCGAGATGCGCCCCACGATGAGCATGGCCAGGTTTTGTGCAGCTGCATTCATGGCGCCACCAAACAGGAAGAACAGGCCGCCCATCGTCATGGTGACCTTGCGGCCAAAGTTGCGTGTGACATAGGATGCCACTGGGGCCATGACCATGCCGGCGAGGAAGAGGGAGGAAGTGAACAGCGCGAGGGTCTGGTCGTCGAAGGTGCAGTATGGGCTGTGGTTGTTTGCGTCTGCCTGCTTCTTTTCGTACACCCCAGGGAAGAACTTGATCAGGAAAGAGTCCATGCTTTCCACGCCGCCGGTGACCCCCAAGTCGTAGCCAAACAGGAGCCCTCCTGAGGCAGCGATGATGGCGGTGAACATGACCGCCATGGTGAGCCGGCCATGGTACTCGGATGCGCGGCCTGCCGTGCCGATGGGGCCGATGGGGCCGCCGCCACCCATGATGTGTGCGTGATCAGCCGGGGCAAGCGGACAGTGAGTTTACGCGCTGCGATGCTGCAGAAAGAGCGCTGCAAACTCGGGAGTTGCAGAAGGGGTTTCTGCGCTTGAGGGGACGCAGGCTTCCGGGGCTCCTCTGGAGGGCTTGGAGAATTGTCTTGCAGGGATACTGGAGTGAAAT
>NZ_LJHS01000042.1 GCF_001296045.1 Rhizobium sp. AAP43 | reverse complement strand
TCGGCGCCGAGCGGCGAGACAAGCCGCAACACGCGGCTTGCCTGGATGAAATCGGCAGATGAGGGCTGGTCGGTCATGACACGGCTCCGGGATATGGTCGGAGCGTCTTGCGTGCAGGCGGCGGGTGGCAATTTTGCGCACGAAATATGGCAGGGAAATCAGGTGGTGACAGGCATCACTCCGGCCACCACCGGGCCGCGTTGGCGGAGCCCGCCAGCTATCTCAATCGCCGATGGCCACGTCTTCCGACCCCGTCTCGGCCGCACCGCCGCAATCGATGGCGTCGCCGATCCGGCCGGCAGGCCTGCCATTGACGAAGACGGTGGCAGACCCTGCCGCTAGCGCCCGCCCATGGGGGCCTTCATGGCCAGCCTCACAGGCATGGGCGGCAAAACTGTCGCCGACGCGCATCAGTGAGCGGCCGTTCACGTAGACATCCGGACTGCCGCCCGTCGCCTGGCTTGGCGGGAAATGGCAGGCATGGCCGGAGCCGATGTCACCTTGGCGATGGGCTGGGGGCATGGGGAAATCCGATCAGGAAATAGCAAGCGACAAAACGCGCCTCAATTCCAACGACACCAATTTGGTGTGTCGAAGATTATCGTGTTTTGCTCCGGATCCATTTGTACGTACTTCATCTCTCTGAAGCTCCAAATGAAAAATATTTTGTTCTGAACAACCCCGGCATGAATTGTAATTTCTGGAGGCCGATATATGTTTAGAAACATGTTTATGGAATGCCACGCAAATTGCTTGTAGTGTAAATCAAGGATACTTCTTGAGCATTCGTGATCTGGAGAAATTCGTTGCGGATCTGATGACCAGTACGGGAAAACGTAATAGTAATTATCAGTAAACTGCCTATTTGCGTAATATGAAAGCAGTGCATAGGGGGCTGATAGTATCGACAAGCCGGCAACAAGAAAGGTGAATACCAGTAAACGTCTCATATGCGCCCATCCCAGTCCGGGTTACGGGAAAAAATAGCGAGAAGATCCGCAATCGAAATCGGGAGAGACTTTTGCCCGAGCGCATATCCCTCCTTGATCGATTGAACATCCACGGGGTCGTCGGAATTTTCTATCTGTTTATTGTCGAGTTGCTGAGCCCCCGCCGCGCCATCAAGCACATGATTCAGTGAAAATCCGGCTTTTGCCGCGATGTATCCATAGTGTATATTTGACCAGACATCATAATAGTAGACATAACCACTGTTACCAAGTCTATGTTGAGCGCCCCATACCGGGCGGAGTATCGGCTTATGGTCCCATTGACCTCCTTCACGACCTCCACAAAAAACTAGGTCTTGGAAGTGATCAGCCCAGTTGCCTTCGTTGCTGTGAGTTCTGCATCCAAATATCATGCTAGCGGCGTTGCCAGCGACAGGATATCCACCAGTCAGCCAGCTCCCCTCCATCTTTAGATATTTCGACATATTCCTAACATCATCGGAATTGCCATTTGTATTCATTTCGGTTGCCATGTAATCCGCGACGGATGCAACTAGGGATATACGGCAAATGAGCTGCTCGTCTCCGGGGCGAGAGTTGGGAGGGGGGGCGCTGAGGCCCGCTTTTTCGACATGAATCGGTTCTAGATGCACGCGCCCCACTGCTATGCCTTCATGGGCACTTGCGTGACGCAGTGTGGCATATCCGGGTTCTTCGACCCATACCACAACTTCAAAGTTAGTCGCCTTGAACTCAGCTTCACTGATCAAGAAGTCAAATCGCTGGCCTGACAGCTTGTGCTGCACATTGCCGGAATGCTCCGCCACAACACGATAGTTTTTAGTATTCCGTTTTGTAAAGGTGCCTTCTGTATGCTCCTTTGAATCCCGACCCATTGGATTTTGGTCAAAATAGGCTTTTAACGTCAGGCTTCGATTGTGGGTTATCTGCTGCTTTTTATCGGTAGGAGGCGGCGAGAGAAAAATGGTAAGCCAGTATTGTTTTGATGCCATTACATTGTGCTCTAATTCAGATTTATCTTGGCGGCCTTGGCCGTAATGGCCTCATCCCCTTCGAGTAGTATTCGTACTCCCACCAAAGTGATCTCGCCTGATGACTTCATGGTCAGGCGCGCAGAACCACAGGCAAGCGTGATTTCCTCTCCTGACTGAATCAGTCTCAGTTTTCCGGAAGACTCTGTGAACTTCTGTCCGGCACTAAGTGAAATC
Source organism: Rhizobium sp. AAP43 (assembly GCF_001296045.1). GTDB lineage: Bacteria > Pseudomonadota > Alphaproteobacteria > Rhizobiales > Rhizobiaceae > Allorhizobium. The sequence continues at coordinate 1,786 of NZ_LJHS01000042.1, read as the reverse complement.
GTATTGCCTGCGGAAACCTCATAGCTGCTGCCGGCAGACGAATAAATGCCAACACCAGCATTGATCGAGCTGACCGCTCCGACGTTCTCAACTTTATTCTTCTCGATCGTCAAAAATGCCGATCCGCCGCCGGATGTCGTTTTGCCGCCCAGCAAGGCTGCTACATCCCCTACGCCCGTGGCGGCCCGTGCCAATCGGCGTGGAACCAGAGTGCCAGCACCACCGGGCCCGACAGATAGGAACATGTTTCCTCCAATCACTTGCGAATGATTGCGCTCGACTTCTACAGCTGCGCTGTTGCCGATGGACTGGACCCAGTTATTATCAATGCGTTCGGACTGGTTGTTTCGTGTTTTTTCGTTGCGGTCCTTCTGGGCGTGGACGAAAATTTCTTCCCAACCGTTTTGATCCTCGAAGCTGAGTTCGTTGAAGCCGATCCCCTTGTGCGTCTGCGTCCGAAACGTACTCTTCGTCTTGTTGGCGGGTAAGGTATACGGCACCTTCTGCTGCGGGTTTGGCACCACGCCCGTCACCAGCGGCCGGTCGGGGTCGCCGTCGATATAGGCGACCATCACTTCCATGCCGATGCGCGGGATCACCTGGCCGCCCCAGCCGGCACCGGCCCAGTTCTGCGCAACGCGCACCCAGCAGGTGTCGGTGCCGTCCTTCTTCGCCTTGCGGTCCCAGGGGAACCAGACTTTGATCCGGCCATACTGGTCCGGATGGATTTCCTCGCCTTGAGGGCCTGCGACGATCGCCACCTGTGTGCCCTCGATCTTCGGGCGCTTCGTCTCACGATGCGGGGTGAGCGGCACGCGGGACGGGATGGCCTCGAAGGTGTTCACATAATCAGGACGGTCTTCTGCCGTCTCATAGGAACGGTCGACCACATCATGGCGGATGGCCACGATGACATGCTCGTCATAGCGATGATCGGGATGGGCGACCTCGTAAGGCAAAAACCGCCGGCCGGCTTCGAGTACGCGCACGCTCGATGCCCCATGCACCCGGTCGTGATCGGCTTCCGACGCCTGGACCCGCAGCTTCTCCGCCCGCTCGGCGTCTGCGACAGAGGCGATGCGGGCGGGATATTCATAGAGCTCGCGTTTGATTGCATCCGGCATCTGGATGAGCGACGGCGTCTCCGTCCCCGGCACCATGGAGGGTGTCTCGAAGTTCCAGTCGGCGCCGGAGCGTTTGCCCGGCACATAGGTGAAGCGCTTTTCCCAGGCGGTGATGTGATTGCGGTCGGTGGAGCCTTGCGCCAGACGCACCCTGCTCTCGCCCTCGGCAGACGCCGAGGGTTTTAGCCAGCCGGAGGCGCTGTCGGCGACATGCAGCTTGTGGCGGCCATTCTCGTGGCTGAACCAGAAGAACAAACCGTCCTCTTCAAAGCGGCGCAGGAGATAGGCAAGATCAGTCTCGTTCCACTGCACGCTGTAATGCTGGGCAGGCGGCGGAGTGATCACGCCGGCCGTCTCGGCGGCGGGAATGCCGTGTTCGGAAAACAGCGTGTCGAGCACCTGAAGCGCTGTCTTGTCCATCCAGATCCGGCAATCGGAGCGGCGCGACAAAAGCCACATCTGCGGCCTGAGCACCATGGAATAGGCGCGAAGCCCGCGCGTGATCGGCGGTCCCTCGGAGAGATCCGTGACCAGACCGTTGAACGGCCGGCGGATGGGCTGGTCCTCCTCGCCGTCACCACCGCCACCGCCCTGGCTGACCTCCAGCGAGACATCCATCAGCCGCCCGATCAACTCTTCCGGCTTCACCTGCGGTTTCTTCG
>NZ_LJHS01000041.1 GCF_001296045.1 Rhizobium sp. AAP43 | reverse complement strand
CCCTGATCGGGCTAAGCCTTCGATTTTGCAACCTCTCCCGCAAGGGGAGAGGGGGCCGCACGATCCCGCCCTTCGACAGTCTCAGGACCCGGATAATGGGGCGCGGCTTGTGTGATGACCTCATCCTGAGGCGCCGTCGCGAAAACGAGGGCCTCGAAGGATCCCGGCCGCAGATACAAGATTGGCCTCGTCCTTCGAGGCCCGACTGTGTCGGACGCCTCAGGATGAGGGGTAGAGGGTGCGGGCGGGGCTTGGTCGCGATTGGTCGACGCATTGCCCCAAGCTATTGTGTAGAAGGAAGGATCAAAGCCACTCGGGTTTCGTGGCCCGGCATTGTCACGCTTGCACAGGAGGTCGCTATCGAGCTTACCTGGGGCCGCCGGCCAGCGCAAAAACGACACGCTCACGCATAATTTGGTACGTCATGCAGACAATACTGTCTCGGCGTACTGTTCCGCTCCCATCCGTTCTTGACAGGAGCCGAGGCGGGCATACACCGCGCCTTTTCCGCTTTTTTGAATAGGCAGTCATGAAAACGCTCGCATCTTTTTCCACCTTCGTCGGCAAGACCTTCGCCGGCTGGGTCATTCTCTTTGCCGTGCTCGGCTTCTTCTTCCCCGATGTGTTCAAGCAGATCGTGCCGTGGATCGTCACGCTGCTCGCGATCATCATGTTCGGCATGGGTCTGACAATTTCGGCCGACGACTTCCGCGAAGTGGTGAAGCGTCCCTTCGACGTGGCCATCGGGGTGGCCGCGCAATTCCTCATCATGCCGCTTCTCGCCGTGCTGCTGACGATGGTCATTCCCATGTCGCCGGAAGTGGCAGCCGGTGTCATTCTGGTCGGCTGCTGCCCTGGTGGCACCTCCTCCAATGTCATGACCTATCTCAGCAAGGGTGATGTTGCGCTGTCGGTTGCATGCACCAGCGTGACTACGCTGGCGGCTCCTATCGCCACACCGTTTCTCGTATGGCTGTTCGCCAGCCAGTTTCTTCCCGTCGACGCCATGGCGATGTTCATCAGCATCGTAAAGGTCGTTCTGGTGCCGCTGTCCCTCGGATTTGCCGCACAAAAGCTGGTGCCCGGTCTCGTGGCGAAGGCTGTGCCGGCGCTTCCGCTGGTGAGTGTCTTCGGCATCGTCCTGATCGTTGCGGCCGTCGTCGGCGCCAGCAAGGGTGCCATCGTCCAGTCCGGCCTCATGATCTTCGCCGTCGTCGTGCTGCACAATGGTTTGGGCTATCTTCTCGGCTTCTTTGCTGCCAAGGCATTCGGCCTGTCGCTGGCCAAGCGCAAGGCAATCGCCATCGAGGTTGGCATGCAGAATAGCGGCCTCGGGGCGGCCCTCGCGAATGCCTATTTCTCCCCGCTCGCTGCCGTACCAAGCGCGATCTTCAGCGTGTGGCACAACATTTCCGGCGCCCTTCTGGCGAATTACTTTGCTGGACGTGTGGACGCGGACGGCAAGCCGGATGACAGAGCCAAGGCCTGATGCGCGAAGAATAGCGGTCCGGGCAACTCTGCTCGGGCTCGCATCCGTCAGTTGGTCAGGTCGTAAGGCCGCCTCAGGCCCTGACGTTCGAGCCAGGCGATCACGGCATCCGGCTCATCGGTCTGGATGATCGTCACGCCGCGATCAACGAAGAAGCCCCAGACATCTTCCGGTCGCCCGGATGACAGCGCCAGATAGTCGCCGCGCCCGCCGGCCACCATGCCCTCGGGGCGATCGGTGATCGGATAGGTGTTGATCCACAAATGGGCGTCATTGCGGATCGCGACTGCCTTGGCATGCGGCGTGAGCAGCGGCCCACCATCTGCGGTGATCGGCTGGCTGGCATCGCGGTGCCAATGGATGAGCTCGGCGGCCGGAGCTGCCAGTTGCGACTGGATACGATCGAGAAAGCCGGGCTCGACCACGCCGTCATCCGCAAGGATCGGCATGAAGGCGATATCCGGCCCGATGGCGCGGCGAATGTCACGGGCAAGCTGCAGCCGATCGGCATTCCACACCGCAAGCTTCAGCAGCACGCCATTCTGCATGTTAAGCCGGTGCGCCAGTTCGGCAATCTCGACCAGCGCTTCCGGCTCGAGCTTGTTGTCGATATTGATCAGGATCCGCCCGCCCGCATGCAGCATTGCTTCTTCAAGCGTGAAGACATGCTCAGTCGTCGGCTGACGGCTATCCTCAAGCACCAGCCGGCAGTGGCGAAGCGCGGCGAGCGTGTACTCGGCAACAAGACCTTGGCATGTCGTGGTGCGATCGAGCGTGGCGTCATGCATGATGACGAGGGCACCATCCGAGGAGCGCCGGACGTCAAGCTCGACCATTTCCACCCCGGTTGAAACCGCGTGGTCGATGGCTGCGAACGAATTCTCCGCCCGGACGATCCGGCCGCCTGTCTTCCAGCCAGCCCTGTGCGCCACGACCATGACGTGGTCGCGCCAGAGATTGGCACGGGTCAGGCGGTGATGGATGAGGGTGGCGCGACTGTCGATGGGGCGCAGCGCGTGGCTGGCGGGTGCGATCAGGGCCAGAAAGAGACAGGCGAGGAGCACGACGAAACGCATGGGGGCCTCCATATGCGATCAGTCTTTTCGCGATAGGCGCGTCGCGTGACGGCGACATGAAGGAATTCTAACGTTAAGATGAAAGCATCAGGGGAGGGGCCGGCCGCGCGATCCTAAGGGTTGCAGTGGCCAGGAGCATCTGCGTCCCGATGCGCGGCATCCCTATGCCGCCCGAACAGCATCCCGGGAACAACGTCGTGCGGCGATCCGTTGATCGCCGGGCGCCTGGACGAGCTTGAGGGAGACGAAGATGAAAGTGACGATCGATGTACCGGTTGGCCATCGCCGCATCGAGATGGATCTGCCCGTCAATGCGATCCTGCATATCTGGCTGAAGGCGGTGACATCAGGCGAGCCGGGTTCGCTGTCGCTTTACAGCGTGAACGGCAAGTTCGGCGAGGTGCAGGCCGTCAATGCCGAGGAAAACTCCTTCCGCATCTATCAGGTCTTTGCCGGCGGAACGGTCGTGCTGGCCTATGACCCGGCGGTGACTTCGGTTTCCGTCGTCTACTGGTTTACGCCATCCGACGTGATCGAGACGGGCATTACGGTGGTTCACACCAATCCCGCCAATGCGCCCCCGGATCTCCCGCATGGCTATCATTTCCGCCCGCCTTTCGGCTGGATGAATGATCCGAACGGTTTTGGTCGTTTCGGCGGCCGGCCGCATCTGTTCTACCAGCATTATTCCCACGGCCGGACCTGGAACAACATGCACTGGGGCCATGCGGTCTCGTCGGATTATCTGCGCTGGCGGCATCTGCCGGTCTTCCTCTTTCCCTCGGAGGAGCTGACCGTGCGGCCGGACAAGCGCGGCGGCGCCTTTTCCGGCTCGGCCATCTCGGCCACCGACGGACCGGGCATTCGCGTCTTCTTCACCGAGAAGATTGCCGACCGCACGCCAGAGCAGGAAATCCAGCTGACCGCGACCTCGGCGGATCTGTTTACCGCGGGAGCTGCCGACGTGCTTTTGCCGCGCCGGCCTGACGGCGAGGACCTGACCTTCGATTTCCGCGATCCCTATGTGTTTCGCGGACCGGACGGGCTTTGGAAGATGCTGCTCGGCAGCCAGAGCGACAAGGGCGGTGTCATCCTGCTCTATGAAACGTCGGACCACACGGCTGCGACGGGCTGGACCTATTGCGGCAAGCTTTACGTCGAAACGCGTTACCACACCTCGGCGCTCGAATGCCCCTGTCTGCTGCCGATAGATGGCGATCCGCGCGATCCGAAAACCCGCTGGGCACTGATCTACGGCCTGATGAACGGCGAAGATGCAGAGACAAGCCGGAAGAACCTGACCATGGTTGATATCGGCTGGTTCGACGGGCGCAGTTTTGCCAAGGAATTTGGACGTGAACTCGATTTCGGCACCGACAATTATGCCTTTCAGGCCTTTGTCGATGCCGGATCACCCGTGGGGATCGGCTGGCTCGGCAACTGGGCCGATGCCGGTCCGACCATCGATTTTCCCTCGGCAATGTCCCTGCCGCGCACGCTGGTGCTGGAAGGCGGCGACCTGCTGACGCCGCCGATCGGGGCGGTGGAGAGCCTGCGGGCTCGCATGATCGATCGGACGCGGCTGGCGGCCGGACAGGCTGTCGCGCTGCCCAATGGTGCAGCCGAAGTCGTCTTTGATCTTGCCGCAGCCGGAGCTGCCTTCCGGCTGGAATTTGACCATCCCTCGGTCAGGCTCGCGGTGGTGCAGCACGATGAGGGGCTGGAAATCCTGCATGGGGAACAGGGCGCGGCGAAGGCGAAGGATGCCGCGCCGCGTTATCTCGCCCGCCACGCCGGCGTCCGGCGTCTGCGCATTTTCATCGACTATGGCTCGATCGAGGTCTTCGCCGATGGCGGACGCTTGACCGCCACGAAGCGGATCGCCGGTTTTGACCCGGTGCGATCCCTGGCGCTGGTGGCCGAGCCGGGGACGGTGGTGCAGGCGACGGTCTGGTCACTCAGACTTTAGGGAGCGTCCTCAAGTGGCTTGATCCACGTCATCGGCCTGTCAACATGCGTGGACTAGGTTCTGGCATCAAATACGTGGAGCACGTCATGAACAGCCAGGAACGTTATAATGCCACAAGCCGCGCGGCCGCGCTGCATGTCGAACTGACGGCTCTGCGGGAGGTGATCGTCGCGGAGGCGGAGAGCCTGCGCAACGCCTGGGCCTGCGGCCGGGATGCCGAGCCGAAACTTGCCAACCTTGCCCATTATCTGGCCTTGCGCCGTCACGATATCCGGCCGCTGCAGCGCCATCTGATGGCGCTCGGCCTGTCCTCGATGGGAAGGCTCGAGAGCCGCGTTCTGCCGACCGTCGATGCCGTGCTTGCAGCGCTTGCCGTCCTGTCGGGCGCGGAAGGGGCGCGGCAGAGCCCTCCGGCCGAGACGGTGTTCTTTGCCGGCGAAGACGCGCTGGAGACGGCGACGACACAGCTGTTTGGTCCTTATAACGGGACGCGGCGGACCCGCATCATGGTGACGCTGCCGGGGGCCGCGGCCGATGGGCCTGATCTGATCGATGATCTCGTTCGCGCCGGCATGGATGTGGCGCGCATCAATTGTGCGCATGACGATCCGGAGGCCTGGCGTGCAATGACCGCCTTTGTCCGCGCCTCTGCCGCCGCCTGGGGTCGCGAGGTCAAGGTGATGATGGATATTGCCGGGCCGAAGATCCGCACCGGCACGGTTGCGAGTTTCGAAAAGAAGGCAAAGCTCCAGGCTGGCGACTGCGTGCGGCTTGTCGCGACGGGCGAGCCGCGCTGCGATGGCAAGATCGCCTTTTCCGCCGGCGTGTCACTGCCGGAAATGGTAACACGGCTGAGTGCCGGAGACCGGCTGCGCTACGATGACGGCAAGCTGGAGGCGGTGGTCGAAAGCGTCGGTGAGGGCGAGGCGATCATCCGGGTGACACGCACCAAGGCCGGTGGCGTCAAGCTCAAGGCGGAGAAGGGCATCAACCTGCCAGATACGGCGCTTGGGCTCTCGCCGCTGACGGCCAAGGATGAGACCGATCTCGAAACTGTCATCGAATGCGCGGATCTCATCGGCTATTCCTTCGTCAGCCGACCGGAAGACATCGACCTGCTTGACGCCGTGCTGGCGCGCGGCGGGCGCGACGGCCGGCAGCTCGGGCTGATCGCCAAGATCGAGCAGCCGCTCGCCCTCACCAACCTTCCGGCCCTGATGGCCAGGGCGTCACGCCGCGGCCCCTTCGGCGTGATGATCGCCCGTGGCGATCTCGCAGCCGAGATCGGGTTCGAGCGTCTGGCCGAGATGCAGGAAGAACTTCTGTGGATCTGCGAGGCGGCATCGGTGCCTTGCATCTGGGCGACGCAGGTTCTGGAAGACATGGTCAAGGAAGGCATTCCGACACGCGGTGAGATGACGGATGCGGCCATGGCGGCGCGGGCCGAATGCGTGATGCTCAACAAGGGAGACGCCGTCGTCGAGGCTGTGGCTCTGCTTGACCGGTTGCTTGGCCGGATGAACGACCATGTCTTCAAGAAGACGCCGACGCTCAGGGCACTGAAAAGCTGGTGAGGCTCACTCGGCGGCCGCCTGCCTCTGCGACGACACCTGGGTGATGAAGGCGCGGAGTGCCGCCGGCTTGACCGGTTTGTTCTGCAGCGTGATCTGGTGCCGTTCGGCCTCGGCGCGAACTTCGGCCGAGCGGTCGGCGGTGATCAGCAGGGCCGGGATATCCGCCTTGCACAGCGACCTGAGCCGGAGAATGGCGCCGATGCCCGATCCGTCGCCGAGATGATAGTCGGCGATGACAAGATCCGGCGCCGGCCCGCCGGTGAGGACCTCGTCCATTTCGGCGATCGATCCCGCCAGCGTGACTGCACAGCCCCAGCCGGAGACGAGCAAATCCATACCTTCAAGGATCTTTGGCTCGTTATCGATGCACAGCACGCGGAACCCCTTGAGCGACGGGGTGACGCGGTGGCTTTCGTTGAGGGGTGTCACGCCCTTGGCCGACGGTTTGGCCAGATCGAGCGGCATTGCCACCCGGAAGGTCGTGCCCTTGCCGGGCTTCGAGGTGAGTTCCACCGGATGGTGCAGGACCTTGGCGATACGGTCGACGATGGAGAGGCCGAGCCCGAGGCCGGACGCGGTGCGCATGCCTTCTTCAAGGCGGGCGAATTCTTTGAACACGGTGCGGAATTTCGACGCGGGAATGCCGATGCCGCTGTCCGTCACCTGGATGACCACCTTGTCGCCCTGTCGGCGTGCGCCGACCACAACACGGCCAGCCGGCGTGTACTTGATCGCGTTGGAAACGAGGTTCTGGACAAGGCGGCGCAGGAGCGTCGGGTCGGAACGCACCGAGAGTGAAGTGGGCATGACCACGAGCTTGAGTTTCTTCTCGCGGGCCATGGGGGCAAAGTCGGTGGCGATCCGCTGCATGAGCGTATCGAGCGGCACGGTCGAAAAGCGCGGCTTCATCGCGCCGGTATCCAGACGCGATATGTCGAGCACGGCGCCGAGGATGCTTTCCACCGATTCCAGCGCGGAATCGATGTTGTGCACCAGTGCGCTGTTGTCGGACACGCCCATCCGCTCGACCAAAGACGAGGAGTATAGGCGAGCGGCATTGAGCGGCTGCAGGATGTCGTGACCGGCGGCGGCAAAGAAGCGCGTCTTGCCGATATTGGCCTCGTCGGCTGCGGCACGGGCCTCGGCCAGAGCATGGTTGACGCGCGTAAGCTCGGCCGTGCGCTCGCTGACGCGCTGTTCCAGCGTCTCGTTTGCCTGCTTCAGCGCAAGGTCTGCCTCGACGCGGGCCGTGATGTCGCTGAAGGTCGCGACAAGGCCCTTGTCGGGCATCAGATTGCAGCGCACCTCGATGATCCGCTGGCCGCCGGCAAGGACCATCTGGAACGGCCGGTCGAATTGATGGAACGAGCGCACGACGGCCGATACCCCGCCTTCCGGCACATCGCCGCGCTGCCCGAGGATCGCGATCATGTCCGCCAGCGGAAAGCCCACCTGGCCGACATGTTCGGGCAGGTCGAGAAGGATACGGAAACGACGGTTCCAGATCGTCAGCCGGTCGGAAGCGTCGAAGACGGCAATGCCCTGTTCCATCTGGGAGAGCGCCGTCTGCAGCATATCCTGATTGTATTGCAGCGCCTCCGAGGCCTGGTCGAGCAGCCAGACGGTATCGGCGGACGGGTCCTCGGCCTTTTGCAGGATCAACGACAGCACCAGCCGTGCAGAAGAGGAGCCGATGGCAGAACCGAGCAGCTGTTCGGAAAAGTGGATGAAGGCCATGTCGGCCGGGCTGTCATCGGCGAGCTTGCGCCCGGCCGATTGCTCGTAGGAGCGGAAAGAGCGTTCCATCCGCTCATTGCCGAGATAGCGCGCGATGGCTGCCTTCAGGTCTCCGACCGCGACACTCGTCTTCCAGCCGCGCGTGGCGAAGTTGGAGCGCGGCTGCCGCTTGATGAAGATCGCCGACTGGATGCGCTCGACCGGCCGCGGATTGCGGCTGAGCGATCCGATGACGAAGGCAAGCGTGTTGACCAGGAGGCTGAACAGTGTGGCATTGACCAGCGGATCTGCATGGGCCTGTTCGAACATCGACAGGCCCGGAAGCAGGAAACCGAGAACGCGTGATGCGATCCAGGAATGATCTTCGGCGCCAAGGCTCGGCAGGAAGAGAAGATAGGCCCAGGCGAGAAAGCCGGTGCAAAGCCCTGCAATGGCCCCGCGCGCATTGGCCCTCCGCCAGATGAGGCCACCCAGCATGGCAGGCGCGATCTGCGCGATGGCCGCGAAAGACAAGAGCCCGATCTTGGCAAGCCCGGTCGTGTTGTCGGCCGAGCGGAAATAGATGTAGCCGAGCAGCATGACGCCGAAGATTGCCGTGCGCCTGATATGCAGCAGCGTTCGGGCGAAGTCCTCGCGCGCGCTTGGTCGGCCGAGAAGCCGCTGCCGCAGGAAGATCGGCAGGACCATGTCATTGGAAATCATTATCGCAAGCGCCACCGAGGCGACGATCACCATGGCCGTCGCTGCGGAAAAACCGCCGATGAAGGTGACGAGGGAAACAATGCTCGACCCGGCGGCCAGCGGCAGCGACAGCACGTAGAGATCCGCATCTCCGGTGCCGCCAAAGATCATGATGCCGGCAATGGCCGCCGGCAGGACGAAGATGTTGATGGCGACGAGGTAGATCGGCATGAGAATGCCGGCCAGGCGCAATTCTCGCGGCGTGCGGTTCTCGACCACTGTCACATGGAACTGACGCGGCAACATGATGATGGCGAAGGCGGACAGCCCGATCAGCAGCAGCCACCGGCTCGGCGCGGTTTCATAGGAGAGGACCTCCATGACCGCAGGGCTGTTTGTTGCCTTGTGCCACAGGTCCGCGGGCCCGTTGAACATCGCATAGATGACGAAGAGGCCGAGCGTCCAGAAGGCGACGAGCTTGACCACCGATTCCATCGCGATCGCCAGGATCAGGCCGTCCTGATGCTCGGTCGCGTCCGTATGGCGCGTACCGAACACGACGGCGAAACAGGCCAGCATGAAGGCGACGATGAGCGGCAGGTCGATGAAATAGAGATTGCCGGTGCCGATCCCATAGGCGGATGGATCGATCACGGTCGCGACCGAACTCGACACCGCCTTCAGCTGCAGCGCGATATAGGGAATGATCCCGACGAGGCAGATGATCGTGACAAGCAGGCCGACAATTGGGTTCTTGCCGTAACGCGCCGCGACGAAGTCAGCCCCGGAGGTGATTTTTTCGGTCTTGGCGAGTTCGACGATGCGGCGCATCAGCGGCATGCCGAGCGTGTACATCAAGATTGGCCCGATATAGATCGCCATGTATTCGAGCCCGCGCTCGGCCGCGAGACCCACGCCGCCGAAATAGGTCCAGGACGTGCAATAGACGCCAAGGCTGAGCGCATAGACCACCGGGCGTCCGCCGGCCGGCACGCCTCTGACGCGCGAGCGTCGGTCGCCATAGCTGGCCACAGCAAAGAGCAGCAGCAGATAGCCGAGTGCCGTCGCAACGATGATCCATCCTGGGAGCACGTGTTCCTCCTCGCCTGCACCCGAGGGAACCTTAAGGCATGTCTGAGGCTTTTCAAATCGTTTGGAAATTGACCTTAGTCGAACATGTCCACCGTCCCGGTGATGATTCACCATTTTCGAAAAGGTCAATCTTCGTTAACGATAAATCGTGGCCCAGCGGCCGCGCCGTCTACGCAAATAGGAGCAGGGGCATGTTAAACGAATTCAAGACATTCATCGCACGCGGCAACGTCATGGATCTCGCCGTGGGCGTGATCATCGGCGGTGCCTTTGGACTGATCGTCAATTCGCTGGTGCAGGACATCGTCATGCCGATCGTCGGCGTGGTGTTCGGCGGTTTCGATTTTTCCAACTACTTTCTGGCTCTGAGCAGCAATGTCACCGCCACCTCGCTTGCTGCGGCGCGCGAGCAGGGCGCGGTATTCGCCTATGGCAACTTCATCACCGTGGTCATCAACTTCCTGATTCTGGCCTGGATCATCTTCCTGATGGTCAAGGGCGTGAACACGCTTCGCCGGTCGCTGGAACGGGAAGAAAAGAAGGCAACCGATGCCGCGCCGCCGCCGGCAGACGTGCAGCTTCTGACCGAAATCCGAGATCTCCTGAAGTCGCGCTGAACCGCCAATCCGACGCAGCCCCTGATCAGGGCTGCGTCACCCATCACCCGCATCGATGCGCTGCTCACGGAAAATCATGGGATTTATCACCGGTGATCGGTTAGACACGTCGCAATCGATGACCGGAGTTTTGCCCTGATGCCTCTTTTGAAAGACCTGAGCCCGCGCGCCCTTGCCGCCCCCGAAAGCGGTATCGTCGAGATCATCAATTATGCGCGTGGCCGTGATAATCTCCTGCCGCTCTGGGCAGGCGAAGGCGACCTTCCCACGCCTGATTTCATCAATAAGGCAGCGAGCGACGCCCTTCTCGGCGGCGAGACCTTCTACACCTGGCAGCGTGGCATTCCCGAACTGCGCGATTCGTTGTCGCGCTACTATAATCGCCATTTTGCCGTCGATCTTCCGGCGGAGCATTTCTATGTCACGGCCTCCGGCATGCAGGCGATTGCGCTTGCCGTACAGGCGCTGACTGCCCCCGGCGACGAAATGATTTACCTCTCGCCCTGCTGGCCGAACATCGTCTCGGCCATCGATCTGGCCGGTGCAAAATCCGTCTGCGTGCCGCTTTCCTTCACCGACGGTCGCTGGGTTCTCGATCTCGACCGGTTGGAAAAGGCGATCACGCCGAAGACGCGCGCGCTGTTCATCAACACGCCGTCGAACCCGACCGGTTGGACGGCGTCACAGGATGACCTGAAGGCGATCCTCGAGATCGCGCGCCGCCACGGCATCTGGATCCTCGCCGATGAGATCTATGCCCTCTATTATTACGGCGGCACGGAGCGCGCGCCCTCCTTCCTCGATGTAATGGAAGCGGGTGACAGGGTGATCTTCGCCAATTCCTTCTCGAAGAACTGGTCGATGACCGGCTGGCGCGTCGGCTGGATTGTCGCTCCGCCGGAACTCGGCCAGGTGCTGGAGAACCTGATCCAGTATTCCACCTCCGGTGTTGCCCAGTTCATGCAGCGCGGCGCGGTCGTTGCGCTCGACCAGGGTGATGATTTCGTGCGCGAGAATATCGCCCGTGCCACAGCCTCGCGCGACATCCTCTGCGATGCACTGATTGCCACCAACCGCGTCGAGACGCTGAAGCCGGAAGGCGCGCTGTATGCCTTCCTGAAGATCGACGGGATCAAGGACAGCCGTCAGGCCGCACTCGATATCGTCGACAAGACGGGCGTGGGCTTGGCGCCCGGAACGGCCTTCGGTGAAGGTGGTCTGCCGTTCTTGCGGGCGTGCTTCCTGCGCAATCCGGCGCATATCGAGGATGCCGCTACGCGGCTCGTGGACTACATCAAGGCGCTCTGACGTCGATCGGTACCGATCGATAAAATGCGACGGATCGGCTTTGTGGGTCCTTAAGCATCTTGCCCGAAAACTGCGCGAAATCAGAGGCTTGGGTGCCTTAAATAAGCAGTCGGAAAGGTCGCCGTGCTTTTCTCTTCCCAACTATAAGAACGGGAAGAAAAATCATGGCGATCTTGGTGACAGGTGGTGCCGGCTATATTGGCAGTCACATGGTCTGGGCGCTCATCGACCAGGGCGAGGACGTCGTGGTCGTCGATCGACTGTCGACGGGCCTGCGCTCGGCAGTCGCGCCTGAGGCCCGCTTTTACCTCGGCGACATCGGCAAGCCATCCGTGCTGAAGCAGATTTTTGCGGAGAACGAGATCGAGGCGGTCATCCATTTCGCCGGCTCGATCATCGTGCCGGAATCGATCGCAGATCCGCTCGCCTATTATGAAAACAACACAGGCAATACCCACAAGCTGCTGACCGCTGCGGTGAAAGCCGGCATCGACAAGCTGATCTTCTCGTCGACCGCTGCCGTCTATGGCCTGCCGGAAACGCCCCAGCCGATCCGCGAGGATGCGCCGCTAAGGCCAGAGACGCCCTATGGCCAGTCGAAACTGATGAGCGAGCAGATGCTGCGCGACACCTCGCGCGCCCATGGCCTGAACTATGTCGCGCTGCGCTACTTCAATGTGGCCGGTGCCGATGTGAAGGGCCGCACCGGCAATTCTGCAGCCGGCGCCACCCACCTTCTGAAGGTCGCCTGCGAGGCCGCTCTTGGCAAGCGTCCGTCGATGTCGGTCTACGGCACCGACTATGAAACGCCCGATGGGACGGGCGTGCGCGACTTCATCCATGTCAATGATCTGGTCGATGCCCATTTGAGGGCGCTGGATTACCTGCGCCGTGGTGGCGGCCCACTGGTTGCCAATTGTGGTTACGGGCGGGGCTACTCGGTTCTCGATATCATCGAGGCTGTCCGGCGTTCGACCAACCATAACTTTGTCGTCGACTACGCACCGCGCCGTCCGGGCGACGCGCCGCTGGTCGTGGCGGATTCGACGCTGGCGAGACGGGTTCTCGGCTGGGAGCCGCAGAATGACGATCTTGATGTGATCGTGTCCACAGCGCTGGCCTGGGAACGCAGGCTGGGCGACCTGCCGAGGGACGATATTCGCGATCTGCGCCGCCGGCTTCTCGGCAGTCGCTTCTGAAAGCCTTTTTCGCAGCATGAGACACACACCGCACCGGCTTGCCGGGGCGGTGTTTTCGTTTGGCTTTCCTGCGCGATCATCGCTTCGGAATTGATGTGCATCAAGCGATCGAACCACCACGCCGCGTAGTCTCACGACCGGTCCGCATTCGCGGAGATGAGGTCAAGGCGGAGAATTCGGCATGGCAAAGCGGCAGAGCGCCTATGTGGTCGCAATCCTGGTGCTGGTGGCGGGCGGTGCGGCCTATTATGGCTGGAAGGGCTTTGAAGGCAACGGCCTGCCGGTCTCGATTGCCAGCGGCAACGGCCGCATCGAGGCGGTGGAAATTGCAATCGCGACGAAATCCCCCGGCCGCTTGAAGGAGATACTGGTCGATGAAGGGGACTTCGCCTCCGCAGGCCAGGTGCTGGCGGTCATGGATACCGAACAGTTGGAGGCGCAAAGACGCCAGTCGGAAGCCGCGGCACGCAGGGCCGAAATTGGTGTCGGGACGGCTGAAAGCGTCGTGGCGCAACGCGAGGCAGAGCGCCGTGCAGCAGAAGCGGTCGTCACCCAGCGCGAGGCCGAGCTGGACGCGGCCGAAATCAAGCTTGCCAGGGCCGAACGGTTGATGGAAAGCCGGACGACCAGCCAGCAGCAGGTCGACGATGATCGGGCAGCGCTGGCCGGCGCGCGTGCGGCGCTGGCCGCGGCCATTGCTCAGGTGGCCGCCGCGGATGCAGCAATCGGGGCTGCCAAGGCTCAGGTCGTCGATGCCGGCGCCATGGTGGATGCAGCAAAGGCCGGAATCGATAGCATAGATGCCGAAATCCGCGACAGCACGCTGCGCTCCCCGCGCGACGGGCGCGTGCAATACCGCGTGGCTCAGGCAGGCGAAGTGCTGGCGGCCGGGGGGCGTGTTCTGAACATCGTCGACCTCGGGGACGTGTATATGGCATTTTTCCTGCCCACATCGGAAGCCGGCCGGGTGGCCCTCGGGGCGGAAGCGCGCCTGGTGCTGGATGCAGCCCCTGACTATCTGATCCCCGCCACGATCAGCTTCGTCGCCGATGTCGCCCAGTTCACCCCGAAGACGGTGGAGACCGAGGAGGAGCGGCAAAAGCTGATGTTCCGGGTCAAGGCGCAGATCCCGCCGGCGCTGCTGACGAAATACATCGCGCAGGTCAAAACCGGACTGCCGGGCATGGCCTATGTCAAACTCGACCCGAAGGCCGAATGGCCTGAGGCGCTCTCCGGCACGCTGGTCGAATGAGATGAATGGTCTGCCAAGCGACATGAGCCAGCCGCGCGATGTGGCACGGATCGAAGGGGTCAGTCTCGCCTATGGCAAGACACGCGCCCTCGATTCCGTGACGCTGACCATTCCGGCGGGTCAAATGGTCGGCCTGATCGGGCCGGATGGGGTCGGCAAGTCGAGCCTGTTATCGCTGATATCAGGGGCGCGCAAAATCCAGTCCGGTCATGTCGAGGTGCTCGGAGGCGACATGGCGACGGCACGCCACCGCAACCGCACATGCCCGCTGATCGCCTATATGCCGCAGGGGCTGGGCAAGAATCTGTATCCGACGCTTTCGGTCTTCGAGAATGCCGATTTTTTCGGACGGCTGTTCGGGCAGGACCGCATCGAGCGCGAGACGCGGATCGCAGCGCTTTTGAAAAGCACGGGCCTCTTGCCCTTCGCCGATCGACCGGCCGGCAAGCTTTCGGGCGGAATGAAGCAGAAGCTCGGGCTCTGCTGCGCTCTGATCCATGATCCGGACCTGTTGATCCTCGACGAGCCGACCACCGGCGTTGACCCTCTGTCGCGACGGCAGTTCTGGCAGCTGATCGAGGGTATCCGCGCCACGCGTCCCGGCATGAGCGTGATCGTGGCGACCGCCTATATGGAGGAGGCTGCACGCTTTGACTGGCTGGTCGCCATGGATGGCGGGCGCATCCTCGACACGGGGACGCCGGCCGAGCTCATGGCGAAAACCGGAACCATGTCGCTTGATACTGCCTTCATCGCGCTTCTGCCGGAAGACAAGCGCGGGCGCCACGCGCCTGTCGCCATTCCCAAGCGAGCGGACGGGCATGAGGCTGACATCGCGATCCGTGCGGATCACCTGACCATGCGCTTCGGCGAATTCACCGCGGTCGACGATGTCAGCTTCGAAATCCCGCGCGGCGAGATCTTCGGATTTCTGGGGTCCAACGGCTGCGGCAAGACGACGACGATGAAGATGCTCACAGGTCTTCTTGCCGCAAGCCAAGGCCGTGCGGAAGTCTTCGGTCATGCGGTTGATCCGCGCGATATCGATATGCGGCGGCGGGTGGGCTATATGAGCCAGGCCTTCTCGCTTTATGGCGAATTGACCGTGCGGCAGAACCTGGAACTGCACGGCCGTCTGTTCGGCATGGACGAAGCGGGGATCGGACCACGACTGGCTGACATGGCCGGCCGTTTCGGGCTGGAGGCCGTGCTCGACGAATGGCCTGAGGCATTGCCACTTGGCATGCGCCAGCGGCTGTCGCTGGCCGTTGCGATGATCCATGGCCCCGATATCCTGATCCTCGACGAGCCGACATCGGGTGTCGATCCCGTGGCGCGAGACGCCTTCTGGCAGATCCTTTCCGACCTGTCGCGTGGCGATGGCGTGACTATTTTCGTGTCGACCCATTTCATGAACGAGGCCATGCTCTGCGACCGCATTTCGCTGATGCATGCCGGCCGGGTGCTGGTTACCGACACGCCGCAGGCGATCATTGAGAGCCGGCAATCGAACAGTCTCGACGAAGCCTTCATCAGCTATCTGGAAGAGGCGATCGGGGAGGGCGGCGACAAACCCGGCCCAGCCGCCGTGCCGGCAGCGCAGGCTCCGTCTCTGACAAACACAGTGCCCGGCAATGCGCACCGCGTCATCGACCTGCGGCGTCTCCTCGCCTATAGCGGGCGGGAAGCACTGGAGCTTCGCCGTGACCCGATCCGCGCGACGCTTGCGCTGATCGGCAGCCTGATCCTGATGTTCGTCATCGGTTACGGAATCAATCTCGACGTTCAGGACCTGACCTTTGCCGTGCTGGACCGGGACGACACGGTGACCAGCCGCGATTACGTTCAGGAAATCGCTGGTTCGCGCTACTTCATCGAGCGTCCGCCGATCCGCGATCACGCCGAACTGGATGCGCGCATGCGTGCCGGCGAGATCAATCTGGCGATCGAAATCCCGGCGGGTTTTGGTCGGAACATCGCCCGTGGCGACATGACGGTCGAAGTCGGTGCCTGGATCGACGGGGCAATGCCGTCGCGAGCAGAGACGGTCTCCGGCTATGTGCAGGGCATGCACGCGACCTGGCTCGCCCGCAAGATCAGAGAAGCTTATGGCGATACGGCCGTGACCGGGCGGTTCGGCCTTGAGCTACGCTATCGCTACAATCCCGATCTCTCGAGTCTCGTCTCCATGGTGCCTGCGGTCATTCCGCTTCTCCTGATGTTGATCCCGGCCATGCTGTCGGTTCTGAGTGTCGTTCGCGAAAAGGAACTGGGCTCGATCATCAATTTCTATGTCACGCCGGTCACGCGGCTGGAATTCCTGCTCGGCAAACAATTGCCCTATCTCGGAATTGCCATGCTCAATTTCCTGATCCTGACAGGTTTTGCCCTCTTCGGTTTTCAGGTGCCACTGACGGGAAGCATCCCGGCGCTGACGCTCGGGGCCTTTTTCTACGTCTTCGCATCCACCGCGCTCGGCCTGCTCCTGTCGACCTTCATGCGCAGCCAGATCGCTGCAATCTTTGCAACGACACTCGCCACGATCATCCCCTCGGTGCAGTTTTCCGGCATGCTCGATCCGGTCTCGGCCTTGCAGGGCGCAGGCGCTATGATTGGTGCCGTCTTTCCGGCGAGCCACTTTGTCACGATTTCCCGCGGCGTCTTTTCCAAGGCGCTCGCCTTCTCGGATCTTGGCACGGAACTGCTGATCCTCAGTGCAACCGGCCCGGCGCTTCTGATGACAGGGGCGCTTCTCCTCAAGAAACAGGCGGACTGACGATGAAGCTCGCCAATATTCTCAATCTCGGCATCAAAGAGTTGCGCGGGCTGGCGCGGGACCCCGCCCTGTTGTTGCTGATCGTCTATGCCTTCACGCTGAACATCTACACCGCCGCAACCGCGGCCCCGGAGAGCCTGAACAAGGCGGCGATCTCCATCGTCGATGAGGATCGCTCGCCGCTGTCGGCCCGTATCGTGGATGCGTTCTATCCGCCGCATTTCCTGACCCCGAAACTGATTGATCCCAGCGTGATGGATCAACGCATGAATGCTGGCCTCGACACATTCGTTCTCGACATCCCGCCCAATTTCCAGCGCGACCTTCTGGCCGGCAAGGCGCCATCGATCCAGCTCAACGTCGACGCCACGCGGATGACGCAAGCTTTCTCCGGTGGCCGGTACATTCAGGAGATCGTCAGCGGTGAAATCGACGCCTTCGTCGATCGCGGCGAGCGCTTGGCGCCAGCCCCGGTGCAGCTATCGCTCAGGGCGCGTTTCAATCCGGAACTGTCGCAGGCCTGGTTCGGCGCAATCAACGAGGTGATCTCGACCGTCACCATGCTCTCGATCATCCTGACGGGGGCTGCCCTCATCCGGGAGCGGGAACATGGCACGATCGAGCATCTGCTGGTCATGCCGGTCACCCCGACGGAAATCATGCTCGGCAAGGTCTGGTCCATGGGTCTGGTCGTGCTGCTGGCGACCATGTATTCGCTGTTTGTCGTGGTGCAGGGCGCGCTTGATGTGCCGCTTCAGGGTTCGATGGTGCTGTTTCTTCTCGGTGCAGCACTGCAACTGGTCGCCGCGACCTGCATGGGCATCTTCCTTGCCACGGTCGCGGGCTCCATGCCGCAATTCGGTCTGCTGCTGATGCTGGTGCTTCTGCCCCTCCAGATCCTCTCGGGTGGGATGACACCGCGTGAAAGCATGCCGGATGTGATCCAGTGGATCATGTCGGCGGCCCCCAACACGCATTTCGTCATCATGGCTCAGGCAGTCCTGTTCCGGAATGCCGGTCTCGACGTGGTCTGGCCGCAGATCCTGGCGCTGGCGGCGATTGCCGCCGTCTTCTTCGTCCTTTCGCTGCGGCGCTTTCGCGCTTTCCTGCGCTGATCAGAGCTTCAGGACCAGAAGCGTGACCAGCACGAGAAGAGCGAGGAAAACCGTTTCCGAGATGAGGAGAACAATGGCGCGCCCGCCGATGCGGAAGACATCCGGCAGCGAGGTCTTGACCCCAACGGCAGCAATCGCGACCAGCAATGCCCATCGCGAGACGGAACCGGCAACCTCGCCAATGATCGGCGGAATGGTCAGAAGCGAATTGAGCGTGGCGAGAACCAGAAACGCGACCACAAAGCCGGGCAACAGCGGCGGCCTACGCATCTGCGGATCGGAAATGCCCCGGCGAAAGGCAAGGGCTGCGACGAGCACCACCGGGGCCAGCATGGTGACCCGGATCAGCTTGACGAAGACGGCGGTTTCGCCGGCCGGGACGGAGACGGAAAAGCCTGCCCCTGCGACCTGGGCCACATCATGGATGGTGGCGCCGAGGAAGATGCCGGTGGCATGGTCATCAAGACCGGCCTGACTGGCGAGGATGGGATAGAAGATCATGGCGAGCGTCGAGAGCATGGTGACGCCAATGACGGCAAAGACCATCTGCTGATCGGCCTCCTTGTCACGCGCGCCGCCGAGTGCAGCTGAAATCGCCATGGCGGCCGAAGCGCCGCAGATGGCAACGGCACCGCCGGTCAAGAAACCGAAGCCGCCGCCCTGGCCTGAGAGCTTCGAGGCCAGGAGACCGAAGAGGATGGTCAGCACCACCGAGGCGACGATCATCATGATCACCGCGGCGCCAAGCTCGGCAAACATGGCGACACTCACGCGGAGCCCGAGAAGCGCAATGCCCAGCCGCAACACGGCGCGGGAGGCGAAGTCGAGCCCATCGGCCGTCTTCGGATCTTCGGCGAGGAAATGCAGGGCGAGCCCGATCAGGATCGCAAGCAGCATGGCTGGCGCGCCGTAATGCTCCGACAGAAAAGCCGAAGCGAGCGCGATCAGGATCGTCACCGAAGCGCCGGGGAAACGGCGGCGCCAGCCATCTGCGAAAGACGCAAAGGACCTGTCCCGCCACGACTGCGGCGGGGGGGGGGAAGGCATGGACATGGAACACCTGTGAAAGGGGCGCGGCGGCGCTCAGCAGTCGCGTCGGGATCTGCGACGAAAGAGAGGATGCGCGGGTGGCCCGCGCATCCCGATCATGCGGTCAGTTGAGCTCGGCAGCGCGCTCGGCATCGACCTTTTTCTGCGCCTCGGCGACAGCTGCCGTGAACTGGTCGAACACCTCGGCACCACCGGTCACATTGCCCTTGAACCAGTCGAAGACCGGGGCGACCGCGCCCTTGAAGGCTTCCTTCTCCTGCGGCGTCGGAACGTAGATCTCACCGCCAGCCTTGGCGAAGTCCTGATAGGCGGCGATTTCCTTGCGCTTCGGCGAGGCAAAGGTCGCCTGCTGCAGGGCGGCAAAGCCGTCGACGACGATCTGCTTCTGCTCCGGCGTCAGGCTGGTGAAGCGGTCGTTCGACATCCACCAGAAGGCGCCCATGTAGCTGTGGCCATCAAGCGTCAGGTATTTGAGGCCGGCATCCGGGAACTTCATCGACATGATGTCGGTGATGCCGTTTGCGGTACCTTCGACAACGCCTGTCTGCAGCGAGGTGAAGAGTTCCGGCCACGGGATCGGGGTGGGGGCAGCGCCCACGGCGGTCGCAGCCTGCTGCGGCAGGTCGGCCGGCACGGTGCGCATCTTCAGGCCCTTGAGGTCCTCGGGCGTCTTCACCGTCTTCTTGGTGTTGGCATAATTGCGCCAGCCGCCGGTATTGCCGATCGTCATCAGGCGGATCTTGTTGTCGCTGTCGGCAAGCGCACGCTCACGCAGCTTGCGCGGGAAGTCGCCGGTGAGCACGGCTTCCGCTACGCGGTCGTCGCTCATCAGATAGGGCAGGTCGAGCACCTGGATGTACGGGAAAAGGCCGGCAGCACCGCCCGATGTCGAGATATAGACGTCAAGCGATCCGTCGGCGATGCCCTGCAGGCATTCCTCACCGGTGGCGCAAAGCTGCGTACCCATGAAGATCTCGACGGCGATCGCGCCGTTCGAGGCGTTTTCGATGTAGTTCTTGAAGACGACGAGGCCGTCATAGTCCTCGTCATTCTCGTTGGAATTGGCCGTGGCACGCAGTGTGATGTCTGCGGCCTGGGCCACGCCGGTAATCGTCAGCGCGCTGGCAAGCAGCAGGGTCTTGAACATGGACTTGAGCATATCGTTACCTCCCGTTTTAAAAGTTAGTCGACAAAGCCCGCAAGGCGCGGGACGGTGAGTGTCAAGGCGGGGAAATAGGTGATCAGGAAGATCACCACGATCTCCGCCAAGAGGAATGGCATGACGGCCCGGGCGACGGTCTCAACCTTCAGTCCGGAGACCGAGGACGTGACGAAGAGCACAAGGCCCATGGGTGGCGTCAGCAGGCCGACCGTCAGGTTAACCACCATGATGATCGCGAAATGGACCGGGTCCACGCCGAGTTGGGTGAAGATCGGCCCGAGGATCGGCCCAAGCACGATGATCGCCGGCCCGGCATCGAGGAACATGCCGACGACAAACAGCAGAATGTTGACGAGCAAGAGCAGAACCAGCGGATTGTCGCTGAGGCTTAGGAAAATGTCGGCCAGCATTTCAGGCGTGTGAGCCAATGAAGCAACGGTCTTGAAGGCCATCGCGGCGCCAATCAGCAGCAGCACGACGGCGGAGGTCATGGCGGCCCGCATCAGGATGCCGGGAATGTCGCGGTATTCAAGCGTGCCGATGACGAACAGGCCGAGGAAGAAGGCATAGCCGGCGGCAATCGCTGCGGCTTCCGTCGGGGTGAAGACGCCGCCCAGAATGCCACCCATGATGATGACGGGGGTGAGCAACGGCCAGAAGGCGCCGATCATGGCCCGGCCGCGCTCACGCCAGGAGGCGCGTTTGGTGGCCGCCGGAAGATCGTAGTGATCGGCCATGAGGCGGATCATCACCATCAGGCTGATGCCGATCAGGATGCCCGGCACGATGCCGGCGAGGAAGAGGGCCGCAACGCTCTCGCCCATGACATAGGCATAGATGATCATGATGCCCGAGGGCGGGATGATCGGCCCGATGATGGCAGAGGCGGCGGTAATGCCCGCGGCGAAGCGGCGTGTATAGCCCTCCTTCTCCATGGCCGGGATCAGCATGGCGCCAAGCGCCGAGACGTCGGCGACGGCAGAACCGGAAATGCCGGCAAACATCATGGAGTCGACGACGTTGACCTGGGCAAGACCGCCGCGCATGTGGCCGACCATGGCCTGGGCGAAGTGGACGATCCGAAGGGTGATGCCGGCGCGGTTCATCAGTTCGCCAGTCAGCATGAAGAAGGGAATGGCCATCAGCGGGAAGCTGTCCATCCCGGCATAGATGTTGCGGTAGAGCAGCACGATGTCGCGCTCCTGGCCGTTCATCCAGAGCAGGATGGCGGGGGCCGCGATCAGGCCGAAGACGATTGGCAGGCCGAAGAGCAGGAAAGCAACGAAGAGGGGGAGGAACAGGCTCAGCATCATTCGGCTCCCAACTGCCCGGCGATCGGGATCGGCGCCAGCCGTTCCCCGAAAAGATTGACGATGGCGCGAAGGATGAGTTCGATATTGACGACGAACATCAGCGTGATGCCGGTGGCAAGCGAGGCCATCATCCAGCCACGCGGGATTTTCATCCAGGTGGACAGGTCAAGGGACGTCGGAATGGCGATGGCCGACATGGCGAAACGGCCGCCAATGCCGGTCACTTCCGACCAGCCGATACGCATGCCGACGAACAGCAGGACAGCACTGAGCAGGAGGAAAGCAAGGGCGATGACGTCGGCGAGGAGGCGGGGCAGGTGGTCGACAATCATGCCGATGGCAACGAAACCACCCTGACGGAAGGCGGTCGGCACCATAAGACCGGTCATCCACAGCATCAGGAAGCGCGAGGCTTCCTCGCTCCAGGCCAGTGCATTGCCGAGGAAGTAGCGGAAGAAGACCTGCATCAGCATGAAGAACAGCATGATGCCGAGGGCGCCGGCACCGAGCCAGAGCCCGACCGTCAAAAGGGCGGCATTGAGCCGGCCGAATTGATGGGTCAGGTATGCGATTGAATTCATGTCTCCACCCGTCACTTATCATCGGTCAATTGCGGGCGACTATCGAAGACAAGTCTTTGCGACGCAAAGACGGTTGTTCCAGTTTGAAGCCCGATCGGAGCAAATTTCTCCACCGAGCCCGTTTTTACCGAACATCTTCGATTGTCCGCCCGCTGCATTGTGAAATGCACCGACGATCTCCTCCCAATATGACCGTTCAGACCGCGAAGCGGCCGAAACGTCCTCCCGAGAAGCACAGCGGTTCTCCCTGCCGATGTGCAACCCTTAACACCTTGCCGATGATGATCGTGTGATCACCGGCATCATGCAGCGCCTGCTGCACGCATTCGAACCGCGCAAGCGTGCCCGGCAAAACCGGGACGCCCTGCGGATTGATTTCCACCTCCAGCCCGTCAAAGCCCGCGCCCCCCCGCGTGAAGGCTGAACTCAGGTGATCCTGATCAGCGCCGAGCACATGGATGGCGTAGTGATGCGCGCCCGCAAAAGCCGCGTGTTTGGACGAGCTCTTGGCCGGCGACCAGAGCACCAGCGGCGGATCGAGCGAGACCGAGGCAAAGCTGTTGACCGTCATGCCAATCGGTCCGTCGGCGCTGACAGCCGTCACCACCGTCACCCCGGTGGTGAAGCTGCCAAGCGCATTGCGATAGGCGCGGTGGTTTTCCGCCTCTGGCGCGAAGATCGCTTCAGTGCTGTGTCGCGAAAGGTCCGCGGCCATCATCAGGCGACCTCGCGACCGATGGCCAATGTATAAAGCTCAAACCAGGTCTGGCGGTCGATCTCGACAGTCAAGGCATCGGCGATCTTGGCGATCCGCTCCAGCGCATTGGTGCCCATGACCGGCAGGATGGCAGAGGGATGACGGAGCAGCCAAGCAACGGCAACAGCCGTCTCGTCAACACTCTGTTCTGCACCGATGCGCTTCAAAGCTGCCATCAGTTCCGGCTTCGAACCGTCGAACAGACGACCGCCACCGAGCGGCGACCAGGCCATTGGCGGCACCATGCGCTCCTGCATATAGGCAAGGTCGCCATTGACGAAGGCGTCGGTGGCAAGAAGGCTGAGCTCAATTTGGTTGGTGACCAGATTGTTTTCCATCGAGGACTGCAAAAGCGAGAAGTCCCAGGGGCGGAAGTTGGACACGCCGACGGCGCGCACCTTGCCGGATGCAATAAGCGCGTCGAGGGCAGGACCAGTCTCATCCGGATCGATCAGCGGATCAGGGCGGTGAATGAGCAGCAGATCGATGTGATCCGTGCCCATGTCGGTGAGCGAGGCTTCGACCGAGGCGGTGATGTGGGCAGCCGAGGTGTCGTAATATTTGACGCGGGCAGACGAATGGCGACCGACGGGTGCCACGATATCGCATTTCGTCACGATCTCGAGCTTGTCACGCAGGCCGGGCGAGGCTTTCAGTGCACCGCCGAGCACAGCTTCGGCCGTGTAGCCGCCATAGATATCGGCCTGGTCCATGGTCGTGATGCCCTGGGCAAGGCAGGCCTCGATCTTGGCCTGGACATGGGCGGGCGAGGTGTCGGCATCGTCGCCGATGCGCCACATGCCGTAAACGAGGCGGCTGAAGGTGAGGTCGGGGGTAAGATTGACGCGCTGCATCAGCGGCGAACTCCATTTCCAAGAGGGGTGGCCGGCATTTCGGACGGCACGCGACCGTAGATATGCGGAAGAGAGACGGTGTCCAGTTGCGGCAGCACCTTTGTGCCGAAATGCACGGCCTCATCGATATGCGGATAACCGGAGAGGATGAAGGCACGGATGCCCATCTTGCGGTAGGATTCGAGTTCCGACAGCACCTGGTCGGTCGAGCCGACGAGCGCGGCACCACAGCCGGAGCGGGCGCGACCGATGCCGGTCCACAGATGCGGCTCGATATAGCCGAACTGGTCGGCGAGTTCGCGGGCTCGGGCCTGATGGGCAACGCCGAGCGAGATCGAGTCATGCGCCCGTTCGCGGATCAACTTGCCATATTCATCATCAAGCTTCGAGACGATGTAATCAGCGTATTCGCGCGCTTCCTTCTCGGTGTCGCGGACGATCATGTGCACGCGCAGACCATAATCCAGTGTGCGGCCATGGGCCTCCGCCCTCGCATGCACGGCCTTCATCCGCTCGGCCAGCTGCTCCTTCTTTTCCGGCCACATCAGATAGACGTCGCATTGCGCGCCGCAGAGTTCGAGCGCGTCGGGCGAGTAGCCGCCGAAATAGAGGAGGGGGCCGCCATTCTGCTGATAAGGGCGGGCGGGTTCGGTGGACACGCCCTTGAACTGGTAGACCTCGCCCTCATGATCGATGGTGTCGCGCGTCCAGGCCTGACGCAGGATCTCGACGACCTCATGGCTGCGCTTGTAGCGAAAGGCGCTGTCGGCCACTTCGCCGGGAAAATCCGAGCTGATGACGTTGAGCGTCAACCGGCCCTTGAGCATGTGGTCGAGAGTGGCAACCGTGCGGGCCAGCATGATCGGCTGCATCTCGCCGCAGCGAATGGCGGCCAGCATGTTGATCTTGGAGGTGATCGGCGCGCAACCGGCAACGAAGCTCAGCGTGTCCTGTCCGACCTGATAGGAGGATGGGCAAAGGATGTTGCGGAAGCCCAGCTGTTCGGCCTTCTGCACGATATCCGAGCAGTGCTCGAAGCTGGAACGAAGGTCGCCATCCGGCACGCCCAGAAACTGATAATCGTCAGAGCAGAGCGCTGCAAACCACGACACTTCCGCGCCATCAAGATCGGCCGATGTGACGGGTACGACAGTCATGGTGTGCTCCTCCACTTACCAACTTTCCTCTTGCGTAGCACCCGATTTGATGTAGATCAATAGTGTATCAATTTTTTCTCAACGCGATGAAACCGCAACACTGACCCCGCCGGATCCATGACAGCCGCCCCCGGAAGCCTTCCCATTTACGTGCAGATCGCCGAGTTGCTGGTGCGCGACATTGCGGCCGGACGCCTGATCGATGGCGAAAAGCTGAAACCCGAGCGCGACATGGCCGAAGAACTGGGCATTGCCGTTGGCACTCTGCGCAAGGCGCTGGCGGAGCTGCAGCGCCGGGGCCTGTTGGAGCGCGTTCAGGGCTCGGGGAACTATATCCGGGCACTGTCAGACCCGCAGTCTGTTTATGCGATGTTCCGGCTGGAACTGCTCGGCGGCGGCGGATTGCCGACAGCCGAGATCCTCTCGATCGATCGCCTGCCTAAGCCCGCAGATCTGCCGGCCTTCGGGTCGTCCGACGAAGCCCACCGTATCCGCCGCCTGCGCCGGCTGTCCGGCAAGCCGGCAGCGCTGGAAGAGATCTGGCTGGACGGCGCCTATATCGACCGGATCGACACTGAGGCCGTGTCGGAATCGCTTTACCTCTTCTACCGGACCAAGCTGTCTCTCTGGATTGCGCGCGCCGAGGATCAGATCGGTCTCGACCACGTGCCCGACTGGGCGCCGGCGGCCTTTGGTCAGCCTGTGCGCGCGCCCGTCACCCATATTCAACGCATCAGCCAGGACCAGGAGGGCGCCCGCGCCGAAGTCTCCCGCACCTGGCTCGACCACGACGTGGCGCGCTACGTGTCGCGCCTGAAATGACGGGGCGGCAGCAAGTCCCCAACGCCCATGCCTGAGGAGGAAAGAGTGGTAAGACTGAACTACGGGATCATCGGTTGCGGCATGATGGGGCAGGAGCACCTGCGCAATATCGCGCTTTTGCCGGATGCGGCAGTGGTTGCGATTTTCGAGCCGGATGCCGGTATGCGGGCGCTCTCGGCGGAGGCCGTGCCCTCGGCGAAACTGGTGGATAGCATCGAGGCGGTGCTCGCAGTCGAGGAGGTCAACTGCCTGCTGATCGCCAGTCCCAACTATTTGCATCTCGAGCAGTTGGAAAAGATTGCTGCCATCAGGCCGCTGCCGGTGCTGGTGGAAAAGCCACTGTTCACCGATCCCGCCGATGCGCCACGCCTGGCAGCGCTCAGGGCTGCCTATCCCGCGCCGATCTGGGTGGCGATGGAATATCGCTACATGCCGCCCGTTGCCCGGATGATCGAGGAAGCGGCGGACGCCACCGGCGGTATCCGCATGTTGACCATCCGCGAGCACCGCTTTCCCTTCCTGGAAAAGGTCGGCGACTGGAACCGCTTCAACCGCAACACCGGCGGCACGCTGGTGGAGAAATGCTGCCACTTCTTCGATCTCATGCGGCATATCCTCAAATCCGATCCGGTGCGGATCATGGCGTCCGGCGGGCAATCGGTGAACCATCTTGACGAGGTCTATGGTGGCCAGAGATCCGACATCTGGGACAATGCCTATGTGATCGTCGATTTCGCCTCCGGTGCCCGGGCCATGCTGGAACTTTGCATGTTTGCCGAAGGTGCCCGCTATCAGGAGGAGATTTCCGCCGTTGGGCCGAAGGGCAAGATCGAATGCCACGTGCCGGGGCCGGGCCGCTTCTGGCCCGAGCATCTCGGTGAACCGCCGGTGGCGCAGGTAATCGTTTCGCCGCGTGATCCGAAGGGGCCGCGCATGGTGGAGATTCCCGTTGATCCGCAATTGCTCGAAGCCGGCGATCACAATGGCTCGACCTTCTACCAGCACCAGCGTTTTCAGAAGGCGGCACAGGGTGAGCAGCCGGTCGAGGTCGCGCTTGACGATGGCTGGTGGGCCGTCGCCATGGGGCTTGCTGCGCAAAAATCTGCAGAAACGGGTCAGGCAGTGTCCTTCCCGCTCGACTTTTCTCCCGCCGGCGACGCGGCGGCGTCGGAGCGCCGCGCCTCCTGATGAAAACGGAGGGGCGAGGTGTCTCGCCCCTCAGCCGGCGGCAGCGAAATCGGCTTCGAAGTCGATCAGCCCTAGCATGGCTGCATGGGCATCCGGCGCCTTGCCGCGTTCGATGGCGTCAACGAGATCGCGGTGCAGCCGAACGAAGGGCGTAAGCTCGCCTTCACGCGGTGCGGCCACAGCCCGCTGATAGGCAAAGGCGTGTGATAGCTCGATCACGCCATAAAGCGCGCGCATGAAGGGATTGTGCGAGGCATCGGCGACGATGCGGTGCAGTTCGAAATCCGCGAGACAGAAGTTCAGCGGCTGATCGAGCGACATTTCCATCTGCCGCACCCAGTAATGCATGAGGCGCAGATTGTCGGCGGTGCGCCGCTCGGCGGCATGGCCGGCAGCAATCGGCTCCAGCGCCTGGCGTGTTTCGGCAAGCCCTCGCAGGAATTCCTCGTCCGGCGGGGCTGACAGATGCCAGGCAAGCACCTGCGGATCGAAGAGATTCCAGCGGCTCTTCTTGGCGACCTTTGTGCCGACCTTTGGCCGCGCCTCCAGCAGGCCCTTGGCTTCAAGCGTCTTCAGCGCCTCGCGCAACACGGTGCGGGAGACGCCGAATTCGTCGATCAGGGCTGCATCATTGGGCAGGGTCGTGCCGATCGGAAATCGGCCCGAGATGACCCCGACGCCGATTTCATTGATCACATGGGAATGAAAGTTCCGTGCCGCGACGCGTCCGGAAAGGGAGCGAAGCAGGCTCCCTGGTTCACTCATGCGGTGCCCTTTTTCAGACGTTTCCGCCCAGCCTGGGCATTAAAGACGAGCTTTTGCAGGAGGATGAACATGAACAGCAGAAACCCGATGGCGATCTTGGTCCACCAGCTGGAGAGCGTGCCGTCGAAGACGATATAGGTCTGGACGAGGCCCTGCAACATCACGCCGATCAGCGTGCCGAAGATGAAGCCATACCCCCCGGTTAGCAGGGTTCCGCCTATCACCACGGCTGCAATCGAGTCAAGTTCGATGCCAACGGCCGCAAGAGGATAGCCGGCCGAGGTATAGAGCGAATAGACGATGCCGGAGAGGCCGCCGAGGAAGGAGCCGAGCGCATAGATGCCGATCGTCGTGCGCGCCACGGGCACGCCCATCAGAGCTGCCGAGGTCGGGTTGCCGCCGATGGCATAGACATAGGAGCCGAAGCGGGTCTTGTGGGCAATGAAGCCACAGACGAGGAAGACGGTCAGCATCAGGAGACCGATGGCAGAGAGCCGTCCGCCGCCGGGCAGCTTGTAGTAAAGCGTCGAGACGAACTTGTAGAACTCGTGATTGATCGGGATCGAGTCCTGCGTCAGCACCGAGGCGAGACCACGCGCCAGGAACATGCCGGCCAGCGTCACGATGAAGGGCGGCACGCGCAGGAAGTGGATCGCAGCCCCCATGCCGGCACCAAAGGCGGCGGAGAAGGCGAGTACGATGGCAAAGACGGCGAGCGGGTGCAGACCGAACCAGGTGATCAGCACGGCGGTAACCACGCCGGTGAGCCCGATCACCGCGCCAACGGAGAGGTCGATGCCGCCTGAAATGATGACGAAGGTGGCGCCGACGGCGGCAATGCCGAGAAAGGCGTTGTCTGTAAGGAAGTTGCCGAACACCCGCGTCGACCACATCGCCGGATACTGGAAGATGCAGATGGCATAGGCGACGATGAAGATGACGGTGGTGGCAACGAGAGGGCGATAACGCGGGTTCATCGGGTCTTTTCCGTAAGCCTAGATTGACCCATGCGGCGCGAGAAGATCTCGCCGATGCGGTCGGATTGCAGCACCAGGATGAGGATGATCACGCCGGCCTTGACGATCAGGTTGAATTCCGGCGGGAAGCCCGAGACGAGAATACCGGTGTTCATCGCCTGGATGATCACGGCACCCAGCACCGACATCGGGATCGAGAAGCGGCCGCCCATCAGGGAAGTCCCGCCGATCACGACGGCAAGAATGGCGTCGAGTTCGAGCCAAAGGCCCGCATTGTTGGCGTCGGCACCCCGGATGTCGGCCGCCACGATGACACCGGCAATCCCGGCGCAAAGGCCGCCGAAACCATAGATGGCAAGGATAACGGTGCGGCTGCGCAGGCCGGTATAGTTGGCCGCCGAAAGATTGGTGCCAATCGCTTCGACAAAGAGACCAAGGGCCGTTCGCCGCATCAAGAGATGCGCGGCGATCATCAGGACGAAGGCGATGACGGCGGGCATGGGCAGGCCAAAGAGCGAGCCGGTGCCGACGAAGATCAGGGCGCGATCGGAGAAGGTGACGATGGATCCTTCTGTGATCAGCTGGGCCAGTCCGCGCCCCGCGACCATCAGCACAAGCGTTGCAACGAAGGGCTGGATGCCGAGAAAGGCAACAAGCGCGCCGTTCCACAACCCGCAGGCAACACCAACGGCAAGGGCCGCAAAAAGCGTGACGATCAGGGGCTGGCCGGAGACCGCACAGGTGGCGGCAACCGCACCGGCCACCGCCATGACGGCGCCGACGGAGAGATCAACGCCCTTGGTGGCGATGATCGCCGTCATGCCGATGGCAAGGATCGCCACCGGCGCACCGCGATTGATGACGTCAATCAGGCTACCGAACAGCCGACCGTCCTGCCAGGTTACGTCGAAGAAGCCGGGAAAGACCAGCCAGTTGAAGATCAGGATGCCGATCAGCGCAAAAAGCTGCGGTTTCATCAGGCGCAGAAAGGGATTGGTTTTCATGCCGGCTCTCCAATCGGCAGTTCCGCGATGGTGCGGACGATGACCGAAGGGGTGATATCGGCGCCATGCAGTTCCGCGACCATGGCCCGGTCGCGCATCACGATGACGCGGGATGAATAGGAGACGATCTCGTCGAGTTCGGAGGAGATGACGACCAGCGCCAGTCCGTCTTCGCGAAGCCGCGTGATCATCCGCACGATCTCGGCATGGGCGCCGACATCGATGCCGCGGGTCGGCTCATCCAGGATGAGGAAGCGCGGATCGGTGGCCAGCCAGCGGGCGAGGATGACCTTCTGCTGGTTGCCGCCGGAGAGGAGCTTGACCGGCAGTTCGGCAGAGGCTGTGCGAATGTCGAGGGCCTCGATGAAATTGCCGGCGATCTCAAGCTGTTCATCACGGTTCAATGCCCGGAACCAGCCGAGCCGCGCCTGCATCGCAATGACGATGTTTTCGCGCACCGAGAGATCACCGAAGATGCCATCGATCTTGCGATCTTCAGGGCAGAAACCGAAGCCGAGTTCGACTGCATCGCGCGGTGAACCGACATAGGCTGTCTTGCCGTCGATGGAGAGTGTGCCGCTGTCGGCCTGATCGACGCCAAACATCAGCCGCGCCATTTCGGTGCGGCCCGAGCCGAGCAGGCCGGCAACGCCGATCACTTCGCCCTTGTGAATGTCGAGCGTGAAGGGGCGGACCTTGCCCGCAAGGCCGAAGTCGCGGAAGGACATCAGCGTCTCGCCAACCTCCGCCTCTTCGCCGGCGACGTCGTGATGGGGGAAGACCAGATCCTTGCCGAGCATCATGCGCACGAGCTGGGTGCGGTCGAGATTGGCGATCGGCTCTGTGCCGATCAGCTTACCATTGCGCAGCACGGTCACGCGGTCGGAGAGCTCGAACACCTGGTCGAGGAAGTGGGTGATGAAGACGATCGCGAGACCATCGGCGCGCAGGTTGCGGATGATTTCGAAAAGTTTCTCCACCTCATAGCGGTCGAGGCTGGCGGTCGGCTCATCAAGGATCAGCACCTTGCCGGACAGTTCAACGGCACGTGCGATGGCGACGATCTGCTGGATCGCAACGGAGAAGGTGGAGAGCTCGGCGCGCACGTCGATGTCGAGGCCGTAGCGCGCGAGAATGTCGCGCGCGGCGCGTGCCATCGTGTTGCGGTCGATCAGGCCGAAGCGAGTTGGCTGGCGGCCGATGAAGAGGTTTTCCATCACCGTCATGTTCGGCAGGAGGTTCACCTCCTGGTAGACGGTGCCGATGCCGAGCGACTGGGCCTGCATCGGCGTCGTGAAGGAGACGGGTGCGCCGTCCAGACGGATCACGCCCCCGTCGGGAATATAGGCGCCCGTCAGGATCTTGATGAGGGTCGATTTGCCGGCGCCGTTTTCTCCAAGCAGGGCATGCACTTCGCCACGTCGCAGGGAAAAATTCACGGCATCGAGTGCCGTCTGGTTGGCGAAACGCTTGGTGATGCCCTCGGCTTCGAGCACCGCGCCGTCCATTCTGTTCATGTGATCACGTCCCCTCGATCTCCCCGGAGCCTAGCCGCAGATGCGGCTGAGCGAAAGTAAGGACGGTCCCGCCACCGGTCAGGAGGTGGCGGGACCGCACCAGGGAGTCAGATCAATAGCCGAGGCCCTTGCGGCGGTCGTACTCGCCCTGCGGATCGTCGGCAGGCGTGTAGAGCTTGGACTCGGTGATGATGAACTTCTCCGGTGCCTTGCCGTCCTTCACGAAGGCGTCGAGGGCATCGAAAGCCGGGCCTGCCATGTTCGGCGTCAGCTCGACGGTGGCATTGGCTTCACCGGCGACCATGGCGGCGAAGATATCCGGAACGGCGTCGATCGAGACGACGAGGATATCGGTGCCAGGCTTCAGGCCTGCATCCTTGATGGCCTGGATCGCGCCAACGGCCATGTCGTCGTTATGGGCGTACATCGCGCAGATGTCCTTGCCGCCATTTTCCGCCTTCAGGAAGCCTTCCATGACTTCCTTGCCTTTTGAGCGGGTGAAGTCGCCGGTCTGGCTGCGGGCAAGCGTAATGTTCGACTTGCCGGCAATGGCTTCTTCGAAGCCCTTCTTGCGGTTGATGGCAGGCGTGGAGCCGACGGTGCCCTGAAGCTCGACCACCTTGCACGGCTTGTCGCCGACGGTCTTGACCAGCCATTCACCGGCCACGCGACCTTCCTTGACCTGGTCGGATGCAACCGAGGTCAGGTAGAGATCCTGGGGTGCATCAACGCCGCGGTCGAGCAGGACGACCGGGATTTCGGCTTCCTTGGCTTCCGTCAGCACTTCTTCCCAGCCAGTTGCCACAACCGGGGCAACGAGAATGGCGTCAACGCCCTGGGCAATGAAGCCTCTGATGGCTTTGATCTGGTTTTCCTGCTTCTGCTGGGCATCGGCGAATTTGAGGTCGATACCGCGTTTTTCGGCTTCCATCTTGGTCACCGAGGTCTCGGCTGCACGCCAGCCGGATTCCGAACCGATCTGCGAAAAGCCGACGGTCATGTCTGCAGCAACGGCCGAAGAGCAGCCGAGCGCGATCACGCTTGCGCCGAGCGCAAGCTTGCGAAGAAATGTCATGAAGTGTCCTCCCAAAAGAATTGCGACACCACCTCCCTGGTGTCGAGGACAAGGTGTAATCGCAAGTTTTCAGGCTGTAAAGCGCAAAAGTACTATTATATATTGTGCATCGCAGCATGGCGTGACGGTGTCAGGGCTGCCTCTACCCTCCTGCGGCCATTTTGACCTCGCCGTTGCTCGGTGGACGGATCGATCTTCCTCTGACTGATACTCGCCGTCAACCCGTGGATGTAACCAGGCGCCGGGGCGCCAGTTCCCGCAGCGTGCCTGCTGGACACGCCTTTATGTAAGCAAGATCTTTCAGACAAAGCCCTGGCGGCCCTGCGCAAGGAAAAGGGCCAGCCGCAAAGCGACTGGCCCTCGTAAGTCTGCCTTGTATCAGGCGTCAGTGTCGCTCAGCGCCTCAAGCGAGGTCGAAGCGATCCGCGTTCATCACCTTCACCCAGGCAGCCACGAAGTCCTTCACGAACTTCTCCTGGTTGTCATCCTGGGCGTAGACTTCCGCATAGGCACGCAGCACCGAGTTCGACCCGAAGACGAGATCGGCGCGGGTCGCGGTGAACTTCTTCTCACCGGTCTTGCGGTCGCAGATGTCGTAGGAGTTCTTGCCCGTCGGCTTCCAGGTGAAGCCCATGTCGGTCAGGTTGACGAAGAAGTCGTTCGTCAGCTGGCCTTCGCGGGTGGTGAACACGCCATGCTTGGTGCCGCCGTGATTGGTGCCGAGTACGCGCAGGCCGCCGAGCAGAACGGTCATTTCCGGACCGGTGAGACCCATCAGCTGTGCGCGATCGAGCAGCATTTCCTCGGGGCTGACGACATAGTCCTTCTTTGCCCAGTTGCGGAAACCATCGGCCAGCGGCTCGAGAGCGGCAAAGCTTGCGGCATCCGTCTGCTCGGCAGTAGCGTCGCCACGACCGGCCGCGAACGGCACGGTGATGTCGTGACCGGCAGCCTTTGCGGCCAGCTCGATGCCGACATTGCCGCCGAGCACGATGACATCGGCGACGCTGGCGCCGAATTCTTCGGCGATCAGTTCGAGCACCGAGAGAACCTTGCCGAGACGGGCCGGCTCATTGCCTTCCCACTCACGCTGCGGAGCAAGACGGATACGGGCGCCGTTGGCGCCGCCGCGCATGTCGGACTGGCGATAAGTGCGGGCGCTGTCCCAGGCGGTCGAGACGAGTTCGGAGATCGTCAGACCAGAGGCCGCGATCTTCGCCTTGACGGCACCGACATCGTAATTCTTAGCGCCGGCCGGGATCGGATCCTGCCAGATCAGGTCTTCGGTCGGGGCCTCGGGGCCGATGTAGCGAACCTTGGGGCCAAGATCACGATGGGTCAGCTTGAACCAGGCGCGGGCAAACGTGTCCTGGAAATAGGCCGGATCCGCCATGAACTTCTCGCAGATGGCGCGGTAGGCAGGATCCACCTTCATTGCCATGTCTGCATCGGTCATCATCGGCATGCGGCGGATCGACGGATCGGTCGCGTCCACCGGCATGTGTTCTTCCTTGATGCCAACCGGCTGCCACTGTTGTGCGCCGGCCGGGCTGCGCGTCAGCTCCCAGTCATAGCCGAACAGAAGCTCGAAATAGCCCATGTCAAAGACGGTCGGGTTGGCTGTCCAGGCGCCTTCGATGCCCGAGGTTACCGCAAGGCTCGCCTTACCGTTCTGGTTCGGGTTCATCCAGCCAAAGCCCTGGTTTTCCAGATCACCGGCTTCCGGCTCGACGCCCAGTGCCTGGGCGCTGCCATTGCCGTGTGCCTTGCCGACGGTGTGGCCACCGGCGGTCAGCGCTGCGGTCTCTTCGTCGTTCATGGCCATGCGGGCAAAGGTTTCGCGAACCTGGGCAGCAGTCGCCATCGGGTCAGGCTTGCCGTTCACGCCTTCCGGGTTGACGTAGATGAGACCCATCTGCACGGCGGCCAGCGGGTTTTCCATCGTGTCCGGCTTGGAAACGTCATCATAACGGTTGTCGGAAGGGGCGAGCCATTCCTTCTCGGCGCCCCAATAGACGTCCTTTTCCGGACCCCAGATGTCGGTACGACCAAACGAGAAGCCGAAGGTCTTGAGACCCATGTCTTCATAGGCGACCGTGCCGGCAAAGAGGATGAGGTCGGCCCAGGAGATCTTGTTGCCGTATTTCTTCTTCAGCGGCCAGAGCAGGCGGCGTGCCTTGTCGAGGCTGGCATTGTCAGGCCAGGAATTGAGCGGTGCGAAGCGGATATTGCCAGCGCCGCCGCCGCCGCGACCATCGGCCAGACGGTAGGAGCCGGCGGAGTGCCAGGCGAGACGGATCATCAGACCGCCGTAGTGACCCCAGTCGGCCGGCCACCAATCCTGGCTGTCCTTCAGCAGGGCCTTCATGTCGGCCTTGAGGGCCGCCACGTCGAGCTGCTTGACGGCTTCACGGTAGTCGAAGTCCTTGCCCAGCGGATTGGTCTTCGTGTCGTGCTGGTGAAGGATGTCGAGGTTCAGCGCGTTCGGCCACCAGGCCATGACGGTTGATCCGGTTTCGGTGTTCGAACCGTGCATGACCGGACATTTGCCGGCGCCTTTATTGCTCAGGGTATCCATAAGTGCCTCCTTGAAGAATCCGCTTGCGTGATCTCGGACCGCGTCTGCGCATTCGACCATGCCTGCGTCACGACCAGATGAAGGTATCGGTGAAGGGTCGAAAACCCTGTTCCGCTCTGTGGGTGCCGGCATTTTCGCTTGTGCAGACAAGCCTTGGCAGGGCCGGTGAGGACCTGCTCCGACATCATCTGGAATGGTTCTAGCAAGTTCTTGCGATTAATGTAATTTGGAAATACTGATCAGTTCCATAGGAAAAGGTTATGATCAATTTTACCCTGAGACAGCTGCGCTATTTCGAAGCCCTGGCCCGTCATGGCCATTTCGGCCGTGCTGCGGAAGACTGTTCCATTTCCCAACCGGCGCTGTCAGTACAGATCCGCGAGCTTGAACAGGCGCTTGGAACCGAGCTTTTCGAACGGGCGGCGCGGCAGGTTCGCCTTTCGGCCTTTGGAGAGGAGTTTCTGACCCGGGTCCGGGATGTCCTGCGTTCGGTCGATGAGCTCGGCGATCTCGCCCGTGCTCACCAGAGGCAGTTGCAAGGCAGGCTCCGGATTGGCGTGATCCCGACTGTTGCACCTTATCTTCTGCCGGCGATGATCTCCGATCTCACCCGCAGCAATGCTGGTCTCGACATCCATATCCGCGAGACGGTGACACCCAAGCTTTTGCAGGAGCTTTCAGAGGGGCGGCTGGATACGGCAATCGT
This sequence comes from Rhizobium sp. AAP43, assembly GCF_001296045.1. Taxonomy (GTDB): domain Bacteria; phylum Pseudomonadota; class Alphaproteobacteria; order Rhizobiales; family Rhizobiaceae; genus Allorhizobium. Next base: position 88,442 of record NZ_LJHS01000041.1, on the reverse strand, counting down.
CGCTCTGCCCGTTTCCGAGCCCGGCATGACAGAGACCCCGCTGTTTCGCGAGAACTTCGTTCTGGTGCGACCGCCTGAAGATGAGGGCAAGCCGGTACCCAATCGGGATACTTTGAAGGAGATGCGGCTGCTGCTGCTTGAAGAGGGGCACTGCTTCCGGGAGCAGGCCCTGTCCTTTTGCGAACTGGGCTCGGCCCGGCCTCGCGAGATCCTTGATGGCAGTTCTTTGTCCACGCTGGTCCAGATGGTCGGCGCGGGCATCGGCGTGACGCTGATCCCGGAAATTGCCTTGGCCGTGGAAACGCGGTCGGCTGAAGTCTCGATTGGCCGTTTTGAAGACCCGCAGCCGTCGCGCACCATCGGCATGATCTGGCGCAAGACGAGCCCGATTGCCCGCCAGCTGACCGAAGTGGCGGAGATCGTTCGCCAGGCGGCAAGGCGAATCGGAGTGGACTGCGGAGCCGCGGCCGCCTGAGCGCTATGGCCCAAGCGGCGAGCCCGGTTCAGGCGGCGTCGTGCTGCGTGCGCTCCCAGTACCAGGCCAGATATTGCCGACGGCGATTGCGTCCGCGCGATGCGAGATAGGCCTTGAACGCGCGCACATCGTCCTTCTCGCAGGCAAACCAGACAAAGGTTTCGGCATCGAGCTCATCCACCACGGCTCGCGCCTCGGTCGCAAGCACCCCCGTCGCGCCTGTTGGATAGCTCGAGCGATGCAGCCAGCGGACGGAAAGCGTACCCGCCGTAGGCAATGGCTGTTCCTCGCCTTCGTCCTCGACTTCTATGATCGCCTGCATCTTCGTTCCCGCCGGCGCTTCGGCCGCCATGCGGGCAATCGCCGGAAGCGCGCTTTCGTCACCGGCAAAGAAGATCGCGTCCGCCTCCGGTAGGCCGCCACCGCCGGGACCCATGATCGCCACCCGGTCGCCGGGTTGTGCATCGCGGGCAAAGTCTGCGCCAGGGGTGGCAACGCCCGCTACCGGGTGCTGGAGGAAGTCCATTGAGACATGGCCCTTTTCGACGTCGACGGAGCGGATCGTATAGATCCGGACGATCAGTTCGTCTTCGCCCTCCGGCCAGCCGATCCGGCCATCCGCCTTCAACTCCGGCCAGCGCGCCTTGCGGCCCTTCGGCGGTACGAGCAGGCGCACATGCATGTGGCTATCGAGGAAGGCTGTGATGTCGGCGCAGGCAAAGGTCACGCGGCGCATCCTGGGCGTAACGACCTCGGTCGAGACCACCGTCGCTTCCTGCAGATTGGCGGGCGCAATCTTCGGCGCGGGCGTCGCCCATTCGAGCGCAAAAGGCTCCTCGCCGGCGAAATAGTAGAGATGTTCGGCAAACATCGTGCGGGTCGCCTCAAGCGCGTCTGCGGTGTCGCAGCCAATGCCGATCTTCAAGGTGTCGCCGTCGCAGGTGATCTCGATTGTCCAGTCGTCGCTGTGCAGCGTTGCGGTTCCACCGTCGCGGTGGACATCAGCATGCTCGACGAAGTGTTCGCAGATTTCCTCCAGCATCGCCTCGGCATCGGCCGGGCGGGCAATGCCGGAAAGCACGAAATCATGGTGCGCGGTCATGGTTGCAACTCCAGGGTCGGGGCAGGGGCTTTTGTCATGTGATGGCGGCCGATCGGCAGCATGATCGGCCGGCCGGAGGTGGGGTCGGTGACGATGCGGCTTTCGAGATTGAACACCCGGCGGACAGTCTCTTCCGTCAGAACCGCGTCCGGCGTGCCGGTGACAAACGGGCGCCCATCCAGCATGGCAACGAGATGGTCGCCGTAACGGGCGGCAAGATTGAGATCGTGCAGCACCATGGCGATGGTGGTGCCGCGCCGGCGGTTGAGGTCGGTCAGAAGATCGAGCACCTCCACCTGATGACTGATGTCCAGAAAGGTCGTTGGTTCGTCGAGCAAAAGAATTTCGGTTTCCTGCGCCAGCGCCATGGCGATCCACACCCGTTGGCGCTGTCCGCCGGACAGTTCGTCCACCGGCCGATCGGAGAGATCGGTGATCTGGGTGGCGTCGAGGGCAGCTGCGATCGCCTCGTCGTCGCGGAGCGTCCAACGGGCGAAGAGCCCGTGATGTGGATGGCGTCCACGGCTGACGAGATCGGCAACCGTGATGCCTTCCGGCGCGATCGGCGACTGTGGCAAGAGCCCAAGCCGACGGGCCAGATCCCGTGTCGGGACCTGATGGATGGATTGGCCGTCGAGCAGGACCTGGCCGCCGCGCGGCGCGATCAGCCGCGACATGGCTTTCAGCAGCGTGGACTTGCCGCAGGCATTGGCACCGACGACGGCCGTGATCTTGCCCGGTGGCAAGGCAAGGTCGAGCCCATCGATGATCAGCGTTTCGCCATAGCCGGCAGACAGTTGGCGCGCCTCGAGGCGGGGATCGGTCACGCGGCACCTCCGAGGCGATTGACCCTGATGATCAGGGCGATGAGATAGGGCGCGCCGAGCGCACCGGTGACGACCCCGACCGGATAGCGGCCGGGCAGGAGGAACTGGCCGACGAAATCGCCTGTCAGCACAAGGCCCGCACCGACAAAGGCCGCTGGCAGCAGAAGCGATCTGCGCTGTCCGATCGTGCCTGCGGCAATGGGCCCGGCGAGGAAGGCGACGAAGGCAATCGGGCCTGTGACGGCGGTGGCGGTGGCGATCAGCCCGACCGCTGAAACGATGACGAGAATACGGGTGAGGGAGACGTTGACGCCGAGGGCAGAGGCTGTTTCCTCGCCAAGGCGAAGGGCTTCCAGATCGCGGCTTCGGGCGAGGAGCAGACCGCCGAACAAGATGAGCGCGACGAAAAGCGGCAGCGCCTGAGCGAGCTGCGCGCCGTTCAGGCTGCCGGTCAGCCAGCGCATGGCCTCTTGCAGGGTGAAGGCGGGTGCGCGGGCCAGCACATAGGCGATCATGCTTTCCAGCATGGCCGAGACCCCGATGCCGACCAGGATCAGCCGGGGCCCGGCGACGCCATTGCGGGCAGAGAGGCCATAGACCAGGATGGCGACGCCGAGCCCGGCGACAATGGCGAAGACAGAGACCGCAGGTCCGCTCCACGACAGAACGACAATGGCAAAGACGGCCGCCGCACTGGCGCCGGAGCTGATGCCGATGATGTCGGGGCTCGCCAGCGGATTGCGCAGCATGGTCTGGAAGGCGACGCCGCCAAGACCGAAACTCATGCCGGCAAGGATGGCGAGCACCGCGCGCGGCAGGCGCAGCTGTCCAACCGTGAAGCTCGCGCCTGGCACGGTCTCTCCGAGAAGAACCCGGATTATATCGCCCGGTGGCGTCAGGGTTTTCCCCATCATCAGCGTCAGCAGAAAACCGGCGGCAAGGATCAAGCCCATCACCACAAGCGTCAGCTTTCGCTGACGGGACTGCCGCATCCGGTCGGCTGTTATACGCCGGACGGAGGATAGGCCAGGTGCCGCCCGGGCATTGGGCGGGTCGAACGCGATGGGCAGGTTCAGCGGCGTGTTCACAATGCGCGCACCTTCTGCCGCCGGACAATCCAGATGAAGAAGGGCCCGCCGATCAGGGCTGTGACGATGCCGACCTCCAGTTCCGACGGCCGGGCTGCAAGCCGCCCGACAAGGTCGGCGCCGGTTAGCAGAATGGCGCCGCTGACGGCGGAAAAGGGCAGGAGCCAGCGATGATCGACGCCGACGAGAAGCCGGCAGGCATGCGGCACAACGAGGCCGACAAAGCCGATTGGACCGCAGATGGCCGTGGTCGCACCACACAGCAGGATCGCCCCGAAGGAGGCTGTGGCACGGGCAAAGGCAACACGTTCACCAAGGCCTGCGGCCAGCTCATCGCCCAGCGCCAGCGAATTCAGCCGGCGTGCGGACAAAAGGCAGATCAGGAAGCCGGCGACGAGGAAGGGCAAGACCGGCTCGATGCGCTCGAAGGTCGCCCCGCCGACGCCGCCGACATGCCAGGAGCGGATGCCGCCCGCGATATCCGCCCGTGGCAGGACGACGGCAATGACCAGCGAGGAAAAGGCGATGGAAGTTGCCGCACCGGCAAGTGCGAGTTTCAGCGGTGTTGCGCCGCCCCTGCCAAGGGAGCCGACAAGATAGACGAAGACGGCCGTGATGCCGGCGCCGAAAATGGCTGTCCAGATGTAAGCATGCACCGACGTTATGCCGAACCAGGCAACGGCCACGACGACGGCAAGCGAGGCGCCGCTATTGACGCCGAGAATGCCGGGATCGGCAAGCGGATTGCGGGTGACCCCCTGCATGACGGCGCCGGCAAGGCCGAGCGCCGCACCCGCAAGCATGGCCAGCAGTGTGCGGGGAATACGAGTGGCGACGGCCGCTTCACCAATCGTGCCGCTATGCCCCGAAAGCGCCGAGACGACCTCCGGCAACGGCACGTCGCGGGTGCCGATGGACAGGGAAAGCGCCGAGACCAAGATCGCCACAAGCAGCAGAACCGCCAGCCAGGACACCCGGCTGCCGGTCTGGGAGGCCAGCGACACGCGCGGCCGGTTGGCGAACAGGCGTGTCGTGTTCATCAGGTCTTTCTGGCAGCCTCTGCGAGCATGGCGACATAATCAGCCAGCACCCACGTAATCGACAGCGGCGTCGGATTGGCCGCGGTCCCGATGGGATCGCGGCCGAGCGTGACGATTGCGTCGTGTTCGACGGCGGGCATATGCGCGAGCAGCGGATTGGCCTTCATCGCGGCAATCAGGCTGCGATCGCCATAGGTCACGAGAATGTCGACATCGTTGAAATCATCGATCCGCTCGGCGCTGATCGATCCGGCGAAGCTGCCGGCTTTTGAGGCCTCGATCACGCTTTTCGGCATGGCGAGGCCCAGATCCTTGAAGAAGCGCACGCGTGTATCCTGCGTGGTGTAGAAATTCACCATGCTAAGATCGGTCGCATCGAGATGGGTGACGAACATGGCCGTCTTGCCCTTCAGTTCCGGATATTTGGCGACCTCTGCGGCAATCTTCTTTTCGATGTCGGCAATCAGTGCATCGCCTTCGCGGGCCATGCCGATACCGGCGCTGTCAAGCCGGATCGTTTCGCGCCAGTCCGTCGACCAGGGCGCCTGCGGATAGGCAACCACCGGCGCGATCTGGCTGAGCGTGTCATAATCCGCCTGGCTCAAGCCGGAATAGGCAGCGAGAATGACGTCCGGCCGGGTCTCGGCAACCGCCTCGAAATCGATGCCGTCGCCCTCATCGAACAGTTGCGGCGGCGTGCCGCCCAGCGCCTTCAGCCGCTCCGAGACCCAGGGCAAGAGCCCGTCGCCATCATCATCGCCGAAATTCGCCGCTGCCATGCCAACCGGGACAATGCCGAGCGCCAGCGGGACTTCATGATTTGCCCAGGCAACGGTCGCCACGCGCACGGGCTTGGCTGTGATTTCCGCCGTGCCAAGCGCATGGGTGATCTTTGCCGGATAGGCGGTCACCTCCTCCGCCATGACGGTCGATCCGTAAAGGATCCCGATCAGGAGGGCCGGCGCGAGTGTCAGATCACGAAAACGCAGTCGCATGGGGCAGGGCTCATCCATGTTTTAAGTTGACTGTCCCTCTCAGCTTCATGCAGGAAGGTCAAGCATCTTGCGGCCACGCCGCCCATGCCATCCTTGATTTTCCGGGGGATTCTACAAAACACGGAATTCTACAATACTGGATAGATTTTATCCAGTTAAAGAGCCGTGAAGGAAATGTTGAACGGCGCGCCATCGACCGCGAACGGAGGGGATCCGGATCACGGTGTGGGGCGAGATTGGCCGAGCGACATGGACGAGACCTGCATCGGTGGAACCCAAGATCTGCCGCAGCGGGACATCGGGACGTCACAGCACTGGAAACAGATATGGTCAGATTGAATTCCGCCGGAAACGCCGCAAGGGTCTCCATCCGCTACCGCACAGCCGTTCTTCTCGGCTGCACCGCCCTGATCGCCTTCGCGCCGCAGGTGCTGAAGGCGCAGGACGCCGATGCCGAGGCCGGGACCACCGTTCTGGAAACGATCACCGTCGAGGGCGCCGGTAAGGGCGAGGCGGATTCAAAGACGGTGGTGGCGACGGAAAGCACCGCCGTCGGCAAGATGCCCGGCGAGATCCTGACAACGCCCGCGACCGTGTCGGTCATCACGTCGAAGGAAGTCGAGCAGCGTGCCGCAGACTCGGTCGAAAAGGTGGTGCAGTATACCGCTGGCGTCACCACTGACTACTACGGTTCCGACGACCGCTACGACTATATCAAGATCCGTGGCTTCACGCCCTTCACCTACCGCGACGGCCTCGTGGTTGGCCGGACCTGGAGTGGTGTCAAGGAAGAGCCCTATGCCTTCGAACGGCTCGAAGTGCTGAAGGGCGCAAATTCCACCGGCTTTGGCGTGTCTGATCCGGGCGGCGCGATCAACTATGTCACCAAGACGCCGCGCAACGAGCGCTTCGGGGAAGTCTATGGCACGACCGGTTCGTTTGCCCACAAGGAAGCGGGCTTTGATTTCGGCGATAATCTGACCGAAGACGACACGCTGTCCTACCGCCTGACCGGCAAGTTCCAGCGCGCCGACGGCGAGTATGATTTTTCGGAAAACGATGAGAACTTTATCCAGGGCGGCCTGACATGGCGTCCGACGGATATGACCAGCCTGACCTTCGTCTTTGATCACCTCGATCGCGACGGCACACCGAGCGGCGGCGGTCATCCCCTTTATACGGATTTCGACCGTGACGTGTTCTTTGGTGAGCCAGGCTACAATTATAATACGACGAACCGCAACACCTACACCTTCATGTTCGACCACGATTTCGGCAACGGCCTGAGCTTCAATTCCACCGCTCGCTACAATAAGGCGAGTTCGGGCTTCGGCTATGCCTACATCTGGGATTCTCTCGGTGCCAGCGATCCGGCTGACACCCTGATTGATCGCAGTTTCTTCGGCAGCGAGAATTCGAGCGAACAGTTCAATATCGATGCGCATCTGCTGTATGAAACGCAGTTCGACACGATCGAAAGCCGTACCCTTGTCGGCCTCGACTACAATAATTTCCAGTCCGAAGGTGCCATGTACTACACGGCGGCGTCCCAGATCGACTGGACCAACCCGACGTATTCCGGCGGGCCAGGCGCACTGTCCCCCTATAGCAGCTCGCAGGTGGAGCAGGCGACCAATGCGATCTACCTGCAGCAGGATCTGATCTTCTCCGATCGCCTGACGGCAAGCGTCGGCCTGCGTAATGATTGGCTGGACCTGAGCGATGCGGATCTGCTGGCGGGCACCACGGCAAGTGGCGACTACAGCGAAATGAGCAAGCGCCTTGGCTTGAGCTACAAGATTACCGAGGAGCTGGCCGCCTATGTCAGCTATGCGGAATCGGTTGCGCCGCCGAGCACCGGCAACGAGCCGACCTATGGCACGCAGTATGAAGCGGGCATAAAATATCGCCCCGATGCCTTCCCGGCGATGTTCACGGCTTCGATCTATGACCTGACGCTGGAAAACATCACGACCTACGAGGCACCGATCTACCTGGCCAATACGGTCGACAAGATCAACCATCGTGGCATCGACCTCGAAGCCAAGGTCGAGGTTACCCCGAATATCGAGCTGATCGCAGGCTACAGCTACATCGACTCGAAGATCGTCGACGCCAGCACGTCCGCCAGTTCCGTCGATGGCAATCGCTTCGCCCAGGTGCCAGAGCACATGGCATCGCTCTGGGCTACGTATACGCTGGAAGGCGAGGGCGCGCGCGGCGACATGACTTTCGGTGCTGGTGCACGCTTCACCGGTTCCTACTACTTCGACAATGCCAATACACGAAAGTCTGACGGCGCGGTGGTCTTCGACGCATCATTCTCCTATGCGATCAAGGAGAACACCAGCTTCCAGCTGAATGTCAGCAATGTCTTCGACGAGAAGCATATCGCCAACAATGATGGCGGTGCCTACTACTACAACCCTGGCCGCGCGATCTACGCAACGATCCGCCAGACCTGGTAATCAACAAAAGGCCCGGCGGGTTCATCCGGCCGGGCCTTTGGCTTTTTTTGTCTTTAACTCTGCACCCTGCTGCGGCGCCAGGCGGCGGGTGTCTCGCCGACGACCTGGCGGAAAACCTTCGTCAGATGGGCCTGATCGGAAAAACCGAGCTGGGCAGCAATGTCTGCGATGGTCAGCGAACCATTGCAGAGCAGGTCCTGCGCCGCATCGATCCGGCGTGACAATTGCCATTGCAGCGGCGTCTTGCCGGTGGTTTCTCGAAAGACAGTGGCGAACCAGCTTTCCGACAGGCCAACCACCTCCGCCATCTCCGCCACCGTAATCCGCTGGTCCCCATGGGTGGCCAGGTGGCTCGTCAGCCGGTTCATCTGGGCCTGGGTGAGCCGTCCGCTCTGTATTGCTTCATCGTCCCTGGGAATGTCGAGCAGGGCGGTGGCGATGCTGCCCACCAGGCTTTCGGCAAAGAGTGGATGGCGCGTGTCCGTAGAAAGTTCGTCGACGACGAGACGGGAAAGGGCGGCCACCGGGCCGACATCCTGCACCTCGACCGGTCGCTTGATGGTGGACCTCGCCTTCGAAGCCCCAAGCGATGGCGCCAGATAGCGCATCAATCTGTCCTGATGCAGATGCAGATCGAGATGGGAGAACCGGTGCCGTGCCGAAAAGCGCGTCCACATGGGTACGCCGGCGGGCACATAAATTGCCCGCGCCATGCCCCGGTCATTCCGCCCAAGCTGATTTTCCCGATCAGCGACCCGGATCTGGCTCGATACATCGTTGAAGAAGAAGACGATCCGCGGATCGGGCGACAGGTAGTAGCCACTGGCGCCCGCCTGGGCCTCGGCCTCCCAATGCACGCCGACAATGCCGTCCAGAGACCGCCATTTCGCGGGCAAAATAGCACGGATGCCATCGGTCTCTGCTTGCATAGAATGGAGATAGGTCATTCGTTCTGTCTCGGGCCACTAGAGCCACTCTTGCAAATGAAATGCGCAGCGCTTCTGCATGTTTATTCTGTGAAAACAACGAGATAAACCATCTTCAACACGTCGTTTTCGCCGGGAATACGCGGGCCTGTCGCGCTTTGAAGGCCGCAGCCGACGCCGCCTAACATCGGCCAGAAAGTCTGTTTCGTCAATAAAGGTGACAATCCATATCATATTATATGGGCTGGAAGCAGCTTTGGTCTGCCGCTGAGTTTCCGGTATGACCTCTGGTGTCGGCGCAGCAAAATTCCAGCGCTGACGACGTGGATTCTGATTCAGCGTGTACCTTGCCCGATGGCGATATGCGCCTGTAGGCCAAACACGCCTTCGTAGGGTCTTCCTGGATGCAGAGACCTTGCAGCATGACCGGCAAGATCAGCCGAGTATCACCGAGCGAACGCGCACTACGATGGTTACAACGATTTCAAGGGGATGGAATGGTGCTGCTAGAGAGATTTGAACTCTCGGCCTCTCCCTTACCAAGGGAGTGCTCTACCCCTGAGCTATAGCAGCATCTGGCGGGCGAAGGTTGGTGTCGCCCGGAACGAGGGGCCTATTGCCACAGACTTTCGGGCAGCGCAAGCCGGAAAAGCGATTGATGCCGGATGTTTTGTGACAAGGCCGTGTCGGGCTTCCGGTGCGACGCAGTTTCCGCTATCACCCGGGCATGGCAGAAGACGCGGAAAACAAGGGCATTGCGCCCGATGATACGGCCCAGGTCGGGGTCGGCAGCAGCGGGGAGGGGAACCTCACCGATCGTGGGGCGCGTGGGTTGAGCGAGGCCGAGCAGCGGCGAAGGATCCGGGCAGCAGAGAAACTGCGCGAGAATCTGGCGCGGCGCAAGCAGCAGTCTCGGGCCCGCCGTGCAGGTCAGGCGGAAGATGGCGAAGGGCTTCCCGCAGCGCGCCCCTCGGCCGAGCAGGCGACGGAGACGCCTGCTGTAGAAGCCTCCCAGCCGTCGAAGCAACAGCCGGCCGCCGACACCCCGTCGGCCGGCATGGGCGTGGACGAACCTGTTGTTGCCATCTCTGCCGCAAATTCGTCCAAACCCGGTGATTAACCGAACGTGACGGGCTTCGTTGAACCGGTCGCGCTTTTCGTCTAAGGAGCCAGCCTCGCTAGGCAAGGCTCATCCCTCACTCGCTCATCAAGGAAAGGCGGGCGTTCGCGCCCGTATCGTAGGTTCACATGGATCGCATCAGGATCGTCGGTGGTAATGCATTGAACGGGATCATTCCGATCTCCGGTGCGAAGAATGCAGCGCTTCCGCTGATGATTGCCTCGCTTCTGACCTCCGATACGCTGACGCTGGAAAACGTGCCTCATCTGGCAGACGTTGAAAATCTCCTGCGCATCCTCGGCAATCACGGCGTCGACATCTCGGTCAACGGCCGCCGCGAGCATCAGGACGGTTCCTATTCCCGCACCGTGCATTTCACCTGCCGCACCATCGCCGATACCACCGCACCTTACGAGCTGGTGTCGAAGATGCGGGCGAGCTTCTGGGTCATCGGGCCGCTTCTGGCCCGTTGCGGTCAGGCCCGCGTCTCGCTGCCCGGCGGCTGCGCCATCGGCACGCGCCCCGTCGACCTCTTCATCGAGGGCCTCCAGGCCCTCGGCGCCGAGATGGAAATCGATAGTGGCTACATCAATGCCAAAGCCCCAGAGGGCGGCCTGATCGGCGCGCGCTACACCTTCCCCAAGGTCTCGGTCGGCGCCACCCATGTCATGTTGATGGCAGCCTCGCTCGCCCGCGGCACGACCGTGATCGGCAATGCGGCGCGCGAACCGGAAGTGGTCGATCTCGCCAACTGCCTGATCGCCATGGGCGCGAAGATCTCGGGCGCCGGAACCTCCACCATCACCATCGAAGGCGTGACCAGCCTGTCGGGCGCCCGCCACCGCGTGCTGCCGGATCGCATCGAGACCGGCACCTATGCCATGGCGGTTGCCATGACGGGTGGCGACGTCACGCTGTCGGGAACGGATATCAGCCTGCTCGACACGGCGATTGAGGCGATCCGTCGCGCCGGCGCCGAAGTTTCGGCCGTCGAGGGTGGCATTCGCGTCATTGGCCATGGCGACCAGATCCGTCCGGTCGACATCGTCACCGAGCCCTATCCGGGCTTCCCGACAGACCTGCAGGCGCAGTTCATGGGTCTGATGACCCGCGCCCAGGGTGTTTCGCATGTCACGGAAACGATCTTCGAAAACCGCTTCATGCATGTGCAGGAGCTTGCCCGCCTCGGCGCCAAGATCACGCTGAACGGCCAGACGGCCCGTATTGAAGGCGTGTCGCGTCTGCGCGGTGCACCCGTCATGGCAACCGACCTGCGCGCCTCCGTGTCGCTGGTCATCGCCGGTCTGGCAGCCGAAGGCGAAACCATGGTCAGCCGCGTCTATCATCTCGATCGCGGCTTCGAGCGGCTGGAAGAAAAGCTCACCCGCTGCGGCGCGATTGTCGAGCGTATCAGCGACTGATCGACCGACGAAACACCTCATCCGGACTGCAACGGGACGAAAAGTCTTTTTGTCCCGTTGCCACTGGACAAGCGGCAACCTATGTCGACAACATGAAATCGACGGGGACTGCAAGGCGGTCTTCAGGCTGCAATAGTGAGGTGACATGACGGACCTGAAACTTCTGGCGCTCGATGCCGATGATCTCGCGATCATTTCGGCGCATATGCAGGACGCCGTTTTCAAGGTTGGTGATCTGAGCTTCTCTGCCCGCTCCGGCGTCTTTTCGCTCGCCGGCAATCGCTTTGTCTGGGAAAAGGCCGATCGAGCGAAGAAAAGCTTCGAGCGTCGCCGCGCCGGACTGAGCTTCAAGCGCGTCGAGGCGGTCCGCTCGATCGGGTTTGATCGCGGCAAGGTGGATGAAGTGATGAGTCTGCTTGCGGTTCGTTATGTGCCAACAGGCGAGGGGCCTGATGGCGTCATCGAACTGGTGCTGGCCGGCGGCGGGATGGTCGCACTCGAGGTGGAGTGCATCGAGGCCCAGCTCGCCGATATTGGCGGCGCCTGGGAGACGACGGCAAAGCCGGAGCACGAGGCCGACTGAGGGCACTCTCTGTGGCGCAGCAATTTGAAATGGCAGTCTGAGAAGGAAGTGTGGGGACGTGGCAATCTGGCTGGATCAGGCATCGGGGGATTTTGAGGCGCGATTTGCCGCCTTCCTGACGACGAAGCGTGAAGTATCCGACGATGTGAACGATGTCGTGCGCAAGATCATCGACGATGTGCGCCTTCGCGGTGACGCGGCGCTTGCCGATTATTCGAAGCGTTTCGACGGCGTGGACTTCTCCACCGTATCAATGCGTGTCAGCGATGCCGAGATCGAGGCGGCGACGACGGCGACGGCGCCTGAGTTGATCGATGCCCTGATGCTGGCAGCCGAGCGCATCGAACGCCATCACGCGCGCCAGATGCCCAAGGACGATATCTACGAGGACGCAATCGGCGTCGGCCTCGGCTCGCGCTGGACGGCCATCGATGCCGTCGGCCTTTACGTTCCCGGCGGTACGGCAAGCTATCCGAGTTCCGTCCTGATGAATGCGCTTCCCGCCAAGGTGGCCGGCGTGCCGCGCGTTGTCATGGTCGTGCCGGCAACCGGCGGCGCAATCAATCCGACGGTGCTCGCGGCGGCAAAGATTGCCGGCGTTACCGAGATCTACCGCATCGGCGGCGCTCAGGCTGTCGCGGCACTCGCCTATGGTACGGAAACGATCGCCTCGGTCGCCAAGATCGTCGGCCCCGGCAATGCCTATGTTGCCGCCGCCAAGCGCCAGGTCTTCGGCACTGTCGGCATCGACATGATTGCCGGTCCCTCGGAAGTGCTCATCATTGCCGACAAGGACAATGATCCGGACTGGCTCGCCGCTGACTTGCTCGCCCAGGCCGAACACGATCCGGGCGCCCAGTCGATTGTCATCACCGACGATCGTGCGCTCGGCGAGGCGGTCGAAGCCGCTGTCGAACGGCAGTTGAAAAGCCTTCCCCGCGCCGAAACAGCCTCCGCCAGCTGGCGTGATTTCGGTGCCATCATCAAGGTCGAGCGGCTGGCCGATTCGATCCCGCTCGCCAACCGTATTGCGGCCGAACATCTGGAGCTTGCGGTTGATGACCCCGAACCCTTGATCGACGGCATCCGCAATGCCGGCGCGATCTTTGTCGGGCGCCATACACCGGAAGTGATCGGCGATTATGTCGGTGGCTCCAACCATGTCCTGCCGACCGCGCGTTCGGCGCGTTTCTCCTCGGGACTGGGCGTGCTGGACTACGTCAAGCGTACCTCGATCCTGCGGCTCGGCCCTGAGCAGTTGCGCAAGCTGGCACCGGCGGCGATTGCGTTGGCGAAGTCGGAAGGGCTCGACGCCCATGCCCGCTCTGTCGCCATTCGTCTCAATCTCGGGAGCTAGCAATGGCGGCTGGCGACTTCCGGCTCTGCGATGTCGTGCTGGACGAGACCATTGGTCGGTCCACGCCTGATGTCGAGCATGAGCGGGCGGTCGCCATCTTCGATCTGATCGAAGAGAATTCGTTTCAACCGGTCGGTCACGCGGGTGGCCCTTACCGGCTCTATCTGTCGCTGATGGACCGCAAGCTGGTGTTTTCGATCAAGACCGAAGACGGTGGCGATGTTGCCGTCCACATCCTGTCGCTGACACCGCTGCAAAGGATCATCAAGGACTACTTCATGATCTGCGAGAGCTATTACGAGGCGATCCGTTCGTCGACGCCGTCGCAGATCGAAGCCATCGACATGGGACGGCGCGGCATCCACAATGACGGCTCACAGACATTGATGGACAGGCTCGCCGGCAAGATCGTCATCGACTTCGACACCGCCCGCCGGCTGTTCACGCTGGTCTGCGTGCTTTACTGGCGCGGCTGAGCATGGAAAGCGATGCGCCGGATGCCGGCAAGCCCCGCCGCCCCGGTGCAGTTCTTTTCGTCTGCGGGATGAATGCAATCCGTTCGCCGATGGCCGAAGCAATCGCACGGGCGATGTTGCCGTCGGGCGTATATGTCGCCTCCGCCGGCGTTCGCCGCGGCGAGAGCGATCCCTTCGTTGATGCGGTTCTCGATGAATTGGGATTGGTCGCTCCCAAGCATCCACCACAAACGCTGGACGATCTGGAAGACGACTATTTCGATCTTGTCGTGACCCTGTCGCCAGAGGCGCATCATGCAGCCCTCGAACTGACACGTCAGACGGCGGTCGAGGTTGAATACTGGCCAATGCCGGATCCTTCCGGCACGACCGGCACGCGGGACCAGATCCTGGATGCCTATCGCGATGTGCGGAACCGACTGGAAAAACACATCGTAGAGCGCCTCATACAGGCCGAAAACCGCTAAAAAGTCCCGGATTCGGGCAATGCCGAAAAGCCTGATCTACACGGTTCACAAAGTGACAGGGATTGTGTAGTTTCCGCGCACATTTTTAAGGGCGCAAATGTCGCCCCTTTGAAACCCCAGGAAAGACAACTGCTCAATGGCTAAAGAAGAAGTCCTCGAATTCCCCGGCGTCGTGACCGAACTGTTGCCGAACGCAACCTTCCGCGTGAAGCTCGAAAACGAACATGAGATCATCGCCCATACGGCAGGCCGCATGCGCAAGAACCGCATTCGCGTTCTCGCTGGCGACAAAGTACTGGTTGAAATGACGCCGTACGACCTGACCAAGGGCCGCATTACCTATCGCTTCAAGTGAGCGTCGCCTCCGGCCGCGAGGGATCATGGAACTGAGACACAAACTGATACTGGCATCGGGTTCTCCCCGGCGAGTGGACCTGTTGAAACAGGCCCATATCGAACCGGCGCGCCTGATGCCGATGGATCTCGACGAGACCCCGAAGAAGGCCGAGCATCCGCGCTCACTCGCCCGCCGCCTCTCGGCCGACAAGGCCAAAGCCGCCTACCAGGAGGTCCGAAAGGACCTTGCATGGAACGGCAGCTTTATTCTGGCAGCCGATACGGTCGTAGCCGTTGGCCGGCGCATCCTGCCGAAGGCCGAACTGATGCAGGAGGCATCCTCGGCGCTGCATCTACTCTCCGGCCGCAGCCATTGGGTCTTCACCGGTGTCTGCCTGATCACGCCTGATGGCAAGCAGCGCCAGAAGATCGTCGAGACCAAGGTTCGCTTCAAGCGTCTGTCGGGCTATGACATCGAATGTTATCTCGCTTCCGGCGAATGGCGCGGCAAGGCTGGCGCCTATGCCATCCAGGGCATTGCCGGATCCTTCGTGCAGAAAATGGTCGGCTCCTACACGAATGTTGTCGGCCTGCCCCTGTTCGAGACATTGCAGATGCTCTCAGGCGAGGGCTATGACGTTCACACCCCCTGGACCGAGGGCTGAGTATGTCTGAAGATGAAACCGGCCGCCTGGCCAAGGTGGAGCCGCTGCGCAAGGCGCTGCCGTGTCCCGAATGCAAAAGGCCCTCGACCCGCGAGGACTATCCTTTCTGCTCGGACCGTTGCCGCAATCTCGACCTGTCCCGCTGGCTGAAGGGCTCCTACGCGATCCCGGTCGTTGACGACGAAAGCCAGGCAGAAGACGACGGTCGCGGCTGACGCTGCGGTCGAACCCGGGTTCGGCTGCTTTGCAGCCTGAACCGGATCTGCTTGTTCGCATTGCATTTTCTGGGATTTTCACATCTTCTTCAAAAAAGTGCCTTCAGGTGCTTGCCATGGCCGAACAAGATGTTATAACCCCGCTCGCTCCCGGGGGACAGACCCCGGCGGTTCCGAGAAGGAGCCGGCAGGTTTCGCAAGAAGCCGAGATGCCCGGATAGCTCAGTTGGTAGAGCAGCGGATTGAAAATCCGCGTGTCGGTGGTTCAAATCCGCCTCCGGGCACCACTATCTTCCCGATATCAGTCAGGACAGATACTTAAGCCTTTTCAAGAAATTGCGCATCACCTACTGTGTGACAAAGGTGTGTGACATTGCGCATTAGGCTGGCTAGTCCCATGAAGCGAAGCGGCTCCTCCAAGGCGTACTTTGAGAAGCGTATACCGTCCGACCTCGTGGGCCGGATGGATGGCGTAAAGTTCGTCGTGCCTCTCTCGGAAGACCGTCGCGATGATGTCTTGGTGGCCCTAAAGCCTGGGATGCGTTCGATACGCTTCTCCCTCCGCACCTCTCATCCCTCAGAGATCAAGAAGCGCCAAGCGGCTGCACTAAGCTACTTTGAGGACCGCTTTGAGGAGGTCCGCAACAGTCGGCCCCTGACGCTCACCCATCGCCAAGCTACGGCACTTGCGGGCAAGCTCTATGAGGGCTGGGCTGCTGGACCCGATAAGGTCAGGACGATGGTCCTGGAGGGTGAGCGTGGAAATTGGAAAGTCTCCTATCGGCTGGACGAGGCGGAGGACGAAGAGCTAACCCGTGAGGCAGCCGCCGCCTTTAGAGACCGCCAAGGAACTGATGAAGCCCAGAGGGACCTAGAGGGACTAAGCCGCATTGTGGACGGGCTGCTCCTGAAGGATGGCTTCCCGCTCGTCTCTGGGGAGACTAAAGCGCTAGTGGTGCCCATGTTTTACAGGGCTCTCGTGGAGGGTCTTGAGGCTGGGGCCAAGAGAGCGGGTGGGGACTATAGCCCCGATCCGGTGGCCGCTCGGTTCCCCAAATGGGAGAGACCTCAGCAAGGCGAAGCGCCACGGCATAAAGGCCCCTCCGATGAGGTGTCACTCACTGGTCTCGTGGATGGATGGTGGAAGGAAGCAAAGGCCTCGGGACTGACCCTAAGCACCTATGAGGGTTATCAGGCCACCTTTCGGAGGCTCTCCCTTTTCCTCGGGCATGATGACGCCTCCAGGGTGACCCCAGGGGACATAGTGAAATACAAGGATCACCGCCTAGCTACCCCAGATGCAAGGACGGGCAGACCCATCACCCCCAAGACCTTCAGGGGTATCGATCTCTCAGGGATGCGTAGTGTCTTTGACTGGGCCGTGGCTAACCTGAAGATCTCCGCCAATCCAGCCAAGGGTGTCACGGTCAAGGCGGCTAGGCAGATCAAGCTTAGGGAGCGGGACTTCACGATAGAAGAGGCCACTGCACTCCTGAAGGCCGCCAATGAGGTTCTTAGTGGTGTCTCCAGGCCGAACCGCACTCAGTTGGCTTGTCGGTGGATCCCTTGGCTATGCGCCTACTCTGGGGCACGTGTCGGGGAACTCGTCCAGCTTCGCAAAGAAGACATCAGGTATGACCACGGGACTAGCTCCTGGGTCATGACGATTACCCCTGAGGCGGGCACTGTAAAGGGGAAGGAGGCGAGGGAGATCCCGCTCCACCCTCATCTCCTGGAGATGGGCTTTGGGAAGTTTGTAGATGCGACCAGGGACGGCTTCTTGTTCATGGACATCAAGCCAGGAGCAACGGCTAGAGGTGTCTGGAGGAGCAAGAAGAACCGCCTAGCCGAGTTCGCTCGGAAGATAGTGACGGACCCCAATGTGGCCCCTAACCATGGCTGGAGGCACACCTTTAAAACCCGTGGCTTTGAGGCGGACATCCAAGAGAAGGTGCTGGACGCCATCTGTGGTCATGCTCCGGTGACAGTGGGCAGGGCCTACGGGTCCGTCTCACTGCAAACGAAGGTTGACGCCATGAAAGCCTTCCCAGAATACCAGATCCTGGAATAGCCGCCGTGACTACCTTGGGTCACTCACATTAAGACCTATTGCCCTCAGGAATGCCCTTCCGAAAGTGGACAATGAGTGAGAGCCCTCAGGTCTTCCGAAGGCGTCGTAGATGGGGAAGTGGGTACGGCCAAGGCCCTTCTCAGTCTTCTGGGAGAACGAAAGCAAGGAGAGCCGCTCCAGCTTATTCAGGGATGCTTTCCAGGAAGCCTCTTCCTCATGTCCCGTCGCGTCTGAACCTATGTAGGTCAACGCCTGGGGTCTGAGGGTCTCCAGCTCTCTGAACGACAAGATGGGATCGCGGTAGGCGTAGAGAATTGCCACCTCTAGGTCATCCAACTGCTCAAGGATGCCAAGGGTTCTTCGCCACTTCAGCAAGTTCCTGTCCTCGTCCTTCAGGCCGCTAGATACAAGCGACACGATGTGTCCCAACCTTTCCGGCGAGACAGCACGTGCGGCCAACATTGCCCCATCCTCCAACAGGGCCACGGCCTCAGGCTTTCCGTTGATCGCTGTCTTTTGCCCTTCCTCCAAGCCCTCTAGGCGCTCGTCCAGGAGGCGGAGAAACCTCTCCAGTCGATCCATTCTCTGGTTCGGAATCACGTTTGTTATGATCTCTGAAAGGAAGGGTCCCAAGACCGGGACTGAGCCCGATACGCTGCGTAGGATTGCTACGGATCGATCTCTCTCGTCTGGTCCAAGGTGGGGGCTGTCTTTCTGGTCCATCGTCAGGCTGCCTCTTTGAGTATCCTGAAGACACTAGCACGGCTGATGCCCAAAGCCTCCACGATCTGGGGGACGTTCTTGCCTTCTGCCTTCAGCTTCAAGACCTCATGGGCTTTCCGCTGGGCCGTGGGCTGCCTGCCAGTGTATCGACCCTCAGCCTTGGCCTTGGCGATGCCTTCCCGTTGACGCTCCAGCATTAGCTCCCGTTCGAACTCAGCGATGGACCCCAGGAGGTTCAACATGAGCTTTCCGGTGGGAGTGGCGGTGTCTAGGTTCATGGTGAGGATGCGAAGCTCTACCCCCTTCTCCTTGAGCCTCCCGGTGATAGTCACGAGGTCTGCCACTGAGCGGGCTAGGCGGTCCAGCTTGGTGACCACCAAGATGTCCCCCTCACGTACCCACTCCAGGGCCTTGTCGAGTTCGGGCCTCTTGTCCGCAACTGAGGAGATTTCCTCTTTGAAGATCTTGGTGCATCCCGCCGCCTGGAGGTCTCGTAGCTGGGCTTCAAGTCCTGCCTTCTGGTCGGTGGTGGAGGTGCGGGCATATCCAATCAAGACGGGGCTGCTCATAGGGTGATCTCCTCAAAGTCTCACATGACATAAAGACAATATGAGACTATGCATCTCAAAAGTCAATACCCATTCGTGTGAGACTGTTTCGGCTATCTCTGAGACAGACTCACAAGGGCAAGGTCTAGTGAGACTGTGGACACCCAAAGTTTGTCTGTCGCGGTTGCACCACCATGAGTAATGTCTTCAGACACATTCTCGTCCAGGTGCTTCATGATCCGCATTGCTATCGCTGCCTCCTTGCTCCTCTCCTCCGCATCGGCCTCCTGGGCCTGCTACGAGCCGTCCGTCTATCTCTCGATGCCCACGGCCCCATCGTCTCTCTCAAAGCCAGACGTGCCGTATTGCCTCCAGGGGTTCGGCTACTCAGGGACCCACACGTGTGATGATTGGGAGATCACCTCGTATCAGAACGAAGTGGAGGAGTATGTCGATGACCTCCAGGACTACATGAATGAGGCCATAGAGGTGGCCCGCAAGGCGACTGCATTTGCCCAGGAGGCGGAGGAGTACGCTAGGTGTGAGGCGGAAGAGGTGGCCAGCCAACACAAGTAGGTCCCTCCGGTGAGCAGGCACTCTGCAAATTTCCGCCTGGGGGGCACGGGGGGAAGTGCGACCGCTGGCACGTTCATTCCAGATGTCGCGTGAGTGACCCATTTTGCATGTCCGGTGGATTGCTGTGTGTTCACGCTTTGTGCGTTGACTATTAGACCGACTCGATGGAACCCTCAGGTACCGAACAAGGAGAGAACCTTTGGTAGACTTAGCGCTGTTGACTGGCTTGGCGGGTGGCCTGAAGACCGCCGTGGACATTGGGAAGACCATCAAGGAGATCAATGATCTCACCGTGATCCGCTCCAAGGTCATCGAGATGCAAGACATCATCTTGGGTGCCCAATCCTCCGCCATGGCTGCCCAGACCCAGCTCTTTGAACTCCTTCAGGAGAACTCAGAGTTGAAGGCCAAGGTCGCCGCCGTGGATGACTGGAAAGCGACTGCCGCAAGGTATCAGCTTAGGGACTTTGGCGAAGGCACCTATGCGTATGAACTCAAGGAAGACGCTGCGAATGGGGAGCCTCCACACAAGCTCTGCCCAGTCTGCTTTGAGAATGGCAAGAGGTCACTCCTCCAGTTCCAGGGCAAGACGGCCTCCAAGCAGGACATCAATAAATGCCTCTCGTGCGGTGGGGATTTCTATCTTGGAACCAGAGCGGAGATCAATTGGCCCTCTCGTCCTAACAGGCGCGTGTGACCGCATGGTGAGGCAGACCGTATGACCTGGGAAGAGATACTCCCTGCACTCATTGGGGCAGGCATCGGGACGGCCATAGTGGAGGCTGGGACCACCCTCTATCAGTACTTCAAGACGGGCAGGAACCAAGCGTCCTTCCTGGCCTTTAGGGTCGTCATTCAGATGGAGAGCTATGCGGCGCAGTGCATTAGTCGGCTCTTTGATGTCGACAACTGGGACAGTTCACGAGGAGCCATGGGCCATATTTGGGTTCTGCTTCCCGACTTCCCTGAGTTCCCTGAAGATCCTGATGGCTGGCGTAATGTGGGAACGGATGTAATGCATCTGGCTTATACCCTGCGGTCTGACCACGAAGCGGTCCAGTCAAGTCAGTTCTTCCTGTCGGACGAGGTGGGTGGAGAGGAGGCCTTGGAGAGCTTTCCTCCTGTGTGCTGGAAGATGGCCCACCAAGCGCTGCTCGTCGCACGAAATATTAGGTTGCGTTATGGCTTCCCCGAGGGGGCCGCTGGTACCTGGGGACACGTCGAGGGGTTGAGGTGGAAGTTCGAGGTTAAGGACTAGCCGTCCCAATCCCCTATCCCGGTACCAAGGCGGTCACTTTGAGCACCAAAAGCAAGGGACCGAAAACAATCACTGATAGGATGACACGAGGCCGCCTTTAAGTTCTCCCTAAAGCAAACCTGATGCCCACCTCCAGGCTGGGGAGACACCTCTCCTCCTCACTGCTTCCTAAAGGCCCAGCTTCATGCCTCCCTCACGGGTAACCTGAGGCAGAACATCATGTTATTACATATAGGAAGCTTAATGTGTCCTGAGGCTGGGCGTCACATAGGGCGTTCATTGGGGTCTTCATATAGTAAGGGTATTGCGTCGGCTTCATGTATGGAACCTATTGGGCTCTGCTCTATGAAGGGCATCAGGTCGGCCTCATGTACTACGCCTATTGGGGGTGGTAGACACCTCTCTCCATCATCGACTACCTCAGGTGTTCATAGAGGCTACCTTGAGCATTGGAGCTTGAAGGAGAACTCCTAGCGTCTGCCTTCAAGTCCTGGAGGAGATGGGGATCTATCATCCCTCCCCACATGAAGTCGAACTTCAAGCCAACTCCAAGAGCAGGGCTAGGAGGGAGGGAGCAGGGAGGGGGGGTATAGTGGCGAGTTATTTCAAGTTGGCTGCCATATGGCCTTCTCCTTGATGGGCAACGCAACGCCTAGTGCATCAAGAGCCGCCCTTTGCATCTTCCATCGTGCCCGCTCCACGTCCTGGGCCGCCACCATGACCCCATCATGCATCGGGAGGGATGGGATGTCTTCCTCCCCCAGGTCGAGCAGGAGGCGGACCAGGAGTTGGCTCTCAGTAAACATCAGGTCCAGCCCCACGTCCGTCCCGAACAGATGGGCAATGCGCGGATGGTGGCGGGTGGCAGCCTCTACGAGCTTCTTGGCGGTCCAGCCTTCAGGAAGAGCCGCCTTGAGTTTCGGGGAGAGGAGCTGCATGTCCGACGAGCGGGAGAGGAGCGAGATGAGCGCCAGCTTTGCCCCGTCTCGGTGATCCTCCAGGCCTGGGATCTGGTAGGGGTCAACATTCGGCATAGGCTCCCCGCACCTAGCGTAGGCCAGATGGGCGAACATGGCGGAGTAGTCCAGATCCGCGACCGGCTCCCCCCGAATGGCCAGCTTGTGTCTCTGCTTGGCCGATAGGCTCATCCAAAAGCCGCCGCCCAGTCTGCCATTGAGGTTGAACTCCACGGGGTCTTGAAGGCTTCTCAGGAGGAAGTTGCGGCGGAGGAGGAACGGGGCCACGGCTTCCCCTCCAAATGTGAGCCCTGAGGTGGAGAGAGTGGCATTGATCCGCGCCATCTCCTCTCGAAAACGGTTGCTCTCTGTGGTGTCCTCATAGGGGATTGTCCGCTTAGGGGTAGGCCCACCGAACCGAGACCTAACGCCGGTCCTTGCTGCAAGCCAAATGGTCTCCCCACCTGGGTCACGGCTAATATGGGCAGGGCGGATGCCGATTGACTGAAGCCTGGACTTGAAGACCTCGGTGGGCTCCACGGCGGTCTGCTTACGCTTGAAGACATAATCGTGGGTGCGAAGGACCCCCACCTCCTCCATCGCCTCCATGACCTTCCCCTTGAGCCCATAAGGGTAATCTTCGCGGTCATAGCGGGTCGGCTTCAGATGAGCCGTGGAGATGGCAAGGCGGGCCTCTGAGCCCACCCCAGGCCAAAGCCTCAGGTGAGCAAGATTTGCCACGTAGTTCCCCACGATGAAGCGACGGCGGGAGGCGGCATCGC
Source organism: Rhizobium sp. AAP43 (assembly GCF_001296045.1). Taxonomy (GTDB): domain Bacteria; phylum Pseudomonadota; class Alphaproteobacteria; order Rhizobiales; family Rhizobiaceae; genus Allorhizobium. The sequence goes on along the minus strand of NZ_LJHS01000041.1, from coordinate 65,967 downwards.
GGCGCGTCCTGGTCTTGATGGTCCGCTCCACCTCGTCCGCAATCCCCTCGGCAAGCTCCTCCAGGGGGCCGGGGCCTGGAGTAAGCCACTGGTCGAAGAACTTGGTGGGGACCTCGCTGAGATCCTGCCGTAGCTGCTGGCCCGCTGCCGTCACTTGGTGGTCTCCCGGAAATGGATGAGGGTGTTGGCATTGAAGACCGCCTCCACGTTGCCCCTTGCGGTGCTGCTCTTGCGGACCTCCTCAAGGGACTTCTTCGCGCCGTGCTTTGCGAGTTGGTAACCCGTGGTGAAACTCTGAGGCGGCTTCAGGATCTCCAGGAGGTTGGCCTCACGTGCCGCAAGGAGCGCCTCCAGGTGTCGGGAGCCGATGAAGCGGGAGCCGTCACTCTTCTTCCCATTGCCGCGCTTGAAGTGGTCTAGGCGGGTGCTAAGGCCAGCCATGTGGATTGCAAGGCGAGGGGCATGGGGCAGGGCCTCAAGTAGCTGATGCACGGCGGCGGCTCGGGGGAACTCCTGGTCGTCCGCAAAGCCGTAGCCCTGGAACGTGCGGACCTCACCTCCCGGCTCCTCCACCGTGGCGGAGACACCAAAGGGGCGGCGGTCGTCGGTCTTGTCGAAGGGGGCAAACTCAAGGTGTAAGTATGCGGTTAGGCTTGGCGCATCGCTTCCGGTGGCCATGGCATCTCCAATCTGTGTCTGTAAGGATGGCCGGGAGGCCAACTAAGGAGCCTCCCGGTGTTGCTTCAGGTGCGGGCCTTCTTGAGTTCGAAGTGGGGGCGGTCTTTCCAGCGCTTCCAATCGCCACCCCATCCGATGGTGACACCGAGTTCCTCGGCGGCCTGCTTCATGGCCTGGGCTATCGCCTCCTGCATGTCCTCATCGAAGACCACGGCTCCCTCTTCATCGATAGGCCAGAGGTCCACGGCGTCCCCCTCCAGGTGGTTGGACTCATTGGTCTGTGACCATCCCCACTCCACGGCCTTCTTCTGGAGGTCTGCATCCCGTTTGCCAGAGCCGACAACGAAGCGGACCCCAGCCAACTCCTGGGCACGGCGCACGACATCTGCCAGTTGGGGCTTGATGGTCTGAAGGTTGACCTCATGATTGCCCACGGGGTCAGGGTTCCACTGGAGGAACTGCTCCACCTCGTCGTCTGGGATCTTCGCGTAGGCTGGGGGTACCTCCTGGGGGCCGCTGTCTGTGAGGATGGAGTCTATTGCCTCCTGCCCAGCGCTGAGGGGCCTCAGTCCTGCAAAGGCGGACATAACTGTGGATTTATCGACGGCTGCCCTCTGGTTTGGATAGAAGCCCTGTCCCCGTGCAGTCGGAAGGGAGGCCCACTCTTGGGCCAATGCCGTCAGGAAAGCACCATTCCCAATCTCGCCATTCCTCCAGGCATCATACCCCCGACCCTTTACGAGTTGGATCGCCATGGCATCCTGGAGGCGCTCGTCAAATATGGTGTCATCGGGTAGCCCCATCTGCTGCTGAAGACTGCGGAGGGTCTTTCCAACAATCTGGTATCGGCCCACGGCGGAGGAGTTCCAAGAGTTATCTGGGTGGGCCAGCATGTTGCGCTGAAGCTCCTTGACCTCCCCTAGTGTCATCTTGGTGAGTTCCACTGGGCCGCCCGTGTAGGCTCCATAGGCGAGGGTCTCATTGTAGCCCCTGCCTTTGTCGGTCCCCTCAGAGTCGCCCAGGAGATCGAGGATGGGGCGATGCTCTCCCGCCTCTTCAGTCGCGGTGACGGCTGCTGGTTCCTCTCCACTGACATAACCGTCAATGAGGCTGCCCAGGCTGTCGGCCAGTTCGGACATATCGCCTCCCGTGTCTCCTTGCTCAGGGGGTACGATGAGGCCCGTCTCAGGGTCCACTTTAGGAGCAGCCTCCAGGTCCCGCTGCTGGGCCTCGGTGTCGGTGCCCTTGGTCTCAGACCAGATGGCCGCATTGAGTTCGTCACGGGTGATACCCATGGCTCCCGCCTCACGATCAAGGTACTCCTGGAAAGCCTTGGGCAATGTCTCATAGGCCGGTGGCTGGTCCCCCTGATATAGAGAGTCGATGTCAACGGGGGGCTCTTGAGATGTCTGCTCCTGTGCCTTCTGCTGGGCAAGGTCCGCGTCTCCCGTGTACTTGGTGGGGTCCATTGCGTCGGCATCTGGATTGATGCGGCTGAGGATGACCTCTCCCAACTCGTTCGCGTATCGCTCCCGCTCGATTAAGGAGGCGTCTGGGTTCTTCTCCTCCCAAGACATCAAGCCAAACTCAAAGTCCTGGATAGCCTGGAGGCCTTCATCGGTGGTCGCGAAGTTGCCAAAGAGGTCCGCCTCCAGTCCAGCGGGAGCGGTGCGCCTAGAGATCTCCTTGACGAACCGCTTGGAGGTCTGGCTCTCGATCATGCCGCCGCCTTCGCGCCGTGCCTTCTGGTACTTCTCCACACGGTCCAGGAGCCCAGTGAGCGTCTGGGGATTGCGGATCTTGCCCGCTGCCGCCGCCGCAAGGATCTCCTCCCGGTCTGCCCCTTCGGCAACGTCCCGATGAAGCCTCAGGATCTCTGATGGGTCCTCCAGGTCTTCACCGTCCAGGAGGCTCTTGCGTAGCTCCACGAGATCCTTGCGGGCCTTGGGGTTGTACTTCTCCCATTCCCTCAAGACCTCCTCTGGGATCTCGGCACTGGGGTCTTGGGCAATGGTGCGGGCAACGCTCACCACCACCGCTTTCTCCCGCTCCTTGTCAGCCTTCTCTTGGGCTCGGTCACGGTCCAGCATTCGCTGCCGTCCCGTGGTCTCCAGGGCGTTTACCGCCTCGTCCCTCATGGAGCCGAACTTGGGGTAGTCCTTAAGCGGGAGCCCTGCCTCATCCGTGGTGCGGTCCAGTAGGCCCAGGAGATCGGGGTTATTGAGGGACACTGCCTTGGAGGTGATGATCTCCACCAACTGCCCGTCAAAGTCCTCCGCCCTCGTGCCTGCCTCCAGGGCTACACGGCGCTGCTCCATGAGGTCACCCCAAAGGCCCTCGTGGTCGATAGTCTGCCCAGTCGTAAGCTCATCATCGCTGGCTGCCTCCAGGGTCCTGCCCAGGATCGCACCACGGGTGCTGATGGCCCCTGAATAGACGGACTTGGCGGACTCGCTGGAGAAGACCTCGTAAGCGTCAGACTTCAGGGCCTCAATGTGAGGATTGAGACCACGTAGGACATCGACATCATCTGTTCCAATGCTCTTGGAGACGAACTCCCCAAGGAAGGCTTGGAAGGCCTGGGGGTCGTTCTTGGAGCGTCCATCCCAGGAGAGGTACTCCTTGGTGAACTGGTCCCTTAGCTGGATGCCCGCTAGATTGCCCTGGGCTGCCTTATAGGACTGCATGAAGATCGGGGAGGCGTGGGCAGGGACCTTGCCTTGTCGGACTGCCTCAGCCCACCCCAGGGAGTTGTTCTTGTTGAAGGCCGCCTCGGCTCGGATCTTGTCCGCCTCCTCAGCCTTTGCATTTCGCTTTGCCAGAAAGGCGGACATCCCTGTGTCCAGCGAAGCCAGACCCTCAGCCAACTCATGGAGTGGAGAGCGGGCAGGCTCGGCGGGGCGCACATAGGTGTCCACGGGGCGGGCTACAGGCGTGATTGCGGAAGGCCCTGAGATGGGCCGATAGGGTTCTCGTGCCATGATGTTTCTCTCGGTTGGGTCAGTAGCCAAGGCGCTCAAGGAGCTTGCGGCCTGCTCCTGGATCGTCTGTCCGGTTGCTCTTGAGGTCCGCTGCCACCTGGGCCTTGCGCCTGAGGGTTTCTTTGCTGAGTTCCGGGTGTTCGATGAGGAGGCGCTTATAGGCAGCCTCTCGATACTTCCCGACCACCCCAAGCAAGGCATTGAGGCGGGTGCCCTTGATGTCTCCGGGGCCGTCTGGAAGGTCTTGGTAAAGGTCGGACTTGATGAGCTTCGCTAGGGTCGTCTTCAGGCTCGGTCGGCCTGGAGGCTCCGCCATATACTCCTGGTAAAGGTCATAAGCCGTCCGACCATTGGAGAGCTTGAAGTCCCTGAGGTCCACGTCACCCTTCATCGGGTCGGGAGCACCTAGTCCCTTCCCGGTATCGAGGATGATGCGGTTTTGCTCCGCCTCCACCGTGTCCGCTTCGTCGGTGCTGGTAAGACCTATGCGGCGGAAGATCGGCTCCCCGAAGGCGTCTCGCCTCGGAGGAAGCGCGGCGGACAGTCCAGGCATGTCCTTCCTGAGGTAGTCGGTGAAGGATCGGGCCTCCCGCATGTAAGGGTCATCATTCACGTATCCCCTCAAGGCAGAGGAGAGCGGGATCATGTTGGCCGCCGTCTGCCCCAGGTACTTGCCACCATGCTGCTCTGGGTCTTTCAGTGCCCTGAGGAAGGACTCAATGTTGAAGAGGAAGGTTCGATCTGAGAACCGCTGTCCGATGCTGAGTAGTGCGGCCCCCGCTGCGGCATCCCAAGACTTATCGTCTTCATTGAGCTTCCGACCTTCCACGATGTCCACGACGATGGAGGCAGGAAGGCCGACCGGATCGAACTTGCCCAGGGGGAGGAAGCGGCGCTTGCCATCCGCACCTTCCCAGACAATCGAATAGGGTTTCCATCCCGTGGCCTCCAGTTGGCCCCTCAAGGCCGGATCATCGGGACCGCCTCCAGTGATGCCCCCGTTTGCCGCATGGACGGCAATGAGTGCCATGAAGGTGGCCCCCAAGGTCATCTGTCCGATTGCCTGGGCCTGTTGTTCGGTCCCAAGCTGCCCCGTGAGCATCTGCCGATATTCCTTCTGGAGGAGGTTCAGGCCGGGGGTCATCTTGTGGCTGTAGCGGAGGACGTTGATAGGTGTCTTCACGAAGGGCAACACAAAGCCCAGGACGGGATGCTTGGTCCTAGCGTTCTGGACGGTCCTACCAAAGGTGTCCTTCAGGAGATCCTGCTGAAAGGTCGCCGTCTGGGCTTCCTTCAGTGCCGCCAAGTCGGTGCCCCGTCCGCTGTCATCAAAGGCGGCTGAGAGACGGCGCTCAATGAACTGGGCTAAGTCCTGCCCCGAGAGGCCGCGCTGGGTCGCTTCCACATACGCCTTGGACTGGACGGTGGCCCTGTAGCTGAGGGTTTTCATGAACTCGTCAATGGCCCCCAGTGCCCGCGTGGGGAGGCCCACAACGTTCCGATAGTTGGCGGCAATCATGCCATTGTGGATGATGTTCTCCAGGGAGGTGAGCGGCTTGAAGTTCAAGGCTCCTTGCTGGACACCACTGGCACCCTCAGAGAAGAACTCACTAGAGTGGTGCGGGTGGAGGCGGCTGTCCCCACGCTTGAAGGCCTCCAGCATTGCGGAGAAGCCATCGCCAAGGGACCCCAGCATGTAGCCGTATTCCTTGGCTGCCTGATGCCGGATCGGTGAGCCTTTGGCCCCCAGGGCAAGACCTCCAAGCCAACGCTCGGTCGGACGTGCAGCCAACATGAAGGCGTTGGTGGTCACGTTGACGAGGTGGGTGGGGTATAGCCAGAGGAGGCTGTTGACCAGGGAGTATTGACCCTCTTCCATGGCGCGGCGGAGGAAGGTGGGCTTTGCAAACTCTGCGAGCTTCTTGGGCTCTCCCTTTGAGGCGTAGACAAGGGAAGCCAGCTTCTGAGGGTCCATGTCCTTCAGGAGGGCCATGTCTTCCGGCGACACCTGGAACTCTGACCGCATACGGCGCAAGGATCGCCCTGCGGCGCTGCTCATGGACTTGGCGGAGCCCATCAGTTCGGTTGCAACGGCTAGACGCCGCTTCAGCTCCTCCCCTGCCTTGGTGGCATCTCCAGCCCAGTCCGTGAGGATGCCCGATTGGATCTTGGTGGCCACGGCATAGGCATCCTGGAACATCTTGTTGGCGATGAGGTAGGACGCCTCCATGTCCGCCACCATGGACTTCGCATTGTCGCCAGCCTTGATGAGCTGCCCCATTAGGAGGTCAGTGTCTTCGTTGAACATGGAGGCCCGCTCCCGGACCATTTCCCGCACCTTGGGGTCTGACAGAACGTCGCCGCCCTTGAGTTCCCCCAGGCGGGCCTTGAGGGCTGTCGCGGTGTTGTCCACGAGGGTCCGCACTTCCTCGGGTCCCTGGAGCTTCTGCCACGGGAGGTAGCCCTTGGAGGTGAAGCGGTGGCCTTGTGCCGTGGCCTCCTCCCGGCTGCCATAGAGGCGGATCGCTGAAAGGTCATCCTCCGCGCCTTTGATGATGGCGGAGACATCCTCATCCTCAATGCGGGTTTGCACCACCGGGGCGGCGGCTGGGGTCTTCGCGGCCTCAGGTTGGGACATAGGGTCGATGGCTGGAGGCTGGGTCCCATCGGGTGCTGGGTTTGCGGCTTGCGCTGGGGCGGTCTGCTCCGGTGCCTCGGGTAGCTGCTCCTTGACTGCCGGGGGCTGGGCCTCCTGGGTGGAGGACTCGTCCATCGCCTTCAGTGTGACCTCTGCCGCCTCATCATCGCCCTGTCGGATATACCGCATGGCCTTGAGGGCCGTCGCGAAGGTGCCCGCAATGGCCACGTCTAGGCCGATGCCCTCCAGGGCGTTCTTGAGGCGTCCCTCCATGGCCTCGTCATCAGGGCTTGCCGCAAGGTATTCCGTTACGGGGTTCTCCAGGGCGGGATATTGCTGGATGAGGTTGGATAGTCGGTCCTCGTGGGGATCGATTGCGATAAACCCTGTGGCGGCCCCTCGTGCGGTCTCGTATGTCCCCCGCGCCAAGGTGGCCCCTTGCTTCAGTTTCGCAACGGTCTTGCTGAGGCCCATGACCTTCCCCGCGCCGACCATCCCGGTGGCAAACTGGGAGATGTCCGACACGATAGCGGCGGGCGCATAGAGGTCCGCATAGAACTTGTCTTGAGCTTCAATGGTCTGCCGAAAGCCGCTCCACTCTTCCGGCTGGACGGGATCTCCCGCCATCTCGTGGGCAAAGTCGCTCACCTCAAAGGCGGACTTGATGGCCCCCGTGGAGACTGACCCCAAGGTGGCTCGGGTCTGCTGGAGGCCTCGTCCCACGAAGTCGGCGGCTTGGGAGAGCATTCCCGGCTCTTCTTGCGGAGTGGTCTGGGGAGTGGGGGAGGTGGGGGACTGTTGCCGCTTCGCCTTTACCCTCTGGAGGGCCTGGAGGATCTGCGGACTTACTGAGGGGTCTTGGGGATCTGACATTGGGTTCCTTTCTCGGGGCATAGGTCTCCAGTCACCGGCCCATGGGGCGGCGCTGGGCAGGTCTGCGAGATGTTGGGAGGGTGTTAGGTCGTGGGGTGGACTAGGCGGATGGACTTGCGGTTGGCCTGGGCCTCAGCTTCGCGGGCTTTACGGGCCTCTCGGAGCCGCCGTGCATGATCCATGAAGAGGGACTCTGTGAGGTCTGCCGTGTTGACTGCATTCTGGGTGTCGGACGGGTGACGCAAGAGGCCGTGAGGACCCTTGAGTATCTCTAGCTCTCGGTCGATGCCCCTGCGGGCTTCCTTGCTGCGATAGTTTCGGCGGATGGTCTCCAGGTGTTGGATGGTGTGGTGGTGGTCGAGATCTGGTCGGCTCATGGCTGGGGCTCTCGGTTGATTTTGGACATGGGTGCTCATTCCGGGAGGCCGTGGGCCGCTCGGTTGCGCTGGTCGGTTTCTTCAGGAGGAAGCCAAATAACTAGCCGCCAAATGGCGGGAGGTTATTCAGGAGGGAGGCTATTGGCTGTTCAGAACCACGCCTATTGACTGTTCAAGAGTAAGCCCATTGAGTTTCGTCAGCAGCTTTCGCTTCAGAAACAGAGGTTTAGACGTTTCATTTCGATAGGCGCTTGATGTCTGCTTATTCAGGACCAAGGGAATTGGATTCTGCCCCTGATCTATCCCAGTGCATGAAGAGTTCGAATGGGCCGATGATGGCGCGGCGGGTGCCAAATCCATCCGGTGAGATCTCGGTGAAGAAGTCCCACTTGGAGAAGTCGCGAAGGCGGCACCAAGTCTCCGCCTGGACGTTAAGCTTGCCTATGCGGACATGGACGAGGCCGCCTGTGGCCGTGGCTTCAAAGGTGCTCTTGGCTAGGGTGATCTGCACGAGGTTTCTCCTGGTTTCGGGTTCGTTGATAACCCAAGCATGAGTCCACTCCAGGAGGCTGTCAATACGTCTAACTAGATGAAAAATAATGGTAAAATGGCTTGACGTGCTCACATTCTACACAGCGAGAGTAAACCTCGTGGAGCCGCAAAAGCTTGCACCTGGAGATACCTGCCCAGGTTCCCCATAGTGTAGATGGTGGGCACGAAAAAAGTTTGTAAGGGGGCAATTGGCCTGAGGGGCTAGACTGTGTGACAAGTCTTGTGGAGAGCCCGAAAAAGTGCAATAAATTCAGTGGAGGATGGCCATGGATGCGCGGTCCGCCTCCGGGCACCATTTTCTCAAATCAGAACATAGAAGATGTGCTCCGACACTCGCCTGCGGGTGAACAGGTTCATCTCTGCCTCAATCGCAACCATTGGGAATGTCGAGCTGGTACGTGGTCTTGCCCGGGCCATCCGGCAGGATCGGGATCAGGTAGACGACGAGATCACAGTCCTGTGTGCGGATGGTCCATTCCGAAGCGCCATCCTTTCGCGTCCCCGTATTACCGATCGAGCCGATCGGCTGCTGCTTCAGCATATCGGGCAGGCGGGGATCCCCGAGGATCATGCCGATCCGCTCCAGGCTGTCGTAGTAGCCTGACAAGGCCGCCTGGGCAGGCAGGCCAAGGCCCGCAAAAGCAAGGAAAAGGGCTGGTCGCAGCAGGCGTGTGACGAGAGGACGGATCGGTGTGTCGGTCATGGGCAAGCTCTCCTGAAATCGAACGAAGCCTTCCACGACTTCGCGCATTTCGCAAGAACCGAAACGCGCAGGATCTCGGTTCGGCAGGGCGTGCATCGAACGTGGCCGTAAAGATTGCATTCACCTTTTGCCGGTAAAGCTTTGTTAGCAATTCCCTGAGGCTGCGGGTGTCTGGCGTATTCGGTACCCGGTCGTAGTATTTGAGTTCGAGTGTCATGCGTTCCAAGGTCATTCCCTCGCTCCTCGTCGGCTGCATGGTGCTCACCAGCTGCAGCGCGCGCACCAATCCCGTCGAAATCCTGCGGCTGAGGAACCAGCCTGCGACCCAGACGGCTCAGGCAGCTCCACCGCCGGCTCAGGCCCCCATGCCAGCCGTTGCAGTCGATGAGCAGACGGCATCCATCACGCCATCCTCTCCGGTGACCAGCCATCCCGAAGCACTTGCCTGGGCCGGCAATGGCCAGCAGCAACAGCATTTCGAAGCATCGCCGATGACGGCCGGCATGCCCGTGCCCGATCAGCGGCCGGTCTCACGGCTCGTTCCGCCCACGCCCGCTGTCATGGCGCCCGAGGAGCCAGCCGCGTCGTCGTCTGGCGGACGGCACCGCGTTTACAGCCAGCGCTTCCGCGATGCGAAGCCGATCAATTTCGGTAAGGTAAAGCCGAAGCACCATGCGGTACACGGTGTCGACGTCTCGCGTTGGCAGGCCAATATCGATTGGAAGACGCTGCGCGGCCAGGGCGCCAATTTCGCTTACATCAAGGCGACCGATGGCGGCGATCATGTCGATCCGATGTTCCGGACTAACTGGGACCGGGCCAAGGCCGCCGGCCTGAAGCGGGGCGCCTATCACTTCTTCTACTGGTGCCGCGTCGCTTCCGATCAGGCCGACTGGTTCATCCGCAACGTGCCGCGTGACCCGGATGCGCTGCCGCCGGTGATCGACGTCGAATACAATGGCGAATCCAGCTGCCGCTTCCGCCTGTCGCCAGAAAAGGCGCGTGAAAAGATGCAGGTCTTCATGGACCGCCTCGAGCGCCACTACGGCAAGCGTCCGGTGATCTACACCGCACCCGATTTCTACAAGGACAACCTGCGCGGCCATTTCCTGGATTATCCGTTCTGGCTTCGCTCGGTCGCAGCGCATCCGTCGAAGACCTATCCGGGGCGCAAATGGGTGTTCTGGCAGTATTCGGGGTCTGGCCTGTCGCAGGGCGTCAACGGCAAGATCGACCTCAACGTCTTCTATGGGTCGGTCAAGGATTGGCAGCGCTGGGTAGATGGCAAGACCAGCTGGGAAAACGTCGCCGGCCTGCGCTGAGGCGGGTCGTGCCACAAGACCTCTGCGGAGGAATATGCGCCATGTCTGGAACCGAATGATGTCTCGCGCGTTAGACGCGAGACATTCAGGAGGAGTTCGTCATGATGCGCGCCTATTACGACATCGTTCCGGAAGCTGATGGCTGGGCCTATGTGCATGAGGGCCTGCGCTCGGTCTGCTATCCGAGCCATGCGCTTGCCGCAGAGGCAGCACGTCGTCATGCGGAAGAGGGTGCCCGGTTGCGTCGACCTTTCGTCTTGCGGCAACAGGACCTGACAGGACGTTTTCGGGAAACCGGCCCCGCCTGGCAGGGTTGGGCGCCACGGCATGCATCGGAGGCTGTCGGCTGATTTGCAGCCGTCGTTGCAGTATGCACAGGACAGCTGAATTGCGATTGCATTTCATCGACATGGTGAGAGCAAATAGGTGGCGCGGGGTGAGACCACGGCTCTCGCCGCCTGTTGTTTTGCCGGCGGAGAAAACGCCGGCAAGTTTGTCAGGGCAAGTCTTCCGTCTCCAGCTGCACCGTAACTTTCCTGACGCCCGGAACGGCCAGCAGGGCTTCGATTGCCCGATCGATTTCCTCGCGCGATCCAATTCTACCGAGCAAAAATATCTCCCCCTTGCTCGCCGTCACGGTCAGGGCTGTTGCATCCACCCCCTCAGTCAGTGCAAGCGCCTGGGCAGCCTCTTCTTCCAGTATCGCATCCACCGGCATGGCCCCGATGGGGGTCTCGTTCGCAACGACCGGCTCTTCGCCGTGAAAGGTCTGCGGCTTGAAGATCATGATCTCGCTCCTCGGGTGTCGATCAATTCTGTCTCGATCAACAACAACGCCCGACGGGCAATTTGGTTCGCATCGCTGCAGCGGGAATGGCACCGACTTGGGTTCTGCATGACGCGCGGAAGACGGATATGAGCAAACTCGCTCGCCTTCTGCTGGGCTCATTTCCCACCGCATCCATCGGCACCTATCTGGCGACGATGGCGGCACTCGCCACCCTGCCGCTCCTGGGCTTTGTCGTCTTTCTCCTTCTTGAACTCGAAAGATCACAATTCCAGGCTTTGCGGGTGAGTACCGCGCAGGATGCGCAAACGATCAGCCGCAGTGTGGAGCGAAGGCTCACCGACCTTACCACCACCTTGTCGGTGATTGCGGATGCCCCCGAACTCAAACAGGGAAATCTGGAAGCCTTCCACAACCGGATCGGCGGTAGCCTGAAGGACAGTTCGCTCTATGTGATCCTGTCCACCCGGGACGGCCAACAGGTTTTGAATACACGGGTCGCCTGGGGTGCGCCTCTTCGACCGGTTTCCAATCCCGCCTCTGTCCGCTCAGCCATCGCCTCGGGCCGCACTGAATTGTCGGGGGTGTTTTTCGGCGCGACGAGCCAGCGCTGGGTCGTCAATCTGACCAGGCCCCTGCCAGCTGGCAACCTGCCCGGCGGTGCTGAAGCCATTATCCTCACGCAGGATGCAGCGACGCTCGGGGACCTGACTTATCGGGAAAACCTGCCGCCGGAATGGACGGCGGCACTCATTGATGCTGCTGGTCGGATCATCGTTTCAAGTGGCCCGGACAATCGCCCCTCGGGCAGTAACTTCGATCGGGACAAGCTCGATCTTCTGTTCGGCGCCAACAACAGTGCTGTCTTCTACCGGGAGGCCGAGCAATATCTGATGGGCTATGCCCGCGTGGCCGACTGGCCCTGGCATGTGGTGGCCTGGGGGCCGGTGGCCAGCACCAAAGGGTCTTTCGTCAGCATCTGGCGATCTCTGCTCATCGGCAGCCTCGTCTTCCTCACGCTGAGCCTCGGCGTCGTTCTGGTGGCGGCCCACCAATTGCGGGCGTCCATTCGCAGAATTGCGGGCATGGCCGAGCGAATAGGCAAGGGTGAAATCGTCTCGCCCGAAACCACCAAGATCGTCGAGGCGAACCAGGTGGCGGTCGCCTTGTCGAACGCATCCTTCGATCGCGCCGAAGCGGAGGAGCGGGTCCACTTCATCCTGCAGGAGCTCGTGCATCGCACGAAGAATATCCTGTCGCTCGTCCAGGCAATGATGCGACAGCTGGCCCGAAGCAGCGACAGCGTCGAAGCCTATCATCAGGCCGTCAGCGGACGTCTCGCGGGTCTCGCCGGGTCGATCGAAGCGCTGGCCAGGCAACAATGGGGCGGTATCCCCTTGGCCAAACTCATCGACCTGCATCTGCAAACCGTCGTCGGATCGACCGACAGGGTCGAAAAACTTGGGCCGGATATCCTGGCCAATGCCAATGCCGTGCAGAACCTCGGTCTTGCCTTGCATGAACTGGCGACCAATTCGATGAAATATGGCGCGCTCTCGGTCATCGAGGGTCGAATTTCGGTGGAATGGTGGATCGAGGACCCCGATGCGGATCAGCCCATGCTGCATCTGGCCTGGAGCGAGCGTTACGGCCCGCCGGTCGAGAAGCCGACGCGCCGCGGTTTCGGCTCTACTGTGATTGAAAGGCATGCATCCAGCGCCTTTGGCGGCAAGGTGACGATGGACTTCGATCCGGCAGGCCTGCGCTGGACACTGGTCGCACCCCTGTCCGCTTTTATGGGGACTGCCTGACGGCGGAACTTAGTTCCTCATGTCCGGTTCTCCTTCGAGACGAAGCACGAAGGAGTTGAGAGCATGAGCAACGGGAACGCACGCGACCGCACGGTGGAGAGGGGCACGACCCCAGAAGTGAAGCAGATCCATAAGGATGCCGAGGGTCAATTCGTCGGCACCCAGCACGGTGGCCACAACAATGGTGTCGCAAGTGCCAAACCAACGGTGATCACCGGATCTGACGATGCTACCATGCACAAGTGGCCGCCTGGCAAGAAAGATCCGCCGGCGGATTGGGACGCAAATTTTGATCCTAAGGACAATAGCGGTCAATAACGGTCGGAGCCGGTTGTAAAGCCGACTCAACTTTCTGCCACGGATCGGAACGCCTCTGTCGCGATCCTTGCAACCGTCAAAGATCCGCGATCCGGTCGGCGGTGCGCCGAATGGCGGACGCCCTTGCCTTTGCCGTTTCGAGAATCTCTCGGATCTCGGCGCTCTTTTCCCCGGTTCTGGCCAGCCCTGCAGATGGCGTTGCGCCTGGATCTTCCGACCCGTCCTGCGCCAACACCTCCTCCTCCAGGCTGCGGATCAATCCGGGTCCGGCATCGGGGTGCAGCATTACCTGAGCAACCAGCGCGATCAGGATCTCGCGCTGGGCGTTGAGACGGCCCTCGAGTGTCGGTGCAGAACTCTCCATAGATGATCGCCTTGATGTTTGAGCCATCTTACGCGTGAAGCGCAGATCGGCCTTGATGTTCAGGATGCGCGTTGTGCGGCTTCGCCGGTCAAGCGGGTATAGACCTCGGCATAGCGTTCGGCGCTGCGGTCCCAGGAATAATCCGCCCGCATGGCCTGCATCTGCAGTCGTGCCCATTTGCGCTTGTCACGATAGGTCTCGGCCGCACGTCTGAGGGCCTGACGCAGACCCTCCGCCCGAACCGGGTGGAACTGGAAGCCAGTCGCGGCCCGTGCCGACAAGGCGGCATCATTCGCATCGATGATCGTCTCGGAGAGGCCGCCTGTGCGCGATACCACCGGCACACAGCCGTAGCGCATCGCATACAGCTGAGTGAGACCGCAGGGCTCGAAGCGCGATGGCTGGATGATCGCGTCGGAGCCGCCATGGATGAGGTGTGCCGTCGGCTCGTTGTAACCGACAGAAACGGCCATGCGCCCGGGGAAGCGGCGCGCCGTTTCCTGCAGAGCGGCCTGGATGTCATGGTCGCCCTGGCCAAGCACGATCAGCTTGCCGCCAAAGTGGAAGATCTCGTCCGCCACCTCGGCCAGCATGTCCATGCCCTTTTGCCATGTTACCCGCGTTACCGCCGAAAACAGCGGACCTTCACCGGGTTCAAGGCCGAATCGCTCCAGCAGAACTGCCTTGTTGTGCCGCTTATTGCGCACGGTCTTCAGGTCAAAACGATGTGGCAGATATGGGTCCGTCGCCGGATTCCAGATCTCGGTGTCGATGCCGTTGACGATCCCCTGCAGGCGATCCATCCGCGCATTCAACACACCATCCAACCCCATACCGAAGATGGACGAGAGAATCTCGCGCGCATAGGTCGGGCTGACGACGGTGATGTGTTCAGCCGTGGTCAGGCCACCTTTGAGGTAGCTGATGTCACCGTAATACTCCATGCATTCGGTGGTAAAAGCTTCTGGTGGAAGGCCAATCTGCGACAGCAGCGATGATGAATACTGGCCCTGGAAGGCAAGATTGTGGATGGTCAGCACAACGGGCACATCGCTGCCCATATGCTCGAGATAGACCGATGTCAGTGCCGACTGCCAGTCATGCGTATGGACCAGATCCGGCTTCCAGCCAGGCAAAGCGCCGGCTGCGATCTCGGCGCCGGCCAGAGACAGTACGGCAAAGCGCTTCCAGTTGTCCGGATGATCATGGCCATGTTCGTCGACATAAGGCCCGCCCGCACGTTCATAGAGCGAGGGAGCATCGAGCACGAACAGGCTCAAGCCGTCGATTTCGAGATGGCGCAGCGTCGCGCGTTCGCCCAGCAGGCTGTCGAATTCCATAAGCGGCGGGTGCAGACGGGCAAGAGCCAGGATCGAAGGATAGCCTGGGACCAGCGTGTGTGTGCGGATGCCGAAGCGGGCAAGCGCCTTCGGTAACGCGCCCGTCACGTCCGCCAGTCCACCAGTCTTCACCAGCGGGAAGATTTCGGAGGTCACGGCGAGCACGTTCAGATGCTTGCCAGGGAACCCTGTCCGGGTCGGGGAGGGGACTTCGTCCAAGGTGTAAGCGTCGCGAATACGCTGAATGAACTGCGCGCGGCCAAGGGCGAGGCCAATATGTGTTCCTGCCATGGATGTCATGACCGCCTCCTTGGTTGGCGTGTGGTGGCGTCCGGCATGTCCGGGATGGAAAGGTCTTCGCGTTCTGCCGACACCTGGGCTTCCGCGATCCGACGCTCGGCGTTTTCGACGGTTTCGCGGGCGGAACGATAGAGAATCTCGTAGTCTTTCACCGCGACCTGCCAATGGGCGTCGTCGCGCCCATGCGGCCGCCCCTCTTCCTCCCAGAGCGCATAGGCTCGGCGTGCAATCCAATCATAGTCTCGATCTGCCATGTCATGTCTCCGTCGTCGCCGCTCAGGCCCGCGCATGGCCGAGGTTCGGCGGAGCAGAAGCACCGTCGGCAGCCGGACGTCACGACCCCCATCGCGGACGTCCCTGGCACTCTCGTTCATTGGAAGCAGGGCAGGACAGAAACGTCTTGGCGAGCGATTGGTTCCCTTTGCAACTTTGAGAATTTGCCACGCAACGGGCGCGGTGGCGCATCGGGGTCCAATTCAATGCGAGAAACGCTGTGTGGCGCATGAGGTTCCCGCGTCCCGTGTTCGGATCCGCGTGGGCATACCGGAAGTAAAGAATATGGAAATATATTAGACACAAACGTTTGAAGTGGAGACATTATTAACCTTCAGGCAAGGAATTAACCATAAACATTGATGCACACGTCGGAGTGGGACCTCTTGAGTGGTTTCCTTCGGGCATGAAGCCGTCCCGTCGTACCGGTATCGGTCCGGTCTGAAATGATCATGGAGCAGCGCGACAGCGGCTGGCCGTGGTGCGGGCTTGAGCTTCAACATGTGCAGCTTTTGCAAGGGCATCCGTCAGCTAGAGTCGAGTTCGCTCATTTGGCCACCTTGAATGGTCGGCCGTGATGCGGGTGTTATGGCAGGTCAGGACATGTCCACGGAGAAGGCGACGGGCGCACAGGCGGGTAGCCTGCGGGATCGCTTGCGCTTTGCCGGGCTCGACGAGAGCCAGCGCGAAATGCTGCGACAGAACCGGTCAGCCCTGACAGCGCCGGTGCCGACGGCGCTGCGCGACCTGTTCCAGCGCCTGCAAAGCTCGCCCGATGCTTCGCGCGCCTTTACCAGCGAACGTCATTACGATCGACTGCATGATCTTCTGGCATCCCATTGGGACGTTCTGACCGATGCGCGCTTCGATGCGCTCTATGCCGAGCGCGTTAAGGTTTTGGCCGACACCGAAAGCCGCATGGACCTTGATCCGCGCTGGCATATCGCCGGTCACGCCGTCGTTCTCGAACACATGATTACCGCGCTGATCACCGAGCCGGGTGCGGGGGGGATTCTGCCATCGAGCCGCCGCCGCCAGCGCGAAGTGGCCGACCTTGTTGCTTCACTCCTGCGCCTTGTCATGGTCGATGTCGAAATCGCCGTGTCGCTGCGCTTCAACGAACTGCGCTTGAAGCACCACCGTGATCTCGCCCAGCAGCGAGAGCGTGATCGAGCGGCCGTCGAAGATATCTTCCGTCCGGTCGTCGATGCTTTGGCCGAGGGCGATCTGACGGTGCGGATGGCTCCTGACGTTCCCGAAGCCTTCGCTGATCTTGCCTCACGAATGAACGCGGCCATCGAACAGCTCCAGACGGCCTTCCTCGCCTCGGAGGAGAAGCTCGGCCATGCTGCTCGGGCGACGAGCAATGCTTCGGAGGCTGCGCGCGAATTCGCTGATCGCGCCTCGATCCAGTCCGACCGACTTGGCGAGACCAGCGACGCGCTGGATGCGATCAGCGCCGGCATTCGCGAAACGGCCGATAAATCACGCCGCGCCGAAACATCCGTCGCCGCTACCAAGCATTCCGTCGAGGCAAGCGGTCAGGTCGTCGGTCAGGCGATCTCCGCCATGGCCGATATCGAGGCCTCGGCCGAACAGATCGGCCATATCATTGGCGCGATTGATGAAATTGCCTTCCAGACCAACCTCCTGGCGCTGAATGCCGGCATTGAGGCTGCCCGCGCCGGCGACAGCGGACGCGGCTTCGCGGTCGTTGCTCAGGAGGTGAGGGCGCTTGCCCAACGTTCCGCCGATGCCGCGCGCGAAATCAAGACCCTGGTCTCGACCACCAAGAACCAGGTCGAGGCCGGTGTCGACATGGTGGCAAAGACACAAGGCGCCATTGCTGACATCGTCGTCCAGGTCGGCGAGATCAGCACTGTAGTCTCGGGCATCGCCGGCGACACTGGCCGCCAGGCCAGTGATCTCTCCGGCCTGACCGGCACGGTTGCCGGCCTTGGTCGGGAACTCGCGACAACCGTCGAAATTGCCGGTCGGTCGCGGGACGGCGCTGAGGACTTGCACAAGGTCATCCTCGAACTGGGCGCAACGATTCGCGAATTCCAGATCGAGCGCCAGCACCGCGCTCCACGCACGGCAACCGGAAGGACCCATAGCGGTCAGGTCGGGTTGCATGGTGAAGCGGATCTAGCGCGTCAGGACCCCTTCGGAGCGTCTTCTGACGCTTTTGAGGTCGAACTGGCCTACCCCCTCCAGATCGCGGGGCTGGGCCGTTGAGAAGATTGTTTACCACCTTGCGATACATAGAAAACCCAGGGGCGGACAGGGCGAACAGTTTCACCGTGAGATGGGCACAGCCCAGACGGCTGTTGGGCTACGACGGAACCTGCCTCGTGAGACAAGGAAACGAATGATGGCAACAAAGAAGGGCGAACGGAAGGGCTTGAAACTTCCGGCGGTGATGGACCTGAATGAGGCCTCCAACCTCAAGGCC
This sequence comes from Rhizobium sp. AAP43, assembly GCF_001296045.1. GTDB lineage: Bacteria > Pseudomonadota > Alphaproteobacteria > Rhizobiales > Rhizobiaceae > Allorhizobium. The sequence continues at coordinate 48,195 of NZ_LJHS01000041.1, read as the reverse complement.
AATCTTCTGTCTTTGCGCGGTGCGCCTCTGGTGATCGACGCGTCGGGGGTAGAGCGGCTCGGCACACAGTGCGTCCAGGTCCTGATGGCGGCAGCCAAGGCATGGGAATCAGACAAGCATCCCCTCTCGTTTGAAAAGGCCTCGGAGGCCTTCTCGAAGACATTGCAACTAATCGGCGTCAACATCGATCATCTGCTCGCCAAGGAGATCCGCAAATGAAGAAAAAAGTGCTCACCGTCGATGACTCCAGAACCATACGGAACATGCTTCTGGTCACGCTCAACAATGCAGGTTTCGAGACCATCCAGGCCGAAGACGGCATTGAAGGTCTGGAAGTGCTCGAAGAGTGCAACCCTGATGTCATCGTGACCGACATCAACATGCCGCGTCTGGATGGCTTCGGCTTCATCGAGGGCGTCCGCAAGAACGACAAGTACCGCGCGGTTCCGATCCTGGTCCTGACCACGGAGAGCGACGCAGAGAAAAAGAACCGTGCCCGCCAGGCCGGTGCGACTGGTTGGATCGTCAAGCCGTTTGACCCGACCAAGCTGATCGATGCCATCGAGCGTGTAACCGCCTAAGCCGGGAATTTATCCTATGGATATGAACGAAATCAAAGAGATCTTTTTCCAGGAATGCGAGGAACAGCTCGCCGAACTGGAATCCGGTCTTCTGAAAATGAACGATGGGGATCGCGATCCGGAGACGGTCAATGCCGTGTTCCGTGCCGTCCACTCCATCAAGGGCGGTGCAGGTGCCTTCGGTCTCGACGACCTGGTCGCCTTCGCACATGTCTTCGAGACCACTCTTGATTGCGTTCGATCCAACAAGCTGGAACCCGGCCCGGAAGTCATGAAGGTGATGCTCAAGTCGGCCGACGTGCTCGCCGACCTGGTCACCGCTTCTCGCGACGGCGGCAGCGTCGACGAAAGCCGTTCGAGCGGACTGGTCAAGGAACTGGAAGCGCTGGCCAATGGTGAGATGCCTGCAGCTTCCGCCGCTCCTGTTGCGGCTCCGAAGGCTGCTGCACTGGCTCCGGCCCCGTCCGACGATAGTGGTTTCCAGCCGATTCCATTCACCTTCGACAGTTTTGATGGGGAAGACGAAGCGCCGGCTGCTTCAATATTCGAGGTCAGCTTCAAGCCGCGCCGCGATCTCTATGCCAAGGGCAATGAAGCGACCCTGTTGCTGCGTGATCTCGCTCGTCTCGGCGAGATGACCATCAACTGCAACATGGATGAGCTGCCGTCGCTTGACGACATCGATCCGGAAGGCTCCTATTTCGGCTGGAAGATCAAGATTTCGGCCGAGAAGGGTGAAGACGCGATCCGCCAAGTCTTTGAGTTCGCCGAATGGGATTGCGACCTTGAGGTCACGCCGTTCGTAGAAGAGAAGGCCCCGGGCGAAGAGCCGCCAATGGTCGCCGTTCCCTTCGACCTCTCGATGCTGGATGAAGGCTCCGAAGCCAGTGAAGCGCCGAGCCAGGTCGTTGCAGATGCCGTAGAAGCCGCTCAGACGGCAAGCAACGTCATGAAGGTGACGTCCGGTGCTGCAAAGGCTGAAAAGAAGGAATCGCCGGCCGCTGCCGCCGCTGCAGCCGCAGCCGCAGCCGCAGCCCAGGCGAATTCGACCGCCGGTCAGACCATCCGCGTCGATCTCGATCGCGTTGACCGCCTGATTAACCTCGTCGGCGAGCTCGTCATCAACCAGGCGATGCTCTCGCAGAGCGTCATCGAAAACGATGCGACCGGCACCTCCGCTGTCAACATGGGCCTCGAAGAGCTGCAGCAGCTCACCCGCGAGATCCAGGACTCGGTTATGGCGATCCGCGCACAGCCGGTGAAGCCGGTCTTCCAGCGCATGTCGCGTATCGTTCGCGAAGTCGCCGACATGGTCGGCAAGTCGATCCGCCTGGTCACGGAAGGTGAAAACACCGAAGTCGACAAGACGGTCATCGACAAGCTCGCCGAGCCGCTGACCCACATGATCCGGAATGCCGTCGACCATGGCATCGAAAGCCCTGAGAAGCGCGCGGCCGCTGGCAAGGAGCCGGAAGGCACGATCAAGCTGACGGCAAAGCATCGCTCGGGCCGTATCGTCATCGAACTGGTCGACGATGGTGCCGGTATCAACCGCGAGCGCGTCAAGCAGAAGGCGATCGACAACGAACTGATCGCAGCCGATGCGAACCTGACGGACGAAGAGATCGACAACCTGATCTTCGCGCCCGGCTTCTCGACCGCGGACAAGATCTCCGACATTTCCGGCCGCGGCGTCGGCATGGACGTGGTCAAGCGCTCCATCCAGGCTCTCGGCGGTCGTATCTCGATCACCTCGCGTCCGGGCCAGGGCTCGACCTTCACCATGAGCCTGCCGCTGACGCTCGCCGTTCTCGACGGCATGGTGGTCACGGTTGCCGGCCAGACGCTGGTTGTCCCGCTGACGGCGATCGTCGAAACGCTCCAGCCCGAGGCACAGAACATCCACTCCTTCGGCGCCAACCAGCGCCTGATCTCGATCCGTAACTCCTTCTGCCCATTGGTGGATGTTGGCCGGATCCTGAACTTCCGCGGCACACAGGCCAATCCGGTCGAGGGTGTTGCTCTGCTGGTCGAGTCCGAAGGCGGCGGTCAGCGCGCTCTGATGGTCGATGCCATCCAGGGTCAGCGCCAGGTCGTTATCAAGTCTCTGGAAGCCAACTACACCCACGTTCCGGGTATTGCCGCCGCAACCATCCTCGGTGATGGCCGCGTCGCTCTGATCCTTGATGTGGATGCGGTCGTTGCCGCCTCGCGCGGTCAGTCCCTGAGGCAGGAAATGTCGTTGGCCGTAGCAGGGTAACAGGATGTCGTATGCGGTAAAAAACTTGGGGCCAGGGAATCGCGAACTGATCGCATTCCGCATCGGTGACCAGGAATTTTGCGTGAACGTAATGTCGGTGCGTGAGATCCGTGGCTGGACGAAGGCCACACCTCTACCGCACGCACCGAATTATGTGATGGGCGTGATCAATCTGCGCGGTGCCGTGCTTCCGATCATGGACCTGTCATTGCGCCTCGGCATGAAGCCGGCCGAACCGACAGCACGCCACGTCATCATCGTGGCCCAAGTGAAATCGAGGATTGTCGGGCTTTTGGTCAATGCCGTGTCCGACATTCTAACCGTGACGGATGATAACATTCAGCCGACACCCGAGGTCTCCTCCGATCTCGAAAAGCAGTATGCACGCGGAATCCTCGCCATCGAGAACCGCATGATCTGTCTGATCGAACTGAGTGCCTTGTTTAACGACACCGAAAGCGAGGCCGCATGACGACGAACCTTAAAATGCCAAGTTCTCGCCTCTCGGACGATGAGGTGTTGGCCAGTGGCGAGTATCCGCTGACGCGTCGCGATCTGAACGAGATTGCAGCGATGATCTATTCGGATGCGGGCATCGCTCTGAACGACTCGAAGGCGTCGCTCGTCTACTCGCGGCTATCGAAGCACATCCGCAATCTTGGCCTGTCCGGATTCCGGGCCTATTGCCAGCTCGTGTCTTCTCCTGAAGGTGCGGCCGAGCGTCGTGAGATGCTGTCGCACCTGACCACAAACTTCACGCGGTTCTTTCGCGAGAACCACCATTTCGAGCATTTGCGCGACGAGGTTCTTCCAGGGCTTATCGCCCGGGCGAAATCCGGCGGCCGGGTCCGGATCTGGTCGGCCGCGAGTTCGGATGGCCAGGAGCCCTATTCCATCGCGTTGACGGTCTTCCAGGCCTTCCCGCAGGTGCTAGACTACGACTTCAAGATCCTGGCGACCGACATCGATCCCAAGATCCTCGCGATTGCGCGGCAGGGTGCCTATGACGACCAGGCCCTGGAAACGGTATCGCCCGCGATCCGCAAGCAGTGGTTCTCGGAGGTCGAGATCGGCGGCCGGCGCAAGCACCAGGTCGATGATCGTCTCAAGCGGCTGATTACGTACAACGAACTCAACCTGATGGCTCAGTGGCCATTCAAGGGGCAGTTCGACGTGATCTTCTGCCGCAACGTTGTCATCTATTTCGACGAGCCGACACAGATGCGGATCTGGACCCGTTTTGCTGACCTTCTGCCGGTTGGCGGCCATCTCTATATCGGCCATTCCGAGCGCGTCTCTGGAGACATCAAGAACGATTTCGACAACATCGGGATCACGACCTATCGCTATCTCGGCAAGCACGGAGGGCGTAAATAATGGGAACTCCGGCACGCGTCCTCGTTGTCGATGATAGCCCGACCATGCGTGGTCTGATTACGGCTGTCTTGAACCAGGACCCGGACGTCAATGTGGTTGGGCAGGCGGGCGACGCCATGGAGGCACGGGCCGCAATCAAGCAGCTCAACCCGGATGTCGTCACGCTCGACATCGAGATGCCGAATATGAACGGCCTCGAATTCCTGGAAAAGATCATGAAGCTCCGGCCAATGCCGGTGATCATGGTCTCGACCATGACCCATCGCGGCGCGGAAGCGACGCTGGCTGCGCTCGAAATCGGCGCATTCGACTGTGTTGCCAAGCCGCAGCCCGGCGAGCCGCGCCCGTTTGGCGAGCTTGCGGACAAGGTCAAGGCGGCGGCACGTTCGCAGCATCGCTTCCAGCGGGTCCAGCCGACACAGCCGACCGCCGCTCCGATGGCGCCTGCCAAAGACTTCCGCGTCGGGCGCAAGATCGTCGCGATCGGTTCGTCGACCGGCGGTGTCGAGGCGCTGATCTCGGTTCTTCAGAAGTTTCCGCGCAATTGCCCGCCGACGGTGATCACGCAGCACATGCCGTCGACCTTTACCAAGAGCTTCGCAGAGCGGTTGAACCGCCTCTGCGCCCCGGTTGTCGAGGAAGCGACGGATGGCGCACGCCTCGAGATCGGCAAGATCTATCTGGCCCCTGGTGGCGACCGCCACATGCAGGTGTCCAATCCATCTGCGCCCTGCTGCCGACTGGTGGAGCGCGCTCCCGTCAACGGACACCGGCCATCGGTGGATGTATTGTTCGATTCGGTTGCTGAACTTGCCGGACGCAATGCCGTTGGCGTCATCCTGACCGGCATGGGACGCGACGGCGCGTCCGGCCTGCTGAAGATGCGCCACTCCGGTGCGAGCACCATCGGCCAGAACGAAAAGACCTGTGTGGTCTACGGAATGCCACGCGTCGCCTACGAACTCGGCGCCGTCGAGCACCAACTACCCCTCGGATCCATTGGGGAGGAAATCCTCAAGCTAACTGCCGCCCGAAAAGAAGGTATCGAATAATGTCACTAGCCGAAAAAATCAAAGTTCTGATCGTCGACGATCAGGTCACCAGTCGCCTCCTCCTCAGCGACGCCCTGACCCAGCTCGGCTTCAAGCAGATCACCGCTGCCGGCGACGGCGAGCAGGGGATGAAGATCATGGAGCAGCAGCCCCATCATCTGGTCATTTCCGATTTCAACATGCCGAAGATGGATGGTCTCGGTCTCCTTCAGGCCGTTCGGACCAACCCGAACACCAAGAAGGCGGCATTCATCATTCTGACTGCGCAGGGTGACCGCGCGCTGGTTCAGAAGGCCGCCCAGCTCGGCGCCAACAACGTTCTCGCAAAGCCCTTCACAATCGAAAAGATGAAGGCGGCCATCGAGGCTGTATTCGGAGCACTAAAATGATTGACGACAGTGCAGCAAAGCGCGTCCATATCATTCAGGGCGAATGGAAGGTCGTCAATGATCCCAATGTGGTCTTGTCGACGATCCTTGGTTCGTGCGTTGCTGCCTGTATCCGGGACCCGATTGCAGGGGTGGGCGGCATGAACCACTTCCTCCTGCCGGGCTCGGCAGTCCCTGGAGCCGGGGGCGGCGACGCCACCCGCTATGGGGTCCATCTGATGGAACTTCTGATCAACGGCCTCCTGAAAAAGGGAGCACGGAGGGATCGTCTGGAAGCCAAGATCTTCGGTGGCGCCAAGACGATTGCGACTTTTTCGAATGTCGGTGAACAGAATGCGGCCTTTGCCATGCAATTCTTGCGTGATGAAGGCATTAAGGTTGTCGGTTCGTCAACGGGTGGCGATCATGGTCGTAAGCTAGAGTTCTGGCCCGTCAGCGGCCGGGCTCGGCAGTACCCGCTTACGGGCGCGGAAACGCAGAAGACGGTCGCAATGGAGCAGCGTCCCGCACCTGTGTCGAAGCCCGTGGAAACATCAATCGAGTTCTTCTAAAACTGGAAATCGGATGCATAAAGATTCAACTGCTGGGAACCAAGTTTTCCAAGAGGAGCTCCCGGAGATCCTTATGCGCATCGTCAGCGAGCTGCACGACGTAGCTTACCTGATCGAGCGTGTGGAACCTCATCTCCTCGACCTGGGTGGCCCCCAGGTGCTTGAGCACCCGGACGGCCTCAAAGTATTGCAAGGTATTGACCTGGCCGTGCAGAAAGCGCGCGGCCTGGCGGAATTCATTGATACGATTACGGCAACTATTCCGTCTGACTGGATGATCGACATGACCACGGCATTGAGCCTGGTCAAGCTTGCCGATATGCAGAAAGCCCTTGGCGCCGGCTTGCGCCACGGCCATTCCCAGCCGCTGGCCAAAGTGGCTGGCGACTTCGACTTCTTCTGAAGAAGCGCGATGCCGGTAGAACCGGCTCTCTGGTGACGACTTGCCGAAATGATTTCGGCACCCCCCTCCCGCGAAACGCTCGCACAAGTTTCGGTTTCTATGTTCGCACCGAGGGCAAGAACGCCCTGACCTTTGTCGTTGATGGTGCGAGACAGAATGAATCTGTTAAATCAGTTACTTCAGGTATCAAAGAATTTTGCCGCGATGGGCCAGGCGAAATTGCTCGCCATGGCCGGCGTCACTATTGTTTCTTTTGCGATCATTCTTGCAGGCGCTCTCTACGTCAACAAGCCTTCCTACGAGACGCTCTATGTCGGCCTGGAACCCGTTGATCTCAATCAGATCAGCATTGCGCTTGCCGAGTCCGGAATAGATTTCGAGACTGGTAGCGACGGCCAGAGCATCAGTGTGACTGCCGGAATGACCGGCAAGGCGCGTCTTCTCCTTGCAGAGCGTGGTCTGCCCAACAGCGCCAATGCCGGCTACGAGCTGTTCGACAATGTCGGTTCGCTCGGCCTGACCTCGTTCATGCAGGAAGTGACCCGTGTCCGCGCTCTGGAAGGTGAAGTCGCACGCACCATCCAGCAGATCAGCGGCATCGCGGCCGCACGCGTTCATATCGTCATGCCGGACGTCGGAAACTTCCGCCGCGGCGAACAGAAGCCGACCGCGTCCGTCATGGTCCGCGCCTCATCGGACGCCGGCCGCAAGGCCGCAGCCTCGATTCGGCAACTGGTCGCCTCCTCGGTTCCCGGCCTCGATGTCGAGGACGTAACAATCCTGGATTCCACCGGCCAGCTTCTGGCCGCCGGCGACGAAAGCGGCGGCGAAGCGACCCGCTCGCTCGGCGTCGTCCAGTCGGTCCAGCGCGAGATCGAGACCAATATCGACAAGGCGCTGGCGCCCTTCCTCGGCATGGACAACTTCCGCTCAAGCGTGACTGCCCAGATCAACACCGACAGCCAGCAGATCCAGGAAACGATCTACGATCCTGAATCGCGCGTCGAACGGTCTGTCCGTGTGACGAAAGAGGCACAGAAGTCGCTGCAGCGTCAGTCCGACACTGCAGCCACCGTCGAGCAGAACATTCCCCAGGCTGCTCCGCAATCTGGTGGTGCTGGACCTGAATCGTCCGATGAACAGGACAAGAAGGAAGAGCAAACCAACTACGAGATCAACAGCAAGACGGTCGCTACGGTCAAGAACAGCTACACCGTCGAAAAACTGTCCGTTGCTGTCGTGGTCAACCGCGGGCGCATTGCAACCATGGTCGGCGAGCCTGTCGACCAGGCCAAGATCGATGCCTATCTGGCAGAGATGCAGAAGATCGTAACCTCCGCCTCTGGCCTCGACACGACCCGCGGCGACGTCGTCACGCTGACGGCGATGGACTTCCTCGAAAACCAGCTTCTGGCAGAATCTGCCACGGGTCCCGGCGTGATGGAAATCCTCAGCCGGAACGTTGGCGGCATTATCAACTCGCTTGCCTTTGTTGCCGTCGCCTTCCTGATTGTCTGGATGGGCATCCGCCCGATGATCCGCACGGCCGGTGGCGGCGGTGCAGGAGAGACCGCTTTGGCGGGCGGTATCGGCGAACAGGCGGCTGGCCTGGAGTTGCCAGACTTCTCGCCGGCTTTGGGTGGCGGCGGTGGCGGCGGCCTGATGGATGGCTTCGGTGCCGACTTCGGCTTCGATTCCACCGACGACCTGCTGACGATGGACGACGATCCGAATGGTGGCTTCAACCGCCGGGTCAAGGAAGGTCCGGAGCGCCGCCTGGCACGCATGGTGGAGATCTCCGAAGAGCGCGCCGCCAAGATTCTCCGCAAATGGGCGGTGGACAACGCAGCCTGATCTACTCGCAAAAATTGTACAAGCCGCACCGAGAGGTGCGGCTTTCTGCGTTTACCCCTAGATTATTATGGTTGAGATGAGCCTGTGGACCACGCATGTTCGATGCAGTGTGGGATGCCGACCTGCTCTGTGATCTATGGCACTTTATATTTTACAATGCGCATGATTCGGTAGGCGTGAAAGCGGTGGTTGCAGTGATTCGATTTCCGCTTGGGGCGCGTAAAAGCATTGATCTTGCAAGGCGATCAGTTCAAAGGGGCTATTGAATGGATGCCGAGCTCACGACAGGTGAAGCGGATGGACGCTCGACGGCTGCGGTCCCTGGTGGATCGCTAGGCGGCGCGTCGTCAAAAGACATGTTGATCCGGAAGCTGGCTTCGCCTGCGCTGTCGCGGGACATCGCGCATTGCCTGCGGTTGCTCTGTGAATATGTCGGTGCATCCCATTACCTGCTTGCGCGCTACGATCTCGTCCAGGAAATGGGTCTGGACTTCGTCGTTGCCTCTGACTGGCCCTTCGATCTGGTGCGGCGCCTCGAAAGCGAATTGGCGACGACCTATTCCCAGTCCACGGAACTGGAGAAATGCCTGTCCGTCCTGCAGCCGAAATATGCGATCCTGCCGGATGACGCCTTTGTGCCCGCGGGCCTGAGCCGCCAATACTGCACGCTGACGCTGACCGTTGGCCGCAATCGCCTGGCGCTGCTGCTGCTGTTTCGCCAGGATCTCGTCCTGTCGCCGGAGCGCCTGCGCGAAACGGGCCTTCTGACCGGCTATGCTGTGAGCCTCTCCTACTCCAAATCGCAGAAGCCGGATCGCGAATTCGATTTGACGGAGCGCGAGCTGGAATGCCTCTACTGGATCGCAGAAGGCAAGACGAGCGACGAAATTGCGACGATCCTCGGGATCTCGCGCAACACGATCAACAACTACATCACCAGCGTCATGCGCAAGACCGCGACAAAGACGCGGTCGGAAGCGATTGCCTATGCCGTCCGCAACAACCTGGTATAAGGGAACAGCAATGGCCAGTCAGAGCAGGTCGGGCGGATCCGTTCTGGAAGATGCGACCTGGACCGGTCAGCGCCTTCCGACATCGCGCTCCGACATTTTCCCCAAGCTTGTCTCCCTTCAGCGCTCGCTGAATGCACGCGGTTTTGCTGCCTTCCGGATTGTCGGTGCGAGCCTGCCGCACAAGCGGCGCCTCCATCCCGAATTCGAAAGCTGGAGCCCGGCGCTGGCAAGCGGACGCGACGCTTTCATCGCGGCCTATGGAGAGACATTGCTCAATCAGATCGATGGATCGACCCTTCCGATCCTGTGGAGCGCCCAGGAGAAGACCGGCTTTCTCGATGCCTCCGACTTTACGCCCTTTGTAACCCAGCTCGACGAGCGGCTTCTGCCCTATTCGGGGATCGCATTTCCGATCAGGCTGGGCGCGGTTGGCAATGGTTTCATTGTCTTTCCGACCTCTGGTGGCGCGGATCTTCCGGGCGAACTCATCCTTGCCGTGCATAGCCGTTGCTACCGCGTCATGACGGAAATCCTCTCGCTCGACGAGCGTCGCTCTGCGCCAGCCGAAACGCTCAGCGAGCGTGAGATTGCCTGCCTCCAGCTCGCTGGTGATGGCCGAATCAGCGAGGAAATCGCCGAGCGTCTCGGCCTCTCCGTGCATACGGTGAACGCCTATCTTGGTTCGGCGACGATCAAGCTTGATTCGGTCAATCGCATTCAGGCAATCGCCAAGGCGATTCGCCTCGGCTACATCACCTGATCACCTGCCTTACCCGTAGATTGGGGTCGCCTGTCCCTTGACGAAGCGTGCTTCCTGAAGCCGCTCGGTGAGCATGCGTGTGTTTGCATCCGGATCGCCGGCACTCTTGTGGAAAGCAATATGCTTGATGTCGATCGCCGCATGGGCATCCGTCAGCACGAGCTGGGCATAGATGGTGATGTCGCGTGGCTTGATCTCGATATCGAGAATGATTTCTGGCGGTCCGCCCCATTCCAGTCGATATTCGCCACCTGCTCCGAAGACCACAGTGCCGGGATGGAAATAAAGTTCGGCTGCCGACGAGACGAGGTCGGATAAATTGCCATTGAGCTCGAACCGAAGCAGCGAAATCAGGTCTGCCGCATCGAGAAGCCGCAATTCGCTGGCCACCGGGCTGATTGCCTCGGCCACGATACGCTCACGCTGGTCGGTATAGGAGCACTTTTTCATTGTCGCTAGCGTATCCGTCTCTTCGGGGCGCGCGACGCGTAGACTCGATGAACGAGTTCGGCCACGGCTTTGTAAAATATCGACGGAATGACGCTATCGACCGAGACTTGCGCAAACATGGAGCGAGCGAGCGGCGGATCTTCAAAAATCGGAATGTCGTTCTCGCGGGCGATCTCGCGAATCTTCAGCGCAACGAGATCCTGGCCCTTGGCGACCACCACCGGCGCATCGCCTTCCTCACGCACATAGCGCAGCGCCACGGCATAATGGGTGGGATTGGTGATCACGAGCGTGGCGCGTGGCACATTGGCAATCATGCGTTTGCGGGCCCTGTCGCGTGCGATGGAGCGCTGGCGCGCTTTGACGATCGGATCGCCCTGAGCCTGCTTGTACTCTTCCTTGATCTCCTGCTTGGTCATGCGGAGCTGTTCGTACCAGTGGTGCCGGGTCCAGAACACGTCAATGGCCGCAAGCAGTCCGGTCGACATAACGATGATCAGCATCATCTTCTCCAGGATCTCGGAGAATTTGACAAAGATGACCTGCGGATCGGAGAACATGGCATCAATCATGCCGAAGTAGTCGCGGCGCAGCATGAACACCATGATTGTCGAAATGATCACGATCTTGAATACGGATTTGCCGAATTCGACCATGCCTTGCATGCTGAAGAGACGCTCCCACCCCTTCATCGGCGAGATTCGGTTGGCTTGCGGGCGAATACGTTCCAGCACGAAGGCGGGCAGGTGCTGCGCGACATTCGCCGCAACGCCCAGCAACATGACCAACAGCATGAGTGGAGCCAGAAAGGCGCTGATTTCCCATGCCAGATGGGTGAAGAGCGAAACCGTGTCGGTGGCCGTCCCGAGCCGCCATTGCTCAGGCCGTTCAAAAATATCCCTCAGCGTCTCGGAGAGACGGTTGACCCCATCCGGCATGAAGAACACCGAATAGACATAGAAACCGAGCGACGTCGCGAAGAGAGGGAGTTCGCGAGAGGATGGAATGTTGCCCTTCTCGCGCGCGTCACGCAGCTTCTTCTCGGTCGGGTCTTCGGTTTTGCTGTCCTGGTCTTCATCGTCGGCCATATGTGCCGCAATCCTCGAAGGCGTTTACGGCCGCTAGATCCGCCGGGTGACCGGTGCAATCACGATCCGCTGGCTTGGCCCTTCAACGGCCGCCATGACGGGAACGTAGACGCCCGCCGATCGGGGTTCAATCGGCGGGCGTTCGAGAGGTGGTGTTTTCAACAGACCCGGCGTCTCAGGCCGCCTGATTCTCGCCTTCGGTTTCCTTGAGCTGGATCTGGCCGGCATTGGCAAGCCGGATGGCTTCCTGGGCCACGGCGCGCCGGGCGATCGCGATCTCGCGCGGATTGATTCCGGCCGTGCCGGCCTGAAGGTCCGATTCGATCATGCGGCGCGAACGCGGGCTGATCGAGGAAAGCACGATTTCCTTGATTTCCGGGTTGGCACCGCGAAGCGCCATGGTGAGGATGTCGCCTGCGATGTCGTTGAGCAGCATGACGCGGCTGCGCTGCGGCATGGCGAGCAGGTCTTCGAAGAGGAAGATCTTCGGGCGAACCTTGTTGACCGATTCCTTGCTGATCGATTCGAGCGACTGCAGCAGGGTGTCGACCTGGGGTTTGTCGAGCTCGTTCATCAGTTCGGCAACCTTCGCCGAACCGGTGGAGTTGCGCTCGGCGTCGATTTCGGAAATCAGGTCGTGAACCCGGTTCTCAATGATTTGCGCGGCCTTGGGGCTGACATTCTTCAGGTTGACGGTGCGGTTCATGATGTCGGCGCGCCGGCTTTCCGGCAGCTTCAGGAGAACCTTCGCGCCGAAGGTCGACGGCAGCATCGACAGAATATAGGCGACCGTCTGGGGATGCTCGCGCGTGAGGAATTTGGCAATGAAATCCGGATCAGCGTCCTGCAGACGGTCCCAGATGGAGGCTTCATAGGCCTGGAAAGCCGTGCGGCGGCCAAGCAGGCCGTCCACTTCTTCCGGGGTCAGGCCTTCTTCGAGAATGGCTTCGATGGCGCGTGCATTGTCCATCAGGCCCGCGCCTTCGGTGAACAGGTCCTCGAACTCGTTCACCAGGCCTGTCAGTTCGTCCGGCGGGATCGTCCGGAGCGTCTGGGCCGACGCGATGATCATTTGCAATTCGGCCTGGGTGAAATATTTGAGCAGCTTTCCAGCGACCCCCTTTCCCATGGCCAGCAGCACGGCGGCCGCCTTGTCTGCCTGGGAAAGTGGTTTGCCGCTGAGTGCACCGCCGAAATCTTCAAAGTCCATCATGGTCTTTTCCTCTCTGGCCCTTCATGGGTCAGGATGTCTTCGTCGCCATCACTTCAATCAGTTTGACGCCAAATCGGGTATCGTCGTTTTCGAGAACCGTGATCTCGCCGCGCGCGATGCGCCGGCCATTGACCATGATCTCGACGGGCTCGCCGATCCTCTTGTCGAGCGCGATGATCGCGCCTTCCTCAAGGCTCATCAGGCCCGAAACCTGCATTCGGCTTGATCCGAGCACGATCTGGACCTCGATCGGAATGTCCATGATCAGGTCGAGATTGGCCGTCAGTCCGCTTCCCGGCGCCTGCTGCGTGCTGGCGCCGCCGCCGAAATCCATGCCGCCGCCCAGGTCGCCGCCAAGATCACCGCCGCCGAAATCGCCAGCGCCGCCCAGGGCGCCTCCGCCAAAATCACCGCCGCCGAAATCGTCGCTGCCGAAATCACCGGCGGGCGCCGCAGCGCTTCCGCCAAAATCCGATTCGAACGCGGCGAGCGGGTCCGAGGCGCTGTCATCGAGTCCGCCGAAACCGGTGCCGAAGTCCGAACCGATATCCGGCAGCCCACCGTCTGCATCGGCTTTCAGCACACCACGGAGATCGTCGACGGCCTGATCGAAATCGCTGTCGCTGGCGCCCGGCATTGCGAACGCATCATCCGTCTGTGGGGTCTTTTTCGTAGCCATGGAGTGATTATTCCTGTTTAAACTTGCGTCAAACTGCCGTGGACCCGCCTCGGCAAATGCTTACGTCATCAAATGCCTGAGGATGTCGTCTTCGCTGCTGACATTGTCCTTGACCCTGACCGTGTAGCGATCGCCCGCGCGACCAAATTCACAACGATAAAGGTCCTTGCCGTTGGCGCTGACGTCCACCATCACGTCGGCCTTGTCGCGGAACGGGATGACGTCGCCGGCCATCAGCCGCGAGATGGTATCGAGTGTCAGCGATTCCAGCCGAATGCGGGCTTCAAGCGTGACCTGTGAACGGCGCACCTGCTCGGCTATCTGTTCCTGCCATTCCTTGCGGCCACGACCGCCCTGTCCGGCCGATTTCGGCAGGGTTACGACGGTCTTCAGGAGAGCCCTCTGCGGGATGACGAGGTAGAACTCCGACGTTACCGGGCCGAGCGTGATGCCCATCTTGATGGTGACGGCATATTCATCGACATGGTCCTCATCGAGCTTGGGTCGGTCCTCGGCATTATGCGGCTTTTCCAGAAGTGGTTCGAAACCGCCCGCGGCATTGACGCCGCTGCGCAGCACATTGGCGATCTTGTCGAAGACCATGACCGAAAGATCGAGCTCGATCTGCGACAGGGGACGCTCGATCGGTTCGGTGATGGTTTCCGGTAGCGCGCCGAGAAGGTTTTCCATCAGGGTGATGACAAAACCATTGCCGGATGCCAGGACGAAATTGGGCGACCAGTTGCGCAACTGGCCATCGGCCAGCACGACATTGTCTCCGAGTTCGGCGATCAGGTCGGTCATCATGCCGCTGTCATAGCCGTTATAGTGAACCTGGATCACCATGCCGGTTTCGCTGTGAACGACGTCGGGCAGGAATTCCGTGTAGAGCTGACCGAAGTCGGCGCAGATCCGCTGCAATGTCTTTGTGTCGCCAAGACCACCCGTGAGACGAGCGAGAAGTGACTTGTCTATGGTCGGTACCGTTTCGGACGTGATTGCTTCACTCATGATCAAGCCGCCTTGCTTTCACCGCCGCCGCCCGGGTTCATCATTTCCTGCTCGACGGCGTCGATCGACGGACGTTCATGCGAGGAGATGGTCTTGCGGCCATATTCGAGTGCCACCTGCGGAACCGAGCCGTTCATGTAGGCCAGCAGCGTCTGCTTCACGATGATGTAGAGGCGGTGCTGCTTGGTCCGAACGCCCTTGATCTGCGCGATCAGCGGATTGCAGAGGCAGTAGGACAGGAAGATGCCGAGCATGGTACCGACCAGTGCGGCGCCGATCAGGCCGCCGAGCACTTCCGGCGACTCGTTGATCTTGCCCATCGCCTTGATAACGCCGAGAACCGCCGCGACGATACCGATCGCCGGGAAGCTGTCACCCATGGCGGTCATGGCGTGGTAGGGCTTCATCTTGTCGTAGTGGATGGTGTCGATTTCTTCGTCCATCAACGCTTCGATCTCATGGCTGCGGGCATTGCCGATAATGATCAGGCGGACATAGTCGCAAATGAAGGATGTCAGTTCCTTGTTCTTCAGCAGGTTCGGCGCTGCGGTGAAGATGGATGACTCTTCGGGATTGTCGATATGGGCTTCGATCTCGTTGCGTGACTTGGTGCGCAGGTCACGCATCAGAGAATAGAGAACACCGAGAACGTCGAGATAGTCGCGCTCCTTCGGTACCTTGTACTTGAAGGCCTCGCCCAGCGCCTTGCCTGTATCCTTCACCACCTTCATCGGGTTGGCCATGATGAAGCCCCCGACGCCGGCGCCGCCGATGATCACCAGCTCGAAAGGCTGAAAGAGCACGTCGACATGCCCGCCCATCGCCATGTAGCCGCCGATCACGCAGCCGACAGTGATCACAAATCCGATGATGATATTCATTTGCCCGCACCTGAACGTTACTTCGCAGCCTGAGCGATACGGCTCGTGCCTTGCGTGAGGCTGATCCACGGGGACGCGGCTACAAGACCGACCCAGCCATTTCGAAGAGAACGTGGCCGACAGGTTCGCGCAAGGCTTTTGCCGCAAGAACGAGCCATGTCAGGGCAGGATATTCCGCCTTGGATAATGATTTGCTGAAATTCATCACGTGCGGAGGCAGATTCAGTGCAATCCGGAATTTATGTAGCCTTGTCGTCCCAGATGGCGCTTGAGCGCCGACTGACCACCATCGCCGACAACATGGCCAACGTGAACACTGTTGGCTTTCGTGGCACGGAGGTGAAGTTCGACGAGATGCTCAGCCGGACCGGCAATGAACTGAACGCCAAGGTCGCCTTCGTCAGCCAAGGCAATGACTATCTTTCGACCAAGAATGGTGAACTTGCCGAAACCGGCAATCCGCTCGATTTCGCGGTGAAGGGCGATGCCTGGTTCGCTATCGATACGCCGGTTGGACAGGTTCTGACCCGCGACGGTCGCTTCACGATGACGGAGCAGGGCAACCTCGTCTCCGTACGCGGTTATCCGGTTCTCGATTCTGGCGGTGGCGCAATCCAGCTAAACCGCAATGGAGGCCCGCCAGAAGTCGGCGCGGATGGCCGCATCATGCAGGACGGACGCGTGGTCGCAACGCTCGGCGTCTTTACCGCTGACGTGCGCAACGGTTTCGTGCGCTATGAAAACAGCGGCGTAACCACAGTCGACCCGCCGCAGCCGGTCGCCGACAATCCCGAGATTTCCGTCATGCAGGGTTATGTCGAAAATTCCAATGTCAGCGGCATCAGCCAGATGACGCAGCTCATCCAGGTCAATCGCGCCTTCGAAAGTGTCAGCGCGATGATCCGTGACAGCGAGAGTTCGTTGAGCGAGGCCATTAAGGTCCTTGGCGGTGGAACATAAGGCCTGAAACTTGATGACAACGGACCCAGCCGCCGGTGACTTTCCGATCGCAGCCCAGCTCCTCCAGGTGGCAGGGCTTGCGGAACGCTATGCGCGTCCGGAACACGCGGTGGCAGAGGGTGGCCATGTCCGCACGATTGCAGCGGGCCATTATACCGTCGCCGGCCTGTCGAAGCATGTGCGCCTCGGTGAATTCGTCGCTCATCGGTCGGCCACGGGCATTCACCTCGGCGAGGTCGTTCGCGTTGAACCGGATGTCTGCTATGTCTGCCCGATCGAGCCGGGTGAGCCGATCGGCATTCATGATGTGGTCATCCGCAAGGGCGCTTTCCGCGTCGCACCCGACGAAAGCTGGTGCGGCCGCACCATCAATGCACTCGGCGACCCGATCGACCAAGGGCCGGCTCTTGTGCCCGGTACCGAACGCAGGCCGATCTCCACGACCGCACCTCCGTCGATGACGCGCAGCCGTGTCGACACCGGTTTCAAGACGGGCGTTCGTGCGATCGATATCTTCTCTCCGCTCTGCCTGGGCCAGCGCCTCGGCATCTTTGCAGGCTCTGGCGTCGGCAAATCGACCCTGCTGTCCATGCTCGCGCGGGCGGATGCCTTCGACAAGGTCGTGATTGCACTCGTCGGCGAACGTGGCCGCGAAGTGCGTGAATTCATCGAAGATACGCTTGGTGACAACATGGCGAAATCGATCGCGGTCGTGGCCACCAGCGACGAAAGCCCGATGCTGCGCAAGATGGCGCCGCTGACGGCCATGACCATCGCTGAGCATTTCCGCGATCGCGGCGAGAACGTCCTGTTCATCGTCGATAGCGTCACCCGATTTGCCCATGCCATCCGCGAGGTCGCGACGGCTGCCGGCGAGCCGCCAATCGCCCGCGGATATCCGGCCTCCGTCTTTACCGAGCTGCCGCGCCTTCTTGAGCGGGCAGGGCCGGGGGCCGAGGGGGCGGGCACGATTACGGCGATCATCTCGATCCTCGTCGACGGCGACAACCACAACGACCCGATTGCCGACTCGACCCGTGGTATCCTTGATGGTCACATCGTCCTCGACCGCTCGTTGGCGGATGAGGGCCGCTATCCGCCGATCAATCCGCTGACCTCGATTTCGCGTCTGGCCCGCAAAGCCTGGACGGGCGAACAAGAGAAGCTGGTTTCCCGCCTGAAGGCACTCATTCACCGTTTCGAGGAAACACGCGACCTGCGCCTGATCGGTGGTTACCGAAACGGCAGCGATCCGGATCTCGATATGGCGATCAAGCAGGTCCCGGTGATCTATGAAATTCTGAAACAGACACCCGGCGACAAGCCGGCAGCCGACGCCTATGCCGATCTCGCCAACGCCTTGAAGGCGGCGGCGGGCGGCGCCGGTATGAGACAAAGGGGCTGATCATGACCGATTTCGATGCCGATGAACCCGTGATGCCAATCAAGTCGACGCGTGAATCTCGCCGCGTTCCGACGATTGACCGTCTGCTTGGTCTGACAGGCGTCGCCATGGCCTTTGCCGCCGCGATGTTTCCTTGGTACGTCTTTTTCAATTCCGAGAAATTTGGCATACGTCCTGCCGAATGGGCCAGCACGCGCGACCTTCCCGAAGGACCCGGGCGTAATGTGTTCAGCGTGTCTCCCCTGGCGCTTGTTGACAAGGATGATAGTGGCACGCCGCCCGAGGCGCCTGTCGACCAGATCATTACCGCTACGGTTCCGACACTGGGTCGCGAGCAGGCCGTCGGGCCTGAAAAGGAGCTGTCCCAGCCGTTCCCGGGTCAGAAGGGGTTCCGCCTTCTGCATGTCGCCAATGGTCGTGCGCTGATTGAGGATACAGACGGCATGTACCTGGTTCGGGTTGGTTCGATACTGCCGGATGAAAGCCGTGTTGCCACGCTGGAGCAGCGCGATGGCAAGTGGGTGATTGTCACCTCTACCGGCGCAATCTACGAAAATCAGTAAAAGGCAAACTGGGCAAGTCCCACGCAAGATTACTGGCCTAGGCTCCGCATTGTATTAGACGGAGTATCGCCATGAACCCCATCCAGTTGTTCGATCTGGCATCGCGACAGGCAGCGTGGCTCTCGGCCCGCCAGCAGGTGGTCGCGACCAACATTGCCAATGTCAACACGCCGAAATTCCTCGCCAAGGACGTCACGCCCTTCAGCGCGGTCTTGGATCGGACGGCCATGGTGCAGGGCATGGCGGTGACCCAGCCGGGTCACATGGCCTCGAACGACCTCAGCGATCAGAACATCGGCATCGAAGAATCCGAACTGAATGATGAGATCGGCCTGCAGGAATCGGGCAACTCCGTCGCCATTGCCGAAGAACTTTCCAAGACAGGCGAGATCAAGCGTCAGCACGAGCTGAACACTTCGCTGATGTCCTCCTTCCATCGCATGATGTTGATGACGGTGAAACGCTGATGACCGACCCTTTGAGCGCAGCCCTTAAAATCGCTGGAAGTGGCCTTGAGGCCCAATCCACCCGTATGCGCATCGTATCCGAAAACATTGCGAATGCGCGCACCACCGGAGACACCCCCGGTGCAGATCCCTATCGCCGGAAGACCATCACCTTCGGCAGCGAACTCGATCGCGTATCGGGCGCCGAAGAGGTGAAGGTCAAGAAACTCGGCGTCGATCAGTCGGATTTCATCAATGAGTATGACCCGGGCAACCCCGCGGCTGATGCGCGTGGCGTCGTCAAGATGCCGAACGTCAACGTCCTGATCGAAATGGGCGACATGCGCGAGTCCAACCGGTCCTACGAAGCGAATCTGCAGACCATCAAGCAGACCCGCGACATGATTTCTCAGACCATTTCCCTGCTGAAGGCCTCGCAATGATTGAAAGCATTTCCAAACTGAGCGCGCTCTCCGGGACCAAGTCGACCGAAGCGCTGACCAGCCTCTTCGAAAGCCCTGGCACAACATTGCAGGGAACGACGCCGGGCACGGCGACCGGCGAAACCTTCATGCAGGCGCTCGGCAATGTCGCGGTCGACGCGGCCAACAGCCTGAAGCGCAGCGAACAGGCGTCGTTCGACGGACTGACCGGCAAGGCGAACACACGCGAAGTCGTCGACGCGGTCATGCAGGCGGAGCAGTCGTTGCAAACAGCGATTGCCTTCCGCGACAAGATCGTCAGTGCCTATCTCGAAATCACTAAGATGCAGATTTAGCAGGGGTATCGCCTATGAGAGCGCTCGCCATCGCAGCCACGGGTATGGATGCCCAGCAGACCAATCTTGAGGTCATTGCGAACAACATCGCCAATATCAACACCACCGGCTTCAAGCGGGCGCGTGCGGAATTCTCCGACCTTCTCTATCAGACCGAGCGGGCTCAGGGCGTGCCGAACCGCGCCAACCAGGCCATCGTGCCGGAAGGCGCGAACATCGGTCTCGGCGTTCAGACGTCCGCCATTCGTCAGATCCACACCCAGGGCGAGCTTGTCCAGACCGGCAACGAGCTCGATCTGTCGCTGATCGGCCGCGGCTACTTCCAAATTCAGACCCCGGATGGTCAGACCTTCTACAGCCGTTCCGGCGCGTTCAACATGAATGCCGAAGGCCAGTTGGTGACGATCGACGGCTATCTCGTGACCCCGCAGATCACCATACCCGGCGATGCAACCGAGGTCACCGTCAGCCGCACAGGCCAGGTCTCGGCCCGTATCGGCAATGATTCCGATTTCACCGATCTGGGTCAGCTGACGATTGCAAACTTCGTCAATGAAGCCGGTTTGAAGCCACTCGGTGACAACCTCTTCTCCGAAACGGCCGCCTCGGGTGCAGCAATCGTCGCAGCCCCTGAAGACCCCGGCTTCGGCTACATCAAGCAGTCTTACCTGGAAGCGTCCAACGTCGACGCTGTGAAAGAGATCACCGACATGATCTCTGCCCAGCGCGCTTACGAGATGAATTCCAAGGTCATCACCACCGCCGACGAGATGGCTCAGATCGTCAGTAAGAACCTGAAGTAACGGCAACTGGAGGCAAACATGAGGTTTCGCCGATCATTCCGCAACGGGCTGCGTGCGGTGAAATTCGCCGCCGCATTCCTGGCAATGGGTGCCGTCGCGGCTGCGGCGGCCGATACCGCCGTGATCCCGAAGCAGGTGATCTATCCGGGCGAAACCATTGCCGCCGAACAGGTCGATATCGTCTCGGTGACCAATCCCAACCTTGCTGGCGGTTATGCCCGCAGCAAGGACGAAGTGGTCGGCCGCGTCGCCAAGCGGACCCTTCTGCCGGGGCGCACCATCCCGGTTGCAGGTCTGCGCGAAGCCTACGCCATCAAGCGCGGCGCCAGTGTGCGTTTGACCTTCACGATCGGCAACATGTTGATCAGCGCCTCCGGCACACCCCTCACAGACGCGATGGTCGGCGATCTGATCAAGGTCCGAAACATCGATTCCGGCTCCGTCGTAACCGGCACGGTCATGGCCGATGGTTCCATACAGGTGATGGCGAAATGAAACCGCTTGCTCTCTTGCGTCTTGCAGTCTGCGCGCTCTCTCTGGTGATCGCGCCTCTCGAGCCCGTCATCGCCGCCAATTCGCGGATCAAGGACATCGCATCGCTGCAATCCGGTCGGGATAACCAGCTGATCGGCTATGGTCTCGTTGTCGGCCTGCAGGGAAGCGGCGACAGCCTGCGGTCCTCGCCTTTCACCGACCAGTCGATGCGCGCCATGCTGCAAAACCTCGGCATTTCCACGCAAGGCGGTCAGTCGAATGCCAAGAACGTGGCGGCCGTCATGGTCACCGCGAACCTGCCGCCCTTTGCCAGCCCCGGCAGCCGTATCGACGTGACAGTCAGCTCGCTCGGCGATTCGAGTTCGCTGCGTGGCGGCACGCTCGTCATGACCTCGCTGACCGGCGCTGACGGCCAGATCTACGCCGTCGCCCAGGGCTCCGTGGTCGTCTCCGGCTTCAACGCCCAGGGTGATGCTGCAAGCGTCCAGGAAGGGATCACGACATCGGGCCGCGTGCCAAATGGCGCGATCGTCGAGCGCGAGCTTCCCTCCCGGTTCAAGGATGCGGTCAACCTCGTCCTGCAACTGCGCAATCCGGACTTCACCACCTCGCTCAGGATCGCTGACACGATCAATGCCTATGCCGCTGCCAATTACGGTGGCCCGATTGCCGAAGCCCGCGACAGTCAGGAAATCGTGGTCCAGAAGCCGCGCACGGCGGATCTTGCCCGGCTGATGGCCGATGTGGAAAATCTGGTCGTGGCAACGGACTCGCCCGCCCGCGTGGTGATCAACGAACGCACCGGTACGATCGTCATCGGCGCCGATGTCCGGGTGTCCAGGGTTGCCGTCAGCTACGGAACGCTGACCGTCCAGGTCACGGAATCGCCCCAGGTTGTTCAGCCCGAACCCTTTTCGCGCGGCGAAACGGCGGTACAGCCGCAGACGGATATCTTCGTGCAGAAGGAAGGCGACAAGATCGCCATCGTCGACGGTCCTGACCTGAGAACCCTTGTCAGCGGCCTGAACAGCATCGGCGTGAAGCCGGATGGCATCATCGCGATCCTTCAGGGCATCAAGTCCGCCGGCGCCATGCAAGCGGAGCTCGTTCTGCAATGATCAAGAAGCTTGATATCGTGACCTCGTCCACGGCGCTGCGCAATCTGGCAATTGTCGGCCTGATTGCCACACTTCCGGCCTTTGCCGGCACGGCAGTTGGCCAGCAAGCACCACTCGAAAGCGCCTCCGAAGCTGAAATTCAGCAATTCTGCACCGGCATTGCCGATGCGGCACGCGACCAGCGTTACCTCTTGCAAAAACAGGAACTGGACAAGCTCCAGGCGGATGTCGATGGCCGCATCGCGGTTCTGGAGAAGCGCCGCGCCGAATACGAAGACTGGCTGACCCGCCGCAACGATTTCATGAAGCAGGCGGAGGGGCAGCTTCTTGAGATCTACAAGAAGATGGCACCGGACGCAGCCGCGCCGCAGCTGGAGCAGACGGATGTCATCCTGGCTGCTGCGATCATCATGAAGCTCCCGCCGCGCCAGTCGAGCCTGATTCTCACGGAAATGAGCCCCGAAAAGGCGGCCAAGGTTGCCTCGATCATGTCGAGTGCTTCCGATCGCAATACATCGAAGGACCCATCATGACGAAGCGCATCCCGGCTCTCATGGCCATTCTCCTTCTGGCAGGTTGCCAGAGCCAGACCGTCAAGGAGATCGGCAACGCGCCGTCGATGAGCCCAATCGGCTCCGGCCTGCGTTACAGCCAGACGCCACAGATGGCCATGTACCCGAAGCAAGCCGCGCAAACGGCCAGCGGCTATTCGCTCTGGAGCGACAGCCAGTCGGCCCTGTTCAAGGATGCACGCGCGCTCAATGTGGGTGATATCCTGACGATCGACATTCAGATCAATGACAAAGCCAACTTCAGCAATGAGACGGACCGCAGTCGCGACAATTCGACCGGCCTGACCTGGGGTGCGGAAATTTCGAATTTCCTTGGCTTCTCGACAGATACCGGGACCACGGGCAATCTGTCGACGGACTCCAACACCAGTTCATCGGGCAAGGGTTCGACCGAACGCTCCGAAAAGCTTACGCTGCTCGTGGCGGCAGTCGTGACCGGCGTTCTCGAGAACGGCAATCTCTTGATCAGCGGATCGCAGGAGGTGCGCGTCAACCACGAACTGCGTATCCTGAACGTGGCTGGTATTGTGCGTCCGCAGGATGTCGATGCCGACAACACGATCTCCTACGAGAAGATCGCAGAAGCCCGCATCTCCTATGGCGGCCGTGGTCGCCTGACGGAAGTGCAGCAGCCGCCGATCGGCCAGCAGGTCGTCGACATCTACTCGCCCTTCTGATCCGAACGGAAGGGCAGGGACGTCATGAGCTTGGACGAAAACCAGGAAGCCACAGGCAAGAAGAAGTCCGGATTGATGGGACTTCTCGTGCCGCTCATTCTGTTGACCGTGGTCGGCGCCGGCGGTGGTTGGGTCATTGGCGGCATGCTGGCGCCGCGTGTCGAACAGGCAGCGGAAGCAGCCAAGGCGGCGGAAGAGGCCAAGGCTGCTGCGGAAGGCGGCGAGGCTGGAAAGAAGGAGGAGGAAGGCATTCCTCCAATCTCGACGGAAGCGAATGGGGTGGTCGCGCTGGAGCCGATCACCACGAATCTCGCTTACCCTTCGGAAAACTGGGTCCGGCTTGAGGTTGCGATCCTTTTCAACGGCCCGCCGGACGTCAAAGTCGCCGAGGACGTCCACCAGGATATTCTCAGTTATCTGCGCACTGTGTCTCTCCAGCAGATCGAGGGGCCGCGCGGATTTCAATATCTCAAGGATGACATAGAAGAGCGTGTTGACCTTCGTTCGGAAGGGCGCGTATCGAAAGTGATGTTCAGAACGTTTGTGATCGAATGATTCGAATCCTCCTCCTCGTCGCCGTCATGATGATGGCGCCGGAACTGGCTCACGCGCAGCAGTTCCCGACGGATATTTTCAACACCCCGATCGATGGATCGGTGGCGGCCTGGATCATTCGTACTTTCGGATTGCTCACGGTGCTCTCTGTAGCGCCTGGCATCCTGATCATGGTCACGAGCTTTCCGCGCTTTCTGATTGCTTTTGCCATCCTGCGCTCAGGGATGGGACTGGCCACCACCCCATCCAACATGATCCTGACCAGCATGGCGCTCTTCATGACCTTTTACGTCATGGCGCCGACCATGGACACGTCGTGGCGCGATGGCGTGCAACCGCTCTTGAACAATCAGATTACCGAAGCCGAAGCAGTGGCACGCATAGCCGAGCCCTTCCGCACCTTCATGACGGCAAACACCCGGGACAAGGACTTGCGCCTCTTTGTCGACCTCGCCAACGAGCGCGGCCAGACGACGGTCGTGGATGGCAAGGTCGACTACCGCGTCCTCGTTCCGGCCTTCATGCTCTCGGAAATCCGTCGCGGTTTCGAGATCGGCTTCCTGATCATTCTGCCCTTTCTGGTCATCGATATGGTGGTGGCAACAATTACCATGGCCATGGGTATGATGATGCTTCCACCGACCTCAATTTCACTGCCATTCAAGATCTTGTTCTTTGTCTTGATCGACGGCTGGAACCTCCTGGTCGGGAGCCTCGTCCGATCGTTTGTTTAACGATTGGGACGATGGTGCGTTAACCATTACGCCCTTGTTTACCATAGGTTTTTGAATCCCGGCACGCCCCTGCGAGATTAAGGGGTTGGCAAGAATTGGCTGCGAATTTGGTCCTCACACGACGGGTCTGGTACCAAATAGAAAATACCAAATGGCATGAAGCCGAACCGTCGCTGACCGGTAAATCTTGAAGTCCGGTATGTCCCCAATCAGTATTTAGTTCAAAGGGACAAGACCTATGGCCAGCATTCTGACCAACTCCAGCGCTATGTCTGCGCTTTCTACTCTCCGTTCGATCTCCTCGAGCATGGAATCCACGCAGAGCGCCATTTCGACCGGCCTGAAGGTTTCCAAGGCTTCGGACAACGCTGCCTACTGGTCGATCTCGACCACGATGAAATCTGACAACCTTGCTCTGTCCGCTGTCACCGACGCGCTCGGCGTTGGCGCTGCCAAGGTCGATACCGGTTATGCCGGTATGGAATCGGCAATCGACGTTATGCAGGAGATCAAGGCCAAGGTAGTCGCAGCTCAGGAACAGGGCGTCGACAAGGCCAAGGTTCAGGAAGAAATCGTTCAGCTCAAGGAACAGCTTGAGTCGATCGCAAAGAGCTCGTCCTTCAACGGCGAAAACTTCCTCGCGATTGAAACGCCTGAAACCAAGACCGTTGTCTCCGGCTTCGTCCGTGACGCTTCGGGCAACGTTGGTGTCAAGACGACATCTTACGTCCAGAGCCAGGACAACCTGCTGTATCGTCTCGACGCCCAGGGCGAAGTTGATGACACGCAGGAATCGATCCTGACCTCGACGGATCAGGTTACCGTCGCCGGCGCCGCTGCTGCCGTTGCTTCGATCAAGATCACCGACCTGGACGTGGAAAACGACGACCTCGACGTGGCTCTGGCTTCGGTTGACCTTGCACTGGAAAAGATGACCAGCGCCGGCGCTCAGCTCGGTTCGCTCTCTGCTCGTATCGAACTGCAGTCGGACTTCTCGTCCAAGCTGTCTGACGCCATCGAGAAGGGCGTAGGCCGTCTCGTCGACGCCGACATGAACGAAGAGTCGACCCGCCTCAAGGCCCTGCAGACCCAGCAGCAGCTGGCAATCCAGGCTCTGTCGATCGCCAACAACGACTCGCAGAACATCCTGTCGCTCTTCCGTTAATCGGAAGCGCATTCCGGCTGGTAACAGTCGGTTTCGAATGACCCATCCCAGTATGCCTTGGTGGCTGACCAGAGGCGGGATCGGGAAATGCTCGAACGTCCGGTGGCTGAATCCGGGCAGGGGGCTACGAACAAGGCCGCATCCGAAAGGATGCGGCCTTTCCGTTTTGTTAAACATAATCTGCTACGCGCGCATGCGCGCGAGGGTTGCAAATTTTCTCGCAAATTTTCCCAAGTTTCATTTTCGTTTAGCGCTTCATTAACCTTGATACCGTTATCTAGGTCTCATCAGAGTAGCGAGCTAACTAATAAATTCAGCCAGTTAGCAGGCATGATGCTGTGCGCCGCTCCCGGAGAGACCGGAATGTCCCTTCCTATTCAGCCATTCAAGGGGCAATACAATCATGACGAGCATTCTTACGAATATGGCCGCAATGTCGGCACTCCAGACCCTGCGCACGATCAGCAGCGGCATGGAAGAAACCCAGGGCCGCGTATCGTCCGGCATGCGGGTTGGTGAAGCTTCTGACAACGCCGCTTACTGGTCGATCGCGACCACGATGCGCTCCGACAACATGGCTCTCTCGGCCGTTTCCGATGCCCTCGGCCTCGGCGCCTCCAAGGTCGACACGGCTTATGCCGGTATGGAATCGGCCATCGAAGTCGTGAAGGAAATGAAGGCCAAGCTGGTCACCGCGACTGAAGAAGGCGTCGACAAGGCCAAGGTTCAGGAAGAAATTGCCCAGCTGCAGGAACAGCTGATGGCGATTGCCGAATCGGCTTCGTTCAGCGGTGAAAACTGGATCGCCGGTGGCCTCGACACCGTAACTGCCGCCGTTGACGTGACTGTTGTTTCCGGCTTCGTCCGTGACGCCAACAACAACGTTTCGGTCAAGACCACGTCCTATAACCTGAACGCAACCGCGCAGGCTGCTGCTGGTGACCCGCAGATGACCTTGCTGTTCGGTGGCGATGCCACGGGCGTCATCGACACGGCAACCGGTATCCTCGGTAGTGTTGCAACCGACTGGGCACTCGTCGACTTCGACCAGTCCACCGCTGGTGTGCAGGCTGCTGCCGGTGCCGTTTCTGGCGAATCTGTCTACACGCTGGACATCACCAACTACACCAACACCGACATGGCGGAAGCCCTGACGCTCGTTGATGCAGCACTCGCTGCCATGACCAGCGCCGGCGCTGAACTCGGTTCGATCTCCACCCGCATCGAACTGCAGGAAGATTTCGTCAACAAGCTGTCTGACTCGCTCGACTCGGGCGTTGGCCGTCTCGTTGATGCCGACATGAACGAAGAATCCACGCGCCTCAAGGCACTGCAGACCCAGCAGCAGCTGGCTGTTCAGTCCCTGTCGATTGCCAACTCTTCGACCGAAGTCATCCTGTCGCTCTTCCGTTAAGACGCGCACAGTTCCTAAATGGAAGCCGCCCTCCGGGGCGGCTTTTTTTTGTTATCATCGATTAACCAGCCGTTAACCATAAGCACGTTACATGGGCTCATGTAACGATGAATTAACCAAGACGAAGAACTGGTTAAAGGCATTAGGCCACAATCATCGTCCCCGGAAGAACCGGGATGTCCCCCCGAAAACTAGCCATTCAAGGGACACGACCGTGACCAGCATCTTGACCAACAACGCAGCGATGGCTGCACTCCAGACTCTCCGCACGATCGACTCGAGCATGCAGGACACCCAGGCGCGCGTGTCCTCAGGCCTTCGCGTCGGCGATGCATCCGACAATGCCGCCTACTGGTCCATTGCGACCACCATGCGCTCAGACAACATGGCGCTCTCCTCGGTGCAGGACGCACTCGGCCTCGGCGCCGCCAAGATCGATACGGCCTATGCCGCTATGGAAAGCGCCATTGAAGTCGTCAAGGAAATCAAGGCAAAGGTTGTTGCCGCCACGGAAGAAGGCGTCGACAAGTCCAAGATCCAGGAAGAAATCGATCAGCTGCAGGAGCAGCTTCGCTCGATCTCCGAATCCGCAAGCTTCTCCGGTGAGAACTGGGCAGCCGGCGGCGAAGACACGATCACGGCGCCTGAAAACGTCACGGTCGTCTCGGGCTTCATCCGTGACTCGAACGGCAATGTTTCGGTCGCAACCACCGAATACGTGCTTGATGCGACCACCGCTGACGGCATGACCGTCCTGTTCGGCGGCGACGCCACCGGCCTGATCGACTACACCTCTGGTATCATCGGCAGCGTTGCCGAAACCTTCGATGCCGAAGTTGACTGGGACAATGATGGTACGGCCGGTGTCAACCCAGTCGAAATCCTCGGTGTCTCCATCGACACACTCGATATCACCACCCTGACCAATGCTGGCATGCAGGAAGCTCTGGCCCTGGTTGAATACGGCCTGCAGTCCATGACCAGCGCCGGCGCGGCCCTCGGTTCGATCTCCATGCGGATCGAGATGCAGGAAAGCTTCGTCGCTGCCCTCACAGACTCCATCGACTCCGGTATCGGCCGTCTGGTCGATGCCGACATGAACGAAGAATCGACTCGCCTCAAGGCGTTGCAGACCCAGCAGCAGCTGGCCATCCAGTCGCTCTCGATCGCCAACTCCGCTTCCGAAAGCATCCTGACGCTCTTCCGTCAGTAAGCGGCATCCGGCTAGGGATGACTTCGTCCCGCCCTGACCGCGTCAGTGTTTTCGGCAAGATCCGCGCCCCTCTTGGGGCGCGGATTTCTTTTTGAGCCTTGCGTGAGGCTTTCTGCGCTGCCGCCGATGGGAAAATTCCCCGGCCGTAGCGCTTGCCATCATCCATAACCCTTTGTTAACTGGCGCTGTTAATGATTTGTTAACATGCGACGGGGACCGCTCGGATGAGAGCTGGTCTGCATGATGCCCGCCCGTCGCGACCGGCTTGCTTCCGGATGCGCAAAACAATTCTCAAGGGCATCACGCATGACCAGCATTATGACCAACGCAGCCGCGATGGCTGCGCTCCAGACGCTTCGTTCGATCGACACCAACCTTGAGACGACCCAGAGACGGGTCTCCTCCGGCTACCGGGTCGAAACCGCGTCGGACAATGCCGGTTACTGGTCGATTGCGACCACGATGCGTTCGGACAATGCTGCACTCTCCACCGTGGCGGACGCACTGGGTCTTGGTGCGGCGACTGTTGATACCGCTTACACGGCCCTGGATAACGTTGTCGAAGTCATGTCGACGATTAAGTCCAAGCTGGTCGCGGCCAGCGAGCCTGGCGTCGACAAGAACAAGATCAACGAGGAAATGACACAGCTGAAGAACCAGCTCGTCTCCTCGGCCCAGTCTGCGTCCTTCTCCGGCGAAAACTGGCTCTACAACAGCGATGCCGGCGTCCTTGGCATGAAGCAGGTGGTCTCCTCCTTCGTCCGCGGCGCAGACGGCAGCGTTCAGGTCACGACACTCGATTTCGACACGGCCGACTCGGTGCTGATCGACATCCAGGATTCCAGCCGTGGCTTCCTGACCAAGGCGATTGACGCCGACCTTCTCATCGACCCCGCGACAGGTGTCCCACGCGAGTACTTCCTGCTCGACATGGGCTCGGCACCAGCAGGCGCAACCGAGATTGCCATTGATGAGACGACAAGCAGCGAAGACCTGGCCGACATGATCAGCGTCGTCGACGATCTCATTCAGCAGTTGACCGATTCGGCCGCGACCCTGGGCGCGATCACCAGCCGTATCGAAATGCAGGATAACTTCGTCTCCAACCTCATGGATGTGATTTCCAAGGGTATTGGCCGTCTCGTCGATGCGGACATGAACGAAGAGTCGACTCGCCTCAAGGCGCTCCAGACCCAGCAGCAGCTCGGCATCCAGGCGCTCTCGATTGCCAATACCAGTGCCGAAAAGCTCCTGACGCTGTTCCAGCAGTAATGGAAGCGCACCGGCGACGCCCGTTCGCCGGTCCTTTTCATGGCCGCAGCCGGAGGTTCCCTTCACCCTCGCGCAAGTTTGAACCCCTAGCTTCCTGGATGAATATGGCACAGTCGCCGCGCTGCTGTCGCTTACCCGAAAGTAAGATCGAGGCTGCAGGATGAGTGAAGACCTTCGGGAAGCCATGATGTCTGATTTACCCGACGCATCGGCCAGGCTGTTCCAGCCGATGCATGTCGCCGATGGAGGCGATTGCCGATGAACATGCCGTTGACACGCTACCTCAAGGATTTCTCTGCCCCACCGGAGCCCCCTGCGCCGGTGCCGTCGGTGTTCGACCTGTCGATCGATGAGGGTATGGATCTCGACTTTCCTGCACTGCCCGAACCCGAGCCGGTGGATGTCGAAGCCATCAGACGGGAGGCATATGCGGAAGGTCACGAGGCAGGACGGATCGAGGCAACACAGGCTTTCGAAGTCGATCGTCAGGCACTCGAAATCGGCAATGCGCAAACGCTGGCCGAACACGACCGGCGCCTGCGCGAAGAGTTTTCCACGACACTGGGTGAGCAGTTGCCGCACCTGATCCGGCAGATGTCGCTCGCCATCAGCGAGCAGGTTGCACGCGCCCTGGTCCCGCTGTTCAGCGAGGCCGTCGCGGCCAAGGCAGTCGAAGAACTTGCCCACCAGTTGGAGGCCGCAATCCTCGCCGGGGAAGCGGGCACCATTCGCGTCAAGGGTCCGCGCGGCCTGTTTGACCAATTGCTGGCAGCAATGCCGGAACATGCAGCCCTGCTGCGCCACGTCGAGGGCGACGATCTCGACCTTTCGGCTGAATTCGGCGACGCCGCCCTTGTCACGCGTATCTCGGCATTTGCGGCCAGCCTGAAGAAGGTTATGGAATGAGCGACGAAAATCATCACCACGGCAAGAACGAGATCATCATCGTCAAGCGCCACAAGGGCGATCACGACGGCGCCCATGGCGGTGCATGGAAGATCGCCTTTGCCGACTTTATGACGGCGATGATGGCCTTCTTCCTCGTGATGTGGCTCGTCAACGCGGCCAATGAGGAAACCAAGGCCTCCGTCGCAAGCTATTTCAACCCGATCAAGCTGGCCGACGAAAAGCCAACCGAAAAAGGGCTGAAGAAGCCCGTTGATCAGGCGGAAGGTGAGCAGAAGCAGGAGCGCTCCCAGGTTGATGAAAACCAGGACAAGGTTGGTTCCGCTGCGGCCACCGGCGAAGATCTGACGGCGTCGTCGGGCGAGAACTCCAACTATTCCGAGGCGGATTTCTTCGAAAATCCATACTCCGTTCTGGCTGAAATTGCTCAGGAAGTCGGCCAGCAGGCCAATGTCAGCGCCAAGGGTGAGGGGGGCGCCGCCGATTCTGGCCCGTCAACCGGCGCACAGGGCGGCGAAGCCTATCGCGACCCTTTCGATCCCGATTTCTGGACACAGCAGGTTCAGACGGCCGTTGGCCCTAAGGGCGAGCCGACCGATGCTGCCACGCCCTCTGACCAGCAGACACAGCCGACTACAGATGTCACTGCGCCCGAAGGCCAGCCCGAAGTTGCGCTCGTCATTCCCGGTCAAAAGCCGATCCTCGATGGGCAGACGCCGACGGAAATGGTGACGCCGACCGAAGAAAAGCCGGATGTCGCGCCTGAGGCCAAGCAGGATCCAGCCAAGGCTGATCATGCGAAAACAGCCGACGAGGCCAAGGCTGGTGACAAGGCGCAGCAGGACTCCGCCCAGACGGCCGAGCAGAAGCTTGAAGCCCAGACGGCGGATGCGGAAGCCTTGCGCGCAAAGATCGTTGAGGCCATTGGCGGTGCTGCCGGGAAGCTGCCGGAAGGCCTTGTGGTCACCCCGGCCGAAGGCGGCGTGCTGGTCACCATCAGCGACCAGAGCGAAGATCCCATGTTCAATGTCGGCTCCGCGGTTCCTCGTCGCGACCTCGTTGTCGCGATGGAGGCGATCGGCAAGCTATTGCAGGAACGCGACGGCCAGATCATCATCCGTGGCCATACGGACGGTCGTCAGTTCCGTGGCACGGAAAATGACAACTGGCGCCTGTCGATGGCGCGTGCCCATTCGGCTTATTACATGCTGGTCCGTGGCGGCCTGTCTGAAAATCGGGTCGAGCAGGTCTCTGGCTTCGCCGACCGTCGTCTGCAGGTGCCGGACGACCCGCTCGCCGATGCCAACCGTCGCATCGAAATCCTCGTCCAGGCAGAGCAGGGCTGATCCATGGTTCTGCGGTGCTTCTCCCTCATTGCTTTGGCTGGTTGTGCGGCTGCCCTTTTGGGCAGCTTGCCGGCCATGGCGCAGGGAGCAGAGCATATCGAACCCTACCGCATGTTGCGATCCTTGCAATTCGTGCAGGATAGCGTTGTGCGGGGCGACCATTCGGCTGCAGACATGCAGCGCTTTATGCTCGGCACCATCGACCAGCGTCTGCGCGAGGCGGATCCGGCCATCTTCGCCGATCCCCGCAATGTCGATGCGGCCCTGATCTATGCGATGAGCGGCGGCAATCCCCAGACGCTCGAATTCCTTGTTGCCCGAGACGTTGACGGCCACTTCGACAATCGCGTCGCCGATGCCCTGCGCAAATATCTGAGCGGCAAGGGCACGCTGATCTCAAAGACGCTTGGCGAGATTCTCGTTGAATACAAGGATACCGATATCGCCCCCTATCTGGCGCTTGTCGCTGGCAATGTCACGATCGCGCTCGATCCGGCAGCAGCGTTGAAACACTACGACTGGGCGCGCCTCAGTGCTCCCGGCACAATCGTCGAGGAAGCCGCCTTGCGCAGATCCTTGTCGGTCGCCGTGGAAGCGCGCATGGTCGACAAGGCCAAGGGATATGCGAACCGCTATGCCCGCCGCTTTCTTTATTCGCCCTATGCGAGCCAGTTCGCCGATCTGTTTGTCGAACTGGTTGTGGCCAATGTTGGCGCCGTTCAGCCGGCGGATATCGAGGCGACCCTGTCCTACATGGATGTCGACCGCCGCCGTGAAGTCTATCTGCGTATGGCGCGGCGTGCCGCCATTGACGGCCAGAAGGATTTAGCGCTGCTTGCATCCGAACAGGCCGGTAAACTGGCTGGAGATGCGGCTGGCGATGATGCGATGGCCAAGCTTTACGGCACGCTGGTCAAGGTGCCAACCGAAGGCGTCGGTGATGCGATTGCAGCGCTGACGGCAATCCCCGAGGCGGCGCTCACTCCGCGCGACAAGGCTTTGCGCCAGGCGGCCGAGACCATCGCCAAGGAAGTGCTGCGCAAGCCGGAAGCACCACAAAGCCCGCCGGACGGTGCGGCTGGCGCTGAGCCCGCAGCACAAGACGCGGCCGCGACCGCCGCAGCTGCGGCTGATCCGGAATTGCAGGACCCGTTCGCACCGGTTGCAGCACCGGACAGCGCTCCGACAGCCGAGAAGCAAGCTGCAGATGGCGCGGCCACGACCCCGTCTGCCGAGGCGCCGCAGACCGCAGCCAAAGCTCCTGCCGAACAGGCGGAAGCCCCCGCAATCGATCCGCAACTGGCAACATTTCTGGAAGCAGGACGCTCCAAACTTGGCGCGATAGACGATCTCCTGGAGGAGGAAGGCCCATGACCATGATGGATGCACTCGTAGCCCCGCGCACGACCAGCCCGGATGCCGCCCTATCGCGCTCCGGAACAGCGGGACGTGCAGATGGTCAGGGGGAAGACGGCTTCTCCAAGGTCATGTCCAGCGCTGGTCGCAACGACAGCAGGGACCAAAAGGCCGCCGATGACCAGGTCGATGCAGAGGATGGCGCCGAGGGCGGCGAAATTCCTGGCGAAACCCGACAGGCGACGGGCAAGAAGCCGATCATCGAGATATCCGGCCAGCATCAGCAGGCCGCGCAGACGGCTCAGGAAAAGGTCGCAGACCATTTCGCCGGTTTGGTGGTGAAAGCCGCTGACGGCAAGGCGCAGAAGAGCGAGACGGCAGTCCGCGCCGGCAAGGGTGAAAAAGCCGATAAGGCGGATGCCTCGGCCAAGTCCGATCTGGAAAGCGCACTCGAAGGCATCGGTGAAGGCGACGGTACCGATGTCGAGACCGCTGAAACGGTCGTCGTCGAAGCAAAGACAGATGGCATCGGCGATGTTCTGCAGCTTCTGTCCTCGGCAGTGGGCGAGGCGGTTTCGGAAGCGGTGCAGGCCGATACGGCGGACGGCCGCAAAACGGCGGTTGACGCTAAAGCCGAACTTTCCATGGCACGTGCAGACTCCGAAGCTCGCATCTCCGGCGGATCGACTGACACTGGCACTGAAGGTGGCGGATCGGATGGAGATCGGACTTTCCGCTTCGTCCGTGCCGATGGCAAGGGCCAGGCATTGACGATGCGCAGCGAAACGGCCGCGAGCCAGGCTGAGCAGACGGAGCCGACGAAGGTCGAGACCGTCACTGTCATGGATGCGCGCCGCTTCATTGCGCCGGCCTCGACGTCGAATGGTGCAGCGGTCACGGCCGCCATGCTGGGTGACAGCGAATGGGTCAATGCCATGCAGCCCGGATCGGAGCTGGCCAATGCGGCCACGCAAACCAGTCAGGGCAAGGTGGTCCACACGCTGAAGCTCCAGATGACCCCCATCGAGCTTGGCAGCGTCACAGCGACCCTGAAGCTCGTCGGTGACGAATTGAGCGTCCAGCTCACAGTCGACAACCACGCCGCTTTGCGTCAGCTCCAGTCTGATCAGTCGGACATGCTGAAAGCACTGAAAGCGCAGGGCCTGACTGTCGATCAGGTGCAGGTCACCCTGCAACTGGCGCCGACCGACAAGAGCGCTGACACCGCCGGGCAGGGCAGCACGTCCGGCCAGCAGCTTGGCCAGCAGGCACAGCAATCAGGCAGCCAGGCAGGCAATCAGGAACGCCGGGAAGCGGCAGGAAACATGACGAGGACGGCCGATGATCGCAGCGCTCAGGAGCTTCCGGCACAGGCTTCCGGTGCTGGCGGTCAGTCTTCTGGTCAGCTTTACCTCTGACCTGGGCGCTCCGGCGCTGGCCAATGTCGGTTCCTGTGAGCGCGCAATCACCGATGCGGCGGCACGATACGGCATTCCGGCTGGCATCCTCTATTCGGTGGGTTTGACGGAGACGGGTCGCAAAGGCAGCCTTCAGCCCTATGCGATCAATGTCGAAGGCAAGGCCTATTACTTCGACAATCTGGACGCCGCATTGGAGGGCTTCGAAACAGCGCGCTCATCCGGCGCGAAGCTGATCGATGTCGGCTGCATGCAGATCAACCAGCACTTCCACGGGGAGCATTTCACCTCCGTGGAGGCCATGTTCGACCCGCAGAAGAATGTCGAATATGCGGCCAGCTTCCTCAACAATCTCCATCGACGCCATGAAACCTGGACCATGGCCGTCGCGCGATATCACGCTGGCCCCAACAATGACCCCGCGCAGAAGCGCTATGTCTGTCGCGTCATCGCCAATCTGGTGGCGACAGGTTACGGTAAATGGACACCGCCGGCGCGACAATTTTGCGGTGAATGACAATCAAAAGTTGATTGACAGCCTTAATTATGGCGATTTGCGAAATGCGGCGAGACTGTGATCTGGCGACCAGACCAATAGCTTGCGCGAAGCTTGCGTTAACTTTTCCACCGAAAAATAGTGATGCATTGGTCGCTTATCTACTACATGTAGATCAAATCGGACCCCAATGGTTAATCAATTATTAAAATCCATGGTTAATTTTCGCCAGTTGTTCGTGAATCCCCCGATTCGTACCCATAGCTATCGAAACACCACACTGATTCGGAGGCGGACGAATGATCGTAGTGGTTGATGAGCGCGAGCTCGTTAAGGACGGCTATACTTCTCTATTTGGACGCGAGGGGATTCCCTCGACAGGATTCGACCCTCGAGAATTCGGGGATTGGGTCAGCACGGCGGCGGATTCCGACATTGCGGCGGTTGAGGCTTTTGTACTTGGGCAGGGCGACATGTTGCTCGAACTGCCCCGTCAGATCCGTGACCGGACGCAGGCACCAGTGATCGCGGTCAGCGATCAGCCGTCGCTCGAGGCGACGCTGGCGCTTTTCGACTGCGGCGTCGATGACGTCGTGCGCAAGCCGGTTCATCCCCGGGAAATCCTGGCACGGGCTGCCGCCATCCGGCGCAGACTGCGTGCCATCACCAACTTCACCGAAATCGGCCCGATCAAGGTGTTCTCAGACGGCCGCGATCCCGAGATCTCCGGCGATGTCTTCCCCTTGCCGCGCCGTGAGCGCCGCATCCTGGAATATTTGGTCGCCAACCGCGGTCGTCGCGTTTCCAAGACCCAGATCTTCAATGCGATCTACGGAATCTTCGACGAAGAAGTCGAAGAGAACGTCGTCGAAAGCCACATCTCCAAGCTGCGCAAGAAGCTGCGCAAGAAGCTCGGCTACGACCCGGTCGATTCCAAGCGCTTCCTTGGCTACTGCATCGACTGGAGCTGAAGCTGCCTGCAATGCGGGCCCCGAAAACCGGCCCCTCCGATCAGTTCGGACGGGGCCGTTTTTGTCAGACAGCTTCACGCAAGGCCCACTGAATACTCTCCCCTTAATTACGGAAACGAGGATTTGATATGAGCCTTTACGGAACGATGCGAACAGGTGTCTCGGGCATGAATGCACAGGCAAACCGCCTGGGCACCGTTGCAGACAACATCGCGAATTCCAGCACGGTCGGCTACAAGAAGGCCTCCGTCCAGTTTTCCTCGATGATTCTGCCGACCACCAACGGCGCCTACAATTCGGGCGGCGTCGAGACCGACATCCGCTACTCGATCTCCAGCCAGGGGACGTTCAGCTACACGACATCGGAGACCGATCTCGCCATCAACGGCGACGGCTTCTTCGTCGTCAGCGGGACCGACGGCACGCCTTACCTCACCCGCGCCGGTTCTTTCGTGCTGCAGGATGACGGCACGCTGAAGAACACCGCCG
This sequence comes from Rhizobium sp. AAP43, assembly GCF_001296045.1. Classification (GTDB taxonomy): domain Bacteria; phylum Pseudomonadota; class Alphaproteobacteria; order Rhizobiales; family Rhizobiaceae; genus Allorhizobium. Next base: position 11,481 of record NZ_LJHS01000041.1, on the reverse strand, counting down.
GCTACACCCTGATGGGCTACGAATATGATTCGGCTGCCGACCCGACCATCGTCGTCAACGGCTTCGACGGCCTGGAAGCAGTCGACCTGTCGGGCTCCGGCATTTCTGCTGTTGCGTCGACCGAAGGCACGCTCAACGTCAACCTGCCGAATGGCGAGGCCGTCGGTTTCGTTCAGACGACGTCGCTCAAGGTCTTCGATAGCCAGGGTTCGAGCCGCCTGATCGAGTTCACCTACACGAAGACCGCCGCGAACAACTGGACGGTTACGGCGACCGGTCCCGGTACGCCTGCCACCGTTCTCGCTTCCACACCGCTGGTCTTCGACACGGACGGCAAACTGACGACGCCGGCTTCTGGAACGCTCGGCCTTACCTCCTTCACGATTGATGGCGCAACAGTTCCTGGAATTTCGCTGGAGATCGGCAATACCACGCAGCTGGCCTCCGACTTCTCCGTGGAAGAAGGTGAAGTCGACGGTAATGCTGCGTCGAAGGTCAAGGGTTACGAGATCGACGAAGCGGGTATTGTCTCTATCGCCTATGAAAATGGCGATCTGGTACCGAAGTTCCGCGTGGCGCTTGCCAGCGTCCAGAGCCCGGACGAACTGAACCCGGTTGCCGGCAACCTCTACACCCAGTCGAACTCCTCGGGCGTCATCGTTATGGGGTATGCCGGTTCCAGCGGCTTCGGCTCCATCATCTCCGGCGCTCTCGAAGATTCGAATGTCGACGTGGCCGAAGAACTGACGGCCATGATCGAATCGCAGCGCAACTACACGGCAAACTCCAAGGTATTTCAGACCGGTTCCGAATTGATGGAAACCCTGGTCAACCTGAAGAGATAATTGAAAGAGTAGGTTAGTCCTATGTCGCTTGCATCGTCGCTCAATACGGCCAATTCGATTTTCCGGAACACATCGCAGCAGACTGCGGTGGTCTCGACGAACATCGCCAACGACGGCAACGAGAACTATGTTCGTCGCCAGTCGGTGGTGGTCCAGACGATCTACGGTGCATCGACCACGCAGAACGAGCGTTCGCAGCAGATGGCTCTGCTGCGACAGCTCTCCTCGTCCACGTCGCAGCAGAGCGCCCAGACCAATCTGCTCGACGGACTGACCAGCCTGTCGGACGCGCTCGGCGGCAACGACTACGAGCTGTCGACCTCCACCTACTTGGCCAATCTGCAGAGCAGTCTGCAGTCCTTCGCGGCCGCCCCCGGAGAATCGGCGCTTGCCTCCACGGTGGTGACAGACGCCATCGACGTCGCCAACTCGCTCAATGACGCGACCAAGTCGACCCAGGCATTGCGCGCGGAATCCGATGCCCAGATCTACGAGCAGGTGGAATCGCTGAACAAGCTGCTGGCCGAGTTCAAGACGGTCAATGACACCGTGGTGCGGATGACGGCGACGGGGGGCGATGCCAGCGATTATCTTGATCGCCGGGACACCCTGCTCAAGGAAATTTCGGACATCGTCGGTGTGAGCGTCAACATGCGCGCCAACAGCGACATGGTCCTCTACACGTCTGATGGCACGACCCTGTTCGAGACCGATCCGCGTGAAGTCAGCTTCGTTCGTACCTATACCTATGACGCGACGGTTACCGGCAATTCGATCTTCATCGATGGCACGGCAGTCAAAGCTGGCGTTGGTGGCAACACCGACGGTGAAGGCTCGCTTGCAGCGCTTGTGCAGCTGCGCGATGTCGTGGCCCCGACCTTCCAGAACCAGTTGGACGAAGTTGCCCGCGGTCTGATTGAAGCTTTCCAGGAAACTGATGCTGGCGGCCTCAATCCGCTTCCGGGCCTTTTCACCTGGCCGACGGGTACCGTTCCGACGACCGGTACCGTTCAGCCTGGTCTTGCAGCCCTGATCAAGGTCAATGATGCAGTCCGGTCTGATGCCGGCGGCGATCCGACCCTGATCCGCGACGGTGGGATCAACGGCGCGGCCTATGTCAAGAACACAGCCGGATCCTCCGGCTATACCGAACTGATCAACGCCTATGTCGACCAGCTTTCGGCTGACCGCGCCTTTTCCGCCGATGCCGATCTGAAGACCACGTCCAGCCTCCTGTCCTTCGCCAGCAACTCGATCGGCTGGCTCGAAGAACTGCGCTCAAACGCGACAGCGGCGGAAGAGAACAAGGCCGCTCTCTACGAGCGAACCTTCCAGACCTATTCCTCCAAGACGGCTGTCAGCCTCGATGAGGAACTGTCGCTGCTGCTCGATGTAGAGCAGTCATACAAGGCTGCAGCAAAACTCGTTTCGACGGTGGACGAGATGTTGGCGGCTGTTCTTGAAATGGCGGGGTAATCCCTAATGTCGACGTCCAGCGTATCCAATCTCTCGATCCAGACCTCCATGCGACTGACCATCCGTCAGGCGCAGACCGAGCTGCTGAAGGCACAGGAAGAGGTCAGCACCGGGCACTTCTACGACATCGGCGCGGAACTCGGCAGCAAGACGTCCACGGTTGTCGATCTCAACCGGGAAAGCCTTCGGCTGTCCTCGATGGTCAGCAACAATTCGATCGCGACGCAGCGACTGTCGGCCTCGCAGGAGGCTCTGACCCAGATCGCTTCGGCGGCCGAGGACATGAACAACGCGCTGATCACCATCTCCGGCTCGTCAAACACGGATACGGTCGAGACGACCGTCATGACCGTCAAGAACTCGCTGTCGACCATGATCAGCATGGCAAACCAGTCGGCAAACGGCGAATTTCTCTTTGCCGGCATCAACACCGACGTCCAGCCGCTTGCCGAATACAACGCGACTTCTGCCGCCAAGACAGCCTTCGATGCATCCTTTACCGCCTATTTCGGCTTTCCGCCGACGGACACGGTCGGCACGGCGACGATCGCCGCGACGGGCGTGCCGAGCATGGAGGATTTCATCACCAGCGTCCTCGAGCCGATGTATTCCGGCACGGACTGGACCACAGACTGGTCGAGCGCAACCGATCAGGTGATGACCAGCCGCATCACCCAGTCCGAGACGGTCTCGACATCCGCCTCGGCCAACGCCAGCGGCTTCCGTAACTTCGCACTGGCAGCCGTCGTGACGCAGGAATTGATGACCATCGGTGCCCCGGCCAGTGCCGTGACCGTCGCGATCAACGCCGCTATCGACTTCACCGGCCGTGCGATTACGGGGATCAACTCGACGCGCTCGCAACTTGGCTTGTCGGAAAACCGGATCGAGAAGGCGGATGCCTCGCTCAAGGTCCAGATCGACATCATCGATACGAGCCTTTCAAGCAAGATTGAAGTGGATGCGTACGAAGCCTCGACTCGCGTTAACTCTCTGCTTTCCATGGTGGAAGCTTCCTACACTCTGACCGCGAAGATCCAGGCGCTGTCCCTTGTAAACTACCTTTGATGAGCAAAGGGTGAAATGAAACTGAAGGGCAACTGAATGTACCAGTTCTCATACGCCGAAATCATGGAGGATGGCGTTGCCGACGCGAAAGATCGCGAACGACAAGCCCTCGACCGTTGTATCCAGCTTCTCGGCGCGGCCCGCGACACGACCAGCTATTCTCGCGAAGCCATCGAGGCGATCTACTATACCCGCCGGGTCTGGATCCGCCTTGTTGAAGACCTGCAGAACCCCGAGAACCAGCTTGATGAAGCTGTTCGGGCCAATCTGATTTCCATAGCCATCTGGATCCTGAAGGAATGCGACCGCATCCGGAAGCGCCAATCCACCAATTTCCAGGGCATCATCGACGTGACAACCATCATCAGGGATGGACTTAAATGAAGAGCACTTTGCGCATCTCCCTCAAGTCGGGTGAACGTATCTTTATCAACGGGGCGGTTCTTCGCGTCGACCGCAAGGTTGCTCTCGAATTCATGAATGATGTCACGTTCCTGCTCGAGAACCATGTTCTGCAGCCGGAACAGGCCACCACGCCGCTGCGGCAGCTGTATTTCATCGCGCAGATGATGCTGATCAATCCGGAAGGCAAGGACCAGTCGCTCGTGATGTTCCGCAAGTCGGTCATCATGCTCCTGTCCTGCTTCGAGAACGAGGAAATCCTCGCCGAACTGAAGCGCATCGACGGAATGGTTTCGTCCGGTCGCGCCTTTGACGCCCTGAAGGCCATTCGCTCGCTTTATCCGATCGAGGATCAGATCCTGAACAATCAGGAAATGACGCCGGCGACGATCGAACAGATCCGCAAGGAGATTGCACCATGGCGGTAGACGCAGTTACCTCCGCGACCAGCACAACGACGACCACGACCAGCTCGTCGGCCTCCGCCGCAGCCAGCGCCTCGGTTGACTATGACAGCTTTCTCAAGCTGCTGATCGCGCAGATGCAGAACCAGGATCCGACGAACCCGATGGATGCCAGCGAGCAGATCTCGCAGCTGGCGACCTTCTCGCAGGTCGAACAGTCCATCCAGATGAATTCGAACCTGGAAACGCTGATCACCGGCAATGCGCTGACGAATGCCAGCAACTACATCGGCAAGACGATCACCAGCGCCGATGAAAAGACATCCGGTGTTGTCGCCTCGGTTCGCGTCTATTCCGATACGATGGTGGCAACCACCACGGACGGTAAGGAAATCCCGATCGTGGTCGGCGTTCGTGTCGGAACCGTACCGGCGACCACCACGACCACCGAGACGACCGACTCGTAAAAGTGCTAGGCCTTCCGGAGTGGAGGGCATGATTCGCCACTCCGGGAGAACCGTCTCATGAACGAGGCAGATGCACTCGACATTCTGCAGGCCGCCATCTGGACGATCGTGGTGGCCTCTGGCCCGGCGGTTGCCGCCGGCATGCTGGTCGGCGTTGTGATCGCACTGATACAGGCGCTCACCCAGATCCAGGAAATGACGCTGACCTTCGTTCCGAAGATCCTCGCCATCATGATCACCATCGGGATCTCTGCCCCCTTTGTCGGCGCGCAGATCTCGCTCTTCGCCAATCTCGTCTTCTCGCGCATACAATCGGGCTTCTGAGCCCCGTGTCTGCCACCCTCGCGCAAGCTTGGGCCGCTACGTCTTGGGCAGACTGCCGGAAAGTGTGATTCCGGCCGACTTCTCATGAAGAGACGGGTAAGACATGGCGCAACCTCCTGCACTCGTAATTCCGAATGTCAGCCCTCAGGGCCGTGATATCGGCTTTGCCTTCGGCATCGTCGTCATCCTCTGCATCCTGTTCCTGCCGATCCCACCCTTCCTTATCGATATGGGACTGGCCTTCTCGATCGCCTTTTCGGTGCTGATCCTGATGGTCTCACTGTGGATCCGGCGACCGCTGGACTTCTCGTCGTTCCCGACGATCCTTCTGATCGCGACCATGATCCGTCTGTCGCTCAACATCGCGACCACGCGTGTCATCCTGTCCCACGGCCATGAGGGACATGGAGCGGCCGGCGGCGTGATTGAAGGCTTCGCCAACCTCGTCATGGGCGGCGACTTCGTCATCGGTTTGATCGTTTTCATGATCCTGATCACGGTCAACTTCATCGTCATCACCAAGGGTGCGACGCGTATCGCTGAAGTTGGCGCGCGCTTCACCCTCGATGCCATTCCCGGCAAGCAGATGTCGATCGACGCCGACTTGTCGGCCGGCATCATCGACGAGAAGGAAGCCCAGCACCGGCGTAAGGAACTGGAGCAGGAAAGCTCGTTCTTCGGTGCCATGGACGGTGCCTCGAAATTCGTCCGCGGTGACGCGATCGCTGGCCTGATCATCACGGCGATCAACGTCGTTGGCGGTATCATCATCGGCTACTTCCGCCACGGCATGGAACTGGGCGAAGCCGCTGACGTCTTCGTCAAGCTCTCGGTCGGCGACGGTATCGTTTCCCAGGTTCCGGCCCTCATCGTCTCGTTGGCCGCAGGTCTGCTCGTATCGCGCGGTGGCACGCCAGGCTCCACCGACGAGGCCGTTATCAATCAGCTGAGCGGCTATCCCCGGGCGCTCCTGGTCGCGGCATCGCTGATGGCAGCACTGGCGCTCGTACCGGGCCTGCCCTTCATCCCCTTTGTAGCCCTTGGCGGTATCATGGGTTTCGGCGCCTGGTTCATTCCGCGCCAGCTGGCGGCGGAAAACAAGCTCAAGCGCGAGAACGAGGAAAAGCAGGTTATCCAGAGCAAGGAAGCCGAGAAGGACTCCGTCAAGTCCGTGCTCAAGACCGCCGAAATCGAACTTGCACTTGGCAAGATGGTTTCGACAAGACTTCTGGGAGCCCATCAGGAACTCGCATTCCGCGTCGGCAAAATGCGTAAGAAGTTCGCCAGCCAGTACGGTTTCGTCGTGCCTGAAATCAAGGTCACCGACGACATCGGTATTCCGGAAAAATCCTATCAGATACGTATCCACGGCACGACGGTCGCCTCGAACAATCTGCGCGTCGGCGAAGTTCTTGTTGTCACCGGGGCAGGGCGCAAGCCCAAGGTGCCGGGCGACGAGATCCGTGAACCCGCCTTTGGCATGCCGGCCGTCTCGGTTCTGGAAACCTTCACGGAGGAACTGAAGCGCGAGGGTTTCCACCCGATCGACAACGTCTCGGTCGTCTTGACCCACATGAGCGAGGTCATCCGCAACAACCTGCCGCAACTTTTGTCCTACAAGGACGTCAAGATCCTGATCGATCGCCTCGACCCGGAATACAAGAAGCTCGCCGACGAAATCTGCTCGTCGCACATGTCTTATTCAGGCCTGCAGGCGGTGTTGAAACTGCTTCTCGCCGAGCGCGTGTCGATCCGCAACCTGCATCTGATCCTCGAAGCCGTGGCCGAACTTGCCCCGCATGTCCGCAAGACCGAGCAGATCGTCGAGCATGTCCGTGTCCGCATGGCTCAGCAGCTTTGCGGCGACCTGACCGACAACGGCGTGTTGCGCGTTCTGCGCCTCGGCTCCAAATGGGATCTCGTCTTCCACCAGGCGCTCAAGCGCGATGCCAAGGGCGAGATCGTCGAATTCGACATCGATCCGCGCAGCCTGGAGGAGTTCTCCGAACAGGCAAGCCGCGTCGTTCGTGAATTCATGGATAAGGGGTTGCCTTTCGTACTTGTCACGTCGCCGGAAACGCGGTCCTATGTGCGCATGATCATCGAACGACTCTTTGCCACCTTGCCCGTTCTGTCGCATGTCGAACTCGCCAAGGGCATCGAGATCAAGATCCTGGGTTCCATTTCATGATAGCCGACCCGCAGGGGACTGTTCTGGTGCTGTTTGCGATCTTTTGTCGGATCGGCGCCTGTATCATGACCCTGCCGGGCTTCTCCTCGGCGCGCATCTCGATGAATATCCGCCTGCTGCTCGCGGTGGCCATCTCGATCTCGCTCACGCCGCTTCTGTTCGATACGGTCTATCCGCGGATTTCGGGCACAGGCGCGAGCATGATCGCGGTCATTGTCGCGGAAGTGCTGATCGGGATGATGTACGGTCTCGTTCCACGCTTCTTTGTTCTCGGCCTGCAATTTGCCGGGACATCCATGTCTATGGCCATCGGCCTCAGCTCTCCTGGCTCGGGTGACGTCCTGGAAGACACGAGCGAAACGGCGCTGACAAACATGATCAGCTTTGCCGGTCTCCTGATCCTGTTCATGCTCGACTTTCACCATGTCGTCTTTCGTGCACTCGCCGAATCCTATTCGGTCATGCCGATCGGCGACTTGCCCGATACCCAGAAGATGCTGATCACGCTGACCGACACCCTCTCTGCCACCTTCATCTTGATGCTGCGGCTCGCCAGCCCCTTCCTGATCTTCGGCTTGATGTTCAATGTGGGCGTTGGTCTGGTCAACAAGCTCGCCCCGCAGATTCCGATCTTCTACATCTCCACGCCCTATCTGCTGATGGGTGGACTGGTGCTGCTCTACTTCTCGATCTCGGCCATGGTCATGCAGTTCGCGCGCTACTTCCCGATGATCTTCGACTTCTGACCGGAGGGCTTGCATGGGTCCGCAAAAGAAATCCGATAAATTGAAGCGCCTTGTTGCGGTCCAGCGCCACATGGAACGCATGGCCGAAAGCGATGTGCGGCTGACGAGGAGCCGGATCGAGGAAAACGCTGCCTCGATGGACACGGTCATGAATGCGATCGGCTCGCTCGATCCTCTGCACCGGATGTTTGCACAGAACTATGCCGACCGTTTCGACCGTTTGGCAGCAACCGACAAGCAGTTGCACAGCCTTCAGCATGTTCAGGAAATGAAGGTCATGCGCGAGCGTGCCAAAGGCGACAGGCTCGAGGAAAACATGAAGGAGGCCCGCGCCCAGGAAGACCGAAAGGGCGAGGACGACGCCATCTACGACCTTCTCGATATCCGCTACGCGACACCAGCCTCCAGCAAGGTTGAAGAGCGATAGTCGCCCAAATCAATATCGAGGATGTTACCGTGGCCATTTCCCCTCCGAGCGATCTCGTGCTGGATGTTGTGCGCGCCGCCGACCCGTCGCAAGTTGCCGCAGCCCAGGAACTCTTGAAGACAAACCGTGCCAATTTCGTTGCGACGAGCCTTGCCGAAAAGGGCGCAGGCTTCGGCGCGACGGTCGACATTCTCAACCGCGCTACGACGGCGGCGAGGGTCGAAAATTTGGCCGAGAGACCGGAAGCGCCCGGCAAGCCGCCAAAGGCGTACCGCGACTTCGAGGCCGTCTATCTGACCAATTTCGTCCAGTCCATGCTGCCCGCCGAAAGCGAGGAAGTGTACGGCAAGGGCAATGCAGGCGAGATGTGGAAGAGCATGATGGCCGAGCAGATCGGTGGCGTGCTCGCTGATTCCGGCAGTGTCGGCATTGCCAAGCAGATGTATGCCGACGCCTTGAAGCGTGAGCGCGGCATGGGCGAAGAGGCCGTCAACACATCGACCGACCCGGTCGACCGCAACATTGCCATGAGCTGGGTTACCGATCTTGAGCGGCGCACGCTCGGCTTTGCCAGCGAAGAACAGAATTCCTGATTTCAAAAAAAGACTAGGGTGATAATTCATGGAAGTGGTTTCAAGCGAATATCGCGTCAAAACGGTCTTGAGCCGGCTTGAGCGCATCATCGACAATGAAAACGAGCGCATCGGCAAGGATCCGGAGTTCGATTTCAAGGTGTCGAATGCCCATAAGAGCCGTTGCCTCTACGAATTGACCATGCTGTTTCGCGATACCGATCCGGCTGAATTTGCTGTCAACTATGTCGAGCAACTGCATGCGCTGAAGAGCAAGCTGGCGATCAACGCCCGACGCGTCGAAGCGCATCTGAACGCCGTTCGCGCAGTCGCTGATCTGCTCAAGAATGCAGTGCAGGAAGCAGACGGCGACGGCACCTATTCCCAGGAACAATTCACGTTCAGCGAGTTCTGATGGGGAAGCTGCTCGGCATTGGCCTCTGGGTCTGCATCGTGACGCTCGGCGCGGTCTATGGGTCGATCTATATGGCCACCGCGCCGAAGGAGACGACCGAGGAGGCCGCAAAGCCGCTCGAACTCGTTCCCGGCGAAGCGATCACAGTGCCGGTTCTGGCCAAGGGTGGCGTGACCGGTTACTTCCTGACCCGCATCTCCTTCATGATTGACAAGGAGAAGATGAAGGGTGAGCCGCTGCCTTTGACAGAGTTGATGACGGACCAGCTCTTCACCATGCTGACCGGTGAGAAGATGGTCGACCTCGACAATGTCGAGAATTTCGACCTCGAGGCCTTTCGCGGAAAGATCAAGACCGAAATGAATGCGCGGCTAGGCGGCGAATTCATCGACAAGGTTCTGATCGAGCAAATCGACTATGTGTCGCAGGCCGCCGCACGCCGCGCAGCCGAAGGCGCTCCGGGCCCGATGGAGCGCACCAAGATCGCCGAAGAAAAAGTGGTTGAGGAAAAGGCCCCATCTGGTCACTGAGCGGGCGTTGCACCATACACTGCCGTCGGGGGTCGATTAACCAAGGTTGACCGACCCCTGCGATTAAAGGGCTTTCCTTTACCTGAATTTCAGCAGTTCCGGATAGGGTGCGATCCTCAGTTCGCATCGGGATTGCACCATGTCTTCCACATCCTTACAGGCCAGGGCCCGCGCGGTTGCGCGGGAAGGGGAACGCCCCGCAAGCATGATGGCTGCCGAGGTTGCGAGCCTGCCAATCCTTGGCCTTCCGGTGTTGGACCTTAGCTGGTCCGAGGGGCTCGACTTCCTCGATATGCGTCTGTCAGAGGCCGGATCCTTCGGGCATATCGCCTTTCTCAATGCCAACAATGCCAATATCATGGTCCGCGACAGCGCCTATCGCGACGTCTTGGAGCGATCCATCGTGCTCGCAGACGGCATCGGTGTCGATATTGCGGCACGGCTTCTGCATGGGGCACGATTTTCCGCCAATCTGAACGGCACCGATCTCGTCCCCGCACTCCTGACCTATATCGAAACACCGCTGCGCGTGGGTTTGATCGGCGCGACATCGAGCGTCCTTGAAGACGCGGCCCGCAATTTTCGTCGCCATGCGCCCTGGCACAGCTTCGTTGAGATCTCCGACGGTTATTTCGATCGTGCCGAGCCTGGTGTCATCGTCGAGCGTATATCGGCGGCGAAACTCGATCTTCTTCTCGTCGCGATGGGAACTCCCTTGCAGGAAAAATGGGTCGACCGTCATCTCGGGCCAAGCCATGCGCGCGTTGTCATGAGCGTCGGCGCACTCCTCGATTTCGTCTCCGGTCATGTGCCGCGCGCGCCGAACCGGTTCCGGCGCCTGCGTCTCGAATGGCTCTATCGTTTGTGGCTGGAGCCATCGCGGCTGTGGCGGCGCTATGTCGTCGGGATCCCTGTCTTCCTTTTCCACATCTGGCGCCACCGGGCCAAGGGCCGCGCGCAAGCGACGTCGCGATGACTTCGCAACGCAGCCGCTTGCAATACAGCGCATTTTGACCGCATAGGGGACGGATACAGGCAAATGCCGCGCGCTATGCGGGATTAGCTTGCCGGCAGTCTGAGACGGGGATCAAGCACAGTGACGGTAATCGATGGCAAGGCAGCGGCCGCATCCGTGGTCGAAGCGGTAACTTCAGCAGCGGCAGATCTTCAGGCACGTGGCCACCGCAAGCCGGGCCTGGCCGTGGTGATCGTCGGTGACGATCCGGCAAGCCATGCCTATGTCGGCGCAAAGAGCCGCATGGCCAAGCAATGCGGCTTCACCTCGATCCAGCACACGCTGCCGGCCGAAACCGCGCAGGCCGATCTGATGGCGCTCGTCGCCACCCTCAATGAAGATCCCGAGATTGACGGCATCCTTGTGCAATTGCCGCTGCCAAAGCCCCTCGACAGCGAGAGCGTCATCCAGTCGATCCTGCCGGAAAAGGATGTCGATGGCCTGCATATCGTCAATGCCGGCAAGCTGGCAACCGGCGACCTGAAGACTGGCCTCATCTCCTGCACGCCGGCCGGCGCGATGATCCTGGTCCGCCAGATCCACGGCACGGATCTCTCCGGCCTCAACGCGCTCGTCATCGGCCGCTCGAACCTGTTCGG
>NZ_LJHS01000040.1 GCF_001296045.1 Rhizobium sp. AAP43 | reverse complement strand
CCCCGCCCAGCTGGAGGGTGCATTCGAAGTTTTACGCCTCCCTGCTCCATCTCTGGTGCACACCTCCACTCCTCTACCACGCCAAAAGGAGGCCTCCACGTGGTGTTGAAGCTTTAGTTGCGGTTCCACAGGGTTATAACGCAAGCGAGCGCGTCCTTGCTGCCCGCCGGCTCCTCACAACCAGCCATGAGGCCCGCCATCGCCCTGCTGGCAGCCTCCGCCCTGTTGGCCTGCGCCGGCGGCGCCTCTGCCGCCCTCACCCCCGCCCAGCTGGAGAAGAAGGTGGCGGAGCAGGCAGCGACCATCGCGGCTCTAACGCAGCGTCTCGACGCGCTGCAGAAGACCGTGGGCGGGCTGAACACTAACGTTGCATCGCTGCTGCCGCTCGCGCCCCTCAAGGCGCAACTGCTGGCGGCTCCCAGCCTGCTCAACACCCTGCAGTCCAGCGTGGGCCCGCTGGTGGCCATCAAGAGGGACCTGCTCAAGGTGCCGGGCCTGGTCACCAGCACCAACCTGCTGCAGCCGCTGGCCAGCATCAGGAGCGACCTGCTCAAGGTGCCCGGCCTGCTCACCGACGTGGCTCCGCTGCGCGACATCAGCGCCGATCTGGCCGCCCTGCCAGCAGGCCTGGCCAACGTACAGTCTGCCCTCCAGCCTCTCACTGCGCTGGGCACCACCCTCACAGGCCTGCCCGCAGCTGTGCAGCCCCTGCTGGGCATCCGCAGCACCCTTCTGGCCGTCCCGACCAGCCTCACAAACCTGCAGTCCTCCCTTATCAACCTGGCGGGCGAGGTGGAGAAGCAGGGCAACAACACCGTGGCGCTCTCGGGGGACCTGAGCACCCTGCAGACCAACGTGGGCCCCCTGCTGAGCAACCTGAACAGCCTGCTGGGCCTAGGCACTGACGTGAGCAGCCTGCAGTCCACCGTGGCGGGCCAGGCCAGCAGCCTCACCAGCCTCAACAACAACCTCAACACCCTGTCCAGCGGCGTGAACGGCATCACCGGCCAGGTCAACGGCCTGACCAGCTCGGTCAACAACATCACCAGCACGGTCAACGGCCTGAACCTCAGCCTTGGCACGCTGTCGACAAACCTGGGCAACCTGAAGACCTCGGTGGACCCTCTGGTGGCCCAGAAGGACTCCCTGTTGGGCCTGCTGGGAGGAGGCCTCCTGGGCCGCCGCCGGCTGCTTTAAAAATGGCAGCTATAAACAATGAAGCGTCCGCCCTGTGCGCGGCCACCATGGGCGCCAAGGACGCCGCCGCACATTCTTTACAGCGGGACACTCTGCCTCCGCATCCCCTGCTGCGCACAAGCTGCGCCGTGCCGCCCAATTCTTTCCCCGCTGCAATGCTCTCCGGCCCGAACCGATGCCCGCGCCAGCGCCTGCCGTCCTGCCCTTTCCCTGCTGTGCCTGGTCTGGCGCCCCGAATGCCTTTCAAGAGATTTTTGCTACCTGGCTCAGCCGGCATGCCCTCAGCTTCCCACCTTGATATTTTCGCATGAATGTAGCGCGCATGTTGTGCTTGCTGACAGGCAGCCCGAG
>NZ_LJHS01000004.1 GCF_001296045.1 Rhizobium sp. AAP43 | reverse complement strand
CGGTCGGCGAGGTCGAAGACGTCGTGGATGTCGTGGCTGATCAGGAAGATGCCGATGCCGTCCTTCTTCAGCTGCTGGATGAGTTCGCCAACCTGGGCGGTTTCCTGCGGACCGAGTGCTGCCGTCGGTTCGTCCATGATCAGGATCTGGGCGTCGAAGAGGATGGCGCGGGCGATTGCCACCGACTGGCGCTGACCACCGGAGAGTGCCTTGACCGGCTCCTTGAAGCGCTGGAAGTTGGGGTTCAAGCGCCCCATGACTTCACGCGCCTTGGCTTCCATCGCGACGTCATCAAGCGTGCCCCAGGCGGTGCGCAGCTCGCGGCCGAGATAGAGGTTGGCGGCGGCATCGACGTTATCGGCGACGGCAAGCGTCTGATAGATCGTCTCGATGCCGTATTTCTTGGCGTCGCGCGGGTTGTTGATGTCGGCGAAATCGCCACGGACCAGGATGTCGCCGTTGTCGCGCTTGTAGGCGCCGGAGAGGATCTTGATCAGGGTCGACTTGCCGGCACCGTTATGGCCGAGCAGGGCCACGACTTCTCCCGGGAAGAGATCGATCGAGGCATCATCGACGGCGTGAATGCCGCCGAAGGAGATGGAAACGTTGCGCATTTCCACGAGGGGGGTACGATTTTCCGACATGAGTTCAACTCCCCTTACTTCGCACGGGCGCGGTAGACGGTGTCGAGCCAGACCGCGACGACGAGCACGATACCGATGACGATGCTCTGGAGCGGTGTGTCGAGACCGAGCAGAACCATGCCCGAATTCAGTGATTGCATGACGATGGCGCCGAGCATGGCACCGGCGATGGTGCCGACGCCGCCGGCAAGCGAGGTGCCGCCGATGACGGCAGCCGCAATGGTGTAGAGCTCGTCGAGCGTGCCCTGGGCGTTTGTCGCAGCGTTGAGGCGGGCGGTCGAGATGGCAGCGGCGATGGCGCAGAGTGCCCCCATCAGCGCGAACATCTTGACGGTGACCCACTTGACCTTGATGCCGGCAAGTTCAGCCGCTTCCGGGTTGCCGCCGATTGCGAAGACATAGCGGCCAAAGCGGGTGCGGTTGGTGATGAAGGCCATGACCATGGCGATGCCGATGGCAATGAGAACGGGAACGGCAATGCCGAGACCGATCTGCAGACCACCTTCGGGCCAGGCGATGCCGTTGGCTTCCGCATATTTGCGGGCAAGGTTGACCGGCATGTAATAGGTGTTGGCGACATAGACGGCGCCGAGAATGGCAGCACAACCGGCAGCGACAAGGAAATATTCGGCCCAGACCGGGCGCAGCGGAAAGCCGAAGCGGCGGCGCTGCTTGCGGGTGTTGAGGATCGACAGCACGATCATCAGGCAGGCGACGAGGCCGACGATCCAGCTGGCGGTCACGCCGATCGAGCCATCCGCACCGCCGCCCATCAGGCGGTAGGTGGTGTCCATGGGGGCAACGGTTGCACCCGAGGTGACGAGCCAGGCGGCACCGCGCCAGACGAGAAGACCGCCCAGCGTGACGATGAAGGCGGGCACGCCGAGGAAGGCGATGATGGCACCCTGGAAGGCGCCGATGGCGGCACCCAGCGCGATGCCGGCGGAGAGCGCGATGATCCACATCATCGGATGTTCAAAGCCGATGATCGGCGGCAGGATGCGCGCCTGAAGAACCGCCATGATCATGCCGACAAAGCCGAGAATGGAGCCGACCGACAGATCGATGTTGCGGGTCACGATGACCAGTACCATGCCGGTTGCCATGACAGACACCGATGCGGCCTGGACCGAAAGGTTCCACAGGTTGCGCGAGGTGAGGAACAGGCCTCCGGACAGGAGGTCGAAGCCAACCCAGATGATGCCAAGCGCGATCACCATCCCTAAGAGGCGGGTGTCGATCTCGGTTGCTTGAAAGAAGCGTTTTACCGCTGAAACATTGGACGCCCTCGCGCCCATCGACGACGTGGCTATGCTGTTATCGGCCATTACGAATTGTCTCCCCAGTCGTAGTGCGGCTTGCGATCGAGGCCCACGCTTCATCCAAGCGAAGGGCTGCCGGGCGGATCCGGCCTGCGGGTCGAGGCATTTTTTTGGGTTTGCCAAGCCTTGAAGCCTTGCTGCAAAACCACCGGCGCCTTGAAAGGCCTGCCGATTTTGGCATTCCTGCCTTCGACCAGTCGAAACGCCGCAGCGCAAAAGGCTGCGGCGTTCCGGCTCAAGCTCTTGAGTGCGTTATCCAGTCAGATCAGTTGCAGGCAGCAACCGAACCAGCGGCAACGCCCTGGCAGGCCTCTTCCTTGGAAATCCAGCCAGCGTCGATAACGACGTTGAGGTTTTCCTTGGTGATCGGCAGCGGGTTGATGAAGTAGGAGTTCATTTCGGTGCCCTTCGGGCCGCCGGAGAACTTAACCGTGCCTTCGATTTCGCCCATGGCCTTGCCAGCTGCGAGTTCGTTGGCGATTTCAGCAGCCTTCTTGCCGAGTTCGCGGCTGTCCTTCCAGACAGACACGGTCTGCGTGCCGAGAGCAACGCGGTTGAGAGCAGCCTTGTCGCCGTCCTGGCCGGAGACCGGAACGGAACCGGCAAGACCCTGGGCTTCGAGCGCTGCGACAACACCGCCGGCCATGCCGTCGTTGGACGATACGACGGCATCGACCTTGTTGTTGTTGGCGGTCAGGAACTGCTCCATGTTCTTCTGGGCAGCTTCCGGCTTCCAGCCGTCGGTATAGGCTTCGCCGACATTCTTGATCTTGCCGCCGTCCATGGCTTCCTTCAGGACTTCAACCTGACCGGAATAGAGGAAGTCGGAGTTCGGGTCGGTCGAGGCGCCCTTGATGAAGACGTAGTTGCCTTCCGGCTTTGCCTTCAACACTTCGCGGGCCTGCATGCGGCCGACTTCCTTGTTGTCGAAGGTGATGTAGTAGGCATCCGGGTTTTCGATCAGGCGGTCGTAACCGACGACCGGAATGCCTTCAGCGGTGGCCTTTTCGATGGCCGGGCCGATGGCTTCCGAATCCTGGGCCAGAACGATGAGGGCGTTTGCGCCCTGTGCGATCAGGCTTTCGATGTCGGTGAGCTGCTTGGCAGCCGAAGTCTGAGCGTCAGCGGAAATGTACTTGTTGCCGGCGGCTTCAAGCGCTGCCTTGATGGCGGCTTCGTCGGTCTTCCAACGCTCTTCCTGGAAGTTCGACCAGGAAACGCCAACCGTCAGGCCTTCGGCGCTGGCGACAGAATGCAGGCTTACGATGACGGCAGTTGCTGCCATCAGCTTCAAAACGGATTTCATTTGTAACCTCCCAAGGTGAAAGCGGATCGCCGGAAGTACCTCCCTGCCGACGCCCCGCCTGAAAACTGCCCTGCCCCATGGAACCCCGTCCAATGGTTTTTCTCGACAGTCGAGAAAATAACTGTCAGATGTTTCGAACGCTGTCAACACGGGCTGAGGAGTGCTTGAAAAGACAGCGACCAAATGCTTTGGGAGGAGCATGCGGTGGATCAAAACAAACCGGGCGAAAAGCCCCCGATGACGACGGGCGCGAAAGCGAGCACGGAGGCCGTTCGTCAGCAAAACAATGGATTGGTGCTGAAAGCGCTTCGGCGCGACGGCCCGCTGGCGCATACCGATATCTCAGCCTTAACAGGGCTTTCGTCTGCCACCGTTTCCGCCATCACCGGCATGCTGGAAAAGGGCAGCTTGATCGAGCGGCGGGAAGTGGCAAGTGCTGGCGGACGCGGACGGCCGCGTGTGCTCTTTGCCCGCCGTGCCGATGCCGCCCATGTCATCGCTGTCAGAATTTCCTCCCATGCCGTGCAATATTCGCTGGCGGATTTTCGCGGCACGATGATCGACCGCATCGAGGAGGCCCGCGATCAGGGGCCGGCCTCTGCCCGGCAGTTTCTTGAGGGGTTCACGTCAGCGCTTAACCGGCTGATTGCCCGCTCCCGCCTGCCGGCCAGCGCCATTTCCATCGTGTCGATCAGCAGCAAGGGGCTGGCCGACCGCGAGGGCGCGAGACTGTCCTGGTCGCCCGTCTTCGGCTACGAGCCGCTTGATTTCGAAGCAGCCCTTCAAGGCTTTGGCGAAGCGCGCGTGCATCTCTTCAACGAGAGCCTGCTTGTGACCCATGCGCTCGCCACGCGTCTGGAAAAGACACGCGGTACGCCGCTTGCCTCGCTTGCCACGCTCTCGCTTGGCCATTCCATCGGGCTGGGGGTGGCGCTGCGCGACCGGCATGGCGAGCTTGATGTGCGCGCCCCAAATTTCGGCCATATGCTGCATGCCGATGACGGCAAGCTCTGTCGCTGCGGCGCTTACGGCTGCATCGAGGCATCCGCCGGCTTTTACGGCATTCTGCGCATGGCTTTTGAAGTGCCGCCGGACACGATCCCGGCGCAATTCGTGCCGCTTGCCGAGATGGAAAAGATTGCGGGCCGCGCAAGACAAGGCCACCGTGCCTCGCAATATGCCTTTCGTCAGGCGGGGCTGGCGCTTGGCGAGGGCCTGTCGCGGCTGTTGAGCCTGGCTGAAGAAACCATGCCGATTGCCATCACCGGGCCCGGCACGCGCTTCATGGATCTTCTGCAGCGGGGGATCGACGAGGGGCTGAAGCAATCCTTGCATGTGAAGGTGCGCGGCGCGCCCGAAATCCTGATCATCACGGAGGAGGAAACGCTGGTGTTCGAGGGCCATGTGGACCGGGCGCTGACGAAGATCGAACAGGGGCTGGGGGGATGAGGTGGGGCCAGAGCCTCAATCAGCAGGTTTCGCCCACAGGGTCCACAAGGCCGGGCGCTGAACCGCTTTTCCGAGCCCGGCAAGGTAGAGACCGCGAACTGCGCGCAGTGCCGCCCATAGGGCCACCCAATAGCCGAGATTGAAGAACAGGATGCCGCGCATTCGCCAATGCGATGCGGCCAGGGCCTCTTCGGGCGGAAAACCGAAGACCACCACGAGAAATGCGAGAAAAAGGACGCAGCCCAGAATCAGGGCGACCGTCGTTGTCTGATACTGGAAGCCAGCGTGGCTCCGCTCCACCGGATCGGCAGAGGCCCTGTTTCGTGACGCACGAACATGGGCCGCGATCAACAAGGGCCAGAACAACAATCCGAACAGAAGGAAGGCATAGGTGCGGACCGTGGCGGCTTGCCCGGCACTCTTGGTGGTGATCTCAGTTTGCGACATGCATTCCTCCATTGATTGCAGATATTGCGTAAAGCCTACAGCCATGAGGTGCAATCCATCACATGCGCCGGGATGTATTCTTGATGAACAACCGGTAGCAAAAGACAGGTGCTGTCGTGCGATCTTCCATATGAGAATGGCAGATGAGCGTGCACAATCCGCGTATGCCTCAAGGCCCACTAGACACTGGCGATGACACCCCCCGACCTGACGCTGTCTCCCTGGTGCGAGAAACTTGATGCAGCGCGGATGAGGCGGCCAATCCGCGAGAGGCCGAAGATCTCGACCACCATCCGGCTTGACCAGGACGTGATCAAGGACTTGCGGCGCGAGGGGCCGGGTTGGCAATCGCGGATCAACGCTGCTTTGAGGGAATGGCTGAGATCGAAGACTTAAGAACGCTGCCGCCTCGAAAGCGCCCTTGACGCGGGCAGACTGCCCCGGTTGCCGGCCCTCTGCGAAGGCTGCGGGGTTCCGCAGCCTTCGTGCTTCACATTCTCTGATCCAGGCTAAGGCCTTGCCTTGCTTAGGATTGCGGCGGGACGAACTCGGTTTCGATCAGGAGGTCGACATCCTCGCCGAGCGCGGGAACGGCAAAGCCCAGGCCCCAATCCGTGCGATGGACCACGCCGGTGGCGGAAAAGCCGAGGCGGGGTTTCTTGTCCATCGGGTGCTCGGCAACCGAACCGTTGAAGCGCACATCCAGGCTTGCCGGATGCGTTTCGCCGCGGAAGGTCAGATCACCAGTGACAGTTGCCTGCCCCTCCCCCGTCACCTTGATCCGGCGGCTTTTGAAGGTGATCGGCTTTGCCGCGAGGAAATCCTCACCGCGACCGATCTTGCCGTCGAAATCCTCTTTCTCCGGAAACGGGAAGTCCGTCTGCACCGAGAGCGGATCGATGGTGACCGTCAGGTCCGAGGTCTCCGGCTTCTCGGCGTTCCAGTCGAGGCGTGCCTCGACCCCGGTGAAGCGGGCTGTGTAGCTGGAAAGGCCAAAATGGCTGATCTTCCAGGTGAGGCTGGTATGGGCAGGATCCGTCACATAGACCCCGGTCGGTGCAGCTGCGTCCTGGGCGGCCAGAACAAGCGGAACCGGGGCGAGAAGAAAAAAAGCAAGTGCGAGCCTATGCATCTTCGTCTCCTCACGCGGCGAGTTTCAGCCGGCCGGCGAGATCGCCGAAGGCTTTCGGATTGAGCGACGGACGCACGGCAAATTCGATGACGGCATCGAAGATTTCCGGCGGTGCGCCCTTTTGCATGGCGCCCAGCATCTGCGCCCGCTCCAGCGGGTTCATCGCCGGGATCATGATGCGCATGAAGGCCATGTTCTTTTCCGGCGACAGCGAGGAGACGATGTTGAGCTCGATCACCGAGAGTTCGTCATCAGTGAAGCGGTTCCACAGCGCCCGGGCCGTGACCGTTTCCTCCTCGTGCATATGGGCAAGGTCTTCCGCCAGATAAGCGGCGAAGGCGATATAGAGCCTGCGGCCCGAAGCGCGGCGATGCATGGGCCAGGCGGTTTCGACACCGCGGGCAAGGGCTTCGAGCTGGTCGAAGGCCTCGCGGTGGTCATCATGCTGGTGATCGACGGTGTCGGTTGCCACGCCGCGCGCGGCAAGGGCTCCATGGATATGCGCGTCCTCATGGCCGACATGGGAGGCGGCCAGCATCAGATAGGTGCGCAGCAAAGCGAGCACTTCCTCTGTGTCTTCGGCCTGATCGAAATCGGTCGAGCCGAGCCGGACCAGCAAGTCGCAACCGGCCTTGCGCAGGCCCTTGTGGACGGCACCGTAGAGATCGTAGCGTCCGTTCAGATCCGGGATCGCGGTGATGGATGGATGGCTATGCGTCATGATCTTTTCCCTCTCGTTTGCCCGCCGGAACACTGGTCCGGCGCGAATGAGAGCGGGATAAACCAGGCCTGAAACAAGTGCTTCCTAAATCCCTCCTAAGCACACGGCCCGATTGCTAAGACTTTCCTAAGCTTTTATCTTCGGCGATGTTTCAGGAGGACGGGCATTGCTGGCAGCAGAAGTCGCCGCATTCATCGAGGGGCAGATGATGATCCTGGTCGCAACCCGCGATGAGGGTCACCGGCCGATGATCGGGCGCGGGTCTGGCGCGCGGTATGATCGGGCGACGGGCCTCGTGCATGTGCTGGTGTCGCAAAGCCAGTGGCCTCTGGCGGTGGCAGAGGCCCTGCCCGGCCGGCCGATCGCCACCACTTTCGTTCAGCCCGACAATTATCGCTCCTTTCAGATCAAAGGCGTGATCACCGGCAGCGGAGCGGCAGATGGCACGGCGGCGGCCTGGGGCCGCCACTATGTCGAGGCACAGCTTGCCCTGATGACCCGGCTCGGGGTGACACGGCTGCAGCTATCGAGCACGCTCAGCGACTGGGATCTCTGGCATATCACGTTTCGCCCAAGTGACATCTTCGAGCAGACGCCGGGGCCCGGTGCCGGACGGCGCTTTCAGGCGGTGGCGGAGGATGTGGCGTGATCCCGCTTGGTCGTATCCGCGACAGTTTCGAAGGCGTCATTCCCTCGGTCATAGCCACGACTGATGCAGACGGGCTGCCGAATATCTCCTACCTCAGCCATGTGCATATCGTCGATGACAGCCATGTGGCGCTGTCCAACCAGTTCCTGTCGAAGACGGCCGTCAATGTCGCGGCCAATGGGCTGGCGACGGTGATGGTGGTCGACGGGCTGACCGGCGCCCAGCATATTCTCGACCTGACATTCGAGCGCTCGGAGACGGAAGGACCGCTGTTCGAGCGGCTTTCGGCGCATCTCTCCATCCTCGAACAGGGCATGGCCGGGATCATGCGGCTGAAGGCTGCCGACATCTACCGGGTGCTCGACTGCAAGGCGGTGCCAACGCCGCACCCGCTGGAGGCCGCACCGCCGGTGGAGCTGCCGGACCTGATCGAGCCGACAGCTGAGCTATCGCGTCTGCTGGCGGAAGCGGGCGATACGGAAAGCCTGCTCGACACCACGCTCGACGGGCTTGCCCGGCTGTTTGGCATTCGCCACGCCATGGTGCTGGTGCCGGATGATAGCGGCAAGCGGATGATCACCATTGCAAGTGCCGGCTACGACCGCTTCGGCTTTGGCGCCGAAGTGGCCTTCGGCGACGGTGTGATCGGCATTTCGGCGGCAACCCGGCAGACGGTTCGGATCACCGATCTCAGCCGCGGGCGGCGCTATATGGAGGCCGTGCGCGAAATGGCGGGGCTTGAGCGAGCGGTGCGGATTCCGCTTCCCGCGCTTGACGTGCCGTTCAGCCAGATCGCGCTGCCGCTGATCGTGCAAGGACGGCTGGTCGGTCTGCTATTTGCCGAATCCGAACAGCGTTTCGCCTTTCGCCATCGCGACGAGCAGGCGCTGGGGCTGATCTCAGGACAGCTTGCCCAGGCCCTTGTGCTGGCCGAACAGGAGCGTGAACGACCGGACACGCGCGCGATCATGCCGACTGCCCCGCCGACACATGTTCAGTCGGACGGCGCGTTCCAGCTGCGGTTTTATCCGCGTGACGGCGCGCTTTTCCTCGGTGACGACTACCTGATCCGGGGCGTGCCGGGGCGGTTGCTGAAGCACCTGATCGAAGCCTATCTCAAGACGGGCAAGCAGGAATTCCTCAACCGGGAAATCCGCCGCGAGGCAAGCCTGATGCTGCCCGACATCAAGGACAATCTGGAAACACGACTGATCCTCCTGCGCCGCCGGCTCTCGGAAAAAGGCGGCCCGATCAGGATTTTCAGCCTTGAGCGCGGGCGGCTGAGACTGGAGATCGACGGCACGCCGGAGCTTGTCATCGTCGAGACGTGAGGATCGGGCAAGGATTGAGCGGCGCTCAGTTGCGCGACGCCCTCCTCTTCGGCTCATCCGTCCGTTTCAGCCGCGATCCCGTAAAGTCGCGGAACGACCTGCGGACTGCCGAAGTCATCAAAGCAGCCAGAACCTGGCTTGCGCAGCCGGGGCTTGATCGACCGCGGGATGCTCGACTATCGAGTGGAAAACGGGGCGTCGCGGGGGCGATTCGCCAATGGTCGCGCAGGCGCCATCCAAGACGACGACGCGGGCGAAAGGGGACTGAGACTTGATTCTGCTTTACATCTACATGGGAATTTCCGGGCTGGCGCTGGGGCTTGCCGGCCTCATGGAATATCAGGGTTTGAAGCAGGAGGTTTCCGGCGCAAACGGCTTCATCTGGACCATGATCCTCATCCTGATGTTCGGCGGGCTGCTGCTGACGGCGCTGATCGACTGGATCTTCGTCGGCTTCGGTACGGCCGTCAAAGTGCTGCTCTTCGGTGCCGGATGGCTGGCCGCTGCGGGTTTTGCCAGCCTGTGCCTGATGATGCTGGGATCGAAGCGGTGAACTTCATCATCGCCCTGCTGCGGCTTGTCGGGGCCGCCTTCGTGCTCGCCCTTCTGCTGGCCTGGCTGAAAGACGGCAATGCGGAAATTGCGCGCACATTGCCCTGGACGCTCTATCCATTTGGCGGAGGCCTGGTGGCCGCGCGCAGCATTCTCGACTGGGAAGGCAACCAGACGAGCCGGTATTTCGCCCTCGGTGCGGCCCGCATTGCCGCGTTCTTCGCCATCGTTGCGACGACCCATTACGGCTTTCCGCATTCCGTTACGGCCGTGGCCATTGCCTTCGTTGCCATGCTGGCCGTGGCCCGCTATCCGCTGCAGACCTGACGCCCTACCGCGCGGCACGCCGGCCCGGACAGGGAAACGACCGCGCCAGACTGGCGCGGCCGTCAGAGGTCAGCTTCCGTCACGCGCCTTGCGGGCGAACTCGTTCAGCGCCGCAAAGGTCTGGTCGAAGCGGTTCTCGGCCTCTGCCTTGCGCTGGAAGTTGACGCGCTCGACGAGGATTTCGGCAGGCGTAGGCTTGGTCGCAAAGAGATCCATGACCTCGTCGATGAAATCCTTAAGCGGCAGATAGGCTTCGCGGCTGGACTGGCCGGGGGTCAACTCCGTCTGGACGGCCGGAGGGGCAAGCTCGATCACCTCGACCTTGCCGGACAAGGCGTCGCGCAGGCTGACCGTGTAGCTGTGGAGAGCGGCCTTGGTGGCCGAATAGGTCGGCGCCATGACCAGCGGCACGAAGGCAAGACCGGAGCTGACATTGACGATGGCTGCATTGTCGCGACCGCTCAGATGATCGACCAGGGCATTGGTGAGCCGGATGGGTCCAAGCAGGTTGGTGGTGATCTGGGCTTCGGCGTCGCTGAGGTCGCGGCGACGATCGAGCCCGGCCTCCATGCGCATGATGCCGGCATTGTTGAAGACCACGTTGAGGTCGGGGAAATCGGCGATCAAGCTTGCGGCGAAGGCCTCGATCGCGGCCGGATTTTCCATATCCACGCTGCGGGCATGCATATTCGCCCGGTCGCCAATCACGGCGCGCAGCGTTTCCATGCGGCGACCGGCGATGATGACGGTGTTGCCGAGATCGTGGAAACGGTGGGCAAGTTCGGCGCCGATGCCGGAGCCGCCGCCAGTGATGAGGATGGTGTTGCCAGTCATATGCATTTGGGGAAACCTCTTTGGTGTTGTGCTTGCCCAAACTAGAGATCATACTCTCTTTTCCAAAGTAGGCACCGAAAAGATTTATACGCACCAAAAGGAGAGTGTCTGATGAGCAAGGCTTCCGAGCGGAAATTCAGGGATCCGGATCTAGCCCTGCATGGTCGCGACACGATTCCCGAGGTGGTTGATCCCGCGCTTGAGGCGCTGGTGCAGGACATTATCGGCAAGGTGGCCGACAAGTGGACGCTGCTGATCCTCGAGGCCCTGGAGGAGCATGGCACGCTGCGGTTCACCCAGCTGGGCCGGGTGGTTTCCGGCATCAGCCAGAAGATGTTGACGCAAACCGTGCGGCGCATGGAGGAAGACGGGCTGGTGAAGCGCACCGTGCATCCGGTCATTCCGCCCCATGTGGATTATGCGCTGACGCCGCTCGGGCACAGCCTGGGCGAGGCCTTTTGCGGCGTTTGGAAATGGGCCGAGAAACACCATGACGAGATCATGCGCGCCCGCCAGGCCTTTGCGGCAGCCGGGCGCACGGTGTGAGGCTGAGACCTTCAGCCGTCTGCCGTTGGTCAGGCGGTGGTGCGGGCCGCGCTGTCGCGGGGCGGATGGGCGGCGGCTGCATTTGCCCATCGACGGCTTGGCCGCGCTGAGGCATAGGACTGTTCGACACACTCGGAACGGTCCCAGGCGAGAAGCGCTCCCCTCACCCGGCGGAGCCGACACGCGCGCGGACCGGACGTGACAGCGATGGAGAGACTGCGATTATCAAGATTATGGTATTGCTGCATGCAGCAGATGGGCTGGAATGGCAGGCGCCGCCGAAGGGCACGAGCCTGAAGACGCTGAGTGAAGCCGAAGCCATGGGCTTCATCATGATCCGCGGCGAGTTTCAGAAGCGCCAGTTCCGCCTGACCGGGCTCGGCTTCGACCATGTGGAACGCGACCGCCGGCGGCTGGAGGCGCGCCGAAAGGATTGAGGATCGGGGATTAGGGATCGGGATGTGGGCGCGGTGCGCGCAATCAATGACCTTGTCCAGTCCCTGAAACCCGCCCGGAAGGCCCAAGCGGGTCTCAGCTTGATCTTTTCCGATCCGTTTAGAACTTCACGGTGTAGTTCGAGCGCAGCCACACCGACGGGTCCTGCCCTTCAGTGGTCGCGTTGACCATGAAGGAGGCGGTGCCGCTGCCGAGATCGACTTCGGCGCCCACGCCGCCGCGCAGCCAGAGCTGCTTCAACTCCGCACCGTCAATGCTGAAATCGCTGATGCCGGTCAGCGTGCCCGTGGTGGCCGTTGCCTGATCCTCGAACTGGTAGCTCACTTCCGTCTTGGCCAGAAGGCGGACCGTCTCGCTCATCGGGTGGACGAAATCTGCGCCGAGGCGGGCGATTGTGGAGTGATCGCTGGCCTCGTCATAGCTGACCGGGAAGGAGCCGCCCTCTTCCGTATAGGCATCCACCGTGGTGCGGGCATAGGAGAGGCCGATGTAAGGGGTGATATCGGTATTGGCCACATTCGCCGCATTCAGCCAGTCGAGCCGGATCTTTGCGGCCCATGTATCGGCATCGGTGCTGCCATCGGAACTGTCCCTTATGGTTCCGTTCATGTAGCCGCGCGACGTGTCGATATTGGTGCGGCCGACATAGCCGCCCAGGGTGAGATAGAGGTTCGAGCCGAGATCGGCGGTGACCTCCGGCGAGAGGAAGAAGCCGCTCTGCTTCACCCAGCCGCCGGCATCCAGATCCTGATCGGAATAGGTGCCGCCGACCGAAATGCGGGCCGTCACAGCATCGGTGATACCGTAGCCCAGGCCGAATTCGCCGAGCGCAAGCCCGCCCTTGGAGATATCCGTGTTGTCGTAGCCGCCATCAACCGTGCCCCAGACAGCGCGTTCCCCCGCGCCCAGCCGGTTGCGCATGGGATTGCCCTGCGCGCCGAACATCACGGTATTGGCGCTGGAGACGCTGTTTTGCACGGTGCTTGATGCAGCCTGAACGACCGTCGGATAGAATTCGGATTCGGTGATCACGCCGCTGATGTCGCCAACGCGGGCGATATAGATGTCATCGTCCTGGGTGGCGCCCATGACGACATTGCCGTTGTCGGAAATGAACTCGGCATTGTAGCTAACAAAATCGGGGGTAACGCCGGCCTCGGCGAGCCATTCTTCGATGGACTGCATGCCGGTTTCCTCGGACCAGCGGAATCCCTGCTGAACATAGCCATCCGTGGAGGAATAACCGACGACATAAGCCCCGTCTGCGCTAACCGCTTTAGCTTCGGATTCAGCAGACCCGCCCGGCTCAGGTGCATAAAGCACGCCGAGGTTTGTCAGTGTCCCCTGACCTGTCGCGTCCACGGCATAGCGATATGCGTAGATCGGGGCCACACCACCATTCGGATCGGACATGTAACCGCCTCCGACCAAGACGGCGCCATTGGCTGACATATCGCTCAGGACCATGCTTTGGCCGACCTCGAGGGCGCCGATATCCGCCATGCCGCCGTCTTTTGTCCAGCGGAAGACCTGATAGGGCCCATTCAGTTGGCTGCCCACGCCGGCTACAACCGAACCATCCGTGCTGACGAGCGAAGAATAGGAGTATTGATAGAGGGTATCAATATCGGTGACCGCATTGAGCTTCGTATCCCAGATCATCGCATGCGACTGGTTATCAGCCAGGCGCTCCAGCGAGCCGACAGCGAAACGTCCATCCGGCGTGCGGTCAATCAGGTTTGTGCCCAGATAAACGCCGGGGTCCGTCGGCGTGAAGGTGAAGACACCATTTTTCCAGATGAAGGACTGCAATATACCGCCGCGCTGCGTGAAGCCGAAGGCGCTACCATCATTCCCGACCCCGTTGATGCCGGAGAGGCCATCCGTATCAGAATCGACAATCTGGTACTGACCGTTCTTCCAGATGAAATCGACGTATTTTCCGGCGCGCTCATCAAAGTAACTGCCGATGACATAGGTGCCGTCGCGGCTTAGACCGTAGGCTTCCAGATCGCTTGCACCAGCAGGCGGCGCCAGCGTGATCGTCTTGGCGCCGAGGTTGGAAACCAGGCGATACGACCTCATTGCGTCGCCTGTATCGGGATCATAGGTCGTCACGGATTCCAGATAGACCGAACCGCTCGCATTCATGTCGAGAAGCGATTTTGACGACAGATTGTCGGCATGAGCCGTGCCCAAGCCGGCAACCAACACCAAAGGAAAAAGGGAAATCAAACCGTTCCGGGTCTTGCTGTTCATTTGAAACATGCCTTCAATATCCGCATCTTCGACCTGCCGTCTCCGCAGATCGCGCCATCACATCGGGGGCATGGCGCGTCGCAGGCGCACGATGTGATTCAACTCTGGTTTGAGTTTAGCGATGATGACCGATATCGAGAACGTCCAAAACTGGTCCTTTTCCTCTTCTGGTTGAAACCCGCCTCTCATCCCCCGGAGGATGGAAGCGGGTCTGCAGTGTCCATCAGAAGACAGCCCTTACCGGGCAAAGCGCTTTGCGCCGGCCACGCACAGGATCACCGCCAGCGTCACGGTCAGCATGCCCCAGGTGACGGTTTCGTTCAGCAGGCTGGCGGCAAGGGCGAGGCCGAAGAAGGGCTGGAGGAGTTGCAGCTGGCCGACGGCGGCGATGCCGCCTTGCGAAAGGCCGCGATACCAGAAAACGAAGCCGATCAGCATGCTGAACAGCGAGACATAGGCGAGCCCGAGGAAGGCCGGTGCTTCGATGCCGGCAAAGCTTTCCGGCATGGTGAGGAGGCTGATCAGCAGCATGAGCGGCAAAGCGAGCACCAGCGCCCAGCAAATCACCTGCCATCCGCCAAGCGTGCGCGACAGCTTGCCGCCTTCGGCATAACCGAGGCCACAGGCGATGATCGCGGCGAGCATCAGGAGGTCGCCCTTCGGCGATGCGGTCAGGCCTTGAATCAGGGCATAGCCGACGACAAGCGCGCTACCGGCCACAGAAAACAGCCAGAAGGCGGGTTTTGGTCTTTCGCCGCCCCGGATCACGCCAAAAATGGCCGTCATCAGCGGCAGGAGGCCGACAAAGACAATCGAATGAGCCGAGGTGACGTGCTGGAGCGCAAGCGCGGTGAGCAGCGGAAAGCCGATGACGACGCCGGCCGCGACGATGGCGAGCGAGACAAGTTGCGGGCCCGTCGGCCGCTTCTGCTTGAGCGCCAGCAAAAGGACAAGTGCGAGGATGCCGGCGATGGTGGCGCGTGCGACGGTGAGGAAGACCGGATCGAACTGCATCACCGCAACGCGGGTGGCCGGCAGCGAGCCGCTGAAAATCAGCACGCCGACCAGGCCATTGATCCAGCCGGCCGTTGTCCGGTTCATCCTCTTGTTCACGGGCTGCGCCCCCACATCTGCCATAGTCATTTTCAATGCCCTTTCCAATTTCGTCTGGCGCATCCGACCCTTGTGATCGGCCTTGCCTTGGTCCTCTATCGGCTGGGAGCGCTGGCACAGCCAGTGACAGTCTGATACAGTTTGGCAAAACTGTTATCGATACTGAGGCAATACAGATGAGCGAGACAGAGGCGGCGCAGGCGCGGGCTTCCGGCCGCGACAGGTCGAAAACGCGGGTTTCCCTGGTGATGGACACGATCCGGCAGCGGATCGCTGGCCGGGCGCTGACGCCGGGGGCAAAGCTGCCTTCGGTGCGCAATCTGGCCTCGACGCTGAAAGTGTCGGTGTCGACGGTGGTCGAGGCCTATGAGCGGCTGGTGGCGGAAGGTGCCATCCTGTCACGGCCGGGATCCGGCTTTTACGTCGCGCATCAGGCAGCGCCGTTTACACTTGCCGAAGCCGGGCCGAAACTTGATCGCGCCATCGATCCCTTGTGGATTTCCAGGCAATCGCTGGAGGCGATCGAGGACAATCCGAAGCCCGGCTGCGGCTGGCTTCCGCCCTCCTGGCTACCGGAAGAGAGCCTGCGCCGGGCCTTGCGCACGGTGTCGCGTGGCGATGGCGCCGTGCTTGCCGATTACGGCTCGCCGCTCGGCCTTCCGGCCCTTCGCCAGCTGATCTCCCGGCGTATGGCGGATCACGGCATCGAAGTCGCGCCGGACCAGATCATGCTGACGGAATCGGGCACGCAGGCGATCGACCTGATCTGCCGCTTTTTGCTGGAGCCTGGCGATACCGTACTGGTCGACGACCCCTGCTATTTCAACTTTCACGCCCTGTTGCGGGCGCATCGGGCGAAGATCGTCAGCGTGCCCTATACGCCCTGCGGCCCTGACATCGATGCCTTTGCCGCGGTCGTTGCCGAATATCGGCCGCGCCTGTACATCACCAATTCCGGCATTCACAACCCGACGGGCGCCCTCCTCTCGCCGGTCACTGCGCATCGGGTTCTGAAGATGGCCGAACAGTTCGACCTGACCATCATCGAAGACGACATCTTTGCGGATTTCGAACATGCGCCGGCGCCAAGGCTTGCCGCCTTTGACGGGCTGGACCGGGTCATCCACATCGGCAGCTTTTCGAAGACGCTGTCGGCCTCGGCCCGGTGCGGCTTTGTCGCGGCGCGCCCGGAATGGATCGAGGGCTTGGTGGATCTCAAGATCGCCACCTCCTTCGGTGGCGGACGGCTGACCTCGGAACTCACCTTGCAGGTGCTGAGCGACGGCAGCTATCGCAAACACATGGAGGGCTTGCGCGCCCGGCTGGCGCTGGCCATGCGCCAGGCCTCGACGCGGCTGCAATCGCTCGGCATCCGGCCGTGGATCGAGCCGCAGGCTGGCATGTTCCTGTGGTGCCAGCTGCCGGATGGCGCGGATGCGGCAAGCGTTGCGCTGGCCGCCCTCGAGCAGAAGGTGGTTCTCGCGCCTGGCAATGCCTTCAGCCTGTCGCAATCGGCCACCAGCTTCATGCGCTTCAATGTCTCCCAGACGCTGGACGACCGGGTGTTTGCGGTGCTGGCTGCGGTTTTGCACCCGCAAAGCTGACGGCTAACGGAGACGGGAGAAAGCCATCCGCGCGCGCCGTGTTCTGGAACGGCGATCGAGGCTGGCGGGCCAAGGGCTTTTGGCCTTATAGAGAGGCCAAACCGACAAGAGCGACGCGAACCCCTGCGGCGCTTTGAAGAAAGACAGATCGATGCGCACACTCTGGAAAAGCCCGGTGACCCTTCATGCCATTGGCGAAGACGGCGAGGATGTCGTGGTCGACACGACGCTCGGTGCCTCCTGGGCACTGATCGAGGACTGGCCGCTGGAAGAAGGCCCCGTGCTCGACAAGGCGCTTGCCGTCTGCGCTGCGGTCTCCAACGGCAAGGCGAAGGACGAGGATGCGCGCAAGGCGCTGATCGATGCGGCGATCGAGGCCGGGGTCAACTATACGGCTTGAGGGGTGTTCGCCCCAATCCCTGCGGCACCCGTTCCGCCTGCTCCTATCGCAGCTGTTCCTGTCACATCAGCCCCAGGGTGATGGCGGCCAGGACCAGGTAGCGGCCGAGCTTGGCGATGGTGACCAGCGCGAGGAAAACAGGAAAGGGCGTGCGCAGCACGCCTGCGATCATGGTGATGGGATCGCCGATGACGGGCATCCATGCCAGCAGCAGCGACCAGAGGCCATAGCGGCGATACCAGGCTTCGGCGCGGAGAAGGCTGTTTTCCGAGACCGGAAACCAGCGGCGGTGGCGAAAATGTTCGATGAAGCGGCCGATCAGCCAGTTGGCGACGGAGCCCAGAACATTGCCGAATGTGGCTACGGCCAGAAGCGCGAGGAGCGGCTGGCGCTCGGCGAGGATGAGGCCCACCAGCACAGCCTCTGACTGGGCGGGCAGAAGCGTCGCTGCGAAAAAGGCAGCGGCAAACAGGCCCGAATAGGTGGCAAGATCGGTCAACACCGCCGAGGTCTAGCGTGAAGCGCCGGGGGTGGCAATCGGGACCGGAGGCAGCTTGAGCCAGGCCAAGCGGATGCGAGCTGAGCGGGGCCAAGCCAAGGCGCGCCTAGACCCGTGACGGTCAGGCGAGGCTGAGCCAAGCCAAGGCGAGCCTCGCTCAGACCCTTGAAGTCTTGGCCAGGCGCTGCAAGCCAGGCCAAGCGCGAGCGATACCCCGACGCAAGACAGGAGGACCAGGCCGGGACCAATTCAAGGCACACCCGGGGCACACCCGGGGCACACCCGGGGCACACCCGGGGCACACCCCGTCACGCCTGGGGCACCGCCCAGTTTTAGCTTGCCCTCGCCGCACGTCGGAGGGGTTGCCTCGCCGTTATGGCTTGATGGTGGTGCCTTCGACACGGGCGCCGATTTCAAGACCCTTTGGGCCCTGATCGCGGACATGATGCGGCGTCGGGGTGGTGATCACGCCGTGGTCCGGATCATGCACGTCCTGGCCCTTGATGCCGCCGCTTGCGGTTCTGGACTCGTCCTGCGGATTGCGGGTGGCGCGCTCCTGGCCTGCTTCATCGATGAGCCGCTCGAGTTCCGCGTCGGACATGGCTGTCAGATCAAAGGGAATGGGCATATTGGTCTCCTTGGGAGAGGGATTGTGGGTTCCAGACCTCCAGAACGCGCGAAACGGACAATTGTGCCGGGGAAATCTGGGCGTGCCACTCCGGTTGGAAAGGTCAAGATCGGTCTGCATTGGTCAGGCTTGAACAATTGCCAAGGCAAAACGAACATGCTCTATGGGCGGAGAATCCCGGCCGGCGGGGGCTAATCGAGGGGAGCGGGTTCGTTGACGGGCTGGGGGCCAAACATCGTTCTGGGCTGGTTCCGAAAGCTGCAGATTGCCAGCATCGCACTGCCCATATTCGGCTGTCTGATCTGGGGGGCGATCTCCTACAGCGATCAGAACCAGGCGGCTGGCGAGCACGCACGCGACAATGTCGCTCTGGTGCGGCAATATCTGCAGCGCATCGTCGAGACCGAGCAACTCAAGCATCGTGCCGCCACCAGCCGCGCCGCCGGAGAGCCGGTCGAGTTCCTCCGTTCCGAGAGTTTTCATCGGTTTCTCGCCAGCATCGACGACCGCCAGCAGAAGGCCTATGGCGTCGCCATCATGACCGTCGACGGCGAAATGATCGCATCGAGTGTCACCTATCCGATCAACCAGCGGGTGCCGCAGCGCGATTATCTCGACGCGGTGCGAGATGGCAATCCGCTGTACATCGATCGCATCCGGCTGCAGCCGAATGGCGAGGATGCACTGATCGTCGCCACGCCTTTCGTGACACCCGGATTTCGCGGCGTGATCGTCTCGTCCATGCCGGCCGATGAGAGCCGCAGCTTCCTGCGGGATACCGCCGTTCGCAAGAACGAAGCCGCTTCTCTGATGCGCGATGACGGCAAGCTGCTGATCCGGCGCGAAATCGAGGACCCCTCCTGGATCCCGGAAACATCGCCCTCGCGCCGAAGCCTTGCCATGTCCGATCAGGGCCTGTTCACCACGGTGGCCGTGACCGACAAGATCGAGCGCATCTATGCCTATAGCCGGCTGGGCTCGCTCCCGCTTGTTGCCAATTTCGGCGTGCCGACGGCGCTTGTCTGGCAGGAGACGCTGAAGCGCGCCCTGCCCGTCTGGCTGCTGATGGTGGCGATCGGCGCCTTCAGCTTCATCATCGGCGGTTTTGCCCGGCGCAGCATTCTGACCCAGCTGATATCGGAGCGGCGCAAGCTGCAACTGGCCGAGGCCGAGCGGCTGGCCGAGCAGCGCGAGCAGCTGATGCGCGAGATGAACCATCGGGTGAAGAACAATCTATCGATGATCAACAGCCTGATCAGCATTCAGGCGCGCAAGGGCAGCCTCAACCCCCGGGACCTGCAGATGCGCGTCCAGGCTCTGGCCGAAGTGCATGACCTGCTCTACCAGTCGGATGATAATGAGCGGATCGATCTTGGCGACCTGTTGCGGCGCGCCTGCAATCCGGCGCTGCTGATCCCCGAGGATCGCGAGATCCGCTTCGAGGCCGATCTGCCCGACGGAATTCTTCTGTCTGCCGACCGCGCCTCGCCGCTTTCACTCGCCGCCCTTGAGCTCGTCACGAATGCGATCAAGCATGCCTTTACCGACAGGCACGCAGGCCTGATCCGGCTGACGCTGGCCCTGGAAACAGAGCCGAACGGAGACGAGACGGGCGTGCTCACGGTCTCTGACGATGGTGTTGGGTTTGCGGAGGCGACCACACGGCGTTCCGGCACGGCCATGGTCGATGCCTTTGCCCGGCAGGTGGGCGGCGAGATCCACCGCGACACCTCGGTGGGCACGACCTACACGATCCGCTTTCCGCTTTGAAACGCCAAAACGGGACGGAGGTCATCCGTCCCGTTTGATTTTTTAGGCCTCTGCCCCGTCACCGGCCTCGCCCATGGGCGATCACCTGATGCGCTCAGGCTGCGCGGTCACGATAGCCGGCGGTGACCTGACGGCTGACCGTCTTGAAGCGCGAGATCGAGCCGTAAAGTGTGCGGGCGGCTTCGGCCAGCGTGCTGGCGGCGGCATTGGCTTCCTCGACGGTTGCGGCACTCTGCTGCGTAACCTTGTCGAGCGAATTGATGGCGCTGTTGATCTCATTGATGCCGATGGCCTGTTCCCGGGCGGCGGTCGACATGGCCTCGACGTTGCCGTCTATATCCTTCACCTGGACGACGATCTGCTCCAAGGCCTGACCGGTCTTGTCCACGAGTGCTACGCCATGGCTGACCGCATTCGATGCCTTGGCGATCAACGCTTTGATTTCCTTGGCGGCATTGGCGGAGCGCTGGGCCAGTTCGCGCACTTCCTGGGCAACGACGGCAAAGCCCTTGCCGGCTTCCCCGGCGCGGGCCGCCTCGACACCGGCATTCAGCGCCAAGAGGTTGGTCTGGAAAGCGATTTCATCGATGACGCCGATGATGTTCTCGATTTCGCGCGACGACGTCTCGATTTCGCCCATGGCGGCAGTTGCCTGCCTGACGACAACGCCCGAAGCCTCGGCATCGCTGCGGGTTGCACTGACAATCTTCGTGGTGGCCGCCGTACGCTGTGACGTATCCCGCACAGTCGTGGTGATCTGTTCGAGGGCGGCTGCCGTTTCTTCAACCGTCGCTGCCTGACGCTCGCCCGACTGTGCAATCTGCGAGGAGATCTCGTTGATGACGGTTGCATTTTCCGCAAGCGACTGTGCGGCTTCCATGATTTCGCGCATGGAGTCGTTCAGGGCAAGGGCCGCACTGTTGAAATCCTGGCGCGTCGCTTCGAGCACGGGATCGACGGCCTCGGTGACCTGAACCGTCAAGTCGCCATCGGCCAGACGCTTGATCGCGCCGGCAATGGTGGTGACCGCCTTCATACGGCCGGTGATATCGGTTGCCACCTTGATGACGCGGTAGACCTGGCCGCGCGAGTTGACAATCGGTGTATAGGCCGCCTGGATCCAGACCTCGCGACCGCCTTTGCCATAGCGGACGAAATTGCTGACCGAGGGCTTGCCGCTGCGCAGGCTTTCCCAGAATTCGGGATAGGCCGAAGAGGCCACATAAGCCGGATCGCAGAACATCTGATGTTTTTTGCCGGCCACTTCATCGAGCGTATAGCCCATTGCCTTCAAGAAATTCGCGTTCGCGGTGACGATCGTGCCATCCGGCTCGAATTCGATAATCGCCTGCGATTCATCGATTGCCCGGATGCGGTTGGCATCATGAAGCGCAACAGTCTTTGTGGCAGTGATGTCGGAAGCGATCTTCAGGACGCGGACGACCCTGTCGCCATCGTAAACCGGATTGTAGCTGGCTTCGATCCAGACATCTGCGCCGGCCTTGCTTTGGCGGCGGAACTGGCCCTGCTTGTGCTTGCCAGCAGCGAGATCAGTCCAGAAGCGCGGATACTCCTCCGATTTGACGAACCCCTCTTCGCAGAAGATCCGGTGATGTTTCCCGACAATTTCTTCACGCGAGTAACCCAGCGCATTGCAGAAATTTGCATTGGCATCAAGGATCGTGCCATCCGGCTTGAACCAGATCAGCGCCTGGGTATTGGAGATCGCTGCCATGTCAGCAGCCAGCTTGTTCGCGTGGAGAAAGTTGGAAATGGCCATGAGCAAGGTCTTTCGCTTTGAATTGACCATACTCAAGCATGGATTGCGTTAATGTTCCCTTATATTGACCGCTTAAGCGTCAACGCAGATTTCATCCGAAGCCCTGCGTTGAACTATAAATGCGCGCCAGAAGAGCGAACCCAGAGTGGCCTGTCACAGCCACCTAAGCGTTCATTTTTAAACACTAATGCGCCTCTTGCCGCAAAATCTCAAAGGGTCATTTTGTCCCTTGGATGCGGGCTATCCTCATAGGCACCCCAGACCGACTGGTCGAAGTTGATCGTGGCGCCGGTCATCAGGCCACTTTCCGCCGACGAGAGATAGGCGCAGGCCCGCGCAACCTCGGCCGGATCGACCAGGCGACCGAAGGGTTGGCGGGCGGCGGCTTGCTGAAGCCAGTCCCCGGAGGCGCCGTGATATTCGCGCTGAATCCGGTCCTCGCCATCGCTCGACATCCATCCGATATTGAGGGCATTGCAGCGGATACGGTTCTTCAGCAGGCCGAAGGCGACATTGCGGGTCAGCGTATCGAGTGCGCCCTTGGAGGCGCAGTAGGCGGCGATGAAGGGCTGGCCGGCCATTGACGACATCGAGGAGATATTGACGATCGTGCCCTCGACGCCATCGCGCAGCATCAGCTTCACCGCATCCTGGATGAGGAAGAAGGGTGCCTTGGTGTTGACCGCAAAGATCTTGTCGAACAGCGCTTCATCCGTGTCGAGGATCGTGCCGCGATCGGTGAGCGCGGCGACATTGACCAACGCGTCAATGCGGCCGAAGGTCTGGTCGGCGGTCGCAATCACGGCGCGGCAATCTTCGACGCGGCCGAGATCCGCGGCGACGAAGGTGACCGGCGTGCCATAACGTTCGGTGATCTCCTTCGCCTTTGCCTCCCCCTTGTCGCGCCCGCGCCCGCAGATCACTAGGCCGCCGGCACCCCGTTCGGCAAAAAGCCTGGCCACTTCGGCGCCGAGCCCTTGCGTGCCGCCGGTGACGACGGCGATTTTTCCATCCAGCCTTCCCATGTCGCTCTTCATCCTCCCTGTCATGCCCCCCTCTTTCATGGCTTGCGCTTTGACGCCTGGGTATCCACGAGGCTTGCGAAGGCCTCAGGCTCCATCCCGGCCTCAAGCGCTTCGGCCATCATGGTGTTCTGCGTCTTCGGCGCAAGGCCGCCGACCGGGGGATCGCGATCCAGATTGGTTGGAAAGGCGTAACCTTCCGCCGTGGACGCGATCGCATTGGCGATCTCGGCTGGCGTGAGCGAAGCTGAGTTTCGCGCCGACAAGAGGGCCGGATAGACGGCCTTGCACATGGCGTCGCGATCCACCGTCTCCATGGCGCGGCCGAAGGCCGAGGAGACCTGCAAGAGGTTTGCCATGCGCCAGATATCGCTGGAGACATTGTTGCCGGCGCCATGCATCAGGGCCGGATTGAAGAAGACGGCATCGCCCTTTTCGAGCGGCAGCTGGACATGGTGGCTGGCGAAATGCGCCTGGAATTCCGGCCGGCCAAAGGCGAGATAGCCTTCGAAGAAGCTCTGCGAAAACGGCAGAAAGAGCGTCGGGCCGCTTTCCAGCGGCATGTCGCAATGGGCAACCGCCCCCTGCAGCGTGAGCACCGGCGAGATGGCATGGATATGACCCGGATAGGCCTGCATCTGATCTGGCGACATGAAGCCGAGGTGGTAATCGCGATGCGGGACCTGCGCCGTGCCGCCGGGGTTTACCCGGTTCATCTGCGCCGTCATCTGATAGCCCCGGCCGAGCCAGGCTTCAGATGCCATGGCGAGGGCTTCGGAGGCATAATAGCCAGCGAAATTCTCCGGGTCGGCGAGCGCGTGTTTCTGCAGCGAGTTCCAGATGCGGTCATTGGCGCCCGGCTTGGCGAAGTGATCGCCGGCGGCCTTGCCCGCTTCCTTCTCTGCCCTGACGATGGCGTTGAAGACATCCGTTGCGCGATCGACCACCGCAAGGTCGGCCATGGCGCGCTTGATGACGATGACGCCGGGGCCGGTTGCGAAGGCATCCACCCATTCGGCCATCAGCTCGCGGCGGCGTTCGGGATCGCGGGCAGCCGCGCGCACCGCCTCGCCGTCATAGATCAGCACGTTCTTCTCGACGCCACTGGCGAGCGGCCATTCGGCGAGATTGGTCTTTTGCGCCACGAGCGCCTTGAAGGCATCGATATTGCCGGCATCCTTGTCGAGCCAGACCTTCTGGCGGCGGCGGCTGGTCAGGGTTTGCGTGTCCATGGTCGTCCTCCCGTTTGTCTCTTCCGGGCTTGACCATAGCCAAGAGAGAGCGGAGACATGAGTGGGCAAACACCTCAAAAACACCTCAAGGTTTCGCCGATGCGCCCGCCCTTTCCGCTCAAGGACATTGCCCTGCAAGCCGGCCTCAGTCTCGCCACCGTCGACCGGGCGCTGCATGGGCGCGGGCATGTGGCAAGAGCGACGGGCTTGCGCATCGATGCGGCGATTGCGGAACTCGAGCGGCAATATGCCGAGGCACGGATCGGCGGGCGGCGGCTGGTGCTCGACGTGGTGATGGAGACGCCGCAGCGCTTTTCCAATGCCGTGCGCGCCGCCTTCGAGGCGGAGCTTCCCGGCATTCGGCCAGCGACGATCTCGGCGCGTTATCATGTCGCCGAGACGATCAGCGAGGCCGAATTGCTGGCGATCCTCAAGACCATTCGCAAACGGGGCAGCCATGGCGTGGTTCTGAAAGTGCCCTCGACCCCGGCCATGGCGGAGATGGCCGGGCAGCTGATGGAAGCCGGCATTCCGGTGGTGACGCTGGTGACCGACCTGCCCGCCCGCGCGCGCACCGGCTATGTCGGCATGGACAACCGGATCGCCGGAGCGACTGCCGCCTATCTTCTGGCGCGCATGGCAGGACCTTCGGCCGGCACGGTTTTGCTGACGCTGTCGAGCGCTCGGTTTTCCGGCGAGGAAGAGCGCGAACGCGGCTTTCGCGCCGCCCTGTCGAAGGACGCTCCACATCTGGCGGCGGTGACAATCTCGGAAGGTTTTGGCGTTGACCGGACGACGGGGGCTCTGGTGCGGGCAGCCCTCGCCGCGCATCCCGACATTCGCGCCGTCTATTCGATCGGCGGCGGCAACCGGGCGATCCTGAAAGCCTTTGCCGAGGAGAAGCGCCGCATCGACGTGCTTGCCGCCCACGACCTCGACAGCGACAACCGCGCCCTGCTTTTCGAGGGAAAGCTCACCTTCGTCATCCACCACGACCTGCGCCAGGACGCCCGCAGCGCCTGCCAGATGATGATGGTGCATCACCGCATGCTGCCGAGAGACTTCAGGATCGCAGCCTCAAGGGTGGCGATTGCCACGCCGCATGAGGGGGTGTGAGGGGGGCATTCAGTCGTCGCGGCGGATCATGCCGGAGATGGCGGCAGCGGCGATGGCGGTGACGACCCAGCCGAGGACGATGAAGATCTTTTGGGCGTAGAAGAGGCGCCAGCCCCAGTCGCCGCGTGCCGGAGACGGCGCCCAGGCATCGGTCTGGCCAAGATCGAGGACGGGGACAACGACGTCGAGGGCATAGGCGAAAGAGTAGAAGGTTTCGTAGTCCTTGCCGGGGGCATGGGCGTCCGTCCAGCCGGCGGCGGGGTTTTTCGAGGGGCCGTCGGCTATGGTTTTCCAGTCCTCAGATGTGAGGACGACGGCGGAATTAGGGGCGAAGTCGCCGGCGTTCCAGGTGGCTTGAGCCATCCCCATCATAACGGCGACCAAGCCGGCGAGCCACCAGAGGGAAAGCCAGGGCTTGTAGCCGTAGCCGGCGACAGCTTCGGCAGCCGCATCCCAGAGCCGTACGAGAATGCCTGTCTTTGCCGCCTTGCGCTGTTCCCTCTCCTTCTCGATCAGGATTTCCCGGGCCTCGTAGCGATGGCCGGTTTCGCGGTAGAACTTGGCCAGTTGCTGGTAGGGTTGGGGATGGAATTGGCCGCTGACGTTGGCACTCTTCTTGAGCCAGCGTTTGCGGAAGGTGAGATCGAGGGAACCGGCGAGTTTTTCATAGGTTAAACCAACCAGCCGGACATCCTTGGAGAGATTCCAACTGCCCGGATCGTCAACCAAGCCGCCGAACTCAGCCGCGTTGAGATCGATTGCGCCGACAACAGAACCCACTTTGCGCCAGAAGAATCCATCAGTAACACTTGCTCGTTGGCAGTTCAGCGCGCGACCACGGCCTCCATCGAGCTCAGCTCCTTCAAATGAAATAAAGCCAAGTTTTGCACCACGAAATGAAATTTCACCAATGCTATTGACGGCGTCCAGATACACTCCGCCTCTGACCGTTGCAGCCTGTAGATTGAGCGCAGTTTTCTCCAACGCAGAAAGAACACCTCGCCTTAACGAAATACTTCCCGTCACATTAACGCTGGCCATTGACAATCTACCAAAGCACTTCGCACCGTCGCCAAATACGTCACCCTTGATTGTGGCGCCCTCAATATCAAGCGCATCGCCATTCGCAGGTTCGTACAATTTAGCCATTTTGAACGAGAATTGTCCTCCAATATTCGCGCCGGAGAACGAGACTTCCCCCCTACTAATTAGCCCATCCAGGAATACACCGCTGCGGATGGATGCATCCTGGGCTGTGAAAGATTGCCGATCTTTGGTAGTCAATTCGGCGGACCTAAGGGAAAACTGTCCACCGATTGAGGCACCGGCAAATGAGATTTCACCACTACTAACCAATCGCTCAAGAGATACACCACCCTTGATGGTGGCCCCGTGGGCATCAAGTGCCGAAAGATTGCACCCATCTAGTTGCAAGAACTCAAAAGACGCCTGTCGTGCCGCGATAGGGGAGTTGAAAGCGCAGCAGTATAAATTCAGAGCAGACAATCGCTGCCCGAAGCGCAAATCTAGTTCGTCTGCAATGTAAGCGCCATGCAAGACAATGCCCCATTCATGTAACTGAAACCTGTCGCAACCACCAAATATGAGATAGCGCAAAAGTGGCGCTCGGATGGTTCGCTTTAAACTTGGGCCGCTCGGTAGGGTGCCATCACCTAGAATAGTTACTTTGCCGATTCTGCAGTTATCTATTAGCAACCTCTCGGTCTCACTGAGCGCGTCATCGCCTCGCAGCTTCTCGATATCGGCATAGGTTCGGATCAGCATGGTAACCCCAGCGGTTCAAGGTGATCGGGACACTAGCTGCGGGTTTCGCCGCCTGCAACCGTAGGGCGGCGGGGCGACTATGGCTCCCCCTCACCCGGCCTCCGCTTTGCTCGGCCACCCTCTCCCCAAGGGGAGAGGAGCCGTCGCCAGCGCTGCGGCAATTCCCAAACATGAAAAAAGCCGCCGGGTTGCCCCGACGGCTTTTGAAATCTGATCAGTCAGATGGATCAGACGAACTGGCTGAGGCCCGGAACGGAGGCGACAACCTCGTCCACCACGTCGGCGCCGGCGTATTCGCGGGCGACTGCGATGGTTTCCTTGGCGAGGGTGGAGATCTCGCCCATGCCGAGGCCCTGGGACATCAGCTGCTGGCCGAGACCCATGATGCCGCCGCCACCGATGGCGCTCATCAGGCCGCCGAGCAGGCCGCCGCCGCCGGAACCTTCGCCATTATGGGCAGCCACGAGGGCGGCCGCACCGGGGATCGATTCGATCATCTTGGCGACCGGGCCGTCGGCTGCTTCGCGCTGCAGGAAACCGAGCATCATGCCGAGTGCCTTTTCGGCTACATCAGGGGCGATGCCGACCTTGTCGGCGATACGGGTAACGAGTTCGCTCATCTGTTCAAATTCCTCCTGGTCGTGATTTTTTGACGTTAACGTCAACGTAATGGAAGTCGTCGCGGAACTCAAGTGGAGCGCCTCGCCCTCCCCCGAATTTCGCGCCCAAATCCGGCGATCAAAATTGAGACTTGAGCGACATCCGCTCAGGCCTTCCGGAGAACCGGGGAATCCGGCCGAACGTCACGCAACGGCATGTGCGACCGTTGTCGATGTTCCATACTATCCGTATAAGAGCAAGCTGAAGTGTTGATGACACCGCTTCGTTGGGGAACGCTCACGGAGCCTCTGGGAGACGCATGCGCATGCTGCAAGAAGGTTCGCTCTATCTCGGCACCAGCCGCAATCCGGACGACAGCCTGAACAAGGGCGAGTATCTGGCGCTGAAATACGGCAACCGCCACGGCCTTGTGACCGGGGCCACCGGCACCGGCAAGACGGTGACGCTGCAGGTTCTCGCCGAAAGCTTTTCGGAGGCCGGCGTGCCGGTGTTCGCCGCCGACATCAAGGGCGACTTGTCCGGCATTGCGGCCATGGGCGAGCCGAAGGACTGGATTACCCAGCGGGTGAGCCAGATCGGCTTTACCGATTATGCGCCCTCCGAATTTCCCGTGATCTTCTGGGATCTTTACGGCGAGAAAGGCCACCGGGTGCGCACCACGGTCGCCGAGATGGGGCCGCTTCTCTTGTCGCGGCTGATGAACGCCTCGGAAGCGCAGGAAGGCGCGCTCAACATCGCCTTCAAGATTGCCGATGAGGGCGGTTTGCCGCTGATGGATCTCAAGGATCTGCAGGCGCTGCTCACCTATATGGCCGAGCATGCGACAGAGCTTTCGAGCCAGTTCGGCCTCATCTCCAAGGCCTCGATTGCCACGCTGCAGCGCGGGCTTCTGGTGCTGGAACAGCAGGGCGCGGAGAATTTCTTCGGCGAGCCGGCCCTGAAAGTCACCGACATCATGCGCACCACGCATGACGGGCGCGGCGCGATCTCGATCCTGGCCGCCGACAAGCTGATGATGAACCCACGCCTCTACGCGACCTTCCTGCTGTGGCTTTTGTCCGAACTCTTCGAGGAACTGCCGGAGGTCGGCGATCTCGACAAGCCGAAGCTGGTCTTCTTCTTCGACGAGGCGCATCTGCTGTTCAACGACGCACCGAAAGTGCTGACCGAGCGGGTGGAACAGGTGGTGCGCCTGATCCGCTCCAAGGGCGTCGGCGTCTATTTCGTCACGCAGAACCCGCTCGACGTGCCGGAAACCGTGCTCGCCCAGCTGGGCAACCGGGTGCAGCACGCGCTGCGCGCCTATACGCCGCGCGAGCAGAAGGCGGTGAAGACGGCGGCCGATACTTTCCGGCCCAACCCGGCCTTCGACTGCGCCGATGCCATTACGCAGCTCGGGATCGGCGAAGCGCTGATTTCGACGCTCGAGGCCAAGGGCATTCCCTCCATGGTCGAACGCACCCTGATCCGGCCACCATCGGCCAAGGTCGGGCCGATCACCGATGCCGAGCGGCAGACGGTGATGAACCTCTCGCCGGTCGCCGGGCAATACGACATCGATCTCGATTCGGAATCGGCCTACGAGATCCTGTCGGCGCGTGCCAAGAAGGCGGCCGAAGCGGAAGCGGCCCGGCAGGCGGAAGCGGAAAAGCCGGCCGAGGACGACAGCGCCGCCGGCCGCTGGACGCTGCCGGGCTTTGGCGACGAGCCGAAGGAGGCCTCGACCGGCGGCACGACGAAGCGCAGCAGCGGCTATCAGCGCGAGACGGTGATCGAAGCGGCGATGAAGAGTGCCGCCCGTTCTGTTGCGACCTCCGTCGGTCGTGCGCTGGTGCGGGGCATTCTGGGCAGCCTCAGACGCTAGAGGCGACTGGCTCAGCGAATCGCGCATGCGGTGGCGGCAGAACCGTCGGCATCGCACATCAAAACCGCGACTTTCACCAGAGAGAGCAACCGGCGGACACATTGCCTCGCCAGATCACCGGCAGGGCAGGCTCTATCAGCAAAAACTTATGGGTAAAACCTCATCCAATCACGCAGATTTTGTTCATCTCTGGACAAGGG
This sequence comes from Rhizobium sp. AAP43, assembly GCF_001296045.1. Classification (GTDB taxonomy): domain Bacteria; phylum Pseudomonadota; class Alphaproteobacteria; order Rhizobiales; family Rhizobiaceae; genus Allorhizobium. The sequence goes on along the minus strand of NZ_LJHS01000004.1, from coordinate 277,184 downwards.
CTCTCGTGTTAGGTTGCCGCTGCGTGATAGAAGTTTTGCACGCATGTTGCGTCGCGTTGCGTCAGAAGGTGAAGCTTGAACAGTGACCTCGACAGTCTCGTACTGGTCAACAATGCGCGGCGCGCGTTGGACCGCGGCCGTTTCGAGCTGATCTATCAGCCGATCTACTCGGTCAACCAGCGGGAGGTCGCAACCGTCGAGACCTTGCTGCGCTGGCGCATGCGGCCCGGCCATCTGACAGCTGCGCAGGATTTTTCCGCTATCTTCGGCGATCGCCGCATGGCGCTGTCGATCCGCGATTTCGTGCTGGCCACGACGCTGCGGCAAGTGGCGCGCTGGCATGCAGACGGCCATGTGGTGCCGCGCATCAGCGTCAACACCACCGCTTACGATCTTTGTTCGACAGATTTTGCCTTCAACCTCGCCGCCATGGTGGCCGATTTTGGTCTGAAGCCGCAGATGCTGGAGATCGAGGTTGCCGAAAACGCCCTGCACGGGCCGGAACGGGGCCAGGTGGCCTTGGCGCTGGAAGGGCTGCACTATGCCGGCTTTTCGCTGGCACTGGACAATTTCGGCGCCGACCACGCCGCCTTGAAGGCACTCTGCCATCACCCCTTCAGCCGGTTGAAGATCGACCGGCAGCTGATCCGCAACGCACTGCGGAGCAAGATCGACCGGGCCATCGTGCGCAGCGTGATTTCGCTCGGCCACGATCTCGGCCTCACCGTGACCGCCTCGGGCGTGGAAAGCGAAGCGCATATGGAAGCCGCCGTTCGGCTCGGCTTCGACAGCGTCCAGGGCTTCTTCGTCTGTCGGCCGAAAGAGGCAGATCTGGTGCCCCGGGTCTGCCATGTGCTGAATCTGCAGGGACAGGCCGGCTAAACGCCTCCCCGTCCCCTCCCCATTTGGCGACGCGGGGCCGGCCATGTTATGGCGCATGCATGACAGTCCTTATCTATATGGCCGCAGCTCTTGCCGAGATTTCCGGATGCTTTGCCTTCTGGGCATGGCTAAAGCTGGATCGCTCCGTCGTCTGGGCCCTGCCCGGTCTTGCCGCGCTCGGGCTGTTCGCCTGGCTTTTGACATTGGTGCCGGCGGATGCGGCGGGTCGCGCCTTTGCGGCCTATGGCGGCGTCTACATTGCCGCATCACTGATCTGGCTGTGGCTCGTCGAAGGGCAAAGGCCCGACCGCTTCGACCTTGCCGGCGCTCTCGTCTGCCTTGCGGGTGCGGCGATCATTCTTCTGCCGCAGCGCGGCTGAGCGACCGGCGATAGCCCGCCCCTCAAAAGGCAGGATGCCGGCTTGCGGAATTTCCGTATACACATAAACTATGATCATCGTCTGGGATGAGCCGAAGCGGCTGGCCAATATCGATAAACACGGGCTTGATTTTGCCGCGCTGTCGCTGGAATTCTTTGAGCGCGCCCTCATTCGCCCCGCCAAAGGCCATCGATTGCAGGCGATCGGACAGCTTGCTGACGGCACTATTGTCGTCATTTTCGTGAGGCTCGGCCTTGAGGGTCTTTCGGTGATATCCATGCGACCGGCCAATCCTGCCGAAAGGAGGGAATTGCGATGAAGAAGACCAAGCCAGTATCCGATGGTTTCCGTGAAGGGCGAGGCTATACGCGTGCCGATTGGGACGAGGTGTCCGACAACCCTGAACTCACCGAAGAGGAGATCGCGGACTTGCGCCCCTTCCGTGAGGTGTTTCCCGATCTTGCCACCGCCATCGACCGCAAGCTGGCCGGGCGGCCGAAATCTGAGACCCCGAAACAGGCGATCAGCATAAGGCTCGATGCCGAGGTCATTGCCCGGTTCAAGGCGAGTGGCGAAGGCTGGCAATCGCGGATGAACGAGGCGCTGCGCAAGGCGGTGGGCTTGTGAGGGCCGTTGCGCGTCCGGCATCCACCCCCTCTTTCGACAAGGGGGATCTATGCAGGACGAGCTTGTGATTGCCCGCGAGCCGCCGCGCCAGACGGGCGTCATCCGGCTGCTTGAGCGGTCAAATGCTTATGCGGCCTCGCTCTATCCAAGCGAAAGCAACCACATGGTTTCGCTCGACGAGTTGGAAGAGGCTGATGCCTCCTTCTTCGTCGCGCGCTCTGGCGAGGCAATCCTTGGCTGTGCTGCCCTTGTCGGGCATGCCGACGGCAGCGGCGAGATTAAGCGGATGTTCGTGGATGAGGCCGCTCGTGGGATTAAGCTGGGCGGACAATTGCTCCAGACACTCGAAGACGAAGCGGTGCGGCGAGGCCTCTTGATCCTCCGGCTGGAAACCGGGATCCGCCAGCCGGAGGCCATCGGCCTCTATCGCAAGGCGGGCTATGCCGAGATCCCGGCTTTCGGCAACTACAAACCCGACCCGCTCAGCCTCTTCATGGAAAAGCAGTTGCGGGGCTGATCCACCCGCAAGACATCACCAACTGCTCCACCCCTCCACCAGCATCAGGGCTGCCACCGCCATCAGCAGCCAACCGGCGGCGCGGCCGATCCAGATTGTGATCTGAGGCTTGGAGACCAGGGCATCCCTGCCCTTGGCGGCGGCAAAGGCCAGTCCGCCATAGATCAGGGCTTGCAGCAGCAAAGTGAGTGCGCCCATCAACAGCGCCTGGCGCCAGAAGGGGCCGTATTCGGGGCGCATGAATTGCGGGTAGACGGCGAGGATGAAAGCCCAAGCTTTCGGGTTGAGGAGGCAGGTGATGAGGCCTTGGGTGAAGATGCGGGTCGTGCGGTGCAGCTTGGAGGCCTCGATGCCGTCGATGACGATGGCGCTTTTGGCCAGCGTATAGCCGATCCAGAGCATGTAGCCAGCACCGATGACCAGCATGGGGGCGGCAAGCTGCGGAACGAGGGTCGACAAGGCCGTGACGGCGACGGTGCCGAAGAGCGTGTGGAAGGCGCCGCCGAGCATGATGCCGGAGGTGGCGGCCATGCCGGCGCGGCGGCCGCCGGTCAGCCCATTGGCGACCACGAAGATCATGTCCATGCCGGGCACAACGATGATGCCAGCGAGCAGAAGCGTAAAAAGCCAGAGGTTTTCGGCATAGCTCATGTCAGTATGTTCTCCTCAGATGCTGAAATCTGCAGCGGGCAATCAGCTGTTTTCAATGAGTTGCGGATGCTTTACACAAGGGCTCCTGACAGAGTTGTGTCAGGAGCGATGGGGATCATCCATGCGCAAGGCGTCCCGGCTGTTCGAGATCATCCAAATTTTGCGGCTGGCTGCCCACCCGATAACGGCGCTTGAGATCTCGAAAAAGTTGGAAGTGAGCGAGCGGTCGATCTACCGCGATATCGCCGCCCTTCAGGGCATGCGCGTGCCGATCGAGGGCGAGCGCGGCATCGGCTATATTCTGCGCCCCGGCTTTCACCTGCCGCCGCTGATGTTTACGCCGGAGGAGACGGAGGCCATCGTGCTGGGCATGGCGCTGACCAAGCGCACGGCAGACCGCGAGCTGCGCGAGGCATCTGCCCGCGTGCTCGACAAGATCGCAGCCGCCCTGCCCGCCCCGCTCAAGGAGGCGATCGTCTCGCGCGCGCTCTATGCCTGGGGCCGCGTGGCGGAACCGCCAGAGGCCATCGACTTTTCGATGATCCGCCGCGCCATCCGCGACGAGGAGAAGCTCGAGATCGACTATGTGAGCGAGAAGGGCGAGGCGACGACGCGGCAGATCCGGCCGATTGCGGTGATCTATTATGCCGAGACCGCCGTGATCGTCGGCTGGTGCGAATTGCGCGACGGCATCCGCAATTTCCGGGCCGACCGCGTGAGCGCCTGCCGGGCAACGGGCAAACATTTTCGTCGGGAGGGCGACCGGTTACGCAAGCTCTGGGTGGCGGGGTGGGATAGGTCCGGGCAGAGCGCGGGAAGTGCCTGAACGAAGCTTCAGCAGTCTGGCCCGAGATTCCCGTTATCGGGTGGCGGCGCGGTCTGCCTGGCTCAAGCCGTCATAACCCCAATCGGTCGAGGGAAGCTCATGCACCACGACATAGGTTGCGGCATGGAGCTCCGGCCATTCGGCGCGCAGGAGCGTCATGGCGTTTTGCAGAAACACCCTCTTTTCCTCAAGGGAGTTTGTCCCTGCTGTGACGAAAACCTCGAGATGAGCGGCCGCATCCGGCTGCTCGCCGCCGATTGACCAGCGGCTTGATGGCGTGGCCTCGATCAGAACCGAAGTGAGGTCGTGGCGCTTGGTTAGGTCTCGGGCGATGAGCTCGGTCAGGGCCTGGGCGAGATGGTCTTCGCGGTCGGGGCGGTGCGGGCGGTAGGTCAGGCGGGCAAAGGGCATTGTTTTTCTCCATCGGGACGTGACGGAGGCAGGATAATCGCGTTAAACTGAAGCGATATCGCGCTTATACGAGGTCTGACTTGAGGAAAGCTCATGATTGTCGATTTGCCGTCCCCCCTGCTGCGCAGCTTCGTGGCCGTTGCCGATTGCGGATCGCTGGCGGCGGCGGCTGCACGGGTGAACCGCAGCGAATCGGCGCTCAGCCTGCAGATGCAGCGGCTGGAAGACATTATTGGGCAGCCGCTGTTCGACAGGGATGGCAGGGCGCTTAAGCTCAACGGCACGGGGAGTTGGCTGCTTGCACATAGCCGGGCGATCCTGGCGCGGATCGATGCGGCGAGGGCGGAACTGGCGGCGGTCTCACGCCCACCGCTGCGGCTTGGCGTTGTGCAGGATTTTGTCGCGCTAGTCTTGAGGCCGGTGCTGGAAGATCTCCGAAAAGCAGACAGCGCTGCCCAGTTTTCCATCGTCATCGGCAGCACCAGCGAATTGCTGCAGGCGATGAGCGAGGACCGGATCGATACGGCGGTCTGCGTCAGTGAATTGGGAAGCGTCGGCAGCGGGGGCACGATCTTGCCGATGGCCTGGTTCGGGGAAAGACACCTGCTTGACGATGAGGTGGTGCCGCTGGTCAGCATCACGCCGCCCTGCCCGTTTCTTGCCGCGGCCACCCGTGCGCTTGATGCGGCGGGACGGCCATGGCGGCTGTCGCTGGTGACGCCGAGCCTTGATGGGGTAAAGGCTTCCGTTGCAGCCGGTCTTGGCATTGCCTGCCGGACAGAGGTCGGCATGGGGCTGCGCCCCCTCATCGACGGCGGATTGCCGGATCTTGGCGAGATCCGCTATGCGGTGATGGAAAAACGGCCCGGAAAATCCGGGCCGTCTGACGCGGCCCTCAGCATGGCCGCACATCTTTCGTCGCTTGGTCAAAGCTGAAGGCTCAGGCAACCACCGCCATGCGCCGGGCCTCGCGGAAGGATACGAGGCGGCCGCGAGCCTCATCCCAGAGAACCAGCTTCACGCAGGCGAAGCTTTCCTTTAGCGTGATGCGGCTGATGGTCTTCAGCTCCGGGTGATCGCGCAGGACTTCCGGCAGACGGTAGAAGGGGATCTTGCTCGACAGGTGATGCACATGGTGGACGCCGATATGGCCGGTCAGCCAGCGCAGGCCCCAGGGCAGATCGTAGTGGGAGGCGCCGTGGAGCGCTGCATGCTGGAACTGCCATTCCGGCGGCGCCGACCAATGCGTATCCTCAAACTGGTGCTGGACATAGAAGAGCCAGATACCGGCGGCACCGGCGAGGAGCACGATGGGCAGATGGACGGCGAGGAAGCCGCCAAGGCCGACGGCCCAGATCATCACGGCGGCAAAAACCAGCATGCCGAGATTGGTCGCCATGGTCGAGACCCAGGGGAGAGCGCCGTCCTTCATCATGCCGATCGGCAGGCGCTGCTTCAGCAGGAACACCCAGGCAGGGCCAATAACAAAGAGCACGACCGGATTGCGATAGAGGCGATAGCCGATGCGGCCGAGACGCGAAAGGGCCTGATATTCGGCGACCGTCAGCGTGGTGATGTCACCGACGCCGCGCTCTTCGAGATTGCCGGCAGTGGCGTGATGTTCGGCATGCGCCCGGCGCCAGTAATCATACGGGGTGAAGGTGAGAACGCCGAGCACGCGGCCCGTCCAGTCATCCACCGAGCGGCGAGCGAAGAAGGCGCCATGGCCGCAATCATGCTGGATGATGAACAGGCGCAGCAGGAAGGCTGCCGCCGGAATTGTCAGCGCCAGACCCGGCCAGAAGGCGAAGTGCCAGCTTGCCCAGGCGCCGGCCCAAAGCAGGATGAAGGGCACGATCGTGACCGCAAGTTCGAAGCTCGAGCGCTTGAGATCAGGCTTGCGATAGGCGTTGACGATCTTCAGCCAGGCCTTGGCATCCGGCGTTTCGTCTTCAAGCGGTGCATCGGGGCGGTAGTCGAGGGCGGCGCTCATCGGGCAGCTCCACTGGTTTGGGAGGGGATGAGCGGCACCACACATGCGCCGGCGGAATTGGATGCGAGGGCGGCGCAAGACGCAGGGCTTCCAAGGGAGAGGCCCTCAGCAATAGTCATGGTCGGCTGGCTTTCGTGGTGGGAGAAATCGTCCCGGGCCCATGGGGCATCAGGTGCCCTCCCCTAGCAGATCACAAGGCGCTTGTCGCCATGGAACTCCGCAAAGGCACAGGCTGCGACGTTTTCGCCTGCGGTGGCTTACCCCGGCAGGCGCTTGTTCTGACTTGCAAAACGCCCCGGCCTGAACAGGCGCGGGGCGTCTCGATTGTCACTTCGAGCGGAAATTCAGCCGACGAGCGGCCTCTCGCGCCTTACTTGGCGGGCTTGATCGTTGCCAGGATCTTGCCGACTTCCGGCATGTTGGCAGCTTCGGATTCCTTCGAGGCCCAGTAGGTGACGATGGCGACGTGTTCCGGCGACAGCGTGATGAAGCCGACGCCGATCGAGACCGGGCCGTCCTTGTCCGTGCCGCTCCAGTCGAGCGTTTCGAAGGGCATGCCGTTCAGCGTGTCCTTGGTTTCCTTCTGGCTAGCTGGATCCGGCACCACGCCATTTTCTTCGAGGAAAGCGAAGACCTGGGTCATGATGGCATCCATATCGCCTTCGCCGCCGACATCGAAGGAGATGTAGGTGCCGCCATCGGCAGAGGTGCCCTCGACGCCGTAGTCGGTTTCGGACGGCTGCCAGCTGTCAGGGATATCGACCGTTGCGATCGGCGCATCCGGCGGGAAAGAGAAGTTGGCAGCGAAAGATGTAGAGGTGGCAGCGAGCAGGAGAGCGACGCCAGCGAGAAGCGATTTCATCGGAGGTAACCCATAACGTGCGTGAGTGTATCAGACCCGGCGACCCCTTGCCGCCCGGCACCGCGCCTTCTTATCAATTCAGACAGGGTCGTGCTGGACTGTTTTTGGTTCAACGCCCAAGGAAAGGCCCTTAGCCGTCGGATTCTACAATCCAGGACTGTAGACAGAATCATAGGGCATGAGCAAAAAACGGTCGCATACCTCATCCATTCGGATGATTATCGTTCCGCAGGCCCTTATTTTCCGGGGGTAGAGGCCATTGTTTTCGCAAAATCGAAAGCTGCAGCCTTGCCAATCCCTAGCCTCTTCATTATGTTGCGCCCATCGAAGATTGCGAGCGACTTTGCCTAAGCGCCTCTGGCGTACGACAGATTTCCTTCAACGACGATACACGGCCGGTCGAATGTCTCGCCGGCAAGCCCAACGATTGAAAGGAAATCGTTATGAACACAGGCACCGTAAAGTGGTTCAACAGCACCAAGGGTTTTGGCTTCATTCAGCCGGATGAAGGCTCTGCCGACGTTTTCGTTCACATCTCGGCCGTTCAGCGCGCCGGCATGCGTGACCTCGTCGAAGGCCAGAAGATCGCCTACGACATCGTCCAGGACAAGCGTTCGGGCAAGAGCTCGGCCGACAACCTGCGCGCCGCTTGATATCTGTCTCTCGCCCGACGACGGCACATGTGCTTTCGCGACGGGCTGAGTGATTTGGGAAGGTCGGGCCTTGCCCGGCCTTTTTCATTTGTCCCGACTCGTTCGGGAGTTTCGCCGGGTGCGGCGCGGTTTCTTCGCATCCACCCTCTCCGCAACAGCACATCATGGGTCCGGCCCGTTCAAGGCTGACACCCGAAAGGAGACGACTTGCAAGTACTCGTCCGCGACAACAATGTCGACCAGGCCCTCCGGGTCCTCAAGAAGAAGATGCAGCGCGAAGGCCTGTTTCGCGAAATGAAGGCCCGCAGCGCCTTTGAAAAGCCTTCCGAAAAGCGCGTACGCGAAAAGGCTGAAGCCGTTCGCCGTCATCGCAAGCTGGCGCGCAAGAAGATGCAGCGCGAAGGCCTGCTGCCGGCACCGAAGCGCGCCGTGCGCCCCGCGCGCTGAACCGCCCGCTCAGAGAGTTTTCGTCCGCGTTTCGGCGCGGACGTCTCCTGCGGGGAAACCCGCATTGACAAGCCCCGTCCGGGAAAGCGCATATCATGACCGACACAGACGACATGACTGCCGAACCCGCATCCGAGACGCCGGCACCGGTGAAGACACCCAAGGTTTCGCCGCAGGAACGCGCTGCCGCGACCGATGCCATTGCCCGCGAAACCATCGAATCCGAAGCTAAGGCCCGCATTCGCAAGACCGAAGCCCTGAAGGCGCTCCGGCTGGAACGCGAATTGCTGGAAGCGCAGGACGCCCCTGCCCCGAAGAAGAAGCGCGCGACCAAGGCGAAGACCGCCTGAGGCGATAGAATGCGCCTGTCCCTGGCCCTATCGGGCGCTCGGCCCCCATTCCCCCCCATCATGACCGATAACGCAGCGTGATTGATCGTTGAGACGAAGAGCGAACCGCCGGCTTGCGCTTGATGCAACATCAACGCAGTGCAGGACGGATGCCGACTCTCAACTCCGCGGGCAGCGCCTTTCTGCGTGACTGAACGCCGCGTCCCGGCTTAGCGGGATTGAGCCGTCAGATTGAAGTAGGCACCCTGCGGGTCCTGGCAGGCGGCGATCCAGGCGCCGCCGGGGACCGGGTGGGGCTCCATCAGGACCTGGCCGCCCAGCGCCTTCACCTTGTCGGCGGCGGCATCGATTGCCGGGACGACGAAGTAATAGGCCCAATGGGTCATGGGTATGGGCATGTCCGGCTGTCTGGTCATCATGCCGCCAATGGCTTGATTGCCGCATTTGAAGGTCTGGTAGATGCCCATGGCGTCCATATCGACCGCCATGTCCTTTTCCCAGCCAAAGCGCGCTGCGTAGAAATCCCAGACGGCCGCCCAGTCACCGGCCATCAGCTCGTTCCAGCCAACCGTGCCGGGGCTGCCGGGATCGGGCCATGTGGCCGATTGCCTGTCTTCCTTGTCCGGGGCCATGATGCAGACAATCGCGCCCTGGGGATCGGCCACCACGGCGAAACGGGCGACGCCTGGGATATCGGCGGGGGGACGGCAGATCACGCCACCTTCCGCCTCAAAATCCCACGCCATCGCATCGACATCATCAACCTCGATATAGCCTGTCCAGTGGGGCCGGACACCCCATCCTTTCATCTCGTCGGTCAGCCCCATGATGCCGGCCACGCCAAAGGGAAACCCCGGCACAGCCATGGTGGTGTAAGTGTAATGGCCCATGTTGATCGGGCTCGGCTCCCAGCCGAGCAGCGTGGCGTAAAATGCCTTGGCCGCAGATGTGTCCGGCGTGATGAGTTCATGCCAGATGAAAGCGCCGCGCATGCAAAACTCTCCGTTTAAAATCAACCAACAGGCATTGATATCAAGCGTCAGTGCCGGCCACCGACCGGAAGGGTGGCAAATACCCTCCCGGTCCATGCATGGTTCGGAAAGGCGTCAGCGGGCCGGAGCTGTCAGATTGAAGTAAGCGCCCTGCGGGTCCTGGCAGGCGGCAATCCAGGAGCCGCCGGGGACCTGATGCGGGTCCATCAGAACCTGACCGCCGAGTTTTTTCACCTGCTCCGCCGCGGCATCAATGGCGGGCACGATGAAATAGAAGCCCCAATAGGGCATGGGGATTTGGGGAGGTTTGGTCATCATGCCACCAAGGCCGCGATCGCCGAGCTTGAAGGTCTGGTAGATGCCCATGGCATCCATATCGACGGCCATATCCTTTTCCCAGCCGAAACGGGCGGCGTAAAAATCCCAGGCTTCCTGCCAATTGCCCGACATCAGCTCGTTCCAGCCGACTGTGCCCGGGCTGCCCGGGGTGGGCCAGGTGCCGGTTCCGCCATCCGGCATTTTCGGCGCCATGATGGAGAGCACCGCGCCATGCGGATCCGCGACCACGGCAAAGCGGCCAATGCCGGGAATGTCTTCCGGCGCGCGATGGATGGCGCCACCATTCTCGGCAAACTCGGCGGCGGTCTTGTCGACATCATCGACCTGGACATAGCCCGTCCAGCCTGGAGGAATGCCCTGGTCCGCCATCTCCCTGGAGAGTTCCATCATGCCGGTCACACCAGAGGGAAAGCCGGGCACGGCAAAGGTTGTGTAGGTGAAGCCCGGACCGTCCATATCCGTCGGCTCCCAGCCCAGAAGCGCGCCGTAAAAGCTTTTGGCGGCAGCGGGGTCAGGCGTCATCAATTCATGCCAGAGAAATGTGCCATGCATGGAAAAGTCTCTCCCTTTTGAAATCAGCTGATGCGTTTTGAAACGCTGGTCATGAAGGTGTGAAAGCTGCCGTCGGATTTTTTCACGCTGCCGGAGAAGCGCCGCGTGTCATCATCGATGAAGTGGATGACATCCCGATAAAGCTCGGTGCGGGAGGGGTCTTCCATGCTCGGACCTTCGGCTTCCAGCACCAGTGTCTGGCCGTCCTCCTCCAGCCAGCCCTTGTAGACCCAGAGTTTATCCATCATCGAGCCGATCCAGCTGCCGACATACTGGCCGAGACGCGGATCGTAGCCGAGGGTGATGATCATCGTCTCGCGCGTATCGCCCATCATGCCCTCACTTTCAGCAACAACCCAAAGGCCGCCGATGGAGCGCACCTTCTCGGTCCAGCGCTTGAGAGGGTCCTCGGGATCATAGGCTTCATCGCCGGCAGTGCTCAGAAAGAGCCAGTCGCCGACCAGCCGGTCGAGAAAGCGGTGATGCTCCGTGGGCTTTGGCGTTTCCATCGACTGTCCTCCCTCAATGGCAGCAGTTTGCCTGCTTCACCGGCTTCACGGCATACTCATCCTTGCGCTTCACGAAGCTCAGCGTGCTGGTTTCGTTGCGGCCAAGCGGTGCGTGATCGAAAATCATCAGCGCGCCGAGCGCCTCCTCGCCGCCGCGGGCATATTGCGAATAGGTGTGAAAGATGTCGCCATTCTCGTCAAGGTAGAAGGCGGACAGGCCCGGCAGCTCGTCATGCGCCTGTTCGCGCGGGGTTTTCCGAAAGTTATAGATGACCGATCCGGAGGCCAGCTGCTCTGGTGTGAAGGAGACGTGGAAGTCGAAGTTGAAATCGCTGCCGAAGGACGAGACCCAGGGGAAATGCCAGTTCATCCGGCGCTTGTAGGCCTCGATCTTCTCAAGGGGCGCACGCGAGACGGTGACGAGGGTGACATCGTGATTGTTGAGGTGCGGCAGCATGCCGTCGATGTGATCGGCGAAGAAGGAGCAGCCGGGGCAGCCCGCATCCCAGTCCGGCCCGAACATGAAATGGTTGATCATCAGCTGGCTGCGGCCATCGAAGAGATCGGCCAGTGTCTTTTCGCCGGACGCGGCGTGGAAGCGATAATCCTTGTCGACCTTGACCCAGGGCAGCGCCAGACGGGCGGCGTTGACCCGGTCCCGCTGGCGGGTGAGCTGCTTCTCCTCCAGCAGCAAAGCCTTGCGCGCCTCCAGCCATTCCTCACGCGAGACCGCGCGGGACGCCGGAGCGGATAGAGGTTGCGACTTAGCGGAATATTCCATTTTCCTGATCCTCCTCTTGACATATACGTTGATATCAACATATTAGATCCATGTCAATTCAGCCTGTGATTCCCTATTCCACCACCATCCACATCAAGGACACCTGCCTGTGCCTGCATGCCCAGCGCGCGGCCCGGGCGCTTGCCCGGCGCTTCGACATGGCGCTGAAACCGGCTGGGCTGACCAATCAGCAGTTTTCCCTGATGATGGCGCTGAACCGGCCGGAGCCGCCGCCAATGGGGCCTGTTGCCAGGCTTCTGGCCATGGACCGCACGACATTGACAGCGGCCCTGAAGCCGCTTGCCGCGCGCGGCTGGGTGACCATCGAACAGGATCCGAAGGACAAGCGGGGCAAGCTGCTGCGGTTGACCGAAAGCGGGCAAGACGCGCTGTCGCATGCGGTGCCGATCTGGCGACAGGTTCACGGCGACATCGAGGCCGGCATGGCCAGCGATCCGCTTGCGCTGCGACGCGGCTTGCTCGAGGTGAGCGTGTGACGAAGGGGCCTATGCCCGTTCGGAAGAGCCGCTTACGCCGGCCCATCGCGTAAATCTCTGCTCCTGCACATCCCTGCCCCACTGGTCGCCGGCATACTGCTCAGCCAGGACAAAACCATGCGCTTCGTAAAGATGGCGGGCGGCGTGCAGGCCTTCGAAGGTCCAGAGATCGGTTCGTTCAAAGGGTCTGGCATCGACGAAGGCGAGCGCTTGCGCCATCAATCGACGCCCGAAACCCAAGCCGCGCAGGCTGGCGTCGAGAATGAACCAGCGCAGATGCGCCACACCCGGCGCCAGATCCTGGCCATCAATGGCGAGGGAGCCCAGGATGCGACCACCCCGCATCACGGTCCAGACTTCATTCTCCGCATGGTCGAGGCGGCTGCAAAAGTCGGCAAGCCCGCTGGCAACCACGGCCTCGAAAGATCGGCCGAAGCCGGCTGTGTCGGCATAGTAAGCAATGTGCATCCCGGTGATGCCGGCGATCAGACCCGGATGGTAACCCGTGACAATCTCGATCGGGGCCGCCCTTTGATCTGCCTCGGGCATCAGGGCGTTTGCGTAAAGCGCGAGGCCATCGAGCACCGTGCGGTGTTGCTGCGGCTGTAGACGATCAAGCGCTGCAGCCACCTGGCGGCGGGCGAAATCATGGATCGCCGCTACGCGGGCGCTGCCCTGCTGCGTGAGGCCAAGCCGCTTGATGCGCGCATCATCCGCATCCGACCAGGCATGCACATCGCCCGAGAGCTCGAGCTTGTGCAGGAGGCGGCTGACGCTCGACTTGTCGAGGCGCAAGGTCTCGCTGAGCGTGGCAGCCGTGATCCCGGGCTCAGCCTCGATGTCGATCAGGGCATGCACCGATGATGGCGGCAGCTCCGTGCCGGCAAAGGAGCCGCCCATGAAGCCGAGGGCACGGACGAGTTTTCGCGACTGGGCGCGGATGTCGTCAATCGGGATCGGATGATTTGACATGGCGCACCATTTTCGTTGCATCACGCAACCATATCGCCGTTCTGCTGAGCTGCCAAGCCCAGCTATGACGGAGGCGCCGCGGAAACAATTTTGTCTTGCTATGGAGAGACCCGCTCAGGTTACGGCCCCCTCCTTCCTTGCCTCTCCTCCCACCCCCCGTGGAGCCTTACCGCCAGGTAGCTCTCTCTACAGGGCATAACGACGCGCGGTTGAATCGGCTGAAGTCACGTGATAAAACCGAGAATGAGGTACGTACCTCATAGATATCGACAGAGGGAGGATGTGTCGGATGTCGAACAGGTATCAGGTGGATCCGGATCATGTGATCGGCGATGAGGCGCAGCTTCGGGCGCTGTTTGAGCCGACCCATGCGCTCGCCTTGCGCAAGTGCCAGTCGCAGCTTGGGGTGCATGCGCAGGCCTTTATCCGCCGCGCGCCCTTCCTCTGCATCGGGACGCAGAATCCCGAGGGCAAGGCCGATGTCAGCCCTCGCGGCGACCCGGCCGGCTTTGTGCAAATCCTAGATCCGCAGACTATCGCCATTCCCGACCGGCCGGGCAACAACAGACTCGATACGCTCTCCAATATCATCGCCAATCCGGCCGTCGGCCTGCTCTTCATCATTCCCGGTTTTGACGACACGCTGCGGCTAAACGGTCGGGCGCAGTTGAGCACGGATCCGGTACTTTTGCAGCGTATGGCGGTGGATGGTAAGGTCCCGAAGCTTGCGATCGTGGTTGCGGTCGACGAGGTGTTCCTGCACTGCGCCAAGGCGTTTCGCCGCTCGCATCTCTGGGATCCAGACTACCTTCAGGTGCGCCGGGAGATGCCGTCGCTGATGAAGTTCATTCTCGATGAAACCAGCGGCGCGCCGAACGACGCAAACGAAATGCGCAAGCTCGATGATGACCTAGAGCAGGCCTATCAACGGACGATGTATTAAGGCCGAAATGGGCCCCTCAGAGGCTCCCGGTCTGCGGACAGGCCCACGGCTTCGACCAGCGCATGGCTACATGCCGCGCGCAATGCGCTGGAAGCCGCAAGCCTGCCACGATCAATCTTCACGGTCTCCGAGGGCCAGGCAGTCATTGCCGAATGCTGGCTTTCCGGCAAGTGGATGCGCGGGCCGTAAGCTGGCGCAAGGCCGGCCCGCTTCACGCGCGTCGCCGCCTTTTAGCCGCCGAAGCCGAGCGGGAGCGCCGCCAGCGGTGCAAGCATCATGAATGCAGCCATTGCAAGCGCAATCCTGTCGCGCCCCTCAAACAGCGGTCCGCGAAAGGCGGCGGCTGGATAGAGGGGGGTCGGTACACTGGTCTCCTGCTGCGTGATCACGGGGGTGTTGGCAAGGGGTGTCTCAAGCGTTTGCATCTGGGGCTCCTGTTTCAGTGGACAGAAACAAAACCGTGTAACGGCCGTCGCGTTCCCCCGAAACTGGCAGATGGTGGAGACCAAGCGCGACTGCCGCCCTGAATTGCGCCGCACGCGCAGAGACAACTTTATCGAATTGATCAGCAGAATATTCAACTATGAGCCGCATCCTTGCGTTATGAGCAAGTTTGCACTCACCGTTGCCGCCTTATCCGGCATCACGTTCATGGCGACCGGGGGATACAAGCTGATCCCCGGCAAGACGCTCAATTCTGCCTGCATGATCAAAGGCAATATCTCGATCCATTCGAAAGAGCGGATCTACCACGTCCCCGGCCAGGAGAACTACGCAGACACGCAGATCTCGCCCCAGTATGGCGAGCGTTGGTTCTGCTCAGAGGCCGAAGCGCGCGCGGCCGGATGGCGCAAGGCGGGGCGCTGATGGCGGGGCGCCTTCTCCAACCCTTGCGCGACCGCATCCGGTTTTCATGCGGCGTCTCCTGACCGGATTGGCCAGAGCGCTCAATTCGAATGATCGTAGAGCGCCTGCCAGACGATTTTCCAAAGGGTCAGCAGCAGGCTGTTACGGCCGAAGTGCTGAATGTTCACGTTGACGACATGGGGCACTGCCTCGGTCGCCCAGTCGAGGATGAAAGCGCCCATCGGGGCGGCCCCCACAACCGCGAGATCCGTGACGAAGACACCCGGTCCGATCTGCAAAACCCAGTTGCCTGAGGCTGTGCCTATGAAGGTGTTGATGATGAGCTTCAGATTGATCAGCCCGGGATGACCACCGACGTTGGAGTTGAGGAGCCGCACCAGCAGTTCGAGATTGTTGAAGACGGCTTCCGGCAGCGGATAGTTGAGGTTTACCGCGAGGTTGTAGCGACCGGCGGTCGGTGCGCCGAGAGGCAGGCCGAGCATCGAGAGCATGACCGTGCAATGGGCGCAATGCGGCAGATTGGTTGCGTAATTGCCGCCGCCAATCGGCAGGGCATTGAGCGCGACAGCCTGGCCATTGGCATTGACCGTCCAGATTGGCGGCGGGGAAATGCTGGCGTCGAGGGCGACCATTTCCGAATGCATGTTCACGGCGGTCGCATACTGGGTCGCCGGGTTCGGCGCCCATGTCACTGTCGTCACTGCCTGCTGGGCACCGCCCGCATTGTAAGGGCCGAAGGGCTGAGCCGCATCAATCGCCGTCTGAATGGCATCGATGGACGCACCGGCTGCGAGAATATGCGGATTGAGATCATGGCCGTTGACCACGGCCTTCCAACGTAAGCGCGTCATTCTACGTCTCCCTTGAGGAATTAACACTCATTCCGAGCAAGGCCATGGTGAAGTCAATCCTTAGTTGTGTCAACACGCAAAATGCAACCCTGCGATCACCGGCTCCTCCGGAGGGAGTGCGCAGAACGCAAAAAGGCCGGCGCAAGGCCGGCCTTCAGGCGGTGGATCGGATGGCTGGGATTATCGAACCGAAACCGGTACCTCGGTGGAGGTGCGCAGCGCATGGCTGTAGGGGCAGACGATATGGGCGGCAGCGACCAGCTTTTCAGCCAGTTCACGCTCCATGCCGGGGATTTCGACGGAGATCTTCACATCGATGCCGAAGCCGGTGCCATCTTCACGCGGGCCGATGCCGACATCAGTGAAGACCTTGGCGTCTTCCGGAATCTTCACCTTTTCCTTGCCGGCCACGAACTTCAGGGCGCCGAGGAAGCAAGCGGAATAACCGACCGCAAAGAGCTGTTCCGGATTGGTGCCCGTTGCGCCATCGCCGCCGAGTTCCTTCGGGGTGGTCAGCGTCACGTCGAGCACGCCGTTGTCAGTGGCGCCGTGACCGGAGCGGCCACCGGTGGCATGAGCATGGGCGGTATAGAGGATAGCCATTGCGATTTCTCCTTGTTCGGTTCGTGATGGTCACTATATAGCGCAAAATTGAATTGTGCGCAATTGTTTTTTGCGCATTGCAAATTGGCTCTGTTTTGACCACAGTCGAAACAATTCGGCCCTTTGAGAGGTTCCCTAGAGATGATGGATGATCTCGACCTGGAAAAAGAGCTCACGCTCGACCGACAACTCTGTTTCGCGCTCTACGGAGCCGCGCATGCCTTCACGCGTGCCTACAAGCCGCTGCTGGCGCCACTTGGCCTCACCTATCCACAATATGTGGCGATGATGGCGCTGTGGGAGCAGGACAATATTCCGGTGAAGGTGCTGGGCGAAAAAGTCGGGCTTGATTCCGGCACGCTCTCGCCCCTGCTGAAGCGGCTGGAGCAGATCGGCTATGTGACGCGTTCGCGCGACGCTGCAGACGAACGGCAGGTGTTTATCGCGCTGACCGAAGCGGGACGATCTCTGAAGGCGGAGGCGCTGAAGGTCTTTGCTGCAATCGGCGAGTCGACCGGCTGCGATCTGGCCGAGTTGCAAGTGCTGCGCGACAGCCTGAAGCGGCTGAAGCAGCAGCTGGAATTCCTGCCCGAGCCGTGATGCACTTGGAGTGTCGGATGGCTGGGCTCTGTGCAGAGACGAACGATCAATCGCCGGAGCTGGCCATTTCATACCTCGCTTTGACGAGCGGGCCATAATCGGCCAGCACACGCGCAATCTCGCTGTCATCGACCAGTCTGAGCTCGTATTGCTCGTCAACGAGCCGATCAAACTCGGCATGCCACTCGGCGATCTTTCCTGCGTCCGGAGCGTCTTTCTTCTGCTCCTCGTGGATGCGGTGCGTGCAATGCGCCATCAGGAGACCGATGATATCCTGTGCGATCTCAAACCGGATCAGCCGCTCCTGGTAGGTCAGTTCTGTGCCCATATGCATTCCTTTCACGGGTTCATCCTCAGGGGTGGCGCAGCGTTGTCTTGCAGCGCCAGCCTGCCGCTTTCGTCTGTGCAGAGGTAAGCGCCAATTCAAGCGGGAAGTTGGCGATGCCTTGCATCTTTGCCATGGCCTCGCTCCCGCCATGATTGCAACGGACCAGACAGGGGCATATCTGGAGGACATCATGCTTTTAGCGAAACGCTCCCTTGCCGCCCTCTCGGCTGTCTTGCTCATCGCGCTTGGCGCGCCGGCTGCAGCATCCGCGGCGGATATTGCCCAGACGGCCGAACAGATCGAGGCGCGGCTGAACCTGCGGATCGGCCTGGCGGTGATCGACACCGGTGGCGGGCCCGGTACGTTTCGCAAGGCCGACGAGCGCTTTGCCATGGCCAGCACTTTCAAAGCTTTGGCCTGTGCTGCAGCTCTTGATGGAGGCGATGCGGTGCTCGACCGGCAATCTGCGGTCGCCCAGGAAGACCTGCAGGCTTATTCGCCTGTGACGGACAAGCTGGTGGGCGCGCGGCGCACGACCCGGGACTTTTGCGCCATGATGCTCCGGACCAGCGACAACACTGCGGCCAACAAGGTGCTGGAGGCGATTGGCGGCCCGACGGCGCTCACCGCCTTCCTGCGGGCGAATGGCGACGAGGTGACACGGCTCGACCGTTTCGAACCCGATCTCAACCAGGCGACACCCGGAGACCCGCGCGATACGACGACGCCACGCGCCATGGCCGAGACGATGGAGAAGCTTGTGCTTGGCGATGCGCTGGCCGTACCGGCCGCACGGCAGCTGGAAGCATGG
Source organism: Rhizobium sp. AAP43 (assembly GCF_001296045.1). Classification (GTDB taxonomy): domain Bacteria; phylum Pseudomonadota; class Alphaproteobacteria; order Rhizobiales; family Rhizobiaceae; genus Allorhizobium. The sequence continues at coordinate 258,940 of NZ_LJHS01000004.1, read as the reverse complement.
ATGGCCGCCAATAGCGTGGCGGGCGGCATGTTGCGCGCCAGCCTGCCGAAGGATTGGGCCATTGCCGACCGGGGCGGCGCGGGCGGCCACGGCACGCGCGGGATCGTGGCTGTGATCCGGCCACCCGCCCGCGCACCGCTGGTGGTGGCGATCTATCTTGACGGGACACAGCATCCGCTGAAGGTTCGGGATGCGGCCATGGCGGAACTGGGGGCTGCGATCGTGGCGGCTTATTCCCGATGAGGCGCGGTGATCGTTCGACTTTGCGGATATCTCGAACGCGGAGGGCCCGCCTTGGCGTGCTGCTGACAGCCGCAACCGCCCTGCCCTTGTCCCTACCGGCGATGGAGACCAAGGCGCAGGAGGCCGGCACCACGATCGGGGAGCGCTCCGAATGGCAGGTTGAAAAATGCGCGGTGTTTGCCGCAGCGCTTGACCGGATCCTCAAACGCATGGGTGAAGAGGGTGTGACACCGGCCTTCATCGCCAACAACCGCGCTTACATCGATAGCGGCTGTCTGTCGGATGTGGACGCCTGCCCGGAAACGGCCAAGGACATCGAGATCGCCAATGGGCTGACCATTGCGACGATGAATGCCGGGGCTGCCTCGAGTTTCAGCCCGTTCCGCTGCCGGCCGAAGGGCTGAGCGTCCGTCAGGGTTTTCCCTGACCAAGGCCAAGGCCGATGGCAACCGTCAGCAGGAGCGTTGCAATGAGGGCAATGATCAGGGCCGCCACGACGAGGAGTGATGCGCGCACGGGGCCGATGGCAAGATCGCGCATGAACCAGCGGATCTGGGCCTGGCCATACCAGAGCGTGGCCAGCACCATGGCCGCGATGCCCATGCCATCCCAGCGGTCCGTTTTCAGCATCAGCATGTCTAAGCCAAGCGTTGCGACCATGACGAAGGGCGCTGCGACATAACACTGGCTGAAGAAGGGCGGACGCAGGCTGTTGCGGGTCAGCCGCTGGCCTTTCTTGCCAAGGAGCGTGACCGCCATGACCAGCGGGAAGACGCTGAAGATGACGCCCCGGGCGATCAGGAGGTTGGCGGTGGAGGACAGTTCTCCGCCGAGTGCCTCGGGCTTCACCGCAAGGGGCATCAAGCCCGCAACAGACTGGGCGATCATTAGCGTAATCAGGAGGAAGAGCGGCGGGCTCAGCGTGTCTTCATACTGATCTTCCGGGTTGTCGCCGAGTTCGATATCGGCATAGCGCATCATCTGCAGCGGCCGCGAGAGCGTGCGCCAGAAGGTGACGGGATAGAAGACGAGCCAGGACACCAGCTCGTAAAGCAACTCCTCCAGCGACTTCAGGAGTTTCATGAAGTCCATGCCGCAACCTCTTCCGCATCCAGCTTTCAGGAACCGGCATAGCCGAAATCTGCCGGATGCGGGAGGGGCGTTTGCAGCGGATCTCGTCTTATCAGCCGAGCGCCCGGGCAAGCGCCATATAGGCCGGGATACCGACGAGGAGATTGAAGGGGAAAGTGACGGCCAGCGCCATGGTCAGCGGCAGGCCGAGATTGACCTGCGGCAGCGCGAGGCGGACAGCGGCGGGGGCGGCGATATAGCTGGCGCTGCCGGCGAGGATGCCGAGCGCTGCGGCAGAGCCCGGCTGGAGCCCGAGTGCCGTGCCGACGAGCACGCCGACCGTGCCATTGAGAAGCGCCATGCCGATGGCCGAAGCGACGAGTGCCGGTGTGAGGCTCCGCGACTTCAACAGCTGGCGGGTGGCGAGCAGGCCCATGTCGAGCAGGAAGAGGCAGAGCATGCCACGGAAACCGCCTTCGAACAGCGGCGCAACCTGGCTGAAGCCCTGCTTTCCGACCAGGAAGCCAATGAGCAGGCTGCCGGACAGAAGGACGATGGAGCCATTGGTGAAGGCTTCGGTGAGCGGCGCCTTGGCACCGGCATGGGCCACCCCCTGCCCCTGCGACTGGCCCTGAGCCTGGATTTTTACCTCTGCTGCGTGGTGCGTGGCGCCGGCGAGCGACCCGGATCTGGCAAGCCAGAGGCCGACCAGGATCGCCGGGGCCTCCATCAGCGCCATGACCGCCACCATATAGCCATCCGCCGGCAGGCCCGCCACCTTCAGGACCTCGATGCCGGTGACGAAGGTGACGACCGAGACCGAGCCGTAATGGGCGGCAATCGCCCCGGCATTCAGCCGGTCCAGTCGACCGACGGCGCGCGCGATCCAGAAGGCCGGCAGCGGCAAGAGCAGGCTGAGCGCCAGGCCCGCAAGCCCGGCCGAGAGGAGGTCGGTGTTGTAACCCGACTCAGAGAGCTGGACACCGCCCTTCAGGCCGATGGCCGCCATCAGATAGAGCGCCACCGCCTTGCTGATGGCTTCGGGGATGACGAGATCGCTGCGGATCAGGGCCGCCAGCGCGCCAAGCACGAAGAAGAGGATCATGGGAGAGAAGAGTGTGTCCATCGGATGTCCCCGCCGGATGGGTTGCGCCTTTTGCTGCAGTGCGGTCTAGCGTCCGATGGTCGTTCTGAAAAATTCATTGTCTGGAACAAAACGTTCTGTAAAATGGAAGAATGGCTGCACTCAACTACAATCATCTGCGCTATTTCTGGGAGGTCGCCCGCGAGGGCAACCTGACGCGGGCGGCGACCCGGTTGGCGGTGTCGCAATCGGCACTGTCCACCCAGATCAAGACGTTGGAAGAGAGGCTCGGCCATCCGCTGTTCGAGCGGCTTGGCCGGCAGCTGGTCCTGACCGAGGCGGGGCGGCTGACGCTTGATCATGCCAATGCGATCTTTGCCGTGGGTGAGGATCTGGTGGCGACGCTGAAGGCTGGGACGGGCCAGCGGCGTCTCTTGAAGGTCGGGGCGCTGGCAACGCTATCGCGCAACTTCCAGATCGAGTTTCTCCGGCCGTGTCTTGGGCGGCCGGATCTTGAAATCGTTCTCTCTTCCGGCAGCCTTGAGGAGCTTGAGGGCCGGTTGCGGCGGCTCGATCTCGACGTGGTGCTGTGCAATCAGCCGCCGCGCGGGGCAGAGGCGATTGGCATTGTGGCGCATCGGCTGGCGGAGCAAACGATCAGCCTGATGGCCGCACCGCAACTGGGCTGTCAGGCATCTTCGCCGCGGGAAGCGCTGATTGCCCATCCGGTGATCCTGCCGACCGGCGAGACCAGCATCCGCGCCGAATTCGACGCGCTTTGCCGACGGATCGGGGTGACGCCGAGCATTGTTGCGGAAGTGGATGACATGGCCATGCTGAGGCTGATGGCGCGTGAGGCGATTGGCCTTGCGCCACTGCCGGCGATCGTGGTGCGCGACGAATTGCAGGCGGGCACGCTTTCGGAAATCGTGCCGCTGGACGGGATCAGCGAGACCTTCTTTGCGCTCACCGTCGAGCGGCAATTCCCCAACCGCGTCGTCGACGAGCTGATTGCAGCGGCAGGCCAGCGACGGGTCTGAGCGGCGGCTTTTGACGGCAATTCTGGCGTCATCCCGCATGATGCGGGAACGCGAAAGGAGGAACCGATGGGGCGCGAGCGGGTTGTGCCTTGGCCCCACACGCAGAAGCAGCCCATCTCTCGGTGGCACCTGCGCTGCACTTAAGAGGAGACCTCCATGCAACTTCCCCAGAACACGATCGTCGCTGTTGCCGATGGCGAAAAGCTGAGCCTGTTCCAGAACGAGGGCAATGTGCTCAGCATCAAGCTGAAGGCGCTGCCGGCGGAAGAGATCGACAGCTCGAAGATCGCCTCGGGCGCGCGCCATGTGAGCAGCGCGGCCAATCCCGACGATGCCCAGCAGGAAGAAGACGGCTTTAGCAGCGGCGTGACCGACATGCTGAACCGGCAGGTGCTGGAGGGCAAGATCAAGGATCTCGTCATCGTGGCGGCCCCGCGCACCCTCGGTGAAATGCGCAAGGGCTATCACAAGGCGCTGTCGGCCGTGCTGATCGGCGAGCTGGACAAGGACCTGACCGGCCATAGCCTGCAGGACATCGAAAAAGCGCTCGAAGCGGCCTGATGCGCAGCGCAGATGGATGAAATGACGAAGGCCCCGTCAGCGATGACGGGGCCTTCTCTCTGTATCGGGTCAAACGGCCAAGCGGCCCGGCAAAGTCGCCTTTACTGTTTGACGATAATCCGCGCCTTGGTCGGCACGCGTTCGTAGAGGTCGATGATGTCCTGGTTCATCAGGCGCACGCAGCCGGAGGAAACGGCCTTGCCGATCGAATTCCATTCCGGGTTGCCATGCAGGCGATAGAGCGTGTCTTCACCATTGCGGAAGATGTAGAGCGCGCGCGCGCCGAGCGGGTTATCGATGCCGCCGGGCTTGCCGCCATTGCGCGACGAGTAGATTTCGAGCTCCGGCTGGCGGGCGATCATTTCGTCCGGCGGGGTCCACTTCGGCCACTTCTGACGCCACTGGATGACGCCGGCGCCGCCCCAGGCAAAGCCGTCACGGCCAATGCCGACGCCATAGCGCATGGCGGTGCCGCCGGGTTCGACGAGGTAGAGGAAGCGGTTCGGCGTGTCGACGACAACGGTGCCGGGCGCTTCGCCTGTGGGATCAACGACCTGCTGGCGATAGAAGCGCGGCGGAATCTTCCAGTAGGGCACGGCCGGGATGACGATGCCGCCATCATAGACCTCGCCATACATGGCATCGAGTTCGGGGGTGCGGCCACCTTCAGACGGGGCCATTGGGGTTACCGGACCTTCAAGGCGCACGCCGGGAGGCAGCGGACGCTGGGACGTGGTGCAGCTCGCCAGAAGGCTGGCGGCACCGAGCCCCGTCAATGACAGAAGGGAGCGGCGGGTCAAGACATTCGAAGAGGACATGGAATTTCAGGTTTCCTGTAAGCATAGCAGCGGAACCTAAGACGCGTGGGAGGCGCGCTCTGTTCCGCGAATGATGCGATGCAAACAGGAAAGGTCTCGTTAATGCAACCGCACGCGCCCTTCACGTTTTAGAGAGAGGCCTGCGTCGCATTCGAGTGTCGCTATATGACAACAATGGGTGTCATTTCGGGCACACGTTCAAAGAGATCGATGACATCCTGATTGAACATGCGCACGCAGCCGGACGACGTCGCCTTGCCGACGGACTGCCAGTCGGGCGTGCCGTGGACGCGGTAGAGCGTGTCCTTGCCATTCTGGTAGATATAGAGCGCGCGGGCGCCGAGCGGGTTGTTGAGACCGGCGACCAGGCCGCCGCGATCGGCAGCCACCGGGCGCAGCGACGGATTGCGCTCGACCATCTCGTCGGACGGTGTCCAGTGCGGCCACTTGGCCTTGCGATGGATGACACCCCGGCCCGACCAGGCAAAACCGTCGCGGCCGAGGCCAACGCCATAGCGGATCGCCTTGCCGCCCTTCTGCACGAGGTAGAGATAGTTGGCCTTGGTATCGACCACGATGGTGCCGGGCGCTTCCTCCGTCTGGTAGTCGACATCCTGGCGGAGAATATCGGAGCGGACGCGGTCAAGCGGAATGGCGGAGAGCGTGTGGCCCTCGTCGACGATCGAGCCGTAAATGACCTTATGCAGCGGATTGCTGACCGGAAGACCATAGGTCTGGTGGAACTGGGTCTGGTAGAGGCTGCGCTTGACGGGCGCGGCCTGATCCGGTGCAGGCGGCGTGCGGGCCGGATCGTACCAGACGGGGGCCACCTCATCCTGGAAGACCTCGATGTTCATCCGGCTCGTATCCTGGATCAGGATGCAGCCCGAAAGCGAGGCGAGAAGCCCCACGCCAAGACCAAGCCGGGCGAGCCGGGCGAGCCGGATGGCGAGGGAACGCGGCGTCTTCGTTTCTGAAGAGCTCAACTGATAAGGCATACTGCACCGATTCACGCTGACATCGTTTGAGACACCGTGTCAGGCGCGGCTGGCGCGAAGCTTATGCTCACGGCGTCCGAAGCGCCTGCATGGCCGAAACGCAATCGGGTGCAAGCTGCGACTGGTGCGCCTTCAGGCATTGCAGGATGCGGCCTTCGCCGCGCTCGACATTGGCGCAGTGGCGCTTCATGTCCGGCCGGCAGGCGCGGGCGGCCGTGATGAGTTTGGCACGGGTTTCCGGCGTCAGCGCCGGGCGCTCTTGAGCGGCGAAGACAAGCCCGGAGGCAAGTCCCGCCGACAGGGCGATGAGGATGAAGAGAAGTGTGGGGCGTGCGGATTTGAACGTCATGGATCGGTTCCATCAGGGATGCGGGACCCCGCCTTTGACGACGGGCTCCCTGAGCAAAAAGGGATCAGCGATGCGCTTCGCCGTGAACGGTGACGGAGCCGCCATTCGAACCCTGATAGGTCTTGGTGCGTGAGCAGTTCTGACGGCCGGCATCGCAGGTGATGCTGCCAGTGGCCGAGAGGCTGTTGCCACGTGGGCCGGTGCGGGTGGCGCTGCGGGTGCAGGTGCCGGATGCGCAGGCGCCCGAGGCGCTGAAGCTCGACGTGCCACGCGGCGAGGTTACCGTGCGGTTGCGGCTCCAGGCGGCGGCTTCGGAGACCATGGCGAAGCTCGCAAGGGCTGCAAGCACAAAGGCAGTCTTTCTCATCTCAATATCCTCGTGATCAAAGCGGGCGGATCGGATTGGGGCGGAGCCGATCCGGACGACCATCGCGTCGTCGAGGCCAAGAATGGGCGGCGGGCTTTTCCCGCTTATGAACGGTTTGTAGCATTTTGTATCAAGCGCCTGAGCCTGCTTGATTTTGTGCCCTCCGATGCGCATCCTGAGCGCCATGACACACCAGATGCCGTCCATTCTTCTCGTCGATGATGATGCCGATATCCGCGATCTCGTTTCAGTGCTGCTGGCCCGCGAAGGCTATGCCGTGACCGGGGCCGAGAACGGCGTTGCCATGGACCGGGCGCTGACCCGCGGGCTGCCGGATCTCGTCATTCTCGACCTGATGATGCCGGGCGAGGACGGACTGTCGATCTGCCGCAGACTGAGAGCCTCCTCGACCGTGCCGATCCTGATGCTGACGGCGAAGAGCGACGAGATGGACCGGGTGGTGGGGCTGGAACTCGGGGCCGATGATTATCTGAGCAAGCCGTTCGGCCCGCGTGAACTGCTGGCGCGGGTGCGGGCGTTGCTGCGGCGGGCCGGCATGGCGGAAGCCGCCCGCACGCCGCCCGCCCGGCGCTTCGTCTTCGACCGGTTCGTCATCGACCTCGATGCCCGCATGGTCAGCCATGACGACCAGCCGGCCGGGCTGACCAGCGCCGAATTCGACCTGCTCGCCTGTTTCGTCGAGCGCCCGCGCCGGGTGCTCTCGCGTGACCAGATCCTCGACTACACCCATGGCCGCAGCGCCGATCCGCTCGACCGGACCGTCGATATCCTGGTGTCGCGCCTGCGCCGCAAGCTTGAGACATTAAGCCCCGGCAGCAACCTGATCAGCACGGTGCGCAATGGCGGCTATCTGCTGACATGCAGCGTCCGGCAGGCGCCGTGATGGGCCGGCTTGGGCTTTCCGCACGGATCGCTGCCATCGGCATTTGCGCGCTGCTGGTGCTGTGGCTGACCATTCTTTCGGCGCTTTATCGCAATCGGGCCGAGACAGAAACCGCGCCGGATCCCGCCCGCCTAGCAGCACTCGTGACCCTGCTTCAGGGCGTGCCGGATGCGGCGCGGGGGACGGTGCTGGCTGCCGCCGGCTCGCCGACCTTATCGCTCTCTCTGGTCGATGCGGCGACCTTGCCGCCCCTGGCGACGGATGAGAACCTCCGCCTGCGGCCGGAATTTACGGCCTATCGTGCCACGCTTGGCGATCGGCTCCTGAGCATCCGGACCGACGCCTCGGCGCTTCGCCGCAAGGCGCTCTCACGGCGCGTCGGGTCTGTTGCCGTGCCGCTGGAATTCCAGATCCGGATCGACGAGGCGACCGTGCTTGTGGCGCTCAGCCGCCCGCCTTATGCCGCCAATCTCTTCGGCATGCCAGTCGGGCTCGGGGCCGGTTTTCTCGGCACGCTGATTGCGCTTCTGATCCTGATCCTCGTGCAGATCGAGATCCGCCCGCTGACGCGGCTCGCCCAGGCGGCCGACCGGATGGATCTCTCCGGCCCGCCGATCCCGCTTCCTTCGGTCAAGGGTCGGACACCCGATGTGCGGGCGCTGATCGAGGCTTTTGGACGGATGCAGGACCGGTTGCAGGTGCTGATGGCGAGCCGGTTGACGCTGATTTCCGGCGTGCAGCACGATGTGCGCAGCTTTGCGACGCGGCTGAGGCTCAGGGTCGAGGCGATCCCGGAGGCGCGCGACCGCGAGCGGGCGATCAAGGATATCGAGGACATGATCCGGCTGCTGGACGATGCGCTTTTGAGCGCCCGCGCCGGCCATGGCAGCCTGGATCGGGAGCTGCTCGACCTTGGAGACTGGCTGAAGACCGATGTCGCCGAGCTCCAGCGCGCCGGCCTGGCGGTGACGCTTGCCGATCCGGGTGCGGCCGAAGTTCCGGTGCTGGCGGATCGGCTGGCGCTGGCCCGCATCCTCGCCAATCTGGTCGAAAACGCGGTGAAATATGGCGACCGCGCCGAGGTGCGCCTGATGCGCCGGGGCGAGACGGCGGTGATTGCCGTCCGCGACAACGGTCCGGGCATTGCAGCCGATCAACGACTTCTGCTGCTGGAGCCCTTCATGCGCGGCGAACCCTCCCGCGCCCGCCAGACCGGCGGCGCGGGGCTTGGGCTTTCCATCGTCAAGGCCCTGGTCGAGGCGCATGACGGCGAGGTAGAAATCGCCGCCGCCGAGGGTGGCGGCGCCGAGATCCTTGTTACTCTGCCAGTGTTTCAGCCTTGAGGGACGGACGCTCCTCGGCCCGTGGCAGGCGGATATTGGGCAGGAAGAGCGCTGCGATGAGGCCGATCAACATGAGGCCCGATGCTGTCATGAACAGCGGCACGAAAGCATCCGAATAGGCATTTGCGACAAGGGCCTGCGACGCCTCTGGCAACGAGGCGAGGATCTGCGGGGTCAGTTCGCGGAAATCCACGCCGTCCGGCAGGGCAATCGAGACATGGGCGAGGCCTGAGGAAACAATGGCGCCGTAGATGGAGATCGCAATCGCCGCACCGCCCATGCGGGTCAGCGTCACCGTGCCGGTGGCGGCGCCGACATCGCGCCTCAAGGCCGCGTTCTGCACGCCGATGACCGGCACCTGCTGGCCGATGCCGATGCCGAAGCCTTGCAGCAGCATGACCAGCGCGATGACGACGAGCGGGGTTCCGGCATGCAGGAACGAGAAGATGCCAAGGCTTATGACGCCAAGCGCCGTCGAGGCGATGGAGAAGGGTTTGTAATAGCCCGTTCTTGCGATCACCCGGCCGGCCGCGATGGAACCGGTGGCAATGCCGCCGGTCGTGGCGATGAAGAGCAGGCCGGCCATGGAGGGCGACAGGCCCGTCGTGGTTTGCAGGAAGAGCGCGATGTAATTGACCGAGCCGATGCCGATCGCGCCCGAGACGATGGAGATGATCAGAAGCAGGCTGATCGTCGGCTTGGCAAAGAGCGAGAGCGGCACGACGGGTTCGGCGGCGCGGCGCTCGACCAGCACCCAGCCGACAGCGCAGAGGGTACCGAAGGCGACGACCCCAAGGCTTTTCCAGGCGATGAGCGAACCGAAGATCTGGCTGCTATCGGCCCAGAAGACGATGGAGGCGACGGCACCGGCCAGAAGCAGCGCGCCGGCATAATCGATCTCAGGGCGGCGGTCCGGCTTGCGATAGGGCAGAAGCAGGCCAAGACCGAGCAGAACCGCAAGGCCGATCGGCAGGTTGACGAGGAAGATCGAGCGCCAGCCGAAGAGATCCGACAAAGTGCCGCCGAGCACCGGGCCGAGCGCGCCGGAGGCCATCAGCACCAGGCTCGAATAGCTCTGGTAGCGGGCGCGTTCGCGCGGGGCGAAGAGATCGGCATTGATCGAGAAGATCGAGACCATGATGCCGCCGCCGCCGAGGGCTTGCAGGACGCGGGCTGCAATCAGGGTTTCCATGGAAACAGCCAGACCGCAGATGAGGGAGCCCACGGTGAAGATCGCAATCGCCGCCATGATCACGTATTTGCGGCCAAAGAGATCGCCGAGCTTGCCATAGAGCGGCATGACGGCGCTGGTGGTCAGGAGATAGGCCGAACCGACCCAGCCGAACAGTTCAAGCTTGCCGAACTCCCCGACAATGGTCGGCAGCGCCGTCGAGACGATCTGGTTGTCCAGCGTTGCCATGAACATGGACGACATCAGCAAGAGATAGACGAAGAGGCGCAGCCTCGGATCGCTGACCAGAGGGGCCGGCTCTCCTAGCGCTGCGGCAACGGCTCCGGGATGCGGTTCAAAACGGGGTTCGGGGCCGGCTGGTGCGGCGCTGTGCGGCTTGGTCATGGATCGGGGGCTCCTGTACCCCGTCAAAATGTGCCTCTCGCATTTATATGTCAATAGCACATATTTGCTGAACGCATGCATTCTGCTTGCTCCGCGCGCCTGTTTTGCTAAGATGCGCCCATGCAGACCATGTCCAAGCACCCAACGCCGCAGGCGTCCTCGCACGCCGAAGGCGAGACACCGGAACCCATGTCACCGCCAGCAGGCGGCAGCATCGCCCTTGCCGCAGTGGGCCAGGCGATGACGCGCATGCGGCTTTTGATCGGCCGGCGCTTCATCGGCCGCATGGCGCTGAAGCGCATGGGCACGGGGCTTGAACTCTCCGACATCGATGCTATCGGCGTCATCAAGCGGATTGGCAGCCAGGAGGAAGCAACCGTCGGGTTGATTGCCGAGCAGATGCGGATCGACCCTTCGCGCGGCAGCCGGATCGTGGCTGATCTGGTCCGGCAGGGGCTTCTGGAACGGGCAGCCTCTCAACAGGATGGGCGACGCAGCCTGTTGCGGGTCACCGCTGCGGGGCGTGACGTGGTGGAGCAGATCGAGGCGATCAAGCGGGAAACGATCACCGAAGCGACCGCCGGATGGAGCGACGAGGAGATCGAGACGTTCGCGCGGCTATACATGCGCTTCACCGAAGGGCTGGAAGCCAAATTCGTCCGCTTTGAAGAGGACGAGACCCGCTAAAGCGGGGTGCCTGTGGCCCTGGCCAATCCCTGTTTGGTTGACTGGCGAGGCTGGGAATAAGACCCGGCCGGCACTCCCTCCCCCGAGAAAATGCCGGCCGGTCGTCACGGGACATCTTCTGCTCCCTCCTCCTCCGCCGAGACCGAGAGAATGGATTTGTCCCATGCCGAAACTTGGCGTCAGACCGCTTTCGGTCCGTTGAGTTCGTTGTAGATCTTGCGCCCGAGCAAGGCAGCAATCGGAATGGCGATCACGAGGCCAGCGCCAAAGGCACTGCCGATCTGCCAGCCCTCGCGCAGATCAAGCGTCAGAACCGTGATCACCGCCGCACCGGCCACGGCGCTGGCGACAAGAATGTAGAGGACGGCTGTCAGGCGCAGCATGATCGTGGCTCCAAACTTTCCTTTAGTTGGTGATCACATTAGCCAAGGAGACGGCGCGTTCCTTGATCTGGCGCAAACCGGCCTCAGTCGAAGCGAAATTCAGATGCACCAGGAGCAGACATAAACGGGCAGCCACTGGAAAGGTGCGACGCCGCGCCTATGTGACCGCTAACCAACATTCGTTTTTTCGGATATTCGTAACCGATAATTCATACGAGTGGTGGTTCACTGGGTTACGCAACAACGCAGAACACCCCCATGCTGCTGACGCTGCAGAACAAAATCCTGGAAATGATCGCCAAGGGCCAGCCCCTGGCAGAGGTCGTCGATTTTCTCTGCCGTTCCGTCGAGGACATGGCCGACGACATTGTCTGCTCGGTTCTGCTGCTTGATGACGAGAACCGCCTTCGCCATCTGTCGGGTCCGTCCCTGCCGCTCGAATATGCTCAGGCGATTGACGGAATCCAGATCGGCCCCGGGGTGGGCTCCTGCGGCACAGCCGCCTACAATGGCGCGCCCGTGATTGTCACGGATATTGCAACACATGCATTTTGGGTGCCGTACAAGGGTCTCGTCCTGCCTCTCGGGCTCAAGGCCTGCTGGTCGACGCCGATCATCGGCTCCGGTAAGGTGCTCGGCACCTTCGGCTTCTACTATCGCAACACGCGCGGCCCCTCGGCCGTTGAGCACAATCTGGTTGCCGCCAGCGTGCATCTCTGCGCCATCGCCATCGAGCGCGACCAGCGTCTGGCGGAACGGCGCAAGCTTGCCGAGACGGATGGCCTGACCGGATTGCCCAACCGCAGCCGGTTCAACGAGACGATCACCGAGATTGCCCGGCGCGAGCAGAACTGGGCGCTGGTGCTGCTCGACCTCGACAATCTGAAAATGGTCAACGATACCTTCGGTCACGCGGCAGGCGACGACCTCATCCGTACCGCCGGGCTGCGCATCGCAGAACGCTGCGATCCCGGCATGGCGTTCCGCCTCGGCGGCGACGAATTCGCCATCATCGTGCCCTGTCTTGCCGAAACCGATCTGGACCGGCTGGCCGAAGATCTCATCGCTGCGATCAAAAGCCCGGCCGATTGCTCGGGACACCTGATCTATCCCAAGGCCACGCTTGGCGGCGCGCGCGCCGATCGGGAGCTCAGCCCGGACCAGGTGCGCCAGAATGCGGATTACGCCCTTTACCACGCCAAGGAGAGCGCGCGCGGGCAGTTCGTTGAATATGTCCCAGGCCTTGGAAGCGCCATCTTCGAGCGTTTCCGCGCTGTGCGCGAGGTCGACCAGGCGCTACGCGACGACCGGATCGATGCGCATTACCAGCCAGTGATCGAACTCTCCACCGGCCGCATTCTGGGCTTTGAATCGCTCTGTCGCATGACGGCTCCGGACGGTCGCCTGATCGAGGCCGCACAATTCTATGAGGCGATGAAAGATGCGCATGTCGGGATTGAAATCACCAACCGGATGCTCGAGCGGATCACGCGCGATGGTGGACAATGGGCGCGCGAGGGGCTCGCATTTTCCCGGATCGGCTTCAATCTGACTGCCGCGGACTTCCATCGCGGGAGGCTGACGGAACGGATCGCCTCCGCGTGCAAAGACAATGGCATGGCGCCGTCCATGATCGTCGCCGAGGTGACCGAATCCGTCTACCTGACGCAAAAGGACGGGGTTGTCGCGGATGAAATCCGCCGCCTGCGCAATCTCGGCATCAAGGTGGCGCTCGACGACTTCGGCACCGGTTTCGCATCGCTGACGCATCTGTTGACGGTGCCGGTCGATATTCTCAAGATTGATCGCCGCTTTGTCCAACGTCTGTTCGATGCCGGCGGCGGCAGCGTCATCACGCAAGGTCTGCTCGACATTGCCGAAGGCCTCGGCATGTGGGTCATCGCCGAGGGCATCGAAGAAGAACAGCAGGCCGAACATCTGCTTGGGCTCGATTGCAAGGGAGGCCAGGGTTACTTCTTCTCCCGACCACTGCACCGCGACAGGGCACTCCAGCTTCTGCGCGAAGGCGGCGGCTATCATCCCGGCTGGAAGGATTTCGTCGAAAGCCGTTTCGGGCGTCGCTGCTACGGCTGAGGCCTGGCCGGGAATGCTCCCGGCCAGGCACAGTCAGCGGCTGCTTGCGGCCTTGACGACGCGGATCAGTTCCCGCGCATCCGGCGGCGGCTTGCGCTCGACCCGTCGGTAGACCCGGCAATCCACGGTGCGGGTGACCAAGCCCATATTTACCAGCTCCCGGCGCAGGAGAACGTGATCGCCGAAGCCGTTATGGCGGGCGAGTATCTCGTTCACCGCCTTTTCCGGCATGTCTCTACCAGCAGGCAGGAAAGACCACATGACCCAGATTGCCAATTGCTGCTGGTTGAGTTTGCCCGGCCAGCGGACCAGCACGTCTGTACCGGCAAAGCAGCGGGCGGTGAGTTCCACCCGGCGGAAATCGATCACCGGCGCCGGCTCGGCCACCTGCGGATGCGACAACCGGTCTTCGGCAGCCCGGCTCGCCTTGAAGTGCTGGTAGTTGCGGTAGCCGACGGCCTTTGTCAGCATGTTCAAAAGCTCGACATGGCCGGGCAGTTCGGGCCGGGCCTCAAGCTCGCGTTTCAGGGTGCGGGCCAGCGCCGACAGATCGGGCGCTTGAAAGGCGTGGAGTGTTCTCGACATCATCATTTTCTCCTGATGTGCCCTGGTGCGCATGGCAGCCAGCAAGGCCGGTGGTCACCGACTTCCGACGGGGCACGGGAAAACGAGCTTCGTCGACAAGAAAATGGCAGGTTTAGCTCCCCTTCTGGGGCGGTGACGCCTGGGTGGACTGCAGACCCTGGACCTTCTGCATAGGACCCGGCGCATCCTTCTGTCAACCGCGCGACCATCAAGGAATTTCATGACCGCTTCACGCAGATACGGCTTTTCGCACAGGCTCGCCGAGGCTAGCCTGCACATCTATCAATTGGGGAGAGAGGAATGCTGAAAATCTACGGCGTCTACAAGTCGCGTGCGACGCGCATTCTCTGGCTGCTCGAGGAGCTGGGCCTGCCCTTCGAACTCGTGCCGGTTCTTCAGGCCTACAAGCTTGACGACCCCAAGGCGCCGGGTGTGCGGCTCAACACCCATTCGCCGGAATTCCTCGCGATCAACCCGATGGGCAGCATCCCGACCATCGAGGACGACGGCTTCGTGCTCAACGAGTCGCTGGCGCAGACGCTTTACGTGGCAAAGAAGTATGGCGGGCCGCTTGGGCCGCAGGATCTCACCGAAGACGCTCAGATGCTGCAATGGACGCTGTTTGCCGCGACCTCGATCGAGAGCGATGCGCTGCGGATTTCCGTCTCCAATTCCAGCGGCCGGCTTTCCACCGATGCCGGACAGGCAGAGGCAAAAGCCGCAGCCCGGTTGCTTGCCCGCCCCTTCGGCGTGCTGGAGAAGCATTTCTCAAGCCATGCCTATGCCGTGGGCGACCGTTTCACCGTGGCGGACATCAATCTCGCCGAGATCGTGCGCTATGCACAGCCCTGGCAGCCACTGCTCGACCAGCATCCGAAAACGGCAGAATGGCTCGCCCGCATGCAAGGCCGGCCCGCGTTCAAGGCGATGTGGGCCAAGCGGCTGGCGGAGGTGGAGTGAGGGGAATGGTGTTGACCGGCAACGCAACACCACTCAAGATTGCATCTTGAGGTAGCTCCATCAGAAGAACAATAACACCCCTACCTTGCAAGGTATATCTTTTGAGGTAGAGTGTGATTGCTCCGGCAAAAGTCGTGCAGGCTTTTTTCTATGTTTCCGACACGGGCAAAAGACCTGTACGGGAATGGTTGCCGTCGCTGGCCATCGCAGACCGCAAGGCAATTGGCGAGGATATCGCCACATTGGAGTATGCCTGGCCGGTCGGCATGCCAAAATGCGCAGCGATCACGAGAGTAAAAGGACTGTTCGAGGTGCGGTCCTCGCTTGCTACGGGCAGGATTGCACGGGTCTTCTTCTGCCTCTCCGAAGGCCGGATGGTTCTGCTGCATGGGTTTGAAAAGAAGACACAGAAAACACCGGACAAGGAATTGAAGCTTGCCATTGCAAGGATGAAGGATGTCCAACGCCATGCACGATGACGGAAACCCGCATATTGGGGAAAGCTTCGACAGCTTTCTCCACGCAGAAGGACTTTACGATGCGGTGACCGCCGTCGCGATCAAGCGTGTGCTCGTGCTGCAGATTGAGCAGGAAATGCGTGTCCAGGGCATTTCCAAGTCCGAAATGGCGCGTCGCATGAAAACAAGTGCGACGCAGTTGGGACGCCTGCTGGACCCTTCAAATGACAGGATTCAACTCGATACTCTGGTAAAGGCTGCCTCGGCTGTTGGGCGATCGCTTTCCGTCGCACTGGTTTGAGTATCACCCCCGCCGGAAGGGCCGGACCAGGACCCAGTAGCCGGTCTTGCGATAGATCAGCCAGGTGCCGAGGACGAGGCGCAGGAGCTGGACGAGGGCCATGGCGAGGGCGGCGCCGAGGATGCCGAGGACGGGGACCAGCAGGATGACGAAGACGACGGCAGCGGTGATCGAGCCAGCCGCCATCACGAAGTTGAGCCGGTAGCGGCCCTGCACCATCAGCAATTCGGCGGCCTGGCCGGTGGCGCCGCGCAGGATATAGGCAAGGCCCAGCAGCAGCAGGCAGGGATAGGCCGAGAGGAAGGCCGGGCCGAACAGCGACAGCAGCGGATAGCCGACGATCACCGTCAACAGCACCGAAGGGATGGTCAGCCAGAAGGTGGCATTGGTGGCGCCGGTGATGCGCGCCTGCAGCTCGGCGCGATCCGCGGTCGCATGGGACAGCGAGAAGCCGCGAGCGGCGACGACCATGAAGCCATATTGCACGAAGGCGGCCAGCGACAGGGCGCGCTGGGCAGCGAAATAAAGCGAGGCCTGTTCCGGCGGCACAAGGAAGCCGAGCAGCAGCACATCGATCCAGACGAAGAGTTCGTCCGCTGCCATGGCCGGCATGAGGAGCAGCGAGGAGACGATCCAGAAGCGGCGGTGTCGGGTCAAAGCCGCCGGGGACAGGGCAGCCAGAAGCGGCGATGGTGGCGGAGCGTCGGCGTGATCGGCAAAACCGGTCTCGTCTGCCGGGCCTTCTGACTGGTCTGCGGTTCGGCCGCTGGCGAGCCGGCGGCGCAGGATGCCGGCCTGCAGGCTGAGCACGACAAGCGAGCAGAGAACGACCAGCGTCAGGACTTCGGTCGCATCAAGCGTGATGCCTATGGCGCGGGCGATGAGGAAGCCGGTGATAACGATGATCGGGCGCAGAATGAAGCCCGGCACGGTGGCCAGCATATACCAGCCAAAGCTGCGGGAGACACCGGTGAGATAGGTTTCAAGCGACAGGATGGGGAAACCGAGACTGAGCACGGTGAGCGGCAGGAGGAAGGCCGGATCGATCAAGGACCGGCCGAAGACAAGCACGGCAAGCGCCAGGGCCGACAGCAGGACCGACCCGAGAATGACCACCCGAAAGCCGGTGGCGAGGAAAGCGGAGACATGGCCCGGCCGGCCGCGTCGGCCATAACGCGGCACGAAACGCATGCTGCTCGAATAAAAGCCGAAGACGCCGATCTGGCCAGCGACGCTGACCCAGGTCCAGAGGATGACATAGATGCCGTAGTCTTGCAGCGCCATCAGACGGGCAAGCGTCACCTGCAGAACAAGACCGACCACGGCCGCCACCAGGCGCACCGACGTTGTGACCAGCGCGCCGCGCAGATCCGGATTGCGCACAGCGCCTCGGAGCCGGTCGGTCAGCGTTGCAATCATGCCGATGGTCTTTCCTGCGGTCGCAGGTCCTGACGTTGCTGGGCGAACGGCATCAACGTCATCGACATGTTCATCGCGTCTCGATCCGCTCATTCGTCCCGGAATGAGGCAATCATAGACCCTGAGTCGTTAAGCGACCCTTGAAGCTCCGCCAGACGCAATCAGGCAAACAGCACGTCCGTGACCCGCACCGTGCCGACCGAAAGGCCGTTCCAGTTTGTCATGCCGTAATTGGCAAGCGCCATCAGGGCCTGGCGCTCTTCGCTGTCGGCTTCGAAATGGCGGGCGAGAAGGGCGGCTATCATGGCTTCGGCGGCGCGGGTGGAGCCATCCTCGCATTTGACGGCAAAGGACAGGCCCTTTTCCGGCAGCAGCGCACAGAACACGCCTTCCGCACCGGTCTTGGCGAAGATCTTGCCCGGCGCCACCTGCATGAGTTTCGTGCAGAAGCGCTTCGTGCCGGCGACGTAAAAGGGTTCGGCCATGCAGGCATCGATCAGCCGGCGGGCGGCAGCGGCGCGGATCGGCTCAAGCCCCCTGCCCGTTGCCAGCTTGCCAAAACCGCGGGCAAGGCCTGACAGTGGCACGGCATAGGTCGGGATGGAACAGCCATCGGTGCCGCAGCTATCCCGCGACAGCACGGCACCGGTCAGATCCGCCATGATGGCGCGGATCGCTTCCTGCAGCGGATGGTCATAGCCGGCATAGCCGCGCGGGTCTTCGCCCGTGTGGGCGCAGGCGCAGATGAAGCCGGAATGTTTGCCGGAGCAATTGTTGTGCAGCGCTGTCGGCTGCTCGAAAGTGCGGACCTGGGCGATCAGAACCGGCTGCTGAAACGACCAATGCGCGCCGCATTCCAGAATGCGCTGGTCATGGCCGGCCGCCTTCAGCATGCCCGCCGCCGTCTCGACATGCTCCGGCTCGCCGGAATGCGACGAGCACGCCAACGCCAGTTCCCGGTTGCCGAAACCATAGGCATCGGCAGCACCGCTCTCGACCAAAGGCAGGGCCTGCATGGCCTTGCAGGCCGAGCGCGGAAAGATCGCGGCATCGACATCACCGGCGGCATAGAGGATCTGCCCCTCGGCATCGACGACAACCGCCATACCGCGATGGCGGCTCTCAACGAGTTTACCGCGGGTAACCTCAACGGTGATCGGATTGTCCATGACCTGCCCCAGAAATGTAAGATTTCGACCCTACCTAACCTGAGTTGCTCACCTTTCGCGAGACCCCACCTTGAAAATTATCTGGCGCCTGCTGGCCGTGATCCTGGCTGTGTTCATTCTGCCGACGCTGGTTTCGGCCGGGCTCTGGGTGGCGCGGGATCATCCCAAAGGATGGCGCGACGCCGACTGGAGCTCGACCGGCCTGCTACCAGAAGCGAGCACCGCGCCGGAACCTGCGATCTATGTCTTCTCCGCCATGACCGGCGGCCTGAAAGGCGCGGTGGCCAGCCATGCCTGGATCGTCACCAAGACACGGAACGGCGAATACAAGCGTTATGACAAGGTGGGCTGGGGCAATCCGATCCGGCTCAACAACTATCCGGCGGATGGGCGGTGGTATTCCAACATGCCGCGCCAGGTGCTGAAAATCGAAGGGGCGGAGGCCGAGCGGCTGATCCCGAAGGTCGAAGCGGCAATCAAGAGCTACCCTTACGCCCGGCCCGGCGGCTACCGGATCTATCCGGGACCGAACTCCAACACGTTCGTGGCGCATGTGCTGCGCCAAGTGCCGGAGCTTGGCACGGTTCTGCCTTCGGATGCCGTCGGACGCGACTATCTGCCGGAGGGTGGTTTTTATGCGCTGGACGCGGATGGCCGCGATCTGCATTTGAGCCTTGGCGGCTATGCCGGCCTCTCGATCGGTGCCCGCAGCGGCTTCGAGGTCAATTTCCTCGGCCTTGTTGCCGGGTTCGACTTTTCAAAGCCGGCGCTCAAGGTGCCGGGCTTTGGCCCGATCGGGTTTTAAGTGAGACGGCTTTCCCGGAATCAAAAGAGCCACCCGCGAGGGTGGCTCCCATGAGTTTGGTCCTTGATGGGGACCCGGACACCTTGCGGCGTCCGAAGGAAGGTTGGGTCAGGCCGAGGGCCGCCCCGTCAAAACCACACCCTTTCCAAAGTCACCTACGCAGACCGAAATCTCATTAGACATTGGATCACCTTCCTTTCGTTACGTTGCCGATGATCAAAAGGTAGGGCGAGCATGAGGATTCGACAAGGCACATTGTGTAACGTTTTGTCCGGATAATTGTGTTGCGTTGCAGCGAGTTTCGTTCAGAATTCGCGCGCTGGTGATTTGGAACGCTGAGCACCGAAAGTCGCCCGGAGCCACCGCGCCTGTTGATGGGCCACCGGAGAAACTAGGCCAGCCTCAGCATGCTCGCGGGTTCGCAGCGGTGCGCAAGATCAACCTCACACTGCCGTCCAGCTGGCTGCCTTGCGCTGCATCAGAGACCATCACCGCCAGATGCTCACCACCGATCTTGCTGAACCAAGGCGAAGACTATGCCCTTGCTTTGCGCATGGAGCGGCTGGACGGGAGAGCGGATGCCACCCTCTCTGGGTCGATAACCGCTGAGGCGGGTGATGTCGCCTTCCGGGGAGCTGGAAGCGGACAACGCCGATCAGGATGCCGGTGGCAAACTCCGCAGCGCATTCGAGGTAGGCCGAGCCAAGTGCAATCGCGCTCGCTCTTGCTCCCTTCACAGAGAAGCCTCAATCACCAATCATAGCGCCGAAACAACCTTGGACGCACGAACAGTCGCGATCCGCCATGGCCGGTGAAAAGGGTTCCGATGGCGCGCGGCTCCCAATTGACGCGATCCAAAGTCAATTTGCACGCGGAGAGTCGCACACAACCGAGGCCACAGGATATCCTAGATAAATATAGATTTCCGCTCAACACACTAATGAAACATTCATTCAATCCATGAAATACAAATCAACAATATCCATAACAAACGCGTGTGGTTTATTTCTGCAATTAACATTCCTATGCGGTTGGATTAATCACATCTATGTTTGCTACTCTGACAATCTTCCAGGATTTTTTGTTGTCGGCGCGATATTCTATCCAATTGGAATCGCCCACGGGATTGGGGTTTGGCTTTTAGAACTATGGGATCTCTTGTCTGCCATAGACATCTGACCGTGATTGAAAAATCTGCAGAGGCAAAATTAAAAGTTTAGCCTGCATCATCGGCACGCTTTGACCGCCGCTTTGATCTCAGCGCTCGGTCATCTGCCGTAGTTGACCGCGCTGCTTTCCGTCACTCAGCCTCAGCCACATTTGTTGTCTCCGTGACCCTCACCGCCGGTTCGTGGCTCTACATCTGGCGCATACCCGCCCCGCCGCCGCCTCAGGACACCGACACCGGCTTTGACCGCAGCATCTTCGCCGTTGCCGGGTCGGCGCGGCGGCAGAGGCGTGGGGGCAAGCCCTTCATGATCAGTTCGGCATCGGCAACGGCCATGGAGCCAAGCGCATAGAAGGCGTCGCGCGTGCCGCCCGTGCGGTGCGCCGAGAGGAGAATGCCGGTGGCATTGCGGACAGGATCGTCTGCGGCGACGGGTTCTTCCGGAAACACATCGGTTGCGACCTTGATATGGCCGGACTGGGCGGCCTCGATCATGGCCGGGAAATCGACGACGGCAGCGCGGCTCATCAGCAGGAAGGCCGCACCTTGTCGCATCATGGCGAATTCGGGTTTGCCGATGAAGCCCTGGTTCTGGCTGGTGACGCTGGCAAAGACGAAGACCACCTGGCTTTCGCGCAAGACCTCTTCCAGCGTGGCGGGCTGGCAATCCTGCCGCTCGACGATCTCTCTGGGAAGCCAGGGGTCGAAGACGCGGACCGTGTTCCTGAACGGGCGAATGAGCTCGCGAAACTCCTGGCCGAGATCGCCGAAGCCGATGAGGCCGACGGGCGCGCCGGCAAAGCGGAAGGTGTCGGCATTGCCCTCCAGGCCATAGCGCTCGACACCCTGGCGAAAATCGCGGTCTGCCGCTGTAATGCCACGCGCCAGATCGAGCGCCATGGCGAGTGCGGCTTCCGCCACCGGCGAGGCAAAGGCCGATGCCGGCGTGATCACCCAGATGCCGCGCTCAACGCAGGCCTGATAGTCGATATTGGGCAGGAAATTCGATTCGACATTGATGATCGCCTTCAACTTCGGCGCCCGATCCAGGCGCTCTTTCGGCATATCGGTCTGGCCGAAGATCAGCACCGTCTCTGGAAGATGGCGCTCGACCTCTTCGTCCGGCATCTGGCGATCTTCCGAGACGATCACGTCGCCCAGCGCCTCAAGCCGCGCCCTGACCGAGGGCTCCATGATCAGCTCCAGGGTCCTCGGCAGCGGATCGACCAGAATGATATTGCGGCTCATCGTTTTCTCCCTTGAGGCATGTCTGGGCTGTGTGTCACGGCGTAGCCTTCGCCACAGGCGCAAAGCCGATCCTCAAACGAGGACCGGCTCCAGTTGCTTTAAGCTTCGGTATGATTTTGCGCCTGTCCGGAGGCAAACCGCGCATGCGGCTTTGCTGGACATAGGCGCTCAGGCGACCGCCTCCTCGCGGACGTCGTCAAGCAACAGGTGGGCGATGATATATTTGATCTTGTAGGTGACGCCGCTGTCGGCCTTGGCCTCTTCCGTGCCGCCATCGGCCGGATGCCAGGCGTGGTAGTGCGGATTGTTGACAACGAGGGTGACCGCCTTGCCGGCATATTTGCCATCCAGCCGGTAGCGCTTTTCCGCCAGCGGCCAGATGCGCTGGTAATCCTCCTCCGTCAGGCGGATTCGCAGGGCGGCCCGCTTGGTCTTGGCTGCGGATCCGGCGCCTTCGCGCTCGGATTCTGGAATATCCAGCAGGACCTCCTCGGCATTATCGAAGATCGTTTTCAGTTCTTCCGGCCATGCACGCCTCATGGATATTCCTCCCTTGTTCGGTTCCTCAACCGTTTATGAAGGTAGCGTGACCTTGGCCGCGACGCAAATGGCAGTTCCACCGTTTGTGCCAGCCGGGCCGGCTTTGCCGGGGAACCCATTTCCCGCAATTCGAGTTGACCCGGCACCGTTGCGAGGTGAAACTTGCGCCGAGGATTGGAAGGAGGACCCGATGGAAGAGGCAAACCGCTGGCGAAACATGCGAACGGCCCCGCGAGATGGCAGCCGCATTCTTGTGACCATCCGCGCCTCCGAACAGGGTCCGGGCGCTGTCGATCTCGTCTATTGGTCGAATGGCGACCGCTTCGGCCGCGAAGCCTGGCGCTCGTCGGATTCCGTGCCGGGCCTGATTGTCGAATATGCCGAGCCGGAGCTCAAATGCTGGATGCCCCTACCCAGCGTCAATGTGGACGCAATGGTCCGCCCGCCCGCCTGGGAGGGCGAGGATGAGCAGGAGCTGGATGGCTCCGGGATTTGAAGGGCGAAGAGGCTAAACTCGGTTCCTTGCCCGGGAACACAAACATTTCAGCACCCATCGCTTTTCCTGGAGAATGCCATGTTCACGCATATTATGATCGGGAGCAACGACCTCGATCGCGCCAGACGCTTCTACGACGCCACCTTCCTTGCGCTGGGCGGCATGCCCGGCCAGATGGATGCGCGGGGCAGGCTCATCTATCTGCACAATGGTGGCCGGCTGATGATTACGAAACCGATCGACGGGCATCCGGCTACGGCGGCCAATGGCGGGACGATCGGTATTCTCGCTGCGAGCCCAGCAGAGGTTCGGGCCTGGCATTCCGAAGGCACCCGGCATGGCGGCACGGCGATCGAAACGCCGCCCTCGGAGCGGCCGGACGGTTCCCTCGTCGCCTATCTGCGCGACCCCGATGGCAACAAGCTGACCGTGCGATCACTGCCAACACCGGGTCAATGACCATCGGCGTCGCTTAGCGGTCCACGATCTTTTAGTTCGTCTGCTTTGCCATCGGCACCGCTTCCGTCACCAGCTTGAATTCGGCCATTTCCTGCGGCGTCAGATAGTAGAGCCGGTCCGGCGGCGTTTCGAGGGCGTGGATCCAGAGGCCATTGGCAATGCCCATGGTGTCCAGATGCCGGGCAATGCGCGCCGTCGTGCTCTGGGCGTTGGACATGGCGCGCTCCGGCGAGGGACGCTCCTCTCCGGCATTGAAAACCTGGTGGACGCCGACAATGGCGTCTTTTTCCGCCGCGCGCGCAACGCCGCCGGCCATGACCAGCGGGCAAGAGGACGCGCAGAGCGCCTTTGTCGCCACTTCAGTGTTCAGGCCTTTCTCGCGAATGAGCGTCGACATGGCGAGCGCGTCGGTGACCGATCCGCCGGGGGAATTGAGGGAGACGGCTTTTACATATTCGCCCCGCGCCTCAATCTCCTTGGCGAAACGATCGGCGGCCCCCAGATCGATGGAGCCTTCCGCCTTCAGCACTCCGCCGGGCAGAAGCTCGAAGTGCATGGGCTGGCGCAGCACTTCCGGGGTACTTTCAGGCTCCACCGGTGGCGCATTGGGAACGCCGTCCGTCAAGGCGGGCGGAAGCACGGGCGCATCCGTCGTCATCGGGTCATGGCCGGGCAGGTCTTCTGATGCCAGGCTCAATTCCCTGAGGTCGACAAAAAGGAATGCGCCGGCTGCCGCCAGCAGGCCGTAGAAGGCACCCCGCATCAGGAGGCCGTCATCGGCGCTCAGAAATGCGTCTTTCAGACGCGAGGCGAGCGCTGACGGGCTCATGCGGGCGGCCCCTTTCGCGGTGTCTTGGCCGCCATATCGAGGCTGGTGATGTTGGAATCGGCGCGGTCCCGCTCCTCGTCGTTTTCGAGGGCTTGCACGGCCTTTTCCACGTCGATCCCCTGGCGCCCCAAGGCACGCTGCACCTCGAGCGCCTGCAGAAGCTCGGCTGCCGTGATCCGCTCGGCAAACGGCAAGCGCTCGTCCTGCCGGCGGATCGCGCCATGCACGATGGCCAGAATGAAGACGAGGACTGCGGGGAGAAGGTCAATGGATATAGCGCCTGCCCAGGCCGGAATGAAATCGGCGGCATAGCGCAGAACGGCTTCGGCTGACGACAGCGGCACGAAGCGGCGCTCGGCCACCGGCTCGCGTGCCAGAATATCATCCGCCGCCTGCGACAGCACTTGCGACTGGGCGGTGACCGAGGCGCGAATGGTCTGCATGACCTGATCCTGGCGATCCACGAGTTCGGCTGCCTGGCCATCCGCGACAGGCGCGATGAAGCCCAAGGACAGGTCTTCCGCCGCCCGCTTGACGGACGGGGCAATCGAGGTCTGCTCCAGCGAGGTGATGACACCGGAGAGCGCCACGACTTCCGCCGAAAAATCATCGCTGCGCGGCGCAATCGCGCCCGGTGCCGAGACCAGCTTGCGCATGGTTTCCAGATGGGTGCGTCCCTGATCGAACAGCGTGGTGACCCGCTCGCGGGACGCCGTGATGCCGGTCTCCAGCTCGTTCAGCTGCGAGGACATCTGCGACAGAAGCTGGACCACGCTGCCGGAGCCTGTGGTGCCGGTGAGCGCGCCATTCTGCCGTTCGTCTGCCGCAAGGCGGGCGAAGCGTTCCGAGGTGCGCTGGATATCCGGCAAAAGGCTTTGCGCGGCCAGCGCGTTCTGATGCGCCTTGTCGAGGTCTGCGGTATAGTCCTCGACGGTTTCGGCCAGATGCTGCTCAAGCGCTGCTGAGCCTGCGAGCGCTGCCGCATTCAGCCAGCTCGACATGGCAATGATCATGGCGCAGCCAAGCGCCATCACGCCGAGCATGGCGCCACGGGCGGCCGTGCCTGTGACATGCGGATAGAAGCGCGCCATGTAGGACCAGAAGGCATAGATCGCGACCGACACCGAGGCGGCGTAGATGATGGCGGCAAAGAAGACGGCCGTGGCCGAGCCATCCAGGATGCTGCGCACACCGAGATAGGTATAAACGCCGGATGCGAGCGCGAGGACCGCAAGCGCAAAGCGTGTCATGGTTTCGACGGCGATCACGCCATCCTGCAAGCGATGCGATGCCCCAAGTGCCATGAAGACCTCCAGCGGGAATGAAGCGTTAAAAAGCGGTCAAGAAGGGGGCGGAATGAAGGCTATAGATTCGCTTCTTTTCCATGCAGACCGGGCCGCCGTGCCCCCTCTTAGTCCACGGCCCCTCACCCCAGCGTCAGCACGATCTTGCCGATATGCGCCGAGCTTTCCATCAGCCGGTGCGCCTCGACGACCTCTTCGAAGGGCAGCACCGTGTGGATGACAGGCGCCACCTCGCCGGCTTCCAGCCGTGGCCAGACTTCGGCCTGCAGATCGTCGCGGATGGCGCGTTTCTCTTCGGCCGTGCGCGGGCGCATGGTGGAGCCGGTGACGGCGAGGCGCTTGACCATGATCGGGGCGAGATTGGCCTTTTCGACGGTGGAGCCGCCGAGGAAGGCGATGATCGAGAGACAACCGTCCTTGGCGAGAACCTGCAGGTTGCGGTCGAAATAGGCAGCCCCGATCATATCGAGCACGACATCGACGCCCGTTCCGCCCGTTTCTGCCTTGATGATTTCGACGAAGTCTTCCGTCTTGTAGTTGATTGCCCTTGTCGCACCCAGCTCAACGCAGGCGGCACATTTTTCCGCCGATCCTGCCGTGGTGTAGACGGTGGCGCCGAAGGTTTTTGCCAGCTGGATGGCCGTCGTGCCAATGCCGGAGGAGCCGCCGTGAATGAGCACGCTTTCGCCTTCCGTCAGACCCGCCATCTGGAAGAGATTGGCCCAGACGGTGAAGAAGGTTTCCGGCAGGGCCGCGGCCTTTACCGCATCATAACCCTTGGGCCATGACAGCGCCTGGGTGGCGGGGACGGCGCAGTACTCGGCATAACCCCCGCCATTGGCGAGGGCTGCGACCTTGTCGCCCACCTTGAAGCCGGACACGCCTTCCCCCAGCGCCACCACTTCGCCGGCGATTTCCAGCCCGAGAATGGGGCTTGCCTCCTTCGGCGGCGGATAGGTTCCCTGGCGCTGGGCGACATCCGGCCGATTGACGCCCGCCGCCTCGACCTTCACCAGAAGCTCGCCTGCCCGCACATGCGGCACCGGGCCATCGACAATGCGCATGACTTCGGGGCCGCCCGGAGCCGTGAATTCAACATGGCGCATGGTGGTGGGAAGGGACATGGGCGGGGCTCCAGATTGTGAGTGGAGTGACATAGCTAGGGTGCCGGGCGGCTGATTGGAAGGAGACGCTTGGTCTGACGTGACAAATGGTATCGGGTGCGGCGAGCGCGGCGGCGTGTTGAGAGCATGCCGCCAGCGCCTGCCGTCAGGGCTTCAATTCGTGCCCCGAACGGCGATCAGCTCCGGATAGGGATAGTAGCGCAGACGCTGGTCGCGGCAGCGGTAGTCGTTCGCCGTCGAGCCGAGGATCTGGCCGTTGCGGACCGAGAATCCGATAACGTCGGGCTGTCGCTGCCGCTGGGCGTGCCAGGCACGGACACAAAACGCATAGGTCTTGGTTTCCGGCTGCAGAAGCACCACGCTGGAAATTTCCGGCCGGACGAAATCGCCAATCTTTCCGCCATTGTTGTTTATGATGCGAACAAGCTGGTTGCGCACGGAAGCCGAAGGCGGAACCTGGGAGTCGGCGACGGACTGGGCCACGTCTGTCTGGCAGCCGGCGAGCAAGAACAGGCCGCCGAGCGAGGCAATCAATTTCTTCATGTGAGGATCCTGTTTCGAAATACCGCTCCATCTTGCGCATCTGCTGGGGGCATTCAAGACCCCACTCAACCCGCCGCATCTCTTCAAATGCGGATGCCGCACAGCACAAGCATGTCACTTCCCAGGGTGTTTGCGCCCTCTTTAGTCCGGGCCCCGTCGCTTCTGTGCAGGCACGTCGCTTGAAGGATTTCGACGTCACACATCAGCGGATTGGCAGTACAAGATCATATTGCATGAAGGTTGCGACCGGCGTCGGCTGGTAGTTTCCGAAGGCGTCACGGTTGCGGAAGCCCAACTTTTCATAAAGCTGCCGGGCTTCGATATTGCGGATGCCCACCTCAAGCACGACTGCGCGGATATCCCGCCTGCGGCAGGCCTCAAGCATTGCGCAAACCAGGGCGCGGCCAATGCCTTGCCCCTGATGGTCGGGATCCACGATCAGACGCTTGAGTTCGACCACCCCGTCGCCGAGGTCAAAGCTGGCGACACAGCCGATGGCTTTATCCTTCAGGCGCGCAACGAAGACCTCGATGCCTGCGCTGTCCAGAACCTTGCCCGTGATCGGTTTGCGATATTCGCCCGGATACAGGCGCGCTGCCACCGCATCGGAGAGCTGTAGCAAACGATCGACGTCGGACTGGTCTGCCGGCTCAATATGGATGGAAACCGGGCCCAAGGCGAACTCCTGGCAAGTGCTGTTGTGCTGGACGAAAGGCTAACACGGGATAACCGACGGGCAAGCCTCACATCCCCAGCGCCGCAATCTCCAACCCGCCCTCGCCTTCCTTGGCGCGTTTCTTCAATTCGGCGATCTCGGTGCTGATCGCGTCGACATCGTCGATGAAGCGCCCCTTGGGGAGTTCGAGCACGCCGATCGAGCAGCGCATCAGGGGGAAATCGCGCTCACGACCAAGGCGATCTTCGCCGCGGATGCGGCCGGCCTGGCGG
Organism: Rhizobium sp. AAP43; assembly: GCF_001296045.1. Lineage (GTDB taxonomy): Bacteria > Pseudomonadota > Alphaproteobacteria > Rhizobiales > Rhizobiaceae > Allorhizobium. The sequence continues at coordinate 231,066 of NZ_LJHS01000004.1, read as the reverse complement.
TCGGCGACGGAATAGAGGCCGATCACGTCGTCATGGAAATCCGAAAGCAAACGGTCGAGGATTTCGGTCAAGTCCTCGCGCGTCCAGTCGGTGACGCCGATGAAGAAATCGTCGCCGCCGACATGGCCGAGGAAATCGCCGTCGGAGAAGAAATAGCGGCGCATCAAGGCGGCAAAGAGCGAGATGGCGTGGTCGCCCTGGTGGAAGCCGTAATGGTCGTTGAACGGCTTGAAGTGATCGAAATCGCAGTAGCAGAAGAAGCGCGTCGTATCTCCGTCGAGCGCGCTGTCGCGCATGAAATCTCGGATGGCGCGGTTGCCGGGAAGGCCGGTGAGCGGGTTCTGGTCCTGGGCGGTCTTCAGCTGCTTCTCGTTGATGATGCGGATCAGCGAGGCTGCCGAGACGATACCGGCATAGCGCATGTTTTCCGTCAGGATGACGCAGTCGGAGCCTTCCATATTGGCAAAGATCGTCATCAGCCGCTCAGCATCAGCATCGAGCCCGACGATCGGGGCGCGGTCGACGAAATGCGAGATCGAGCGCTCGTAGAGCTTGTTCTTCAACAGGTCGCGGCCGAAGGGCTGGTAGATATATTCCTTCAGATGGCGCTCGTTGATGATGCCGCGTGGCTCGCCATTGGCATTGAGCACGGGGAAGAAGCTCTGGCCGGGATTGCGGCGGAAGAGATCGAAGACGTGCTCGATGCTCTCATGCTCGAAAACGGTTGGCAGGGTTTCAATCTGCTTGCGGATGAGGATCTCATCCAGCGACTGCCCGGCGCGGCGGGCCTTGCCGACATCCTGCAGATGCGGGAAGGCGCTTTTGAGTTCGGACATCAACGTGGTCGGGCGGGCGATGAACCAGCCCTGGACGAGGTCAACCCCAAATTCGCGGCAGGCCAGGAATTCCGTCTCCGTCTCGATGCCTTCGGCAATGACGCGCACGCCGAGCACATGGCAGAAATTGACGATGTTCTTGACCAGATGGCGCTTGCGCGGGTTGTGATCGAGGCCAGCGATGAAGTGGCGATCGATCTTCACATAATCGACCGGGTAGTCGCAGAGCAGCTTCATCTCGCCATGGCCGACGCCGAAATCATCGATGGCAAGCTTGAAGCCGGAGCGGCGCAGACGCTCGACCAGACCGGCGAATTCCGGCACCTGGGTGTTGTCGAAGCGCTCGGAGAGCTCAAAGCAAATCGAGGACGGCGGCACCTGTGCCTTGCGCAGCTGATCGAGCAGCGTGTCGATCAGTGCATCGCCCTCGCGGATCAGCCGGACATCGAGATTGAGGAAGAGCGTGGCACCGGCGCGATCCGGCAGGGCGGCGAACTTGGCGACGGCGCGCGTTGCCACCATCTGCTCGAGCGCCAGAAGATGGCCTGTTTCGGCCGCGTGATCGATCAGGTCGAGCGGGCTCTGATAGCCGATCCTGTCATGGCCGCGCAGCAGGCTCTCATAGCCAAAGACCGCGCCCGTTCCGACCTCGACAATGGGCTGAAAGCCGTTTTCGACCACGAGTTTTGCCAGCGTCACGAGCTGATCTCCGGCGAAGCGCCGAACCGTTGGCGGGGCTTCCATCAGCTGCGGGACCATTAGAAACTCCTGGATTAACCTTATGATTTTACGAGCGAAATCTGCGTCACAACCATCAACAAATCCTTTCTCGAAAATGACAGTTCGATGAAGTTTGCCTGCCAATTGTCAAGGATTTTAGGCAGTGCAGATTTTTATTGATTGATCAGTCAATCAAAACTATGATCGGAACCTTCAAGGGGACCGCGATGCCGAAAATCGGAATGGAACCGATCCGCCGCAAGGCGCTTGTCGATGCCGCGTTGAAGGCCATTGGCCATCACGGTTCTCTCAGCGTGACCATGTCGGAGATTGCCCGCGAGGCTGGCGTTTCGGCAGCGCTCGCGCATCACTATTTCGGCTCCAAGGACCAGTTGCTGATCGAGACGATCCGCTCGCTGCTTCGCCAGTTGCGCGCCGATGCGGTCCAGGCGCTGGCAAAGGCCGAAACGCCACGGGCGCGCGTTTCGGCTGTCATCCGCGTGTCGTTCCAGGCCGACCAGTTTGCACCCGAAGTGGTCGCGGCCTGGCTTGCCTTTTATTCCGAAGCCCAACGTTCCGAAGCGGTGCGGCGGCTGCTTGCGCTCTATGCAAGGCGGCTACATTCCAACCTGATGTCCGGCCTGACCCCACTCTGCAGCCCCTTCGACGCGGGCCGAATTGCCGATGGCGCGGCCGCGATGATCGATGGGCTCTATATCCGGCAATCTCTGAAATCCGCACCCCTGTCGATCGAGGCTTCTGTGGCCCTGGTCGAGGATTATGTGACGGGGCAGTTGCAAGCCGTGACCGCCGAAACAATTGCCCCTCACCCTACCCTCTCCCCGCAGGCGGGGAGAGGGAGAGGCGGCCGCTAGCGCCGGAGTATCCTTCTCCCCGCCTGCGGGGAGAAGGTGCCCGAAGGGCGGATGAGGGCCCTTAATAGCAAGATGCAAATTCGAACACCCGTCTGGAGACAGGACATGAAAGCCCAACCGCAAGCCTCGCATTTCATTGATGGCGAGTATGTCGAAGATACCGACGGCACTGTCATCGAGAGCATCTACCCCGCGACCGGCGAAGTGATCGCCCGGCTGCATGCGGCAACACCTGCTATCATCGAAAAGGCGATTGCCTCTGCCAAACGGGCGCAGAAGGAATGGGCTTCGTGGAGCCCGGCTGCGCGCGGCCGCGTCTTGAAGAAGGCGGCCGAGATCTTGCGTGAGCGCAATCGCGAACTTTCCGAGCTCGAGACGCTCGACACAGGCAAGCCGATCCAGGAAACGATCGTGGCGGACCCGACCTCCGGTGCCGACAGCTTCGAATTCTTCGGCGGCATCATCGCGACCGCCATGAACGGCAGCCAGATCCCGCTGGGCGGTGACTGGGCCTATACCAAGCGTGTGCCGCTCGGTGTCGTCGTCGGCATCGGCGCCTGGAACTATCCGCAGCAGATCGCCTGCTGGAAGGGCGCGCCGGCGCTTGCTGCCGGCAATGCCATGGTGTTCAAGCCGTCGGAAGTGACGCCGCTTGGGGCACTCAAGATCGCAGAGATCCTGATCGAGGCGGGCGCACCGAAGGGCGTTTACAATGTCATCCAAGGGGATCGCGAAACCGGGCCGCTGCTCGTCAGTCACCCCGATGTCGCCAAGGTGTCGCTGACCGGCTCCGTGCCGACGGGCCGCAAGGTGGCGGGGGCGGCTGCCGCGCAGCTCAAGCACGTCACCATGGAGCTCGGCGGCAAGTCGCCGATCGTGATCTTCGACGATGCCGATATCGACAGCGCGATCTCCGGCGCCATGCTCGGCAATTTCTATTCGACCGGCCAGGTCTGCTCGAACGGCACCCGCGTCTTCGTCCATAAGGCCATCAAGGAGACCTTCCTGTCACGGCTGAAGGCCCGCACGGAAGCCATCCTGATCGGCGATCCGCAGGACGAGGCAACCCAGATGGGGCCGATGGTCTCGCTCGCACAACGCGAGAAGGTTCTCTCTTACATCGACAAGGGCAAGGCAGAGGGCGCGACGCTCGTCACCGGTGGTGGCATTCCCAATAGCGTCACCGGCGAAGGCTTCTACATCCAGCCGACCGTGTTTGCCGATGTCACCGACGACATGACCATCGCGCGGGAAGAGATTTTCGGGCCTGTGATGTGCGTGCTCGATTTCGACGACGAGGCAGAGGTGATCGCGCGCGCCAATGCCACCGAATTCGGCCTCTCGGCCGGCGTGTTCACGGCGGATTTTTCGCGCGCGCATCGCGTGGTGGATCAGCTGGAAGCCGGAACCCTCTGGATCAACACATACAATCTCTGCCCGGTGGAGATCCCGTTCGGCGGATCCAAGCAGTCCGGCTTCGGCCGCGAGAATTCGGCAGCGGCGCTGGAGCACTATTCCGAGCTGAAGACGGTTTATGTCGGCATGGGCAAATGCGAGGCGCCGTATTGAGATGAACGGCGTGCAGGGTTACCCCCCTCTGTCCTCCTTCGATTGCATCGAAGCGCGGACATCTCCCCCACAAGGGGGGAGACGGGATGGCGGCTGGCCGCTCGGACGTTCGGGAAGCACAGCGCTGGCGGCCACTCTCCCCCCTTGTGGGGGAGATGTCGGCATAGCCGACAGAGGGGGGTATCCCCGGCAACAGAAAGACGGGCATGACTTCGCCCCCCTCATCCGCCCTTCGGGCACCTTCTCCCCGATGGGAAGAAGAGGGAGTGCGCGGCATCTGCAGTCACCTGCCACTCTTCGGCGTCAGCAGGGCACGGGCTATTCGCCCGACCCAATTCAACAGGCTACCGATAGTGTAAAAGACGCAGGCAACAAGCGCCACGCACCAGAGCAGAAACAGGGTCCTGGAGAGGCTCGCCGCCAGAAGCCCGAGAAGGGCGAAACCCGCGAACATCGCCAGCGATCGCAAGTCTCTCACGGCCGCCTTGCGCATGTGACGTCCGACATCCTGCCGATATTCGCTCCAGAGATTGCACAAAGCGGCGCTTTGGGCACGCGCTTCGACGTCGTGCCGTCCCGCCTCGATTCTGGCGCGCTCCTCTGCGACAGCTTCCAGTTTGCGTTGAAGCCTGTCCTGAAGACGATCAGATCTCATGCGCTATACCAGTTCCTCAAGATGACCTTATCGGTCATGTCGCCATGGCTCAGGGTAACTTCAACCCCTGCGGGCAATCCCGCACAGATCTCTTTCATCATACTTAGAAAAGGGTGATCAAAGTGACGACGGAACGCGCGAATGGCGCCCACACTGATCAGAAATCCGGAAACCATAACGTTTCCGGAGCTCCTTATCTGCCGGCTCGCTCACACCACGATATCGTCGAGATCGACCTTCAGGGCCGCAGCAATACGCTTCAGCACGTCAACGGAACCGGTCTTCTTGCCGCTCTCGATCTCGGAGAGGTAGGGCTGCGAGATGCCGGCAGCCGTGGCGAGATCGGAGACGGTCATCTTGCGGTAGGTGCGGAAGGTGCGGATGCGGCTGTCAGTTTCCCAGAGTTCTTTCACGAGTTCGTGCGGCCAGGTTTCCTCACCGGCCCGGATGCGCGCCATGATCTTCTCAGCCTCGATGCCGTCGATCAGGTCTTCGTACTCCTCCTCGGGGATGAGGACATAGGTTTCTCCGTCGATGACGGTCTTGCGCAGTTCGCCCATCGCTCACTCCTTGTAGATTCCGCCGCGCGGTCCAACCTCGACAACAATGACCAGCAACGTCTGCTCATCAATGATGACACGGTCGTCACCGACAGGAATTCTCAGAAGGGTACTGCCCTTCAATTTCTTCAGATCGACGCGGTCTCCACGCGCGAAGGCATCGACTTTCGACCGGATCGCTTCCCGTCGACGGGGCTGCATCCGGTCCAAAACCTTGGTCGCGGCCTTGGAATACTACACCCTCTTCATCGCACCAATATAGCAAATAGCTATAATTCTTCAACCGCTCGGACCTGACACCATGCAGAACGCAGACTTCATCATCATCGGTTCCGGTTCCGCCGGCTCAGCCATGGCTTACCGGCTTTCGGAAGACGGGAAACACACCGTCATGGTGCTGGAATATGGCGGATCGGATGTCGGGCCGTTCATCCAGATGCCGGCGGCCCTTGCCTGGCCGATGAGCATGAAGCGTTACAACTGGGGTTATCTGTCCGAGCCGGAGCCGAACCTCAACAACCGGCGGATCACAGCCCCGCGTGGCAAGGTGATTGGCGGGTCGTCCTCGATCAACGGCATGGTCTATGTGCGCGGATCGGCCGAGGATTTCGACGGCTGGGCGGAGAGCGGAGCCTCAGGCTGGGGTTACGCCGACGTTCTCCCCTACTTCAAGCGCATGGAAAATTCACATGGCGGCCAGGAGGGCTGGCGCGGCACGGATGGGCCGCTGCATGTCCAGCGCGGGCCGGCGAAGAACCCCTTGGTGCGCGCCTTTGTCGAGGCGGGCCGCCAAGCCGGCTTCGAGACGACGGAAGACTATAACGGCGAGAAGCAGGAAGGCTTTGGCCTGATGGAGCAGACGATCTGGCGTTCGCGCCGCTGGTCTGCTGCCAATGCCTATCTGAAGCCGGCGATGAAGCGGCCGAATGTGGAATTGGTGCGCTGCTTTGCCCGCAGGGTCGTCATCGAGAACGGCCGCGCCGTCGGCGTCGAGATCGAGCGGAATGGCAGAATAGAGGTGGTGAAGGCCAATCGCGAGGTGATCGTCTCTGCCTCCTCCTTCAACTCGCCGAAGCTGCTCATGCTGTCCGGCATTGGACCGGCCGCACATCTGAAGGCGATGGGCATCGAGGTGAAGGTCGATCGCCCCGGCGTCGGCGCCAATCTGATGGACCATATGGAATTCTACTTCCAGCAGGTCTCCTTGAAACCCGTGTCGCTCTATTCGTGGCTCCCCTGGTTCTGGCAGGGGGTCGCAGGTGCGCAGTGGCTGTTTTCCGGCAAGGGGCTTGGTGCCTCAAACCAGTTCGAGAGTTGTGCCTTCGTGCGCTCGGCACCGGGCGTCAAGCAACCGGATATCCAGTTCCACTTCCTGCCTGTTGCCATTTCCTATGATGGCAAGGCGGCGGCGAAGAGCCATGGCTTCCAGGTTCATGTCGGCTACAATCACTCGAAGTCGCGCGGCTCGGTAACCCTTGCCTCGCCCGATCCGATGGCCGATCCGGTGATCAAGTTCAACTATATGAGCCATGAGGAAGACTGGGTGAAGTTCCGCCACTGCGTGCGCCTCACCCGCGAGATCTTCGGCCAGAAGGCCTTCGATGCCTTCCGCGGCCCGGAGATCCAGCCGGGCGAAGGGGTGCAGACGGATGATCAGATCGACGCCTTCCTGCGCGAGCATCTGGAAAGCGCCTATCACCCCTGCGGCACATCGAAAATGGGCGCCAAGGATGACCCGATGGCCGTGGTCGATCCGGAATGCCGGGTCATCGGCGTCGAAGGCCTGCGCGTCGCCGACTCCTCCATCTTCCCGAAACTCACCTATGGCAATCTCAACGGCCCGTCGATCATGACCGGCGAGAAGGCGGCGGATCATATTCTCGGCCGAACGCCCCTGCCCCGCAGCAATCAAGAGCCGTGGATCAATCCGCGCTGGGAGACGAGCGACCGGTGAGCGGTCAATCGTAGTCTTCCTCACGCTGGTGGCGGATGGCGAGAACCGAGAGGGTCTCGTCGTCGACGACTTCGAAGAGGATGATGTAGCCGGACGAGCCGAAGGGCACTATCAGTTCGCGTAGCATGATTGCTTCGTCACCTGTTTGGACGCGGCGACCGATCATCGGGAAGTCGACCAGAAGTTCGACATGATGGGCTACAGCGTCATAGGCCTTGTCGGCGGCCTGAGGATTGATGCTGGCAAGATGTCGATAGTAGCGCTGCATGTCACGAAAGAAGATATCTGAATAGTGCAGCCTACGCTTCATCGGGCTTTCGCGACCTTCCCCTTCGCCTCGTCGCGAATCTCGCGCATCATTCCGAGCACGTCCTCGGTCGTGTAATAAACGCCCGTGCGCGCCATTTCTTCCCGCGCCGCCAAACCTCTTGCTATAAACGCCGCCTGATCCTTTCGGCGCTCGACTTCCGCCCGGGCGGAGCGGTCGATCAGGTCGGCCACGGTCTCGCCTTCGCGCAGCACATCTTCTGCGGCGGCGAGAAATTCCGCATCGTCGATGACGGCAGGCTTGACGGTCTCGTTCATGCCGGGGCTCCCATGGGGTTCTCAGCTATCATAACGCGAAAACACAGGCCTGATAAGCCGGGGATCAGCGTTGCTCGAGGCGCGCCAGGATCTTCTCCGCCAGCAGCTCGTAATTCTCATCAAAGTGGTGGCCGCCGGGGCGGGCGATGAGGTCGGCACCGCGCGATACGAGGGGGCCGAGCGCCGGGCAGGCTGTGTCTTCTTCCTCCAGTCCATAGACGCACTGGATCTTGCCGGGCTCCACCTCGGCCAGATGGTCAACTGGATCGCCGTGTTTGCCGCTGCCGGCGACGCCCATCCAGCCGGTGACGGCAATCTCGAAATCGGCCTGATGTGAGAGGGCGAGCAGCGACAGGAGATCGACGGACTTTCGATCCTCTTCGGGCAGCAGGCCATAGACCTTGGGCAGGATATTGGCGCCGAAGGAATAGCCGATCAGCACCACGCGGGGGATGCCGAGGCGCTTGCGGTAGGTCTTGATGATGGCGGAGAGGTCGGCGGCGGTCTCTTCCGGCGTCTTCTCGCTCCAGAAGTATCGGAGCGCATCGACGCCAATCACCGGCACGCCGCCCTGATTGAGCCGGGCTGCGATGCGTTGGTCGATCTCGCGCCAGCCGCCGTCACCGGAATAGAAGATCGCCAGCGTGTCATGTTCGGGCGGGACGATATCCTCAACCAGCGGCAGATCGAGGGATGCGTCATCGGGCTTCAGCCGCGCGACCAGAGCGGTTGCTTCCGTGGCCAGCACGCCGTCTGGCGTGCCCTCGCCCGAGGCGATCACGATATCGGGGTGGCCCTGCTGGAGCGCGGCGGCCTGCGCCTTCGCCGCGCCGTCTGCCGCCGGGGAGAACACAATGCGGACGGGATTGGGCAGGGTGCCGGGCGAGAGGCCATAAGCCGTGCCGCTTGCGGTTTCGCGCTTTGGCGCAGGCGTGCAGAGTGGCTTGGGTAAGGCCACGGCCTCGGTTGGATCGATGGCGACGGTTTCGCCGATCGTTTCGGCAAAGCTGCCATTCGGGGTCTGGGCGGCCATTGCGAGCGCCAGCGCCCCGCCTTCACCGAGCCCCAGGATGCGCGGCGGGCGGTAGAAATCGGCCTTGTGGCGGCGGTGGAGTTCGCGGCTGAGGCGTTCAATATCGGCGGGCAAGAAGAGGCAGTCGCGGTCGGTTTCCTGCGCGAGCGCCGAGAGCCATTGGCGCAGGTCAACGCCGACTGTGATGGCACCAGCGCCGACGACTGCATCGCGTGCTGCGTCTTCCTCGGCATCCCAGCCATTGGCATTGGAGATTAGAACGACGACGCCGGACATGGTGCCATCATCGGGCGCAGCAATGCGGTCCTGCGGCAGGCTGACGATCTTGCTTTCCTCTGCTGTCACCGGGTGAATGACGGCGGAAAGCAGCAGCGCTGCGGCTGTCAGCCTATGGCGCATCCGCATTTGGGCAACCTTCGCCCTGCCCTTGTCTCTCATTTCTTCAGCAGGCCCTTGATGCCGCCGCCAATCAGCAGCGTGACATCGAGGAGCGAGACGACCGGGAAACCCTGGCCGGCGACGGCAAGATAACGCGGCTGCCAGTCCGGATCGAACTTTTCCTTGAAGGCGCGCACGCCACGGAAATTGTAGAACTCTTCGCCGTGCTCGAAAATCTGCCGGCCGAGATGGTTCCAGACCGGGGCGCGCTGGTGGTCCGACAGACCGGCCAGCGGTGCCATGCCGAGGTTCAGCGTCGCGAGGCCACGGGCCTTTAGCGTCTCGATGATGCGGACGAAGAGCAGGTCCATCATGCCGCGATGCACGCCCGGCACATGGCGCATGAGATCGATGAAGGCATCCCCCGCATTGGAGGCTGTCATGACCGAGGCAAAGGCGACAATGCGACCTTCAAGACGAATGACGGCGACGGGACCGGCGGCCACATAATCCCGGTCGAAGACGCCGAGCGAAAAGCCCTTTTCGGCGCTCTGATGGGCGGACAGCCAGGTGTTCGAGACGGTTTCGAGTTCGTCCATCACGCCGCTCACAGCATCCTGTTCCAGCCATTCAAAGGCGAGACCGTCGCGCTCGGCGCGGTTGATCGAGCGGCGCAGCTTGACCCAGTCACCACCGGCGAGCGTGAAGCGGGAAAGGTCGATCACCGCCTGTTCACCGAGCTTCAGCGCCTGCAGGCGCAGGTCGATGGCAGTCGGCAGGAAATCGGGCGAGACCTGGTAGAAAACGGGGCGGCACTTCAGGCGGCGGGCTTCGTCGACAAATTTCATCGCAAGCTCTGGCCAGAGGCGCTTCGGGGCGACCGGATCGAAGAGCGCCACCAGCGAGCGGCCCTGGCGGGCATACATGACGAAGCCTTCACCGCATTCGGAAAACAAGAGGCGCTTGTCGCCGAGGCGCACGAGACCGGCACTGGCATTGGGCTGACCGGACAGGATCTCGCAGGCCTTTTCGAGGTCGCCCTCCCCCATCCCGTCCTTGCGGCGTCGCGGCAGGCGGATCAGGCCGCGCGAGGCAACCAGCCCAACGAGCATGGAGAGGCCGAGCGTGCCTTCCACAGCATCGATGCCATAGCGGGCGAGTGCCAGGCCGAGGCTGACCTTCAGGGCGCTATCCCCCAGCGCCACGACCGTAACAATGACACAGCCAGCAATCGCGCCGAGACCGAGGGCCAGGCGCGGCATGCGCAAGGCAAGCCGGAACAGGACGGAAGCGAGAATGACGGAGACCGCCTTGCCGCGCGGCACGGCCGGGGCGACCGAGGTCTGCGGGGCGGCGGACGAAAGCGCAGACTCGACGTCTGACACGGTAGAAGCCATGGGTGAGAACCACTGTTGTAAAAGCTGGCAATTTATTAGCGCAAGCGCATGGACCGAAGCTTGTGACACTGACGGGTAAACAAGTCGGTAAACCGACGCATAAATTGCGCAAGACACCGATTCTTCCTGAAGGGTCAAGTTGACGGAACGCAAGGCAGCCATGCGGCCGACAGCATGTTCGCTGCCGTCGGCCGTCAGTCCATGGCGTTGATTTTACTGGCCGCGCAGGACGGTTGCGGCCAGAGAGAAGGGACTGGAAATCGTCTGGGCGGCGGCATCAAAGACGAAGGCTCCGGCATCGCCGAGCCTTGCGGCAGAGGCTGGCTGGCCTAGCGCATTGGCAAGAACCCGGGCGTCGACGAAGCGGTTGTGATTGGTCTGATCCGCCGCCGGCAAGGAGGAAATATCGATGATGACGACGTTGGTCTCGCGGGCCACATCTGCCACGCTCTGGTTCGTCACATCCAACGATCCGACGCGCTGGGTGCCGGCACCAAGAAAGCGCGACACGAGCAGCGCCCGATCATCCGGAGCAACCAGCACGGTGATTGGCGTCTTCATCCGACCGACGACGCGCATCTGGGCGACGAAGACGTCCTCGTCGATATCAGGGGCGGCGAGAATGACGCGCAGCCGGTCGAGCACGTCCTGCCGGCCTTCCAGTTTCAGCTGGCGCAGCGCCTCGACCGTCAGCCAGCCACCCATGGAATGGGCGAAGACATCGACTTCGCCCCGTTCGGCGGCGACCAGATCAGAGAGCAGCGAAACCAGCGCATCACGCGAATAGGTGGCGGCATCCTTATCGGCCACATAGGCCGGGATCGCGGCGAAGGACGGCCAGGAGAAGAGAACGGGGGTGCCGTCAATATTGGCGTCCGTCTTCAACTGGGCGAGACGATAGAGCGCTTCCTGGAAATTGTAATTGTAGCCATGGACGAAGACGCCGGGGCGCTTGCCTTGCGAGGAGCGGGACCGCACCTCGTCAATGAAGCTCTTGCGCTCCAGTGCGGCCTGCGACAGCACGGCGAAATCCGTGCGCGGATCGACCTTGCTTCCCTTCGGCCATTCGATCGCGGTCGGCTTGTGGTTCGGCGGGATGGAGATGTCGAAACGGGCATAGTTCGACACGCTGGATTTCTCCGCCGTGAAGACGTTCTTGCCCGGTTCCGCCCGGTTGCGGGTGGTCACGGTCAACACGGTTTCGACCTTGGTCGGCTTGAAAGCCTCAGCCGGCACCGTGGCCAGCGTTTCCGGGCCGGGGCGACCGGCACAGCCGGCGAGCATGAACGAGGCCGTCAGCATGGCCAGGAGACCGGCACGACCGGAATTGCGCAAAGGGCCGAGGGGGGAAATGGGCATGTCGGCCAGTCCTTGTCGTCGATGATCATTCGATCCGGAGGGCGACCGGCATCCTGCCGGACGGTTCGGCCGGACCTATAATGTGTTGCGCATGTTTCGCCAAGCAAGATGCGCGCAACAGCCCGTGAACGGTCCGCATGCCGGCGGGGCGGCACATGAAGGCGCCGCCCATGTCGATATGGTTATGCATTCGGCCAAGATTGTTATTTGCGACGCTCAGGAACTTCTGCAACCATAACCAATGAGGGAGAGGTCCGCTGGAGGAGCCAAGGGTTGCAAGCGGAGTGCATTGTCGAGACTTATGATCCGGTTGTGAAATGCAACGCATGCGCGTAGCAATTATGCCTATTCGATCGAACACTTCATGGGAGGAAATTCATGTTGCGTCCAATCTTTCTTGTAGCGCTTTCCGGAGCCGCATTCACGGTGTCCGGGGCTGCGGCCTTGGCGGCCGAAGTCACCCTGAAACTGCATCAGTTTCTGCCACCGCAGGCGACGATACCGTCCAAGGTGCTCCAGCCCTGGGCCGAGAAGATCAAGGCCGATTCGGGCGGTCGGATCGAAGTCGAGCTCTATCCGGCGATGCAGCTGGGCGGCAAGCCGGCCGACCTGATCGACCAGGTGAAGGACGGCGTGGTGGATCTCAGCTGGACGCTGCTTGGCTATACGCCGGGTCGCTTTCCGAAATCGGAAGCCTTCGAGCTGCCTTTCATGGTGACGACAGGTGAAGCCACCTCGCTCGCCTTCCAGGATTACTACGAGAAACATCTGAAAGACGAGCTTGCCGACTACCATGTGCTGGCCGTGCATACGCATGGGCCAGGCCTGATCCACACCATTGCCGCCAAGCCGGTGCAGAAGCTGGAGGATATGCAAGGCCTCAAACTGCGCGGCACCTCAAAGGTGATCAACCAGATGCTGGAGGCCATGGGCGCTTCGCCGGTCGGCATGCCGGTGACGGCCGTTCCCGAGAGCTTGTCGAAAAGCGTGATCGATGGCTCGGTGGTGCCGTGGGAAGTGACGCCGGCAATCAAGATCGCCGAGCTTGCGCCCAACCATACCGGCTTTTCCGGCAAGAGCGGGCTCTATACCGGCACCTTCATCTTTGCGATGAACAAGGACAGTTATGACGCACTGCCGGATGACCTGAAAAAGGTGATCGACGCCAATTCCGGCAAGGAACTCGCCCGCCTCTTTGGCAAGGCAATGGACGAAGGCGACATTCGCGGCAAGGACATTGCCGACAAGGCCGGCAATACCACCTTCATTCTGGACGACACCGAGACGGCGCGCTGGAAAACCGCCGGCGAGGCTGTGACCAAGGCGTGGATCGCCGAGATGGACGGCAAGGGTCTTGACGGTACGACACTGCACAAGGATGCGCTGGCGCTGATCGAACAGCATAGCCAATAATCTCTCCGCCTTTGTCCGGGGGCCCGCCGAAGGTTCCCGGACAGCCTCCCTTGCCCACCGGAGATCGCCGCCATGGACAGCCCCCCTTCCACCACCAGCCTTGACCAGTGGGCGCGCCGCATTGATGCGCTCGCCAGCGCCCTCGTTTTCTTTGGCGGCGTCTGTCTAGTGCTTGCCTGCGGACTGACGGCGGCCTCGATCATCGGCGGTCTTGCGCTCAAACCCCTGCCGGGCGAGATCGAGCTTGTCGAGGCCTTGTGCGGTCTTGCCGTCTTTGCCTTTCTGCCCTTCTGCCAGCTGAAACGCGGCCATGTCGGCGTCGACATTCTGATCTCGGCCTTCGGGCCAAAGGCCATGAACCTGTCACAGCTGATCGGCGACGTGATTATCGCCATCCTGATTGCGCTGATCACCTGGCGGCATGCAATCGGCACGGTCGACAAGTTCGGCAATGGTGAAACGACACCATTGCTGCTGCTGCCCGTGTGGTGGGGCTTTGCCATTGCGCTGGCGCTTCTTCTCGCCAACCTCGCAGTCAGTCTCTTCGTCGTCATCGCCGACTTCAACGACATCCGGAATGGTCGCAGGATCACGGCCGTGATGGGAGCGCATTGATGAGCAGCATTGAAATCGGTCTCTGGTCCTTTCCTCTTCTGATCCTCCTGATTTTCCTGCGTGTTCCCATCGGTGCTGCGATGCTCGGCACCGGCGTCATCGGCACGTATCTCGTGCTGGGCAAATGGACGCCGATCCTTGCCCAGATGAAGGTTCTGGCCTGGAACACCAATGCGAATTACTCGCTGTCGATCATCCCGCTCTTTCTGCTGATGGGCCAGTTTGCCGCGCGCGGCGGCATGAGCCAGTCGCTGTTCAACGCGGCGGCCGCCTTTCTCGGGCATCGCAAGGGCGGCGTGGCCATGGCGGCCGTTGGCGCCTGTGCCGGTTTCGGCTCGATCTGCGGCTCATCGCTGGCAACGGCGGCGACCATGGCGCAGGTGGCGCTGCCGGAGCTGAAACGCAACGGCTATGCCGGCGGGCTTGCCACGGCGACGCTTGCCGCAGGCGGCACGCTTGGCATTCTCATTCCGCCCTCTGTCGTGCTGGTCATCTATGCGATCCTCGCCGAGCAGAACATCGCCAAACTCTTCCTCGCCGCCTTCGTGCCCGGCATCATCGCGGCGATTTCCTATCTCGTCGTGATCGCCATCTATGTCCGGCTGAACCCCGGTTCGGCAGGACAGGCGGCCCGCATGCCCTGGCGCGATCGCCTGCCGGCGGTAATTGCGGTCTGGCCGGTGGTGGCGATCTTCTTCCTTGTGGTGGGCGGCATCTATCTCGGCTGGTTCACGCCGACCCAGGCTGCCGCCATCGGGGCGGCGGGTGCCGGCCTCGTCGCCTTCGTCAATGGCGGGCTCGACCGAAAGGCGCTCGGAGACTGCTTCAAGGAAACGGCCGTCTCGACCGGCATGATCTTCTTCATCATCCTCGGCGCCTCCGTGTTCAACTCCTTCCTGGCCTTTTCCCGCCTGCCGCAGGTGGGGGCCGAATGGGTGACGGCGCAAGGCTTTGCCCCGATGACCGTGCTGATCATCATCCTCGTGCTCTACATCATCTTCGGCTGCATCATGGATTCGCTGTCGATGATCGTGCTGACAATCCCGATCTTCTTCCCGATCGTGACGGCGATGGATTTCGGCATGAGCCCGGAGCACTTTGCCATCTGGTTCGGCATTCTCGTGCTGATGGTCGCCGAGATCGGCATGATCACGCCGCCGGTGGGCTTAAACCTCTTCATCATATCCGCCATGGCGCGCGACGTGCCGATCCGCGAGACCTACAAGGGCATCGTGCCCTTCGTCACCGCCGACTTGCTGCGCATCGTGCTGCTCACCGCCTTTCCGGTGATCTCGATCTTTCTGGTGTGAGGCGGGGAGAACCCGTTTCTCACCAGGTGGCCGGCTGATCGGGACGGCAGCGCAGGCAAGGGCGGAAACCCTCCCCTTTCGCCTGCGTCACCGTTTTATAACAGACGATGCTTTGCGGCCGCGCCGGGCGGGAAGCGCAGGACGGCCGGCAGACAATGCGGGTGGACAGGACGCCGTAGAAGAAGCGACCGTCGGCCCCGCGGTCGCGGGTCAGGATCGCCTGCCATTGCGCAGGTGTCGTATGGGCACTGGGACTGTCGAAACGCATAAGGCCTCCATCGGCAATGGGCTGGTCGGTGGCTGAAAGATGAGCGGGAAAGGCAGATTGCGCCACCCGATTGTTGCGGGACGGCGTGGCTGGCGATGGAGGCGCGGCAGAAAGCCTTGCAATCTCGCCAGAGATCCGAAGAGCGGGGGATTTCCGCTGTATCGAGCGGGCAAGACAACGAGAAAACGGTTCGCGTAGAGATCATCTTAATCATTCGCGAAGACCATCCGGAGGTTGAATTCCCAAAGGATAGTGCATGGCTTTCGGATTGCGCCAAAGACCCGGCAATACCAATCTTCATTTTTACCCACCCGCCGTCGAAAAACGCGACCTGCCGAAAGCGCTCTGGCTTCTGGTTGCATCGATCGTCATCGCCTGCCTGAGCTCCGTCCCGGGTCTCGGCCCTATGCTGGTATTCCTGCTCATTCCCTTTTTGCCGATCTTGCTGGTGAATTCCTGCATGATTGGCATCGTGGGCGAGGTGTTTACAGGTCAGGTCGCCATGGGCTGGCTGGTTGTACCGCTGCTCTATGTCATGGCCTATCTTTCCCTGGTCACGATCAGCCAGGTGGACCTCGCAAGGCTGGAGAGCGCGATACGGCAGCACAATGCAAACCAGTTGATCGGTTTCGCGGCCACCGATGCGCTGGTTGTCCGAAATGGCGTGTCGGATGGTACAGTGAGACGCCTCCTGGAAGATTATGACCTCCCGATCATCTACGAGGAGAGCCCGCATCCGCGGGAACGCCGCGTGACATCGCGTCGGCTTGCTGTCGGTGCGGATTGTCAGCCCAAACCGCGAAAGGCCTATCGCGCCGATGATCCGGTCATATCAGGAATCTATGAACAGGGCACAGCACGACCTGGACGACCGCCAAGAAGTGATCGCGTCGAGGACATGTGCACGATCGAGCAACCAAGCCAGATCCCCACGAATGCTGTGAGGGTGGAGATCAAGGCGGGAGAATGGGATGAAAGCAACTACTTCCTCTACACGAAACAAAGATCGATTAAGATCACGGGCAAGGACGGCAAGACGGCCAATCTGATCTTTGCCGAGACTTATCCGCTGAGCTGGGTCCCCATGCCCTTCTATATGTGTGCGCGAGCGCCGGGGGGCGACAAGGAAACATGCTTCGGCGGCTTCCTGCGTTTCATTGCAACCATGGTTGGCGGCGAGGGCGACACGCCGGCCGGTCTGATCGCCACAAGCCTTGGCATCAAGAAGGCCTCGGCCAGCAGCCGCAAAGATGCGATCATGGCAATGAGGCAAGCCGCACCCGCGCAGCCCTGAGCCGCGGGATCGGCCGCGCCGCCGCCGTCCAGCCGTCGCCAGCACCACGCAATTTCGGCTGTCACCCGCAGCTAAAGCGCTGTAGGTGTCGGGACACTTGCACTCACATCTTCAGGCCCATGGAAACAACGCTCTACCTGCCCGTCAAAACCTTCCTTGAGGAGGCAGGCTACACCGTCAAGGGCGAGATCGGCGGTTGTGATCTCGTCGGATTGAGCGACGAAGATCCGCCAGTGGTGGTCATCTGCGAGCTGAAGCTGACCTTCAATCTCGAACTGATCCTGCAGGCGGTCGACCGCGCGGCAGTCGCGGACGAGGTGTGGATTGCGGCGCGCGTTTCGGCCAGGGGCCGGGGCCGCGAGAGCGACAAGCGCTACCGCGATCTCTGCCGCAGGCTCGGGATCGGCATGCTTTCCGTTTCCGATCAGGGTATCGTCAGCGTCCTCGTCGGATCGGTCACGCCGATGCCCAGGACCAATCCGAAACGGCGCTCCCGGCTGATGCGCGAGCATCAGAAGCGCAAGGGCGATCCGGCCGTTGGCGGCAGCACGCGGACACCGCTGATGACGGCTTACCGGCAGCAGGCGCTGGGCTGCGCTTCGGCGCTGGCCTCGGGTCCGCTCAAGGTCAAGGAGATCAGGGCGCACGTTCCCGATGCTGCGAAGATCTTGCAGGGCAATGTCTATGGCTGGTTTGAACGCGTTGAACGGGGTGTCTATGCGCTGACGCCGGCGGGGCACGAGGCGCTGGGGCGATGGCAGCTCCCCGCCCCTCTCCCCATCACGCCTTCCGCGTGAACAGGATCACCGCAAACAGCAGCACGCCGGCGAAGGTGACCAGCGAAGAGATTGCGACGACGGGTTCAAGCGCCGGGTTGCCGGTGAGCATCAGGAAGAGCGAGGGGCCCATCACCAGAATGCCCAGCGTATAGAGCATGTACTGGATCTTCGCGATGCGGCTTGCGGCCTGGACCGGGTTTAGCGCGTAATAGATGCCGAAGATCGCCATGGTGACCCAGCCGAGCAGATTGATATGGGCGTGCGCGCCGGTGGCCTCGAACTGGTGTGTGATCGACATGTAGATGCCGACGCAGATACCCGCGATCAGGAACAGGATCGCGGTCCGGAAATACCAGACGGATAGTTGTGGCATGTTGGTCTCCCCCCAAATAGCTGGGGTCAGAATAGCACTGGCATCGCGGCGCGCAAGCAATCTGATCTTTGTCAAACCGGGGTACAGCGCCCCCCTGACCAAGGATTTGCCCGCCCTCACCCCATCGCATCCGCCAAACTCGTCGAGAGCAGCACGGCGCGGGTTTTCATCGGCGATGCGGGCCAAGACGCGGCGGACTTCGCAGTCCGTCTCGCCGTCGCATTCCTCTCAGGGGCGGTAGGCGGTGAGCGAGAGACAGGGCAAGGGCGCACGTACCTGATGCTGCCAAGATCTTGCAGGGCCATGTATAAGGCTGGTTCGAGCGGATCGACCGCAGGCGTCTACGCGATGACACCGGAGGGGCATGAGGCCCTGGGGCGGTGGCAGCCAGCGTGACCCGTGCGCCAGCACTATCACCCATTCGCCGAGAATGGTGGATGGGGGGTGTGAGGGGGCCGCCCAAACCAGCGGCCTCATCCGTTCGGCCTCTTTCCCCACGCTTTCCGGGGAGACAGGGGCACTGCGTGAGCGGCCCGGCCCGGCCCGATCAGTAAGCCGTCCATCCGCCGTCGGTCGCGTATATTCCGCCGGTAAAGTTGGATGCCTCGTCAGAGAGCAGAAACAGCATCATGCCAATCTGCTCCCCGACAGTCGCGGGCCGGTGATTCTTATCGGTATAGGCGAGGATGCTGTCGATCTTCAGGCGCCCCATGACCGGCCCAGAGGTCGCCTTTGCCGAAAGAGCCACCAGTTCGCCGGCCCGCGCGACCATCGGCGTATCGGTCGCTGCCATGTTGACCGAATTCACCCGAATCCCGTAGGGCGCGTAATCAATCGCAGCGTTGCGCGTGAGACCGGTGACGGCATGTTTGCTGGCGACATAGGCTGGATTGCCGGCGAGCCCCGTCATGCCGGCAATCGATCCGACATTGACGATCGCGCCGCCGCTGCCCTGGCTGATCAGTTGCTTGAGCTCAGCCCTCATGCAGTAGAACATGCCTGTCGCATTGGTCTTGAAGACATTCTCCCAATAGGCATCGCTCGCTTCGTGGATGCGGGCAAAGATCAGGTCGCGCTGCTTTTCGAAATTGATCGGGTCGCCGGAATAGACGCCGTCCATCACGCCGGCATTGTTGAGCGCACCATCGAGCTTGCCGAAGGTCGACACCGCTGTTGCGACCGCCTTCTCGGCGACGGCCGGATCGCCGACATCGCCCAGGACGAAAACTGATTTGCCGCCGCCCGCCAGGATCGCCTCATGGGTCTCCTCGCCCAGATCCTTGATCCAGTCGACACCGACAACATTGGCACCTTCACGCGCCAGACGGATCGCAGCCGCCTGGCCCATGCCGCGAGCGCAGCCTGTCACGATGAAGGTTCTGCCGGCAAAGCGGCTGGAAATGAAGAAATCTGGGTCGACAGGCTTGATGTCGACGACCGCATTGCCTTCCGGTCGTCCGGCCGCCTGTTGAGCACTGGCCTTGGTCTCTACCACACCGTCGACCGTCGCCGTAGCGGCGACAGCCCCGGCTGCAAGCGTTATTCCCTTCAGCAAATCGCGTCTGTCCATGTCATGTCCTCCCGTACAGAAAGATGGATTCAAAATGCAATGCGCAGAAATGCCATGGCGCTCCACCACGGATCGAGATCGCCAGAGGCAGCCTGTTTGGCGGCTTCGCCCGGGAATGTTGCTGCAACATGGGCCTGAACCATCATCTGTTGAGAGATGAACCATTTGCCCGTGAGATTGGCTTCATAGCCGAGTTGCTCCGAGCCAAGGAAAGACAGTGCCGGATTGCCGCCCAGATTGGTTCCGCTGTCGGCCGTGAAGATCCAGAATTGCGGCACCAGCTCCACCTTCGGGCTTGGCCGGAGGCGCAATTGGATGCGATGGGTCACAAGATTGCTGTCCTGAAACAGCTTGAAGTGGTTGATGCCCTGGACCCACTGCTCGCCGTTGCCACCCGAGAGCAAAGGGTCCCAGCGTTCGAAGCGTGACGTTGCCGGGTCGTCCCCGGAGAACTGCGCGTAGCGATAACTGATCAGCGGCGTCCAGGGGATCTCCTGAAACTGATAGCCGACCTCGCCTGCTATCGCTGTCGCATACATGTCGAAATTGTCGTTTCGCTGAACGGCAAATTCTGCATCGGCAAAGAACTGCCCATCCGGCTGCTTCCAATTCAACCGCGCATCGTAGACCTGAAGTCCGTCGCGACCGAGCGTGGCGGACACCGGGTCAGGCGGCGTGAGAGCGAAATAGGAATAGTCGGATTCGAGCACCTTGATGAAGGAGCCGGCGAGATTGAAGCCCAGGCCGAGATCTGTTTCCAGGTTGATCCCTGCCATGCGTGTCTGCGAGTCGACCACTGGCAGCTCGTCCGGGTCGAGATAGAAGGCTTCCGCCAACGTGTTGTTGTAGCGCAATTGCCCCAGGACCAGCATGTCGGCTGCCCAGCGCGGATTGGATTGGAGCGCGGCCCTTTCGTCTCCGTTGGACGCCGTGTTGCCAATGATCATGCTGTCGCCGATCGCATAGCGCTTGCGTCCGGCCGAGACGTTCCACAGCAAGCGATCGCCTGCCTCCGAAGTCTGGCCCCCGACCAGTCCGAGATAGGCATCTTCGACCCCGATGTGATAGCGGCTCTCGTCTGTAAACAATTCGGTTCCGGCTGACCCACTGAGGATGCCGCTGAGCCCGCCATAGGCATAGATATTCTCGCCCAGTGGCGTCAGTCCGTAGATGCCGGAGTGAATGAACCCCTCCGCCCACGCGCTTGCACCTTCATCCGCCATCTCCCCGGAGGCGAGCGGATTGCCGGCCAGAAACAGATCCGGTCGGCCATACCAGGCATTGGCATTGCCGTAGATCATGCTCAACGTCTCGAGCTTTCCGACGATCACAGTCCCTTCCCTGTCGAAGAGCACCGGCAAATCGCTTCTCTCACCCGTCAGAAGATAGCCCCGGTCCTCGCGCAACACCTTCTCGCCGAGCGAGGCCTTCACCGTGACAACGAGACCGCCAGTTTGACCGGGCAAAACGTCGAGCTGGGCATCCGCGATTGCAGCCTGCCGTGCGGCGCGGGAAACCCCCAGATTTGCCTCGCTTCGATTGAACGGTTTGCCCGGGAAGATATTGATGTTGCGTCGGACAAGGTCGGTGACGCGCTGGTTCACCTGCGGATCGGCCGATGGATTGAGAATCGAAATCTCAACCTTCTCAACAATTTGCCCATCATCAGAGCCGACCGCTTGCGCCAGTGCATCGCTCTGGGTTGAGAGCAACGCGCCCAAGAGGGTCAGGCACCGCACGCCGGACATGCCGCCTTGGTAAAAAGAGGAGATCCAAGGCGGCCGGATCCGGCTCGATGAAGTTCCCCCAGTCACTCCCTGATCCAGCATCATTCGTCCTCGGCAAATGAAGCTCAACCATCGATAGAAACCCCCATCTTGTCAATTATCGCTCATCGGAAAATTCCGACCGGCGACGGATTGAATGAAGATTGGTCAAAGAAACGCAGCTGCGCAGTGAAAATGAGTGATAATAAGTGACATCCGACGTGAAGCGTCCGAGTATCACTCCATCGCATCCGCCAAACTCGTCGAGAGCAGCACGGCGCGCGTTTCATCCGCTACGCGGGAAAAGACGCGGCGGACTTCGCAATCGGTCTCGCCGTCGCAATCCTCGCAGGCGCGGTAGGCGGTGAGCGAGAGGCAGGGCAAGGGGGCGACCGGGCCATCGATCAGGCGCAGCACCTCGCCATAGGTGATGTCACCGGCTGGGCGGGCCAGCAGATAGCCGCCCTGCTTGCCACGGCGGCTTTCGACCATGCCGGCTCGCTTGAGGTCGAGCATGATCTGTTCGAGGAATTTCTTCGGGATCTTCTGCCGCTCGGCGATCTCGGGAATCTGCACCGTCAGGCCCGGTTCGGCACGGGCAAGAAGGCTGAGCGCCCGCAGCGCATATTTGGCTTTCTGCGTGATCATCGATTTCACCGTCCCGGCGACGGAGCCTGCATGATAGCCCCTGATCAGGCTTAGCATCCGGCATTCCGCGCGGCTTTGGCCATAACGCAGATCGGCCGGGTGTTCAAACGCGCTTGGGCAACACGCGGCAGGAATTGCCGCGTTTTTTACCGGTGAGAGAGATATTTGCTCAGAGCGCGCGTCTCAGTGAAAGCTGATTGCTGTCTTCGCAGCCCGCCTTGCCCGATAATGACGAAAAGCAGCAGGAAGACCCGATGACCCTCCACAGCCCAGAGCAATTTGCCAGTGCGCTTGACGCGCGGCTCGCATCCGCGAATTTGAGCGAACGTCTGCGTATCGTCGCCGCCGAAGAGGGCCGCGCCGTGTTTACCACCTCGCTCGGTATCGAAGACCAGGTAATCACGGCAGCGATCGGGCTTGCCGGTCTGCCGATCGATGTCTCGACGCTGGAGACCGGCCGCCTGTTCAAGGAAACGGTCGATCTCATCGCCGAGACCGAGGAGCGCTTCGGCATCACCATCCAGCGCTTTCATCCACACCAGGACGACATCGACGCCTATGCGGCGAAGTATGGCCTGAACGGTTTTTACGAAAGCGTCGAAGCGCGCCATGCCTGCTGTCATGTGCGCAAGCTTGTTCCTCTGGCGGAGGCGCTCACCGGCGCCCGCTTCTGGATCACGGGCTTGCGCCGCTCCCAGTCCGGCAACCGCGCTGCCACGCCGTTTGCCGAATATGATGCCGAGCGCAACCTGATCAAGGTGAACCCGCTGGCCGACTGGTCGATCGAGGACATCAACAGCTTTGTCGAGGCGGAAAGCGTGCCGACCAATCCGCTGCACAAGCGCGGATACCCCTCGATCGGTTGCGAACCCTGCACACGCGCCATCAAGCCGGGCGAGCCCGAGCGCGCCGGCCGCTGGTGGTGGGAGAATGACGAGAAGCGGGAATGCGGATTGCATGTGCCGGAGGCGGCCAGTTCCGCGATCCCGACACCGGCCTGAGTTGAGACTTTAGAATTCACCCCCCTCTGTCACTTCGTGACATCTCCCCCACAAGGGGGTAGAGCGGGACGCCAGCCACTCGCCTCCCTGCCTGGACTGGGCGCTCGGGAAGCGGATTTCGGTCTCCCCCCGTGTGGGGGAGATGCCGGCAGGCAGAGGGGGGTGCCACGAAATGCCATCGTCGATGGCCATCAAGGCAGACAGAGACCATGCACACACACACATCCGAATTCGATCCGCATTCCAAGGATCCCGTCAGCAAGCCGCCGCTCGATCCGCATCTCAAGGCGCTCGAGAATGAGGCGATCTATATCTTCCGCGAAGTGGCTGCCGAGTTTGAAAAGCCGGTGATGCTCTATTCGATCGGCAAGGACTCGTCCGTCCTGCTGCATTTGGCGCGCAAGGCCTTCTTCCCCGGTCGCGTGCCCTTCCCGCTGCTGCACATCGACACGGGCTGGAAGTTCCCGGAAATGATCGCGTTTCGCGATGCGACGGCGGAGAAGTTCGATCTCGACCTGATCGTGCACACCAATCCGCGCGGCAAGGAAGAAGGCATCGGCCCGTTCAGCCATGGCTCGTCCTATCATACCGACGTGATGAAGACGGAAGCGCTGCGCCAGGCGCTCGACGCCGGCAAGTATGACGCGGCCTTCGGCGGCGCGCGCCGCGACGAGGAAGCATCCCGCGCGAAGGAGCGCATCTACTCCTTCCGCACGCCCGACCACAAATGGGACCCGCGCAACCAGCGCCCGGAGCTCTGGAACATCTATAACGGCATGATCCGCCGCGGTGAGAGCGTGCGCGCCTTCCCGCTGTCGAACTGGACCGAAGTCGACATCTGGCGCTACATCCAGGCCGAAAACATCGAGCTGCCGCCGCTCTATTATGCCAAGAACCAGAAGTATGTGGAACGCGACGGCATGCTGATGTGGGCGGAAGATCCGCGCTTTGAAGCGCTTCCGGGCGAACAGATCCAGGAAGGCATGCTGCGCTTCCGCACGCTGGGCTGCTGGCCGCTGACCGGCGGCATCCGGTCCCATGCGACCACGCTGGATGCGGTGATCGCCGAACTCGAAATCGCCACCGTCTCCGAACGCCAGGGCCGCGCCATCGACCGCGACCAGGCCGGATCGATGGAAAAGAAGAAGCGCGAAGGATATTTCTGAGATGACCGCAGCTGCCAACACCGCCCTCGTCTCCGAGGCACCGCACACCGAAGCCGCCCCCGTCATCCGCGACTCGCGTCCGCTGCGCCTGATCACCTGCGGCTCCGTCGATGACGGCAAGTCGACGCTGATCGGCCGCCTGCTCTGGGATACCAAGGCCGTCAAGGAAGACCAGGCCGCGACCCTGCGCCGCGATAGCGGTCAGCAGAACGATCTCGGCCTGCCGGATTTCGCGCTTCTGCTCGACGGTCTTCAGGCAGAACGCGAACAGGGCATCACCATCGATGTCGCCTATCGCTATTTCGCCACCGATCGCCGCTCCTTCATCGTTGCCGACACGCCCGGGCACGAGCAGTATACCCGCAATATGGCGACCGGCGCCTCGACGGCGGATCTGGCGATCCTGCTCGTCGATGCGCGTGCCGGCCTGCTTGAACAGACCCGTCGCCATGCCACCATCGCATCGCTGATGGGCATCAAGCAGTTTGTGCTGGCTGTGAACAAGTTCGACCTCGTGTCTTACGACCGCGCCGTCTTCGATCAGATCAGCCATGATTTCAAGGAACTGGCGCTGACACTGGGCGTGCGCCAGGTCACCGCCATCCCGATGTCGGCACTGAAGGGCGAGAACGTCGTTTATTCCGGCAAGGCCGAAATGCCTTGGTATGAAGGCCCGACGCTGGTCGAGACGCTGGAGCTTGCAACTTTGCGCTCTGGCCAGTCGACCGGCTTCCGCCTGCCGGTGCAGCGCGTGTCGCGTCCGGGCGAAAGCTTCCGCGGCTATCAGGGCACGGTTGCCGGGGGGGCGGTGAAGCCAGGCGACAGCGTCGCCATTCTGCCGTCCGGCCAGATTGCCAACGTCAAGCAGATCGTGACCTTCGACCTCGTGCGCAACGCAGCCGTTTCCGGCGATGCGATCACGCTGGTGCTTGACCGCCAGGTGGATGTGGCGCGCGGCGACATGATCGTCTCGCTCGATGCCCAGCCGCAGACGGGCCTGGCCTTCGACGCCCAGCTCGTGGCACTGCAGCCTGATGGCATCGTGCCGGGCAAGCGCTACTGGCTGAAGGCCGGCTCGCGCCGCCAGCGCGTCCAGGTGGAGCCAGTGCAGCAGCTGGACCTCAAGACCGGCAAGTGGCAGCCGAGCGAAATGCTGCAGATGAATGCGATCGGCAAGGTGCATCTCTCCTTCGATGAGACGGCGATCTTTGATCCTTACGAGCTGAACCGCGGCACCGGCGCCTTCATCCTGATCGATCCGGACACCAACAATACGGTGGCCGGTGGCATGATCTCGGCCAAGCGCACGGAGATTGGCGGGCTGAACAGCCATGACGGACGGGTCATCCTGTCCTTGCCGGCCGATCTCGCCGAGCAGTTGCTGGCAACCGAGCTTCTCGCCAGCCGCCGCGACGAAGTGGAAACCCGCCGCGTGACGACAGCGGCGGCCCGCCAGTTGCTGGACGAGATCGACGGCTGAACGCTGTTACCGCACCATCCAGCCCCGCGCTGAACATCAACCGCCCGTTTCCCGACGGGCGGTTGACTGTTTTCATGCCACC
Source organism: Rhizobium sp. AAP43 (assembly GCF_001296045.1). Lineage (GTDB taxonomy): Bacteria > Pseudomonadota > Alphaproteobacteria > Rhizobiales > Rhizobiaceae > Allorhizobium. The sequence goes on along the minus strand of NZ_LJHS01000004.1, from coordinate 205,380 downwards.
AGAGAAACTTTCTCCTTAACTACATCAATTTTTGCTAATATCCTGCCAAAGGAGTCTTTCGGGAGAATCGGGTGGCGGTTGATCGTCCAGATCCGGACAGGTCCTTGCTGGGTCTTTCAGAGGTGCTGGCCATTGCGGGCATCAGCAAGCTTGTGCTGCATGCCTGGGAGCGCCGCTATGGACTTGCTCCGGCAGGGCGAAGCGACACCGGGCTTCGCTTTTACACACGCGCCCAGGCTGAACATTTACGCTTGCTGAAGGCCTGCTGCGACGCCGGCTATCGGATCGGAACACTGATATCACTGTCATCGGACGAATTGATGCGGATCGAGGAGGATCATGCTGCGAAGCTGAGCCTCGTCACCCTTCTCGAAGCGATACAGGCGCTGGATGGCGAAGCATTGCAGGAGGCACTGTCGGCACGGGCGGCAAGCGAAGGGCCAGACCGCTTCGTGCGGCGCACGGCATTGCCCCTCTTGAGAGAGGTCGGTCTGCTCTGGTCCATGGGCTCCGTGACGCCAGCGGCCGAACATCTCGCGACATTCAAGATCAAACGCATTCTCGGCCGGATGCTGGATGACTGCCCACCCCCTTTGGCCGATGCGCCACGGCTGATCGCAACCACGCCGGAAGGCCAGCAGCATGAAGTCGGCGCACTCGTTGCGGCCCTGATGGCACGCATGGAAGGCTGCAATGTTCTTTATCTGGGGCCGGACCTTCCCGTTGAAGACATTGCCTTCGCTGTCCGCTCCCGACAGGCGGACATCGTCTGCCTCAGTGCGCTGACCGGAAAGCGTCGCGTGCTTGAAAGCCAATTGCGCGACCTGCTTTCAGCTCTGCCGCCAAAGACGGAAATCTGGCTTGGCGGGCCGGCCTATTCCACCATGCCGTCGATGGACCGCCTGCGCGTTTTTGCCGATCTCGACACGTTTGTCCCCGCGCTTCGAATGGCAAAAAAGCCCGCCGCCCAGATCGGTTGATCTCCGAAGCCCTTCCCCCAGGCCTCTCTTCCGCACATCCGCGACGGTGCCCGTCTGGCATGGTGCTGGCATGGCCACCCCATATACAAGATTGCGCTATTTTAGGGATTTATTTATTTCCTGTCGATATGTCTTGTTTTTCTAATTCACGCGCGCAGCCGTGAAAACTGCCGTGGTTTTCTTTCTGGGGGGATAGAATGGGACTCGCCGACTTCGTGAACGCCAAAGCCGCCGCCAAGACACTTGCGCTTGAAGCGCTTCAGGCCAATGTGATGGTTGCGGATGCCAAACTGAACATCACCTACATGAATCCAGCGGTGATCGATCTGCTGAAAGAGGCCGAATCCGACCTCAAGAAGGAATTGCCGAAGTTCAGTGTGGCGAGCCTGATCGGCAGCAATATCGACGTGTTCCACAAGAACCCTTCGCATCAGCGCAACATGCTGGCAGCGCTCAAGAACCGCCACAGCGCGACGATCACCGTCGGCAATCGTGTCTTCGATCTGCTCGTCACGCCGCTCAAGCAGGGGGCAAAGACCGTCGGTTTCGTCGTGGAATGGGCCGATGCAAAAGCCAGACTTCTCAATGTCGACTATGCCGCCCAGATTGCCGCCATCAGCCGCTCGCAAGCCATCATCGAGTTCGATATCAACGGACAGATCATGGGCGCCAACGAAAACTTCCTTGCGCTGATGGAATATGACAATAGCGAAATCGTCGGCCGGCACCACAGCATGTTCGTCGACAAGGCATTTGCGTCTTCCGAGGAATACAAGGCGTTCTGGACCGCGCTCCGCGAAGGTCGCTACCAGGCCGCCGAGTTCAAACGGCTGACGAAAACCGGCCGCGAGGTGATCATCTCGGCATCCTATAATCCGATCCTCGACATTCACGGCAAGGTGGTCAAAGTCGTCAAGTTCGCCACCGATGTGACCGCACGCGTCAACACGGTGTCGTCGTTGGGCGACGCGCTGAAGCGGCTTTGTTCCGGGGACTTCAGCTTCCAGCTCACCGTTCCCTTTGCCCAGGAATTCGAATTCCTCCGGCATGATCTCAACCGCTCGGTCACACAGTTGCGCGACACCTTCCGCGAGATATCGAGCAGTGTCGACATCATCAGCCAGGGCACGCGTGAGATTAGCCAGGGCATTGGCGACCTGTCTCAACGCACCGAAAGCCAGGCGGCAAGTCTGGAGGAAACGGCTGCAGCGCTTGAAGAGATTACCGCCAATGTTACCTCTTCCGCCCAGCGCGCGCAGGAAGCGCGTACCGTCGCAGGCTCCGCCAAGGCAAACGCCGAGCAGTCCGGAGATGTTGTCGCTCACGCTGTCGAGGCCATGAGCCGCATCGAGGATTCCTCTTCGAAGATCTCCAACATCATCGGCGTGATCGATGAAATCGCGTTCCAGACCAACCTTCTGGCACTAAACGCCGGTGTTGAGGCGGCCCGCGCGGGCGAAGCCGGGCGGGGATTTGCCGTGGTCGCGCAGGAAGTTCGAGAATTGGCGCAGCGCTCGGCCAAGGCGGCGAAGGAGATCAAGGATCTGATCCAGAATTCGGCAACCGAGGTTTCGACGGGGGTCAAACTGGTCAGCGATACCGGGGGCGCCTTGCGCAAGATCAGCGCGTTTATCGTCGAGATCAATGACCATGTCGTTTCGATTTCCACGGCGGCGCGCGAACAATCGACCGGACTTCTTGAAGTCAACACCTCGGTAAACGGCATGGATCAGACCACCCAGCAGAATGCCGCTATGGTCGAGGAAAGCAGTGCGGCCGCGTCCACCCTCTCCTCGGAAACACAGAAGCTGCTGGGCATGATCGGGCAGTTCAACCTGGGTAGCCAAAGCATGGCAACCGATTGGCGGAGCCGGGCTGCGTGAGGATAGCGGATTGTCTTGTCGCCGATGGTGCGACAGGCCTTGCGGCAGGCTCTCTGGACGAGCGCGCACCAATGGAGATGCGCGGAACCTGCCGAAAGTCAATCTGAGCGGGGCGTCCGCGCGGTTGACTGCCGCTCGACGAGCTGGAAGCCGAGATCGACCTTGGCCGGCGGCGGGTTGGTCGATCCGCCGGCACGAATGAGCATATCAATGGCGCGGTAGCCGATCTCGTAGCGCGGCAGGCGAACGGAGGTGATAGACGGAAAGGCGGCACCGGCGAGATCCAGATCGTTGAAGCCACAAATGCCGAATTGCTCCGGCACGGCTATGCCGCGCCGCTGGCATTCGAACAGCACGCCGAGCGCCAGATCATCATTGTGACAGAAGGCGGCGTCGGCATCCGGATGTTCGGCAAGCAACCGGGCAAGCAGCTGTGTGCCGAGCGAGACGCTGGTGTGGCCGTCAACCGCCAGCACCAGGGCGGGGTCAAACAGACCGGCCTCCGTCAAAACGCTGCGATAGCCTTCAAGACGACGGCGCGCACGCACATCCCAACGACCACCGACCATGGCGATCCGGCGATAGCCCTTGGCGACCAGATGGCGCGTGGCCACTTCGGCCGCCTTGCGATGATCGATACCGATGGCCATATCGGCCGGCTCATCGCCGAGATCCATGACTTCGACCAGCGGACAGGGTGCGTTGGCCAGCAATTGGCTGACGGCCTCACCATGTTCGGTGCCGACATAGATGATGCCCGCGGGGTTTTGCGAATAGAAGTAACGCAGCTGTCGAGCCTCATCGGCACTGTCATGGCCGGGATTGGCATACTGGATGCGCAGGTCGGTGGAACGCACCCGATCCTCGATGCCGCGCATCAGCGCCATGAAGGCATAATTGGTTAGTCCCGGTGACATCACGCCGACGAAGCCGCTGTTCTTGCTGGCCAGCGCGCGGGCGGCAAGATCGGGAACGTAGCCCAGTCGCTCGACCGTTTCGAGGATTGTTTCGCGCAGATGCGGCGAGACCTTTTCAGGTTCACGCAGAGCCCGCGAGACCGTGATCGCGCTGACACCGGCTGCTGCTGCAACATCCGACAGCGTTATCTTTTCCTGGCGCTGGCGCCGGCGTCGCGTTCCGGATTTCATGGCTGCCCCACTGCCTCATCACAACCAGAAATAGCGTCACTGAACGCAACGAAGCCGCTATCCCTATGTGTCCCCCAGAGAATTTCTAGACCAAATTCACATTGAACGCAACGATTTACCAGAAGCGACTATCGTCGAACATAAATGCGCAGAGCCGTTATGGTTAACGATTATATGCAATATGTGCAACCTATAAGGTATTGAGCTCAATGGGATTTCGCCTCGAAACCCAAGTCATTACGAGCCGTGTAACGGCGTTTGGCGAACCAATTATAAGCTGGGGATAGCGTCGGGATCGCTCTATTAGCTGGTCGGAGTGGCAAGATTCGAACTTGCGACCCCCACGTCCCGAACGTGGTGCGCTACCAGACTGCGCTACACTCCGTGACCAGCGGCGCCTCTATAGACCAGTGATTTTCTGAGCACAAGCAGGCATGTGCAGATTCATCGCAGAAATTTGATGAAATCATGACACCCCAGTCGGGCCAGGGTATTGCGGATGGGAGGCCGAGATCGGCAGCATGGCTGCGGCCGTTGCTGAGAAGCACCATGGCAAAAAATTCGCACCCGCAGTCACACCGGTGATACCGCCCGTTTCAAATTGAGTCTATTGCAGTGCGGAGCAGCGCTACCGGCGGCGCGCGTCAGATGGTGGAGCCGGATGAGCATTATGAAGACTGTAAGGGGCAGTGTGACAATGAATATGCGTTTTGGCATGGCCGTATCGCTGGCAGCCGCATTGGGGCTGGCACTTGCCGGCTGCACGACGACCGCATCGCCGAAGAACGAAATCGAGACCCGCTGGGTGGGACAACAGGCCGGTGCCTTCTTCGCCAAGTTCGGCCCGCCCGCCAGCGACACGGCTGCCGGAAACTCGACCAATTATGTCTGGCGTGGCGGCAACAAGACGCGCGTCGTGCCGGCGACCTATGAGGAGCTGGAAGGCGGCAAGCGCGGCAAGCTTTTGACCCAGGCGCGTACGGTCTATCTGCGTTGCGAAGTGCAGCTGACTGTGTCTTCCGACTACGTCATCCGTGGGATCCGGACGATCGTCGACCGCCCCGGCGTTGACGGTGGCAAGAGCTACTGCGCGGAATTCCTGGCCGGCGCTTAATTGCCGAGGCACAGATGCGATCATTGGGCCTTCGCTCCTTCGGGTGCGGAGGCCTTTTCATAAGATGCTGCAGCCGCGAGGCGGGCCCAAAATCCGGACGACAGATCAAAAGGAAAAACGGCTTTCCAGTCATGCGGAGGGAGGCCGCCGTGGATGACGTCCTCCCTGGTACGCAAAACTGAAACCGGTGCGCTTCTCGACGCGAGACCTTGATGGAAGCCGCTCTGTTATAAGGACATCGCGGTTAACAGATGCCTTACGAGCGCAGGATTTTATGCTTAATTTTCAGTTACCTGCGCATAAATGTCAAAATCGCATGACAGGCATCGGCAAGGTTGGAAAACCCATATTTTCCGGGGATTCCGGGGGCAGCTTCCGCTCGCTCGCTGCTTCAGCACTTGACGATGTTCTTTCTTTGTTCTTATTGTCCTGGCATGACCCAAACGATCGATACGCTTGGCAAGGCGCTGCGCCACAACATGCTGGTGATCGCCACCTGTCGCGATTGCCAGCGTCAGGCGCGATTTCTGGCGAGTGACCTTGCCACTTTTTATGGTCATGGCCGCGACCCCCGGAGCCTGAAATTCCGCTGCACGGATTGCGACCAGCGAAACTGCAAGGTGACGCTGATGGAGAACCCTTATGATCGCACGCCGGAAACGGTGATCTGGCGGCCGGTCAAGGTGAAGCTGTAGTCGGGCACCATGCCCGCTCCATGAGATTTGCAGGACTGAGCAGAGGCACCTGGAAGTCCTATCTCCCTGGCTGCCGGTAGGTTGCCCCCATCTAAAAAAGTTGATAGGCGCGTTCATCTTTGAACTTCGCGCAGCAAGTCGGCCTCGATCGAGCTTGCTCCCACGCGAACGGCATGCGGTATTTTCAAGATGTTTCGACGCCTCCTTGTTGCGATCCCCCTCCTCCTTCTGACAACGCCCGCGCCTGCCGCAGATCCCGGCTGGGATCCGCGCATTGCGACGGGACGACTGGACAACGGGCTTCGCTACTTTCTGCATGACAGTGGCAAGGACAATGATCCTTTCAACATCCGGCTGATCGTACATGCCGGATCGATCGACGAGGCGGTGCCGAGCGGTGTTGCGCATATTCTCGAGCATATGGTGTTCCAGTCGAACACGGCGCGTGGCCGATCGATGCATGCGGAGATCGAGGCGCTGGGCTGGCGCACCGGCGTGCAGGTGAATGCGGTGACGCGCGAAACGGAGACGCAGTTCATGCTCCGGACTCGTCCCGATGATGCGCTCGATCTTGCCGCCTCGCTGAAATTTACCGCGGATCTCGTGCTTCAGCCCTCGCTTCGTGCCGATGATTGGGAGAAGGAACGCTTCGTCATCCTGGAAGAATTGCGCCAGACGGAAAGCCTGCCAGACCGCGTCAGCCGCCTGAAGAAGGCAGCACTGCGGCCCGGTTCGCGTTATGTCGATCGCCCGACCATCGGCACCGCGGCTGGGATTTCAAAGACCTCGATCGCTGATATCCGCAGCTTCTATCAGACCTTCTACCGTGCCTCGAACATGACGCTGATCGTTTCCGGCCGCTTCGACACGGAGACGGCGCGACGGGCTGTGGAACAGGCCTTTGGCGCGGCACCAGCGCGTGAGGCACCGCTTCGCGACTATCGCGTCCTGCCGCTAAAAAAGGGGTTGAACGTGGCACTCGTGCAAGACCCCAATGGTTCCAGCTCGCAGGTGACCTATGCTTTTCGCGTTGCCATGCCGGACCGGCTGACGGAGGCGGGTCAGCTTGCCTATCTGCAGCAGTATTTCCTCACCCGGCTGATCCGTGATGCTGTGGAAGCCGAGGCGCCGCACCACAAGGACGTTGCGGAGGCCCTGACATTTGTGACGCAGGAGCCGACGGAAGAGCGGCTCATCCTGGCCTTCAATGCCCGCACCGAGACGCATGGCGTGGCGACATCGGCCATCCTCGAGACGGTGGAGCGTCTGCGCCGGGAGGGTCTGTCCCGCACCGGCTTCGAGGCGCTGCTCAGCCGCGCCCGCCAGGTGAACGAGAACAACCGCGAAGCCGCCGAAAGCCGGAGTTATGCGGATTGGGAGGACCGGATTGCCTCGGCCGTGCTGACCGGCTCCGTGGTCGATAACCCGGCGACACGGACGCAACGCACAGCCGCCCTGTTCGACCGCATCACGCTGGAGAGCCTGAACGCCCGCCTGCGCGAGCTCTTATCGGCCGAGGACCAGGTTCTGTTCTACCAGGTTCCGGGCGGACGCAATGACGTGGCGCTTCCCGCCGTGGAGGCGGTGACGGCCGAACGCGACCGGCTGGCGGCCATGGATACGCTTCCCGCACATGCGCCGCTGGCCGAGGCCCCGCCGGCGGAAATCGCGCCAACTTGGCCGGCCGACCTGACGGTGGAGACCTCCGGGCGTATCGTCAGCGAAACACGCGCCACTGATCCTGATGTCATCGAATGGCAGCTTTCGAATGGCGACACGGTGGTCTGGCTCGTTCGGGATACGCCTGATGGGAAGGTCTATCTGTCCGGGCAATCGCTGCCCGGCTTCCGCAACAGCGAATTCGGCAGCATTGCATCGCAAGCGGCGTTGCAGCTCTTCACCCAGAGCGGTTTCCGCTTCTGGAACCAGACGCAATATGATCTCTGGGCCGATGCGCAGACGCAGCGCTGGAGCTTCGCGCTGAAGGATGGGCATCTGGATGCGGGTATTGCTGCCGCCGCCGCCGACCTGCCGGCGCAGCTGCGGACCTATGCCGCGACCCTTGCCTATGGCGCGGTGCGGCCCGAGGCGGTGGAGGCCATGCGCGAGCAGATGGGCCATGACGACAATGGCAGCGCTGATGACAGTGAGGACAAGGCATCCGCGATCCGTGAGCAGCTGCTGTATGGCAGCGCATACGAGGATAGCGGCAACCTTGATACGCTCGCGGCCCTCGCCCCGACGGAGATGACGCGGATTGCGGATGCCCATCTCGGCCAGCCGGTGACCTGGTATGCGGTCGGTGCGGCACCGGATAAGGCCATTCGGACAGCCTTCGCGAGCGTGATCGGTGCCGTGCCACGCAAGGCCGTGCTGACGCCAGACATCGCCCTGCAGCAGCCGGGGCGGCATGCAGTGAAAACGCAGGTCTTTGCCGAGAACCGGGCCCGCGTCGAGATCTCCTTCTATGCGCCCCTGGACTGGACGCCGGAGGCGAGCTTCATCGTGTCTTCGCTGACGCCGCTTGCACAGCAGGGCCTGAAGAAGGAATTGCGCAATGTGCTCGGCGGCATTTACAGCCTCGAGTTCGAACTGGCGCTGGAACCGGATCAGGACCGGGCGATCGGCACGCTCGGATTCTATTGCGATCCTGATCGTGCCGACGAACTGACACAGGCGGCATTGGCCGTTCTTGACCGCATGCCGGAAATCGCCCGCGCCGCAGATACGGACAAGATGCGTGCCGACATCGCCTTTGCCGAAGGCAGCCGTCTGACAGACCCGAACACCTGGCTCAGGCGGCTGGCGCTCAGCTATCGCCGCTATGGCGATGCGGGTTATCTCAAGCGCATGCAGGGGCTGGGCGAGAAGATCACGCCGCAGCGGCTTGAGGCGCATGCGAAGCACATTTTCCGGACCGAGAATGTGGCCGTGCTGACCAAGCTTCCACTCGCGACCATAACCGGCAAGACCGAGGTCGAATGATCCTTTTCGCCGTGGTCCGAAACGCTTTGCCGCCATCTTTATCCGTGCCGGGGCTCCTCCCCCGCCGGGCCTTGAGGATGCGCGGATGAGCACGGACACACAGCGCCTGGACGACGCCTATCTCGGCATGCGGCAAACGCTCTATCGGGTCATCCTGCGGATCGTGCGCGACAAGGCCGAGGCCGAGGAGCTGACCCAGGATGCCTATCTTCGGGCAAGGCGGGCGCTGGATCAGGGCAGCCCGGCCAATATCGAGGCCTTTCTCTGGCAGACCGCCCGCAACCTGGCGCTTGACCACATCCGCCGCCGCAAGGTGCGCGCACTGCATGAGCCCGCCGATTTCGGGGCTGTGGAGGCCACCGTGGTGGCCGACCCGCAGCCCAGCATCGAGGACCAGACGATCCAGAAAGATCTCGTCATGGCCTTCAATCGCGCGCTTTTGAAACTGCCGCCCAGGGCGCGCTCTGTCTGGTGCCTGAGCCGGATCGATGGGCTTGCCTATCCGGACATTGCCAGGCGGCTCGGGGTTTCGCCGAATACCGTGTTCAACGACATGAAGATGGCGATGGCCGTTCTCCTCGAAATCAAGGAGCGGCTCGACCGATGATGCGCGGGTGGAGAATGGCGCGACTACAATTTTTAGGAGAAATTTCATGTTGAAACGTCATTGCATATATCGGGACATTTTTTCGGAAGGCCGTCATGTTTCCATCCACTGACGAGGAGCGGGGTTCAGGATACCGGCATGCCGATCCCGTCATGGATCAGGCGCTGGACTGGTTCTTGAAGCTGCGGGCGGAGGATGCCGACCCTGAGGCCTTCGAGGCCTGGATTGCCGGACACCCCGACCGGGCGGCGGCACTCTCGCGCGTGACGGCTCTGTGGGACTGTCCGGAAGTGGCCGCGGCAACGGCGGAGGTGGCGCGCAAGGGCCAGACCGCACAGACCGCGGCTGCCGCTCCGCCAGAGCCTTTGCGCCCAAGGCGGCGTGTTGGGTTTATCGCCGGTTTTAGCCGCATCTCACCGGTCGCCCTTGCCGCGTCGCTTCTCGCAGCCGTGGCGCTGACGACCGTGGATCGCGACTGGTTTTTCGCGTTTCGCGCCGATCATCGCACCGGTGCGGGCGAGATTGCCACGATCACCCTGCCCGATGGCTCACGCATGCAATTGAACAGCCGCACATCCGTCATGCTCGATTTTGAAGACGGCCGCCGTGCCGTGCGGATCATCGAGGGCGAGGCCTGGTTCGAGGTGGCACATGACACGGCCCACCCCTTCACCGTGACTGGCGGTTTCGGGACAGTGGAGGTGACCGGCACGCGGTTCGACGTGGCGCGCAGAGACGAGGCGGATGTGGTGCATCTGGAAAGCGGCGGGGTTCGCCTCACCCGCGACGAAGATGGCGGCCAGACGCTTGCGATGACGCCCGGACAGACCGCAGCCGTCAGCCGGTCGGCGATCTCTATGCTGCCGGATGACGACACAGACATCCGGCTTTCATGGCGCGAAGGCTGGATCCAGCTGTCCGGCGTGCCGCTTCGCCAGGCGCTGGCCGAAATCGGCCGCCACACCGGCGACCGCATCGTGACACTGCCGGGTGCTGCCCTCGACACGCCGGTCAGCGGCAGTTTCCGGATCGAGGCGGCAGAGGCGGCAATCGAGGCGGTTACGACCGCCGCCGGCGCCACACTCGACCGACTTCCCGGCGGAATTCTAATCATTCGCTAAATCATCAAGTTTTTTTGTGAGATCCGCTCCCCTCACACGTCATCCCGTTCAGAGCCGTTGCACATGAGGTGCGGCGGCGGGGTGACAACAGGGTGACAAGGCCTTGTCAGAGGCCGGGATTCAGATGGCAGAGCGTAGCGTATCCTTCGGCAGGCACAGGCTTGCCATGTTCATGGTGTCCACGGCATTGGTCTTAGTCATGACCGGCGCGACAGGGGGCACGACCGGGGCAAGGGCACAGGATGCCGCTCAGAAACCCGCCGCAGCCCAGAGGGCGACGACCGCAAGATCCATCTCCATCCCCGGCCAGTCGCTCGATGCGGCGCTGAAAGCCTTCACGCGCCAAAGCGGCTGGCAGGTCGGTTATGTCACGGCGCTTGTGGCCGGCCGCAGCTCGCAGCCGGTTGCGGGTGAGACCGATCCGCTCGCCGCCCTAAGGACGCTTCTCGCAGGCTCCGGCCTCGACATCCGCGTCACCGGCGCCCGCACCGTCTCGCTTGTGGCCGCAAGCTCCACTGACGCGGCCGGCGTCGACGCTGATGGTTCGACGGTTCTGGAGGAAATCACCGTGACCTCTTCCGGCGGCGGCGTGAAGCTCGGCACCGACAGCGCCGGCGATACCGGAACGACGGTCATGGATTCCACCCAGGTCGGCATCCGCGCCGATGGCAGCGGCGATGCCAACAGCTTCCTGCGTGGCCTGCCGAATGTGCAGTACCAGAATGACACGAATGACGAGGCCGGCGTCGATAGCCAGGCGATCCTCAATACCAAACCGCAGGAATTGTCGATTTCCGGTGGGCGGACCTACGAGAACAATTTCATTCTGAACGGCATCGGGATCAACACGGTCACGGGGACGGAAGAGCCCTATGATCAGGGGAACCAAGGCGAGTTGTCGGACGCGAACAACAGATACGATGCCGACCGAATTTATGGCCTGCATTCGCAGACGCTCTTCGTCCCGACGGAGTTTGTCGAATCCGCCACCGTGATCGACAGCAACGCCTCGGCCCGGTACGGCTCGTTCCAGGGGGGTGTCGTTGAATACAAGCTGAAGTCGCCCGCGACCGACCGGCTGAGGGCGACAGCCTCGGTGGAATATGAGAGCGACGCGCTTGTTGAATATAATCTGGCGACCAAGGATGGGCTTAATCCCAACAATGTGAAAGAGCCGGAATTCTACAAGAAAAAGAAGGCCATCTCGGTCTCAGGTCCGATCACCGACAATATCGCCGTTATCGGCCAGTACAGCGTCACGGATGCCTGGACCAACAAGGCCAAAGACTACATTTACGGCGACGAAGACGTTGAATCCGAATCGAAAAACGAGTTCTATCGCTTGCAGGCCAATGCCGAGACGGATTTCGGCACGTTCAAGCTGGAGGGCCTGCATACCGATTACAGCCAGGATTTCGAGTCGGCCAGCTACCGGGACCTGGAGATCGATACCGCGACCCAAAGCTATGCCGGAAAGCTGGAACACAGCTATGATTTCGAGGATTTCTCGCTTGGCGGCATTGCCCTTTCCAATGTTTCGCTGACCAGCAAGCTGACAGCTTCCAAATCCGATGCACTCAACCTTGGCGGCGACGATACCGTCCGCAATTGGCAATCCACCTTTTTCCGCACTATTTCCGGTGTCACGAAAAACGTGTTTACATCGACCATGCTGGATGACTGGTGCAGGGTCGATCCGAGCTCGACGACGACCACCTCCTGCCGCGAAGGCGGAATGGGTTCCGAGCGCGGCCAGGGGCAAGAGCGCTACACCTGGTCACAGGATTTGGCCGGCGATGTCTGGAACGGTACGTTTCGCACCGGATATGAATTCGGCTTTACCGAAGCACATCGCTGGCGCGCCAAGGACTATGTCAACTACACCTACCGCGTCGCAGCGTCCTATACGAGTGGCCCGAATCTCTGGCAGAATGGCAACGGCGTCAAAACCTTCACCTGCAACACGACCGAGGAATGCTATGCGGAGCAGTTCGCGGCCACGAAAGCAGTCTACAAGGCGTATGATCTCACGGCCCAGATCATGCAGGCGAACAGCTATCTGGAACTCGACCAGACCTTCGACTGGCTGAATATTCGCCCCGGCATTCGCCTCGACTATGACGATTATCAGGGCAACCTCAACATCGCACCGCGTCTGGTCGCAACCGTGACCCCGATCGAGGATTTCAGCATTTCCGCCGGCTACAACCGCTATTATGACGCCGCCAACCTTGCTTATGCAGTCCGCGACCAGCAACCGCGCATCATAACTTACATAAGGACACCGAGCTCCACAGGTGTCGTCGGCAATTTTACCACCACGCCGACGCAGACCTATTACTCCCTCGACGCTTCAGATCTGAAGACGCCTTATACGGACGAGTTCACCGCTGCGATCAACTTTGTCGATCCGCTGACCGAGGGGGACTGGCGCTTGCGCTACATGCACCGCAGCTCGCGCGACCAGTATGCGTCGTCAACGCCGACCTCGACCTCCTACGTGCTGACCAACAACGCCGAAGGATCCTATGATTCCTTTACGGCGGAATATGCCAAGCAATTGCCGACGGCAGCCTGGAACCCGGCGGACAACTCCGTGCTTTCCGCATCGATTACCTGGGCGGACAACAATGTCTCGGCCGACAGCTATTTCGTCGACGAGGACGATCTGGAGGACCGCATCTCCTATAAGGGCATGTCGTACACCAAAGCCGGCTTCAACGCCATTACCGGCAATATGGATATTCCGCTTCGCGCGCAGGTCGGGCTTTCCGGCAGCTTCTTCGAAGAACGACTGAACCTTGGCGTCAGCGCCAACTACAACTTCGCCTATGACGGCGTGGCCGAGACCGGCGACACGGAAGACATTGACGGTATCCAGCACGACATATGGGACGACAAGGCCTTTGCCGCCGTTCTGACCGTCGATCTCAGCGGTTCCTACAAGGTGGCCGAAGTCGATGAGCATGGCCTGACCCTCAACTTCAAGGTGGCCAATGTGTTCAACGAAATGGGCAATGCCACCACCAAATCCGGCCAGCCCTGGGTAATCGGCCGCACCCTTTGGGTCGGCGCTTCGGCTGAGTTCTGACGCCAGTACTCTGGCCCGGTCCACCCCGGGCCATCCCCTCACCGCACTTGGCCATATCCCAAGGCGATCGCCTTCTCTTCCAGGGCCAGCAGCGCGTCGTAATCCGTCTCGTCGAGCACGGCGATACCTCTGAGGCCGAGGATTTCCCGAGCCTCGTCAAGCTCTGGCGCGGTGACGGCAGTGGCGAGCGCTTGGCGCAGGGCGGCAAGTTCGGTGTCGGATGTGTCAAGCCGGGTGATGAAGGGGAGCGACGGGCCGGAGGGTGTGTGCGCAAGGATCTTCAGGCCGTCGATCCCGTCCGGCGCATGGCGCTTCAGAAGATCATAGGTGATGCAGTCGATCGCGGCGAGATCGGCGGCGCCTTTGCGCACCGCCTCCAGGCTGGCCAGATGACCACCGGTTTCAACGACGCCTGAGAAGAACGGCTTGCCGTGTGCATGCGGTGCCACGGCGGCGCGCAGGAGATTATAGCCGGAATTGCTGATCGGCTCATTGATCGCCGCGACCAGGCCGGCGCAGCCGGACAGATCCGTGGGGCCAGCATCGGCCCGCATGACGATGACGCTGGACATGGACGGCCCATCGCAGCCCGGCGCATCATAAAGAGGTGTTGCCACGAGGCGGACCCGGCCGCGCAGGCGCTTGACGTATGGAAAGCCGCAAGTCTGGGCGAGCAAAAGCCGGGGATCGAGCCAGGCCGCATCATGGGAGAGCGTGGCGTCCAGATGATCCGGCACATCGGCGAGCCCCGCTTCGCGCAGGCGGGTAGCCAGGAAGGCCCAGAGGCTTTGCTGTGCCTCAACGACCACGGATGGTGCGACATACATGGCAAGGCTTGCCAGCCGCTTGGGCGACGCTTCTCTCCCGTTTGCCCCCCGGTGTGCGCCCTGGTGTGGGGCCAGTTGCGCGCTCACGGATATCTCGGATGGGTCGGGTCGTCGTGCTTGCGCAACAGGAAACGGCGGGCGACGTCGAAATACCCGCGATAGACGAGGCCGCCATTCAGTCGCACGAGAAAATCCCGGTGTTTTTCATAGACACGCGGCAGCATGTACCAGGGCAGGCCCGGAACACGATGATGCAGCACATGCAGGTTGTTATGAAGAAAGAGCAGGCCGAAAACGGGGCTCTTCTCGACGATGGCCGTGCGCTCTTCATGATTGTCGGCAAAGCGGTGCTCGGCATAGGAGCGCAGGCGGCCCAGTCCGGTGCCGGCATAGATGAAGCCGAAGAAGAACAGAAGGAAGGGCATGTCGCAGACCACAAGCACCCACCACAGGACGATGGCGACACCGAGCGCATGTCCAGCCCAGAGGCGGCGGCGATCGCCCTCGCCGCGGATCACCATCAGGCCTTCGTGCCAGAGGAAGGAACCGAGAATGATCGCCGGCCCCACCGTCAAACGACCGGCCAGCGTCAGGTTGAACTCGCGGAGCCCCCGGCCGAACCAGCCGAACCGCTCCCAATCTTCCCGGGTGAAATAATAGGATTCCGGATCCTCGATCGGATCAGTCAGATGCTCATCGCGATGATGGGCGAGATGGCTTTGCTTGTAGACCCTGTAGGGCAGCCAGAGCGAGATCGGCACAAGGCCGATCGCATCGTTGATAAACGTGTGGCGGGTCGGGTGATTGTGGATCACCTCATGCTGCAGCGAGCCATGCCAGGCAATCAGCCAGGCGCCAAGCGGCACCAGAATATAGAGTGGGATCTCCCGCCAGAACCAGGTGAGCCCCAGGAAGCCCCCATAGATGACAAGGGCCAGCACCACCGTCTGCCATTCGATCCGCGCGATGCGCGGTAATGCGATCTCACCATCGGCAAGATGTGCCATGCAATCCCCACAAACGAGTCCCCTATGAAACACAGGGTATCCGGCTCTTTGCGAAGATAAAGAAAAAATCGCGGCGTCCGACGGCGCAGACAGAGAATTTTATTGGCTGGGGCGCCAGGACCATAATCCAACGACACAACCGACCCAAGCGTCGCAAGCAACGTCAAGATCGCAACGGGCACGCCACCTCAAACCATCCATCATGCGCCCCGGAAAATCCGCCACTTCAAATCCACCCAGATATGCTTCAGGAGAAATGGAACCATGGCTTTGTGAATCTGCTGCTGCGTCGGAACATGACCGTGGATCCGCTGGCGGATACGGTTCATTTCCTGAAACCCGATCTCTGAAATCTCGGCAGAGGTCTTTTGTTGTTGATGAATACGAAAGGCGCCCATGAAACGGGGAATATGCGCGAATTTCGCCCCGGCATCCCGGAAGCGGACCAGAAGATCCCAGTCCATCGCAAACCGGAAGGACTCATCGATCTGCCCACCAACCTTTTCCCAAATCTCCCGGCGCCAAAAAAGCGTCTCCTGCGGCACATAATCTGCCCAGGATAAAATGCTCGAATCGTGACCGGGCATGATCCAACGACCGATTTCAAAACCGTTCTCGTCAACAATGATACGATTACCATAGACCACATCCACCTCAGGGTGATCTGCAAAATATCTGACAACTGTTTCGATGGCTCCGGGTAGAAGTAGGTCGTCCGAGTTTAACCAGCCCATTAAATCACCGCTGGTCCTTTTAAACCCCTTGTTAATCGCGTGAGATTGGCCCTTATCCGGCTCAGATATCCAACCGGACAGTTGACTTTCGTAGGTTTTCAAGACCTCAAGCGTATTATCATCTGAACCACCGTCTTCTATGAAATATTCAAGATTATGGTAATTCTGGCCCAATACGCTGCGGATTGTTTCACCAAGATAATGCCCTTGTCTAAATGACGGCGTTACCAATGAAACGCGCGGGGCGGCATCAATATCAAATGCCTCCCAATTTTCTTTATCTGTAATCTGGAGAAGCGGTCGCGGTGTGTATTGATGAAGCACGCCCAGCCTAGGCCCTAGCAACCGCCAAGCCTTATGTTTAAGCCTATCCAACTTCAGTATCTCGGCAAATGGAATTGAAACACTCATCCCCAGAGTTCTCCCAATTTGAACCCGATGCCTGGCGGCAATCCTGGGTAGGATCGGCCGCTTACAGCAAAATTTGCCGAACGAGTTCGCACACTGGACTGGAACAACTCACCCAAATACTTTACCGGCTTTATATCATAACGAACATATACGCGCCTGATCTCCTCTAGCCCCACCGAAGCAAGTTGCGTAGTAGTCTTCGCGTCATCGTGCATTCGAAACGCTGCCAGAAATCTGTTCACACGCATGAATTTACCCGATCGCATAAAGCGAACGAACAAATCATAGTCCATCGCAAATCGATATGACGGATCGATGTTACCTTCTCTTTCAAAAATCCGACGACGCCAGAAACAGGTCTCCTGTGGTATCAAGTCCCATCGTCGCATCAAAAAACTACTATGTGGCGGAAGAACCCAGTGACCTTTGACAGTACCGTCTGCATCGATGATGCAACGGTGCGAATAAATTACATCAACATCCGGATTTTTTTCAAAAAATTGCACAACATAATTCAAGGCACCCGGCAAGAGGACATCATCGCTATTCAGATAGGCCATAATTTCACCGGTCGTCTTCTCAAAACCGCATGCAATTGCAGCACTTTGACCACCGTCCGGCGCCGTCTGAAAGTATGAAAACCGGGATATGTACGGCTCGACAACATCTAAAGTCTCATCTGAAGAGCCACCATCCATCAAAACATACTCCAAATCTGGGTACCTTTGATCGAAAACCGAGTCCAATGTTTCTTTTATATATCGCCCTTGATTAAACGAAGGGGTAACAATGCTGATGCGTGGAAGACTTTTCATGCTCAATACTCTCGCATTACGACATAGATATAGTCACCGCGACCGAATCGGTCATGCAAGACCTTCTTTGCTACCGAAATTTTTATGGCATTTTGGGCAACATGGCTGGGAACATCGACTTCGTGAGATACAGCCCCTCCCAGCCCTTCCTCATTCAGCATCAGGCTCATACACGTCCAATATGCGTTAGAGAATGTTCTGGACGACAACGCCCTCAATCCGGCTTGCTTGGCCAGCGAATACAAACCATCGCGAGAAAAGATGTGCCGGTGATAAGGCAAATGCCAATGCGCCCACGTCGGACCAAACCATTTAACTTCGGCGGAGTTCAAGTTGGGCGTACTCATCACAATCACGCCGTCAGGGGCCAGCAACAAGCGCAAGCGACGTAAGACTTGAAGAGGATTATCGACATGTTCGATGGTCTGCCCCAAAAATATGACGTCAAATTGCAAACCAGCATCAATCACATTCGGGGCATCTTCTACATGGCAGTTCCAAACTTTATGACCTTTCGCTTCCGCAATTGCAGCAGCTTTAGGATTGGGCTCTAGTCCATAGCCTTTCCAGCCAGTTTCCTTTGCAATCCGATCGAGCAACGCGCCCTCAAAACACCCGGCATCGAGGATGCGCGCGCCCACATTCAACCGCACCCCCGCTGATACCAAGACGCTCTCGAATTCTGGCAGTGTATTATCTGCCCACAAATTCGGAAAAAATCGGGAGAGGCGGTGAAGGGGAAGATGCACCACTGCACGACGCACAATATTACTGCGCCCAAACCCCCTATACGGAGAATTTTCGCCACCCTTTTTCAACTCCACGGGAGGAGAGGAGTAATTTCTTTCGTATAGCCCGTCGAGATATTCAAGTTTAATCTTCGGATGAGCAACCGCGACCTTGGCATCATCATCGAGATACACGTAGGTGAGAACGTCTTCACCGAAACGCGTATCGGGACTACAGAACAAGAACCTTGACAGTGAACTACCGTCAATAGGGTTAGTCGGACCAACATCGGCTCGATCGGGCAAAATACCAGGAGGTGGCGGCATGTTTTGAAAATCGATCGGGTAGTAGAAAGCATCCGAACTTTGAAATCTCGCAATCTTCTTTGAGAGCTTTCGTATCAGCTGGTGGACTTTCCATATACCTCTCTTCAGACTGGAAACGCCGGCAAGGAAGTCGTGGATTGCAGTCTCCTGCTCCCGTGCGTACGAAATCATATCGTTACTGAGCTGCCCAGGGCGCAGCCTAAAGCAACTCACGCGCCCCTTGCGGTGATGGAACTTATATTGAGCGGAAAGCCGCAGCCAAAAATCGAAATCGCCCGCGAGCTTGAAGTCCGACCGGAAGCCGCCGACAGCACGATATGCGCTACTGCGCCAAAAGACGCCGTCTTGAAACAAGATATGCCCGCCAAGTAGGTCTGCTGTACCTACACGTTTGGGCTGGTCGAGATTGCAGAACTTCCAGTTCTCGAACAGAACATGGTCGCTGTGATATATAACTTTTTGATCGGGGTAACGAGCGAAGTGCTGGCCTACACCCCTTAACGCTCCGGGTTCGAACGTGTCGTCAGCATTCAGATAACAAAAAATGTCGCCTGTCGCCATTGAGAAACCCTTGGAAAGGGCGTCGTACATTCCCTTATCACGTCCTGTAACGAGGCGAACATTACGGTCTCGATAGGCGTCACGCCCTAGGATTGAGCGAATTACGTCAAGGGTTCCATCAGTTGACCCCCCATCTACGATAATATATTCAATATCAAGATAATCCTGATCAAGAACGGAAACAACCGCTTGCTCAATAAATTCTACACAATTGTAGCATGGCGTTACGACGCTTATCCTACCAATTGCAGAATACTTCTTCCTCGTATTAAGGCGAGTTAGAGCCACCGTGGCAATATGCTCTAGATAGTTGCGAGGCCGCAGGAGGCTCCTCGTGGCCTCTAACTCTTGCCTTGTAGCCTTCAAAGTTGACTGGACTCTGTCTGCTTCATCTAGAGCCTCTTGGTACAAAGCTTTAAATTCGGCGGCACTTTTAGATGCCAGGACGCCGTCTCTCTGAATTTCCTGCGCCTTTTCATATGCCAATTCTGCCGCTGAATCGTCTTCGGGTGCACGGCTATATTCGAGCGCCGATAGGTATTCATTTGCATACCCTAGGCTTTCAAAGCCACGGCGGCCGAGAGAGTTTACAAGAGTTGCAACATCGGCGGGATCAAAAATCTCTTTCCAACGATCGACAGATTTACTGTGCAGCGTTGATGTATTGATTATTTTCTTGTCTCCAAGACTTGATGCACCAAGATGATTTAACTCCAATCTTGTCTCTTTAGTAATTTTAATCGGATCGACACCTAGGTATTTAAAAACAGCATTCATAACCGCCGTTGGGTCGGACACAAGAGCCTCATACCGAACTACCATGATGTCTTGCTGCAAAAGGAGGTCGGCAAGCCTTCTAAAACCCATCACATAATCGAGATAGAAAGGGGATTTAGCTCGAGCAGACAATATAGCGGGAATATCTACTTCCCACGTATCCTTATATGACGCCGCAACATCCAAAGGATTTCTAAGTAAAACTATCTTCCTTGCATCAGGCACCATATCGATGACATCTAAACAGTGAAAATTTCGCGGTGTCTTGTCTATAAAGATCTTTTTGCCAACCTCCCGAAGACGCTGCTCATAAACGGCTTTGGCGGCTGTTGCCCGCATCCTATTTGAGTCAGCTCCTAGGAAAGCTGCTACGGCTGTATGCATCAGCACTGAGTCCGCCGGATGTTCTGGATATACATCTCCCAGCGACTGAGCTGCCAGCATGAACCAGGGTTCGGCGGGGCAATGAATTTCCGGATGCTGATTCAGCAAAACTGAAAACAACGTGCTGCCGGAGCGCGGTGTCGAAAGAATGTATCCGATGCTCATTCTACAGTGACCGATCCTCGAAGGTTTACCATACCAAAATAACTGCCCGCCTCTGATGCCCTTACGCGGAAATGGGCACAATCAACCATCCGATGGAGAAAGTGGTCCTGTCCCTCGTTTGTTTCACTGACACCGACGGTCAGGAAAAAATCGCCGACCGGGAGAACATTGCGCTCCGGCTTGAACGAGAATTCTACAGTCTGCCCAGGGCGGCCATGGATGAAGGACCCATGCCTCATATGCGTATTGGTTGCATATATGACCTGCCCCTCGGTGTTCATGATCTTGAAGCCGAAAACACATTTGGGCACATCGTCTGCAAACGTAACCTTGTAGGTCAATGAAAAAGGAGCGTCGGAATCTATGACTTCAACGGGTTCCCCGCGCCCATCCAGGACCGCGACATTGTGGATGCGGGCTTTTCCGTTGCCATATTCATTTCGCTTCGACGCAGGTTTTTCGGATCTGCGGGCTTCCTTGTTACTGGCGTCAAGATCAAATTCATAAGCGGCCGAAACCTCAGCCGGGTCACCCATGGCTTTGAGGCGTCCATCCTGGATGTAGATCGCACGATTGCAGATACGCCGAACTGTTTCCAGCGAATGGGATACGAAGAGAAGAGAACCGCCGCGCTCGATGAAATCCTCGATACGGGCGTAACATTTCCTCTGAAACAGCGCGTCGCCAACCGCCAGAGCCTCATCGACGATCAGGAGATCTGGTTCCAGGCATGTCGAGACCGCAAAGGCGAGCCGCATTGTCATCCCAGATGAGTAATTTTTAACGGGCTGATCAATGAAATCGCCAATTTCCGCGAAATTCAGTATCTCATCCATATATTCCGATATCTGTCGGCGGCTGAAGCCAAGTATCGCACCGTTCAGGTAAACATTTTCACGACCGGTGAATTCCGGATTGAACCCACTGCCAAGCTGAAGCAGTGCCGCAACCTTACCAGAAACGGAAATTGTGCCGGTGGAAGGCGCGACTGTGCCGGTGATAATCTGCAGAAGCGTGCTCTTGCCTGCACCGTTGCGGCCCACAATACCAACAGCTTCACCACGGTGGATCGAAAACGAAATGTTCTGGAGCGCCCAGAATTCCCGATCCGTGCCCGTATCGCCACGCGTGAAAAGTTGACGAAAACGATCACCGGCGGATTCGTAGACCCTATATTTCTTCCCGATACCGGCGGCGTTGATCAGAACATCACTTTCACTTTGAATACGGTTTTCCGTCATACCACGTCTCCAAATCCGCGGCGGATCCGTTGGAACCAGGCAAAACCGATGATGGCGACAAGCAGGGAAATCATTAGATACACCAGATACGAATGAAGCGAGGGAACAGTCCCGTTAATCAAAGTGCCCCTGACGCCTTCAATGACAAAGGTTAGCGGATTGAGGTTGAGGACGGGTCGAATGGCCACGGGGACAGCGCTTGCCGGATAGAAGACTGGCGACAGGAAGAGGAGGCCAGCCGAAATGAAACTGACAAGCTGGCCGAGGTCTCGGAAATACACCGTCGTCGCGGCGAATGCCCAGCCAATCCCCAGCGCGATCAAGCATAGCGGGAACATCAGCAAGGGGATCAAAAGGACAGCAGGATGAAGGCCATGATGCGTGAAGGCCCAAATACAGAGCAGAAGCCCCAGACTTATTGCCGAATTAAAAAGAGACGAGAAGAGCGAGACGATCGGCAAGATTTCCAGCGGGAAGACGATCTGCTTCACATAGGATGGATTTCCGACGATCAAATGGGGGGCGCGCATGATCACCTCTGATATCAGCCCATGGACCACCAGCCCAGCAAACAAAGTCAGCGCAAAATCGAACGTTGATTCACCGGCAATTCCCCATCGGGCCCTCAGGACAATGCCGAATACAAACGTGTACATTGCCAGAGACAGAAGCGGACCTATCAAGGACCAGAGGATTCCAGCAAAAGACCCCCGATAGCGCGAAGCGACGTCGCGCATTGTTAGCTGAACGATCAGTTGCCAGTGCCGAAAGAGAGATACACACGCAGTCACGGGCGAGATTGAAAAATCTTTCATGCATCCAACATTGGGTACGAGAACCTTGCGAGCTTAGCCGTCTGTGTCATGTCCAGATCTAACGGATACGCCACGCCAAATCTGAATGCGCTATGTTGTGGCGCAGGCCTGTAATTGGCCTCTGACGTGTCTCCGGCTACCACGGAGACGCGGCATGGCACCAGGTCTCTGTTTCCACGCAATTGCAGAGGCAAAGCCGGTCCGCACTTCTGCGCGAATTGCTCTTGCGTTGAAGCCAATCCGATTGAATTCAAACAGGGCTCAGCGGTCGATTGGACAATCTTCATGACTGAACCTCGGACGAATGGGCTGCCAAATAATCCCATACCCTTGCAGCCAGATCGACTGGCTCCGAATGCTGAGTTTCAAGATGAATTTCTGGCTTCTCCGGTGATTCATAAACGGAGTCAATGCCGGTGAAATTACGTATCTCGCCGGCAAGAGCCCGCTTGTAGAGCCCCTTGGGATCGCGGCGTATGCATTCCTCCAGGGGAGTATCCACGAAGATCTCGATGAACTCCCCCTTTTCCATCATGTCCCTGGCCATTTGCCGTTCCGAGCGGAAAGGGGAGATGAAGGACACAATCACAATAAGCCCGGCTTCCGTCATCAACTTGGAGACTTCGGCTATGCGGCGGATGTTTTCTACACGGTCGGCGTCGGTGAAACCGAGGTCGCGGTTTAGACCATGACGAACATTGTCGCCGTCGAGCAGCATGGTGTGAAGGCCCTCGGCATGCAACAATTGCTCCAGACGATTGGCAATCGTGGATTTGCCGGAACCCGACAGACCGGTGAACCAGAGCACCTTGGGGATCTGCCGTTTCTGCGCAGCCCGGAAAGCCTTGGTGATATCAAACGCCTGCCACTTGATGTTATCAGAACGCCGCAGCGCAAAATCGATCATGCCCGCACCCAGCGTGGCATTGGTGAAGCGATCGATCAGGATAAAGTTTCCCGTGGTACGGTTTTCACGGTAGGCGTCGAAGGCAATGGTCGCTTGAAGAGAGATATTGCAGACGCCAACCTCATTCATTGCGAGTGACCGCGCTGAGGCATGGCTTAGCGTATTGACATCGATGCGGTGCCTCAGACTGCTGACACTTGCCGACACCTGATCACACTCGGTTCGCAAGACATAACTGCGACCAGGAACCATCGGCTTCTCGTCGAACCAGACTACATGCGCTTGGATCTGATCGGCCAGTTGCGGTCGCTCATCTGGTGACGACAACATATCTCCACGCGAGATATCAAGCTGGTCTGAAAGGACCAAAGTAACTGGTTGCCCTGCCAGAGCGACCTCCAGGGACCCGTCCATTGTGACGATCTCGCTCACCGTCGAGGCGCGTCCGGACTTTGCCACGACGACCGGATCGCCAACTCGAATGCTGCCTGAGGCAACTTCTCCATTGAAACCACGAAAATCGAGGTCCGGCCGTGTCACGGACTGTACCGGAAACCGAAACGGCTGCCTTTCTGGCGCCTGGCGATCGGTTATCACCTCTTCGAGATAAGTTAGCAGCGGCGGGCCCACATACCAAGGCGTATGCGGTGATGCAGCAATCACATTATCTCCAAAGCGGGCTGACAACGGAATGGCGGTGACTGTTTCGAAACCCAGGCTTTCGACAAAACTCCGATAATCGGCAGCGATGGAATCGAACCGCGATCGCTCGAAGCCGACCAGGTCCATTTTGTTCACCGCGAGCAGGACATGGCGCACCCCCAACAGCGAAACGATGAAACTATGGCGGCGGGTCTGCTGCAAAATGCCGTGTCTGGCATCCACCAGGACGATCGCAAGATCGGCAGTTGAGGCGCCCGTTGCCATGTTACGCGTATATTCCTCGTGACCCGGTGTATCGGCCACGATAAATTTCCGCCGTTCGGTCGCGAAAAACCGATAGGCGACATCAATAGTGATGCCTTGCTCGCGCTCGGCCTGCAGCCCATCAACCAGAAGGGCGAAGTCAAGATCTTCGCCAGCAGTGCCATGGCGCGCACTATCCGTTTGGAGGGTTGCAAGCTGGTCCTCGAAAATCTGCTTGCAGTCATAGAGGAGGCGTCCAATCAAAGTGGACTTACCATCATCAACAGACCCACAAGTAAGGACTCGCAAAAGTGACTTAGCTTCCCGCCGACACAGATGGTCGGGGACCGTGCTACCTCTATCGGAGGCCTGATGCATCAGAAGTACCCCTCCTTCTTCTTGAGCTCCATGGCCCCCTCTTCGTCTCGATCGATAAGGCGGCCCTGGCGCTCCGAAGTTGTCGCAGTGAGCATTTCCACCACGATGTCCTCAAGGGAAGTCGCATCGGATGGTATCGCACCGGTGAGCGGATAACAGCCGAGGGTGCGGAATCGCACCTTCACCGTCTCCACGCTCTCGCCTGGACGCAGCTTCATGCGGTCATCATCCACCATGATCAACATCCCGTCACGCCGGACGATCGGCCGTTCACGAGCGAAATACAAAGGAACGATCGGTATCTTTTCCCGCTCGATGTATTGCCAGATGTCCAGTTCGGTCCAATTGGAAAGCGGAAACACCCGTATGGATTCCCCGGGGTTGACGCGCGTGTTGTAGGTCTTCCACATTTCAGGGCGCTGCCTCTTGGGATCCCAAACATGCTGGTCGTTTCGGAAAGAGAATATGCGCTCCTTAGCCCGGGACTTTTCTTCATCACGTCGCGCCCCGCCGAATGCGGCATCAAATCCGTACCGTTCCAGAGCCTGACGAAGACCAAGTGTCTTCATGACGTGGGTATGGTGGCTTGATCCATGCAAGAAGGGATCAATTCCTTCGTCAATACCGTCCTGATTGATATGAACGATCAGATCCAAGCCGAGCTCCTCGACGGTCCGGTCGCGAAAGGCGATCATCTCGCGAAATTTCCAAGTCGTATCGACATGCAGAAGCGGAAATGGAGGAGGTGCGGGGAAGAATGCCTTACGTGCCAGGTGAAGCATCACCGACGAGTCCTTCCCAATCGAATAAAGCATCACCGGCTTGGCACAGCACGCCGCCACCTCACGGAATACGTGAATGGATTCGGCTTCCAGTCGCTGCAGGTGCGAGATCGACAAAATTGGGAACTCCACATCTGGTTTGGCAAACCGCAACTCGGCAAGCCTCAGGACTTTGCAGGTCAGGGACATTTCCAAGGCGACAGAGCCTCGGCCAAGGAATGGTGAGGCACCTACCTGCTCAGCCTCGCCTGTTTGCTATACGGTTCAACAGGGCCTTGTACCAAACAGCATACGGCTGGGCGAGCCACCATTTAAGGGGCACTCGCCCGTAGTGCTTGCGAACAGTACTGATGGCCTCATCATAGTGTCGGCGCCGCAAACTGCTGGTTTTCGTCTGCTCATGCTCGCGATTAACGGCGACGAAATCATCAACATAGTGAAACGCTCCTTTGCTTCGATAGAGTCGCCACCAGAGATCATAGTCCATCACCATATGAAGCCTTGCATCCAGGCCGCCCACGCCCTCCCAGGCAGAACGGCGTATCAACGTGGCAGGCTGAGATACGATGCATCGCAGCGCCAGCCGGTGCTCGGAAAACGGTTCGGTCCAGACAGGCGATCTCGCCCCCGTTCGTTCTGCAACATTCAATGCGCGGCCGTATGCCACGGGCGCAGTAGGTTCGTCCTTAAGCGCCCTCAGAAGGCGTGACAGCCCGCCCGGCAGAAATAGGTCGTCGCTGTTGAGCCAGCACACATATGGAGCGCTACCTCGACCTATGCCCTCATTGATAGCAGAAGCCTGACCATCGTCCGCATGGCTTCTCCAACCGCTTAGTTTGGACTCCCACCGGCGAATGACGTCAAGTGAGCCATCCGTGGAGCCGCCATCCATCAGATAGACTTCCACAGGGATATCCTGCGAAAATATGGACGTCAGCGCCTCGTCGAGAAATCGCCCTTGGTTGAAGGACGGAACAGCGACCGTAACCAGCGGCTGATCCGCCATTTCAAGTTTCGCTTAGGTTAGACTGGAAATCTGCATAAGCCTTGGCGATCCCGTCACGCAATTGGGTGGTGGCAGACCATCCGAGATCATTCATCCGGTCCACATTGAGGAGCTTACGAGGCGTTCCATCTGGCTTTGTGCTGTCATACGAGATCCGGCCCTCAAAACCGACGACATCCATGACCGTCTCGGCGAGTTCTCGGATCGTCACATCCTCGCCGGTCCCGATATTGAACAGGCCATCGCTGACGCCCTTCTCCATCAGAAAGACGCAAGCGTCGGCCATGTCGTCAACATAAAGGAACTCTCGCATGGGCTTGCCGGATCCCCAAACAACCAGTTCCTGATCGCCCCTAAGCTTCGCCTCGTGCGCCTTACGGATCAGTGCGGGTAGAACGTGGCTGTTGCTAAGATCATAATTATCATTGGGGCCGTAGAGATTCGTCGGCATCGCCGAAACATATTGCGTACCATACTGGCGATTGTAGCTCTCGCAGAGCTTCACCCCGGCGATCTTGGCGATTGCGTAAGGCTCGTTGGTCTGCTCCAGCGGCCCCGTTAGCAGATACTCCTCTTTGATCGGCTGCGGACAGTCTCGCGGATAGATGCAGCTAGAACCGAGAAACAACATTCGGGTTACACCTGACTGCCAGGCCGCATGCACTATGTTTGCCTCAATCATCAGGTTACGATAGAGGAAGTCGGCTCTCAGGGTATTGTTGGCATGGATCCCACCAACCTTGGCTGCCGCCATGAATATATATTCCGGCTTCTCTTCACCTAAGAAATGCGTGACGTCCCTCTGATCGACAAGGTCAAGTTCGGCATGTGTCCGCGTGACAATATTGGAGTAGCCGAGACTGGATAGTCGGCGAACAATTGCCGAACCGACCATGCCTCTGTGCCCGGCAACATAAATCTTTGCGTCTCTGTCCATGACCTACTCGTGATAATCGTAAGCGGAGAAACCGTGGCGCTTGACCAATTCATCGCGCTCGGCAGCCTTCATATCTTCGCGCATCATCTCAGCCACAAGCTCCTGGAAGGTGATCCTGGGTGTCCATCCCAGCTTCTCTTTGGCCTTGGATGGATCACCAAGAAGCGTTTCGACTTCCGTCGGCCGAAAATAGCGCGGATCGACCGAAACGATACAGCGACCCTTGTCGTCAAACCCCTTCTCTTCGACCCCAGAACCCTTCCACTCGATCTTCATGTCGATCTCGGCAGCGGCGGCATTCACGAAGTCGCGGACACTATATTGCACGCCAGTGGCGATTACGAAATCTTCAGGTCTCTCCTGTTGCAGCATCAGCCACTGCATTTCCACATAGTCTTTGGCATGCCCCCAGTCGCGCATAGCGTCCATATTGCCGAGATACAGGCAATCCTGGAGACCGAGTTTGACGCGCGCCAGGGCTCTTGTGATTTTCCGCGTCACGAAAGTCTCACCGCGAACCGGGCTCTCGTGGTTGAAAAGGATGCCGTTGCAAGCATAGATGCCATAGGCTTCACGGTAGTTGACAGTGATCCAATAGGCATAGAGCTTCGCCACAGCATAGGGCGAACGCGGATAGAAAGGTGTCGTTTCTCGCTGCGGGATCTCCTGCACCAAGCCGTAGAGTTCAGAGGTGCTAGCCTGATAGAATCTTGATTTCCGCTCTAGCCCCAGGATCCGGATCGCTTCCAAAATGCGAAGGGCGCCAAGTGCATCGGAATTTGCCGTATACTCAGGCTCCTCGAACGACACCGCGACATGCGACTGTGCTGCAAGGTTGTATATCTCATCAGGCTGAACCTGCTGGATAATGCGAATTAGACTCGAGGAATCCGTCATGTCGCCGTAGTGCAACACAAGCCGCCGGTCATTCTCGTGCGGATCCTGATACAGATGATCGATACGGTCGGTGTTAAAAAGCGAGGTTCGGCGCTTGATCCCGTGGACAACGTATCCCTTGGCAAGCAGAAGCTCGGCGAGATAGGACCCATCTTGGCCCGTAATTCCCGTGATCAATGCGACTTTTGGCGCGACACTCATGCCATATCTCCGTCAGAATACTGCCATCGTCATCGATTGAGAACGAATGAACTCATAGAATCGGCAGCACCCAAAATTGTTCGAACTGAACTAGGCTCTAGCTGACTGCGCTAGGATCGTCCAGCAATGGCCCGAGCGCACTGGCAGCGTCACGAAAAGTTGCCCATCGACCTTCCTTCCGAGAAATGACGCCAATCAATGAAGAAGGCGCCATGTCGATTTCAATCCGCCTACCGAATCATTTGTAGTCTGTCATCGCTTCGTCCTAGTCGAGCCGAGCCCGAAAGCTCGCGATGCGTTCTAGTCCATGCGACGGAAATTCCTACCCTAGATATCCATTGGTTTTGCCACCGACATGTGTGGGTTTTGCTCCGCAGCGTGAAGCCATCCTGCAACAATTTAGAAGCCTGACCAACAGGCTGGCATCGCTGCGTACTGACCCCACCTCCATTCACTGAGATGAATGCGCCTTTAGCGGAAACGTTAAAGAGAAAGCTGGGTTGTCAGAATTATTCAGTCGTTGCGGTGGAATCGCTCTAGAAGCCAAATCCTTGATGCCAGATGCTCGTTTAAACGCCGCATCGATAAGGCCTACACTGAAAATCCAACTTGCGTGTATTTACAAATGCCGGGCGTACCCACTACCCAAAGAAGCAAGCGCGACGGAGCGCACACGGGCAAGAGGAATGAGGGGATCTGCAAGATGTCGAGCCAAAGCAACATCTATCGGACGATCATCCTGTGTCTATTTCTGATTTACATCACAGTGCTTCTAGGTGAAGTGACGCTTGACCCTAGGCTTGCCGACGGAACTTTTTTCAACAAGGAGAGCGCCCTTCTCACGACAATGTCCGGCGGAATATCTTTAATATACCTAGGTTTATTGATCTTCATAACACGTCGAATCATTTTCTCGACCGCAATCGTCATCCTTACGTTCGGAACACTGCTGGCAATATCGAGAACAAAGCTCTCCTACCTCGGGGTACGACTATCCTACCAGGATCTTTACTACTATCTTCGGGATTACTCGGAAGTTTCTTTCTTTATAGATCACTATTTTGGACTTGCGCTATTGCTTGGCGCTACCGCATTTCTCGTGCCACTCGCCGCCTATGTCGTGTTTCAACTAGATGGGAACCATGTTCGGAGGGGACTCTCGATCCCCGCCATATCTCTCGGCGTATGCTTGGTGATAATCGGGTGGACGGCGGTCACGCCCCAAGTCAAAGCAGACATCTTTTTTCGCTCAGCTTATGACCAGCGGCACTTTTCAACACTCTTCATCTCAGCAGTGGCCTTCTCGGAAGCCATCGCTCGCCCGATGGAGATCATGGCCCCCCAACCGGACCTCGCGACCGCCCCGCCCCTCAAGCTGAGCGACTTGCCACAGCCCTCCACCGCACAGGAAGACGAATATCCTGACATAATTGCGATCCTCCACGAGTCGTCTGTCGACCCCGGCATCTATTTCGATGGCGAGAGGTATCAGGTTCCGTCAGACTTCTTTGCATCGGGCGATGGAGTAAGGCGAAGGCTCCATGTCGAGACCTTCGGAGGGCGCACCTGGATCTCCGAGTACGGCTTCCTGCTCGGTCTGAACGCTTCTTATCTGGGGCCTACATACGAATTTCTCGGTATCATTCGTGAAGGCAAATTCAAGAATACCCTGCCAGCGCGTCTGCAGGAACTGGGGTATACAACAATTGCGAACTATCCCAGCCCACCAACCTTTATGAACACAGGCAGATTCTACAAAACGTTAGGCTTCGAGGTCATCAACGATCCCAAGAAACTGGGCCTCAAGATCATTGAAAACAATCGCCCCCGCGATCGGGCGTATTTTGAACGCGTCATCGCCGAGATCGAGGAGCGGGGTATCGAGCCCAATGGTCGTCCCGCGTTTTACTTTGTCTGGACCACAGCGACGCACTATCCATACAGGCAGCCCATGCATCCCGACATTCGGGCAAATGAAATCATGGCAGGTGATGATGGAGCCGAATTTGCACGGCGCCAACGAATAGCTCGAGACGATCTCAAGTGGTTTGAAGGGGAATTGAAAACGAAATTCCCGAACAAAAAATTCTTGGTGGTTGGGTTTGGAGATCATCATCCGCTGATTACAGCCGGGTACTTCAGCGAGAAACCGGAGCTGAATTTTCGGCCTAAGGACGCCAAAGAGACAAACACCATGACCTATTATCGGATAAACGGGATCAATTTCGAACCGGACTACAAACGCCTGAATGACGAGATCGAAATTGGCTTCCTTGCCGACAGCATCATGGCTGCAGCGCGTTTGCCTCTCGGCCCTTCCTTTGCCGTTCGATCCTGGCTGCGCCAGCGCTGCAATGGCCAGTGGCTGAAATGCCCTGACGCCACTGCTGTGCGGCAGGTCAATACCCTCCTGTCCAAGGGACCGACGTCTCTGTTTAAGTAAGTAGTTTCAGCCGGCGACTGATTTCGCCTGAAACGAACTGCTGGCATGGCACAAGCTCTCGCTTGTCTGCCCAAATGATAAGCCATGGATGGACCACATGCCAAGCGAGGCCCTCCCTCCACCTGCAGCCGGCCGTTCAGGCACTAGAAGCAGGCAGATCCGCTCGTTGATGTACTTCATTGCCCCGTGACAACCTCCCAGGATTCTGCTTTCCAAGGCGCTCCAGAGAGACGATACTGGGTGACAGGCAGGTATTCGGTCTGCCAGTAATCGTTCGTCCACTCATAGTAGTTGTACAAACGTTTTTCGCCAGCGGTTGCCAAGGACGGCTGGCATGCACGCGTAATGGCGCAAACTATGGATGGAACCTCAGGAAGCCAGCGCCTCTCGGATGAGAACTGCATTTCGCCCTGAGCGCCAATGGGCTTGACCACCAGTAGAGAATTCGCTGAACCGGATAGTTTTACCCAACCACCATCGCCGTCAGCTTTCCTGTTTGGGAGATCCTGCCCATGATCGGACAACAAAATAATCGCAGTCTTGTCATACAGCTGCTGCTGCTTCAAAGCCGTAATCAAGGCACCAAATGCACTGAGAGCACATTCAGCTTGTGTAACAAAGGCCTCTCTCGTCACAGCAAGTGGTTCTGTGGAATAGCCACACTCCTCGCCGAAAACCACGGGCAGATGCGGTGAGAAAATATGCAGGAACCTCGCCGTTGGCTGGCCACCATTCGGATTGAGATTGTCCGCAAACAGCTTGAGCAACGCCCGACCTTCGACATTGTGATCGCTCAACCGCGCATCAGCGACATATCGGGGGAAAAGCCATCGGCCCTCATCATAGGCGAATTCCTTCAGCAGTAGAGGCGCGGCTTTAAAGAAAGACAATCCAAGCAGGCGCGCGATCCCCGTCTTTCTCATAAGCGTATGGTCATTCAGGATCATGCCTCCTCCAAGACACATCGTCCGTCTCGGGCAAGCGCCGTTAATCGGGTTCACCAGAAGCGATGAATATCCCGCGCTAGCGAGCTCACTCATGAAAGAATGTTGTTCGATAGCCTCTCTAAAGAAAGGTTGAACCGCCGTCCCGGGCGAATACACTCTCCCGCTATGGATTGATGGAAGGGCGAGGAACGTGGTTCGCGAAACACCGACCATATCTGGATAGTAAGTAAAACCGGACAAGTGACGCATCCAATCGCCATTCGCCTCTATGATTTCTTCGAACACATCTGAAGGGAAGCCATCCAGGAGCACCACGATGAGGTTCGCTTCGCCCATATCGAACAGCGCATTTTCGTCTGCCACTTGCGGTGTGAGCTTTGTCTCCATAGCGGCGGACCACAATGCCGGGATGGCAATCACGCCCGCGATGAGAAGAAAGAACAGAGAACCAACCTTGGGTGCTTTCACCCAATTTCGCAACACGACGGCAGCGATGACAAAAGCGCAGACCTCGAAGGCATAACGCGCTGGAGATATTGCCAAATTTACCTGAGCGCCAGTAAACGTACCGAAATCGGGCATTAAAACGAAAACTTCAGCGCAGGCCATAATCGCCGCCAGCGATAAAATATATGCTAGCCATTTTCGCCCCCGCGCTGGCAAAAACAACGAAAACAACGCAACAACGCACGTGATTATTAGAGAAACAGCCAAAAGAGGGGCAATGTAATCCAACAAGGAGAGAGGAAAATCAATTTCATCGCTACCGAAATATACAGAGGCCGGGGAATATATAAAAATTACTGAGACGATCAAAACGATTGCTGAAATTGCCAAAAGCATTGCATGTCTCCGCGACGCAGGGATTGTTCGATTCTCGCGTTAATTTCTGATCAGGACATTCGTCTTGATCCGAGCCCGCCACATGCTTTCAAACAGGGTCGCCGTCACCCGACGATCCCGGAGGATTTGACCTTTGGACGGATCAGGATCGGTTCGTGTCAAGCCGCATCGTTAAAACCTGCGTCTGTATTGAAACAAGATCCTGCCCGACTGCGACACGACCTGTGAACGAACTATCTCGGCTACGGTTGCCAATTGTCGCTCGAACTCACTGGTTTCATAGTTGAAGAAGATGTCATCCCTGAGGGCGAGCATCTTCTGGACAGTGGTATCGGTCTTCGGGACGAATTCGATGATCCCGGTTGGCGCCAAAGAGACCAACCAACTGACCAGTTGATCAAGCGGCACGTTGTGGGCAATCGCCAGATGGTGCTCAAACGCCAGCGCGAGAAGACCATCAGCCTTAACTCGCTCTCCAAAACCGGTGCGCTCTGTTCCCAACCATCCTTGATTTGGCGAAGGGTTTCGTGCGTCGAGAAACAAGGGTAACAGGGCCAACCCCTTGTTGATGGCTCTCCCATAGGCACGGTCGAGCGCCTGGACATCGTAGTCGAAGCCAATGACCGCTTCAGCGCCCGCCGCCAATGCCCGCTCAGAATATTCGCCAGTATTACAACCGAGATCCACAACGGTTCTCGGCTTCGCCTCTGTTACATATTCAGCAACAAACCGATGCTTCGCATCTCTCTCGGAGTCACTGTACGTGTTGGTGAGCGAGTAATCAGCCCAGACCGTTTTAGCCTTATCACCGGGGCTAAGAGAGTTGATCCAGCTCCTCAATTGCCGCAGCATCGCTGCGAACGCATGCTTCGGTAGGCTCTTGCCCGTGACTGAGATCTTGACAGCGTCTCCGCTGGTACCAGCCTGGAAACGGTTTTGAAGAACCACATTCGTGAAGACGTTCCATGAAAATTTGCGGCGAGTTGGGATGATGGCCGCCATGTCTGCAACGGCTACACCCTCCATGGATCCCCTATACCAAGCATTGTGGGGACGACCTAGGTAAGCTCGCAGCAGCAGCGGATTGAGGAATTGCTCACAGAACTGTCGGTGCCCATTCCAGAACTCGCCATCGCGGTAAGGACGGATCGACAAATGGTCGATGAAAACAGGTTTCGAACCGATAAACTGCACGTTGTACGCGGTTGCATCTGACAAGGTGAACCCTCGCTCAAGGAGCTCAAGATGCAGATCCAGATGAAAAAGTGCTGCTGAGCGCAACAATTCAAACGACCACTCATATGGATAAGTGATCCATGGAATGCGATCGACCTTCAGAATATAGGCGGCGCAATCTGCTCCCGCGAGTTCATCGCAGATCGGAGTCAGCCATCCTCGTGCAGAAAGCTCTGAAAATATTCCGGCGTCTCTGGCTGCCTCATAATTTGAAGCGCCATGTGCGGTTACCGCACGAAAGACGCCTCCATCTCGTTCAAACACGTATCCAGCAGGGTCTCGAAATGACCCTGGAACGCGAATTCCTGCAGACGATGAGACGTCAGCCATCCTGACTGCCGTCACGCTTTTTGGCAGCAGCTTTGCGGATTCCGAGAAATGATTTTATTTTTTGGATGTACAGGGAACCGGTCGCAAGGGCGACGGCGGCACCTCCGAGGAGGGCCTGAAGAACGATGCTTCCAGTACCAGGATCAAGGTATGCAAATGCGCTTTCGGTTGAAGCCATGAGAAGCAGCCCCCCCGACATCAAAACGGTGATGATCTTCATTCGCAAACCCCTCAAAAATTGAGAATTTCATTAGCGATACATCATGTTTTGTCATGGTTGTGTCATAAATGGAAGGACGAACGAGACCTATGCACACGTTTGAGTAGCGCAAAGACCTCAACGCATCGGTTACTGGTGGTTTGCGTCACCTCGGTGGTTTCTGGATGCAACGCTCACGAAGGTGCCAAGTTCATTGCTTGGTACCGACCGACGTCAAATTTGAGGAGCGATGCGCAAGTACGCCTGGAGCGAGCTGGTCTAAATCAGGAACCAGCTCTGGCTCTCCACAATGCAAAATACGCATTCGCGTAGGATCGAACCATCAGAGCTGATCGTAGTTTCTGCGAATATTGGCTGGCAGCATTTCGCGAAAAACGTCCCGCAACGTTCTGGCCCATCATCTCGAGCATCGCGCCCGCCAACGCCCCCGCATCCTCAGGCGGCACCACAATTCCCGTTTCGCCATGCTTATTGACGAAGCTTGTCCCCGTCCCAATCTCGCAGCTGATCATCGGCTTGCCGAACATCGCCGCCTCGACCAGCGACAGCCCGTAGGCCTCCGACCGCATATGAGACGGAAACACAAAGGCTGTACAAAGCTCGAGCAATGCCGCCTTGTCGAGGTCACTGACGGCGCCGAGGAAATGCACATTGGTAAGGCCCGCACCTGTCGCTCGCGCCTTCAGTTGCCCTTCCATGGGCCCCTCCCCCGCAATCAAGATGTCGGCATCCACGTTCTTCGCGGCCTCAATCAGCGTGTGCAGGCCCTTGTAATAGCGAAGCACGCCAACAAACAGGAAGAACGGCTTGGGAAAGCGTGACCTCCAGTGATCCTTGAGCTCCTGCGGTGCGCGGGGGTAATCCACCTCGTCGAGGCCGATCGGGATGACGTCTGTCTTGTCGCGATATCGCTGCAGCACCTCGCTGCTCTCCAGGTAGTTCGGCGAGGTCGCAACAATCCGCGTCACGCTCGACAGGAAGCGATGCATCAACGGCTTGTAGAGCTGCAACAGCAGCTTCTGCTTCACGATGTCGGAATGATAGGTGACGATGGTCGGCTTTCCCGGCGGATGCAGGAGATGCAGCAGATCCATGAGCGGCCAGGGAAAGTGGTAGTGCACGACATCGGCTTTTGCGCTCAGGTTTTTGAACATTGAAAAAGCCTCGCGCGAAAAGCCGGTGGAGGCGAATTCAAGATCGAGTTTCGCTTTGTACGCCATGTGACCGTCGAACTCGACTGTGTTGGCAGCCGGATCGCGGCTGAGCGACAGCACATCGGACTGGATACCGTGCGCCAATGCCCCCTTTGCGATTGCGTGGATTGTCCGCTCAACACCGCCGAATGTATCCGGATGATAGGTCTTGAAGACATGAAGAACGCGCATTTCAAGATCCTCGAATTCAATCCGCTACGGCGCCACCAGCCCGGTCGATGCCTCCATTCTCTGGAAGCAGCAGCTAGCCGCGTCCGAAGTCGTCGGACACTCGGACGATATCATCTTCGCCGAGATAAGACCCAGTCTGCACCTCGATCATCTCCAGCATGATCTTGCAAGCGCGCTAGAGCGCGACAAGGGCCAGACCCGCGTGCCTTTGCCACTAGCCATGGTAACAGGAATGATTTTTTTGCGTCATAACACTCTCTCCGCGGGTCGACGGCTTGAGGTTGTATGGGCTCGGCGTCGACTTGGCAAACCACCGAGAACCGGTTTGCCTTGGCTCTGTTGTGGAAAAGTAGCCGAGGTAGGCGGTCAGGCAATCATAGAATAAACGCCGCAACTAACCGCACTCACAGGCGCTCTCTCATGCCTGGGCAGCATGGCCGGCTCATCGCTCGCGCTTCAGGAAGCCTTCCATCAACAGGGAGACGATATGGGCGCGGACAATCAATAGGTGCAACCGGCCCAGTTTTTTTCACTGACGGTCTCGACGAATGGCAATACTGCTAACGTTGACAGGGCGGCCGGTCCCTCAAATCGCTGTCACCATCTGGAACGATCTCGCTGATGCGCAGTTGAACCTGCAATTCTGGTCAGGAGAGTTGGCGCAATGGCATCCCCGAGAGCGAATTGGAAGGGTTATATCAAGTTCGGGGAAGTGTCTTGCCCCGTGGCGCTCTATACGGCCACCTCTTCGTCAGAGCGCATCGCGTTCAACACGCTCAATCGCAAAACCGGAAACCGCGTCAGCCGCGAGTTTATCGATAGTGAAACCGGGGAGGTGGTCGAGCGTGACGATCAGGTGAAAGGCTATGAGGTTGAGGATGGCCGGTATGTCATCTTCGAGCCGGAGGAAGTCGCAGCCATCGTGCCCGAGAGCGACAAGACGCTCAGGATCGGCAGCTTCATTCCCTGCTCGCAGATCGACACAACCTATTTCGACAAACCCTATTATCTGACGCCGGACAAGATGGGGCTGGAAGCGTTCGTCACCCTGCGTGATGGCATGAAACAGGCGAAGGTCGCAGCACTCGCAACAACCGTGCTTTTCAGGCGGCTACGCACGGTGCTCATTCGCCCGCATGGCAAAGGCTTGATCGCATCCACGCTCAATTTCGACTATGAGGTCCGCTCGGCGGCCGAAGCCTTCGAGGATCTGCCGGATCTCAAGATCGAGGGCGAAATGCTTGAACTTGCCGAGCACATCATCGGCACCAAGAAAGGCAGCTTCGACGCCAGCACATTCGATGATCGCTATGAGGAGGCTGTCGCCGAGCTCGTGAAAGCCAAGATCGAAGGACGCGCCCTGCCGAAGAAGAAAAACGTGAAGGCCGCCAAAGCCGTTGACCTCTTGCAGGCGCTGCGGG
Source organism: Rhizobium sp. AAP43 (assembly GCF_001296045.1). Taxonomy (GTDB): domain Bacteria; phylum Pseudomonadota; class Alphaproteobacteria; order Rhizobiales; family Rhizobiaceae; genus Allorhizobium. The sequence continues at coordinate 168,125 of NZ_LJHS01000004.1, read as the reverse complement.
AAAGCGCCGGCGTCAAGTCGAAGAGCAAGACCTCAACGCGCAAAGCGGCAAATGCAAACAGCAGCGCCACTCGCGCCAAACCGAGCAGGAGCGCGTCCAAATCGAAGAGTGCGAAAGCACCCTCGCGGCGCGCGGGTTAAGGGAGGGAAGTATCCATGGTGGTTCGCCCCTATTGGAAAGGCTATCTGAAGCTCTCCCTGGTCACATGCTCGGTGCAGATGATGCCGGCAACATCCGAAGGCGAGAAGGTCCGGTTTCACACGTTGAACCGCCAGACGAAAAATCGCGTGCTCAACCAATATGTCGATACTGTCACCGGCAAGGAGGTGGCCGCTGACGATGAGGTGAAGGGATATCGGCGCGGCGACGACGAGTACGTCATTCTCGAGGACAAGGAGCTGGAAAACGTCGCGCTCGAAAGCACGAAAACCATCGACATATCCACTTTCACGCCGCGCGATAGTATCGAGTGGATCTGGCTGGATACGCCGTATTATCTATCCCCCAACGATGCCGTGGGTGAGGAAGCATTCCTCGTCATTCGCGACGCCATGAAGGCCCAGGATATGGTGGGCATTTCGAGGCTCGTGATATCCCGGCGAGAGCGGGCCATCATGCTTGAGCCTCGCGACAAGGGCATTGTGCTCTGGACGCTGCGCTTTGGCGACGAAGTGCGCGATGAGAAGAGCTACTTCGATGCGATCGGCGATGAGAAGGCGGATGACGAGCTGATGCCGCTCATCCAAAAGCTGATCAAGCAGCAGACACGCGACTGGTCGCCCGAGATGGTCTCGGACCCGGTCCAGGACAATTTGTTGCAGCTGATCAAATCCAAGAAAAAGGCGTTGAAAAAGCCGGCACGACGGAAGGCCACGTCGGCGGAGACCCCGCAGGAACCCAGCAATGTCATCAACATCATGGAGGCGCTGAAGAAGTCGCTGAAGGCGCAATCCAGATCCCCGAAGTCATAAATGTGGTCTGGCCCTCCTGTGGGCCAAACTTACTTTCCCCGCCGCTTTATCGCTTGGTCCAGCGAGCGCTCTCCATCGCAATAGTCCTGCCATGCTCGGGATTTGGACAGGAGTGCCGGAACCGTCCGGATGGTGAACCGCTTGGGATCAAGATCTGTCTTAACCTGTGCCCAGGTCAGCGGCATGGAAACAGGCGCGCCAGCTCTCGCACGCGGCGAAAGCGGTGCCACGGCAGTCGCCATCCGATCATTGCGGAGATAGTCGAGAAAAATCCGACCTTTGCGCAGGCTCTTGGTCATCTTGATCAGGTAGCGATCGGGATCTTCCGCAGCCATTTGCTGGCAGACATCTCGCGCAAACCCTTTGGTTTCGTCCCACGAGAGCGGTTTCTTCTTGTTCACGGCCAGGGGCGAGACAACATGAAGTCCCTTGCCGCCCGTCGTCTTGCAGAAGCTGACCAGTCCAAGTTCCTCGAGGCGATCACGCATTTCCCGCGCGGCGTCCACGACCGCAGAGAAAGGAACATCCGGGCCTGGATCAAGATCGAAGACCAGCCGGCCGGGAACATCGGGCTGTCCAGGCGCGCAGTTCCAGGGATGAAGCTCCAGACCACCGATCTGGGCTATGGCGATCAGACCTTCGACACGATCCAGCTGCAGATAGGGTTTCTTATCGCCCGAGACTTTGACGAGATCCACAAGATTGGAGGCGCCCGGCATGGCGTGGCGCTGAAAAAACTGCTCCCCTCCGATGCCATCAGGGGCGCGAATGATCGAGCAGGGACGGCCCCGAATGTGCTCGATGAGCCAGGAACCTACCGCTTCGTGATACCGGGCTAGGTCCTCCTTGGTCACAGGCTCGCCATCACCCGCGTCTGGCCAGAGCGCTTTGTCGGGGTTCGAGATCATTACGCCCATCACCTCGGACTTCGCGCCCTTGCGCTGTGCCTTCTTAACTGCAACCAGTCGGGCGGGATTTGGGGCGTCTTCTGCCTCCGGCGATACCGGGCGTTCGGCTTCGACTTCGTCTGCGGGTTTATCCTCGCGCAAACCCTTGAAGGCGGCCTGACGTACCTGTCCATCACCCGTCCATCCGGCAAACTCAATTTCCGCAACGAGTTCCGGTTTAAGCCAGGTGATGTCGGAGGACGTCTTCGGCGCACCAATCCCGGTGAATGGAGATTTCGAGCTCTCGTGCTCCTGCAGCTTGGGCAGGAGCTGAGCCACGACCTTGGCGCCATACCCTGTGCCGACGCGACCGACATAGACGAAGTGATTGCCGCGGTTGACCCCGACCAGCAAGGAGCGGAATTTGCCATTGGTCGTGGCATAGGCACCGATCACGACCTCATGGCCCGCCCGACACTTCGATTTCGCCCAGCTGTCACTGCGGCCCGATCGATACGGTGCGTCAGATTTCTTGGAAACGATGCCTTCAAGCGACAACCGACAGGCGGATTTGAGCACGGCATCACCGCCGGTCTCAAAGTGTTCGGCAAACCGCAAACGTGGATCCTCGCCCGCTTCCGTCAACAGCCTTTGCAGACGCTCCTTTCGTTCGATCAACGAAAGCGCTCGCAGGTCTTCGTCCCCGCTGAAGAGAAGGTCGAAGCCAAAAAAGACGAGGTCGTCGGTTTTCCCTTCCGAAAGGGCGGCCTGCAGCGCTGCAAAATCGGGCGCGCCGTTTTCATCGAGCGCACAGATCTCGCCGTCGATCAGACAGTCGGGAAGGACTGAAGCCGACGCCGCGATTGCCGGCCACTTCTCCGTCCAGTCCAAACCTTTGCGGGTTTTAAGCGTCACCTTGCCGCCTTCCACCCGCATCTGAATCCGGTAGCCGTCGAACTTGATCTCGTGGACCCAATTGGCGCCAGATGGCGGGCGGTCGAGCGACTGGCAGAGTTGCGGTGCGACAAAGGCCGGCATTGTCGACTTCGCCGCGTTCTTTTTCGCTTTCGTCTTCCTCCCCTGTGGCTTCAGGTTCATGCCCGCCTTGCGCTCGTCGGCAGCCAGGCCTTCGCTGCTGTCCCAGACGGCATCAGCTTCAACAGCGGCTGCATTCAACAGGAAAGGCTTCGGTTTACGACCCTTGCCAGAGGCGATGGCCTCCATGGTCCGGCCTGAGGCAACCGATGTCAGATTGTCTTCAAGGATCGCTGCGCCGTCCTCGGTCACTGAATGCGCGTCTTGGTGCTTGATCAAAAGCCAGTTGGTGCGTTTCCCACCCTCACGATCGTTGCGCATTCTAACCAGCACGAAACTCCCATGAAGGCACTGTCCCTCGAGCGTGAATTTGAAGTCGCCCTTTTCGAGCGCTTCCTCCGGCGTCCTGTTGCCTTCCGGTTCCCAATAACCTCGATCCCAGAGCATGACGGTTCCGCCACCATATTGCCCTTTCGGAATCGTGCCTTCGAAATCACCATAGTCCAGCGGATGATCCTCGACCTCGACCGCGAGGCGCTTGTCCTGCGGATCAAGCGATGGTCCCCTGGTGACTGCCCAGGACTTGAACACACCATTGAGTTCAAGCCGCAGGTCATAGTGAAGCCGTGTCGCATCGTGTTTCTGGATGACGAAACGCCGACGGTTCGAAGATTTAACCTCAACCTCTCCACTGGGCTCATTGGTCTTTTTGAAGTCGCGTCTGGCGCGGTAGGTTTTGAGATTGTCTGCCATTACAGCACCTCTAAGCAATCTACAGAAACGGTCGGTGGCCGCTGGGTATCACCCGCCAGATACGCGAATGGCGCCAACCTCGCCGAAACTGCGCTGGACAGTTGGAACAAGGTTGCTCGCAATATCAACCGACACCTCGATCTCGCCTTCGTGCGGTGCATCGCTGCGGTCCACATCTCCTCTTGAGGATCGGGTCCCGGTGGTATTCTGATCCGAGGTCGATTGGATGAAGATATCGGGACGAGAAATCCCATGCTGCTGGACCAGATGTTCAACGGCGAGATCCGCCGCCTCACGCGTTTCGAAGGTCGCACGTAGGGTCTTTGTTGCATTGTCTGCCATGGCGAGGCTCCTTGACGATTTCCGCTGAAGGCAGCAACGCCCCCAGGGTCAAGGAGTTTCACCCCGAAAAAGATTTAGGAGGCGGCAGGGCTCGGCAGTTGCAGCTGCAGCAAACCGATCGCGCACGGCCGGAATCTTCACGCTGAATGCAGTCTCAAACGGGGTCGAATGGAACGCGCTAGAGAGCGTGTTCCGCTGGGTCTTTGCCCTGCGCCTGATTTGACCGGAAACATGCGCCGCTAAACTGTTCCGGTAACGAATTTTATCAACTCGCAAACCATTGAAAAATAACGACTTTGGGAAGATGGCTGGGGCGCCAGGATTCGAACCTGGGAATGTCGGTACCAAAAACCGATGCCTTACCGCTTGGCGACGCCCCAGCAGGGCTTCGAAGCGCGTTTGCGCTCCGCAAGCGAGGCCTGATTAGCAAAGCGAAAGGCGGGCGGCAACTCTTCTTGTCGGGTGGTTTGCAGTTTTTCCGGGGAACGATGGGGCGGTTTCGGTGTTTTCCTTTCATCCCTTGCCAAAATGACAGACGAAAGGACATCCCATGCCTTCCATTCAATCCGCCCGCATCCTCATTCTTGCCACCCATGGTTACGAGCGCTCGGAACTGCGCGTGCCGCTGGACCAACTCACCGCCCGCGGCGCCAAGGTGTCCATCGCCTCCCTCACGAAGGAGCCGATCAAGAGCTGGGACGAGAAGAACTGGGGTGACACGGTTGCCGTCGACCTGACGCTCGAAGAGGTGTCGATCAATGATTTTGACGCGCTGGTCATTCCCGGCGGCCAGATCAATCCCGATCTCCTGCGCAAGGAGCAGAAGGCGGTCGACCTGGTCAAAACCTTCGTGAACTCCGGTAAGCCCGTCGCCGCGATCTGCCATGGGCCTTGGCTTCTGGTCGAGGCTGGTGCCGTCAAGGGCCGCAAGGTGACCTCTTATGATTCCATCCGGACCGACCTCATCAATGCGGGCGCCGACTGGCGCGACGAAGCCGTGGTCACCGACCAGGGCATTGTCACTTCGCGCAACCCCGGCGATCTCGATGCCTTCGTGGCCAAGATCGTCGAGGAGGTCGAGGAAGGCCGTCACGAGCGCCGCGCCGCCTGACAGGCAAAGTGCACTCCGCTCCTGATTCGATGCTTCTGATATGATGAAATAAGACCCCGGTCATTGCGGCCGGGGTCTTGTCGCGTCCGGGCCTGTGTCCGATCCCCGGTGACAAAACGGGCCTGTTGTGGAATAGGCTCTGGCGAGAACGGGATCGCAGGCGGTTGAGATGAAGAAGCAAAAGCAGCAGCGCGGCCAAGCCAAACCCCGGCCCTCCACGCCCCAAGCATCCGCGGCTCACGCGGCAAGCCATGCGAACGCCCCTTCCCAGCCCCTGCCCGCTGCTGGTGGCAGGTCCGGAGCCGCCGTGGCACGGCTGAAGGCAGGCGCGCGGACGACGGGTTTCAAGGTCGCCTTCGCCGTCTTTCTCGCCGGCGTGGCGATGGTTGCCACCTCGCTCAGCATTCAGCACGACTTTGCCTTTTTTGAACTCGGCTACCTGTTCACGCTGTCGATCTATGATCTCGTGCTTGCCATGCTCGGTCTGTCGATCGCCATCGGCATGGCCGGCACGATACGGCAGGTGCAGGCGATCACGCTCGGCTTTCTTGCGCCCCTTGTGCCGATGCTCGCCTTCTTCGATCCAATCTTCAGCGTCATTCTGGCAAGCCCGCTGGGTCACGAACTCTTTCTGATTGCGCCAGCAGCGGTGATGCTCTCGGGGGCCGTTCTCTGGCTTCCGGAACGCCTTCGCCGATACGGCGCGCCGCTCGCGGCCGCTGTCGTCGGCTTCTCGCTGTCGCTGTTCATCGGGCTCGACGATTTCGGCATCGGCATCAAGGACTTCATGCTTTCCGCCGTGCTTGGCGCCCTGTGGATCCTGATCGTGCCCGGCATGATGCTGCGGCCGTTCCGGGGCGAGTGGCTGACCATTCCCGCCCGCATCATCGGTTCGTGGCTCGTGGTGATCGGCATCATCGTGACCGTGTCGCTTTATGTGCCGCTTGCGCCCAATGCCCCAACGCCACCCTTGCCGACCGGGAGCCAGCCGGATGCGCCTGCCTTTCCACCGCTCGATCCGGCCATGGAGGAAGGCCTGATCGTGGCGCCGGACCTGTTCAGCGACGAAGCGCTTCAGGCCGATCAGCCGCCATTGCCTGAAGAGCCCAGCATGCCGAATGAGGGGGAGAACCCGCTTTTCAACAGCCGCCCCGAGGCGCCCAGCTTTGCGCCATCCATCACACCGCCTGCCCTGCCGTGATTGGCGGGGTGTGCAGCCTTGTCGACGCCCCGCCCGCCAGCGGTTACAAACGCTTCCGACCTGCCTCCTGATTCCGGTGATGCCGCATGATGATCCGCTATGACCGCCCCGTATCGCGATCCGCATTCCTTGCGCGTCGGCTGGGTTTGCTGTCGCTGGGGCTTTTGACCGTCGTTCTGCTCCTGCATCGGTTCGGGCCGCTGAAAACGCCGGAATTTGTGCTTCTGGTGTTGTTCTGCGCGATCCCGGCCGCCCTGGCCCTGCCGCTTGCCCTGGTCGCCTTTGTTCGGCTCTGGCAGATCGGGGCGCTGGGCGGACTGGCTGCGGTCTCGGCGGTCGTCTATGCGGCCCTGCCGCTCGCCCTGCCGGGCTATGCTGCCTATCTGTACCAGACCAAGCCGCAACTCACCGAGGTCTCGACGGATCTAGCCGACCCGCCGGCCTGGGTTTCTGACCCAGCCACCGACCAGCGTTTTCTGCCGCGTGCCGTAAAGGCCGCCGAGGGGGCGGGTGCTCAGGGCCGCGCCTATCCCGGCCTCAACGGACGCCGCTACGAGGGTGCAATCGACCGCGTTTACGAGGCGGTGCGCAAGGTGGCCGCTGACAGTCGCCTTGTGGTGACGGCCACTCGCGGCGAGGAATATGGACTGCCTGACCTTTCGCTGCGGACCGGGACCGACGATGGCGTTGCGGCCACCGGGGCTGAGACGGGCGCCGGCCCCACAGATACGGACCCTGCCGGAGAACCGGACATCATCCCGGGTGAGGCCCTGCCGGAAACCGGGCCGCTGCCGGTGGCCCGCCCGCTGCCGGAGATCCTGGCGATGGAGGCCGAGCGGGCACGGGCCGACGGCGAGCCGGAAGGCACCGCACGGATGCAGCTTTCAACCCGCACGCTTCTGCTCGGCCTGCCCTTCGATGCTGTGATCCGGCTGCGCGAAGAGGCGGAGATGACCCTTGTCGATATGCGCGTTGCCGCACGCTATGGCCCGCACGACCTCGGCATGAGCGACCGCATCGCCGAAGACTTCCTGCATGCGCTCGATGCCGAGCTCCTGGGCATAGCCGGCAACTGAGCTGCGGGACTGCGTCACCCCATCAGGCCGGGCGAAAAACGCCCGTCAAACGCGGCGGGCCGTCGGTGGCGACAAGGCCCTTTTCGACCAGATCCTCGATATGGGCGAGCACGGAGAGGGCTGCCGCCCCATGCAGCCGCGGATCCGTGCCGGCATAGATCGCCCGCACCATATCCGGGATCTTCCGGTCTCCCTTGCCGATGCGCTCCAGCACGGCGCGCGCACGCATGCGGCGATGGGTTCGCAAACCGCGGATAAAAGACTGAGGCTCCGTCACCGGACCGCCATGGCCGGGCAGATAGAGCCGGTCCTCGCGCTCCAGAAGCCGTTCCAGCGAGGCCATGTAATCGCCCATGGCACCATCGGGGGGTGCCACGATCGAGGTGGCCCAGGCCATGACATGATCGGCGGAAAACAGGATGCCGGTGCCATCAAGCGCAAAGGCTGCGTGGTTGGCAGTGTGGCCGGGTGTGTGGATCGCTGTCAGAGACCATCCGTCGCCCGCGATCCGCTCTCCGTTGCCAAGCGCGAGATCAGGCACGAAATCCGTATCAGAGCTTTCGGCAAACGGGTTGACCTCGCCTTCGAACAGCGGCCGCGATGGGCGATGCGGCCCCTCTGCCACCAGGATCGCACCGGTTTTTTCCTTCAGGCGGCGGGCGAGCGGAGAATGGTCGCGATGGGTGTGGCTGACGGCGATATGGGTCACCTCCCTGCCCTCAAGCGCCGTCATCAGGGCGGCGAAATGCGCATTATCCTCCGGGCCGGGATCGATGACGCAGACGGACTTTCGCCCGACGATATAGGTGTTGGTGCCGTGGAAGGTGAAGGGGCCTGGATTGTTGACCGTTACCCGCTGCACATCATGGGCAACCGGGACCGCCTGCCCATGATGCGGTTCGAATTCAGTGGTGAAGACCGGCGGGCGATCCTGATCGGCAGACTTCATTTGTATTCGATCTCGATGAAACTCATCGGCTGCTCGCCGCCATTGACGACATTGTGCTCAACACCGGCATCGCGGCGATAGGCCTCGCCGGCGCGGCTGGTGACCCGGCGCTCGCCGGCCGCATCCTCGATCAGGAAATGGCAATCGGTGAGCGGCACGACGACATAACCGAGGCCATGGGTGTGATGGCCGGTCGCGGCACCGGGCTCAAAATCCCAACGGGTGATGCGGGTGACGGCATCATCGAGCACCACGGTGGGAATGGCGGGCGGACGGGCGGAATAGCCGGGCATGGGTGTCTCCAGAATTGAGAGGATGACGACTGCGGCGCGGTACCGACTGGCATGAAAGGATCAGTAGCCACCACCGGACTTACCAACAATCGTTGAAACAGCAAGCGTATCACGCAGCGGCACCTTCACGCGGGGCTCCATAGCGCGACGGCGGGACGCCGACGAAGCGGGTAAAAGCGGTGGAGAAGGCGCTGGCCGAGCCATAGCCGATGCGGCCGGCGATTTCCTCCATGCCCAGATCCCGCTGATCAAGATAGGTCTTGGCCAGCGCCATGCGCCAGGCGGTGAGATATTCCATCGGCGGCATGCCAAGGGCTGCGCGGAAGCGCTTGTAAAAGGCCGAGCGTGAGAGGGACGCCTCGCGGGCGAGGCTCTCGATCGTCCAGTCCTGCGCCGGGTCACCATGCAGGCACCGCAGGCTTGCCGCCAGGCGTTCATCTGCCAGGCCGCGCAGGATGCCGGAGGGGGGCGTTTCGCCCGGTGCCGTCTCATCCGGTGCTGCACGCAGTGCTTCCAGCAGGATCACGTCGAGCAGGCGGGCGAGGATCATCTCGCGCGCCGGACGGGCTGCCCGCGTCTCGTCCGTCAAAAGCCGGACCAGGGCCGAAAGCCTTTCTGCCCCGCGCAGATGCAGGAGGCGCGGCAGGAGCTGGACGAGCAGACGCGCATCCGGCGAGCCGAAATGGAAATGGCCGACCAGCAGCCTGGCATTGACCGACCCTTCCGGATCGCCATGGCGGATCTCGCCCGGCAGCGGCGTTGCCAGCGACGGGTCGAGGACCGTCAGGCCCTCCCTTGCTGTCCCCTCTTTGCCTGCTCCCTCCATTTCCATGCTCTCCATGGCAAAGTGGAAGAGAGACGGCACAAGGACAAAATCGCCGGCCTGCAACTGCACGGCCGGATGTCCGTCGACGGTCATACGAGCGGCGCCATCCAGCACGACACAATAGAAGGGTTCGCCATCCAGCTCCCGTGTCACACGCCAGCGGCCTGCCCCGCTTGCCACCTTGGCAAAGCCGGCGCGCGGCCTGAGCAGAGAGACGATTTCGCCCAATGGATCGCTTGTGGGATCGGCCAAACGACACTCCTGATAATGAAGATTAGACTTTGTATTATAGATAAGATTTCGACCGCGATCTAGTCTCCGTGCATCCCATAACGGACAGGAGACGACACATGAACACGGTACTGATCACGGGCGCTTCAGCGGGCTTCGGGCTCGAAACGGCGAAACTCTTCCTCTCAAAAGGCTGGCGGGTGGTGGCCGGCATGCGCAGCCCCCGCGAAGACCTGCTGCCCGCCTCTGAACACCTTGAGATCGTCAAGCTTGATGTTACCGATCCGGACAGCATTGCCGCTGCGATCTCTGCGACCGGGCCGATCGACGTTCTGGTCAACAATGCCGGCATCGGCTGGATGAATGCGGTCGAGGGAACGCCGATGGAGACCCTGCGCGGCCTGTTTGAGACCAATACATTCGGCCCGGTCGCGATGATGCAGGCCGTGCTGCCGCAAATGCGCGAGCGACGCTCGGGCGTCATCATCAATGTCTCCTCCAGCGTGACCCTGAAACCGCTGGCTCTGCTGTCGGCCTATACCGCGAGCAAGGCCGCGCTGAACGCGCTGACCGAGGTGTCTGCGCTGGAACTTGCCCCCTTCGACGTGCGTGTGCGCATCGTGCTGCCCGGCCGTGCGCCGACCACCAGCTTCGGCGACACGGCCCGCGCCAGGGTTCAGGGTGCAGGCGGCTTTCCGGAACCCTATCTGCCGGTGGTGAAGGCCGTGTTCGACGCTTGGGCCGAGGAAAGTGCGTCCGAGGTCACGCAAGCCTCCGACGTCGCCGAAGCCGTGTGGTGGGCCGCCACCGATGCAACATCGCCCTTGCGTATTCCGGCTGGTGCCGACGCGGTAGCGCTGGTCTGGTAAAATCTGCGAAGGCGACCCGGGTGGTCGGGTCGCCTTCGTCAATCCATGGGGGGGGTGGACGGTCAGTCCGCCATTTTAATGCAGGTGCTGGAGCTTGTCCGGATTGCGCATGACATAGATGGCGGTGATGGCAGCGTCCTCGATCTGCAGCGCCGTGGTCTGCAACTCGCCGTCCGCCTCCCGCGTGACGAAGCCCGGCAGGCCGTTGATGAGGCCGACACGCAGGAGTGTTGATCCTGACGGCCAGATCTTCTCCGCGAGATAGGTATGAACTTTCATCACGGCGGCATGGCCGAGGATCGGTGTGATCGCGGCCTGCCGCTTGCCGCCGCCATCGGAATGCAGGCCGACATCGGCGGCGAGCATGGCGGAAAGCGTCGTCATGTCGCCGCTGCGCGAGGCGTTGAAAAAGGCCTGCGCCATCTCCAGCCCGCGCTTGGAGTCGACCGTGTAGCGGCTCCGTGCTTCCCGCACGTTCCGCCGTGCTCTGGTTGCCAGCTGGCGGCAAGCGGCGATATCGCGCTCCAGGGTATCGGCTATCTCCTCAAAGGGCAGGCCGAATACATCGTGGAGCAGCAGGGCTGCTCGCTCCAGCGGGGAGAGCCGTTCCAGCGCCAGCATCAGTGGCAGGGTGACGTCCTCTGGCTCGTCCTCGTCTTCGACCACCGGTTCCGGCAACCATGGGCCGATATAGGTCTCGCGCTTCAGGCGGGCCGATTTCAGCTGGTCGAGACACAGCCTTGTGACGACGCGGCGCAGAAACGCCTCGGGCTCGCGGATCTCGCGGCGGTCGGCCCTCATCCAGCGGATGAAGGCCTCCTGCAGCATGTCTTCGGCATCCGTGACCGAGCCCAGCATGCGATAGGCGAGCCGCATGAGCTTCTGCCTCAAGGGATCGAAGCTCGCTGCCGCATCCGTGTGCTGGGAAGACAACATCAGGCGGCCACTCCCTGGGCTCGGGTCGCCGGTGTCTCGATCCAGAGGCCGAAGCCCACCGCGAGCCTGTTCCAGCCGTTGATGACATTGATCATCAATGTCAGATTCACCTGCTCCTCGTCGGTAAAGGCCGCCTGCAGATCCCGGCGCGCCGCCTCCTGCGGATGGCCGGCGGAAAGTGTGGTCAGCGCTTCGGTCCAGGCCAGCGCCGCCCGCTCACGCTGCGTATAACACGGCGCCTCGCGCCAGGCCGAGAGGAGATAGATGCGGTTCTCGGTCTCGCCCTTGGCCCGGGCTTCGGCCGCGTGCATGTTGAGGCAGTTGGCGCAGGCATTGAGCTGGGACGCACGGATCTTGACGAGTTCGACGAGGCTTGGCTCAAGGCTTGCGGCGATGTCGGTCGAGACGGCCATCCATTTTTTCATCAAGGCGGGAGAGGCGGCGAAAGGATCGAGTGTTGCGGTCATGAGGTCGTTTCCTTCTGTGGGGTACGAGATCATGACGAGCGGGGCAGCGTCAACGTGACATGGGCGGGGATATTTTTTCGGCACCCTCATCTTCGCGTAAGGGCAGGATTATCCAACAATCATGTCTTTGGTAGCAGGAAGCGTCGAAGGGCGGCAAAGTCTTGCGCGCATGTTAGTTCCGGCTCATTTTAGGGGGCGTTTTGAGATGGATATTTAGACGCTACTGGAAATCGCCTAACATTCGGACCGGAACCATCCTCGAAGGGACAACCATGAAAAAACTTCTCATAGCCTCTGTTTTCGCGATCTGCATTCCGTTTGCCGCATCTGCTGCTGAACTCGTGTTCCCCAGCGACGCTCCTGTGGCGTCTATTAGCATTCCCGACAGCTGGGGACCGAAGGAAACCGAAACCGGCGTTGACGCCACATCTGAAGACGGGGCCATCTATTTCTCTATCGATGTGGCCGACGCCAGCTCTGCCGACAAGACGACAGATATCGCTATCGACTTTCTGACCAAGAATGGCGTGCAAATCGATGCTCAGTCGATGAAAGAAACTGGCGAGACCGATGTCAACGGATTGAAGATCTCGGCTCTCAGTTACGAGGGTACCGACGAGGAGGGTCCGGTCGAAATATCTCTCGGCTTTGCCGCAGCCGGCGACAAGGTTTTGATCTTCACCTATTGGGGTTCGAAGGGCACGTATGAAACCCACCAGAAGGAACTGGGAGACATTCTGGCCTCTCTGAAGCCAGCGAGCTGACGGCGAAAAAGAAAGCTGTTTAGCCCCACACTGTTTAGAAACCCGCCGGCCGTTCGGCGGGTTTTTCTTCTTTGCGCGGCCGGGCGATCCAGACGAACGAGGTCTTTGGCATCGAAGAGGTCCGGATGCGGCAATCCTCCTTCGACCGCGCGCAACACGTCACTCGTCAGCGTCAAAGCTTTCATCTTCGGCGCTCAAGCACATGTCGGCACCCTCTGCGAGATCAGTCTCGCTCAACCCATCAAAGAAGGCGACGCTGCTGCCGATCATCTGGTTTGCTGCGTCCTCGCCACCATTCAGTTCCACTGACGTCTCACGCATGGTCTCGGCAGCATCCCTGTACGCCTGCTGGTCAGCGGCATCGATGACGCCTTTGTCGAGCGCAAGTCCAATAAGCACCACGCAGACCGAAGGAGACGCATGGTCGGGCAGCGCGTCTTCCTCGGCATGCACTGGAGCGGAAAGCGTCGCGGCAAGCAGGAGGACGTATAGCGGCAATCTCGGCACTTCTGGACATCCCCATGACATTTGAGAGAGATTTTGTCTGGAGGATCTGCCACATCTGCTGTTTAAAAACCGTGAAGTGGTGAGGTTACCCACGGTCTCAAGGATTGCCTGTGTGAGGGGCTGGCGGGTTCCGCACAGTGATGTAGACTCAGCGCGATCATCAGGTCGATCATGTTCCACGCAAGGTGAGCAACGAACTCCCCCTCACCCCCGCGCTTTGATCGCCGCCTGGGCCGCAGACAGCCGCGCAATCGGCACGCGGAACGGCGAGCACGAGACGTAATCCAGCCCTACATCCTCGCAGAAGTGGATCGAGGTCGGGTCGCCGCCGTGTTCGCCGCAGATGCCGAGTTTCATGTCAGGCCTCGTCTTGCGGCCGCGTTCGGCGGCGATGCGGATGAGTTCGCCGACGCCGTCGAAATCGAGCGAGACGAAGGGGTCGTGGATGATGATGCCCTTCTTCTGATAGGTCGGGATGAAGCGGGCAGCATCGTCGCGGGACATGCCGAAGGTGGTCTGGGTCAGGTCATTGGTGCCGAAGGAGAAAAATTCGGCGGCTTCCGCGATGATATGGGCGCGGATCGCAGCGCGCGGCAGCTCGATCATCGTGCCGACGAGATAGGAAATCGATAGCTCCGCTTCGGCCATGACCTCCGTCGCGACACGGTCGATGACGGCTTTCACGTAGTCGAGCTCGGAGCGAAGGCCGACCAGTGGCACCATGATTTCAGGCACGACAGGCGCGCCGGTTTCGCGGGCGGCGCTCACTGCGGCCTCGAAGATGGCGCGGGCCTGCATTTCGGCGATCTCAGGATAGGAGATGGCAAGCCGGCAGCCGCGATGTCCGAGCATCGGGTTGAACTCGTGCAGGGCATCGATACGACGGCGCATGAAGCCGGGTTCGAGCTCCATGGCATTGGCCACTTCTTCGATTTCGTCGTCGCTCTTCGGCAGGAATTCATGCAGCGGCGGGTCGAGCATGCGGATGGTGACAGGCAACCCGTGCATGATGGTGAAGAGCTCGGTGAAATCAGAGCGCTGCATGGGCAGGAGCTTGTCGAGCGCTGCGCGGCGACCGGCCTCGTCTTCGGCGAGGATCATCTCGCGCATGACATGGATGCGGTCGCCCTCGAAGAACATGTGCTCGGTGCGGCAAAGGCCTATGCCTTCGGCGCCAAAGGAGCGTGCGGCGCGGGCATCGCCCGGCGTGTCGGCATTGGTGCGCACCGTCATGCGGCGCGTGGCGTCGGCCCATTCCATCAGCTGAGCAAAGTCGCCGGAGAGTTCCGGCTGCAACATGGGCACTTCGCCCTTCAGCACCTGGCCGGAGGAGCCGTCAATCGTGACGATATCGCCCTTGGTGAGCGTGACGCCCATGCCGACCAGTCTTTCATTGCGCAGGTCGACGCGCATACTGCCGGCACCGGCCACGCAGGGAATACCCATGCCGCGGGCCACGACCGCCGCATGGCTGGTCATGCCGCCACGGGTTGTCAGGATGCCTTCGGCGGCATGCATGCCGTGAATGTCTTCGGGGCTTGTTTCGACGCGTACCAGAATGACCTTGCGGCCCTCGCCTGCGGCATCGACCGCCTCTTCCGCCGTGAACACAATTGCGCCGGTTGCCGCGCCCGGTGAGGCGGGCAGACCGGAGCCGATAACGTGGCGGGCGACGCGCGGGTCGATGGTCGGATGCAGCAGCTGGTCGAGCGAGGACGGCTCGATGCGCATGACTGCCTCTTCCTCGGTAATCACACCTTCCGCGACCATATCGACGGCAATGCGCATCGCGGCCTTGGTGGTGCGCTTGCCGGAGCGAGCCTGCAGCATCCACAGTTTGCCGCGCTCGATAGTGAATTCCAGATCCTGCATGTCGCGGTAATGGGCTTCGAGCCGCGTGCAGATCGCGCCGAATTCGGCAAAGGCTTCCGGCATCAGCTTTTCGAGCGAGGGCTTTTCCGAACCGCTGTCGATGCGGGCGGCCTCGGTGATCGATTGCGGTGTGCGGATGCCGGCAACGACATCTTCGCCTTGCGCATTGACGAGGAACTCGCCGTAAAGCTCCTTGGCCCCGGTCGAGGGATTGCGGGTAAAGGCGACGCCAGTGGCAGAGGTGGAGCCGAGATTGCCGAAAACCATGGCCTGCACGGTGACGGACGTGCCCCATTCCTCCGGGATGTTGTGCAGCATGCGATAGGTCTTCGCACGCGGGTTCATCCACGAGGAAAACACCGCGCCGACCGCGCCCCAGAGCTGCACATGCGGATCCTGCGGAAAGGGCTCGCCCAGTTCCTGCTCCAGCATGTCCTTGTAGAGCGAGACGATATGCTGCCATTCCACGGCTGAGAGATCGGTATCGAGTTCGTGGCCGAGACGGGCCTTCTCGTCTTCGAGGATTTCCTCAAAGACCTCGTGGTCGAGGCCCATGACGACGTCGGCATACATCTGGATGAAGCGGCGATAGCTGTCCCAGGCGAAGCGCGCATCGCCGGAATGATGGCCAAGCGCTTCCACCGTGTGGTCGTTCAAGCCGAGGTTCAGCACCGTATCCATCATGCCTGGCATTGAGGTGCGGGCGCCAGAGCGGACGGAGAGCAAAAGCGGATGGCTGGTATCGCCAAAACCGCGACCGGTCGTGGCTTCGATGCCGGCAATGCCGGTGAGGACCTGCGCCTTCAGGTCATCGGCAAGCGTCTTGCCGTTCTTGTAGAAAAGGGTGCAGGCATCCGAGACGATGGTCAGGCCGGGCGGCACGGGCAAACCCAGGCTCGCCATCTCGGCCAGATTGGCGCCCTTTCCTCCCAGCTGGTCGATTTCGGCCCTACTCCCCTCGGCCGCTCCTCCGCCGAAGGTGTAAACCCACTTCCGCATTGCCCTCTCCACCCAAACAGGCTTTATTTTCCATCGTTTACAGCAATTGTGACGGATTGGAAATGCTGCCCTGTCAAGTTTATGCTGCATTGCATCATAATTGCGGCAATCGGCAGGCGTTTGTCTCACGGCGATGTGAAACGGCGTGGACAGACGTGAGAAGCGGCGCGAGGGACGGCGGTGTATGCGAGCCTATCGGGGACACGCGATATTGGACGGGGATACAGGAATGTCGATGACATGGACGCGGCGTCAGCTCTTGCGGCTGGCGGGAACGGCAACGCTTTCAGGCGCAATGGCCGGAGCGCTCAGGGCGGAAGGCGCGGAAGGCACAGGCGAAATCCCGACGGAGCTTCGGGATGGCGCGGCCAAACTGCCGTTTGCCCTGACGCGGCCGATCCATGTCGACGCCGTCTGCCTGCGGGTGCGCGACCTCAGACAGATGACCGATTATTACAAGAGCGTGCTCGGCCTCGAAACCCTGACCGACGGCACAGATCTCGTCACGCTCGGCGCGGGTGGCGTTGCCCTTCTGCATCTTGCCTCCCACCCCAATGCCGAACCTCAGAGCGGCAATCAGGCCGGGCTCTATCACACGGCCTTTCTCATGCCGGATCGCGCGCATCTCGCCCGCTGGCTGGTGCATGTGGCGCGCGCCCAAGTGCCGCTGACCGGCTTTGCCGATCATTCCGTGTCGGAAGCCGTCTATCTCGATGATCCCGAGGGCAACGGCATCGAGGTTTACTGCGACCGCCCCGAAGATCGCTGGCTCTGGGCCGGCAATCAGGTGTCCATGGGCACAAAAGAACTCGACATCGACGACATCTTCACCAAGACAAAAACGGCGACCGACCGGGATCTCTATAAGGGAGCGCCCGAAACCTTGAGGATCGGCCATATCCACCTGAAGGTCGGCGCCCTTTCGCGCGCACGCGACTTCTATGCGACCGGGCTTGGGCTCGATGTGGTGGCGGGCAGCGACCAGCGCGGCGCGACTTTCCTCTCCTCCGGCCGCTATCACCACCATATCGGCGCCAATATCTGGCAGAGTGAGAATGCGGGGCCACGCCAGGACACGATGACCGGGCTCGACTGGTTTTCACTGAAGGCGGAGAACGAAGCGATCCTTGCCGCATGCAAGGCGGAACTTGAAACCCGCGGCTATGCCGTCAGCGCGATCGATGGCGGGTTCGAGGCGAAGGATCCCTGGGGCACGCGGGTGCGGCTGATCAAAGCCTGAGCGGCGCAGTTCGGCTCGCAATTGTTACAGTCGATCACGTCTTGCAATGAACGGTCACGCAAAATGACCAGGAAATGCAACAGAGGACGGTGCCATGTCGATCAGGGTTTGCTAGTGGGCATGTGCAGATATTAAAAAACTGGAATCAATTGGCACATGAAGTCCCCCGTTTCCCTGACGCAGATCTCCGAGAATACCCTGTATCGCAAGGGTGATGTCTTTGTCCTGTTCGGCGAACTGTTCGGTCGCGGCTATGTGACCGGCCTGCTCGACCAGGCCAAGAAGGCCGGCATGGAGATCATCGGCATCACCGTTGGCCGCCGTGACGAGAACAACAAGCTGCGTCCGTTGACGGCAGATGAACTGGCCCAGGCGGAAGCCAATCTCGGCGGGAAAATCATCAATGTGCCCGCCATGGCCGGTTTCGACCTCGATGCGCCGGAAGGCGAACCGACGCCGACCGATCTCCTTTCCTCGCTGACGCTGGAAAACTGGGAAACCGAAAAACTCGACTGGGCGCATATCGAAAAGTGCCGCCAGGTTGGCGTTGAGCGTTTCCAGAATGCCGTGGCCAAGATCATGGCCGAGCTCGAAGGCATGATTGCCGACGGCAAGAACGTGCACTTTGCCCACACCATGGCTGGCGGCATTCCGAAGGCCAAGGTCTTCCTCGTCATCGCCAACCGCATCTACAAGGGCCGTGGCGCGCGCCACATGTCTTCGCAGGTGCTGCTGGAAAGCGATCTTGGCAAGCTGATCCTGCAGAACTTCGACGAAGTCTCGGCCAATACCTTCCGCCACCTGATCGAGGGTAGCGCTGCGATCCGCGAGCGCATTGAAAAGAGCGGTGGCCAGGTTCGTTACTCGGCCTATGGCTATCACGGCACCGGCATCTTGATTGGCGACGAATATCGCTGGCAGACCTATACCAACTACACGCAGGGCTATGCGAAGATCCGGCTCGAGGCGATTGCCGAAGAGGCCTTTGCATCGGGCATCAAGGCGACCGTGTTCAACTGCCCGGAAATCCGCACCAACTCGTCGGATGTGTTTGCCGGTATCGAGCTGCCGCTCCTGCCGCTCCTGAAGGCACTCAAAAAGGAACATGGCGGCGCACGGGCCGAGAAGATCTGGGCTGACTGCGAAGCGCTACTGGTCGAAGGCGCGACGATCGACGACGTGCTTCAGAAGATCGCCGACTTCCAGGCCAGCGACGTGATGATCCCGTTCTACGACTTCAACAACTGGCCGATGCCGAACAGCCAGGGCCAGTCCGACATCACCATCGGCACCTCGGCCGAAATCGCCCAGATGCACAAGGACAGCAAGGCGCTGATCTCGGACTATCTGAGCGTGCTCGTGGTCGAGGCGACCGGCGCACTGATCTTCGGTGAGGTCGCGAACCCGTCTGCACCTGTTCTCTGGCTCAACCACGACATGGTTGCACGGCAGATCAATTCGGCCGACTGAGCGAATAGGCCGTCACCAATAGAAGGATGCCGGGAGCTTGCTTCCGGCGTTTTTCGTTTGAATGGATCGTCATCCTCGGGCCTGCCCCGAGGATGATGGCGCGTAGGGGCACGCCCCCTGCCCGCCAGAAGTCTCGGCGCGCAGCACCAATCAAAAGGCCTTTTCCGGGGGCGAACCGATTGGCGGCGTCGATGGCTGGACTTGCCGGACTGATGCTGGCAGGTCGGTATCTGGTTGTCTGACAAATCGAGTCGTCCCGATGCATATCCCCCCGCAGTTTCGCGTCTACATCGCCTTCTTCCTGTTCGCCATGTCGACGGGATCCTTGTTTTCGCGGCTGCCCGACTTGCAGGCGCATCTCTCCGTCAACAAGGCGGAGCTGGGGCTGACGCTGATCGGCATGGCGATCGGGTCGCTGATTTCGCTGACCTTCTCCTCGCCGCTGATCGTGAAGCTCGGCACGCGGGCGACGCTTGCCATCTCGCTGCTCGGCGTCATGGCGCTTCTGGCGACCATTCCGCTCCTGCCGAGTGCGCCCATGGTGTTTTGCGTGCTCTTCTCCATCGGCCTTCTCGCCGGGGCGCTGGAAATCTGTCTCAATGTCGAGATTGGTCGCATCGAGGCGGAGGTCGGCTTTGGCATCATGAACCGGGCGCATGGCTGCTGGAGCCTCGGCTTCTTCGTCACTGCCATTACCGCTTCACTGGTTCGACAGGCCGGCATCGGCATGCAGATGCATATGCATCTGCTGCTCGGCATGATGTTCGTCATTGGCGCGATCACCATTGCCGGCATGAAGAATGCGCCGCATGTGGTGAGTGCGACCACGCATGAGAAGCAGCCGCATTTCGCCCTGCCGACACTGGCGCTGCTGCCGCTCTGCATCATCGGCACCTCGGCCTTCCTGATCGAGGGGGCCGGCATCGACTGGTCGACGATCTACATGGAAGAGGTCTTCGACGTTTCGCCCTTCATCTCGGGGTCCGGCCTGACGCTGTTTGCCTTCTTCATGGCGCTGGCGCGCCTCACCATCGATCCGGTCGTCGACCGGCATGGTGCAAGGCTGGTCGGTCGCGTGCTGCTCTCCATCGCCGCCTTCGGCATTGCGCTGGCCTGGCTTGCACCGCATCCTTATGCCGCGCTTCTGAGCTTCGCGCTGATGGGCGCCGGCTGCAGCGCGGTCTATCCGATGGCGGTGTCGGCCGCCGCCCTGCGCACGGATCGCCCAGCGGTCATCAATGTCGCGGCAATCGCCCAGATGGCTTTTGTCGTCTTCTTCCTCGGACCACCACTGCTCGGTTTCGTCGCGGAAGCCTTCGGCATCCGCAATGCCTATCTCGTCTGCCTGCCGCTGATCCTCGGCTCGATCTTCGCCAGTGCCGCCCTGCCGGCAGGCCCGGCACGGCGCGAGGCGGTGGCTGAGTGACGGCGGCTATGGCCGGGCGATGAAGGCCAGCTCCTGCGGCGTCGGATCGCCGAAGATCTTGATGCCGAGTTTATCGTCAGAGATGTAAAGAAGCGCGCGCTTGCCATCAGCCGAAAACAGCGCCCGAAGCCAGCTTGCCTCGCATCGGCGCGCCTCGCAGGCGCGGAACAACTGCATTGGCGTGTCCTTCACCCGGATCTCCTGCGAGGCCAGCGCCACATAACGCGGCTGGCGCACCAGCGATCTGACCCAGTAGGGCAGTCCGGGCTGCCCCTTGATCATCGCCGTCAGACTGTCGCGATGGGCTTGCGACGCGGCAAGCACCTGCGGCAGGTAGTTGCCGGACAGTGGGGCGGAGTTGGGTTGGGCCGCAAGTGAACTGGCCAAGAACATGCCGGCGATCAGCACAATCCCGCGCCCCTTCACGCCAGATCTTTCTCGCGCAAGGCTTCTGCCATCTGCAGATCGACGGAGACGAGCTGGGAGACGCCCTGTTCGGCCATGGTGACGCCGAAGAGGCGGTTCATGCGGGCCATGGTGATCGGATTGTGGGTGATGATGACGAAGCGGGTCTCGGTCGAGGCGGCCATTTCGTCCATCAGGTTGCAGTAGCGCTCGACATTGTGGTCGTCGAGCGGTGCGTCCACCTCGTCCAGCACGCAGATCGGGGCTGGGTTCGTCAGGAAGACGGCGAAGATCAGCGCCATGGCGGTCAGAGCCTGTTCGCCGCCCGAGAGCAACGTCATGGTCTGCGGCTTCTTGCCCGGTGGGCGGGCGAGGATTTCGAGGCCGGCTTCCAGCGGGTCGTCGCTTTCGATCAGCTGCAGTTCGGCCGTGCCACCATTGAACAAGTGGGTGAAGAGGCGCTGGAACTGAGCGTTGACCACATCGAAGGCGGCGAGAAGGCGTTCACGGCCTTCGCGGTTGAGGCTCTGGATCGCACCGCGCAGCTTGCGGATCGCATCAATGATGTCGTCGCGCTCCTTGACCAGGGCTGCGAGCTTGTCCGCCAATTCCTTCTGCTCTTCTTCGGCCCGCAGGTTGACGGCGCCGAGGCGTTCCCGCTCGATCTTCAGGCGGTCGAGATCGCGCTCAACCTCGCGCAGATCGCGGATTTCAGAAGGGTCCTTGAGGCCCGTGAGGCGGAAAGCCTCGTGCGGCGGCACGTTCAGCGTTTCAGCGATACGGGTCTCGGCCTCAATGCGCCATTCGCGGGCAGAGACAAGGCGCTCTTCGGCGCGGCCCCGCTTTTCACGGGCTTCGGCAAGGGTGGCGAGCGCGGCTGCCGCCTTCTGGTCGGCCTCGCGCTGGCGGCTTTCCGCCTCGATCAGCCTGTCTCCCGCCTCGCGGCGGTCCTTGTCGGCCTTGTCCAGCGCGCTCAACAGTGCGCGACGCTTGTCCTCGAATTCATCCGGCGCCATTTCGAGATCGGTGATCTCCTCGCGCGCCTCGGCCTCGCGCTCGCGCAGCGTCGCGATATGGTCTTCCGCAGACTTGGCGCGGTTCTGCCAGTTCTGCTTTTCCTGGCGGATCGACAGGATGCGGCGGCGACGCATTTCGTCTTCGCGCGCAAGGCCTTCAAAGCGAGCACGGGCTTCGGCCAGAAGGCCGCGATCACGGGCGACAATCGCCTCGGCGTCACGCAGCTTGACGTCGAGGGCCGATAGATCAGGCGTCTCCTCCATCTCGATGCGCGCGGATTCTTCCTGCTCGACGATCTCTTCGATCTGGCCCTTCAGGCCATTCACCGCCTCCTCGATCACCTCGCGGCGGCGGATCAGATCGCCGGAGGCCCGTTCGGCCTGGGTCAGCGCCTCGCGAGCTTCGGCGAGTGCGCGCACCGTAAGGCGGCTGCGGTCGCGGGCATCCGTCAGGCGGGCCTCTTCAGCGCGAATGGCCTCTGCGGCTTCGGCGAGGCGATCTTCGGCCTCGACCATCTGGTCGCGGGCTTCTTCGGTTTCCAGCTCGATTTCGGCAAGGCGGTTCTTCTGAGCAAGCCGTAAAGCCGCCGCACTCGGGGCATCGGCACCGGTGACATGACCATCCCAGCGATAGACGGCACCGTCACGGGTGACGAGGCGCTGGCCGGGGGCGAGTTTTGCCATCAGGGCGAGCGCGTCCGGCTCTTCGACCACGCCGATCTGGCGCAGTGACCTCGAAAGCACATCCGGTGCGCGGACATGGGCGATCAGCGGTTTGGCACCCTCGGGAAGGGCCGGATCCCCTGCCCCGTCGCCATTCCCATGCCAATGGGCGGGGGC
Source organism: Rhizobium sp. AAP43 (assembly GCF_001296045.1). Taxonomy (GTDB): domain Bacteria; phylum Pseudomonadota; class Alphaproteobacteria; order Rhizobiales; family Rhizobiaceae; genus Allorhizobium. The sequence goes on along the minus strand of NZ_LJHS01000004.1, from coordinate 145,639 downwards.
GTCGAGATCAAGCGCACTGTCGAGATCGTCGCCAAGGGCTGCCCCCAGCGCCGTCTCATAACCGCGATCGACGGAGAGTTCGTCGGCCACGGCGGCAAAATCACCTGTCGTGGTCGAGGCCAGGATGCGGGCGATGGTGCGGGCTTCGGTCTCCAGACCGTTGACGCGGGCACGGGCGGCTTCGAGCGGCTGGCGCAGATGGCTTTCGGTGCGGCGGGCTTCGGTCAGCGCTGCCTCGGCCTCCATGGCAGCACTTTCGGCATCGGCGACGGCCTGTTCGGCGATCTCGACCATTTCGCGCTTTTCGTCCGGATCGGGCAGCGATGCGATGCGGTCAGAAATCTCGGAGAGTTCGCGGGAGGCCTCCGACACCTGACGCTCGAGACGGGCACGGCGTTCGCTCAGATCACGGATGGCGCGTTCCAGTTGGTTGCGGCCGGCAGCGGCCTCGGCGCGCTCGGCGGTCAGCCGGGTGAAGTCGCGTTCGCTGTCGGCAAGCGTTGCCGCAGCGGCGTCAAAGCTATCCTTCGCCTCTTCGGCAAAGCGTCCGGCATCGGCAAGGATTTCCTCAAGTTCTGACTCTTCTTCCGAAAGCCGGCCGATGACCTCGGCATTCTCGGAGACGAGGCGCTCCTCGCGGCGGATATCCTCATCGAGCTGGGCAAGCCGGCGGGTGAGTTCGTCACGGCGGCGCATGAGGCGCGAGGCCTCTTCGTCCAGCTGGGTGCGGGCGATCTGCAGGCGCTGCAGGGCAGCGGCGGCCTTTGCCTCCTCCTCACGCAGTTCCGGCAGCTTGAGGCTGGCAATCGCCTGGAGCTTGGCCGCTTCCATCTGAAAGTTGGCCTTTTCAGCCACGATCGACATGGCCTGATTGAGCGCGCTTTCCGCCTCGCCCTCGGCCTGTTTAGCCTGAGCCCAGCGAATGTGGAGAAGCATCGCATCATGCGCGCGGATATCGGCGGACAATTGCTTGAAGCGGTTGGCTTGCCGGGCCTGGCGCTTGAGGCTCTCGATCTGCGTTTCGAGCTGGGCGGTGATGTCTTCGAGGCGCTCGAGATTGGTCTCGGCGGCGCGCAGGCGCAGTTCGGCCTCGTGGCGGCGCGAATGCAGGCCGGAAATACCCGCAGCTTCTTCAAGCAATTGCCGGCGGGCCTGCGGCTTGGCCGCGATCAGCTCACCAATGCGGCCCTGGCCGACCATGGAGGGCGAGCGGGCACCGGTGGAGGCATCGGCAAAGAGGAGCTGCACATCCTTGGCGCGGGCTTCCTTGCCATTGATGCGGTAGACCGAACCATTGCCGCGCTCGATGCGGCGGGTCACCTGAATCTCGTCGGCATCGTTGAACGCGGCGGGTGCCGTGCGGTCGGAATTGTCGAGATAGAGGCCGACTTCGGCCGTGTTGCGGGCCGGGCGATTGCCCGAGCCGGAGAAGATCACGTCGTCCATGCCGGACGCGCGCATGTTCTTGTAGGAATTCTCGCCCATGACCCAGCGCAGGGCCTCGACGAGGTTCGACTTGCCGCAGCCATTCGGCCCGACAATGCCGGTCAGGCCGCGCTCGATGACGAATTCGGAGGATTCGACGAAGGACTTGAAGCCGACGAGGCGCAGACGGTTGAACTTCATCGAGCCCTCTCCTTCGCGGAGAGGGCGGAAACGGGCGCGCAGATATCACCGGCGCCCGTCATCATGACGGAACGTCGATTAGAGCAGGCTGTCGATGAGGGCCGACATGGAGTCAACCGACATGTCTCCCGAATAGGCCTTGCCATTGATCAGGAAGGACGGCGTGGACTGGATGCCGAACTCCTGTGCGCCGCGATCGCGGATCGCGGACACATCAGCCGCAAGCTTCGCGTTCGTCAAGCACGCATCGAAGCTCTCCTGTGTAAAACCACCGAGCTTGGACAGCTGGAGCATGGCGCCGCGCACATCACCATCGGTCGGGGCGGCCCAGGCGGCCTGCTGCTTGAGGAACATCGAGACGAAGGGGAAGAACTTGTCTTCCGTGGTGCAGCGCGCCAGCATGAAGGCGGCAAGCGAGGCCGTGTCCTGCGGGAAGGGGAATTCGCGCAGCACGAAATAGACCTTGCCGGTGTCGACATATTTTGTCTTGATCGTGTCGAAGGTCTTTTCATGGAAGTTGGCGCAGTGCGGGCAGGTCATCGACATGTATTCGATGATCTTGACCGGCGCATTGGGATCGCCGAGCGCCATTTCCTTCAGCGCGCCGGGCTTCAGCGCCTCTTCCATATCAACATCGCGGTCGGATGTCGGAAGGTCCACGGCAAATGCCGTTGACCCAGTGGATGCGGCGAGAGTGACGCCGACGGCTGTGGCGGCGATGCCGCCCAGAAGGCGGCGCTTGGTGATCGAGAGTTCGGAAAGGGACATCTGTGTCTTACCTGCTGGGAGATGAAAGGCGTATTTCTCGTTATAACGCGAAGTCGCGGCAAACAAGGCAGCCCCACCTTAGAAAAATCAAAGTTGCGTGACAGAGCTCGGTCCTGAATTTGTCCGACCTGGAGTCGCACCCTGCCTTTGGCCACCGACAAATGGACGGCCAGCGGTCCTTTTCGGCACTGATCTACACTTACTTTCGAAATTGATTGAACAGAGACTGTTCAATTAACCAGACACACGGGAAAACCTTACGTAACGGAAGTTGACAGGATTGCGTTACCGCCTGCTCACGATTAAGTTACGCTTCGCTGAGGTACAGAGGGACGCGAACAAGATCCCAGACTTGGTCGTTAACCCGTGAAAACTCGGTGTTTAACAGAGCTTTAACTTGCACTAGAAACAATTTACGACTTCGTAACCGAGTATACCTTCATGGCGTCGCCCCTCCCCGCCGTCTCCCGTTTTTCCGTTACGGCAGCCGTTAATATTCTGGCAGTCCTCACCACCGTCGTTGGTTCGCCGGCGCTTGCGCAGTCGTCGGAAAACGTGGCTCCGCGGACTGGCGAGCTGTCGGCAGACGCCATCCAGGCAGAGCGAGACCGGCTGTTCCAGCTGATGATGGAACGGCCCGACGATCTCGACGTCGCCTTCCAGTATGCGGCTCTCTCGTCGCGCGCCGGGGATCTCGAAGGCGCCATCTCGACGCTGGAACGGATGCTGATCTACGCACCTGGCCTGCCCCGTCTGCAGCTTGAACTCGGCGTTCTCTATTTCCGACTAGGCGCTTACGAGACGGCCCGACAATACTTCGATGCCACGCTTGCCGGGCCGGATGTGCCAGCGGAAGTGCAGACGCGCGTGGCGCAATATATTGCCGCGATCGATCGCCAGGGATCGTCGGCCTCCGACTTTGCCGGATCGGTTCGCAAGGGGTTGCGCTACCAGAGCAATGCCAATGCCGGCCCGACAAACTCGACCGTTACCCTGAACGGACTTCCCTATCTGGTCGACGACCTCACCGTCGCCGGCGAAGACGTCAACGCCTATGCCAATGGATCGGTGCGCTATCGTCACGATCTCGACGAGCAGGGCATTGCGATCGAAGCGGGAGTTTCGGGTTATGCGGCCGGCTACGACAAACGCGACACGCTGAATACGGCAGCGGCTGAAGTCTATCTGGGGCCGACCTTCGATCTCGCCCGATTCGGGCTCGATGATCGCTCTCTGTCGGTCTTCCTCGTGTCGAGCGGCGTGCTGCTCGAAGGGGATCGCTATCTGGGTTCGCTTGGCGCATCGACGACCTTCGACTGGCAGATCTCGCCGATCGATGCCTTCAGCTTCCAGTTCACCTATCGCTACGAAGACTATACCAACACGAAGACACGACTGACCGCCGAACAGCAGAGCGGCAACCGGTTCGACACGCAGGTCTCCTATTCGCGCTACCTTACCGAGAGCCTCAGCGTGACCGGCAGGCTTCTGGCCTCGCGCAAGGAAGCACGTGACGGCTATCTCGCATCGAGCGATGTCGGGGCGGTGATCAGCACGGCCCTGCGCTACAAGGCGCCGGTCGGCGAAGGCCCGGCCTGGATCCTGGCGCTCGATGCCGGTGTTTCGCGGCGCAATTACGACGACCCCGACATCATGATCAATGCGGAAGAGCGCCAGCAGGATACGGAGCTTTCACTCAACCTGCGCCAGATCATGCCGTTCACCGAACGGGTCGCGCTCGTGACCGAGGCGGGGTATCGCAAGGTCTGGTCCAACTACGACATCAAGGCCTTCGACAACATCACGTTGTCGGTGGGCGTGCAATCTGCCTTCTAGGACGCGTGCAGTGAGCGCAGGATCACTGGACAAATTCTGTCTGTTTGTATTTTCGCCTTTCTGGACACCAGGCCGCTGAGGCGGTTCGCCGGAAATGTTGCAGGAGCCGAGACTTGAGCAAGATGATGACGATCAGAACAGCACTCGCCGCGTCGACGGCTCTCTTCTTCGGCTTGTCGGGTCCAAGCTTCGCCGAGGGCGAACGCGCCGGTGTTGCAGCGGCTGTTAACCCCCAGGCGGCTGCGTATGACGGTCAAGGCAAGGGCAAGCTGATTTCGCTCGGTGACCCCGTGATCCGTAATCACCGGATCGAGACAAGTGCCGAGGGACTTGTCCAGATCCTGCTCGCCGACGGTACCGCCTTTACGATCGGGCCGAACTCTTCCGTCGTCATCGACAACTTCGTTTACGACCCGAAATCCAAGACGGCATCGCTCACCGCGACCATGACCAAGGGCGCACTGCGCTTCATCGGCGGCAAAGCCTCGAAGAAGGGTGGCAATGTCACGATCAACACGCCGATCGGCACCGCTGGTATTCGCGGTGCGGTCGTCGACATCAATCTCGACGGCCGCGATGCGCAAGGCCGCAGCATGCCGCCGCACATGTCGCTGGTCTATGGCAAAGAGGTTGAGTTGACCGGCCGTGGCCGGCCGCAGCGGCTGTTCAAGTCGGGTTTCTCGATCATCTCGGACGGGACCAATTCAAGGGTCAGCCGGACACCTCTCGATTGGGTGAGCGGCTTGCAGCAGCATCTTGCCGGTCGCCCGGGCTTCGATGGCGGCTCGATCAACCGGCCAAACGACCAGACGGTGGAAAAGAGCCGGCTGGAGCGGAGCAATTCCGGCGTCGCACCGAACCAGAACAAGATCCCCGTTCCGCAGCCGAAGCCAGCCACCAAGCCCTCTGACCAGCTGGCCGGTGATTCGACCCGAGACACGCTGCGTCCCGTGCCCGTCACGATCGTGACCCCGGATACTTCCGGCAACGTCAATCAAGCTGTCGGCCTGATTACCGAGGGCGCGAACGGCGGGTCGAAGGGGACCTATGGCACCAGTGGCCGGTTTACCCTGCCGACGCTTGCACCGACCGCAACGCTGACCGAACACCATGTTTCTGGTTATGCGCGGGGCGTCGGCCGGGTCTCCGGCACGGCCTATACAGGCACCGGCGATTTCGTCGCATACATGCTGAAAAACGCCAATAACAAGCCATTCTACGTGATTGGTGGCACGCCGGCGAATGCTGTCACAACGCTCGCCAGCGGCGAAATCCTGCGCTACAGGCTTGAACCAGACGCACTGGCTTCCCTGACAAATGGCGAGGGGACGACGATCCCCTTCGTCGGTGATGCAAGCGGCTTCACCGACAACACGGTTTCAAGCGACCTCTATGTCATGGGCGTCCAGCCCACGGCGGGCAGCACTGTGATTGGTCGGTCGCTGCAGGCATCGCTCGACATCAGCGGGACCGGCGCCACCCAGACCAGTGCGATCAACGTCTTTGCCGGCACTGTCGGCCTGCTTCAGGGCGGCGGCTATGGCCTGACCGGCGGCATGGCTGGATCGAGCCGCACCGATGCAACGGACACGGCAAGCCATAATCAGGGCGCGGCCGAGACGATCGGATCGCAAGTGGGCAAGGACCAGTTCCTCGGCGCCAACGGCGAATATCTGGTGATCGGTTCGGGCGACTTGCCGGATGTCGTTGCCGGCGGGGTCGAGCAACCTCTCAGCGGTTATGACAATGTCCATGTTGGCTCGCGTACGGATGTGGCAACCGACGATACGCGCAGCTTTGGCAGCAATGACACGACGGGCTTTGCGTCGGGCGTCGGCACCATGGGCAACAGTTCCTCCGTACTGGTCGGGCGCACCGATCTCGACTTCAATGCTGGCAACGGCAGCCTTTCCGGCACGATTGCCGTCGGCGCTTCGGGCGAATTCCTGGTCGACTTCGATGCCGGCGACGATTCGGCCTATCTCTCCGACCAGTTGATGGCCGCGACGACCCGCGACGGCAGCTACATGGTCTCATCCGACGTGGTCGCGGCGAAGATCTTTGACGACAGCACAGTCAACGGCGGCAAGACAGCCGAAATTTGCCAGGCCTGCGATTTCATGACCTGGGGCTGGTGGGGCCGCAATAGCTCCGCGACCGCTGACAAGACGGTGCATCTGGGCAACTGGATCGTCGGCAAGCAACCGGAATACGCAGCGGTACCGGCGACAGGCACTGCCACCTATAACGGCAATGCGGTGGGCACGGTCGTCAATGGCGGGTCGCAGTATATCGCGACCGGCTCGATGGAAGCGACAATGAATTTTGCCAGCCGCGATGGCCGCGTCACCATTTCCGATTTCGACGGGAAAACACTCGCCACGGATGTCGGCTTCGGCTCCAATACGGCGACGTTCAGCGGAACGGAAACAGTTACCGGCGTGACCACAACAGTTGACGGAGCCTTCGCGTCCAATGGCGCAGATCCGGTCAAGGGTGTGATGGGCAATTTCACCGCTGTCGATGGCACATGGTCGGCAGGCGGCATCTTTGCCGGAAGCCGCAACAGCCAATGACGATCGGGCTTCGGCGCCGTCGGCGGCTCTCCGGTGCGCAGAGACGTCGACTGGGCACTGTGCTGATCGGCGCAGCTGCACTGGTTGCCATCATCCTTGTTCATGCCCTTCTGGAGCGGCAGGCTTTTCGCCTCGCCGCTCTTGTCTTTGACACATACCAGGATCTGAAGCCGCGCGAGGCGACCGATCCGCCGGTCGCTGTCGTCGACATTGACGAAGCCTCGATCGCAAGACTTGGGCAGTGGCCTTGGTCGCGCCGCATCGTCTCGGACATGGTGACCTCGGCAAGCGCGCTAGGGGCTGCCGCCATCGGCTTCGATATCGTGTTTTCCGAACCCGACCGGACCGCGCCCATGCGCATGGCCGAGGAAATGCGCCGACAAGGTGTGGCCCTCGATCTGCCGGCCAGCCTGTTGCCGGATCCCGACCGGCTGCTGGCCGAGACCATCAATGACGATCCGGTGGTGATCGGCATCGCCCTCACCAATGAGCACTCGTCGCCGGTGCCACCGCCGAAGGCGGGTTTTTCCTTTCTCGGCGCCGATCCGTCTTCTCGCGTGAACGACTATAGCGGCGCCCTGGCCAATCTCTCAGTGCTGACGGACGCCGCCGATGCGATGGGCTATTTCTCGTTTCCGCCGAGCTCCGACAACATCGTGCGCAGCTTCCCGCTCGTTTCGCGGGCGAATGGGCATCTCTACCCAGCGCTGTCCGTTGAGACGCTCAGAATTGCGCAGCAGGCCGGCAGCTACATCATCCGTACCGCCGGAACCGACGCCAATCCGGCCATTACCGATCTCAGGGTCGGCGCCCTCGACGTGCCGGTCAGCGCCGGGGGCGAGTTGTGGATCTATTACTCAGGCATGCCGAGAATGCCGGTCATATCTGCGGCAGATCTCATTGACCCGGCAAAACGGGCGGCCATCGCGCCGCTGATCGAGGGCCGCATCCTGCTCGTCGGCACGAGTGCGGTCGGCTTGCGCGATCTGGTCGCCACACCGCTCGATCCGGCCATGCCTGGCGTCCGGGTCCATGCGGAGATCATCGACCAGATTACCAGCGGCATCTTCCTGCAGCGGCCGGACTGGATTACCGGGGCCGAACGGAGCGCGACGCTCGCCGCAGGCCTGATCATGCTGTCTGTGCTCTGGCTCGCGTCACCGGCCATTGGCGCGGTTGCGGCGGTGGTTCTGGCGACGCTCGTCGCCTCCGGATCATGGATTGCCTTTTCTCGCCATCTCCTGCTCTTCGACCCTCTGCAGCCCCTTTTCGGCATTGCCGCTATTCTTCTGACCACGCTGCCACTGCTCCTGATGGTCAGTCATCGGGAAAAGCGCTTCGTGCGCGAGAGCTTCGGGCGCTATCTGGCGCCGGCCCTTGTGGAACGGCTGTCGGAACATCCCGAGGCGCTGCGACTGGGCGGCGAGGACCGGGAACTGACGATCCTCTTCTCCGACATCCGCGGCTTTACAGCACTTTCGGAAACACTTGAGCCGACCGAGCTGACCAGCCTGCTCAACGGCTTCCTGACGCCAATGACCGATGTGCTTTTGAAGCGCGAGGCAACGATCGACAAGTATATCGGCGATGCGATCATGGCCTTCTGGAATGCGCCGCTCGACATTGCCAACCATCCGGCCAAAGGCTGCCAGGCGGCCCTCGACATGGTCGCCGCCGTCGATGCGCTGAACCGTGACCGGGGCACGCATCTCAAGATCGGCATCGGTCTCAACACTGGCATGGCCTGTGTCGGCAATCTCGGCTCAGACCAGCGCTTCAGTTATTCTTGCCTCGGTGACAGCGTCAATCTTGCCTCGCGCGTCGAAGGCATGACCAAACTCTATGACCTGCCGGTGCTGGTGACAGAAGAAGTCCGCCTGCGCACAGAGGGGTTTGTCTTTGCGGAAATCGATCTGGTGCGGGTCATCGGACGCAAGGCGCCGGTGATGTTGCATGCTCTGATCGGGCAAGAAGGCGACCCGGCGCTAGCGGCCAGTGCCGAGTTGCTCAACCGGCATGCTGGCCTGATTGCGGCCTGGCGCTCCGGTAACTTCGAGGCAGCGCGGGCAGCACTCGTCGAACTGGCAGAGATGGCAGGACGAAAGCTGACGCCGCTTTCCGGACTGTTCTGCGGAACACATCGGATCTACCGCGACCGGCTGGAAGCCTTGCCAGCTGACGCCCCGGCCGACTGGGACGGGATTTACGCGGCGACACGGAAGTGATGCCGGGGAGGTCGCTCCTGGCCGCTTGGGAGGCTGGCCACCCGGACGTCTGCCGGGTCGTGTGAAGGGTTCGTCGATCGACGCCCGAGCTTGGCGCTATTTGCGCTTCGCCTGCAGCACGGCTGTGCCTAGGCGCTCGATTGCGCGACGGAGATTATCGTTTTCGATACCCTCCATCATCTCGTCCAGCCGACGGGCCTTCTCGCCTTCCAGCTTGCGGGGCCGCCTTCGCTTTGGCGGGGCGGCAACCGGTTTCTGGACGATTCGGATCTGGCCAATAGCGGGATAACCGAAAAAGCCGTTGATACGCGACACGAGTTCATTCTGGGTGTGGGAGAGGAAGAGCGCGCGGGCGCCCTCGCAGGCAATGGTGAGCACGCCCGGGCGATGGCCGCCATCATCGGGGAGATCCGAGCGCCGGGGCCAGGCGATCTTTTCCGGCCGGGTGCAATCGGCAAAGTTCTCGCCGACAATCTCATCCCAGGAGCCGAGCAATGCGGTATTGATGCCCGCACGGCGTGCGAGCACCGGATCGACGATGCCATTGGCGATCTCTGAAATCTGGTTGGCGCCGTAGCGCCTAGGCGGAGAGCTCATCTGTGATCGGATCCGGGGTGGCACTGACGGCTATGACGATGCCCGTCCAGAGAAAAACCGCGTCATAGATGTCGTGGCCGAAGATGAAGTTGGTCAGACCACCGATAGCATAGGTCGCGACCAGAGAGAATGCGAGAAACAGCCGCCTTCCATAGAGCGTATTGCGTGGCGCGCGCCAGGCAATGTAGAGCGGCGATAGCAGCAATCCGAGCAAGGCGACCAGGCCCAGAACGCCATTATCGACCATGGCGGTCAGATAACCATTATGCATGTGCGAATAGGCATAGCCGAAGCTTTGGATGACCGACCGACGGTTCTGAACGCCGTGACCTTCCAGAGGCGCATCGGCAATCGCACTCACGGCCTTCACCCAGATGTCCCATCTGACGGAATAGGATGCATCCAGTTCGACATGCTCGTCACCCATGGCTCTTTGTGCGACATCGTGGAAGCGTTTGTGGCTGCCTGAACCGTAGAGGCCGGCGACCACGAGTGTGCTCAATAAAACAAGCAGGCCGACGGCCTGTCCAATCCTTATCCTCTGGCGGAAAAAGACGATTGCGAAGACGAGAGCACAGACCAGCGGAACCGGCATCAGACCCTTGGTTTGGGCAAGGAAGACACAGATGTAACCACTTACGAAGCCTGCGCCCGCCAGAATTCGAAACCGTCTGTTATCATCGAGAAGCCCGGCAAGCGATGTGACGCTCAAGAGTGCGCTGGTCAATGCGAAGGGAATGGCGTTTCCGCTTCCGCCCTCGGCACGCTCTCCGAGCCCATACAGCTGGAAAAGCGCCAACGGCAGAACAGCGATGGCACCGATTGCAGCCCCCCTCCAGAGCGCAGGCAGAAGGCTTTCCCCAGGCGAAATCGCAAGGCGCCACATTATGGGGATTGCTGCGAGGAACAGGATTTGCGGTGCAATCTTACGAAGCTCCACAAGAGGCTCCGTGAAGACTTTGCCAAAATTTACAATGAAAAACAGAAGGTTGACTGAAACGTACGCCAGAAGAACAATGGAGAAAATTGCAATGCCTGCGGAAAATTTCGGGCGGATGCGCCCGATGAGAACATAGACCAATGCCCAAAACGCCGACACAATCAGCAGTCCCGTGATCACGGACCCACCCAGCGCAGCCAGCACGAAAACTGCATAAATCGCCGCCAGGTTGTTTGCAGTCATCGATCTCTGGAATACATGCATGGATTACCACCTTCATTCATGCGCGACAGGTAGCGGCAAACGTGGCAGGCGACAAGACGGCAATCAGGGCGAGTGCCCTTCTCTCCTGGTACGACCGTCATCACCGCGATTTGCCGTGGCGGATCTCGCCGGCCATGGCCAAGCGTGGTGTCACGCCCGATCCATACCATATCTGGATGTCGGAGGTGATGCTGCAACAGACGACGGTTGCAGCGGTGAAGGCCTATTTTGCCAAATTTACGCAGCGCTGGCCGACGGTGCGCGATCTTGCCGATGCGCCGAACGAGGATGTCATGGCCGCCTGGGCGGGACTTGGCTATTATGCCCGGGCGCGCAACCTGAAGAAATGTGCGGAGGCCGTCGCCTTCGAACATGGCGGGGTCTTCCCCGATACCGAGGAGGGGCTGAGGGCGCTTCCCGGGATCGGCGACTATACATCGGCTGCGGTCGCGGCAATCGCCTTCAACCGGCCGGCAGCGGTGATGGATGGCAATGTCGAGCGGGTCATCTCACGTCTCTACGCGATCGACGCCCCCCTGCCCGGGTCGAAGCCGCAGATGAAGGCGCGGGTGGCCGAACTGACGCCGCAAGACCGGCCCGGCGATTTTGCCCAGGCAATGATGGATCTTGGGGCGACGATCTGCACGCCGAGGCGGCCGGCCTGCGCGCTCTGTCCGTTCAACGATGTCTGTATTGCGTTGGCGACCGACGAACCGGAACGTTTTCCCGTGAAGGCCGCAAAAAAGGCGAAGCCGGTGCGGCTGGGGGCGGCCTTCATTGCGGTGGATCGCGACGGGCGACTTCTTTTACGCAAGCGGTTGGAGACCGGTCTTCTCGGCGGCATGACCGAGGTGCCAACGACAGCCTGGACATCACGCATCGATGGCGAAACGGGAACGGAGGCCGCCCCGTTTGTTGCCGACTGGCAGGCTGCGGGCAGCATCTCCCATGTCTTCACCCATTTCGAACTTCGATTGTCGATCTTCCGCGCCGGGCCGCTCGACGCTCCCGAGGGCGATCACGGTTTCTGGGTGCCGGTCACCGAACTTGATGGGGAAGCGCTGCCGACTGTCATGAAGAAGGCAATTGCGGCGGCTATTCCGACAGCCTTTCCAACACTTAAGGGATAACACATGACTGAGATCCGCCACATCGTCTTCGACATCGGCAAGGTGTTGATTCACTACGATCCCAATCTGCCGTTTTCGCGGATCATTCCCGACGAAGCGGAGCGCGCCGATTTCTTTGCCAGGATCTGCACCCATGACTGGAACCTCGAACAGGATCGCGGCCGCAGCTGGGATGAGGCCGAAGCGCTGCTGATCGCCGATTTCCCCGAGCGCGAGGCGCATATTCGTGCCTTCCGCAAGCATTGGGCCGAAATGGTGCCGCATGCCTATGACGACAGCGTTGCGATCATGACCGGCCTGATCGAAGCCGGCCGGGACGTGACCATGCTGACCAATTTCGCCGCAGATACTTTCAAGGAAGCGCGGCAGATGTATCCGTTCCTCAACGCGCCGCGCGGCGTCACCGTGTCCGGCGAAATCGGGCTGATCAAGCCGGATGTGGCGATCTACGAGCGTCATGCGCAGGATTTCGGGCTGGAGCCGGCCCATAGCCTCTTTATCGACGACAGTCTGGCGAATGTCGAAGGCGCACGCGCTGCCGGCTGGCATGCGGTGCATTTTACAGGCGCTGAAAAGCTGAAAGCGGATCTTGAAGCGCACGGCGTCACGGTCTGAGCGGTGCCTAAGGCGCTGGCGCGGGCGGTGTTGGCGGACCCCAGCCCGCGCCAGATCGATCGCAAGCGACCGATGTCTGTGTGCCTTAGTGACCCCATCTTGCACGAAACTGGTCAGTCGTATGTGACCGTGCGCACTCAGCGCTCAAAATGGGACACCCGGCGCAAGAGACACCGGGTGAACTAGACCGAGATGTGACCGGTATCACGCCAAATGGCGCCTTGGTCCTTATTCGAGGCCGGCCATACGGGCGCGGATGACGCTGCGCAGATCATCGATCGGGCGAATCACGCCCTTCTCTTCGAAATGCCAGAAGGTCCAGCCATTGCAGGCATCAAGCCCCTGCACCTTGGCACCGAGGCGGTGGATCGAGCCAGCCTCGCCGCCGGAGACCAGCGTACCGTCGGCGCGGATGATCGCCGAATGGCGGCGCTTGGCATCGGTCAGAACCTGACCGGGCTTGACCAGACCGCTTTCGACCAGCGTGTTGAAGGCAACGCGTGCTTCACCCTTCTTGCCGGTCAAGACGGTCAGTTCGACCTTGCCGAGCGGTTCGACGGCGGCGATGCGGGCCGAGGCTGCATCGATGTAATCCTGCTCGCGTTCGATGCCGACGAAATGGCGACCGAGACGCTTGGCAACGGCGCCCGTGGTGCCGGAGCCGAAGAAGGGATCAAGCACGATGTCGCCCGGCTTCGTCGAGGCCATCAGGATGCGTGCAAGAAGCGCTTCCGGCTTCTGGGTCGGATGGACCTTCTTGCCGTCATCACCCTTCAGCCGCTCGCCGCCCGAGCAGATCGGGAAGAGCCAGTCGGAGCGCATCTGCACGTCGTCATTCGAAGCCTTCAGGGCATCGTAGTTGAAGGTGTAGCCCTTTGCCTTCGGATCCGGCGAGGCCCAGATCATCGTTTCATGGGCGTTCTGGAACCTGCGGCCCTTGAAGTTCGGCATGGGGTTGGTCTTGCGCCAGACGATGTCGTTGAGGATCCAGAAATTGAGGTCCTGCAAGGTCGCACCGACGCGGAAGATGTTGTGATAGGAGCCGATCACCCAGATGGTGCCGGTCGGCTTCAGCACGCGTCTGCAGGCAAGCAGCCAGGCGCGGGTGAAGGCATCATAGGCCTGAAAGGAGGCGAACTGGTCCCACTCGTCGTCGCAGGCATCGACCACGCTCTGGTCAGGGCGGTGAAGCGCACCACCAAGCTGCAGGTTATACGGCGGGTCGGCGAAGATGACATCAACGGACTTGTCCGGCAGCGCTTCAAGGGCTGCAACGCAATCCCCCTTGATGATGCTGTCGACCCAGGAAAACGGGTCCGAAGAACGGCGGAGTTCGGCAATCGGGAATACAGAAGCCATCGGTTACTCACTCTTACGCTGACGCAGCACGGGGTTCGATGCTTATGGTTACCGAACTTGGTTACTGAAGGGTGAACGGGGCGTGAGATTTTGTGCGGCGGTGGGATGCGTCACCGCCGGAAGGCCGAGCCACAGGACGAACTCGCCAAGGGAAAGACACAGCAAAATGCCCTGATCGTAGGCGAGCAGTCCGGCGCGCCATTTCCGTATGTTTTTGAAGCGTTCGAAGCGCGCAGGTGGGGGCGTTCCTTTGGAATCCCCTTCATCCGGCGCTACGCGCCACCTTCTCCCCGCCGGGGAGAAGAGGAGAATCACCGCCCAGCATCCCAGGCCTTGACCACCGTCTTCTTCGCCTGATCGCGCCACACCCGCATGAGATTGGCTCGCACCCATTCCACATCGACACTGTCCGGGCGGGCCAGCACCATGGGATAGGGCCTGTGGTGGTCTGTCGTGAAGAAGGTGCCGGGATCCCGCTCAATCAAATGATCGCGCTCCTCGAAAGGCAGCTTGAAGACCGGGCAGCCATGTTCGAGGTTCCAGAAGAGCATGGCCTTGCCATTGACCTTGAATGAGGGATTACCCCAGGACGAGGTCTCCTCGGTGCCGGGCAGCGCAAGGATGATCTCGCGGATTGTGTCGAGGGTGATCATGGCGTGGCCTCCGGCGTATCGTCTAAAGTCTGCCAGAGGTTGCAGGTCGTGTCATCCACCTCAGCTTTGCCGGCCGTCACCCGTCACGTGCAGCGAAAAGATAGCGCATGCCTCAAGGCGCGACCCGCACGCCCAGATAGCCTTCCTCTGCCACCGTGTCGCACAATCCGCTCCATTCGCAGCCCGAACACGCGCTGCGGATCTCGCCGGTTGCGAAGGTATTTCTGAGATGCGCCAACAGCGTGGCCGACGGCGTGATGCGGGCGCCTGGGCCAAGCGGGCCACCCAGAAGCCGAGCCACCGATGCTTGCGCTTGCGCATCGCGGGCCGTCACGCTTGCGCCATGGCAATGGGCCTCGGGATCGGCGTTGAGTGGCGCGCAGATGTCATCGGGGCCTTCGATGAGCTCGATCTCTTCACCCGCCGAAAGCCGGGCGGCGATCCGCTCGTAATTCTCCACGAAGGTTGGAGAATAACCCTTGCCGACATAGGTCAGCATGCAGAGGAGATGATGGGGGCGAAGGCGGATGGTCATGCAGGCCTCAAGAGCGGCCGAGCGAGCTTAGAGCCGGCGCGGCACAAGGAGAGCCACGTGCATGGCTTTCACTCCCTTAAAGCAGAGTTTCTCCGCTTGTCGAGTTTACCGGTGACCTCGCACCTCCCTCACCCATGCAGAGGCCCGGGCAATGCCGTCGCGACCCGTAAGGACGAACCGCGACGGGCTGAGATCAATTCAGGCTGTCGATGAATTCGACCTTGCCGGTGGCAATGTCATAAACGGCCGCAACCACCTGGACTTCGCCTTTTTCGACCAGTTCGCGCATGATCGCACTTTCATTGGCGATCCGCACGGCGCCACTGATCGCGTTGCGACGAACCGTGTCGGCGATCAAATCAGACGCGCCGGCGCTGCGGGCGGCGATGGCGGCGGGAAGGATCGGCTGGATCATCTTGCCAATCGAACCGCCGGGCTCGCTGCCCTTTTCGACTTCCTCGCAAGCCGCGCTCACAGCACCGCACTTGCTGTGGCCCATGACGACGACCAGCGGCGACTTGAGGTGCTCTGCGCCGTATTCGATGGTGCCGAGCGCACCGGTGTCGAGCACGTTGCCGGCATTGCGGACGACGAAGAGTTCACCGAGCGTTGCCCCACCGAAAACCAGTTCCGGGCTGACACGGCTGTCTGAACAGGTGAGAATGGTTGCCCAGGGATGCTGACCACCAGTGAGTTCGCCGCGCAGCGAGGCGAGGCCTGCGGCACAGGCATCGGCATCTTCGACGAAGCGGCGATTGCCTTCCTTGAGTTTGGCGAGCGCTTCAGCCGGCGAGCTGACTGGTTTTGTTGGCGTCCGGGCAGCCGCCGTTGTCGCGCCGCCCGTCAGGGCGGCTGCGGTGAAGCCTACGCCGGCGAGGCCTGCAAGCTTGAAGAGATTGCGGCGGTTAAGGCCATTGGTTTCGCATTCCTGGCACATATTCGATGTCCTGTTGACGAGTATAGGCGCCCTCGGCGCCGGACGGGAACTCGCTCCGCGATGGCGGCAAAATTGTGATGCTTACTTACAATTATACTTACCTTGTTCTTTCGATAGGCAAGTAGTGTGGCTGCGCACGTCGACACGTCACAAACGCCAGGTCAGCTCTTGTGAACAAACCGACCATTCGGTATGTTTGAGGGGTCACTCAATCGAGATCGCTGCCATGAACCCTCTCCTGCCCGCCTATGGCGCGCTTGCCGCCGCCATCCTGCTCGAAGTCATCGGCACGACGTTGCTGCAGAAGTCTGACCAGTTCAGCAAATTCCTGCCGACAGCCGGCATGATCGCCTTCTATGCCGCGTCCTTCTACCTGCTCAGCCTTGCACTGCGCAGCATGCCGCTGGGCGTCGCCTATGCCATGTGGAGCGGGCTTGGGATCGTGTTGACTGCTGCGATCGGCTTTTTCGTCTTCAAGCAGACGCTGGATGTGCCTGCCATGCTTGGTATCGGGCTGATTATTGCCGGTGTTATCGTGATGAACACGCTATCCGGGTCGGTATCCCATTGAGCGCGCCGGCTGACAGCGCCTATCGGCGTCGCAAGCAGCCGGAACAGGTGCGCCGGGCGCTGATTGACTGCGCTGCCCGGATTGCGGCGGAAGACGGACTTGGCCGTCTGACACTTGAGGCGGTGGCCCGGGCAGCGGGCGTGACCAAGGGCGGTCTGCTTCATCATTTCGACAGCAAGCAGGCCCTGATTGCGGCCCTCTTCGCCGATCTGCTCGGGAAGCTCGGCGACGAGATCGCGCAGAGCATGGAGACCGACTCGAAAGCTGACGGACGGTTTACACGGGCCTATGTGAGAGCCTGTTTTGCCGATCGCCTGATCGGTGCGCAGAGCCTGTGGGCGGCCCTCTCGGTGGCGATCCTTTCGGAGCCGGCACTCCGGGCCCTTTGGTCGGACTGGCTCGATGAACAGCTGACGGCGCATCGGCAGACGGATGCAGACCCGGCACTTGCCGTCGTGCGGCTTGCGGCCGACGGGGTCTGGCTTGCCGACATGCTGGAGCGGGACCGGGCGCTTGAACGCTATCCGCAAGATTTAGAGACACGCCTGCTGGCGCTTGCCGGCGGCTGACACTGGCGCGGTGTGCGCGTCTGCTGGCCGAAGAGCTGCCATGCAGCCGCCTGCATTGTCCTTCAGGGCGTGATCGTGTAGGGAGGCGCCATCCTCGAACATCACCACGGATTGTCCAGCATGAGCGGTTTCGACCTTATCCTTTTCGATTGCGACGGCGTGCTCGTCGATTCCGAAATCATCGCCGCCAAGGTCGAATCGAAGCTGCTCAACGATGCCGGCTACCCGATCTCGGTGGAGGAAATGGGCGAACGCTTTGCCGGCATGACCTGGAAGAACATTCTTCTGTCGATCGAGAAGGAAGTCGACATTCCGCTGTCTGCCAGTCTCATCGACAAGTCGGAGCAATTGCTTGACCAGCGGCTTGCCCGCGAGGTGAAGGCAATCGAGGGCGTGGCCTTTGCGCTTGCACGGCTGAAGACCCCACGCTGCATCTGCTCCAATTCATCTTCACAGCGGCTCGACATGATGCTGACAAAGGTCGGCTTCAAGGAAGCCTTTGCGCCGCACATCTATTCCGCCAAGGATCTCGGCGCCGACCGCGTCAAGCCGAAGCCGGACATCTTCCTGCATGGCGCCAGCCAGTTCGGCGTCAGCCCTTCGAAATGCATCGTCATCGAAGATTCCGTGCATGGCGTGCATGCGGCCCGCGCCGCAGGCATGCGGGTTGTCGGCTTTACCGGTGCCTCGCACACCTATCCTTCGCATGCCGACAAGCTGACGGATGCGGGCGCTGAAACCGTGATCGCGCGTATGACCGACCTGCCGGGCGTCGTTGCCGCCATGGCCGAATGGGAAGGCGCCTTCTGAGGCGCTGAACCTCCTCAGAAACGCAGATTTTTCTCAAGTTCGGATTGTCAGCGCGCCGGGCAGGATTTCGGCGACGAAACCGCCCTGAATCGGCATCTCGCCGTCAACCTCGACGGGGAAACGCGCCGTGTCAGTCGGTCGGAACTCGACGCGGCGGCCGCGATGAAAGCTCAATTGCGGATGGCCGACATGGCCAGCCTTATAGAGGCTTTTCAAAAGACGGATCAGCCCGCTTACCCTCTCCTCCCGCATCACCGCCACATCGAAAAAACCATCTGCAACGTCTGCCTCCGGCGTGACATGCATGCCGCCGCCGAACCAGCCGCCATTGGCAACGGCCGTCAGCGCCAGGCGGCCGTCATGCACCTTCATGCCGTCGATGAGAACGTCGAACGTGTAAGGGCGGTAGCGCAGAATGGTGAGCAGCGAAAAGACGAAGAAACGCACCGGGCCGGAGAGCCAGCGTCTGGCACCGGGCGCATTCACCCTTTCAACGATCTCGCCGGAAATTCCGACACTGGCGATGTTGGCGAAGTGGCGATGAAATTCTTTCCCCCCGGCATCGCGGGCCGTGATCCGGCCGGCATCGATCTGACGCGGGGCGGATGCTGCAATCCGGGCGGCCAGTTGCTGCGGATCGGCCGGCAGGTCGAAGTTTCGGACGAAATCGGAGCCGGTGCCGAGCGGCAGAAATGCGAGGGGTGTTTCCGGCCGGCTCGATGACAGGATGCCGTCGACGACATCGCTGATCGTGCCGTCACCGCCAGCAGCGATCACGAGGTCCACGCCAGAGGCGGCGAGATCCATGGCGAGCCGGCGAGCGTCTCCGGCTGAACGGCTTTCATGCACGGTGAGATCGGGAAACTGCTGTCGGAAGGCGTCAAGCGCCCGGGCCCAGCGGACCGGCTGGCCATTGCCTCCGGCCACCGGATTTCTGACAATCGCAACCATCAATTCCGCATTCCCCAAAACTCGTTCTCGTCGCGCCACATGGAACCATGCAAGGCGCGATGCGACAGATCTAGTACAGATAAGGGTCGGAAAACAACCTCCTGTATTCGCGAGGTTTTCCAGCAGTCAGCGGCGCCCGCCCGCCAGTCGCCGGGAGACGGGATCCCGTCGCAACAGGAGCATGGCAAGGGTGCCGATGGCGGGGCCAGGCACAAGGAAAAGGAAGACCCATTGCCAGCTGCCAAGGGCGGCGGCGAGCACCGGGATCAGCCAGATCGCCAGAACTGTCAGCAGGAAGCCGAGAGCCATCTGCAAGGAAAGGGCGGTGCCGACCAGATGCTGATCGGAAAGTTCGGTCACGGCTGCGGAGAATTGCGCGGAATCGCCGATGATCGCCGCGCCCCAGACCAGGATGACGAGGGCAAGCAACCAGGCGGGACCCGTGAAGACAAGGCCGACCAGTGCGGCACAGGTGCCAGAGGCAATCATCATGCCGGCGGTGGTCGCGGTGCGGCCGTAGCGATCGGAGAGCACACCGCCCGCGAAACAACCGAGCACGCCGGTCGCAATGGCGGCGAAGGTGAGCATGGAGGCTGCCGATTGGGAGAGGTGCGACAGGGCGGGCGCCGACCTCAGATAGGTCAGCAGCCAGGCCCACATGGCATAGAGCTCCCACATGTGACCGAAATAGCCGAGATTGGCCAGGAGCAGCTTGCGATCCGTCATCACTTCGCGGATCTGGCCGAGGCGAAAGACAGCGCGGGAAAAGGGGTAAGGCCCCTCGCGGACCAAGGTTGCGAAGAGCACGGCGGCCGCGACCAGCGCAAGGCTGGATAAGGTAACGACGACCTGCCAGTCGATTGCCCCGGCAAAGGCCCGCGTCAGATGCGGCAGGGCCGATCCAGCCGTCAGCGCTGCTATCACGGCAGCGAGCGCCAGCCCCCGGCCTCGAACGAACCAGGTGGCGGTCAGCTTCATCGCCGGCGGATAGATGCCGGCTAGCGCCATGCCTGTCAGGATGCGGCTGGCGAGCGCGAGTTCTGGCGACGGCGACAGGAGAAGAGCGGCATTGGCGATGGCAGCAACCAGTGCTGCCATCGCCATCAGGCGGTTGAGGCGGACGATGTCCGGCAGATTGACGAAGCTCGACAGGAGTGCACCGGTGACGAATCCGATCTGCACGCCATTGGTCAGCCAGCCGGACATGGCCGGTGAGAGCGACCAGAGACGCACGAGGTCCGGACCGATGGCCGTTGCGGAAAACCAGGCGGTCATCGAGAGGACGACGGCGAGGCACAGGATCGACAGGTGACGAAGCGCGCCCGTTCCTTCAGCCACGACGCACCCGATGGCTGGCGGCAATATGGCTTTGCGGCAGGCGCGGTGCGCCGAAGAGTTTCTGGCGCAGCGGGCCTTCGGCATAGGCGGTCTTATAGAGACCCTTTTCCTGCAGACGGGGGATGACGAGTTCAATGATGTCATCGAAGCATTCCGGGACCACCGTACGCGACAGGTTGAAGCCATCGACGCCGGTATCCTCCACCCAGTCGACCAGCCAGTCGACCACCTGATCGGCGGAGGCGACCAGCGGCGGCTGGCGGCTGCCGAGCACCATCTGCTCAAGCAGCTTGCGCTTGGTCCACTGCGGCCCGGCGGCGCGGTCCATGGCCTTGATGTTGGAGGTGATCGCCTGGCTCTTGGCCGTTTCGACAGGCTCATCCAGATCGAACTTGTCGAAATCAATGCCCATGGAGGCGGCCGCGTGGGTGAGTGCCGCCTCGGAACTCACATAGCGGCGATAGTCTTCAAACTTGTCGCGGGCTTCCTTGTCGGTTCGCCCGGTGACGATGGTCGCGCCGAGAAAGACCTTGATGTCATCCCCGCTTCGGCCGAGTGCTTCAGCGCGGGCGCGGATATCGCCGACGATCTCGCGCACGCCGTCCTTCTTCTGGCCGTTGACGAAGACGCATTCGGCATGGGTCGCGGCGAAATGCCGGCCACGCGGCGAAGATCCGGCCTGATAGAGCACAGGGCTTCGCTGCGGCGAGGGTTCGCTCAGATGCACCGCATCAACACGGTATTGCCGTCCATGATGGTGGACGGCGTGGACCTTGGTGGGATCAGCATAGAGATGGGCGGCGCGGTCTGCGACCACGGCATCATCTTCCCAGCTGCCCTCCCAGAGCTTGTAGACGACCTCCATGTATTCATCGGCCAGATCATAGCGATCGTCATGGGCCATCATGCCATCCAGCCCGATGGCGCGGGCCGCACTGTCGAGATAGCCGGTAACAATGTTCCAGCCGATCCGTCCGCCCGTCAGGTGATCGAGCGTGGCCATGCGGCGGGCAAAGAGGAAGGGCTGTTCATAGGTGAGGTTGGCGGTGACGCCAAAACCGAGATGGCTGGTGACCGAGGCCATGGCCGGCACCAGCATCATCGGGTCATTGACCGGCACCTGCACCGCGCCGCGCAGGGCGGGTGCCGGACTTCCGCTCAGCACATCGTAGATGCCGACGACATCGGCAAAGAAGATGCCGTCGAACAGGCCCTTTTCCAGCCGCTTTGCATAGTCGGTCCAGTAGCCAAGCCGGTTATACTCCATCGAGCGGTCGCGCGGATGGGCCCAGAGGCCCTGCTGGATATGGCCGATGCAATTCATGTCGAAGGCATTGAAATGGATCTGGCGTGGCACGGACAGCGCTCCCGTTCGAGGTGGTGGGATCGATGACTTGCCTGAAGTCATCCCCTATCGTATTCTTTCGTCCACTATAGAAGACGAAGTCTTTGCAGTTTGGCAAGAGGGATTGGATGGCGGACAAGGAAGAGGCAGGCGTAGATGCGGATGACGGGGGCCAGGGCCGCGCCATTGCTGCGCGCATCCGGCTGGAGCGCGAACAGCGCGGCTGGTCCCTCTCCGAGCTTGCGACGCGGTCCGGTGTTTCCAAGGCCATGATCAGCAAGGTGGAGCGGGTGGAAGCGAGTCCGACGGCAACGGTGCTCGGGCGACTTTCCGGCGCCTTCG
Source organism: Rhizobium sp. AAP43 (assembly GCF_001296045.1). GTDB lineage: Bacteria > Pseudomonadota > Alphaproteobacteria > Rhizobiales > Rhizobiaceae > Allorhizobium. The sequence goes on along the minus strand of NZ_LJHS01000004.1, from coordinate 123,652 downwards.
GCCTGCCGCTGTCGGCACTTCTGGCACTGGCGGAGCGCGATGCCGAGCGGCTGGTGCGCCATGCGAGCCAACCAGTCTGGACCGATCCCGCTACCGGCTATACGCGGCGCACCCTCTCACCTGGTAACGGCGGTCATCTGGAATTGCTGGAGGTCGTGCTTCCGGCGGATGTCGAGGTGCCGTATCCGGCTTCCGCCTTCAGTTTCCAGCACCAGCAGATCTGGGTCATCGATGGAGACCTCGATTTCATCGAGGGCGAGCGGCGGCATCAGCTTAAAGCCGGCGACTGCCTGCAACTCGGGGCGCCGGTCGATTGCGTCTTTGCCAATCGCTCGACGCTGCCGGTGCGTTATCTTGTAGCGTTGACGCGGCGGGGCTGACCCTGACGCATCCGGCGATTCGAAATGCCTTATTTTTTCTTCTTCGCCTTGCCGTCGTCAAAGCCGATATGGACGCGGGTCAGGCCAGAGACATTGCCGGGAACGGTGACGGCGCGGCTGTAGATGAACTGGGTCGGCTGGTTGACGTCGGCAATGGTGACGCTGAATGGCTCGATCTCGGAATAAACCTGCTGATCGCCATCGATGACGGTGATGCGGACCGGAAGGTTGATCGTGCCGGCCGTGCCCTGCGGGCCCGAAACCAGACGGCCCTGGGCGAGCACATTCACGGTCAGCGTGGCTTCGGTGCGTGAGCAGGAGCGCGTCGTATCGGCAATCGAGGCCTGGTAGACCACCTGGGTCGGATCATTGTCCTTGCCACGCGCATAGACGCGGTGAACGGTCGTGCCGTCGCGAAGCGCAACCTGCGGGCAGAAACCCTGGACGAAAGCATCGGAGCCAACTGGGGCGGCAGCGGTCGCGGCCGGAGCGGCCGGCTGAGGTGCCGACTGGCCCATGAGGCCGGATACGGGATTACCGGTATTGCAACCGGCGAGAGCCATCAGGAGCGAAACGGCCAGAACACCGCGCGACATGACTAGGGACACCAGACTCCACCTTCCGCATGCTCGGCCTCGCAAGGCCGGAAAAACAGTCCAATTCACGGGTTTTCACGCCCGGCGCCGATGGTCTATAGCAGCGGTGCGGCGAAAAATCGATTGGGTTGCCGGCAATTTGCGTGGATTTTCGATTGCGCGCAAGAGAGTGGTACGCACCGCCCTTCGCGCCGCGAAAAACACAATGCGCCGGCTTGCGAAATTCAACGGACCGGACTGGCGCAAAACGGCAAACCTCTTTATCGGAAACGCCATAGGTTCTTCTGGACATCGGCTGCGACTGTTCAACTTCGAGGATAAGCGACGTGGAATACATCTCGACCCGCGGAGAGGCCCCGAGCCTCGGCTTTTGTGACGCGCTTCTGGCAGGGCTTGCCCGCGACGGCGGCCTTTATGTGCCGCGTGAATGGCCACAGATGTCGAAAAAGGCGATCCGCGGCCTGCGTGGCAAAAGCTATCAGGACGTCGCCTTCGAGGTGCTCCTGCCCTTTACCAATGGCGAGATCGAGCCTTCCCTCTTCCGCAGCATGATTGACGAGGCCTATGCCACGTTCAAGCATCCGGCCGTGGCACCGCTTGTGCAGACGGGGGCCAATTCCTTCGTGCTCGAGCTTTTCCACGGCACCACGCTGGCTTTCAAGGATGTCGCCATGCAACTGCTCGCGCGGCTGATGGACCATGTGCTGGAAACCCGGGGTGAGCGCGCCACCATTGTCGGCGCGACCTCCGGCGATACGGGCGGGGCGGCGATCGACGCCTTTGCTGGCCGCGCGCGCACCGACATCTTTATCTTCTTCCCGCATGGCAAGGTTTCACCGGTGCAGCAGCGCCAGATGACCACCTCGAAGGAAGCCAATGTTCACTCGATCGCCGTCGAAGGCAATTTTGACGACTGCCAGAACCTGGTGAAGGCGATGTTCAACGATGTCGCCTTCCGCGACCGGGTGAAACTGTCGGGCGTCAATTCGATCAACTGGGCCCGCATCATGGCGCAGGTGGTCTATTACTTCACGTCCGCCGTGGCACTCGGGGCGCCGGACCGCAAGGTATCGTTCACGGTTCCGACCGGCAATTTCGGCGATGTCTTTGCCGGCTATGTGGCCAAGAAGATGGGCCTGCCGATCGACAAGCTGGTGATTGCGACGAACGACAACGACATTCTCGCCCGCACGATGAAGACCGGGCGCTACGAGATGAAGGGCGTGTCGGCCACCACGTCGCCGTCGATGGATATCCAGATATCCTCGAATTTCGAGCGCCTGCTGTTTGAAGCCTATGGCCGCGATGCCGCCGCCATCCGTTCGTCGATGGAAGGATTGAGGCAGTCCGGCGCCTTCGAAATCCAGCCGGATGCGCTCAAATTCATCCGCAAGGATTTCCGCGCCGGCCGCGCGACACAAAAAGAAGTGGCAAAGACCATCCGAGCCGTGCTTGACGAGACTGGTTATCTGCTCGATCCGCATACGGCCGTCGGCGTGCATGTCGCGAAGAAGTTCGAAAAGCCGCAAAGCCCGATGGTTGTGCTTGCCACTGCCCATCCGGCAAAATTCCCGGCGGCAGTAAAATCGGCCTCCGGTATTGACCCCGCGCTTCCGACATGGCTTGCTGACCTGATGGATAGGGAGGAGCGCTTCGAGGTTCTGTCGGCGGACTTGAAAACCGTCGAGAATTTCGTCGGCAAGCGTTCTCGTGCCGCCCAGTAGGAAGCGCAGAAAGACGGACCATGAGTGTTGAGTGCACCCGACTACCCTCGGGTTTGACTGTCGTTACAGAAAACATGCCGCATCTTGAAAGTGTGGCATTGGGAACATGGATCAAGTCCGGGTCACGCAACGAGACGGAGAGCGAGCATGGCATCGCGCATCTGCTCGAGCATATGGCCTTCAAGGGGACCAGCCGACGCTCTGCCCGTCAGATTGCCGAGGAAATCGAGAATGTCGGGGGCGAACTGAATGCCGCGACCTCGACCGAAACGACCTCCTATTACGCCCGCGTGCTCAAAGACGACGTACCGCTGGCCGTCGACATCCTCACCGACATCCTGACGGATTCCGTCTTCGACGAAGAGGAACTGGCGCGCGAAAAGCATGTCATCTTGCAGGAGATCGGGGCTGCCGACGACATGCCTGACGATGTCGTCTTTGACCGCTTTTCCGAACGCGCCTTCCAGAACCAGACGATCGGGCGCAGCATTCTCGGCACGCCCGATACGGTGAACTCCTTCACCAGCGACCAGATCCGCGGCTATCTTTCACGCAATTACACAACCGACCGCATGTTTGTCGTGGCGGCCGGCGCAGTGGACCATGACGCCTTCGTCAAACAGGTCGAAGAGCGATTTGCCTCGCTGCCGACACAGCCGTCCGCGCCGCCCGTCATGGACGTTGCCCGCTATACCGGCGGTGAAGCGCGTGAAGAACGCGACCTCATGGATACCCAGGTCCTGCTCGGTTTTGAGGGCAAGGCCTATCACATGCGTGACTTCTACTGTTCGCAGATCCTGGCCAATATTCTGGGCGGCGGCATGTCGTCCCGTCTGTTCCAGGAAGTGCGCGAGATCCGCGGCCTTTGCTATTCGGTCTATGCCTTCCATTGGGGCTTTTCCGACACCGGCATCTTCGGCATCCATGCCGCGACCGGCGGCGACAATCTGCCGGAACTCGTGCCTGTGATCATCGAGGAGCTGCGCAAAGCGTCGCAATCGATCGACCAGCAGGAAATCGAACGCTCGCGTGCCCAGATCCGGGCGCAGCTTCTGATGGGCCAGGAAAGCCCGGCCGCACGTGCCGGCCAGATCGCCCGCCAGATGATGCTCTATGGCCGGACCATTCCGAACCAGGAAATGATGGAGCGCCTTGCCGGAATTACCACCGAGCGCCTGACCGACCTTGCCGGACGGTTGTTCTTCGACACCGCACCGACGCTGTCGGCCATCGGCCCGGTTGACCAGCTGGTGTCGCTTGACGAGATCGCCGGCCAGCTATCGACGACATCGCCGGGAAGCCGCAAGGTCGCAGGCTGAACCTGCTGCACTCAAGTTTGGCCGGTGGATATTTCCGCCGGCGTCCACGGGGATAGACGATGACGCGCTCGGTCTTTCGGTTTCTGTCGCGGCAGCCGGAGCCACCGGTTCTATCTGGGCGTCAGGTGACGCTCAGACTTCCCCGTTTTCGTGACTTCGATCAGTGGCACAAGCTGCGCCGGGAGAGCCGCGCCTTTCTGCAGCCCTGGGAGCCGACCTGGCGTGCCGAAGACATGACCGAGCGCGCCTTTCGCCAGCGCGTGATCCGCAACGAACAGGAATTCATCACCGGCATGGCCGTGCCGTTTTTCCTGTTCCAGACTGAGACCGATGATCTTCTCGGCGGATTGACGATCGGCCTGATCCGGCGTGGGGCGGCGCAAAGCTGCATGATCGGATATTGGATGGGCGAGTGTCATGCGGGCAAAGGCCACATGTTTGCCGCACTTGAGCTGGCAATACCCTATATGTTCAAGGTGCTCGAGTTGCACCGGATCGAAGCAGCCTGTATTCCGGACAACGTCAACAGCCTGCGCCTATTGGAAAAGACAGGTTTCGAGCAGGAAGGTCTCTTGCGGGAATATCTCAAGATCAACGGGGAATGGCGCGACCATCTGCTGTTTTCCAGGCTGAGCGAAAGCCCCTCGTCACGCAAAGGCAAGTCGGGCTGATGGAAAGCTTGCGAAACACAGGATACCGGATGCCACGTCTTTACACTCACGCGCTATCCGGCCTGATGGCACTCGTCTTCTGGCTGACCGCGACGATGGCGCAGGCCGTAGAGCCGGTGAAGATCGCCCGTGACGACAACGCGCTCGACCTCACCGGCACCACCGAAATCTACACCAACCAGGGCGAGGCCTTCCAGGTTTCGACTGCCGCCGGCGCCGACGGCATTCGTCGCCGCATCGAGGTGCGTTCCAGCACGCCCGAGCATCAAGGTGACTGGGCTGTCTTTGCGCTCGCCAATGTCTCTGAAGAACAGCTGGAACGCGTGATCGTTGCGCCGCATTTCCGCCTGTCCGGCTCGAAGATGTTCTGGCCCGATCTCGGCTCGCAGCGGATCATGGCGATCACGCCGTCGGAAGGCTTTGCGCTCGACCGCGTCGCAAGCGCCGATGCCGACGTCTTCCGGATCACGCTCAATCCGGGCACGGTGATCACCTTCGTCGCCGAACTTGCGACACCGGAACTGCCGCAGATCTATCTGTGGGAGCCGGACGCCTACAAGGATACGGTCAACGCCTTTACGCTTTATCGGGGTATCGTGCTCGGCATTGCCGGCCTGCTCGCGGTCTTCCTCACCATCCTCTTTGTCGTCAAGGGCACATCGATGCTGCCGGCGGCGGCCGCTCTTGCCTGGGCTGTGCTTGCCTATATCTGCGTCGACTTCGGCTTCCTCGAAAAGCTGATCTCGCTGACAGCGAGCGATATAAGGGTCTGGCGTGCGGGAGCTGAAGTGGCGCTTGCCTCCTCGCTGGTGATCTTCCTCTTTACCTATCTCAACCTCAATCGCTGGCATGTGCATCTCGGCTATGCGACGCTTGCCTGGATGCTCGGCCTTGCCGTTCTGTTCGGGGTTGCGGTCTTCGATCCCTCGATTGCCGCCGGTATTGCCCGCGTCTCCTTTGCGCTCACCGGCGTCGCAGGCATTGGTCTCATCATCTATCTCGGCATCAACCGCTATGACCGCGCCGTGCTTCTTGTGCCAACCTGGGCGCTGATCCTGGTCTGGCTGTTTGCCGGATGGCTGACAGTGACGGGCCAGCTCGACAACGATATCGTCCAGCCGGCGCTGGGCGGCGGCCTTGTTCTGATCGTTCTCCTGATCGGCTTTACCGTCATGCAGCACGCCTTTGCCGGCGGCGCCTATCAGCAGGGCCTGTTTTCCGACCTCGAGCGCCAGTCGCTGGCGCTGACCGGGTCCGGCGATACCGTCTGGGACTGGGACGTGGCCCGCGACCGGATGGTGACGAGCCCTGACATTTCCATGCGCCTTGGCCTGTCGCCTGGCACCATGCACGGCGCTGCACGCAATTGGCTGCCGCGTCTGCATCCCGATGATCGCGACCGTTTCCGCGCGACGCTCGACGTGCTTCTGGAGCACCGAAAGGGTCGGCTCAGCCATGAATTCCGAATCCGCGCCGAAGACGGTCATTATCACTGGCTGAAGATCCGGGCGCGGCCCGTGCTTGGCTCGAATGGCGAGGTCATCCGCTGCGTCGGGACGATCATCGACGTCACCGAGCAGCGCAATTCGATTGACCGGCTGCTGGCCGATGCGATGCATGACAACCTGACCGGCCTGCCCAACCGCGAGGTTTTCCTCGATCGGCTGCAGGCCATCCTGTCGATTGCCGGAAGCACCGAGGCCGTGCGCCCGACCGTGCTTGCGATCGATATCGATCGCTACAAGACGGTCAATGACTCGCTCGGGATCGCGGCTGGCGACAATATCCTGATCGCCATCACCCGCCGCCTGCGCCGTCTCTTGAAGCCGCAGGACACGCTGGCGCGTCTTTCCGGCGACGAATTCGGCCTGATCCTCGTCTCGGAGCGCGACCCGGCCAAGATCGCCGATTTTGCCGATGCGATATCGAAGGCGATCATGGTGCCGATCAACTTCGCCAATCGCGAGATTGAACTCACCGCCTCGATCGGTCTTGTTTCTTGGATCGACCAGCAGGAAAGCGCGTCCAGCCTGCTGGCCGATGCGGAGCTTGCCATGTACCGGGCCAAGCGTGCCGGGGGCAATCGCGTCGAGCCTTTCCGCCCGGCTTTCCGCACCGTCAGCACCGACCGGCTGCAGCTGGAAACAGATCTGCGCCGCGCCATCGAGCGCAAGGAACTCTCGGTCGCCTATCAACCGATCGTGCGTCTCGGCAATGGCGAGATTGCCGGCTTCGAGGCACTGATGCGCTGGGATCACCCAAAGCGCGGCAATATCCCGCCGCTCGAATTTATCCCGATTGCCGAAATGACTGACCTGATTGGTCCGCTCGGCATGTTCGCCCTCGAACGCGCCTCGACCGACCTGATGGACTGGGAGCGCCAGACCGGCGAACTGCCGATCTTCGTCTCGGTCAATCTCTCTTCGGCCCAGCTGATCTCCAGCGAACTCTACAATGACGTTCGTGCCATGCTGACCAAGACCCAGTGCGATCCGAGCCGGATCAAGCTGGAACTGACGGAGACGGTGGTCATGGAGAACCCGGAACAGGCACGCCTGATGCTGGAGAAACTGAAGGCGACAGGCATCAGCCTCGCGCTCGACGATTTTGGCACGGGCTATTCCTCGCTCTCCTACCTGACCCGCTTCCCCTTTGACACGATCAAGCTCGACAAAGCGCTGGTCTGCGACCAATCCGACAAGCGCTCGGTGCTCTTGCGCTCCGTCGTTTCCATGGCACGCGGGCTAGACATGCAGGTGGTGGCTGAGGGCATCCAGTCCGATCAGGACGCAGCCGACCTTGCGATGATGGGCTGCGAATTCGGCCAGAGCTACCTGTTCGGCCCACCACTGGGCGCCGAGTCTGTCTTGCGCTTGCTGAAGGAACGGTTTCCGCTGATGAAGCGGGCGTGAGGTTTCACCCCCTCACATGCGCTGGAAAGCAATGTGCAGGCCAAGGCCGCACGCGAGTGCGACGCGGCCTTACGCGTGCCCCACATCCATCGATAGCATGGCGGGGTTGATGCCCATCATGGCAAGCGCTCGGTCATACTTGTCGTCGAGGAAGCGATCGAAGATCAGGTCTTCGGTGGCGGCGCAATGGAGCCAACCGTTGCGGGCAATCTCCTGTTCGAGCTGGCCTGGCCCCCAGCCCGCATAACCGAGCATCATCGTGGCGTGGCGCGGTCCGCGGCCGTCGGAAATGGCCCGCACGATGTCGAGCGTGGCTGTCAGCGAGATATCGTCGCTGACGGGAATGGAGCTGTCGGAGAGATAGTCGTCGGAATGCAGGACAAAGCCGCGGCTCTGATCGACCGGGCCGCCGCACTGGATCGGGAAATGGCGGGCGTGATCCGGCAGCATGATCGCATCATTGCGGTCGATGAGTTCCAGATGCAGCAGAAGATCGGCGAAGGTGACCGGTTGCGGGCGGTTGATGATGAAGCCCATGGCGCCGGCATCCGAATGGGCGCAGATATACACGACGGAGCGGGCGAAATCGCCACTCGTCACGCCGGGCATCGCGATCAGCAAATGGCCGTCGAGAAATCCCCGTTCCGTCAGTTCCATTTTCGACGACGGTGCCATGCCTGCCTCCTTGGTGTGCCATTCGGCAACCGGCTTGCTGCGTGGTTGAATGTGGTCTGAATATGAAACATGGGGCAGAAGCCCGTTGCGATCAACCCAAAATGATGTGACCCGCGCAAGCTTGACTGGCAAAGGCAGGGACAATCTTCTAGAGCCATTGCGGTTCAACCGGTATCGGCAGGTCCATGATCGTCTCGCGCATCACATTCCGTCTCGCCGTTTTCGTCCTCGGTCTCTGTGGCCTTGTCAGTTCGGCCAGTGCCGCCAGCAGTGACTGGGCGGTGAACGAAGGCGGCCGCATGCGGCTGATCCTGCTTGCTCCCGACGAAAGCGGCGACCGCCAGGGCGCGCTGGTGATCGAGCCTCAGCCCGGCTGGGTTACCTATTGGAAGGAGCCAGGCGATGTCGGCATTCCGCCCTCGCTGACGGTGCCTCCGGGGGCGCCGTATGCGGTTGAGCATATCGCTTTTCCAGTGCCGAAACTGCTCGATGCAGGCGATATCCGCGATGTGGGCTATGACGCACCGGTGGTCCTGCCGCTCACACTGTCCGGGAGCACGGCAGACATGCCGGTGACGCTTCATGCCTTTATCGGCGTGTGCCTCAATATCTGCATACCGTTTCAAGCCGATCTCACCGTCGCGCCTGCCGTCAGTGCAGCCACCAGTGCGGAGGAGCAAGCGCTGATTGCCGACGCGCGGAGAAAATTGCCGCAAGCGCCCTCCCCCGAGTTTTCTGTCAAACAGCATGTGCTGCAGCCCGATCTGAAACAGTTCGACGTGACGCTCACCATCCCGCCATCCGCGACCCCGCCAAGCTTCTTCCTCCGCGGGCCGAGCGGCTTCGTCTTCGTCAAGGGCACATTCACCACGACGGCGACAGGGGACACGCAGTTGTCCATACCGATCCGCAAACTGCCGAAGAATTACAAACCCTCGGGCAAGACCTGGGACCTGCTGGTCGTTGCCGGCGAGCGGGCAATGGAAACAACACTTACCCTTGAGTGACTTGCCCGGTCGGGCTTGTCCGGTCCGGCTTGTCCTCGTCCGCCTTGCCTTTAAGGAACCGCCTTCTATATTCGCCCACGATCCGATGACCGGCATAACCGGCATCCCAACCGGAACGAGGGACGATTTTCATGACCATTGCAATCGGCGACAAGCTGCCCCAGGCGACCTTCAAGGAAAAGACGGCCGACGGCGCAGCCGAGATTACAACCGAGCAGCTGTTTGCGGGCAAAAAGGTCGTACTTTTCGCCGTTCCCGGCGCCTTCACCCCAACCTGCACGCTGAACCATCTGCCCGGCTATCTCGAAAACCGGGATGCGCTCATGGCGCGCGGCGTCGACGACATTGCGGTCGTCTCGGTCAATGACTGGCATGTTATGGGCGCCTGGGCACAGCATTCCGGCGGCATGGGCAAGATCCACTTCCTCGCCGACTGGGATGCCTCGTTCACCAAGGCGCTCGGCCTTGACATGGACCTGTCTGCCGGCGCGCTCGGCGTGCGCTCGAAGCGCTATTCGATGCTGGTTGAGGATGGCGTGGTGAAGAGCCTGAACATCGAGGAAAACCCAGGCCAGGCCACCGTATCCTCGGCTGCGACCATGATCGAGCAGCTCTGATCGACTGTATCCGTTTTTGAAACTGATGAGGCCGTCCGCTCTGCGGGCGGCCTTTTCATTGGGGCGAGCCCCGTAAGCAAGCCTCAGCAGGCGAGGTCGAAGACCAGGATGCCGGCCAGACCGCCATCCGTTGCCCCGACAATGCGCTCGCCGACTTCGACATGTTTCGGATGCTTGAGATAATAATCGCGGACCATCTCGTCCTCGAAGGTGACGATGAAGCCGTCATTATAGCCGCCGCTCAAGCCCTCCGGCGAGACATTGGCTCCGGCCTTCACCTGCAGCATGCCCGGCACCACGTCCTTCAAGGCTGCGATCGCGGCATAGATCGCCTGCTTCTCGGCCTCCTGAACGGCCGACTTGAAGCGCAGGAACACGCAGTGCTGGATCATGGAAGTCTCCCGGTTTGTGTTTTGCCGGAGCATAGGGAGAATGGGGCAAAGGGCAAGGGCGGGCCGATGGGTGGCGTGACCGGTGAAGGTCTTGCAACGCGCATCGGTTATGTCTGCCGGGGTCGAAAAGGACCGCTCATAGTGGCATTCATCCAGCTACGTCCGTGGCAGGCAAAGATTGCCGATGCGGTTCGAAGGCAAGATCTTCACTTCACCAGGAGCGACTTCGGGAAACCGGATTTCTTGAAGGGCTCCATGCCCTTGCGGGCAAGCTCGTCGGCGCGTTCATTTTCCGGATGGCCGGCATGGCCCTTGACCCAGTGCCACTTGACCGTGTGGCGCTGGTTGGCGGCGTCAAGCGCCTGCCAGAGTTCGCCATTCTTCACCGGCTTCTTGTCGGCAGTCTTCCAGCCGTTTTTCTTCCAGCCGAAGATCCACTTGGATATGCCGTCCATGACGTATTTGCTGTCGGTGTAGAGATCGACCTCGCATGGGTCCTTCAGGGCGTTCAGCGCGCTGATGGCAGCCAATAGTTCCATGCGGTTGTTGGTCGTGTCCGCCTCGCCGCCGTTCAGTTCCTTTTCGGTCTCGCCGTAGCGAAGCACAGCACCCCAGCCGCCGGGACCGGGATTGCCCGAGCAGGCACCGTCGGTGAAGATATCGACATGTTTCATGAAATCAGTCCGTATTCCGAGGCATTGGTGACGGCGCGGTGGAAGCGCAGCTTTTTCAGGTATTCGAGCGGGTCCTTCTTCACCACGAGCGCGCCGGCGGGCGTCGTCAGCCAGTCGTAGAGACGGGTGAGGAAGAAGCGTAGCGCCGAACCGCGGCAGAGAATGGGCAGCGCCTCGATTTCATCGCCAGAGAGTGGCCGCACCGAGAGATACCCCTCGATCATCGCCTTGCCCTTGGTGATGTTGTAGGCGCCGTCCTTTTCGAAGCACCAGGAGTTCAGGCAGATCGACAGGTCGTAGACCAAGAGGTCGTTGCAGGCGAAATAGAAGTCGATGAGGCCCGACAGGCGATCGCCGAGGAAGAAGACATTATCGGGGAAGAGATCGGCGTGGATGACGCCGGACGGCAAATCCTTCGGCCAATGGGTGGCGAGGAAATCAAGCTCGGCGCCGATCTCGGCCTCAAGCCCCTCCTCCACCTCGTCGGCGCGCGCTTCAGACTTGGCCCAGAGGGTCTGCCACCCCTCGAGCGAGAGTGCGTTGGGGCGGGTGAGTGTGAAGCCCTCACCGGCGATATGCATCTTGGCGAGAGCAGCCCCCACTTCGCGGCAGTGCTGCGCCTCGGGCTTTCGCAACCACATACCTTCTAGGAAGGAGATCAACGCTGCCGGACGGCCGGAGAGTTCGCCAAGCAACTGACCATCATGACGCGGCAGGGGCAGCGGGCAAGTCAGCCCGCGCTCCGAGAGGTGATGCATCAGCCCGAGGAAGAACGGCAGATCCGATTTCTCGACCCGCTTTTCATACAGCGTCAGGATCAGCGGCGCCTTGGACGTGTGAAGCAGGAAATTGGAATTCTCCACGCCTTCCGCGATGCCCTTGTAGGACAAGAGTTCGCCTGCATCATACTCGGCGAGAAAGGCCTTGAGATCGACTTCATTGATATCGGTGTAAACTGCCACAGCGTGAGGTTCCGTGCCGCTTCGGGGATGGTGAAGGCATATAACGGGTGGGCAGCCGGTGCCAGCCCTTGCTCGACATGGGACACAGGAAATGGGGACACAGCAAACGGAGAACGCGTGGCACACGCATGCAGACGCTGCGCGCGTTCGTCGCACAACCGGTTTAACTTTGCCCCGCATCTCGACAAGTGCATCCGGCCCCGTCTATCTGTAAGAGAATTTTACGCTTCCCTAATTTTAGGCGTATAGAGTGGATCAACATGATCATACTGGATGTGACGGCATGGATAGCCCACGGACCGCTCATATAGCTAAGGACTTCGCTGCAGCGATGCACCTTGCGCTGATCGTGACCGATCGCGATGGCGACATCCGGTTTGCCAATCCGGCCTTCTGCGAAATGTTCGGTTACACGATCGAGCAGCTACTCGGGCGACCGATCACCATGATCATTCCAGAACGCATGCGTGGCGCGCACACCGCCGGCATGGAGAATGTTGCCGGCGGCGCCAAACCCGGCCTCGGCGGCAAGTCCGTAGAAGTCTTCGCACTGAAAAGCGACGGTACGGAGTTTCCGATCGAAATCACGCTGTCGACATGGCAGGATGCCTACGGCTTCTGGGCCGGGGCGACAATCCGGGATATTTCCGAGCGACGCCAGAGGGATACGCGTCTCATGCGGCTTGCCTCGCATGACACGTTGACCGGCCTGCAAAACCGGCATGAATTCATGAGCTGCCTTGCCCAGAAACTCACGGCTGGCATTCCCTGTACGCTCGTCTTGATGGATCTGGACGGTTTCAAGGATGTCAATGACATGCATGGGCACATAGTCGGCGACAGCCTGCTGCAGGCCGTCGGCGTTCGCCTTCCCTATCTGCTTGGCGAACATGCCTTGATCGGACGTCTCGGCGGGGACGAATTCGCGATCCTTTTTGCCGGGACCGGCAATGTCGCCGAGGGGCGCATTGAAGCCACAAAGATCCTCACGGCCTTCAGCAAACCCTTCAGCCTTGGCGGACTGGAACTGGAACTCAGCACAAGTCTTGGCGTCGCGATCGCGCCGCGACATGGGGTCGAGGCTGAGGAATTGCTGGCCTCTGCCGACTTCGCGCTATACCGCGCCAAGGCCGATGGCGGACGCACCTTCCGCCTGTTCGACCAGTCGATGCGCAGGGAAAGCCAGGTCAAGCGGGAGACGCGGGACGAATTGCGGCTGGCCCTTCGCCATGGCGAGCTTGAACTCTACTATCAGCCGCTGGTCGAGTTAGCTTCGCGGCGGATCCTGGGTTTTGAAGCCCTGATCCGCTGGAACCATCCGGATCGCGGTCTTTTGCAGCCGAGCATGTTCCTGCCTTCGCTTGAGCAGAGTTCGCTTTCGGCTGAGATCGGCTGGTGGACGATCGACGAGGCTTGCCGAATGGCCGCGAAGGTCAATGCCAAAGGCGCAAACCTCAAGATTGCGGTCAACCTCTTTCCAACGCAGTTTCGGGCATATAATCTGAGAGACAGGGTGATTGCAGCGGTTCAGCGACATGGAATCGCACCCGAATGGCTGGAACTGGAGGTCACCGAAGAGGTGACCCTCAACAATGACGAAGCCAGCCTGCAGACGCTCAACGCCATGCGCGACGCAGGTGTGGGCGTGGCCTTTGATGACTTCGGCACGGGTTATGCCTCGCTGAGTTCCCTTCAGCGCTATCCCCTGACCACGCTCAAGATCGATCGCGCTTTCATCAGCGATATCCAGACTCGTCCTTCCGATGCCGCCATCACACGAGCGCTGGTCGCCATGAGCCACGAAATGGGGCTCAGCACCGTGGCCGAAGGCATCGAAACGGAGGCCCAGGAGGCGGTTCTCCTGGAAATGGGATGTACGCAAGGTCAAGGCTATCTCTACGGCCGTCCGATGTGCGAGCGGGACGCCATGGCGCTTCTTGCAAAAGCGCAGACCCCGACCGACGACCTCCGCTCAACCGGCACCTGATAAAGGCTCGCAGCCTCGCAAGCAGAAGAACGTCAGCCGTTGACCCAGGCCATGTCGGCGCGCGTCAGTTCCACATCGCGCAGTTCGCGATTGACGAGGAAGTGCTCGTTCTCCTCTGCCGTGATCGCCAGTTCGACCTTGGCGTCGTAGCGCTCGCGGAACGCCTCAATGATCTCGTCGACAATGACTTCCGGGGCTGAGGCCCCGGCGGAGATGCCGAGCGTGGCGATTTCACCGAGATCCGTCCAGTCGATCTCGGAGGCCCGCTGGACCAGCATGGAGCGGGTGGCCCCTGCCCTCAGCGCCACCTCGACGAGGCGCTTGGAGTTCGACGAATTCGGCGCGCCAACGACGATGAAGAGATCACAGCCGGGCGCGGCATGCTTCACCGCTTCCTGGCGATTGGTCGTGGCGTAACAGATGCTGTCGGCCGAGGGTGCGGTGAGATTGGGGAAGCGCTCATTGAGCTTGGCGATGACACCGGCCGTATCATCCACCGAGAGTGTCGTCTGGGTAACGAAGCCAAGATTGTCAGGATCGACGGGCTGATAGGCTTCCGCGTCCTCGACGGTCTCGACCAGCGAGACGGAGCCTTCCGGCAGCTGGCCCATAGTGCCGATCACTTCCGGATGACCGGCATGACCGATCAGGATTACATGGCGGCCGAGGCGCTGGTGACGCATGGCCTGCTTATGGACCTTGGAGACCAGCGGGCAAGTGGCATCGAGATAAAAGAGATTGCGGTTCGTCGCATCTTCCGGCACGGATTTCGGCACGCCATGGGCGGAAAAGACCACCGGTTGCTCGCGGTGTTCGGCCGGGATCTCGTTCAGCTCTTCGACAAAGATCGCGCCCTTGGCCTCCAACCCCTCGACCACATACCTGTTGTGCACGATCTCATGGCGCACATAAACCGGTGCGCCGTAACGCTTCAGCGCCAGAACGACAATCTGGATGGCGCGATCGACGCCGGCGCAAAAGCCGCGCGGGCCGCAGAGGCGGATCGTCAGAGGGGGACGGTTCATATGCAAGGTCATCGGGTCAGCCAGCGATCAGGACAGCGGATAAGGCAAGGGCTGCGGGAAGCGCCTGAATGACGAAGATCTTCCGCGAGGCCGTTGCCCCCCCATATAGGCCGGCGACCAGCACGCAGCCAAGGAAAAACAACTGAATTTGACTGCCGGTGGGAAGATCTGGATGCAGCAGCCCCCAGGTCAGGCCGGCGGCGAGGAAGCCGTTGTAAAGGCCCTGGTTGGCGGCCAGCACCTTGGTTGCCTCGGCCTGTTCCGGCTTCATGCCGAAGGCGCGGCGGCCGGTCGGCGTGGTCCAGAGGAACATTTCGAGCACGAGGATATAGACATGCTCGAGGGCCACGAGTGCCACCAGTGTCGAGGCGAGATAGGACATGCAGTTTTCCCTTGGCGCGGCATATGTGAATGCTGTCCGTGGGTGTTTAGCCGATTATCCCCGTCTCCACTATTGCGATTTGCGGCGAAAAAGTCCCGCCAGCGAAACGGCGACGAGCGCAAAGGCAAGGCCATACCAGGTGATTGCATATTGCAGGTGACTGTTCGGCAAGTCGATTTGGGTGACGCCGCCGACCGGCATTCCTGCAGCATTCGGCGTTGAATCGGCGTCCAGGAAGAAAGGAAGCACACGATCCGGCGCCAGACCGACAGATGCCGCCATGCGATCCAGATCCTTCCAGTAGAAGATATTCGCCTTCTCGTCATTGTCAGGCACCAGAGACGACGGCTTTTCAGCCAGTCGCGCACGCGCAAGGCCGACAATCGTCTGGGGACCCTCCGGCTGGCTGCCGGGGCGCGTTTCCGGTGTCTTGCGGTCATAGGGGACAAAGCCCCGGTTGACGAAGAGGTAGCGGCCATCGGCGAGTTGAAGCGGCGTGTAGATGTAAAAGCCAGACTGTCCCTGGAACGTCGCAAGGAAGTGCCGCTCCTTGTCGTTCAGGAATACACCTTCAGCTGTCGCGTGCCGGTAATCCACATCGGCGCCGGTGGCGAGAAGGCTCTCGATCTCCGCGAGTGCGGCGGGCGGTGCCGAACGCCGCTCTTCGATCTGCGCCAGAAGGCTTTCCTTCCAGTAGAGACGGTTGACCTGCCATGTGCCGAGCGACAGAAGAATGACCAGCGCCACCGGCACGAAGACAAGGGCTGCCCAGAAGCGCCAGCCACGGCTGCGCCGCGTCGGTTTTCTCATGCCATCACCGATCACGGTCGATCACCCCTTGAGAGGCATTGTGCTTGTACTGGAGCGCAATCAACAGCGCCTTCAGAAAGCGCATCAACCACAGGGTAAAGCCCACGCCCAGCGGTGCGAAGACGAGAATGTGGAGCCAGACGGAGGGTTGATAGTTGAGCTCCACCCAGAGGGCGAAACCGACGACGAGCAGGTCGGCAAGGAGAATGACAAAGATCGCCGGTCCGTCGCCGGCGTCGATCCAGGAGAAATCGAAGCCGCAGGATGCGCAACGCGCTTTAGGCTTGGTCAGCCCGTCAAAAAGCTTGCCATGGCCGCATCGTGGGCAGGATGCCGAAAGCGCGGTCTTCACCGGATCGGTGGGCGGAAATTGTGCGCTGTCTTCGGTCATGTCTGATGGATCCTCATACATGGAGAGTGTGGCGAAGCCTTAGAGCAAAGCGCCGCTTGGTCCTAGGGTCGGATCGTCGCAGGCTGCGACGAAAAAGGGCGGCTTTCGCCGCCCTTCAGGATCTTGTTCGTCCGCCGATCAGCCGGCGTGAAGCGGTGCACCCCAATCGCCCCAGATGTAGATGGCGAAGAAGAGAAACAGCCAGACGACGTCAACGAAGTGCCAGTACCAGGCGGCAGCTTCGAAGCCGAAATGCTGCTGCGGGGTGAAGTGGCCGGCAAGCGCCCGGAACAGGCAGACGATCAGGAAGATCGTGCCGACCAGAACGTGGAAGCCGTGGAAGCCGGTCGCCATGAAGAAGGTCGCGCCGTAGATCGAATTCTTGAAGTCGAACGGCGAGTGCATGTACTCGTAAGCCTGGACGAATGAGAACAGGATCCCGAGCAGCACCGTCAGCACGAGGCCGGAAACCAGACCCTTGCGGTCATTGTGCAGCATGGCGTGGTGCGCCCAGGTGACACAGGTGCCCGACAGCAGCAGGATGACGGTGTTGTAGATCGGCAGGTGCCAGGGGTCCACGACCTCGATGCCAACCGGGGGCCACTGACCGCCGGTGAACTCGACACGGCTTGCCTGGATCGCCTCATTGGCAAACAGGCTGGCGTCGAAGAAGGCCCAGAACCAGGCGACGAAGAACATCACTTCAGAGGCGATGAACATGATCATGCCGTAGCGCAGATGCAGCGATACGACGCGGGTGTGGTGACCCTGATGGGCTTCCTTGATCGTATCGGCCCACCAGGCGAACATGGTGAAGAGCACGATTGCGAGGCCGATGAAGAACAGCCACGGATGAGCCATTTCAAGACCGAACAGCTTGAACGAGCCGCCATTCAGGTATCGCATGTAACCCACGCCGCCGAAGGTGAGCACGAAGGCGCCGATCGAGGCCAGAAGCGGCCACGGGCTTGGATCGATGATGTGGTAGTCGTGGTTTTTCTGGTGCGCTTCGGCCATTTCAGCAATCCCCGAATGTCAATTTCATTACGAGTTCCGGCGAACCGGAACCCTCTCACAGTTTCGGCTGTACTTTGTCTTTCTCGACCGCAAGGGCTGCCACCGGGGCTTCGTCCTCGCGGGGATAGAATGTATAGGACAGGGTGATCGTCCCGATGTCCTTGGTTTCATCCGCATCGACGATCGCAGGGTCGACGAAGAAAACAACCGGCATTTCCAGCGTTTCGCCCGGCTGCAACGTGGTCTTGGTGAAGCAGAAGCACTGGACCTTGTTGAAATAGGCCCCGGCTTCGCCCGGCGTGACGTTGAAAATCGCCTCGCCCGTAACCGGCACGGAGGAATTGTTCTTCGCCTCGTAGCGGATCTGGACTGTTTCGCCAATCTTTGGCGTTACGTCCTTGTCGATCGCCTTGAAGTCCCAGTTCAGCCCGGAAGACACGTTTGCGTCAAAGGTGACGTTGATCGTCCGATCGAGAACCACATCGGACATCTGCTCGACGCGCTGCGTGGTGCCGCCATAACCGGTGACCTGGCAGAACAGACGATAGAGCGGCACGGCAGCATAGCTCATGCCGACCATGCCGCCGACAAAAAAGACGCAGGCAGCTGCAACGCCGATATTTCGGCGGCTTGCGCTGCGGTCACTGTCCTTTGATTGGATCACGATCCGGTCTCCTTCTCAGCCGACACTGCCGATCTTGATGATCGTCACGACGTAGAAAATGACGACAAGAGCGGCGAGCACGACACCGAGCGCGATGTTGCGACCACGGCGCGACTTACGCTGCTTGTCGGTCAGTTGCACAGTATCCATCATGCAGCACCTCCGATCGGGCCGATGAACGGCGCGAGGTAAAAGTCGACCATCAAGGCCGAGAAGATCGCGAAGAGATAGAAGATCGAATAGGCAAACAGCTTCTTGGCCGGCACCATCTTCTCGTCGCCGTCGGCCATGCGCCAGACGGCGATGGAACAGTGGACAAAGACCGCGCCGAGCAGGCCCGCGACAACGCCATAACCGATCGAGGCCAGACCTGTGAACGTCGGCAGAACGCCGGTCACGGCGGTCAGGACGGCATAGACGGCAATCTGGCGTTTGGTCGACGGAATACCCGCAACATTCGGCATCATCGGCACACCGACCGAGCCGTAATCCTTCATCTTGAACAGAGCCAGCGCCCAGAAATGCGCCGGCGTCCAGAGGAAGATGATCATGAAGAGAATGACGCTGTCGAGCGACACGCCACCCGTCACGCAGGCCCAGCCAACCATGGGCGGGAAAGCGCCGGCCGCACCGCCGATGACGATGTTCTGCGGGGTCGAGCGCTTCAGCCACATCGTGTAGACGACGGCGTAGAAGAAGATCGTGAATGCGAGCAGGCCTGCGGCAAACCAGTTGACTGCAAGGCCGAGAATGACAACGGAAAAGACCGACAGGATGAGACCGAAGGCAAGCGCCTCGGTGGGCGTGATACGGCCGGCGGGCACAGGGCGGGTTGCCGTGCGGGTCATGATTGCATCGATATCGGCGTCATACCACATGTTCAGCGCACCGGATGCGCCAGCGCCGACGGCGATGCAAAGAATGGCAATCGCGCCGAGAAACGGGTTGATTGTGCCTGGAGCCAAGATGAGACCGGCAAAGGCGGTGAAGACGACGAGCGACATGACGCGCGGCTTCAGGAGCGCGAAGAAATCGCGCGGGCCGGCTTCGGACAGGCGCACATCGCCCTCGATGCCGAAAACGTCGCGATTATCAATGACCGTCATGCTGTTGTTTTCCGTCTTCCGTTTGGTCTTTCGGGCACCGCGATCACAAGGACCGCGGTGCCCGCATAGCTTGGTGGTCTGGCCTCAGATCACTTGATCTTCGGCAGCTGTTCCCACTGGTGGTACGGCGGCGGCGAAGACAGCTGCCATTCCAGCGTGGTTGCACCTTCACCCCAGGGGTTGTCGCCAGCGACGCGCTTCTTGGCGAAGGCTTCGAAGACGCCGAAGAGGAAGACGAGAACCGCGAAGGCCGAGATGTAGGAACCGATCGACGAGACATAGTTCCAGCCGGCATAGGCATCCGGATAGTCGATGTAACGGCGCGGCATGCCGGCGAGGCCGAGGAAGTGCTGCGGGAAGAACACCAGGTTGACGCCGATGAACATGACCCAGAAGTGCAGCTTGCCGACGAATTCCGAGTACATGTAACCGGTGATCTTCGGGAACCAGTAGTACCAACCGGCGAAGATCGCGAAGACGGCGCCGAGCGACAGAACGTAGTGGAAGTGGGCCACGACGTAATAGGTGTCATGCAGCGAGCGGTCGAGGCCGGCATTGGCGAGCTGTACGCCCGTCACGCCACCGACGGTGAACAGGAAGATGAAGCCGATCGCCCAGACCATTGGGGTCTTGAAGGTCAGCGAACCACCCCACATCGTCGCGATCCAGGAGAAGATCTTGATGCCGGTCGGCACCGCGATGACCATGGTTGCGAAGAGGAAGTAACGCTGGGCCGAAAGCGACAGGCCAACCGTGTACATGTGGTGAGCCCAGACGACGAAGCCGACGGCGCCGATGCCGACCATGGCATAGGCCATGCCGAGGTAGCCGAAGACCGGCTTCTTGGAGAAGGTCGACACGATGTGGCTGACGATGCCGAAGCCGGGCAGGATCAGGATGTAGACTTCCGGGTGACCGAAGAACCAGAACAGGTGCTGGTAGAGAACCGGGTCACCACCGCCTTCAGGCGAGAAGAAGGTAGTGCCGAAGTTGCGGTCGGTGAGCAGCATGGTGATGCCGCCGGCGAGAACCGGGAGCGACAGCAGAAGCAGGAAGGCAGTGACCAGAACGGCCCAGGCGAAGAGCGGCATCTTGTGCAGCGTCATGCCAGGCGCGCGCATGTTCAGGATCGTGGTGATGAAGTTGATCGCACCCAGGATCGAGGACGCACCGGAAACGTGGAGCGCAAAGATCGCAAGGTCAACCGCCGGACCAGGCTGGCCCGAGGTTGCGAGCGGCGGATAGAGCGTCCAGCCACCACCGACACCGTAAGCCCCTGCCGGACCTTCGACGAACATCGAGAGGATCAGAAGCAGGAAGGCCGGGACGATCAGCCAGAAGGAGATGTTGTTGAGGCGCGGGAAAGCCATGTCCGGAGCGCCGATCATGATCGGGATCATCCAGTTGGCAAAACCGCCGATCAGCGCGGGCATGACCATGAAGAAGATCATGACGAGCGCGTGCGCCGTGGTGAACACGTTGTACATGTGCTTGCCGCCATCGATGGCAGCATCGCCTTCAAAGCCGTAAACCATCTGGGCCAGACCGTGGAAGATCTGGATGCCCGGATCCTGCAGTTCGGCGCGCATGGCGACCGACAGAGCAGCACCGATGATACCGGCGAT
The DNA here is from genome assembly GCF_001296045.1 of Rhizobium sp. AAP43. Classification (GTDB taxonomy): domain Bacteria; phylum Pseudomonadota; class Alphaproteobacteria; order Rhizobiales; family Rhizobiaceae; genus Allorhizobium. The sequence continues at coordinate 102,716 of NZ_LJHS01000004.1, read as the reverse complement.
GATCGCGAAGATCAGGTAAAGCGTGCCGATATCCTTGTGGTTGGTCGACAGGAACCAGCGCGCAAAGAAACCAGGCTTATGATCGTGATGCGCGTCGTGCGCATGGTCGTCGTGGGCAACAGAACCAGCCATTGTCCTCACTCCTCTCAGTTCGTGATGTTTTCGGCCGTCTGGACGGTCGCAGGTGCGCCGTCGACAGCAGCCATCAGAGCGCGGTTGGCGCCAGGAAGGTCAGACGTCGCCGCCTGGACCCAGGCAGTGTACTGCGCTTCCGAGACAACGCGGATGGCGATCGGCATGAACGCATGGTCCTTGCCGCACAACTCCGAACACTGTCCGTAGTAGAGACCTTCACGGTCTGCGCGGAACCACGTTTCGTTCAGACGACCCGGGATCGCATCGATCTTGACACCGAAGGCCGGCATGGCGAAGGCGTGGATGACGTCGGTCGGAGCGGCGGTAACCAGCATGCGGACATTCTTGCCAACCGGCACGACCACTTCGTTATCGACGGCCAGCAGGCGCGGATAACGGGCGACATCTTCCTTGCCAGCGGCTGCACGGTCGGCATCCTTCAGCATGTAGCTGTCGAAGGACACGGCCTGCTCGCCCTCATATTCATAAGACCAGAGCCACTGGGTTGCCGTTGCCTTGATCGTCAGATCAGGATTTTCCGGCAGCTTCAGCTGGTAGGTCAGCAGGTTGAAGGACGGAATGGCGATGGCAAACAGCATAAGGACCGGGATAACCGTCCATGCGATCTCGATCGCCGTGTTGTGGCTGGTCTTCGATGGCACCGGATTGGCGCTGGCGCGGAACTTCACAACGACAAGAATCAACAGAATCAGGACGAAAATGGTGATCGGAACGATGAACCAGAGCGTGTACTGCTCAAACCAACGGTTCATCTCCATGACCGGAGTTGCGGCTTCCTGCAAACCCATCTGCCACGGCTTCGGCTGATCGGCGAAGCTGACAGAAGCGAAAAGCAGACAGGCCAGCGCGGCCAGGGCTGCATAGGTTCTCTTCATCACGGTTGGTCTCCCACAAGCGCTTGATCCACATCAAACCATAGCGCATAAATCATGCTAGTGTCGCCGTTTCAAATCATAGATTGGCCGCATTCGCAATACGCCCGAACGAAAGCTGGTGCGGCATTTTTGCGCTTGATCAAATGCCTGTGGGAACCGCTGTGGTTTTCAGCGCCCAGATGACAGCAGCCGTGCCGGATCGCGGCCTTGCGTTGGAAATCCAGTCCCAATTATGCCGTAGTCACTCTTAATACAGGCCCGGGGCTTCCCAATTCCCTACCCCGACGCCAAGAATGCGCGGGATGATTCGTTTTCCAGAGGTATACATGGGTCTTCCACGACTTGCCTGGACCACCCTGACCGCAGGTGCCGTCCTGATCGGTGGGCTGTCCGTGGCCGCACAGGCGCAGCAAACACCACAGCAGCCGGGCTCCGTCCGCTCCAACCATGGGGCATGGTCCGTCATCTGCGACCAGCCGGCCGGGGCATCGACCGAGCAGTGCGCGCTGATGCAGAACGTCATCGCCGACGACCGGCCGGAAGTCGGCCTCTCTGTCGTCGTGCTGAAGACCGCCGACCGGAAGGCCCGCATCCTGCGTATCCTCGCGCCGCTCGGCGTGCTTTTGAAGGATGGCATGGAACTGTTCGTCGACGGCAACAATATCGGCCGGGCCTATTTCACCCGCTGCTTCTCCGAGGGCTGTTATGTTGAGGTCGAGATCGACGACGAGTTGATGAAGATCCTGCGCGCCGGCAAGGCTGCGGTCTTTGCGCTGCGCGAATCGGCCGACCAGGACCGCGTCGGCATTCCGATCGAGCTCGCAGGCTTTGCCGAAGGCTACGACAAACTGCCGTGAGGCGGCCAGGACTCATCGATACTCGCCGCATCGTGAAGCGACAGATCAACAGGGGCAGGTCCATCGGACTTGCCCCTTTTTCGTTGGAAGCCTACATGCGTTGGCAACGCCCAAGGAGATCAGCATGACCCAGGACCTTCTCTCCCTCTTCGATTGCGATGAAGCGACGCTGACGAAGCGTGTCGCGGATGCGCTGAAAGGAGCAGACGACGGCGAACTTTATATCGAGCACGCCCAGGCGGAATCGCTTACCTTCGACAATGGCCGGCTGAAGGGCGGATCCTTCAACACCGACCAGGGTTTCGGCTTGCGTGCGGTGGCCGGTGAAGCGGTCGGTTATGCCCATGCCGGTGAGCTTTCGCTCTCCGCCCTCTCCCGCGCGGCCGATGCAGTCGGTGCCGTCACGCATGGCCATTCCGGCTCCTATGCGGCTGCACCGCAGCGGACCAACGCAAAACTCTACGGCGACGGCAACCCGATCGGCTCTCCGAGCTTCGAAGAGAAGGTGAAGCTGCTCGCCGAAATCGACGCCTATCTGCGCGACAAGGATGCGAAGGTGCGCCAGGTGACCGCCTCGATCGCCGCCAGCTGGCAGGTCGTCGAGATCCTGCGCGCCGACGGACACCGGGTGCGCGACATCCGACCGATGACCCGGATCAATGTCTCCGTCGTCACCGGTGAAGGCGACCGCCAGGAAAGCGGTTCCTTTGGCATTGGCGGCCGCCAGGGGTTTGACGATTTCCTCACGACGGAAAGCTGGCAGCGCGGAGCGGACGAGGCACTGCGCCAGGCGCTGGTCAATCTCGAGGCGCAGGAAGCGCCTGCTGGCACCATGGATATCGTGCTTGGCAATGGCTGGCCGGGCGTCATGCTGCACGAAGCCGTCGGCCACGGGCTGGAAGGCGACTTCAACCGCAAGAAGACCTCCGCCTTTGCAGGCCTGATGGGCGAGATTGTGGCAGCACCCGGCGTCACCGTTGTGGATGACGGTACGATCGACAATCGGCGCGGCTCGATCACCGTCGACGACGAAGGTACGCCTTCGGCTTACAATGTGCTGATCGAAAACGGCCGGCTCGTCGGCTATATGCAGGACCGGCAGAATGCCCGTCTGATGGGCATGAAGCCGACCGGCAACGGCCGTCGTCAGGGCTATGCGCATCAGCCCATGCCGCGCATGACCAATACCTACATGCTCTCGGGCGACAAGACGCCGGAAGAGATCATCGCGTCCGTCAAAAAGGGCATTTATGCCGTTTCCTTCGGCGGCGGTCAGGTGGACATCACCTCCGGCAAGTTCGTTTTCGGCTGCACCGAGGCTTACCTCATCGAAAACGGCAGGATCGGCGCGCCCGTGAAGGGGGCCATGCTGATCGGCAATGGCCCTGACGCGATGAAGCGCATCTCGATGATCGGCAATGACTCCAAGCTCGATACCGGGATTGGCAATTGCGGCAAGGCCGGCCAGTGGGTGCCCGTCGGCGTCGGTCAGCCGCATTTGCGGATGGACCAGATTACCGTGGGCGGCACCAAGGCTTGAGGTCAAACGCGCTCGTCCCCGAACTCGCGGTCAGCGACTGGCGGACGAGCCGCGCCTTCTATTGCGATCTTGTTGGATTCGAGGTCGCCTATGAGCGTCCCGAAGAAGGCTTCAGCTTTCTGACGCTGGGCGATGCACAGCTGATGATCGACCAGATCGGGATTGGGCGCACATTCGAGATTGAAGGCGCACCACTGGAGCGCCCCTTGGGCCGTGGCCTCAACCTGCAGATCCGGGTCCCCGATGTCGGGGCCATCCTCTCACGCCTGGAAACGGCCAAGATCGATCTTTGCTTGCCGCTCGAAGAGAAATGGTATCGGCGGGATGACCATGAAGTCGGCAATCGGCAGTTCCTCGTCGCCGATCCCGATGGCTACCTGCTGCGGTGTTTTGAGGATCTCGGCAGGCGCTAGGCTCCCGTCCTCACCTTGTGCAGCGGCCCGACCTCTACGGCCGGGCGTTCTCCCTCAGCCCCGTGCGGGCATCAGGACGCAGTCGTAACGCTGGCGGATCAGGTGGGCGCAGACGGCGCGGGCCTTGTCCTTGGTTTCAAAGCCGGTAAAGCGGGCGCGGTAGACAGGCACACCGTTGAGCTCGCGCATCTCGGTATAGGTGTCGAGGTTTTCGAGCGGTGCGCCAATCTTGGCGCGGGCTTCAGAGAGGATTTTCATGGCGCCCTGTGCGCTGTCGGAGGCGGCGATCTGGACCTGCCACTTGTTCATCGCGGCGATCTGCGGCTGCGGCTTGGGGGCGACTGGTGCCTCAGCCTCAACGGTTTCAGCAGGCGCTTCCGTCGGCGCATAGGCGGCCGCCACGTTTGGCTGAACACTGCCAGTGATGCCAGCAAGCTGCTGCAGGGCGGACAGGGCATTGCCGCTCTCGGGGGCCGGCGTATCGCCGCCGAGGCGCGCCAGATCGACCTGCACATTGGTGTTGCGGCTGGCGATCAGCTCCTCGCCAGCGGTTGCCTTGGCAAGGTTGGCGTCGATCATCTTTTCCATCAGCCTGTCGCGGCTTGCAGCCGAACGACCGCCCATGACGACGCCGATCACGCGGCGGCCCTTGTCCTCGACAGCGCTGACAAGGTTGTAACCGGACGCATTGGTGTAGCCTGTCTTGATCCCGTCCATGCCCTTGTAGCGGTACATGAGATTGTTGTGGCCGTTGATGGTGCGGCCGCGAAAGGCGAAGCTCTTGGTGGAAAAGAGATCGTAGTCCTTGGGGAAGTCCCGGATCAGCGAAACGCCGAGGGTCGACATGTCACGCGCGGTGGTGAACTGGTCATCATGCGGCAGGCCCGATGCATTGTAGAATGTGGTGTTCGTCATGCCGAGCGCACGCGCCTTGCGGGTCATCATGTTGGCGAAGTTGCGCTCGTTTCCGCCGAGCTTCTCGCCGACAGCCGTTGCCACGTCATTGGCCGAGAGCACGATCATGGCCAGCACCGCTTCCTTGACCGTGATGCTGTCGCCTTCCTTGACGCGAAGCTTGGTCGGCGGACGGGACGAGGCGTATTTCGAAAAAGGAACCGGGCTGTCCCAGCTCAGTGTACCCGCCTTGATCGCATCGAGAACCATGTAGACGGTCATCATCTTGGTGAGCGAGGCGGGGTGATTGAGTTCGTCGGGATTTTCGGAGGCGAGGACTTCACCGGTGCGGGCATCGAGGAGAAGCTGGGCGCTGCCGGCGTGGGCGGAAGTCGAAAGAGACAGGATCGTCACGCAAAACGACAGTACGACCAGAAACTTGCTCATTACGACTCCAGAATTCTCTTCATGTCGGCAGGGGCGAGGACCAGCCGATTCTCGGCCTCATGTCCACGTCGGGAATGCGCTTAGGTCAAGAATGGGGCGACAATCGGCCGACCGACATGGTTCATGACATTTTGTCCACAAAGGCTGACGCAGCCATGGTTAGCAAAGGATTAACGCCGCCACCCGAGATCTGCCCTTTGTGCACTGCAAGAGCGATTTTCGACGTCGCCCACGGTCTTTTGCCCGTGTGGCGTGAAGAAAATCGTCTTTTCGCCCTTTACCTCAACCGAACTTGAGCTTGCAGTGTGCTTTCTCCGACCACCACCGTATTTTTCGGAGACAGACCTTGTTCGAGCCAGACCTCACCCGCGACATCATTCCCGACAGCTTCCCCGACCTCGACATGGCAGCGCGTGACGTCCTCGCACGCAGAAGGCACCCGATCCGCCAGATGATTGGAGTGACGTGGCGACCTCTGCGGCGCCTCTGCGGGGTAATTTTCCCCGATAAGCACGCCGGCGATGAAGCCCGACCGCGAACCGAGCAAGGATCAAGACTTGGCACTCGCCATTGAGTATCGCTTAAGACCTTCCCCGTTAGGTTGCCCGTCAGCAATCATGCAGGGTACGAGGCTTATGGCAGCGGGATTGAAGACCGGACTGAGACGAGCCGCCATTGTTGGCGGGCTCGAATTCTCGTTTTTCCTGTCTCGGCTCGGAGCCCTGCCGGGCCTGCGCGGTCGCGGCGTCATCTTCACGTTGCATCATGTGCGGCCGTTCCAACCCGCAGCCTTCGCCCCGAACCGGCATCTGGAAATCACGCCCGAGTTTCTCGACGCTGCCATTCTCGCCTTGAAGGCCGAGGGTTATCGCTTCATTCCGGTTGAGGCGGTCAAGGACGAATTGTCGGCTCCGAGTGCGCCCACCTCTCCATTTGCCGCTTTCACGCTGGATGACGGGTTTCGCGACAATGCCGTTTATGCAGCACCTGTCTTCCAGCGCCACGGCGTTCCGTTCACGATCTTCGTCTGCAAGGGCTTTTCTGAGCGCAGCCACACCATGTGGTGGGAAACGGCAGCGGCGATGCTGGAAAGCGGGGAGCCTGTAACGATCGAGACAGGCGATGGATCGAGACGCCTCCCCTGCCAGACCTATACGGAAAAGCGCGCCGCAATAGCCGCATTGTCGCGGCTCGTCTTCGAGGGAGACGAAGCCACCGGCATCGGCCGTTTGAACATGGCGGCCTACAATGCCGGTATCGATCCGCATGCGATCGTTGCAGAGAGCATCATGGATTCAGAGGAGCTGCGCCAGATTGCCCGCCACCCGCTGGTCACGCTCGGGGCACACACCGTCAGCCATCGCGGGCTGGCGGCGCTTGACGACAACACCCTGCTTGCCGAGTTCAACCAGAGCGCCGACTATGTCGCCGCCCTGACCGGGAAGCGGCCGAACGTCTTTGCCTATCCCTATGGTGACGAGCGCAGCGCGACCGAGAGAACCGCTGCCTATGCGGAATGGGCAGGCTTCGAGCTCTCCGTCACGACGCGGGCCGGCACGCTATCCCCGGCCGACCTCGACCGGCGGCATCTCGTGCCACGGATCTCGCTCAACGGCTTTTATCAGCAGAGCCGCTATGTCCGGGCGCTCGCCTCCGGCATTCCCTCGCGACTTGCCGCAGGCTGACACGACTGTACCGTGATCTCCGTCACTGATCGTGCAGTGACAGGCGTCACGGATACATTCTCACCTTCTCCCAGCCATCCCCCTCACGACGGAATTCGACGCGGTCATGCAAACGGAATTTGCGGTCGTGCCAGAACTCGATCGAGCGCGGGATGATGCGGAAACCAGACCAGTGTTCAGGCCGAGGCACCGTACCGAGCGCATATTTTGCCGTGTATTCGGCCACGGCTTTTTCGAGCGCAAAGCGGCCTTCAAGTGGCCGCGATTGCTTTGATGCCCAGGCGCCAATGCGGCTGCCAAGTGGCCGGGAGTTGAAATATTCATCCGCTTCTTCGTCGGAAACGACCTCAACTTCGCCCCTTAACCGCACTTGGCGGCGAAGGCTTTTCCAATGAAAACACATTGCTGCCTTTTTCTGGCCTCGAAGTTCCTGTCCTTTCTGGCTTTCGAAATTCGTGTAGAAAACGAAGCCGCGGGCATCATATCCCTTGAGCAAGACCATACGCACATTCGGCAGTCCATCCGCGTCCACGGTGGCCAATGCAACGGCATTGGGATCGTTGATCTCGGATGCCTGCGCGTCGTTCAGCCAGGATGCGAAGAGTGCGAAGGGTTCGTTCTCCTCGGTAAAGTCACCACTTGTTAACCCGAGTTCTGACATATTGTCTCAATTGCTCCCGATCTGCATATTGGCCATGCGTGGCGAAGCACCAGATGGATGGCCCCTTGAAAGACATAGCAAAGTCGTTCGTGCGTACAATGGGTAGGTGCATGCGGAAATCCACGTTGATCCTCTCTCTTGCCGCGACACTTCCGCTCAGCGGCTGCTTTGGCGGCAGCATGGATCTGTTCGGGTCAGACAAGGTGGACAGCTCGATCTCGACCAATACCGTCAATCGCAAAAGCAATCCGCTAAGCCGTTCGGACGAGCTGACGGTTCAAAGTGCCGTCTCATCCGCGGATCTTGGCAAGACCGGGGACCATCCCCTGCCCTGGGCCAATGCCTCGACCGGCAGCGCTGGCGTGGTGACGGCCATCCAGGAAGAAAAGGGCAACGGCTTCATCTGCCGCAACTTCTCGACCACCCGGCACTCGTATGAAGGCATTGCCTATTTCTCCGGCAAGACCTGCACCGCCGGTGGCGGCAGCTGGGAACTGATGAGCTTTGACAAGCAGTCCTGATTGACCGGTTTTTCCCCTATTCAGGGACGATCCTGCCGAATTTGATCGCATTCGAAAGAATTGCTTAAGCAAGTCTCAAGAAACACCGCCTTGCACCCCCTCTGGGTGTAACCTTCGATTAGCGAATTCCGTGCGACGCTCCTCGCCAGTTAACCCGCGGCCGCGATGTTATGCGGTACGGTATTGAGTATTCGCGGGCGAGGCATGATCACCAGCCTCCGCCGCCCTTGTTGGTTTGGTGTTCAATGCGCGATTTTTATTCCATTCTTGGCGTAAAGCGAGATGCGGGTGCGGACGAGATCAAGGCTGCCTGGCGCAGACAGGCGAAATCGGCCCATCCCGACCAGAATCCAGACGATCCGCTGGCGCACAGCCGCTTTGCCGAAATCGGACATGCCTATGACATTCTCAAGGATCCGGCCAAGCGGCGGCGCTACGACCAGAGCCGCGTGAAGCCCGATGCCCTGGACCGCGACAATACGATCATGAAGCAGCGGGAGGCAGCAAGGGCCGCCGCTGAACGGGCGCAGCAGGCGAAAGCGAACGCGGAGCGCGTGATGGCCGAGCTTGCCGAGGCGGAGGCAGAAAAGGCAAGAGCCGACGCCGCAGCAGCCCAAGCCGCCCAAAACGCCCGCAATGCCCAGGCCGCGGCCAATGCCTCGCGCGCCGCACAATCGGCAGCACAGGCGGCAGCCCAAGCTGCTGCCCAGACGGCAAGCGCTTCGCAGGCTGGCCCGCAGGCCGCAGCGGCCGACAGAGCGAAAACAACCCGGACCGCCGAAGACGTGAAAACGGCCGGAGGCGGTGCACAAAAGGAATCGTCCGACAAGGCGGAAAGCCCCGAAGAAATGGTCTCGCGCATCTTCGGCGAGGGTCCTGAGGCGGCGGCGGCGGCCGACAGCATCAAACGGGAACGCGAGGCAGCGGATGCGGCGGCGGCCAACGGCTCCAACCGGCAGGCTATCCCTTCCCTTCTGTCTCCGATCGAGCTCTTCACGTCACTCGTCCGTCGCCTACGCGGCGTGCCGGATACCGTGCCGGAAAAAGCGCCTGACGTGTTTGCCGAAGCGATCGTCGCGATTGGCGATCTGCTTGAGCAGAAATCCGTCCCGCTCACCCTCAATGATGGACGCGATGTACGCGTGCCGTTGAAAGGCGTGACCGATGGACATGTGGTGCGCCTGCGCGAACAGGGCCTTCGCCTGCCCGGCATGAATCGCGGCGATGTTGCCGTGACGGTGCGGGTTGCCCGCAGCGAACGCTTTGTCGTCGACGGCTTCGACCTTCGCACCGTCTTGCCGATCACGCTGGAAAATGCGGTCCTCGGGTGTGAAACGGAGGTCGAGGGACCGGAAGGCAAGGTTCCGCTCACCGTTCCGGCCTGGTCGAATTCGGATCAGGTCATCCGCATCGAAGACCTTGGCCTGCCGAACGGCGAAGGCGGGCGTGGCGGGCTGGTCGTCGAAGTGCGCGTGATGCTCTGGGAAAAGCCGGACGAGAAGGTCACCGATCTCATGCGGCTGATGCGCGAAGGCCTTTACATCTGACAGGTGCCTGGCGACGTCGGTTGAACGCGATGCGCCAATACAGGCCCGGCTGAGCGTGGTGGGGCAGCGGGTGGCGGAACCGTCACCCCTCCCCCGTCCTCCAGTGCCCTCCCTCTCGGCGAGATATCTGCGCGACTGCAAGCCCGAAAGGTTTGCAAGCCATTGGTAAATTAGGAGGAACGAGGCGATTGTGACCCCGTTTCGACCGGCAAACGCAATGTTACGCGGCCTTACAGGAGATGATCCTCTTCAATCTTGAACGCTTGAACGGCCTATGCCATAGGCACTTCATCGAAAGTATCAGGGGATCACATCATGGCTCAAGTTTCCGGCCTTATGGCAGGCAAGCGCGGCGTCATCATGGGCGTTGCAAACAATCGCTCCATAGCATGGGGCATTGCCAAGGCCTGCCACGACCAGGGTGCCGAGATCGCCTTCACCTGGCAGGGTGACGCGCTGAAAAAGCGTGTCGAGCCGCTCGCGCAGGAACTGGGCGCCTTCATGGCCGGTGACTGCGATGTGACCAGCCTCGAAAGCATCGACGCGGTCTTCTCCAATCTCGAAGCCCATTGGGGCAAGATCGACTTCGTCGTGCATGCCATCGCTTTCTCCGACAAGGACGAGCTCACCGGCCGCTACATCGAGACGAGCCACCAGAACTTTACCCGGACGATGGACATTTCCGTCTATTCGTTCACGGCTGTTGCCGCGCGCGCCGAAAAGATCATGAATGACGGCGGGTCGCTGCTGACGCTCACCTACTATGGTGCGGAAAAGGTGATGCCGCATTACAATGTCATGGGCGTTGCAAAGGCGGCGCTTGAGGCCTCCGTACGCTATCTCGCCGTCGACATGGGTGGCCGCGGCATCCGCGTCAACGCGATCTCGGCCGGCCCGATCAAGACGCTTGCCGCCTCCGGCATCGGCGACTTCCGCTATATCCTCAAGTGGAACGAATTGAATTCGCCGCTGAAGCGCAATGTGACCACGGACGAGGTCGGCAATTCGGGCATGTATCTGCTCTCCGACCTCTCCTCGGGCGTCTCCGGCGAAGTGCATCACGTTGACTGTGGTTATCACACGGTCGGCATGAAGGCCGTCGATGCACCCGATATCTCGGTTGCCAAAGACTGAGGTTCGGGGGTCTGACGCCATGCTCATCTACATGATCCGCCATGGACAGACCGACTGGAACGCCGAAGGCCGCATGCAGGGCCAGAAGGATATTGGCCTGAACGACAAGGGTCGCAGTCAGGCCCATGGAAACGGGCTGAAGCTCGCACAGATCCTCGGCACACAAGCCGAGGATTTCGATTATGTCAGCTCCCCTCTCGGACGCACGCGCGACACGATGGAGCGGTTGCGCAGTGCGATGGGGCTGGAGCCTCAGAACTACCGCACCGACGACCGCCTGAAGGAGGTCTCGTTCGGCGACTGGGAAGGCTCAACCTTGCCCGAACTGGCGCTTAAGACGCCAGAGCGGGTCGAGGAGCGCGCCCAGCACAAATGGGATTTCATACCGCCCGGCGAAGATGCCGAAAGCTACGAGATCCTCTCCTGGAGGATCGGCGCCTGGATGAATTCGGTGGAGCGGCCGACGGTCTGCGTCAGCCATGGGGGCGTGATCCGCTGTTGCTTCCGCCTCGTGGGGGGCATGTGCAAGGATAAGGCCTGCGACATCAATATCCCGCAGGATCGTATTTTGAAGATCGAGCGCGACGAGGGTCGCATCGACTGGCTCTGACATAAGCCCACCTGCCTCGCAATCTGCAAAAGCAGGCGCTAAAACTGACCGATTACTGGATCAGCTCGAGATCTTCCACGACGCGCTTGCCATCGACTTCCGTGTAGAAGACGATGACTTTCTGACCGGATTCCAGACCATCGAAATTGAATTCGGCCGGGACGTCATAAGTTTTGCCGTCGTCCAGCTGCAGGGTCATGCCCTCGACATTGACAGAGCGGATCGTGCCTTCGACGTCGCCACTGCCGGCAAATGCGCTGAGCGGGGACAGCAGGCTTGCCGTGGCAAGCAGGACCGAAATCATGAGGCGCATGCGAACCACCTTCGAATAAATCATAGAATTCAATTGCGTCACAATACGCTCCCCAAATGTGGCAAAATTTGCCCGACACCATGTCCAGATCTGTGGAATTCTGGTCCGAAACCAAGGCGCGGATCAAGCCGTGCCCGGCGATTTTCAGTGAACAGTTTTTGTTCACCTCCGAGCCTGCATCCGAGCCCGGGCTTCAGGACCTCGTAACCATGCAAGACCATGACTGTACCCACGAAATGCTAAATTAACCCGTCGCGTTTTAACTGACCTCATCAGGAATGGGGTGGCAGCACTTTGCGTGACGGAATGAAGGATCGGGTTCGATCCGAATACAAATTGGGCGGCAGCACGTTCTGGCTGATCGCCGGCGCCTCGCTGGGCGCACTGATCCTGACTGCCGGCTTCCTGATCGACCGCAACACGGCGCTGCAGGAGAGACTGCGGGTGGAGCAGGCCGTACGCCACGCTCTGCAGCTGGCAGAAAGAGCGCTCGATACCCAACTGGTGCAGGACATAGACATCGTCAGCTCGATTGCCGACGACATTGCAGACGACGCGATGCTGGCGCCGCGGGAGCTCAACCGCACGCTAGAAAGCGTTCTGAAGCGCAATCCGCATCTGCGTTCCATTACATTCGGTCCGCTGGACGACGACAGCCGCATGGCCTTCACGCCCAGGGTGACCAGCGATCCGACATCGATCTCCATCGACATTCCAATCCCCCCAATGCCCTGGCAGACGGCAACACGCTGGCAATCCCTGAGAGCGGAGATCGATAAGGTCGGTTTCCTGCAGGCGGCCGGGGTTTCGGATGTCGGCCAGCAGGAAGAAGGCTCGCTGTTCCGATACCTCGATTTGGTGATCGCTCAGGACGGCAAGATCCTCTATGGCGATTCAAAGGTTCTGTCCGAAGAGCCGGTCAGCATTCGCGTTACGCTTGCCGGCGCTGCACTCGACCTTTACGGCGTTCCGAGCGACACCTGGGAGGCGGCTGAACTCCGAAGCCTGCCAGCCCGGCTGCTGCTGCTCGCAGGTATTGTGACGATGATGATCGCCGCCTTTGGCGCGATCTATCTGTTGCGCGAGCGCAACCAGAATCTTGTCCGGCTTGCCATTCGCGAGGCTCGCCTGGCGGATCTCTCCAAGCGCCTGCAAATTGCTCTGGAGACGTCGAATACCGGCATCTGGGAGATCGACGAGGCGACCCGCCACATGGTCTGGGACGCGCGCACGGCCGAGCTGCACGAGAGACACGCCGATGGCAGCGGCTGCCACGATCGCCTTGAGGACTGGTACAACGCCATTCACGTCGACGACCTACCGCTGGCCGAAAAGCTGTTCTTCGATTGCGTCGTGGCCCGCTCCCAGGACACATGGGATCTGAGCTACCGGGTGATGCAACAAGATGGCGTCGTCCGCCACCTGCGCTCGGTCGGCGCACGTTCGCAGGACGGACAGCTGACCGGCATTGTCTGCGACATCACCAATGATGCCCTGCTCAACCAGTCGCTGAGCAGGGCCAAGGAAACCAGCGATATCAAGAATGCAGAGCTGGAACTGGCGCTTGAGGAACTCTCGGCACGCGAACACCAGCTGGTCGAGCTTTCACAACGCCTCGACATCGCGCTCGGCTCCTATAATTGCGGCACGTGGGAGGGCGATCCGGTCACCAAGACCGCCGTGTGGGACGAGCGCATGCATCAGCTTTACGGCATGCCCTATTCCGACAAGCCGGTGACCGAGCATCAATGGCTGGCCAGCCTGCATGCAGACGACCGCAGCCTTGTCGTGCTCTCGGCCAAGCGCGCCGCCAATCTCGGCCAACCGTTGAACACGACACAGCGCGTCGTGCTGCCGAACAATGAGACGCGTTTCATCCGCTCCGTCGGCCAGGCCCATATCGACCGCGACGGCAAGAAGAAGCTGATCGGCATCGCCTTCGACGTGACCGCCGACGTGCTGCTTGCCGAACAGCTGCGCGCCGCCAAGGCCGAGACGGACACGCGCAATATCGAGCTCGAGCTTGCCAAGAACCGGATCGAATACAATTCGCTGCATGATCCGCTCACCTCGCTTGCCAATCGCCGCAAGCTGGACATGGAGCTCGACGCAATCGGCCGCGCCGCCCCAGGGGAGCGGCAGAAATTCGCCATCCTCCACCTCGATCTCGACCGGTTCAAGGAAATCAACGATACGCTTGGCCATGCCGCGGGCGATACGATGCTGGTGCATGCCTCGCGCATTCTGACCAAGATCGTGCCGCGCGGAGACCTTGTGGCGCGCATCGGCGGCGATGAGTTCGTCATTCTCTCGCGACAGGCGACGACGACGGAAGAACTGTCCAAACTGTCCTCCCGCATTCTCGAGGAAATGCGTCAGCCTATCGACTTTGAGGGTTTTGACTGCCGTTGCGGCGTCTCGATCGGTATTGCGCAGTCTATCGGCTTCGTGCCCGATCCGCGCAAGCTTCTGATCAATGCCGACATTGCGCTCTATCAGGCCAAGGAAAAGGGCCGTAACGGCTTCGAATTCTTCACGCCAGACCTGCAAGCCAATATCGTCGCCCGCAAGCGGATGGCGGACGACATTCTGGCGGGCATCGAACGCGACGAGTTCATCGTCCACTACCAGCCGCAGTTCCACGCCAATTCGATGCAGCTCTGCGGTGCCGAGGCGCTGGTGCGCTGGCGCCATCCGGACCGGGGGATCGTTGCCACCAACCACTTCCTCAGGATCGCCGAAGACCTGAACGTCATGGCGCGGATCGACGAGATCGTGCTGCAGACGGCATTGAAGGACCAGATGCGCTGGACAGCGCTCGGCGTGCCGATCCCACGGATCTCGGTCAATGTCTCGTCGCGCCGCCTGCATGACGTGACCCTGGTCGATCAGTTGCAGAAGCTGAACCTGACGCCTGGCACGATCTGTTTCGAACTGGTGGAATCGATCTTTCTGGACGACGGCGACAGCGTGTCGGCCGAGAACATCGAGCGCATCAAGGCGCTGGGCATCGATATCGAGATCGACGACTTCGGCACCGGCCACACCTCGATCGTCAGCCTGCTAAAGCTCAAGCCCAAGCGCCTGAAGATCGATCGCCAGCTTGTCATGCCAATCACCAGCCAGCCGCAGGAGCGCAGCCTCGTGCGCTCGATTGTCGAAATCGCGCGCTCGCTGGGCGTCGAGACGGTGGCAGAAGGCGTCGAGACGCAGGAACATGCAACCATGCTGCGGCAGATCGGCTGCGACTATCTGCAGGGCTTTGCCTTCGCCAAGCCCCTGTCATTTGAAGATTTCACCCGCTTTGTCGACAAGCTGCCGCAGAAAAAGGCGTCCTGAGATCTTGCTCCTGCCGGTTGCGGGCCGCCTGGCCCGCCCGGCAATCGCCCGGGATTGCGCAAAACCGCTTCACAGGTTTCGCCGATTTGCTTTAAGAGTGTCGGCATCCAAGGCCCGCGCTGGCCATCAGAGTGTCGCCAGCCAGAATGTAGTGGTTCGTCTTCATGTCGCATAACAGTTTCGGTCATCTCTTCCGCGTCACCACCTGGGGCGAAAGCCATGGTCCGGCGCTTGGCGCGGTCGTCGATGGCTGCCCTCCCGGCATTCGCTTCGTCCAGGAGGACCTGCAGGCCTTCATGGACAAGCGCAAACCTGGCCAGTCGCGTTTCGTTACCCAGCGGCGCGAGGACGATATCGTCAAGGTGCTGTCCGGCGTGATGCCGCAGGATGACGGCTCGATGATCACGACGGGCACGCCCGTTTCGCTCTTCATCGAGAACACGGATCAGCGGTCGAAGGACTATGGCGAGATCGCCAAGCGTTTCCGTCCGGGCCATGCCGACTTCACCTATGACCTGAAATACGGCATTCGCGACTATCGCGGCGGCGGACGCTCGTCTGCCCGCGAGACGGCGGCACGCGTGGCCGCCGGTGCGCTGGCGCGATTGGCCATGCCTGATGTCACCATTCGCGGCGCACTGGTGCAGATCGGCAAACACAAGATCAACCGCGACAACTGGGACTGGGCGCAGGTCGACCAGAACCCGTTCTTCGCGCCGGATGCCGAGATCGTTCCGGTCTGGGAACGCTATCTCGACGAGATCCGCAAGGCAGGCTCATCCGTCGGCGCCGTCATCGAAGTCGTGGCCGAGGGTGTGCCGGCCGGGATCGGGGCTCCGGTCTATGGCAAGCTCGATCAGGAGATCGCGGCCGGCCTGATGTCGATCAACGCCGTCAAGGGCGTGGAGATCGGCAATGGCTTTGGGGCGGCCGAAATCACCGGTGAGGAAAATGCCGACGAAATGCGGATCGGCCCGGATGGCAAGCCGGTTTTCCTGTCCAACCATGCCGGCGGCGTGCTGGGCGGAATTGCGACCGGCGAGCCGCTGGTCGCCCGTTTTGCCATCAAGCCGACCTCGTCGATCCTGACCGAACGCCGCTCAATCGATTCCGACGGGCAGGAAGTGGATGTGCGCACCAAGGGTCGTCACGACCCCTGCGTCGGAATTCGTGCCGTGCCTGTCGGTGAGGCGATGCTCGCCTGCACCATTCTCGACCATATTCTGAGGGATCGCGGCCAGACCGGCCGCCTGAAGTGAGGCCTGACGCATGAGCTATGACCAGAAGCGCGTCGTGGACGCCATCCGTGCCTTCGAAGCGGGCGAGATCGTCGTCGTCATGGACGATGACGGCCGCGAGAACGAAGGTGACCTGATCGTCGCAGCCGTGCATTGCACGCCGGAAAAGATGGCCTTTATCGTGCGCCACACATCGGGCATCGTCTGCGCGCCGATGCCGAAGGAAGAGGCCAAGCGGCTGAACCTCTCGGCCATGGTTGCCGACAATGACAGTGCCCATACAACCGCCTTCACCGTTTCGGTCGACTTCAAGCATGGCACAACGACCGGCATCTCGGCCGACGACCGGACGCTGACGGTGCGCAACCTCGCCAATCCGAATGTCGGCGCGGCCGATTTCGTTCGTCCCGGACACATCTTCCCGCTGGTGGCCCGCGAAGGCGGCGTGCTGATGCGCTCCGGCCATACGGAAGCGGCCGTCGATCTCTGCCGACTGGCATCGCTGCCGCTGATCGGGGTGATCTCCGAACTGGTCAATGACGACGGCACCGTGATGCGTGGGCCGCAGGTCGCCTCCTTTGCCGAGCAGCATGGGTTGAAGCAGGTGTCGGTCGCCGATCTCATCGCCTATCGCCAGCGCAAGGAAACGCTGATCCAGCTGCATTCGAGCTTCGACATCCAGACGCCTTACGGGACCGCCAAGGGCCACAGCTATTCCCTGCCCTGGGATCCGATGCAGCATCTGGCCGTGGTGTTCGGCGATATCCGTGATGGCGAGGACATTCCGGTGCGCTTGCATCTCGAACATGTCGGCGCTGACGTCTTCGGCAACAACCGGCAGATCGAAGGCATCATGAAGAAGATCGCAGAAAAAGGCCGCGGCATCATCGTCTATCTGCGCGAAGGCTCGGTGGGCGTCGGTGCATCGACCACGGCGCGCACTGGCAAACACGACCGGGAAGGCCATCAGGAAGCCCAGGCGCGCGAAAGCGAATGGCTGGAAATCGGACTGGGTGCGCAGATCCTGAAAGATCTCGGCGTCACCTCGATCAAGCTGATGTCCTCGCGCGAGCGCCACTATGTCGGCCTCGAAGGCTTTGGCATCAAGATCTCGCAGACAGAGATCGTTTGAAGGCAAAAATCCCTTAAATTTAGCAGGGTAAAACACCCTTCTTTAACCATCTTATACGAAGGTATCGAATGTAACCATAGAAGTGCGTTCGATACCTGTATGACGAGTATACTGACAAACCGCAGTGCATTTGCGGCCTTATCTAATTTGCGACTTGTTTCGACCGAAATATTGAAATCCGAGGCGGAGACATCTTCCGGCCTCAGAGTTCGGGATGCGTCCGACAATGCTGCCTACTGGTCGATCAGCACGACGCTGAGATCCGACCAGCAGGCACTCGGTGCCGTGGAAGACGCGCTTGGCCTTGGCGCCGCCGCCGTCGACACCGCTTATGCCGGCATGAGCTCGGTCATCGACATCGTCGACCAGATCAAGGCAAAACTGGTTGCGTCCAGAGAAACCAGCGTCGACAAGCTGAAAGTGAACACCGAGCTGGACCAGCTGAAAGAGCAGATCTATGCGGTGGTGGAATCCTCCAGCTTCTCCGGCCAGAATTGGCTGCATCGGATGGATGCGTCCGACGACGCCGACAGACTTGTCGTGTCGTCCTTCAACCGTGTCGACAGCGGCGTATCTCTCAAGACCATCTCCTACGGCATGACCAATCAGTGGGGCACCAATCATCTGATCGATGAAAGCTTCCACAATGGCATTCTCACCAATGTCGAGTTCGCCCGCGATCTGGGCACGGCGACCGAATGGGTACTTCTGAACGGCAAAAACCACGCCATCCACCCGGAGATTGCCCTGACCGACGCGACCACCGGCGAGGAGATTGACGAGATGGTCAGCGTGATCGACATGATGCTGGGCGCCATGGCCGACGCGGCTGCAAGCCTCGGCGCGCTTTCGGTGCGCATCGATATGCAAACGGAATTCGTTGCCACGATGAAGAGCGCCGTCGACGATGGTGTGGGCCGGCTTGTCGATGCCGACATGGAAGAGACGGCCGCGCGGCTCAAGGCGCTACAGACCCAGCAGCAACTGGCAACACAATCGCTTTCGATTGCGAATTCCCAACCGGAAATCCTGCTCCGGCTGTTCCAGTAAGACGTAACAGTCAGCCTTGACGGCTTTTCTTAAACGACAGGCGCGTTGACGGGCCCTTCGATCACAGGTGTCGGCTTGCCTGACCAGACGAGGCGGTAGACGTCTCCCTGACGGACCGACTGGACAGCGGCAGGGCGGAGCACGGCGAGACAGGTGCCGCCCGAATGCCGAACGGAGGGGTAGATGATGCCGTTCGCCCCTGCCCTTCGTGTGTCGTCAGCCAGCGCATTGCCGAGCGGATAGCCACGCGCCTTGTCGGGATCGAGCGCCGGATGGTCTGGCACGGCGCGCAGATCGACGAAATCACCGGAGACGCTTGAGAACATTTCCGCATATTCGACCACCGCCTCGAATACCCCGGTATGGCTCAGAAAATTGGTCATGTGGAAGCTGATTTCCGCAAGGCAGGTTTCGACCACCAGTGCCGAATACCAGGCACCGCGATTGGCGCCGTTGAACCGGTTCGGCTCACGCGGCTTTGCGTAGGCGAAGCAGGCATTGATGAAATGCGCATGCGGCACGTCGTAGACGAGTTCGTTGGCGGCGAGCCCGGAAATGCCGGTGGCCTGCGCCTGCAGACGGCTCGACGTTGCCGCTTCGATCTCGGCCAGTTCCGCCAGTTCATCGGATGTGTCGACAAGGCTTGCCAGAACCGCCTCACGCAGCCGCGCCGTCGAGACGAGCCGGACGGTTTTCGGAAAGGCGAGCGTGGCAACCGGAATGCCGGCGACCTGCACTCAGAGACCTCCCCGCACCGCGTCGAGATAGCGGCGCACTTCCAGCATATGCGGAATGCCGCCCTCGATCATGGCGGCCACCGGCGTCAGCCGATCAAAGAGCGGACCGGTGTTTTCCAGCTGCAGCCAGCGATCAGCCATCTGATCGGCAAAGAGCAGATGCAGCGCCTTGTAGATGCCGGTGAGTGCCGAGATGCGGGTCATCTGGTCCTGGGTCAGTGTCTTTTCAACCGTCTCAGGCTTCAGCCTTTCCCAGGTGCTCATCGAGACACCGAGCAAGGCTGCTGCCTGCTGGCCTGTCAGGCCCCACTGCTCGGCCAGTCGCCGATAGGCCTTGAGCGCCGTTCTCGACAGACGCGTGCGGTCGGTTTCTGCACTGAAGCCCTGAAGACGGGCGGGGCGATCGTCTTGCATCACAGATGGGTTCAACATTCGAGTCTCCTTCAAATGACGACTAGAATATACGTCATATGATGGAATTTTCAAGACGGGGCCGATGAAACCCATAGACCTCAGCGGACCTTCCGCGCCATGCCGATGGAACGGGGCGCGGTTTCCGCGAAACCGAACTGCGCATAGAGCCGGTTGGCCGGCACGTCGGCGATCAGGCTGACATAGGCGGTCTTGGGCAGGGTAGCGATGAAGTCCGACAGGGCCGTCATGATCCACTTGGCGAGCCCTTTGCCCTGATGGGCCGGCAGGATGGCGATATCGGTCACCTGAAAAAAGCAGCCGCCATCGCCAATGATCCGGCCCATGCCGATGGTCTCGTCACCCAGCATCAGCGAGACACCAAAGATCGAATTGGGCAGACCCTTTTCCGCCGCCTCCCGCGAAAAGGGTGTGAGGCCAGACTCGAGGCGCAGGCGCATGTAGTCGTCGATGGAAGGCATGCGGGTTTCGATGTGGTAGGCGCTGTTGTCGGTCATGCCTTAAGTCTTTCTGATTGATTTTTCCGTTGCTCAGCCGAGCCAGCCATCAAGGTGCTGCACGCTGTCCATGCCGACGAAGCGGGCCATGCGCTGCAATTCGGCATCGAGCCGATCAAGCCGGCCGGCCGTTGGTTTGACGCCCGGTTCGAGCCAGAGACGGCGCACGGCCAGCACGCCGGCCTTGCGCTCCGCCTTCATGTCGATGCGGCCGATCAGGCGATCCCCCTCCAGAAGCGGGAAGACGTAATAGCCGTATTGCCGCTTTGGCTCCGGCACGTAGATCTCGATGCGATAGAAGAAGCCGAACAGGCGTTCGCTGCGGTTGCGGTCACGGATCAGCGGATCGAAGGGCGAGAGCACGCGGATGCGGGCTGGTGGTTCGGGCGCCTCGATGAGGCTGCCGAGCTGATCGACAAAGGCGAAGGAGATGCGGGACTTGCCGTCTACGGTGCCGAGCGTCACCTCCTCCAGCTCGTCGCGATGGGCGGCGACCCAGAGCTTCGCCTCGTCCGGGGTGATCAGGTCGAAGAAGGCGGCAATCTCGCCTGATGTCGCGAAGCCGAGGCGGGTCAGTGCCGACCGGCAGGCCCAGTCGACAAAACTGTCATGGTCGACCTCGCCTGCGTGATGTTCGGCCGGGATGATCCGCTCCGACAGGTCATACACTTTCTGGAACCCGTCGCGCCGGGCAATCGATAGCTTGCCCGTATGCCAGAGATATTCGAGCGCGGTCTTCGACGGATGCCAGTTCCACCAGCCGCCGGACTTGTGGTCCTCATCCTTGACGTCGCGGGCCATGACGGGCCCATGATCGCGGATGCGGGCATAGGTTTCCTCGAAAGCCCGATCAAACCCCTCCCCTTGCCACTTCGCCCAGTTCTCCATGATCTTCGCCTCCCGGCGAATGAAGCGATGTTTCCAATAGGGAAAGAAGGCCGAGGGGATGACCGAGGCATCATGCGTCCAGTGTTCGAAAAGCGATCGGTCCTTTTCCAGGAGATGAGCGAGGTCCTTGGGACGGTAGGTCTGGTTGCGCGAGAACAGGATCTGGTGATGCGCCCGCTCGACCCACTGGATGCTGTCGATCTGCACGAAGCCGAGATCATGGATCAGCGCGTACAAGCCATCACGGCCCAGTGCCTTTGTCGGCGAGCGCGACAGGCCCTGCCGTTCAAGGAAGATTTTGCGCGCCAGTACATTCGGAAGATGAATCGCCATGAGGAAGGAGGCTAGCGAATGTTCTGCATTCGTTCAATCACTCTGACGGTCTTACAACCGTGATTGCACCAAGAATTTCGCCTTTGACGCGAACACTCGTGAGTTTTCAGAGGAACAAGCCCTGTATCCGAAGGTTGTGTCCATGCCTCCAACCAAAGGACATCACCATGTTCATGAGAGTCGACAAGCTGCAGGCAAACCTGCCAGCACCCAAGCGTGCAGATCCAAACGCCGCCGCTGCCCTGCAGGAACTGCTCGGTGGGAAATACGGCGAAATGTCCACACTCGGGAACTATATGTTTCAGAGCTTCAACTTTCGCAGCAAGGAAAAACTCAGACCCTTCTATTCCTTGGTCGCCAGCATTACCGCCGAGGAGCTCGGTCATGTCGAGCTCGTCAGCAACGGCGTCGTGATGCTGAACAACGGCCCGGATGTTCCTGATGGCGACGAAGGGGATGGCGGGGATATTTCCGATGCGCCCTATGAGGGCATGAAGGATATCCGGCTGGCTGCCGCCTTCCTCTCTGGCGGCGGCGGCGCGATGCCGGTCAACAGCAATGGCGTCTCGTGGAACAACGACTTCATCACCACGACGGGCAATGTCGTGGTCGACCTCTTGCACAACTTCCACCTGGAATGCGGTGCCCGCCTGCATAAGCTCAGGGTCTATGAAACCCTGTCTGATCCCACCGGACGGGAAGTCTGCGGCTATCTGCTCGTGCGCGGCTCGGTCCATGCCCATGCCTATGCGCTGGCTCTCGAGAAGATCACCGGCGTCGACGTGAAGAAGTTCCTGCCCACGCCGAACATCCCGCTCGACAAGATCCCCGAGTGCCAGAAATATCTCGACGAAGGCTCGCATCGCCGGCTCTATACGTTCAGCCCGAACGATTACAAGGAGATGTCCGGGATCTGGGGCAATGGCGAAGTCGCCTTGCCGAATGATCCGCCAGGCGAACTCGAAGTGGTGGACGGCATGCCGGAAGGTGGCAAGATCCACCAGTTTGTCGGCGTCCCCTCAGCCTTCACGCCGGACTACTCGCCGGAAGAAATGTTCGAGATCGCAGAGAAGCTCTACAAAAAGTCCAGATAACAAAAAGAGCACATCCACGGCCGGGGCTGGAAAAGCCCCGGCTTGCGCCAGCCCCAAGTCAAGCGGATTCGGCAAATCGTCAACCCTGCGCTTCCCCCTTGCGGCCTCCCCGGTCTATAGAAGCCTCGACACCGGACGGGGCCGCCCTTGCAGATCACCTTCGACCAGACCGAACTCCGCTATGGCGCGCATGTCGCGCTTCAGCAGCTGACGCTGTCGCTCAATGAGCCACGGATCGGGGTGATCGGGCTCAATGGCTCGGGCAAGACCAGTTTTGCACGCCTTCTGGCCGGGCTCGTCAAACCCAGCGCGGGCCGGGTGACGCTTGACGGTTTCGATACCGTCACGGACGAAAAGGCGGTTCGCGGAAAGACGGGCTTCATTTTCCAGAACCCCGGTAACCAGATCATCCTGCCGATCATTCGCGACGATGTTGGGCTTGGCCCAAAAACGCGGGGGCTGACGGGGGCGGCGCTGGAGACGGCCGTCACTGCAGCCCTTAACCGCTTCGGCATCGGCCATCTCGCCGGTCGCCGGCCGCATGAGCTTTCGGGTGGAGAGTTGCAGCTTGCAGCCCTTGCCGCCGTCGTCATCAACCAGCCGGACCTGATCCTGTTCGACGAGCCGACCAACCAGCTTGACCTGAGAAACCGGGCGCTGGTCAAGGCGGCCATCGAGGGGCTTCCCGAACAGGCTGTCGTTATCAGCCACGATCTCGATCTGGTTGCCGATTTCCCCCGCGTGCTGGTGTTTGATCAGGGCGCGCTTGCCTGCGATGCACCGGGGATCGAGGCCATCGCGCGCTACCGGGAGATTGCCGGATGCTGACGAGCCTTCACATCGAAGGGACGAGCCTTCTGCACCGTATCCCGGTCAAGCCCAAGCTCGCGGTTCTGATGGGTTTCGGCCTTGCGCTCTATCTCGTCTCAAACCCATTCGCGCTTGTCCTTGCCACGGCCTTGACCGGCGGCCTTTACCTCTCGACCGGCATCCGGCCTGCCCAAGCCTTTCAGCGCATCCGCCCGGTATTGTTCACCATCGCCTTTCTCAGCCTCGTCAACCTGGTCCTGCTGACGCCCGTCGAGACGCTGGTTCTGACGCTGCGGCTTCTCGCCATCCTGTTCCTCGCGGCAGCGGTGACGGCATCGACGGCAATCGGCGACTTCATCGCGGCGATCACCGACCTTGCCCGCCCGCTTGAAAGGCTCGGCCTCATCAAGGCTGCCGATATCGGGCTTGCCTTCGGACTCGTTCTGCGTTTCGTACCGGAGATTGCCGCACGGCATGAGGCCCTGAAGGAGGCGCATGCGGCGCGCGGCCTCCCCGTCAAGATGCATCGCATGCTTGGCGCCCTGTTGATCGCCACGCTGAAGGACGCGGACAGGATCGCCGAAGCGATTGACGCGCGGGGCATTCGGCGGCACTAACCGTTCCCAGTCTATCCGGAGGAAAATCATGACGACCAAAGATCTCGTCCTCGCCGCTCTGTTTACGGCGATCATCATCGTGCTCGGCTTCATTCCGGCCGTGCCGATCCCGCTGATCCCCGTGCCGATCACGGCACAGTCGATGGGCGTGATGCTCGCTGGCTGCATCATTGGCGCCAAGCGCGGCGCGCTGGCCTATGCCCTGCTCGTGGTTCTGGTGGCCGTCGGCCTGCCGGTGCTGTCGGGCGGCCGTGGTGGCCTCAACGTGCTGATGGGGCCAACCGGCGGCTATATCTTTGGCTGGATCATCGGCACCTTCGTCACCGGCCTGGTTGCCGAAAAGCTCGTCAGCGAGAGCCAGAGTGCTGCGCGCCAAATGGCCGGCTTCTTCGCGGCCAGCGTGATCGGCGGCATCGGCGTTGTCTACGCCTGCGGCATGCCCTGGCTCTCCGTCGTCGCCGGCACGCCATTTGACAAGGTGCTTCTCGGCTCGCTCGCCTTCATCCCGGGCGATCTGGTCAAGGCCGCCATTGCGACGCTTGCCGCACGTGCCGTGATCGTCGGCTATCCGCTGCTGCCCGTTCGCGCGCACTGATCAGATAATGGCTGCGACACCATAGGGTCGCAGCCATTCCACCACCCGCTCTGGTTGGAACCTTCTTACCTTAGTAACACATTATATAGGATGTGCTCTTACACTTTTGGGGATACGTCACCTCAGAGGTTCAACCATGTCCATCCTTTCCCTGTTTGGCAGTGATTCGCGTGCAGTCCTCTCGGCGCTGGAGAGATCGCAGGCGGTGATCGAATTCGACCCGACCGGCAAAATCCTCACGGTGAACGAAAATTTCTGCAAAACCCTTGGGTATTCGCTGGAAGAAATCGTGGGAAAGCACCACAGCCTGTTTGTGGCACCTGATTACGCGAAGTCCACTGACTACAGGGAATTCTGGGCTAGGCTTGCGCGGGGTGAGTTCTTCAGCGCCCAGTACAAGCGGTTCGGCAAGGGCGGCAAGGTCATCTGGATCGAGGCATCCTACAATCCGGTCCTGAGAAACGGCAAGGTCCACAAGATCGTCAAATTCGCGACCGATATCACCGATCGCAAACTCACCGAGCTCGATTCACGCGGCAAGCTCACTGCCGTGTCGCGTGTGCAGGCCTCCATCGAGTTCACGCCCGATGGCACGATCCTCACCGCGAATGACAATTTCCTGAACGCCATGGGCTACACGCTGGAGGAGATCGTCGGCAAACATCATCAGATGTTCTGCGACAAGGCGTATATCAATTCAGCGGAGTATCGACAGTTCTGGCAGGATTTACGATCGGGCACCTTCCAAACGAGTGAATTTACCCGCTTTACGAAGTCCGGAGACAGGATCGTCGTCCAGGCATCCTACAGCCCTGTTTTCGACGAGGAAGGGCGTGTCATCAAGGTGGTCAAGTTCGCCACCGACGTGACGGGCCGCGTCAAAGCCGTCGAGGCGATTGCCGCCGGTCTGCAGCGACTGTCGGAATGCAATATCCGCATCACGCTCGACGAACCCTTTATTCCGGAATTGGAGCGACTGCGAACGGACTTCAACAAGGCCATCACCGAGTTTCAGCGGACACTCGAAAGCGTGCTGGGTGAAACTGGCGGCCTGGCCGAGACCAGTGCCGACCTGAAGAGCGATGCGGAGGTGCTGGGACGCCGGACGGAACAGCAGGCGGCAGCCCTTGAACAGGCATCGGCGGCCCTTGAGCAGATCACCGCCACGGTCAAGGAAGCCTCGGTCAGAACTCGCGAGACGCGCGAAATCGTCAAGCAGGCACGCTCGGCCACCAATGACTCGGTCGAGGTGGTGCGCTCCACGGTGGACGCGATCTCGCGGATCGAAACAGCGTCGAACGAAATTGGCAGCATCATTGATGTGATCGACCAGATTGCCTTCCAGACCAATCTTCTGGCGCTCAATGCGGGCGTTGAAGCGGCGCGCGCCGGCGAGGCTGGCAAAGGGTTTGCCGTGGTGGCGCAGGAGGTCCGCGAGCTCGCGCAGCGATCCGCCGCGGCCGCCCGCCAAATCTCAGCGCTTATCCTCAATTCGACAACGCAGGTTGCCGAAGGGGTGCGCCTGGTGAATGAAACGGGCGTGACGCTGTCGCGGATCGAGAAATTCGTCAACGAAATCGACGGCAATGTCGATGCCATCTCAATCGGGGCGAACGAGCAGGCGTCCAGCCTTGGCGAAATCAACACCGCCATCAACCAGCTCGATCAGGCGACCCAGCAGAACGCCAGCCTGGTATCCAGTATTGGCGTTGCAGGGGACGTGATGGCAGCCGGGGCCGGGAAGATGAAAACGCTGGTCGACATGTTCAAGCTCAATCGACGCAAGGCACCCCGCGAGCCCGGTTCCGCCGCAGCCAATGCCGGCACGGCGCAGCGAAGCCCGCAGTCGCGCGTGGCCTGATGACTTGCCCTGCCGAGACCAGCCGTAAAGGCTTCCTTCAGGGCAGATACCGATAGAGCCAGTCGCGAATGTCTTCGGGCAGCGCGACCGGCTCTCCCGTTTCACGGCTGCGGGTGGTCCAGGTGATTTCAAGCGAGGCAGCGGTCTCGCCGTCCTTGTCCATCTCGACCTCAAAGCCGATCGACTTGCCACCGATCTTGTCGACACGCACCCTGAGCTGCACGACGTCTCCCTCGCGTAGCGGCGTGTTCAGCCGCAATTCCAGCTTCGAGACGGCATAGACCGGCTCGTCTTCCAGCGGCGGGCGGTAGCGGAAGAAGTGCTGTAGGGCAGCTTCCGCGTGGGTGACATAGGCCGCCGTCTGCATCTCGCCAGTCGTGGCAATGTCACGATATGGCACGATCAGCTCACTCGTCTCGACGCGGTCGATCTCATCCATGGTATCGGTGGTCCCGGTTTTGCAAAGTTCTGCCTTCATCTAGCGGATTTGGGGTTGCGATCACAAGCAGTCGCCTGAAAAGGCGCAGACTGTGTCGAATGACCTGCCCGTGCGCGAATTTCCCGGATACGGTAGCGGCCATTCCCCCATACGGTGGAAGACCCGGACGTGCCGCATTATGTTCTGCCGGACACAAGGAATTTCAATCGATGACCACACGCCTTTACGAGAACCCGATTTTCCTCGAGCACAACACGCCGCCCGGCCATCCCGAGCGTGCCGACCGGCTGCGCTCGCTTAACATTGCACTGGAGCACCCCAATTTTGCAGCACTGGAGCGCATTGAGGCAAAGCAGGCCAATGAGGATGCGGTGACGCTTGCGCATCCAGAGGAGCATCTCTTCGCCGTGATGCGGCAGATCCCGGAAGAGGATGACCGGATCGTCCAGATCGAGGCCGACACCTATGCCTCGCAGAAGAGCCTGCAGATCGCCTTGACGGCGATTGGCGGCGCGCTTGCGGCAGTCGACGACGTGATGACCGGCAAGGCCGACAATGCTTTCGTCGCGGGGCGCCCGCCTGGCCACCATGCGGAAAAGTCAAAGGCGATGGGCTTTTGCCTTTTCAACACGATCGCGATTGCCGCCCGGCATGCTCAGAAGGTTCATGGCGTGGAGCGGGTCGCGATCGTCGACTGGGATGTGCATCACGGCAATGGCACGCAGGACATCTTCTGGGATGATCCCTCCGTTCTCTTCTGCTCCACCCACCAGATGCCGCTCTATCCCGGCAGCGGCGCCAAGGATGAGACCGGCGCGCATCGCAATGTGGTCAATGCGCCACTCTCCCCCAATGTCGGCTCGGACCATTTCCGCGAGGCCTTCAAGAGCCGGGTCTTGCCGGCCCTTGTCGATTTTTCGCCGGATCTCATCCTGATCTCGGCCGGTTTCGACGCGCATCACCGCGATCCGCTGGCGCAGATCAACCTTGTTGGCGAAGATTTCGACTGGGCGACAGGGCGGTTGATGGAGCTCGCCGATCGTTTTGCCCACAACCGGGTCGTCAGCCTGCTCGAAGGCGGTTATGATCTTGAAGGGCTCGCCGAATCGGCCGGGCTGCATATTGCGAGACTGATGAAGGGTTGAGTATGTCCGACGCCGCCGTTACCACCGACCTCAGCGCTTATTCGTTCGAGAAGGCCGTGGCCGAGCTCGAAAGCATCGTTGCGCGGCTCGAACGTGGCGACGTGGCACTGGACGAATCCATCGCCATATATGAGCGTGGCGAGCTTCTGAAAAAGCATTGCGAAACCCTGCTCAACGCCGCCGAAAACCGCATTGAGAAGATCCGCCTCGACCGTGCAGGAACACCTGTCGGAACGGAACCGCTCGACCGGTCATAAGTCACAGCGCGATCACGCCAGCGTGTTCGCAAGGTTGACGCTCATAACCCTCCCTCGCATTATCCGCGTGCCAACCACGCAAGGGAGGACAAAATGACTTTGTCTCGTACTAAAAACATTCTTTTCATCGGTGCACTGCTTGCATCCAGCGCCTTTACTTCGACCGCAGCCCGCTCGGAAGAATTCATCAACATTCTGACCGGCGGCACTTCGGGGGTTTACTATCCTCTCGGCGTCGCGCTTTCGAAAATCTACAGCGACAAGATCCCGGGCGTGCGCACGCAGGTTCAGGCGACCAAGGCTTCTGTCGAAAACCTCAACCTTCTGCAGCAGGGCAAGGGTGAACTCGGCTTTTCGCTCGGCGACAGCGTCAAGATGGCGGCTGAAGGCAATGCGGAAGCCGGCTTCCGCGGTCCGCTCGACAAGCTGCGCGGCATTGCCGCCATCTATCCGAATTACATCCAGATCATCGCCACCCAGGAATCGGGCGTTAAGACCGTTGCCGACCTGAAGGGCAAGAGCCTGTCGGTTGGTGCGGCAAAGTCCGGCACAGAACTGAATGCACGCGCCATCCTCGGCGCGACCGACATGGCTTACGAAGATCTCGGCAAGCTGGAATATCTGCCCTTCGCGGAATCGGTCGAACTGATCAAGAACCGCCAGCTGGACGCAACACTGCAGTCTTCGGGCCTCGGCAATGCCTCGCTGAAGGACCTGTCGACCTCGCAGCCGATCACGGTCGTCGCCGTTCCAGCCGAAGTCGCGACAAAGCTCGGATCGCCCTATGCTGCCGCGACGATCCCGGCCGGCACCTATGATGGCCAGACAGCAGACGTTCCGACGGTGACCGTCGGCAACTTCCTCATCACCCATGAAGGCGTGTCAGAGGAAACCGCCTACCAGATGACAAAGCTGCTGTTCGAGAATGTGCCGGCGCTCACCGCTGCCCATTCGGCTGCCAAGGACATCGACGTCAAAAAGGCCATAGAAGGCATGCCCGTACCACTGCATCCGGGCGCCGAGCGCTACTACAAGGAAATCGGCATTCTGAAATAAGACCGATCCGCGATCATCCATACCAGATGCTCGCAATCTTCTCCCCGCATGCGGGGGGAAGATCCTTTTTAAGACACCCGCATTCTTTAGATTATTTGTCGTGAATCTGGCAGGCGTAACCTCGATCTCTCGTGATGTTCGAGGTGAGCGAGACAGCGGCACATCCTGCCCCAGGAGATCCCATGAGCGAGACCCTCACTTCATCGAGCCAGAGCGCTCCCCAATCGGCCGAAGAAGCGATCGAAGGGCTTCCGTCCGGCTTCGGTACCGGTCTGGCAGGGCAAATTGCGTTCGGCATCGCGCTGGCATTCGCGCTCTTCCAACTCTGGTCTGCCGCCTATGGCACACTGCCGAGCCAGGTCGTGCGCGCCATGCATGTGGGCTTCCTGCTGCTTCTCGGTTTCTCCCTGTTTGCCAATCTCATCGCCACAAGCATGGCCGGCAAGGTCTGGTTCTGGTCGCTCGGCATCCTCGGCTTCCTCACCGGCATTTACAACTGGGTGTTCTACGAGGACCTGCTGTTCCGCTCGGGCTTTCTTACCCATGTCGATCTCGCAGTCGGCTGCGTCATGGTCGTCCTGGTGTTTGAAGCCGCGCGGCGGCTGATGGGCCTGCCGCTCACCATCATCGCCGGCATCTTTCTCGCCTACTGCTTCTTCGGACAGTATCTGCCGTCGCCGCTGTCGCATCGCGGTTATGATTTCGAGCTGATCGTCGAGCACTTCGCCTTCGGCACCGAAGGCATCTACGGCACGCCGATCTATGTCTCGGCTGCCTATATCTTCATCTTCGTCGTCTTTGCCGCCTTCCTAGAGCGGGCCGGCATGTTGAACCTGTTCAACGATTTCGCCCTTGGCCTTGTCGGCACCTGGAAGGGTGGCCCGGCCCAGGTCTGCATTCTTTCCTCGGCCCTCATGGGCACGATCTCCGGCTCGGGCGTTGCCAATGTCGTTGCAAGCGGACAGTTCACCATTCCGCTGATGAAACGCTTCGGCTTCCGCTCCGCTTTTGCCGGCGGTGTCGAGGCGACCTCTTCCATGGGCGGGCAGATCATGCCGCCGGTCATGGGTGCCGTCGCCTTCATCATGGCCGAAACGCTGAACGTGCCCTACGCTGAAGTGGTGAAGGCCGCGCTGATTCCTGCCTTCCTCTACTTCGCCGTCTGCTTCTGGATGGTCTATCTCGAAGCCGGCAAGGCCGGTTTGAAGGGTCTTTCCAAGGCCGAACTGCCGAACCCCTGGGCCGCCGTCAAGGAACACTGGCCGCTCGTCCTGCCGCTGGGCGCCCTCGTCTACCTCCTGTTCGCCGGCTTTACACCGATCTTCGCCGGCACGATGGGCCTCGCACTCGTTGTCGTCTTGATCCTCGGCACACCGCTTGCTGCCCTTATCGGCCCGCTTGCCTTCCGCATCGTGTTCTGGCTGGTGCTCGGTCTTGCCTCGGCCGCCTTCCTGAAATTCGGCGTCAATGTGCTGGCCATCGTGATCATCGCGCTTGTCATCGCCTGCGCGCTGTTCAAGGGCGGGCGCGAGACGATTGCCATCTGCCGGGATTCGCTGGCGGAAGGGGCCAAGAACGCGCTTCCTGTCGGCATTGCCTGCGCCATCGTCGGCATCGTCATCGGCACGCTGACGCTCACCGGCATTGCCTCCACCTTCATCGGTGCTGTGATCGATATCGGTCGTGACAACCTCTTCCTGTCGCTGATCCTCACCATGATCACCTGCCTGGTGCTCGGCATGGGCATTCCGACAATCCCGAACTACATCATCACCTCGTCGCTGGCCGGTCCGGCCCTTCTGGAACTCGGCGTGCCGCTGCTGGTCAGCCACATGTTCGTCTTCTACTTCGGCATTATGGCGGACCTGACGCCGCCGGTCGCGCTGGCCGCCTTTGCGGCAGCACCGATGGCCAAGACCTCTGGCCTCAAGATCTCGCTGCAGGCGACCAAGCTTGCGACCGCCGGCTTCGTCGTGCCCTTCATGGCCGTCTATACGCCGGCGCTTATGCTGCAGGATGCCGGTCCGATGGCGGCTGCCTGGGGGTATCCGGTCGAGGTCATCTACGTCGTGTTCAAGGCCTGCTTCGGCATCGCGCTCTGGGGCATGGCCGTGGTCGGCTTCCTGTTCGGTCGCCTCTCCATCATTGAACGGCTCATCGCCTTCGTCGCTGGTGTCGCGGTTGTGGTCGCCCTGCCGTGGACCGACGAAGTCGGATTTGCCCTCGGCTTCGCGCTGATTGGCTTCCATTGGTGGAAAACCCGGACGGCAAGCACAGCTGTTCCCGGTCAATGAGCCTCTGCATTACACTCGCAGCAAAGGTCGTGATGGTTCCCATCACGGCCTTTTCCCTGTCCTGGGTGCATTCGGTGGAGAAGATCGAATGGCGCGAGGACTGGGCGGTGACGCCGGCTGGTCTCGAACTCAAGATCGCCCGGGTCAAGGGCTCCGGCTCCGGCATGGAGCCCGGCGAAGGCGCCGTCTTTGAAGGCGGCTGGTGGCGCTGGACACCAAGGGTGCCGCCCCTGCCCGCGATCAGGCTTGCGGCATCGGGCATGACACCGAGCGGCTGGACGCTTTGCCATGACGGCGGCTGCATGACGCTTGGCGAAACCGCTGGAAGCGATGCAACCCTTTACTCCTGCGTGACACCAGATACAGGTCGGACAACGGGCCACACTACGCCCTGACGGGACCCGCTCGGCATTGCCGGGCCGCGGCCATGCTTGCGTGTGAGCGAGCTGAGCAGCCTTCGCGCCGCTTTTTCTAGCGGGGTTTCCGAGCTTAATTCGCCGACCCGCCATTTCTGCGGAAACGCAGCGACACGCCCAAAGATGGCAGATTCGACTTTTCCACGACGGTACTAGGTTGCTCAACAAACCGGATCGTTTGATTCATTCCATTGAGATCGCGCGCACAGACCGAAGTTTCTTCGGCTTGCCGGAATATTTTACAGGGCGACATGGCTCACTGCACCTCCTTGAAGCATTTGCGAAATCTTCTTCTTGCAACGACTTTCGTCACGTCCGCGACAGGCCATTATGCGCTGGCGCTGGACGCAGCCGATATCGACACCGCCGTGACGGTCGACGCGACGAATCCTCAACCCTGGGCCGCATCAGACGAACTGGAAGTCGGTGTCAATGGTACGGGCACGCTGACAATCGAGAATGGCGGCACGGCCAGCAATGGTAATGCCTATATCGGCTCTTCCAGCACCAGCATCGGCACCGTGACCGTGACGGGCACCGGCTCGTCTTGGACCACATACCCCTTCCTTGTTATCGGCGACGAGGGGACCGGGACCTTGAACATCGAGAATGGCGGCTTCGCTAGCAGCGGGTTTGCGCATATCGGCTCCGCCAGTGGCAGTATCGGCACCGCGACTGTCACGGGTAGTGGCTCGTCATGGGCCAGCGGCGATGGCCTAATCATCGGCTATTCCGGCAATGGCATGCTGACCATAGCCGATGGCGGGACCGTCAGCGCGGTCGCGACCTATGTGGGACACGAGATTGGCGGTGCCGGTAGCGCCCTGATCACGGGTGAAGGCTCGTCATTGAGCAATAGCGAGGATCTCCACGTTGGATATTACGGCAATGGCACCGTGACAGTCGCCGATGGCGGTGACCTCAGCAGCCGGTTTGGCTATATCGGACTCTTTGGCGGCAGTGTCGGCACCATGCTGGTGACAGGAGAGAGTTCCTCATGGACGATCCGTGGGCCGGCCTATGTTGGCCTGATGGGTAACGGCACCCTGACGATCGCCGATGGAGCAACCACTACGGTCATGACCGATCCGGTTTATGACGGCATGGAAGGATTCATCCTGGCGTCTGGCAATAACGCGACCGGCACGCTGAACATCGGTGCTGCAGAGGGAGAAACGGCGGTGGCCGCGGGCACGCTTGTTGCGCCATCGATCGCCTTCGGCTCTGGCACAGGGACGCTGGTGTTCAACCACACCAACACAGATTACGACTTCACAGCTGCCCTCAAGACCACGAATGGCAACAGTTCGATCAAGCAACTGGCGGGGTTCACAGGGCTTTCGGGGGACAGCTCCGCGTTCCACGGGACTACAGATGTCACCGGCGGCACGCTGGATGTCACGGGCAGCCTCGGCGGGACCATTGCCGTATCCGGGACCGGCACGCTGAGCGGGACGGGAAGCATCGGCACAACAACCGTCGAGAGCGGCGGCACGCTTTCGCCCGGTGGGGCTGGCACGACCGCCACCCTCAGCGTGAACGGTGACCTGACCTTTGAGACCGGCTCGACCTATGCGGTCGATCTGGCTGCCGGGGCGGGCGATCTGACTAACGCGACAGGCAGCATCACGATCAACGGCGGTACTGTCAGCGTCAGCGCCCTGGATTCCCGCACCAGCTATACCGACGGACAGACCTACAGCATTCTCAGCGCATCCGGCCCCCTGACCGGCACGTTTGACGATGTGACCACACAGTCGGCGTTTCTGACGACGACGGCGAGCTATGATGCGAATCATGCCTATCTGACAGTCGACATCGCCAGCGACTTTACCTCCGTGGCAACAACACCCGATCAGCTTTCCGTCGCGCGCGCGCTCAACAGCCTCTCGCAGTCCGGCCCGTCGCTTTCGCTCTACAATGCCATGCTGGCTCTCAGCGCCGATGAAGCACGCACCGCCTACCAGCAGCTCTCCGGTGACACCTATGCGACGGCACAGGCTTCGGTCCAGCAGACCGGGCGTGGCATCAACAACACGTTGAACAGCCATCTGCGTGGCATGACCTCTGGTGTGTCGACACCCACTCCCGTCCAGCCACTGGGCTATGCCGAGGACATGACGGGCAAGACTGCAAAAGACGCGCGTTTTGCCTCCTTCGAAGAAAAAGCGGAAAGCTTCGATGCACAACGCTTCTCCGGCTGGACAACCGGCTTCGGCTCCTGGGGCCGCGTTGACGGTATCGATGGCGACCTGGACACCAGAATCGGCAATGGCGGCGTCCTGATCGGTCTCGACGGACTGGTCACTGACGCCTGGCGCATTGGCGTGATGGGCGGCTACAGCCATTCGACTTTCGATACCGAAACCAGCGACGGCGGCAGCAACAACTACCATGTCGGCCTCTACGGCACCGGCGAATGGGGCGCATTGGCCCTGCGTTCCGGCGTCAACTACACCTGGAGCAATGTCGATACCGCCCGCCAGGTCACCGCGCTCGGCCAGACATTGAATGGCAGCTACAATGCCGACAGCATCAATGCCTTCAGCGAACTCGGCTATACGGTCAAAACCGGTCTTGCCACTTTCGAGCCCTTTGCCGGACTGGCCTACAGCCACGCGACAACCGATCGTTTCAGCGAAACCGGCGGGTCGGCAGCGCTCGATGTCGAGAGCACGACGACCAACACCAGCTACACGACACTGGGGCTCAGGGCATCGAAGGAATTGACCTTGCTCGGGACCGACGCGGTGATCCGCAGCACCGCAGGCTGGATGCACGCTTTCGGCGATGTCGACCCCACTTCGACAGCGCGCTTTTCGACCGGCGACAGTTTCACCGTATCGGGCACGCCCATCGATCAGAATACTGCCCTGCTGGAAGCGGGGCTCGACCTGAACTTTACCACCTCTTCCACCCTCAGCCTCACCTATACCGGCCAGATCGGGAAGAATGCCCGTGAAAACAGCGTGAGCGCAAAGTTGAAGATGCAATTCTGATGATATCCGGCAGGATCCGCCCGTGGTCCTGGCCGGCTTCGGCCTGCCAGATCTGAAGCAGAGGTGACGATGGCTCTGCGCAAAGACTGAACGCAGTGTCCATCCTCTCGACCGAGGTTGCGACTGGCCTCCCGAACCCTTGCAGCCTACAGTCTCCGCACCGAACATGCGGAGATTTTTCATGTCCTTCTTTCCCGGAAACGATCCGATCCCCGGCGACGCCTTTGCTTGCGACGCCGTTGAACAGCTGATCATTCCGCGCTCCAGCGATATCGGCGGCTTTGCCGTGCGCCGGGCGCTGCCGACCGTGCGCAGACGCCTGGTCGGTCCGTTCATCTTCTTCGATCGCATGGGGCCTGCCGTTCTGAAGGCCGGCGAAGCGCTGGATGTGAAGCCGCATCCGCATATCGGGCTATCCACCGTCACCTATCTCTTCGATGGCGAGATAAAGCATCGCGACAGCCTCGGCACGGAACTGGTGATCGCGCCCGGCGACATCAATCTGATGACGGCGGGGCGCGGCATCGTGCATTCGGAACGCACGCCGGAGAACCTACGCGGCCATCCACTGTCGATGTCGGGCCTGCAAACCTGGATCGCGCTGCCGGACCAGATGGAGGAGATCGACCCTGCCTTTGGCCACACAGCCAAATCCGAGCTGCCAATCTTCAACGATGGCGGTGCTTCGGGCCGTCTGGTCATCGGGGCGATGGGCGGGCTGCGCTCGCCGGTCAAAACCTATTCCGATACGCTTTATGTGGATCTGACACTTCAACCCGGTGCCAGCTTTCCCTTCGATGCCTCGGCAGAAGAGCGCGCGCTCTATGTGCTCTCCGGCGAAATCGAGATTGCCGGCGACCGGTTTGCCGCCGACCAGCTCCTGGTTTTCCGGCCCGGCGATGCAATCACGCTGATCGGCGGTGCGACTGGGTGTCACGCCATGCTGTTCGGCGGCGCGGCCATGGAAACCAAGAAACACATCTGGTGGAACTTCGTTTCTTCGTCGAAGGAGCGCATCGAACAGGCCAAAGAGGAGTGGAGAACCGGCCGTTTCGACATCGTGCCGGGGGATGAAGAGGAATTCGTGCCTTTGCCGGAAGGGCGATGACGACTATATAGTTTTCCGGTGCCGAATATTTGCCCAGTTCGCGTGGGGATGCTATCGCGCACCCGAACGAATGGAAAAGGCAACCGCCCGTGACATCCCTGCCCGATACGCCGCTTTTGGACAAGGTCGCTGTTCCAGCAGACCTGAAGAGCATCGAGGACCGCGATCTGCCGCAGCTCGCCCGCGAGTTGCGCGACGAGATGATCGATGCCGTGTCGAAAACAGGCGGGCATCTGGGCGCAGGTCTCGGCGTGGTGGAGCTGACGATTGCCATCCACAAGGTGTTCAACACGCCGGATGACCGGCTGATCTTCGACGTCGGACACCAGTGCTATCCGCACAAGATCCTGACCGGCCGCCGCGACCGCATCCGCACACTGCGTCAGGAAGAGGGTCTGTCCGGCTTCACCAAGCGGGCCGAGAGCGAATACGACCCGTTCGGTGCCGCACACTCCTCCACCTCGATTTCTGCCGGCCTCGGCATGGCAGTGGCAGCTGAGCTCTCCAAGACCGATCGCAAGGTGATTGCCGTGATCGGCGATGGCGCGATGTCGGCTGGCATGGCCTATGAGGCACTCAACAATGCGGGCGCGCTCGACGCCCGTCTGATCGTGATCCTCAATGACAACGACATGTCGATCGCACCGCCAACGGGCGCGATGAGCGCCTATCTGGCGCGCCTTGCCTCCGGCCGCACCTATATGGGCATTCGCGATATCGGCAAAAAGCTGACCGCCTATCTCGGCAAGAGCGTCGACCGGGCGATCACGCGCGCCGTTGAACATGCGCGCGGTTATGTAACCGGCGGCACCATGTTCGAGGAGCTCGGTTTCTACCATATCGGCCCGATTGACGGCCATTCCTTCGAGCATCTTCTGCCCGTGCTGCGCAATGTGCGCGACAACCAGAAGGGCCCCGTGCTGATCCATGTCGTGACGCAGAAGGGCAAGGGCTACGCCCCGGCGGAAGCGGCTGCCGACAAGTATCACGGCGTCAACAAGTTCGACGTCATCACCGGCACGCAGGCGAAGGCCAAGCCGAATGCGCCCTCTTATACCGCCGTCTTCGGCGATGCGCTGGTGGAAGAGGCACGCCATGACGAGAAGATCGTCGGCATCACCGCGGCCATGCCCTCCGGCACCGGGCTGGACAAGCTGCAAAGCATCTTCCCTGAGCGCACCTTCGATGTCGGCATTGCCGAACAGCATGCCGTGACCTTTGCCGCCGGTCTCGCTGCCGAAGGCTACAAGCCCTTCTGCGCGCTCTATTCGACCTTCCTGCAGCGTGGTTATGACCAGGTGGTGCATGATGTCGGCATCCAGGGCCTGCCCGTCCGTTTTCCCATTGACCGCGCCGGCTTCGTCGGCGCCGACGGTCCGACCCATGCCGGCTCCTTCGACACCGGCTTCCTGGCCGCCCTGCCCGGCTTCGTGGTGATGGCAGCGGCTGACGAGGCAGAGCTGAAGCATATGGTTCGCACGGCCGCCGCCTATGACGAAGGCCCGATCTCCTTCCGTTACCCGCGAGGCGAAGGCGTGGGCGTGCCCCTGCCGGAGCGCGGCGAAATCCTCCAGATCGGTAAGGGCCGCATCGTCAAGCAGGGCTCGAAGGTCGCACTCCTCTCCTTCGGTACGCGCCTCGCCGACTGTCTGCTGGCCGCCGAAGACCTCGATGCCGCAGGCCTCTCGACCACCGTCGCCGACGCCCGTTTCGCCAAGCCACTCGACCACGACCTGATCCGCCAGCTGGCGCGCCACCACGCCGTGGTGGTCACAGTCGAAGAAGGCGCTGTTGGCGGCTTCGGCAGCCATGTGATGCATTTCCTCGTCAACGAGGGTCTGCTCGACAACGGTCTGAAGGTCCGCTCGCTCGTGCTGCCCGATGTCTGGATGGACCAGGCCAAGCCCGAAACCATGTACGCCAAGGCAGGGCTCGATGCCGCCGGCATTCTGAAGACGGTGTTTGCGGCGCTCGGACAGGACGCGCCGGGTGTGATTGCGGCGGGGTGAGGCACATTGACATTCGTGCAGCGAGCGCTAATTATACGAAATCCCGTATAATTAGCGGAGCTCACTGTGCCACGCCTCGACTACGACAATATCTTCGATGTGATTGCCGACAACCCGGTTGAGGCTGCGGACCTGCAGTTCCGGACCGACCTCATGTTGACGCTTCGCAGACTGTTTGAGGAGCGTAAATGGAGGCAGTCCCAAATTGCGGACGCGCTTGGCGTGTCACAACCCCGCGTCAGCGAACTGATGCGCGGAAAGATCGATCTGTTTTCCGCTGACAAACTGATCGGCTTTCTGGCTCGACTTGGCGTACGGCTGAGGCCCTCGGTGGATTCAACAGGTCAGGTTGTTTGCGAGGTTATTCAGGCGGCCTAACGCTTGGCAGACAGTGCCGATATCATGAGCTTGTAGCGGTCTTTGGCCGTCTTCATCGCGTGCCGGTCCACCCCGTTCGTCGTCTTGGTGAAGGCGTGCAGGATATAGACCGTGTCTGCAAACTTGGCGCAATATATTGTCCGGTACGCATTGGGCGCATTTTCGATGAGCTCGATGGCTCCGGGCCCCACGCTTTCGGTGAGATGCTTCCAGCGGGAAAACGGAGCATCGCCTCGCTGGACCGCCTGTAGATCCGCACCGAACTGACGCTGGATCTCTCTCGGCAGATCCAGAAAGGCTCGCTTGGCGGCTTCGTTGACGAAGACAAACTTCTTCATGCACCTTCCCCAGCCTACAAGCTCGCGATTACTCCCGGTTGCATCTCCGCACATCCTCGCTTGAGCTGCAAGTGTGGTCCCGGCTGGACATAGCCCTCCCGCCTCGCTAGACCTCGCTCAGATCAGCGGGGGCTTGCACACGCCTCGGAGGCTCCATGCACACCGCACACACCACAGATATCGCACCAGACTTCGCGCCTGATTGGGCCGCGATTGCGGTGGTCATCCTTGGCGTCACAGCCTTTGCCGTCGGCCAGGGGCTAACTTATCCGCTGATCGCCCTGATCCTGGAAAGCCGGGGCGTGTCCTCGAGCATGGCCGGGCTCAATGCCGCCGTCTTTGCCTTTGGCCTTGCCTCCTCCACGCTGATGATCGGGCCGCTGACGCAGGCCCTGCGCGGCGACCGGCTGATCGTTGCCTCGCTTCTCGGGGTCTCGGTGGCGCTTGCCACCTTCTCCGCCTTCGACAGTCTCGCCGTCTGGTTCGTCGCCCGCTTTCTCCTCGGTTTCTGCACCAGCATCATCTACACGGTCTCGGAAGCCTGGCTGAACACGGCCTGTCCGGACCGGCTGCGCGGCCGGGTGTCGGGTGCCTATAGTGCCGGCATGTGCGGTGGCTTTGCCGCCGGGCCGCTTGCCATTCCGCTGGTCGGCATCGAAGACGGTTTCGCCTTTGCGCTGACGGCTGCCTATGTGGCGCTCGTGGCCTTTGCCTCGGTCATGCTCGGGCGCTATGCGAAGACCAAGCCGGAGGCCTCGGAAGCCGGTGGGCTTCTCACCTTCGTCAAGCTTGCGCCGATCCTGACGCTGATGGTCGTCGCCTTCGGCTTTTCGGATATCGCGGCGATTTCGATGATCCCGCTTTACTTCGTGGAGCGTGGCTACGGCCAGAATTTTGCAGCCTTTGTTGTGACCATGGTCGCCTTGCCGACGGCGCTGGCGCAGCCCTTTGTCGGCTGGCTGCTCGACCGGGTGTCGCGGCCTGTCATCGCGGTCTCCGCCTCGCTGACGGCTGCCATCGCCTTCCTTGTGCTGCCGCTGATGACCTCGCAGGCGGGCTTGCTCATCACCATCTCGATCCTCGGGGCGGCCAGCTTCTCGCTTTACACGGCAGCGCTGACGCTTCTCGGCGAGCGTTTCCGTGGCAGCCTTCTTGTATCCGGCAGCGCCGTCTTTGCGCTTGCCTATGCCATCGGCAGTGCGGCGGGCTCCGGCGCCACGGGCGTGACCATGGATCTCGTATCGGTTGATGCAGGACCGATATCCGTCGGGCTCGTCATGCTCCTCGTCACCGGCCTGTTCGGCGTCAATCTCCTGCGCATCCGCGCCGCGAAGGGCTGAGGACCATGCTGGAAACATCGCCGCCCGACATCTTCGACTGCCAGACCTGCGGTGCGTGCTGTGCCTATTCCGCCGACTGGCCGCGTTTCTCCATGGAAAGCGACGAGGAAATCGCTGCCATTCCGGACGCGATGATCGCCAAGGATGAGAGCGGGATGAAATTCGAGGCCGGGCGTTGTGCGGCCCTCACCGGCGAGGTTGGCAAACATGTTGGCTGTGCCGTCTATCTGGTGCGCCCGCATGTCTGTCGCACCTGCATGCCCGGCGACGAGGAGTGCAAGATCGCGCGCGCCGAATTCGGTTTTCCCATCGAAGGCCTGCCAGAGCCTGAGATTTACGAGGCCTGAGAACCTGGGGTTCAAGGCTTGGGAACGGTGATCGTGACCATGTCGGAGGTCAGCTCCCCGCCAATCTCGGCCGTCTTCGCCTTCTTGTCGTAGACGCAGATCGAACTCACCATAGCATCGGCCCCGAAGGCCTTGCCGGTCAGAATGGCGACGCCATAGTTTTCCGTGCCGAAGGGATCGACCACGACCTGGGGTGTCTCGATCCGCCCCTCTGCAAGGGTGGTGCATTTGGCGGCGACGTCCTTGGCGAAGTCGTCCCAGGCGTCTGATGAGGCGGCCAATACCGGCATCGAAGCCCCGGACAAGAGGCAGATCGCGGTGATGAAGATGCGGATCGCGCTGGTCATCGGGCACCCTTGGCTAAGAGGTCGGTCCGTTCGAAGATTATGCGGAAACCCGCCCTCTTCAAGTGTTAAAACGCAGGACAATTCTTTCGCATGCGGGTCTGATTTTGGAACTGTAGCGGTTGCCTCCTCCCGCTTCCGCACCTATGTTCCCGTCACCTGCCAAAACGCAATCTATTGCCAAGAGGAGATCTTACCATGGCCTTCGAATTGCCCGAACTGCCTTACGCCTATGACTCGCTTTCGCCGTTCATGTCGGCTGAAACCCTTGAGTTTCACCATGACAAGCATCACCAGGCCTATGTCACGAACGGCAACAATCTCCTGAAGGATTCCGGCCTCGAAGGCCTGTCGCTGGAAGAGATCGTCAAGCAGTCCTATGGCAAGAATGCCGGCCTGTTCAACAATGCCGGCCAGCACTACAACCACATCCACTTCTGGAACTGGATGAAGAAGGACGGCGGCGGAAACAAGCTGCCGGGCAAGCTCGCGGCTGCCATCGACAGCGATCTGGGCGGTTACGACAAGTTTAAGGCTGATTTCATCGCCGCCGGCACCACGCAGTTCGGCTCCGGCTGGGCCTGGCTCTCCGCCAAGGACGGCAAGCTTGAAATCTCCAAGACCCCGAACGGCGAAAGCCCGCTGATCCACGGTGCATCGCCGATCCTCGGCGTCGATGTCTGGGAACACTCCTACTACATCGATTACCGCAATGCCCGTCCGAAGTACCTCGAAGCCTTCGTCGACAGCCTGATCAACTGGGACTATGTCGCAGACATGTACGAGGCGGCAACGAAGTAAGACTTCGACGCAGATCCAACAACATTCGAAACGCCCGGCGCTTCCTCGCCGGGCGTTTTGTTTTTGGGTTTCATCCGCGATGATGCGAGGCGATGGAACCATAGCCAGTCCGCCACGTTTGTTCCGCAACACTCAAGGACACAACGAAAGGATACGGATCATGGCGACTTCGAACCTGCAGGCCGAACTGCGCGAGCTTCGCGAACAGATGAACGATTTGAAGGACACGCTTGCCCGTGAAGCTGGCCGTGGAGGCCGTAACCTTCGCAACCGCGCATCGGAAGCGATGGATGATGCCGCCCGCACCGCACGGTCCGCAACCGGCTATACCAGCGAAGACGTGCGCCATGGGGCGGCCGTAGCACTGGATGGTGCCGCCCGCACCGCCAACGCCGTTGCCGAATATGCCCGTGAGGGCGCAGGAACTGTCGCGGGCGTGGTGCGCCGCAATCCAGGCGCAACCTCTGCCGGCCTGATTACCCTTGGCATTCTTGGCGGTGTGATCGGTTATCTTCTGGCGAACTCAACCCCGCCGGCACGCAGCAATCGCTGGCATTGGAATTGAGATCGGCATGGTGACGATCACCTATCATGTCGTCGCCCATGATGAAGGCTATGCCTATCGACTGGGCGACGTCTATTCAGAGCCCTATTCGACGCATGAAGAGGCACTGGATGCGGCGCGCAGGGCAGCCGCTGCGCAGCAGTTGACCGATGGCGACACCGAGATCAGCTGGCAGAACGAAGACGGCGACTGGATCCACGAACATGCGGACGGTGCGGACCGGCCCATGGCGGGCGTGGTCGATGATGTCGACGACGTCCGATAGCCTGTACCTCCAGGCAGGGAAAAGCCCGTGGCTCGCGCCACGGGCTTTTTTCGTTGCATCATCGGGGGCCGGGGCATTCACGCCCGCGTGAGTTCATGCATCACGCCGCGCGGCGCAGACTCGTCGTGCCCGGCAACCGGAACCGCTCGATCATCACGCGAAGCTGTGCGGCCTCCTCGGCCAGTCTGTTTGCTTCTAGGCTGGATTGGTCCGACACCTGGGCGTTCTGCTGGGTCACGATGTCGAGATTGTCGACAGCACCGCCGATGTCGCGCAGATTGCTGGCCTGGTCACGGGTGAAATCGGCAATCGCATCCATATGTTCGTTGATCTTCTGGATCAGGTCACCGATCTCCAGCAGCGTCTCGCCGGTGCCGTGAACGAGCTTCACCCCGTTTTCGACCTGCGCTGTCG
This sequence comes from Rhizobium sp. AAP43, assembly GCF_001296045.1. Lineage (GTDB taxonomy): Bacteria > Pseudomonadota > Alphaproteobacteria > Rhizobiales > Rhizobiaceae > Allorhizobium. The sequence goes on along the minus strand of NZ_LJHS01000004.1, from coordinate 59,925 downwards.
ACGTCTTGATCAGACCGTCAATCTGCTTGGCGGCATTGGCCGAGCGCTGGGCAAGCTCGCGCACTTCCTGGGCAACGACCGCAAATCCCTTGCCCGCTTCGCCCGCGCGGGCGGCTTCGACACCGGCATTGAGAGCCAGAAGATTGGTCTGGAAGGCAATCTCGTCGATGACCCCAACGATCGAGGAGATCTGCTGCGAGCTTTCCTCGATGCGATGCATCGCCTGTTCGGCCTCCGTCACCACCTTGCCCGAGGTCACCGCGCTCTGGTTCGCCTTCTTGGCCACATCGCGGGCTTCGGCGACACGCAGATTGGCGGCAACGACTGTGGTGTTGATCTCTTTCAGCGAGGCGGCTGTCTGCTCAAGCGATGCCGCCTGGCTTTCGGTGCGGCGAGCAAGCTCGCGTGAGCCATCCGCGATGTTCGCGCTGCCACCATCGATAGCCGCCGCCGTCTGGCGGATCGTTCCCATCGTGCCGGCCAGTTCGCGGATCGACCCGTTGAAATCGTGACGCAGGGTTTCGAAGTTCTCGGCGAAAGGCGCATCGATCTGGAAATCGAGGTCGCCCTGAGCGAGGCGGCGCAGGCCCTGAGCCAGACCCGATGTGGCAAAGCGCAGCTTTTCGGCGGCCTCTTCCTCGGCGCGGCGCTCGATTTCAAGACGGTGCGCCTCCGCCTTTTGCCGCGTCTGCTCAGCCTCAATTTCCAGCTGACGCGTCCGGCGCAGGCCATCCCGGAATACATCCAGTGCGCGGGCCATGATGCCCAGTTCGTCGCGACGATCCGTATTGCCAACGTCGACATCGAGGTTTCCGTCGGCGAGGCTCTTGGTCGCCTTGGTCAACGAGCGCAGGGGCGTGATCGCGGTGACGCGCAGCATCAAGACGACCAGCACGATCATCAGGGCAATGGCGCCGGCACCCATGGCGATGCGCTTCCAGACATTGGCCCGCCAGGCGGCCAGTTCCGGTGCCAGATCGACTTCCGCGCTGTAGAGACCAACGATCTCCCCCGGCTGGATGTTCATCTGGGCGGTGTGACAGGTGGCGCATTTCTCATCGGAAGCACTGCCCTGCCCGAGAATGACGGGGCGGGTCATGCGGAACGTCTCGCCTTCGAGCCGGTTCAGCTTCTGCAGGGCCGTGATCGCCTGCTGGTCGATGGCATCGCGTGGTGCCTCGAATTCGGTTTCGCCCTGGGCGCGCTGGAAGTCGATGACCTTCGGTCCCATGACCAGCCAGATCTTCACGGAGCCGCCGGCGTTGGAGAACTGCTCCATGGTGCCATCCAGCGTTTCGATCGCCGGATCGTCTTCGCCGACTTCCTTGCGATTGAGCATGGCCTGGGTGTGGACGGACTCGAGCATGTCGAGGGCCGCATCGCCGCGCATGGCAGCCTTGTCTGTCAGGCTCAGTCTTTCCGAGGAAATTTCATAGGCGGCGGTTGCTGCCTGGATGGCGGCGACGGCAAGTCCAATGCCGAGCACCATTTGCATCGACAGCGGTATTTTCTTTAAACTATTCAACATGATGCTTCCGTCCCCAAGGTCGCGGGCGCGACCTGTCTCAACGGTAGAATGATTAGAATATCGTGGTTAATAATTTGAGATAGCGATAACATTTGGAAAGCGAATTTTGGCTCCTTCCCTTTCCGATTGAGCAAATAGCGTCTGCAACGGGATCGCTCAGCGGTCAAAACAAGCCATGACATCCGGTGCGGCTTCTGTCGCACCGGATGTCAAATCCCTCTGTGATCACGCCGCGCGGTAAGCCAGAGTTGCACCAGACTGCCGGCCGTCGAGCCGGAACTGGGCGAGCAGTCGGTTCAGCGAATCAGCCTCGCCGGCCAGGGTATGGGAGGCCGCCGTCTGCTGCTCGACCATGGCTGCATTCTGCTGCGTGCCCTGGTCCATGGCCGTTACGGCGAGATTGATGTCCTGAAGCCCGGTCGACTGTTCCCGTGCGGCGGTGACGATGGCCTGCACGTGATGGCTGATCTCCTGCACGGCGCTGACGATCTTTTCCAGCTCACTTCCGGTCTCGCCGACAAGGGCCACGCCGGAGCCGACTTCGGCGGTGGAGCGTGAGATCAGGGCCTTGATTTCCTGGGCGGCATTGGCGGAGCGCTGGGCGAGCTGACGGACTTCCTGGGCAACGACCGCAAAGCCCTTACCGGCTTCACCCGCACGAGCGGCCTCGACACCAGCGTTCAGCGCCAGAAGATTTGTCTGAAAGGCGATGTCTTCGATGACGCCGATGATCGAGGATATCGACTGCGACGACTGCTCGATCTCGTTCATGGCAGCCACCGCATTGCGGACGACATCCCCCGAGCGTTCGGCACCGGCCCGTGTGCGCTCGACGAGCTGGCCAACATCTTCGGCGCGTTTCGTCGTGTCGCGAACAGTGACCGTGACTTCCTCGATTGCAGCTGCGGTCTCCTCGACGGAGGCCGCCTGCTGCTCGGTGCGTTTGGCAAGATCGTCAGCGGCGGCACGGATCTCGGCGGCACCGGCATTGATCGCCTGGGCATTGGCACCAACCGAGCGCAGCGCTGCCTGAAGCTTGTCGAGCGACTCGTTGAAATTTCCGCGCAGGCTATCGAGATGCGAGGCGAAGGGGCGCGTGAGACGGAAGACGACATCGCCGTTCGAGAGTGCGGCCAGGCCTTCAGCGAGTTCGCTCATGGCGAAACGAACCTCTTCGGCCTCCCTCGCCTTTTCCGCCTCAGCCTCACGCCGTTCAGCCTCGACCTGCTCGCGCATCGCGCGGCGCTCGTCAGACATCCGGGCACTCTCGATGGCCGCGTCCTTGAATACAAGAACTGCCTTGGCCATGCGACCAACTTCATCGCCGCGGTTGATTGCTGGAACTTCGACCTGGTGATTGCCGCCGGCAAGGCGGGCCATGGCATCGGTCATGCCGATGATCGGTGTGACGATGGATCGCGCGAGCAGCCAGATCAGACCGACGGCGAAGACGCCGGCAACGGCCGCACCAAGGATCAGGGCCATTTCCAGCGACCAATGCGCTGTCTGCAATTTTTCCTGTGCCGAGGTGACCTCTGCCGATAGCACCGATTTTGCTTCGGAGGCTGCACGGCGGAAAGCGTCGAGCGCGCGGCCGCCATCGGCACCCCCCATCGCAACGATCGCATCGAGCGGCATCTGACCAGCCTTGGCAGCGGCGATCTGTGGAGCGACGACGGTCTCTTGATAGGTGCTTGCTGCCGAGCGCATGGCGGCAAGCGAAGCGGCAAGGCCCGGCTCGCCATCGGCCAGCCGGACCGCTTCGTCGAGTGCTGCCTTCACGTTATCATGGTCCGAAGTCAGTGACGCCAGCGTGCTCTCGCTCGCGGCCAGAAGATAGCCGCGATGGCTCGCTACACCATCTGCCATCGCAGTCGCCGCCCTGTCGACGAGATTGACGATGTCCTGGGCGCGGTCCTGCTCGACCAGCAATCCCCGGGCATTCTGGGCCTGAAGGAAGACGACGACGGAGGCCATGAAGCATCCCGCCATGATGGTGCAGAAGGTGAGGATGAGCTTGTGGCTGAGGGAAAGGTTGTTGAGGGACATGGCCAATACTTTCGGGAGGCACGGGCACGCAACGGCCGAGGCCTTCAGCCACGCCGCACATGGCAAAGCAGGTGCATGATCCATTCCGGCATTTGCGAAGCCATCATGGCCCGTTCAGGGGGAAGCCGGAATCCGCCGATCGACCGCAACGTGTCTCAAACGCATTGACAACCCGTTACCGTGGCGAGGCCACTTGGCGCGTGTTCAACTTATGCCGTTTGGCACGTAACCGTGTCATCGCATCGGGTGCATGACGCTCGCCGGGTCGATGTCACTGCTGGCTCGGGACCACCAGGAGGATGTCGAGATCCTTTTGCGGATAGAAGTCCGTCGCGGTCATCTCGAACGTGGTGGGGCCGGTCTTCTTCACGCCTTCGCCACAAAAGCTGACAATGTTCTTTTCACTGCCCTTGTCGACGGTCAGACGGAACTTCTCGATCGAGCCGAACCAGTTGCCGCCGGTGGTGAGAATGTAGGACAGCCAGTTCTCGAAATAGTAGATGCCCTTGTCGGCGTCCTGGCTCTTCTCGAGCTTCGCGGCAACCGCCATGAAGTCATCGTCCAGGCAGTAGCGCTGCTTGTAGTCCTCGAAATTGTCGGTCGGCTCGCCATCCTGGATGAACACCATGGCCGTCGTGCCGCCGAGACTGGGCTTGTAGTTGTGCTCGACCTTCACGTCGCGTCCGGCCGGAAATACGGTTTCCCACCAATAGACCGTATCCAGTTCCCAGGTCGGGTAGAATTCCGGCTCAGTGCTGCCATCCGGCGTGTAGTTCATGTCGACGATCAGGCCCTTGACCTGCCAATCCTTCAGGACGGCCGGATCGAGTTTTCCGATGGCCACCCTTGTCGCATCCGCAAGCGGCATCAGCGGCACGCCCTGCTTCTTCACCTCATCGGTGAAATCGATACCGTGAACCAGCGCACGCTGCTGCAGTTTGGGTTCAATTGCCGCGCCATCCTGCGTGACGGTGAAGTCCATGAAATTGTCCTGTTCCATATCCGGGACGCTGCCCATGAAGTCCACACCGCCGCCGATGCGGGGCATCGGAAAGGCAACAATGGTGGATACGGAATTGGCACTGGCATTGCGGAAGGTATAGTCGACCTTCACCTGTGTCGGCGAGATGTAGAGGTCCTCTTCTACCATGCTGATGTCATCGCTGCGGGTGAAGACAAGGCCGCCGGCACCCAGCACTGCCATGGTGTCATTGGCCACAGCCTGTCCGCCCATGCAGATGCTGGCTGCCAGTGTGAGCGTATAGATCCGTGTCCCGATAGTCATTTGCCTGTCCCCTCACACATGCCCGCGCCCCACGCGCTGTCTTGGAACAATTAGCGATGCCGCTGGCGGCTGGTCAATGGTGGCGGACAGGCCATTTCATGGTGCATTTCGATGGCAAATGCCATGCATGGATGGAAAAGGCACTCCTGCCCCAAACGGAAGCGCCTGGCTCTTTGGATCATCGGAACCACATCGACCTCAGGCGGCGCAATGCTTGGCATATACACGTGTTTGTCCGGTCGAGGCGACCAGTTTGAACTGGGCGAGAGCAGCAGCCCTCTCCTCAAGCGCTCGCTGCTGCTGCAGGACCAAGCGCTGTTCATCCGCCGTATTGGGCGCCCGAACGATGGCCTGACATGCAAAAGCCCTCCGGGCCCGAATCCGGAGGGCTTCTGCATGTCTGCTGCCAGGAAGGGTTCGGCTGCAGATATCTCGGTGCATTGCGTGTTGAGAGGAGGAGACGATCAAGCACCGACATCGTGAAATTAGCGATAATTGATTAATTCTTCTCTAATTCAATCGTTGAGAATAGAGGCGAAAAACGCAACCTGGCAGGCATTTCCGCAGACGCAATCCAAACAAAATGCTTGCACCACCTCGTGCGAGCCCTCATTGACAGGGTATGAAAAAGCTTCCCGAACCCCAGCGCCTCGACCAGCTTCTGGTCGCCCTTGGTCTCTTTGCCAGCCGGTCGCGGTCGCGTGACGCGATCCAGCGCGGTACGGTCAGGATCGACGGCAAGGTCGTCAGTAAAGCCAGCCTCGTCTTCAGCGCCGAGCACGACTTCCAGATCGACGATCCGGCCCAGGATTACGTCTCGCGCGCGGCCCTCAAACTGGTGGCAGCCCTTGACCATTTCGGGCTTTCGCCGGAAGGGCGCCGTTGCATGGATGTCGGCGCTTCGACCGGTGGATTCACCGAAGTGCTTTTGAAGCGCGGTGCCGAACACGTGGTATCCATCGATGTCGGCCACGACCAGCTGCATCCGCGCCTCGCCAACGATCCGCGGGTGACGAATATCGAGGGGCTGAACGCCCGCTATATGGAGTCCGAGGATATCGATGATGAGCCCTTCGATTTCCTCGTCTCCGACGTTTCCTTCATCTCGCTGAAGCTTGCGCTGGTGCCCGCACTCGACATGGCTGAGCCCGGGGCGCATTGCCTGCTTCTGGTCAAGCCGCAATTCGAAGCCGGCCGTGATGCGATCAGCAAGGCAGGCCTGCTCAAGGAACCGGAAACGGCACCCGCCGTTGCGGCCGAACTGGAGCGCTGGCTGACCGAAGACATGGGCTGGACGAGCCTTGGGATGATCCCCTCCCCGATTGCAGGCGGTGATGGCAACGAGGAATTCCTGCTGGCCGGGTTCAAGCCGGAAAGCGAGGCTGACGAAGCTGAAGACGAGGACATGGACGACGACGGGGACGACGTGCTCGAGGACGAATCCGAAGACGACGAAGCGGACGAGGATCGCGCATGAGCGCTGAAACAGTCACCATTTCCAGCCTCGGCGCCAAGGGCGACGGCGTGGCGCATGGCGCAGACGGTCCGATCTTCGTGCCGTTCGCGCTGCCCGGCGAGACGGTCTCGATCGCGCGTGTGAAGAACGCGGGCACGATCATGTCCTTCGCCTCCACCTCGCCAGATCGCGTAACCCCGCCTTGCAAGCATTTTGGCCCGGATGGGGTCGGCGGTACCTGTGGCGGCTGTTCGATGCAGCATTTGGCTGCCGCACCCTATAATGCGTTCAAGCGCCAGATCCTGATCGACGCCTTGAAGTCCAAAGGCATCGATGCGCCCGTGGCCGAGATTTTCGAGGCGCATCCGCATCAGAGGCGCCGTCTGGTGTTTTCGGCGCGGCGACGCGACAACGACATGGTCATCGGCTTCATGCAGGCGGAAACCCATCATGTCGTGGTCGTCGAAGAATGTCCCATCGCGTCACCGGGGCTGGTGTCCCGGCTCGACGCGCTGCAGATCATTGCCAGAGCCGCCGGCGCCGATCATTTCCGCATCACGGTGACGGAAACCCTGACCGGACTTGATATCTCGCTCGACGGGCTGCCCGGCGGGCTATCCGATCGCGCCCGGCGCGACGTGACCAATGCCGTGCTGAAGCTCAAGGACATTGCCCGCGTTTCGGCCAATGGCGAAATCATCATCGAGCCGCACAAGCCGCTTTTGGATTTTGACGGCGCACGCGTCGTTCTGCCGCCGGGCGGCTTTACCCAGGCGACGCTGGAGGCCGAAGCGCATATGGCAGCACTTGCTGCGGCGCATATTGGCAAGGCGAAAAAGATCGCCGACCTGTTTGCAGGCATTGGCACATTTGCGCTGCGACTGGCGCGCAAGATGGCCGTTCACGCGGTCGAATCCGACGAGAAGGCGATCAAGGCACTGGATTTCGCCGCCCGCAATACGCAAGGGCTGAAACCCGTGACGGCCGAGCGGCGCGACCTCTTCCGCCGTCCTCTGATGACCTCCGAGTTCAAGGCGTTTGATGCCGTCGTCTTCGATCCGCCGCGCGCCGGTGCGGAAGTACAGTGCACGGAGCTTGCGAAATCGCAGGTGAAGAAGGTGGTGGCGATCAGCTGCAATCCGCTGACGCTGGCGCGGGATCTCTCGATCCTGGTGGCCGGCGGCTACCGCGTGGACCAGGTGACGCCGATCGACCAGTTCCTCTGGTCTCCGCATGTCGAGGCGGTGGCTTTCCTGAGCAAGAAGTAAGGGTAAGCCCCTCTCCGTGAAACAGGAGAGGGGCAAGCCGGTCAGTGACGCAGGAACGCGACGACATCTTCGATGAAGCGCTGCTTGTGCGTGGCAAAGAGACCATGCGGTGCGCCGTCATATTCGAGCAGCGTTGCCTGTCGGATGCCGGCAGCGGCGGCGCGACCGGCCGCATCGATCGGCACCGTCTGGTCACTGGTGCCATGAATGATCAGGGTCGGCACCTCGAAGGCGGCAAGGTCCGGCCGGAAGTCGGTGCTGGAAAATGCCTTGGCGCAGGCAAGCGTCGGCTTGAGGCCAGCCATCATCGCCTGGCGTTCCGACCATTCCAGCACTTCATCGCTGACCGCCTTGTCGAACATGCCGACGCCATAGAAGTCCTTGAAGAAGCCAGCAAAGAAATGGGCGCGGTCGTCCTGCATGCCCTGTGCCATCTCGTCAAAGGTGGATTGGGGCGTGCCTTCCGGATTGTCATCGGTCTGCAGCATGTAGGGCACCACCGAAGCAACCAATGCGGCCGAGCGCAGATTGGCGCCGCCATGGCGGGACATGTAGCGCGCCACTTCACCGCCGCCCATCGAGAAGCCAATGATCGTCGCATCATTGCCGCCAGCCCATGCCAGCACATCCGCCAGATCGTCTGACAGGGTGTCGTAATCATAGCCATCAAAGTGCTGCTCGGAGCGGCCGAAACCGCGACGGTCATAGGAGATTGCCCGCATGCCGGCATCGGCGATGGCCAGCGACAGATCGTCAAAGGTGTCGGCGGTCAAAGGCCAGCCATGCAGCAGAACAACAGGGCGTCCCTGCCCCCAATCCTTGACGTAGAGTTCGACACCATCACGGGTCTTGATACGGGGCATGGGCAAGAACCTTTCTCTGTTTTAGGAAAGGTCAAAACGAGCCGAGACGTATCAAGTTCCCGAGAAAGCCGTGCGGCGGCATTGCCGCCACCCGTCGCATCCAGGCTCATCAATAGGTATAGAGCGTGCCCGATCCGGTGACATTGGCGCAGCGGCATCGCCCGCCGACACGGGCAGGCTTGGCCGGGCAAGACACCTGACCACCGCCGCCAATATTGCCCGACTGGTCGACAACACAGATATAGCGCTGTGGACGGACATGCGACTTGTTCGGCTTGCCAGCCTGCTCGGTAATGGCATCGTTGCTATCATTGATCAGCACATAGGGCGCGGCATCGGACTGACCGGCTTCCGCCTGGACGGAAACGCTGCTGACGAGAAGGGTGAGTGCGACACAGAACAAACGCAACATGGAAGCCTCGATCAAACGAAATGGTCCCGGTCAAACGGCCGAGACACGCAATGGTTTCGGACACTAGACCCAAAAGACTGAACGGAGACTGAACTCACATCCTATGTTGCAATGGAAAACGGCGCCGCAGCGGGCGCCGTTTCAAATCTCGTGGGGAGCATGCCGTGTCAGGCGGCGTAGCCGGCCTGTTCATCAGCGATGGCTGCGCACTCGGCAGTTCAGCCGCGCCCCTTCATGAAGCCTTCGAAGGCGGCCCTGGCTTCAGCGCTTTGCAGCTGGGCGACGAAGTGCACGAGCTCTTCCTGCATGCGAGCGCGCACCTCATCCGGGCTGCCCTTGACCAGCGCACGGGCGATCTTCATCGCCGCCGGTGGCTTTGAGGCGAGCGAGGAGGCGATCTTCAAGGTTTCGGCTTCCACCTGATCGGGCGCGACCACCTTCCAGATCAGGCCGGCCTCGCGCGCCTCAACTGCGGAGAAGCCTTCGCTGGCGGCAAGCATGGCAAAGGCGCGCTGGTGGCCCATGACACGCGGCGCGATCAAGCTGGAGGCGGCTTCCGGGACGAGTGCCAGATCGACGAAGGGGGTCTTGAACAGGCTGCGGTCGGAGGCAACCGTCAGGTCGCAATGCATGTTGAGCGTTGTGCCGATGCCGATGGCGAGGCCATCGACGCCTGACACGAGCGGCTTGGTGACATCCGTCAGCGCCCTGAGCAGGCCAAAGGCGGCGGGTTCGCCGACCGCGCCGGCCATGGCGAAGCCCAAGAAATCCGCCATGTCATTGCCGGCGGAGAAACAGCCCTCGGTGCCGAGAAAGACGATGGCACGGATGGTTTCATCCGCCTCGCCTTCGCGCAGCCCCGCAGTGAGTTTTTCGTACATGGCTTGCGTGATGGCGTTCTTCTTGTCCGGGCGATTGAAGCGCAGGACAAGCACGCCGGGATGGGCTTCTGGGCGGGTGATCTGGATGTGGTCGGTCATGCTTGTCCCTCTTTATCTGTGTCCATCGCTGCTAAGAGCCCCTCACCCCGCCTCCGCTTCGCTCGGCGCACCCTCTCCCCGTAAACGGGGCGAGGGTAACCGGAGACGCTGCGGCTTTCGCCCTTCTCCCCGCTTGCGGGGAGAAGAGGACCCGCGGCCAGCGTCTTATGCGAAAAGTGCCCGTGCCGCTTCAAGGCTTGCCGCGCCATACACGACGCGATCCTTGAGGGCGGCCGTTTCGGCGATCATGTTTTCGGCGGCAAAGCGGCAGAGTGCCAGGCGGTTGTCGCGGCCATGCGCTTCGTCCGCCAGCGCGCCCTTGGCGAGGTAAACGCCGGTGAGCACAAGACCGAAGAGGCGCTGATAGGGCGTGGCACCGGCCAAGGCTGCGGCGGCATTGCCATCTGCAAGCTGCGACAACAGCCACTCGGTCGTTTCCTCGAGATCGTCGAGGCTTGCTTCGAGGCGGTCGCCGGTTTCGCCGAAACCTTCGAGGTTGGAGGCGCGGACGTGGGTCACGATCTCCTTCAATTCGGCGATGAAGCCGCGCACCTGCGCGCCGTTCGACAGCGGCAGCTTGCGGGTGACGAGGTCGGCGGCCTGGATGCCGTTGGTGCCCTCGTAGATCGGAGCGATGCGGCTGTCGCGCCAGTAGCGGGCGGCACCGGTTTCCTCGATGAAGCCCATGCCGCCATGGGTCTGGATGCCAAGCGAGGCGACATCGACGCCGGCATCGGTGGCGAAGGACTTTGCGATCGGGGTCAGGAGGGCGGCGCGCTCGGCCCAGTGGCGGGCCTCATCGCCGTCAGCGTGGTGGCTCATATCGGTGGCATGGGCGCAGACATAGCAGATGGCGCGGGAGCCTTGTGTCAGCGCCTTCATCGTCACCAGCATGCGGGCGACGTCCGGATGCTCGATGATCGGCGACATGCCGGAGCCGGTCCAGCCGGGAGCTTTGCCCTGCGTGCGGTCCTTGGCGTATTGCACGGCCTTCTGGGTGGCGGCCTCGCAGATTGCGACCCCCTGCATCCCGACCGCAAGGCGGGCATTGTTCATCATCGTGAACATGCAGGCGAGGCCCTTGTTTTCCTCGCCGATCAAGTAGCCGATGGCGCCCGGCTCATCGCCATACTTGCCGTCGCCATAGATCATGGTGCAGGTCGGCGAGCCGTGAATGCCGAGCTTGTGCTCGAGCGAATGACAATGGAGATCGTTGCGGGGTCCAAGCGAACCGTCGTCGTTGACGAGGTATTTCGGCACGAGGAAGAGCGAGATGCCGCGCGTGCCGGCCGGCGCATCGGGAAGACGCGCGAGAACGAGATGGATGATGTTCTCGGTGATCTCGTGTTCGCCCCAGGTGATGTAAATCTTCTGGCCGAAGATCCGGTAGGTGCCGTCATCGCGACGCTCGGCGCGGGACTTCATGACGCCCAGATCGGAGCCGGCATGCGGCTCGGTCAGGTTCATCGTGCCGGTCCATTCGCCGGAGACCATCTTCGGCAGATACTTCGCCTTGAGGTCGTCCGAGCCGTGGGCGGTGACGGCATCGACCGCACCCATGGTGAGCGTCGGCCCCAGCGCGAAGGCCATGGAGCCGGAATTCCACATTTCGAGGGCGGCGACGTTGAGCATATGGGGAAGCCCCTGCCCGCCGAAGTCTTCTGACGCCGTCAGCGAGTTCCAGCCGCCTTCGGCCCAGGCGCGGTAGAGCGTATCCCAGCCCTCGGGCACGACGACTTTGCCATCGACCATGCGGGCACCCTGTTTGTCGCCGATCTCGGCAAGCGGGGCCACTTCATCGCTGGCAAAACGGCCGGCTTCTGTCAGGATGGCATCGACGAGGTCGTCGCTCAGGTCGCCAAGTTTGCCCTCTTCGATGGCTTTCGACAGGCCCGCGACGTGTTTGAGGGTGAACGCGATCTCTTCAACAGGCGCCTTGTACATAACGTGCTCCTCCAACTGGCGTATGCTCGTGGCCACGCCCAGTCTCCACCCAGGAGGCGCGGCTCATTCCCATTTCTGGCTAATTGATTTTTACGTAAACGTCAAATTATTTTGGCCATGGCCGCCCCCCTGGCATCTAGCCCAGCCCTTGAGACGAGGCCTGTGGGGCAGACGGGAGCCGAGCGAATTATGCGCCCAACTTTGGGCGATACAAGCGGGACTGCACTGGCTTACCACCTTGGAAAAGCCACCATCTGGAAAACTGCCGCCATGACGCTCGATCGCACCCTCGCCCTGGTCACGGCCACCTGCCTGACATTGGTTCTCGCTGCCGCCGCCACTGTGGTCATATCCGGCAGCCGACAACAGCTGGCGGAAGGCAAACGGCAGGAAATGCAGGCAACCGCCCTCCTCCTGACCTCGTCCATGGGCCAGGCTGCCAGTCTCTCGGCCACCCAGGCAGTCCAGATCGGGCGCGACGCGCAGGTGATTGCCCTTCTCAAGGCCCAGGACCGGGCCGCCCTCGCCGCCTATCTGAAGCCGAGCTATGAGGCGCTGGCGAGCGAGGCCGGCGTCAACATGCTTCACTTCCATACGCCCGACATCAAAAGCTATCTGCGCGTCCAGGACCCCAAAAATTTCGGCCAGGACTTGTCCAGCATCCGGCCGATGATCCTGGCCGCCAACCGCAGTCGCAAACTGCAGAAGGGTCTCGAAGTGGGGCTGGCGGGCCTCAGCCTGCGTGCGGTGGCCCCCGTCATGGACGGGGAAACGCTGATCGCCACGTTCGAGGTGGGCGTGGAATTGAAGACCCTGATGGATCTGGCCAAGTCCGCCTCGGGCGCCGACTTTGCGCTGTTCCTCAGCCCGGCCATGTCCGGCTATGTGCCGAAGGACAAGGCGGTATCGAAAGACAGCACCGAATTGCTGATCGAATCCTCGACCGATACCCGGCTTTTCGAAAAGCTGCAGGCTGCAGGCGAGATCGGCTTGCAGCGCGAGCCCGTCGAGGGCGATGTGACGCTGGATAGCCAGCGGTTCGGCACGCTGTCGCAGCCGCTTCTCGATTATTCCGGCCGCATGATCGGCACCATCGTCATTGCCCGCGACATCACCAATCTGGGAAGTCAGTTCAATCGCTCGCTGGTCACGGCGCTGACGGTCTGCATCCTCGGCTTTGTGCTTTGCTATGGCATGGTCATGGTGACCATTCGCGCTCTGGTTCTTCGGCCCATCGCAGACCTTGCCCGCTATGGGCAGGCCAATACGACCGGTCCTGCAGCGGCCATGGAGGCGGATGGCGATGGCGAGGAAACCGCCCTTCGCCAGGTGATCGGCCGTCTGTCGGCGCTGTCCTCCAGCTCGTCCGGACGGCTATCGTGAGGGGCGCCGCCATGCTGAAGCCTTTGGCGATCCTGCTGGTCATCGGCCTTGCTCTTTGCCTGCCACGTGCAACAAGCGCCGCAACGCCTCCTCCGCCGCCTTTGCCCGAGGGCGTCTTCCTGCCCATCCAGGTGCATGTCGGGGTGAGGATCCTCAACGTGTCGCGGATCGCGGAAACGGAGGGCGAGGCGTCGATGATGATCGAGCTGACGGAACGCTGGAGAAATCCGGCGCTTGCCTTCGATCCGAAAGTGAGCGGCTTTGGCCGCGTCGACACGGTCGGCGACCAGGCGGCGGACACGCTTTCGCGCATGTGGACGCCTGGAACCGAGATCGAGAACCAGATCAACAAGGCACGCACAGAGGCCATCGCGGTGTCGATCCGCGCCGATGGAACCGTCACCCGCATCCGTAAGATCGATGCCGACTTCCGCGTCGATATCAACATGACCTCCTTCCCCTTCGACCATCAGAACCTGACGCTGTCGATGGTCTCGCCGCGCCATCCGGCCGATGAGGTTATCTATGTGATGAACGATATCGACCGGGAGCTGTCGTCGATCGAAACCGATGTCTCGGCGTCGAATTGGTCGGGGAAGCGCCTGTCCGTTGTGATGGAGCGCTTTCATGGCTGGAACGCACGACCCTTCGTGCGGGTCAAGGCGACGGCTGCGGTCGAGCGTGCCTGGCAATATTATGTGCTGCCGCTGTTCGTGCCGTTTCTGGCGGTGACTTCGGTTGCGGTCTTCATCCTCTGGGCGCGGGTCAGCCTGATCGGTGATAAGGCGCCAATCACCTATTCGGCGCTTCTGGCGCTGGCAGCCCTCAGCTTCACCTATGAATCGAGCTTTCCGGGCTCGATCTCGATGAACTCGCCAATCGCGGTTATGGTGTCGCTCGGCTATTTCTATCTGATCGCGGTGCTCCTGATTGATATCGTGCTGATCTATGCCGATTATCCCGGAAAGCAGCGCTATCCGCATCTAGAACCCGAAATCCGAGCCTATATCCGGATCGGCATTCCGGTCGTCTTTCTCGCCGTCTGCCTTTCGGTGGCGCTGAACGCGCTGACCTGAGCCTCAGCGTCACAAGACTGTAATGCGGGCCGACTACCTCACACCCTGGAATTGTCCAAACCAAGGAGTGATCGATGACCGACACGAACAAGAACCATCTGTCGTGGGACGAGTGGGACGAATTGCAGAATCCGCCGCCTGCCGTCACCGACTTTGACCTCGTCGTTGAGCGCGCGGTCTCCCGTCGTGGCTTCCTCGGTATCCTCGCCATGGGCTCGGCAGCAGCTGCCATGGGCACCGTCGGCAACCTCCTGAACTCCACCTCGGCCCAGGCACAGGAAGCTGCATCGCGCTTTCCGTTCAAGCCGATCGCGATTGCGACCGATAACACCGTGCATGTTCCGGAAGGCTATAGCTGGCAGCCGCTGGCCAAGTGGGGCCAGCCGCTGTTTTCAGGCGTCGCCGATATCGATCCGGTCAACGGCGTGTCGCTCGAAGCCTCCGACAAGGTTTTTGGCGAAAACACCGACGGCATGGAACTGTTCATGGTCGGCAATAGCCAGCTCATCGCCGTCAACCATGAGTATGTGAACAACGAGACCAACCTGCCCCACAATGAAAAGGGCATGCCGAAGAGCCTCGACGACGTAAAGATCCTGCAGCACATGCAGGGCGTCACCGTCATGGAAGTGACCGAAGGCGAGAATGGCTGGCAGATCGTTGTCGACAGCAAGTTCAACCGCCGCATTCACCACAACACGCCGATGAGGCTGTCCGGCCCCGCCGCCGGCTCGGATCTGGTGAAGACCGCTGCTGATCCTGCCGGTATTGACTGTCTCGGGACCTTCAACAACTGCGGCGCCGGCAAGACGCCGTGGGGTACGTATCTGACCTGCGAAGAAAACTTCAACGGCTATTTCGGCACCACCACCGCCGACTTCAAGCTGCCTGACGACTACAAGCGCTACGGCATCGTCGCCGAGACCCGCTACGGCTATGAACTGTTCGACGAGCGCTTCGACGTGTCGAAGAACCCGAACGAGCCACGCCGCGCCGGTTACGTCGTCGAAATCGATCCGTCGGACGCCTCTTCGACCCCGATCAAGCGCACAGCACTCGGCCGCATCAAGCATGAGAACGCTGCCGTGGTGGAGGCCCGTGACGGTCGCGTGGTCGTTTATATGGGCGACGACGAGCGTGGCGAGTTCCTCTACAAGTATGTCTCCAACGGCATCTATGTTCCGGGTGGCGACACCTCGAAGCTGCTCGACGAAGGCACGCTTTACGTCGCCAAGTTCTCCGACGAAGGCACCGGCGAATGGCTTGCACTGACGCCTGAGACCACCGGCATGAAGCTGGACGAGATCTATGTCTTTACCCGCCAGGCAGCCTCCAAGGTCGGTGCCACCACCATGGACCGTCCGGAATGGGTTGCCACCAACCCGGTTGCCATCGAAGCCTATTGCTGCCTGACCAACAACAGCAATCGCGCTGTTCTGAAGGACGGCAAGATGAAGACCAATGCCGGCGGCGACGTGCTGGAACTCAACGCCGTCAACCCGCGCGAGGCCAATGAATACGGCCAGATCGTGCGCTGGTATCCTGAAAACAATGACCATGCCGATGGCAAGTTCAAGTGGGACCTGTTCCTGATGGCCGGCAACCCCGTTGTCCACAAGGACGCCTATGCCGGTTCTTCGAACATCAACGAAGGCAACATGTTCAACTCGCCTGACGGCATGATGTTCGATTCGACCGGTCTTCTGTGGATCCAGACCGATGGCGAAGACTCGAACGAAGGCGACTATGCCGGACAGGGCAACAACCAGATGCTGGCGGGCGATCCGGTGACCGGCCGCATCGAGCGCTTCCTGACCGCGCCGAAGGGTGCCGAAGTCACCGGCCAGACCTGGTCGGCCGACAAGCGCACGCATTTCGTCGGCATCCAGCATCCCGACGCGCCGTTCCCGGATGGCGAAGGCAAGCTGCCGCGCTCGACGATCATTGCCATCAAGAAGGACGACAACGCCCGGATCGGCTGAGATTGACAGGCGGGGGGCTAGCCTCCCCCGCCATCATCCAGAAACAGAAAGGCCGCCGACGGGATATCGTCGGCGGCCTTTCGATTTCGATCGGTCTGCGAGCCTTGGTCAGGCAGCCATTCGTGTCGCGTCGAGTGGAATTTCGACATCGATTTCGAGGATCGACATGTGCTCGTCGCGGTCCATCTTCACCTTCACGCGGTCGCTGTCGACCTGAACGTGTTTGGCAATGACAGCCAGGATTTCTTCGCGCAGCACAGCCACAAGATCTGTCCCCATACTGGATCGTTCATGGGCAAGCAGGACCTGCAGCCGCTCTCGGGCCATGGGCGCCGATTGCTGCTTGCGGAACAGGGAGAAAATGCTCATGCAGCCCTCCGGGCGAAGATCTTGTCGAACAGACCACGCTTTTCACCAGGCATGGTGATCGGTACCTGCTCGCCAGCAAGGCGTCGAGCGGCTTCGAAGTATGCCAGTGCCGGTGCGCTGCGGGCGTCCGCAAGGGTGACCGGCGCGCCGATGTTCGATGCGCGCAGCACATCCATGCTTTCCGGGATGATGCCGAGAAGCGGGATCGACAGGATATCGAGGACGTCCTCGACCTTGAGCATGTCGCCGCGCTGGGCGCGGTTGACGTCGTAGCGGGTGAGGAGCAGGTGCTTCTCCATGCGCTCGCCGCGCTCCGCCTTCAGGGTCTTGGAATCGAGAAGCCCGATGATGCGGTCCGAATCGCGGACAGACGAGACTTCCGGATTGGTGACGATCACGGCGACATCAGCGTGGCGCATGGCCAGCGTTGCACCGCGCTCGATGCCAGCTGGGCTGTCGCAGATGATCCAGTCAAAATACTTCTTCAGCTCGTTGATCACCTGCTCGACGCCTTCGGCGGTCAGGTTGTCCTTGTCGCGGGTCTGCGATGCCGGCAGCAGGAACAGGGTTTCGAGCCGCTTGTCGCGGATCAGCGCTTGCGGCAGCTTCGCGTCGCCCTGGATGACGTTGACGAGATCGTAGACGACGCGGCGCTCTGCACCCATCACCAGATCGAGGTTGCGCAAGCCCACATCGAAGTCGACGACCACGACCTTTTCGTTGCGCTTGGCCAGCGCAGCACCGAGGGCTGCGGTCGAGGTCGTCTTACCGACGCCGCCCTTGCCTGATGTAACAACGATCACCTTACCCATGTTCGTCTCCTGTTGATCCCCGGCATGTGTCACGTCATTTTCTCCGCCTTGATGGCATCGCCTTCCAGCCAGAGCTGGACGGGATGACCCCGCAGTTCAGAACTCATGTCGTCGGCCATGGCATAGACGCCGTCGATCGCCACGAGTTCAGATTCGAATTTTCGGCAAAAGATCCGCGCATCGGCATTGCCGACACAGCCGGCCAAAGCCCGACCGCGCAGCGCGCCATAAATGTGCACAGATCCGCCAGCGATGATTTCCGCGCCGGAGGCGACCGAACCGATCACGGTCACGTCGCCCTGCGTATAGATGACCGACTGGCCAGACCGCACCGTCTCGCGCACGATCAGCGACGGTGTCGCCTCACGCGCTTCGACAACAACGGGCGTCGGCGCGGCCACCGGCTTTTCCGAACGCCCGGCGGATTTGGCCGGGACCGGATCGCTCTCCGGCACTTCGTAGTCAGCTGCTGCGCGGCCACCCTTCAGGGCGGGCGGCATGCCAGGCTCAATCAGCGACGGGCGACCACCCTCGATACCCATGACGCTGACATTGCGTGCTGCAAGCTCTGCAATCAGCGACTTCAGCTGCGGGCGGTCGGTGTCGATCTCCGAAATGTCGAGAACGACAGGCCTGCCAAGGAAGAAGCCGGCCGAGCGTGCCGCCAGATCGTCGAGGCGGGCCAACCAGTCGTCGAACGGAAGGTCCGGCGTCAGGACGACGGCCAGGAAGGATCTGCCTTTGATGCGGATAGAGCGAGGTTCGGTTAGCACTTTGGTCATCTACGTAAACAAATCGTTGACCATGACTAACTGCGTCGTGGTTAACAAATGGTTAATGCCGGGCGAATGCCGTTAGGGAATGGCCTTGTTCCGACGACGAAAAAGCCACCTGCGGCAGTTGCTGCAGGTGGCCTCGTAGAAGACATCATCAAGCCTGTGCCGGGCTTACGCCCGCCACATCAGACCACTCAATAATAAGGGGACAGGCACTGCTGACGCGGGCCGTTATACGGCTGGAAGGTGTTGGAGTAGCGGTCGTAGGACCGGTACCGGACCGCACACCAGTCGTAGTGGCGCGGATTGAGACCAGCAGACGGCGCCACCGGACGCGGCTGGCTGGCAATGGCGCCACCGATGATCGCACCAGCCGCAAAGGCTGCCAGCGGATACCAGTAGCCATTGTGATAACGATAACCGGCGCGGCGATCACGATAGCCGCGGTGACCGCGATAATAGCCGTGACGTTCGTAACGATCATAACGCTCGTAACGGTCGCGACGATACTGAACCTGCGTTGCTTCCGAGCTGACGCTGACCGGTGCGTTTGGGCGAACGACGGTCGCTGCCTGAGCCGGCACGAGGCTGCCCAGCGCCATCACGGCTGCGAGCGCGAGGGTTGCGGTATGCTTCAATGCAGTCTTCATGATATTTCTCCCTGCATGTTTTCGAGATCTCTACGCTTGCGAGAGCTTCGCGCTGATCTTGACCCGAGGTTATCGGCCACCGCCTGAACTGAGGATTAACATCCTATTCACCAGTTTTCACGGTGGATCACGAAACCTGGCGTGCGCCAGCCCTGTTCAACGGCGAGAACAGCCGGATGTTCCATGCATATCGGGAGAAACATGGAGGGCAGCAGCCCTCCAGTCAGGCGTATCGAAGGCGGCGATGCCGGACCGCCGCCTTCACATGAAGGAATCTTGTCTCAGGCCTCGATCTCGATATCGCCTTTCGGGCGGGAACAGCAGGCAAGGATGTAGCCCTCGTCGATCTCGTCGTCGAGAATGCCGCCATTGTGGTCCATCTCAACCTCGCCGGACAGCTTCATCACCTTGCAGGTGCCGCAAAGGCCAGACTCGCAGGCCGCGCCGATGCGAACGCCGGCGGCACGCGCCGCCTGCAACACGGTATGGCCCGGCGCACAAAGACCGTCCTTGCCCGACATGGCAAAGGTGACCTTGGTTGCCGCTTCGCCGTCCGAATGGTCGGCGACCACGATCGGCAGTTCCGGCTTGACTGGCTGGAAGGCTTCCTCGTGATACTGCTTCATGTCGAAGCCGGCGCCTTCGAGCGCTTCACGAACGGTTGCCATGAAGGGCGCCGGTCCACAGCAGAACACGGTGCGCTCAAGGAAGTCAGGCGCCAGGAGTGCGATTTTCGCCTTGTCGATACGACCCTTCAGGCCCGACCAGAGCTGGCCGCGCGAGACTTGCTCGACAATGAAGCCGAGCGTGAGATGCGGCATCTCGCGCGCCTTGGCCTCCAGCTCCCAGCGAAAGATGATGTCATCAGGGGAGCGGGCACAATTGAGGAAGGTGATATCGCTATCGGGTGCCCGATCTGCCATATCGCGCGTCATCGACACCATCGGCGTGATGCCGGAGCCGGCGGAGATGAAGAGGTATTTCCTGCCCGGGTGCTTTGCGTAGGAGAAGTCACCCAGCGGCCCGATCGCCTTCAGCGCCATGCCCGGCTTCAGGTGATCGAACATCCAACGCGTGCCGATACTGTCGGCCTGCGCCTTGACCGTGACCGCCACCGTATAGGGACGAGACGGGCTCGACGACAGGGTATAGGTGCGCATCACCGGCTCGGGGCCGACAGGGATTTCGAGCGTCACGAACTGGCCGGGCAGATAACGGAACCAGAGGCCGGGCTTGTTCGGCTTGAAGGTGAAGGTCATCACGTCGGGGGCTTCCGGCGTGACGGCAACACACTCAAGGAGATGCTCCCGGTCGGACCAGGGGCGCATCTCATCGACATGGCGATACTGGGTGACGGCGATATTCATCTCACGCCACCGCTGTGATGCGGGCCTTGTCGCCCTGCAAACGGTTGATCATGAAGGTCGTGTACCATTCGACGAACTGCATCACACCGCCTTCGTGGTCCACCGAGTAAGGACCGGGCTCATAGGCCGGCGAGCGGATGCCAAAGGCATTTTCTTCGACGATCGACCGGTCCTGATCATTGGTCATGTTCCAGACATGGGTCAGTTCCTCGAGGTCGTAGTCAACGCCTTCGACTGCATCCTTGTTGACCAGCCAGGTGGTGGTGACGGCGGTTTCCTCAGCCGAGAGCGGCAGCACGCGGAAGGAAATCGCATGGTCGCCAAGAATGTGGTTCCAGGTCGTCGGATAGTGGAAGAGCAGCATGGTGCCGATATGGCTGATCGGGACCTCGGCCGAGAGCGGCTTCTTCACCGCACGCTTGCCGGACATGGTGTAGCTTTCGGCATCCTGGATCAGAGGCATGCGGGCGGTGCGGAATTGGCCGGACGGGTCCATCTTGAACTCGGACGGCAGGCCTGCAGCTTCGCAGCGCGCCCAGTGTTCGGAGATGAACGGGTCGTCGCCTGCGCCCTGCACGCCGGTTGCGGTCGGGGCTTCCGGATAAGTGCGGCAGAGCTCCGGGTGATTGCCGGCGCAGTGATAGCACTCGCGGTTGTTTTCCCAGACGAGCTTCCAGTTGCCCTTCTCGATGATGGTGTTCTGGTGGGCGACCTTCGCCTCCCACAGCCGGTGCGGCTTCATGTAGGGCTCGATCGAGGCGCGGACGGGGGCGAAATCGGGGGCTTCATTGGCCAGGCAGATGAAGATGTAGCCGGCGACGCTTTCGCAATGCACGGTCTTCAGGCCGAATTCGCTCTTGTCAAAGGTTTCGCCCATCTGGCGGGCAAAGACGAGCGAGCCATCGAGATCGTAGGTCCACTGGTGATAGGGACAGACGAGCTTGGCAGATGCGCCGCGATCCTGGGTGCAGACGCGGTGGCCGCGATGGCGGCAGGTGTTGTGGAAGGCGCGGATGACCTGATCCTTGCCGCGCACCATGACGACGGGATAATCGCCGATCTGCGCGGTGAAATAGTTGCCGGCGCGCGGGATTTCGCAATCATGGCCGACAAACAGCCAATCGCGATACCAGATCTGCTCCATATCGAGCTTGAAGTAATCCTGGTCGATATAGAAGGGCTGCTCGAGGGAGAAACCCTCGCGGCGGTTCTTGAGCTGTCGCAGTATCGTCGCCTGCAGGTCCATGTCGTCCTCGTTTAAGCGCTGGCGGAGAAGAGCGGAGAAGGATCGCCCCGCTTCCTTGGGAAACGGACCTGACGCATCTCCGGCCGCCCTCCGCGACCTTGAATGTTCGTTTCCCGAGGCTGGTTTCCGGGCTAAGGAGTGGTCCATTCACGGACCGCGCCGGCGCCTTCCCAGGGTTGCCCCCAGTGGCCTTTTGCCGAAGCGCATTCTCCACCACCGTTGCGGGGGCAGCGCCGGATTTTGACCGGCTTCCCGATTTCCACCCTCCCTAGCTGGGCGGCACCTCGAGCTTGGGTTCATCTAATCACACGGTCGAAATTCTCGCCGCACTGCGAAACGACACGGCCGGAAGTGTTTGCGACATGTCGCAACTTCGCTTGTCCAGCGCCCGTGGAGAAATTTTCGTTACTTTACTTGCGTCTAAGCAATGCCGCATTCCGAACGACAGGTCACGATGGCGCAAAATGGCCAACGGCGGAGATCTTTTGAGCTTTTGCGAATGGCAAGCTTCGGGAAACGTGTTTCAGCGATACTATCTGCAAATCGCCATCAATCAGGCTGCGTCGCGCTTTTCTCGCGCGCGTCTGTCAGGGCCGGGATATCGATATGCAGAAACTCAGATATTACGCATCGCCAAAGAAAAGCGACGCGAAGGCGCTGGCAAAGGCACAGCATACCGAGTTCTTGCGCACAGGTCGCATTTCGCGCAGCCGCGAAGACTGGCTGGCCGACGAACGACGCTATCTGACCTATGAAGAAGTTGCCGAGCGAACCGGCAAGCGGCTTGAGGCAGCAGCCGAGACGACCCATGCGCGCATCAATGCGGTGCACCGCGACATCCGCTTTCCAAAACTCATCTTCCACCGCACGCTGAACAACAGTCCGCATCTGGGCTATTGCCATGTGACTGCAGCACGGACGAACTTCGCGCAATATGCCGATGTGCGCTGGGCCTTCTATATCGCCAACTTCGTGGCAGAGCTCGGCGGCAGCGATTCCTTCTTCGACCAGATCCGGCAAAGCTATGCCCGTATGTATTTTGCCGTCGCGATGAAGCCGGAGGCGGAAACCAAGGCGATGGCGATCGACCGGACGGTGCGCGAGAATGGCCTCTTGTTCACCACGCAGGACCCACAGGAAGCTCTGCGCAACGTGTTGATGCTGGGCGCCCGCAACGCGGAATTGCGCAAAATCATTCAAAAGCTCTGAGCGACGGAACAGCCGCATTCGCAGCGGCGGCTCCCTGTTCACCACCAAACATCCGAATTCCGTGGACGTCCGGAGATCCGGACGGCGCCCGTGCGCAAATTTTCACCACAACGGAAATCGCTCACTTTTTCAGCCCTTTTTATCCGAAAATTCCAATAACCGAAAATTGCAGTTAACTGTGAAAAGTTACAGTTGCCACCGTTACAGAGGCATCCAAGGGGACACTCTTTCCCATGCAAAAGCATATATATTTCGAGACGGCCCGGACATCGCAACCCGCACGCAACAACAAGGCTTCCGACTACCTCAGACACGGTCCTTTCGCGCAACATCTGGAAGACTGGGTTCCAGACGAACGCCGCTATCTGACCTATGAAGAAGTCGCTGAGCGCACGGGCCGCAGGCTGGAGGCAGCGGGGGCAAAGACACACAAGCAGATCAACAGCTTCCACCGTTCGATCCAGTTTCCGAAGATGATCTTCCACCGGACGCTCGATGAAATTCCCCATCTCGGCTACTGCCACGTCACGGCAGCACACACGTCATCCCGCAAGTTTTCCAAGGTCCGATGGGCGTTTTACATTGCCAATTTCCAGGCGGAAATCGGCGATGACCGGCAATTCTTTCGTCACATCAAACCGAATTATGACCGGATGTATTTCGCTGTCGCTATCCGCCCCGACAAGGAAGCGAGTGCCATGACCCTCGACAAGAGCGTGCGCGACAACGGGCTGCTGTTCAACACACGCGACCCCAAACAGGCGCTGAAGAACGTCCTGATGCTCGGAGCCCGCGACGAGGCTCTGCGCGCCATCATCGCAAAGATGTGAGCGGAGCCTCGGTGCGCTGATCGGGCTCGATCATGCGCCGAAGCCGCCGACCGGCTTCTTCTTGTAGAGCAGCCAGTCCTTGGACACATAGTCATTGGCGCCGTAGATGGTGACCGCATCGCCGCCATTGGTGCGCGACGTGGCCAGCGCCTTGTCGGCGAAATTGGTGAAGTCGAAGGCGTTCGGGGCCTGCTCGGAGAAGCAGATGCCGAAGGACATGGTGAGTTGTCCGAGGCTTCGGCCGCCGTTGGAGCCGACGAGCGAACTGGCCTTCAGCTTGGCGCGGACCAGATCGACGACGCGGGAAACCTCGTCACGGTCGGATGTATAGAGCAGAAGACCGAAACGGCCACCGTCGAAGCGGCAAGCCAGGTCGCCACCGCCCGACACGGCCTCCAGCACCTTGCCCACCTGAAGAAGGAAGCGCTCGGCCACAGCCGGGCCCATCTGCTCCTGAATGCGGACATAGTCATCGATTTCACCGATTGCGACGCCACACAGCACGGGCATATCGGCATTGGAATAGATCTTGGCGACCGCCTTGTTGAAGGCGCGGCGGCTGGCAAGCCGGGTGACCGGATCGACGAATTTTGCGGCCTCTGCCTCTTCAGCCTCGCGCTGCATGTCGGCCAGCGACGCGGTCTTGTCGACCACGGCCCGCACAACATTGCTGTTCTGATGCGCGCGTTTCTCGGTTGCGGCTTTCAGCATCTTGATCGACTGGCCGAGCGGCGTGCCTTCCAGCTCGACCTCGGTCATGATCGACTTCGAGGCATGGCCGATAACGCGACCATAGTCCGTCAGGGAGATCTTTTCCTCGTTGAGCAGCGTGATGAAGTTGCTCATCTCGGCGCGCACCTGGCCGTTCTGGCGGGCCAGCAGGCCATCTTCGTGATGGTGGGGCAGATAACGGCGGCCCAGTTCGTCGAGCGCTTCCTGCGTCTTGACCTTGCCCAGCGCGATGAAATCGCGAACCAGTTCCGGATTGTTGCCCGAATAGGCTTCATAAACGAGTTCGTAATTGCGCGGCAGGCCATCGATGCCCATCTGGTGCATGGCGGTGGCGACCCGAAGCGCAATGCTGGTGGCAGGATTCTTGACTTGCTGCATCTGATGGTTCCCACTTGAGGCATTCTTGTCCCTTGCATGCCACCTAAACAGAAGACTTCTTTCTTTCAGTTACATCGACAGCTAAAATTGTAAGGAATTCTGCTCCCTTAAATTTCAATGGGCTAAAATTCGTCGGATCACCGCGACAAAAACCCATTTGATCCTCAGGAGCCGAACGCGCTAAGGACGGTGGAAACAAAGCCCGGACGGTGCGAATGGCCAAGATGATTGCAATCGGCGATGTGGGAAGTGAAGCACGGGCAGCGGCAATCGGTGCTGCGGTCACGGTGCTTTCGCACGCGCGACCAATCGCCATACCTACCGAGACGGTCTATGGACTTGCAGCCGATGCCTGCAATCCGGCGGCCATCACCGCAATCTATGAAACGAAGGGACGGCCGCGCTTCAACCCGCTGATCTGCCACATGGCCGATCTTGCCATGGCGGAGACGCATGCGGTCTTTGATCCCTTGTCGCGGCGGCTGGCCGAGCAATTCTGGCCGGGACCGCTGACACTCGTCCTGCCGCTTCGTTCCACCACCCCCATTCATCCGCTGGCGACCGCCGGTCTCGACAGTGTCGGCATCCGCGTGCCGGAGGGCTTTGCCGGCGAGCTGATCGCCCGCTTCGGTCGACCGCTTGCCGCCCCCAGCGCCAATTCCTCCGGCCGGATCAGCCCGACGACTGCGGCGCATGTCGAGGCAGATCTCGGCGAGAGGATCGAACTCGTCATCGATGGCGGCCCCTGCCCAGTCGGCGTGGAATCGACAATCCTCAAGGTCGAGGACGGCCGCATCCGCCTGTTGCGACCGGGGGGCATTTCGGTCGAAGCGATCGAAAGCGTGACGGGCATGTCGGTTGAGCGGCCGAAGGCGGCGGGTACGGCGGCCATTGAGGCCCCAGGCATGCTGGCCTCCCACTATGCCCCGAATGCCCCTGTTCGTCTTGAAGCCGACAGGATCGAGGCCCGTGAGGCGTTGATCACGTTCGGCGGGCGGCGGATCGAGGGCGACGACACGGCGGCCCTGGTGCTCGACCTTAGCCCTGCCGGCGACCTTGCCGAGGCAGCAAGCCATCTCTTTGCCTATCTGAAACAGGCCGATGCATCGGGCTCCTCTGGCATTGCTGTCGTATCCATCCCCGACACCGGCCTCGGTGAGGCGATCAACGACCGGCTGATGCGGGCGGCGGCCCCACGCGACATGCCTCTGGAACAGGACGAGAGCCTCGGATGACGCTTGCGAAAACGGATATCAAGACGGACACCATGACTGCAGAGCTGTTGCAGGCCTTCATCGACATTGTCGGCGCCAGCAATGCGCTGACCTCAGCCGAGGACATCCGCCCATACCTCACGGAAAATCGCGGGCTCTATCATGGGGCTTCGGCGCTGGTGCTGAAGCCCGGCACGACAGCGGAAGTCTCGTCGATCATGGCACTGGCAAGCCAGAGCGGGACGCCGATCGTGCCGGTCAGCGGCCGGACCGGCCTTGTCGGTGGGCAGGTGCCGCGCGAAGGCGGTCAGGACATTCTTCTGTCGCTTGAACGGATGAACCGGATCCGCGAAGTCGATCCCGTTGCCGATGTGATGGTGGTCGATGGCGGGGCGATCCTTGCAGAGGTCCAGAAGGCCGCCGAAGCACATGACCGGCTCTTTCCGCTGTCGCTCGGTTCGGAAGGTTCCTGCCGGATCGGCGGCAATCTCGCTACCAATGCCGGCGGCACGGCAGTGCTTGCCTATGGCAATATGCGCCAGCTCTGCCTCGGGCTGGAGGTCGTTTTGCCAACCGGCGAGATTTGGGATGGCTTGCGACGGCTGAAGAAGGACAATAGCGGTTATGATCTGCGCGACCTCTTCATCGGCGCGGAAGGCACGCTGGGCGTGATCACCGGGGCAGTGCTGAAGATGGTGCCGCGTCCACGCGGGCGGCAGGTCGCCTATGCCGGGCTTGCGTCGCCGGAGGCCGCCCTTCACCTGTTCGAGACGGCATCGCAGCGCTGTGGTTCGGCGCTGACCGGTTTCGAGCTGATGCCACGCATCGGCATCGAGTTCACCACGAAACATATTCCCGGCGTGCGCGATCCGCTCAACTCGATCCATCCCTGGTATGCGTTGATCGATATCTCGACCTCGGATTCTGCCGAGACCGCAGAAACCATGATGCAGGATCTGCTTGCCGACGCCTTTGAGGCGGGGCTTGTGGCGGATGCGGCCATTGCCAGTTCGATCGCCCAGCAGGACGCCTTCTGGCATTTGCGCGAAAGCATGTCCGAAGCCCAGCGACCCGAGGGCGGTTCGATCAAGCACGATGTCTCGGTGCCGATCTCGCGCATTCCGTCCTTCCTGGCAGATGCGGATCTGGCGGTGCATGCGCTGATGCCCGATGCGCGGATCTGCGCCTTCGGCCATCTCGGCGACGGCAATATCCATTACAACATCAGCCAGCCCGTTGGCGCCGACAAGGCCGCATTCATCGCGCGGTGGCGGGACATGAATGCCGTTGTGCATGCAGTCGTGCACCAGCATGGCGGCTCGATTTCCGCCGAGCATGGAGTTGGACAGCTGAAGCGCGATGAGCTTTCGGCCAGCCGGCCGGCGATCGAGACCGCGTTGATGCGTCGGATCAAGCAGGCCTTCGATCCTGCCGGCATCATGAATCCCGGCAAGGTGATCTCCTGAGATGAGCACTGTTCTGACATGACCGGCAAGACGCGCCTGACGCTCCGGATCGATCTCGACAACGGCGCGCGGCTCGGGCCGGGCAAGGCGCAATTGCTGGCGCTGATTGCCGAGCATGGGTCGATCCGGGCGGCGGGTTCGGCGATCGGCATGTCCTATCGGCGCGCCTGGCTGCTCGCCGACGAGATCAACCGGATGTTCAAGGAACCCTCCATCTTTACCCGGCATGGGGGAAAGAGCGGCGGCGGCGCGGGGCTGACGGCTTTCGGCGAAGCGCTGCTTGCGCGTTGCCGGCAAATGGAATTGCTGAGCCGTGCGGCACTCGCCGACGACATCGCCTGGCTCGAAGACAAGCTCGACCCCGGCTTCAACGCGGCACGCGCGCCGCATCCAGCGGATGACGAGGGCTGACCCCGCTCAGGCTTTTACCCGTTGCGGCTGTCGGAACAGGCTTTCCGGGGCAAGCGACACCGTCTTGAAGAGAAGCTGGACCGCCATCCCTGGCACAAGTCCCAACTGGTCGGCGGAGCGCCGCGTGACGTCCGCCAGCACGGGCTGTCCGGCACAATCGACGGTCAGCCTGATACTCGCTTCGCCACGATCCTCCGCCCGTATCAGCGTGCCGGCCAGCCGATTGAGTGTCGAGAGGCCCTCGGCCGATCCCGTTGCGACGACGATATCGGACACCGGAACGAAAACACGCAGGCGCGTGCCGGGGGCGAGATCGGCCTGTCGGAGGAAGATCGGGCCCGCGGGCGATTGCGCCTCGGTCAGCCGATCAACCGGATGATGCCGGGTGATCACTGCCTCGATGAAGTTACCGGCCGGCAGTTCGCCTGATCCTTTCGACACCATGGCCAGAACGGCGTCGGGTTCACCAATGGCGGTCGTCCGGCCGCTGCCGAAGGTCACGAGCGCCGTGGCGAGACGTGCCACCTCTTCACGCGCGTGGCTGACATAGAGGATGGGGACTGAGAATTCGTCGCGCACGCGCTCGATGTAAGGCAGGATCTGCGCCTTCAGGCCGGCGTCCAGGGCCGACAATGGCTCATCCATCAACAGCAGCTTCGGGCTTGCCATCAGTGCCCGGCCAAGAGCGACGCGCTGCTTTTCCCCGCCGGAGAGGGCTGCCGGCGCGCGGTCGAGCATCGTCTCGATGCCGAGCATGGCGGCAATGCGGTCGAGATTTTCACGGCGCTCTGCCTTTGGCAGAAGCCGCTCGCCATAACGCAGGTTCTGGCGAACGGAGAGATGCGGGAAAAGGCGGCTCTCCTGGAAGACATAACCGATACGGCGGCGATACGGCGGCAGATGGATGCCCTTAGCCGTATCGCTCCAGATCTCACCGTTGAAGCTGACGCGACCCTCGCCTGGCCGGATGAGGCCGGCAATGATGTTGACCAGCGTCGTCTTGCCGGAGCCGGAGGGGCCGAAGAAGGCGGTGAGCCCTGCTCCGACGGCAAGATCGGCTGCAAGGGTGAAATCCCCCTGGCGATGGTGGATGGAGATTTCGAGCATCACGTGGCTCCCAGGCGGGCAGCGAGCCGTCGCGACAGGATTTCGGAGGCGATGAGGGCGGCGAGCGAAAGCGCAATCGAAATCAGCGTCAAACGCATGGCGGCCAAATCGCCGCCGGGCACTTGCGTATAGGTATAGATCGCCGAGGCAAGCGTCTGGGTTTCGCCGGGAATGTTGGAGACGAAGGTGATCGTCGCGCCGAATTCGCCCATGGACTTGGCAAAGGCGAGGATTACACCGGCAGCGATACCGGGCAGAACCAGCGGCAGGGTCACCGTCAGGAACACGATCGGCGGCGGCGCGCCAAGCGTGCTGGCTGCCGCTTCGAGCCTCTGATCGACGGCATCAAGCGACAGGCGGATGGAGCGGACCAGCAGCGGAAAACCCATGACGGCGGCGGCAAGGGCCGCACCGGTCCAACGGAAGGAGAAAGTGAGGCCCAGCGTTTGCTCAAGGAAGGCCCCGACCGGTCCACGCCTGCCGAAGGAAATCAGCAGAAGATAGCCGGTGACGACAGGCGGCAGGATAAGCGGCAGATGCACAAGCCCGTTGAGCAACGTCTTGCCCCAGAAATCGCGGCGCGACAAAAGCCAAGCCACGACGATCCCGAGCGGCAGGGAGAAGGCCACGGCGACAGCCGCGACCTTCAGGCTCAGGAGCATGGCGGTCCATTCTTCGGCCGTCAGCGTCAACAGGGGCATCCCGGTTCAGGGTTCATCGGACGGATCAATTCGTGTCGGCGAGCACCGAAAAACCGGCAGCGCTGAAGATGGCACGGGCATCCGCACCCCGCAAGTGCGCAAGGAAATCCGCCGCCACCGGGCTCTTGCTCTCCGTCGTTATTGCCGCCGGGTAGACGATGGCCGGATGGCTGGTCTCAGGGAAACGATCGATGATTACAACGCCCGGATCGACCTTCGCGTCCGTTTCGTAGACGATGCCGAGCGGCGCTTCATGGCGCGAGACAAGCAGCAGCGCGGAGCGCACGTTTTCGGCCTGCGCCACCTTGTCTTTGACGCTGTCCCAGACGCCCAGGCTCTCAAGCGCTGCCTTGCCATAGGTGCCGGCCGGAACCGCATCGACATTGGCCATGGCAAGACGGCCGTCACCCAGCAGTGTGGCGAGCGGGAAGCCATCGGCTATCGTCGCCGTGATGCCAGCGTCCTTGGGGGCGACCAGCACAATACGGTTGCCAAGAAGGTTGACGCGCGTGTCGCTCCTCACCTCTCCTGCCCTGTCGAGATGGTCCATCCATTTGAGGTCTGCCGAGATGAAGATATCTGCCGGCGCGCCCTCCTCGATCTGTTTTGCGAGCGCCGAACTGCCGGCGAAGGACAGAACAACCGCGTTGCCGGTCTTTGCTTTCCAGTCTGCGGCAATCTTTTCCACGCTCTCCTTGAGGCTGGCGGCGGCGAAGACCGTAACCTTGTCCGCTGCGGCGGCCGGCAGGGCGAGGGTCGCCAGTGCGAGCATGGCAAGCACCGGAGACAGGACAAACTTGAGACGACGAAACACGGAGAGCTCCTATCGATATATTCCAACGGATACATCGATAGCCAAAACAAAACCCGCCGACAAGGGTGCGGCGGGTTTGAAACCGGATCAGGCCTTCAATTGGGCCAGGCTCATCAAAAGATCAGCGGAAATACCCGTGCTCCCGCCGCCTGTCAGCACGGTGAGTGCCGAGGAGCTCACATCGGCATTCTCGACATCATACATGGCCGTGAAACGCTGGATGAAGCGCTCCATCTTCTCCGGATCCTGCAGTTCCTGGAGATCGAGATTGTCCTCGATGACCTTTGCCTGCATGTCCACGTCCATGTTGGAAAACTCATCCGAGTATCCAAAGGTGATGCGGAAGACTTCCATCAGGGCGTCATCGGCAATCAGGCTGTAGGCGTCGGTCACGTCAGGTGCGGCGCGCTGGAAGTAGAGGGCAAGACGCACGGCTTCGTTGCTTTCGCCTTCGGTTTCTTCAAGCGTCTGGCGGAGATAGGCGTTTACCGTTTCCATCGTCTCGCCGCGCTGCTGCACGGTGCCCGCAGTATCACGGGTCAGATTGCCCTCGGCGTCGAAGTTGAAGGAGGCAACCATCTCGGCCCAGCGGCTCTCCGTCTGGGTGAAGACGAAGCTCTTGGGATCGGAAAGATCCGAATTGAAGATCTGCTTCAGGAAGTCGTCGGTCACCTCCTCCGGATCGAAGCCGAAGGCACCGAGGACGACATCAACGACGTCCCGGTCGGCCAGAAGCTCGTCGACGGTGGTAATCGTCTGGATCTTCTCCTGATAGGCCTCGGCCTTTTCCGTCGCCGCAGTCTGCGCAGCCGTCTTTTCATCGCCCTCTAGGAAACGGATCTGGCTGATGATGTATTCCTTGGCGATCAGGGTCGCGCTCAGGGTATTCTGTGCCTGGATCGGGATCGAGGCCTTGCCTTCGCTGTCGAAGTTGAAGAGCTTCGACATCTCGATCAGGCGACTGTCCTTCGACTTGTTGGCATAGCTGTTCGGATCGGTGAAGTCGCTGGTCAGCGCCTTCTTCAGCTCGCTATTGGTGAATTCACCGGCTTCAAAACCGAAGGTGCGCTGAAGGACGAGGAGCAGCGTCGTGTCCTTCAGAATGTCCTCGACCTTTTCGACCTCGGCCATATTGGTGGTGAAGAGGTCGGTCAGCGCCGTTTTCTTGGTTTCGTCCTCATCGTCGTAATACGTGGAGAAGCCCGAATTCGTCGTGGCGAGCTGGGTGCTGCTCTGAGCGTTGCCAGCAGTCACCGTACCGTCGGTCGCGAAATTGAAGGCATCCGCGACGGCGACCCATGCCGAACCGCCATTGGTAATCGCATAATTACCGGATGCGCTGGTATCGCTGGTGACGATCTGCTCGAAGGTCGACGCCGAAACCGACGTGCCGAGCTGGAAAGCGGTTTTTACGTAGGAGAACAGCCGTGCATCGGAGGTCAGCTCGCTAACGCTGGTGATGGTCGCGATTTTCGATTCGTAGTAGGCGCGTTCGCGCTGTCGGTAGTAATCCGTGACATAGATCTGCTCCTCCTCGACATAGAGGGAGACCGTGGATTCTTTCTGAGCTGCCGTCTGGGCGGTCGCACCCGACAGGGTACCATCCGCATTGAAGCTGAAGGCCTTGGCAAGCGCGAGGAAATTGGCGGCGTCTGCAGCACCGTTGGTGACGAGCTGGTTGACGTAGCTGTCCGGATCCGAGGTGTCGCTGGTCAGGATCTGCTTCAAATGATCCTTGGTGTAATAGGTGCCGTCGATCCCGTAGGCGTTCAGCGCCACATCCATGAGGCGGCTGTTGTTGACGAGACCGGAGACATTGGTGATCGTGTCGATGACGTTCTCATAATAGTAGCTTTCGGTCGCCAGCGTATCGCTCTGGGCCGTCAGCGAGGCCTCATACTTCTCGAGCATCAGCTTCTGCTGAGCGTCTGTCTGCGAATCCGCTGTCTGGGAATTAAACTGGAAGGCGGCGGCGAAATCGCGGTAGCGCTCGTCGCTCAGCTGATTGGCGAAGCTCTCATCATCCGACAGGTCGCTTTCCAGCACCTTCTTCATGAAGGCCTTGGCATAGGTCATCTCTTCGAGACCATGCGCCTTCATCGCGTAGGAATAAAGCTGGTAGTCGTCGAGGAATTCGTCGACCGAGGTCACGTTGCCGATATTCGCCTTGAAGTACTCTGTCTGGCGCGCCACGACGCTGTCCGAAGCCACGCGGTTGATGGCCGCTTTCAGGTCGCGATTGACCAGATTATAGCTCAGATAGGTGGAGACCATGACGTTCCTCGACAGGTGGACAGGCTTCTGCGAGTGGCAGTATGCGCCCAAATCCTTGCGCCAAGCTTTATGACTTCATGAAAACTGCCGGGAATGCTGGGTTCGGAGATCCGGCCGCGGCGGGCTCCGGGCGTGGATGCGTTCCGCAGTGGAACAAGGCGGACAGGTTTTCACATTTTCGAAACCTTGCCCGGTACGACAATGCTAACCATCTGGCCGTGCAAGATTTTCTTTACTGCATCTTTTAAGCGGTCTCCAACGGCCGCTCGCTATCTTGAGGCCATAGAGGACGAAAAGTCCCGATGAGGCGGGCTCATGAAGAGCCTCTCGGTAAAACAAGGGTAGCATGAAGATGACGAACACGGTTTTGAAGCCAGCCTGGGCAGGCGCAACGTTGCGACTTGACCCTTCGCGGTTCCCCCAGCAGGTAACCTATGCATTGCGTGGAGCCGCCGGCGACGTCACGATCACCATCGACGATCGCGGCGCCGTTTTGCGCAAGATCCTTGCCGGAAGCGGTCTGCCGCTTTCCTTCGCACTCCCCGCCCGCGCCTTTAAAGGCGTTGCAGCCCGCGCCATAGATCATGGCGACGGCGAAGTGACCGTGACGCTGGAACTGCATCACGACGACCCGGAACTCTGCATTCCGCTGCTTGTGGCGCATGACCTCTGCGACATCGCCGCTGACTGGCGCAACTGGGCGGAAGCCTTCCGCATTCCGATGCTGATGGTCGAGGCCGATGGCATCGCCCGCCCGCTTGAAGAACATATCGGCGATGTGCGCAGCCGCGAGACGCAGCCGCGTCGCCGCCACTCCTATTTTGCCGAGCGCAGGCCGCGTTTCCTCGTGCGCCGCTCGACCGGCAAGCTCGGCGTAACCATGAAGATTTCCGGCAAGGAAATCATCGCCCGCAACTGATTGCCGTCCCAGGACTGAACAACGAAAGGCCCGGATGGCGACATCCGGGCCTTCATTCGTTTGTCAAACACACAATTTAGATGTGCCGCAGCGGGACGATCCTGCGGTTTTCCACAGGTCAATCCTCATTCTTTCGGCGTCAGCCGCGAGGGCAAGACCGCTTCAGGCAAAGGGCAGCGAGACCACCAGTCCGACGAAAAGGATGAGGCCGATGCGGCCGTTCGACTTAAACAGCGACAGGCACTGCGCGCCATCATCGATATCGAGCACCCGGATCTGCCAGGCAAAGAGGCCGACTGCCACAAGAAGTGCGAGGATCGCCGGGAAAGCGACACCGGCTGAGATGAAGGATGCGAGCAGCAGGATCAGCGTCAGCCCGTAGAGGCCGGCGAGCCAGATCTTGGTGTCGTCGCCGAACAGCCGTGCGGTGGAGCGAACGCCAACCAGGGCGTCATCCTCCTTGTCCTGATGGGCATAGATCGTGTCGTAACCGATCGTCCAGACGACAGCGCCGCAATAAAGGAGGACGGCCGAGAGCGAGAGCGTGCCGTGAAGACCGGCCCAGCCCATCAACCCACCCCAGGAAAAGGCAAGGCCGAGAAAGAATTGCGGCCAGTCGGTAAAACGCTTGGCGAAGGGATAGATGGCGACGATCGCAAGCGACAGGATGCCAAGCACGATCGAGAAGCCGTTAAAGCAGAGCAGAACCGCAAGCCCCACCAGTGCCTGAAGGAGCATGAAGATCTTGGCATCGCGCCGGGTGACGCGACCAGAGGGGAGTGGCCTCGAGCGTGTGCGCGCCACCTGATCATCGATCTTATGGTCGACCAGATCATTATAGGTGCAGCCGGCGCCGCGCATGGCGACCGACCCGACAAAAAACAGGACAAGGTGGAAGGCGAAAAGTGGCAGACTGAGACGACCTTCGGCGGCAAGCACATTGGCCGCCAGGGCAGACGACCAGAAACAGGGCCACATCAACAGCTCCCAGCCGATCGGGCGATCCCATCGGGCGAGCTGCGCATAGGGCCAGATCCATCGCGGCAGGGCGCGATAGACGAAATTGTCGGACGGGGCGTCACTGACGCGGTCAAGGTTCGGATCAACTGTGCTCATGGCCCAGTGATAGGCCATGGCCCAACGGAAGAAAACCGTTCGCCCCGTCAGCAAGATGAATTTCGGCTGCGACAGATGGTCAGTCGAAGCTGACGCCGAACTTGTAGCTGGCCGACAGACCGAACATCAGCTGGTTCTTGCTGCCACGTTCCTGAACCAGGCTGGAATCGGCGACAGGGCCGGCAAGCCGCTTGTATTCGGTAAAGGCGCTGACCTGCAGTTTGTCTGTGGCATCCCAGGTGATCGCACCGCCCGCACCATAGGAGGTGATTCCGCCCTCCGGATCATATTGCGAAAGGCCGGACGCTGCGGACTCCGTGGCGTTCACGCCATAATAGGCCTCGGTATAGCCGCTGGTGGCATAGCTCATCCGCGGGCCAGCGGAGACGCGAAGATCCGGCGCCATATCGGTAAAGGCATCAAGCGCGACATCGGCAACAAGGCCGTCATGCGCACGGAAGCCCTGGCGGATTTCGGCACGGGCGCGCAGGTAGTCTGTCATGTAGAGATCGGCAAAGGCACCGACTTCACCACCCCACTTGACCTCGGAGAGGCCACGAAGCGCATCATCGGTATCGGCATCACGACCGGGCACGAACTTGCCGACGACACCGGCGCGCAGGACATCGGTATCGTAGATGGCAAAGGAGGGATTGTCATTACGCGAAGAAAAGCGCGGTGCGCCGCCACGGCCGACCGAGATGATCGGTGAGAAGAAAAACTTGCGATCCTTCGAGCCCTCGAAGGTTGGCGCGGATATGCCGGAGCCGCCAAGTGTCAGATACCAATTGCCGGAGAATAAGCCTTCGGCGACAGCGGGCGTTGCTGCAAGCGCCAATGCAATTGTCAGCACATGGATTGATGGGCACTTGCGCATGATAACCCCCCGATAACGCGATACTTGGGCACCGGCAGGAGACGGCGCGATGCCTCAATATTGCCTGAATTCGTTACGGGAACTTTAACCACGTCGTGACCCGCCCGGCGCATGCTGGATGCATCATCAACATCGGTGATTGATCCATCAGCCAAGTTGCTGATTTACAGAGTAAATGGGCTGATTCTTGCGCGACCGGATACAAGCGCTGGTTTTCCGCCGGTTTTGCCTTGACCTTGCTCGCCGAGCGGCATTTGCTGCAAGGCAACAAGAACAGGAGATCCTCATGGCCGTCGACACGTCCCCCCGCAGCACCACATTCACCTATGTCGAGGGAGACTGGTTTACCGGCAATCCGCCGCTGATCGGTCCGACCTCGCACGCCATGTGGCTGGGCTCGACCGTGTTTGACGGCGCACGCTGGTTCGACGGCATTGCACCGGATCTCGATCTGCATTGCCAGCGCGTCAACCGCTCCGCCGTCAATATGGGCCTGAAGGCGACGATGGCGGCCGAAGAGATCGAGCGGCTGGCCTGGGAAGGCATCGCCAAGTTCGACGGCAAGTCGGCCATCTACATCAAGCCGATGTACTGGGCTGAACATGGCCAGATGGGCTCGGTCGTTGCTGCCGATGCGGAATCGACCCGGTTTGCGCTCTGCCTGTTCGAGGCACCGATGCATACCGCCAAGCCTTCGTCGCTGACACTCTCGCCCTTCCGTCGCCCGACGCCGGAATGCGCGATGACCGATGCCAAGACCGGCAGCCTCTACCCCAATTCCGGCCGGATGATCATCGAGGCACGGTCGCGCGGTTTCGACAATGCGCTGGTGCGCGACATGAATGGCAATGTGGTCGAGACGGCATCCTCCAACGTCTTCATGGTCAAGGACGGCGTGGTCTACACGCCCGCCGCCAACCGCACCTTCCTTGCCGGGATCACCCGCGCCCGCATCATGGGTCTGCTCAAAGGGGCAGGCTTCGACGTGCGCGAGGCGACGCTTTCGGTTGAAGAGTTCATGAATGCCGACGAAGTCTTCCAGACCGGCAATTATTCCAAGGTCGTGCCCGTGACGCGTCTCGATGATGCGCAGTTCCAGGAAGGACCGGTGACCCGCAAGGCGCTGGAACTCTACATGGACTGGGCGAAATCGACGGCGGGGACGGACGGCTGAACCTTCGGCAGCGTCGGCTCAGAAACTTCTGGCAGTCGGGTCTTCCGCCCGGTCCTTCAAGCGGACGAAGCGGAAGCCCCGGCTCTCAAGCTCCATAATGCCTTTGACGACACCCTCGCCTGCCTGGTGGCTGGGCTGATTGATATAGGAAATGATGACGTCACCGTCCTTTGCCCTGGCATATTGCCGTTCGACCGCCCTGGCACCGAGCAGAGAGCCCCCATCGCCATTGATGGAATATCCTGCGATCCGGTAACCAAGACCTTCGATCTGGGTGACGGCACTCTCAGTGTATTTGGCAGTCGCTCCGCGGAACCAGAGGGGATGTTCCGCACCCGCAGCCAGGATGGCCGCCGCGCCACCCTCGACCTCTGCCGCAACGGCCTCAGAGGAGCCGGCGGCGGCAATACCGAAAACCGTCATCGGCCGATCGATGGCCGGCACATGGTTTTCCCCATGATCCTCGATCTCGAAGAGCTCGGCATTGGCCAACATGAGCGCCAAGGCATCGGGATTGCGCTTGATCCAGCGGGCGGTGACGAAGACGGTCGAGGGGATGTGGTGATCGATCAGGAGGCTGAGGATTCGTTCATCCACCTTGCCCATACAGGCGTCGAATGTGAGGGCGACTGTCGGAACATGATCTAACGACGCTTCAAGTGTCAGCTTGGGTTCCAGAAGGCGCGGTTCATGCCGGACGCCGGAGGCCGCCGCGCTTGCCGCATGCGCCGAAACTCCCAGAACGACAGCAAGCAAGGTGGATGCGGTCACAATTGCGGACAGACCCATTCCACCACGGTTGGTTTTCGTCTTAACCACCATGTCGTCGTATCCTCTATCCAGTCCACGATTCACCGTCTTGGCCCCGCAAGCTTGAACTCGCCGGGGCGCGGCTTTATTTCTCAAAGCCGGGAAGCAGGCAACCTGTCTTCCGCTGAAGAAGAGGTAAAACCTTGTCCGTTTTCAAAAACCTGCCCACACCGCCCGCTGTTGCCAAGAAGCCCGTATCCGACACCCGCCACGGGATCACCAGAACGGACGACTATGCTTGGCTGCGGGCCGACAACTGGCAGCAGATGTTCAAGGACACCTCCATCCTCGACCCGGAGATCCGCACCTACCTGGAGGCTGAAAACGCCTATATGGACGCGGCGATGGCTGACACGAAAGAGCTGCAGGCCCAGCTCTTTGCCGAGATGAAGGGACGGATCAAGGAGGACGATTCCTCCATCCCGATGAAGGATGGTCCGTTTGCATACGGCTCGGCCTTCGTCACCGGCGGCGAACAGCCGCGCTATTTCCGCATCCCGCGCGACGGAAATCCGCAGGACGAGTCGATCCGCGAACTGCTGCTCGACGGCGACAAGGAAGCTGCGGGCAAGGACTATTTCCGCCTTGCGGGTATCGACCACACGACCGACCATGCCTTCGGCATCTGGGGTTACGACGACAAGGGTTCGGAATACTACACGCTGCGCATTCGCGATCTCGCCACCAAACAGGATCTCGACGATGTGCTCGAAAACACCGCCGGCGGCGGGGTTTGGGCGCCTGACGGGAAGAGCTTCTTCTACACGCTGCAGGACGAGAACCACCGTCCATCAAAGGTCTTCCACCATATCGTCGGTCAGCCGCAATCCTCCGACCGGCTGGTCTATGAGGAAAAGGATCCCGGCTTCTTTATGGGCGTTGGCGGCTCGCTGCTCGACGACGTGATCTATATCGACATCCACGACCACGAGACCTCGGAATACCGTATCCTCTCGACCAAGGATCTTCTGGCTGAGCCGCAGTTGGTGGCCGAGCGTGAGGAAGGCGTCGAATATTCGATGACGGAAGGCGGCGATGTCTTCTACATCCTGACCAATGCCAACGGCGCAAAAGACTTCAAGATCGTCGAGGCGCCTGTCACCGCACCAGGCAAGGCGAACTGGAAAGAAGTGGTGCCGCACGAGCCGGGCCGGCTGATCCTGAACCACATGGCCTTTGCCCGCCATCTCGTCTGGCTGGAGCGCCGCGAGGGCCTGCCGGTCATCATGATCCGCGACCGCAAGTCCGGCGAAGAGCATTCAATCGCCTTTGCCGAGGAAGCCTATTCGCTCGGGCTGCAGGGGGCTGCGGAATACGAGACCGACGTCATTCGCTTCTCCTATTCGTCGATGACAACGCCGTCCCAGCTCTTTGACTACAACATGGCGACGCGCGAGCGCACGCTTCTGAAGACCCAGGAAGTGCCATCAGGCCACAAGCCGGAGGATTACGTCACCCGCCGCGTGTTTGCCGAGGCGCATGACGGCGAGAAGGTGCCGGTCACCCTGCTCTATCGCAAGGATACGAAGCTCGACGGCTCCGCGCCCTGCCTGCTCTACGGCTACGGTGCCTATGGCATCACCATTCCAGCCGGCTTCAACACCAATTGCCTGTCGCTGGCCGATCGCGGCTTTGTCTATGCGATCGCCCATATCCGCGGTGGCAAGGACAAGGGCTTTTCCTGGTATGAAGACGGCAAGATGGAAAAGAAGGTCAATACCTTCAAGGACTTCATCTCGGCCGCCGATCATCTGGTGAAGGAGAGGTTCACATCCTACGACCGGATCATTGCCGAAGGCGGATCTGCCGGCGGTATGTTGATGGGGGCGGTCGCGAACATGGCTCCGGAAAAATTCACCGGCATCATCGCCGCCGTGCCCTTTGTCGATGTGCTCAACACCATGCTCGACGACACCCTGCCGCTCACCCCGCCGGAATGGCCGGAATGGGGTAATCCGATCGAGTCGGAAGAGGAATATCGCTGGATCGCCGCCTATAGCCCCTACGACAACATCGAGAAGAAGCCCTACCCGCCGATTATCGCGCTCTCAGGTCTCACCGACCCGCGCGTGACCTATTGGGAGCCGACCAAGTGGATCGCCAAGCTGCGCGCCACGGCACCGGAGGCTGGCCCCTTCCTGCTCAAGACCAACATGGCCGCCGGGCATGGCGGCAAGTCGGGACGCTTCCAGCGGCTGGAGGAGATCGCGTTTGAATATGCCTATGCGATCAAGGTGGCGGGCGGCAACTGATCGACCTATCAGGTTTCACTGGTACAAATTGACGGTTGCAAAGACTGATCGCCTTTCTGCGGCGCCCGTGATTCGGGCGCCGTATTCATTTGCGGATCTTTCCACAAGCCTCAAAATCGATGTTGCGATGCAAGGCACAAGCTTCGCGCAAGGTTGAATGGTTAACAAATGGTTAACTTTTCAACCGAGGTTCACGCCATGAGGATCGAGTCCGGCCTCAGCAGCAATTCCTACCAGAGCCGTCACGTGCCCAGCACCGTGTCGCTGGAAGAGGCTGCGCCAGAGGCAACAGCGAACAACTCCGGTCGTTTGATGAACCCCAGCACCTTCTCCAGCACGCTTTTGTCGACGCAGTTGTCGGCGGCGCTGTGGACGGTCGAGGGTTCGCGCACCAAAGGCACCTCGCCGACGGCCGTTTCCGCCGCGTCGAAAGACTTTTCCGAAATGTCCCGCATCCAGATGGTCGAAGCAGCCTATCGGGAACATGATGTTCCCTCTCCCTACGGGGAGTTCTGACCTCGTTCGATGCGGTGCAAGGCCGGCCGGCAT
Organism: Rhizobium sp. AAP43; assembly: GCF_001296045.1. Lineage (GTDB taxonomy): Bacteria > Pseudomonadota > Alphaproteobacteria > Rhizobiales > Rhizobiaceae > Allorhizobium. Next base: position 19,646 of record NZ_LJHS01000004.1, on the reverse strand, counting down.
GATGCCGCGCCGGCCTTCTTTTTTTCCCCACAAGCCTCAATGATGGGCGTGATCCGCATGCCCGTGATCATGGCCATGCGCGGCGACCTTTCCAGTCGCTGCCGGATTGCCGTGGCCGCCGCAGCAACTTGCCGACAGCGTTGCCGGCGCGCCTGCACGCCATTCGGCGAAGCTCTGGGACAGGATCTGCACAGAGGAACTGAGGAAGAGGCCTGCCATGATCGCGGCGACGATGAGATCCGGCCACGCGGTCGCTGTGCCCCAGACGCCGACTGCGGCGATCATGACGATAACATTGCCGACTGCGTCATTGCGCGAGCAGAGCCAGACGGAGCGAACATTGGCATCACCGTCCTTGTAGTTCATCAGAAGGAAGACGCTGGCGAGGTTGGCAGCCAGCGCCAGGAAACCGATCACACCCATGACAGGCGCTTCCGGCACCCCGCCATAAAACACCCGCCAGATCGTCGAGCCGAAAACCCAGAGCCCCATGACAAACAGGCTGATGCCCTTGGCGCCCGCAGCGAGACTGCGGGTCTTGAGCGAAGCCCCGATCACGGCCAGCGAAATGCCATAGGTGACGGCATCGGCGAAGAAATCGAGCGCGTCAGCCTGCAACGCCTGGGAACGGGCAAGCTGGCCGGCCGTCATCTCGACTGCAAACATGCCGGCATTGATGGCGATCACCAGCCAGAGGCGACGCTTGTAGGTTTCGGACATCCCGTCAAACGGGGCGTGGCTATGGCCGCAGGAGGCACTCATCTCGTTTTTCCTTCACGTCTTGATGTGGTCACGACTCGACCCTAGGATCTCTAGTGACTAGAGGTTCAAGAGGTTTTTTGATGTTTTCGATCGGTGACTTGTCCCGACGGGCGGGCGTGAAGGTGCCCACCATCCGTTACTATGAACAGATGGGCCTGATTGCCGCCCCGGATCGTACCGAGGGCAACCAGCGGCGCTATGAGAAGACCGATCTCGACCGGTTGACTTTTATTCGCCATGCCCGCGACCTGGGCTTCCCGATTGAGGCGATCCGGGAGCTGCTGACACTCAGCCGCCATCCGGAAGAGCCTTGCGCACGGGCGGACACGATTGCGAAGGTCCAGCTCGACGAGGTCAGGGAAAAGATCGCCAAGCTGCGCAAGCTGGAAGACGAATTGGCCCGAATTGTTACGCAGTGCAACCACCATACGGTGGGTCAATGTTATGTCATCCAGTCGCTGGCCGATCACGGGTTATGCGAGGGGGAGCATTGAGGAGGGTCAAGAGCCGCCGCCAGGTCTCGATGCGGCGCCTGATCACCAGCTGCTTAAAATCGACATTACATCCCGCATAGTGGACCCATAGACCAAAACACTGTCAGCATTGACGACAGAGGCAATGCCGAGGGTCCGGCGATAGCCGATAATCCTCAGGGCATTGCTGCTCGATTAGCTTTTCGTCCTTCTCAGTGAGCGCCAGATTGCGTTCATCCCTGTCTCCTGGCGACGGCCGCTCTATAGTATGCGCAGGACGAATTGCATGCGTGTGTCGGGAGGCCGTTGACAATAGCTCGAATTCGGGGCATCAAACGCGCCATGATCGACGCACGCGCAACCATTTCCTGCACGTATTTTTGGGCCTACCGGTAACCGGCGGCCTGACAAGATCTCATTGTCAACAGGCCGCCGTCAGGCGGCCTTGTTGTTTTCCGGACGACTTTCCCCTGACGGCGCAGATGAAACCAAGGGAAAGCACATGACCGAAGATACCGACCTCACCCTGCCCCGCCCGCCTGTCGTGGCCATTCGCCACGCCAAGCCGCGCGACCTGCCCGAGCTCAACCAGATGATCGCAGCCCTTGCGCTGCATCAGGGCGATGCCTCTGCGATGACGGCAGAAACCCTCGAGCGCGACCTGTTCGGCCCGGCACCATGGATTCAGGCGCTTGTCGCCGATGCCGGCGAAGGCCTGATCGGCTACGCCATTCTCGTGCCGCTCTACAGGGCGCAGGAAGGCAAGCGCGGCATGGACCTGCACCATCTCTTCGTGCGTGACGGCCAGCGCGGCAATGGCATCGGCCAGCATCTCGTCGATCGCGCCCGCCAGATTGCCCGCGCCTCGGGCTGCGACTTCCTCTCCGTTTCAGCGGCCACCGGCAATGTCGCCGCCCACCGGTTCTACGAGAACATGGATTTCGTGCCGCGCCCCGTCACCGGCATGCGTTACCTGCAGGCCATCGCCTGAGCCCCGCATTCCCCTTTTGCCGAGGAGAAGACCGATGCCACGTCTCGCGATTGCCCTGCAGGACGACTATGCCGACTGGGAGCCCGCGCTCCAGATGGCGGTTGCCCGCTATTACCTTGACTGCGAGGTGCTGACGGCAACGCCCGATGGCCGTCCTGTCACCTCGATGGGTGGCCTCAAGGTGACGCCCGATATCGGCTTTGCAGCCATCGACGCCGATCGTTTCGATGCGCTGGTGATCCCCGGTGGTTACGCCTGGGAACGGGGTACGACATATGACTTCACAGCCCTTGCCACGGCGTTCCGAGACAAGGGCAAGGTCGTGGCCGGCATCTGCGCGGCCGCAAGCGCGCTTGCCCAGACCGGTATCCTTGATAGCGTAGCCCATACCGGCAATTCGCTGGCGTCCCACCAGAAATATCCGCGCTATCGCGGAACAGCACACTATCGCGATCAAGCGGCGGCGGTGCGTGACGGCTTGATCGTCACGGCAGCGGGTGCGGCACCGGATACGTTTGCCATTGAAGTGCTGAAGGCGCTTGGCCTCTATGGGCCGGAGGCCGAGGCCGAACTGTCGGCATTTTCCGCCGAGCATCGCAGCCCGGCCTGAGGCTTTCGCCTCAATGCCGAACGGGCGGGTTTTCCGACCATTTCTGCAGGGTCGTCTTGATCAGGATGAGCGCTGCCTGCTGGGCATGGTCGCGCTCTCGGGGATCGACAATGGCGGACAGGCGTTTTTCGAATGCCCTTACGGTTTCCACCACCCAGCGATGCAGGGCCGGGTCCGGGTAATTGTCGAGCAGCGACTGGAGTGCATTCTCCATCCGCCGACGTTCGATGCTCATGGCTCCTCCACCATCGTTGAGAGGCTGCACCATGCCGGTGCAGGCTTGCGCGATGCTGGATGGCTGAAACTATCTGACCCGTTCACTCGACAGATGGGATCGCCTTCAGATAGGCGGCAATCGCCTCCCGGTCTGACGCCTTCAGCTCCGCCATATTCTTCTGCACCTCGACCATCGAGCCGCCGACACTGTCATAGTCCGGCGTGAAGCCCGTTTCGAGATAGGTGACGATATCGCCCTCGCTCCAGGAGCCCATGCTCTTTGAGGCCGGCGTGATGTTCGGAATCATGCCTTCGCCTTCCGGATTGGGACCGCCGGCCAGCCATTTGCCGCTCTGGAATCCACCGAGCGCATTACGCGGTGTATGGCATTCGCCGCAATGGCCGGGGCCTTCGACGAGATACTGACCACGCTTGACCATGTCGGAGGCATCGGCGAGTTCGACACGGGGTGCCGCATTGAAAAAGAGGAACTTCCAGCCGCCGAGAGCGAGGCGCTGATTGAAGGGGAAACCCAGTTCATGCGCGGGCGCTTCAACATCGCTTCCGGGCAAGGTCTTCATGAACCCGTAGAGGTCGTTGATGTCGGCCGGCGTCATGCGCGCATAGGAGCCATAGGGGAAAGACGGATAGAGATGTTCGCCGTTACGCCCAACGCCCCGGGTCATCGCATCGCCGAATTCGGCAAGCGTCCAGGCGCCAATGCCTTTCTCCGGATCGCTTGAGATATTGGGGGCATGGAAGGTACCGAAATCGCTTTTCAACGGCGCACCACCTGACAGCACAAGGCGCGCATCGCCGGTGGCGCCCGCAGGCGCATGGCAACTGGTGCAGCCACCGGCAAAGAAAACCTCACGTCCATGGGCGAGATCCGGTTCGCCGAGACCGGTCCAGACTGCAGGGTCCTGTCGATGGGGGGCCGTCACCACCATGTATGCGGCAAAGCCGATACCACCCAGGACGGCCAGGCCGGCGATCCCCTTGAAAAAAGTCGATGCCATCCGGCCCTCCGTCATGCAGGCAGGGGTTCGCGAGCGAACCCGAATAGAGCGGGCCTTGCCAAAACAGATCTGGTTGTGGAGGCCCGCCCGAGGCTCACTTCTTCAGGCGGTAAGTCTGGTGACAGTCGCCACACGTGGCGCCAACAGCCTTCATGGTTGCCCCAACGGCGGCCTGATCGGCGGGCATGGCGGCGAGCTGTGCTTCGGCAACCTCGGCGAGCTTGGCAGACTTCGCCTTGAAGTCCTCCATGTTCTGCCAGATCGCAGGGGCCGCTTCCGAATCCATTCCGGTCTCGGTCCCGGCGGGGAAGTGATCCGGGAAGGTCTTGCCAACGTCCGCCATGGTGGTCAGTGCCGCCTTGATGGCTTCGGCGTCATACGGCTTTTCGCCCTTGGCAATCGCGCCGATCGCACCCATGGCGCCACCGACCTTCTTCATTTCTTCCTGACGCACGACCTGGGGCTCGCCTGCAGCGATTGCTGCAGACACGCCAAGACAGATCGCCGCAGCAGCGGACAGAACGGTTTTCAACTTCATCTGGTCTTCTCCCGGGGCTCAGCCGGACATGCCGGCGCATATTGACGCAGTCATGTTTGCAGTGTCCCCGCAGATGAATGAAGTCACAAAGGAGTGAAAACCGGGGGCGCCGCCAACTTTCGGATATCTAACGGAAATTTCGGACGAAAACCTGTCAGGAAACTGTCAGTAAACCGGCAGTGCGTCGTCGTTTTTCGGGCGAAAGCGACAGACTTCGGCTTGGCTCGCGGCCGTGGCCGACGATCTCGATGCGATCGGAATAGACCGTGAGTACGGCAAAAGCGTTGTCGCTCTCCGTGTCGACCATGCCGCAGGCATTGATGAAATGCACTCCCCCACGCTCGGCGCAGTTGCCCCGGTGATCGTGACCGCAGAGATAGGCAAGCGCTGCCGGCGAGGACGCAAGCAGTGCTGCGATCTCTTCGGCGTCCCACAGGCAATGGTCGGTAAAGGGATGAAGCGGATAGTGGCCGAGAATGATGACTGGCTCTCCAGCCTTGTCCGCCTCGTCGAGCTGGCGGCGCAGCCAGTCTTTCTGCTCGATGCTCATGCCGGCATTCCAGGCCTGCGCATTGGCGGCACCGGATGCCTGCATCTCGCTCAGACGCCGTTCGGCTTGGCCACGCCTGGCATCACCGACTGGGGGCGCAAAAACCGAGATCTCGTTGCCGTCGATCACGATCAGCCGCAATCCCTTGATACGGCGGTGGTGGTAGGGTGCGGGCATATCGAGGGCGTCGTAGACCCCCATCAAAAGATCCGGCCGAACCATGAAATCATGATTGCCCGGCAGGAGGATGCGCGGTGCTTTCAGCGCGTCCAGCCTTGCGAGGACCGGCGCCAGGTTCTCGAAGCCGCGATCGATGAGATCGCCCAGAACGACGACCGCATCGAGAGACTGCATGTTGAAATGCGCGACCGCCTCTTCGAGCTTGGCCAGCGACTGGCGAAAGTAGCGCCCCTGCGCCGGATCGGGATCGCGATCATCATACTGCGGGTCGGCGATGATGCCGAGCCGCAAATGGGAAATGTCCTCGTGCATTCTGTCTGGCCTCTTTACTCTGTAGCGCGAGCGATAAAGGCCGGATACGACGTCGGGATGACGCCGAGATGACGGAAGGCGCATCATCCCGGCAGATTGGGCGTCACCTTGGATGAGGGAATGATGCCGGCATAGAGGGTCATGCAGATTAGCGTCAGCGGCACGGCGAGCATGGCGCCGACGGCACCCCAGAGCCAGGTCCAGAAGACGATGGCGACGAAGAGCATGAAGGAGTTCAACTCCAGCCGCTTGCCCATCAGAGCTGGAATCATCAGGTTTTCGAAAACACCGTCGAAGACGAAAAAGACGATGGCTGGGAGCAGGCCAAGCAGGATGCCGTCGTGAACCAGAAGCCCGGCAATCGCCATGGCGCCAGTCACAAGTGCAATGCCGAGAAAGGGAATGAAGCTCATCAGGAAGGCAGCGACGCCCCAGAGGAGCGGACTGCCAAGGCCACCGATCCAGGCAACGAGGGCGGCGATGACGCCGAATAATCCGTAGACCACGACCGCCGTTGCAAAATAATAGCCGAGCGCTTCCTCGACCTCGTTCAACATGCGGATCGCCTTCAGCCGCTTCTCCCTGTCGGAAAAGGCCCGGATGAGCGCGCGGCGCAGCTTCAGCCGGCTGGACAGGAACAGCAGCAGGGCCGAGATGAAAATGAAAACCTGAACCAGGGCAGGTGTGACACCGGCGGCAAGCGTCGACAGGATCGTCCCTGAGTTCTCCAGCATGGCCTGCATATTGTCCTGTCCGCGCGACAAAGCCGCCATCGGACGCTCCAGCCACGGGATCTCCGCGAGATAGGCGATTGCCCGCTCGATCATGCCGGGACCGTTTTCGACGAGCATATTGACCGGTGTCCAGATGACGCCAATCAGGAAGAGAAGGATGATCAGGAACAGGCCGGACAGGATCACTGCCGTCAGCGTTGGCGGGATTCCGAGCCCGCCCATTCGATCTGCCGCGATGCCGAGGATCAGGCCGACGACAATGGCCATCGTCAGTGGGATCAGCACGAACGACGCGAGATGCAGTGCGATCAGCGCGAAGATGGCGAAGAGGCCGATGACGGACCAGGACACAGAGTAGTCGAGGCCCGTTTTCTGGAAACGCACCTTGCGGGTCGGCGTCTCCTGATGATGCACCTGGAGGTTCACCGGCATCCCTCCGACTGAGAGGCGGGCGGCAAAGCGAAGTGCGACATGGATTGTTCCCCGGTTTCGACGCCTCTCAACGTTCGGGAACAATTTCCGTTCCAAGGGATTTTGGCGACCTTGTCGATCCGCCGATCGCGTCGGAAAGCCGCTCAGGCATCCGGCGCGACAAGGGTGATGCCGATTCCCCATGGATCGAGAAGACGATAGCCCTCTGCCGTCTTGTCAGCCTTGATTTCAAGGCCGTCGAGCACGGTCAGGACCTTGGCCAAGGCATCACGGTCGGTGAAGGCAAGCGCATAGTCCTGAAGGCCTGTCATCCCGCCGGTGCGCTGGCCGGCATTGCGGCTGTTCCAGATATTGGCGGCGACGTGGTGATGATAGGCCCCGCTGGCAAAGAAACTGGCACCCGGGTAACTCGCCATCTTCTTCAGGCCGAGCACGCCCTCATAGAAACGGTCTGCCTCAGCGACATTGCCCACCTGCAGATGGATATGGCCCAGCGCCGTTGTGTCCGGGGGGCCGGCCCAGCCGGTCTTGGCAGCTTCGTCATAAAGCGCCTGCAAATCGAGATGATCGGTGGCCATCTCGACCGTGCCATCGCCGCGATAGGTCCATTCCGAAGGCTGGCGATCGCGGTAGACCTCGATGCCATTGCCTTCCGGATCAGACAGATAGATCGCCTCGCTGACCAGATGGTCGCTGGCGCCATCGAAGCGGACGCCGAGATGGGCGGCATGGGCGAACCAGTCGGCGAGTTCCTGGCGGTTTGGCAGGAGGAAGGCGGTGTGGAACAGACCGGCAGCGGTGCGGGGTGCGGCCGCCACGTCACCGCGGGTCGACAGCGTCAGCAGCGGCTGGCCGCCGGCGCCGAGCACGATACCGCTTTCGCTGCGCTCAAGGACGGCAAGGCCCAACACGCGCTGGTAATAGGCGCTCACCGTGTCGAGATCCTTGACGACGAGATGGGCACGTCCGACGTGAACCGGGCGGGTCAGGGCGAAGGATTGTTCCGCCAATGCGGCTTGCTGTGCGTTGATCATCGTCCAATCTCCAATCGGGTTCTCGATCATGTTGACCCCAATCTAAGGACTCACAGTCGTTCACAAAAGATGCAATTTCTTCGATATATCGTTCGACGAACGTTGACAGAGACCCGGGCCCGCAACTTGATCCTGATCAATGCAGCGGGACCACCAAGCTCGCATTCTGTCCCCCATAAGAGGAACATCCGTCATTCCATAAAAAGGAGACCAGCATGTACAAGAAGATCATCGTTCCGGTCGATACAGGTGCCCTCGACAAGGGAGAAAAGATCCTGAAGAAGGCGGCGACGCTGCTGGACCTTGGCGGCGAAGTGGTGCTGGTGACCGTGGTCGAGGACATTCCAGGCTATCTGGCCATCGACGTGCCGGTCGACCTGATCGAGAACTCGATCAAGGATGCCAAGGCCAAGCTCGTCGAACTGAAGGAAAAGACCGGCATTGCCGGGCGCGTTGAGGTGCGCAGCGGTTCTCCGGCCCGCGAGATCCTCGCCTGTGCTCAGGAGCATGGAGCGGACCTGATCATCATCGCCTCGCATATTCCGGACATTTCCAACTACTTCATCGGCGCAACGGCCGACCGCGTGGTGCGCCATTCGAAGATCTCCGTACTGGTAGACAGGTGATCCCATGGAAAACCCAACACAGGCGATGGACACGGCCCATTTCGAGCATGTGCTGATTGCGCGCAAGGTGGAGATTGAAAAGCGGCTAAGCAAGATCGACGACGATCTCGGGCGGCTGAAAAGCGCCGACAGCGCCGAGCGCGCAACGGAATCGGAAAATGACGAGGTGCTGGAGGAATTCGGCCAGGTTGGCGAAGAGGAATTGCGGGCGATCGATGCCGCCCTCGACCGGATTGCAGCCGGTACATTCGGCACCTGCGTCAAATGCGGGGAGCCGATCTCTGTCGAGCGGTTGACCGCAGTTCCGCATACGCCCTTCTGCAAGGATTGCGCCGCAGGGCTTTGAGGTTGAACAATCCGTCACATTGAAAAGGCCGGGGCGATGAACCCCGGCCTTTTGCAGTGCGACGAAGGCTTACTTCTTGCGCATGGCTTCGGCCAAGGCAGCGCCCAGACCGCCCATCGACGACTGCTCGGTTTTGGGCGGGCGCGCATTGGCGTTCTTCATGGCGCTGGCATTGCCCTTGGCATCGCCCCGCATGGATGGCTGTTGCGCCTCGCCGCCGTCTTTGCGCATGGTCAGCGCGATGCGCTTGCGCTTGACGTCAACCTCGACGACGCGGACCTTCACCACATCGCCTGCTTTCACCACTTCATGCGGATCCTTGACGAAACGATCGGCAAGCTGGGAGACGTGGACCAGACCATCCTGGTGCACGCCGATATCGACGAAGGCACCGAAGGCGGCGACGTTGGTGACCGTACCTTCGAGCGTCATGCCGATCTTCAGGTCAGTGATCTCGTCAACACCCTCGGCAAAGGTCGCGGTCTTGAAGCTCGGGCGTGGGTCGCGGCCGGGCTTTTCCAGTTCGGCGATGATGTCCTTGACCGTCGGCAGACCGAATTGCTCATCGATGAAGCGCTTGGGGTCGAGGCTCTTCAGCGTGGCGCTGTCGCCCATCAGGGAGCGCAGGTCGCGGCCGCAGGCAGCGACGATCTTCTTCGCCACGCCGTAAGCTTCCGGGTGGACGGACGACGCATCGAGCGGCTCCTTGCCGTTCGGGATACGCAGGAACCCGGCGCATTGCTCGAAGGTGCGGGCGCCGAGGCGCGGGACCTTGAGGAGATCCCTGCGGCTTGCGAAGGGACCGGTCTCGTCGCGGTGTGCAACGATGGCTTCCGCCGTTGTCTTGCCGAGGCCGGAGACGCGGGCGAGCAGCGGGGCCGAGGCTGTGTTGACGTCGACGCCGACGGCGTTCACCGCGTCTTCGACCACGGCATCGAGCGAGCGGCCGAGGCGGCCCTGGTCGACGTCATGCTGATACTGGCCGACGCCGATCGACTTCGGCTCGATCTTGACGAGTTCGGCGAGCGGATCCTGCAGGCGGCGGGCGATGGATACGGCGCCACGCAAGGAGACGTCGAGATTGGGGAATTCCTTGGCCGCCGTTTCAGACGCCGAATAGACCGACGCGCCAGCTTCCGAGACGATGACCTTGGTGGGCTTCGGCGCGGTCGAGGGGAACTGGGCGAGCATGTCGGCCACCAGCTTTTCCGTTTCGCGGCTGCCGGTGCCATTGCCAATCGAAATCAGCTCGACATTGTGCTTGCGGATCAGCGAGGCGAGCTCGGCCTGGGTGCCCCGGATGTCGTTCTTCGGCGGGAAGGGATAGACAGTCGTCGTTTCAAGCACCTTGCCGGTGCCATCGACCACGGCAACCTTGACGCCGGTGCGGATGCCCGGGTCGAGGCCCATGGTCGGACGCGAGCCTGCGGGGGCGGCCAGCAACAGGTCCTTGAGGTTACGGGCGAAGACATGGATCGCTTCTTCCTCGGCCCGCTCGCGCAGTTCGCGCATCAGGTCAAGCGAGAGCGACACGGAGAGCTTCACACGCCAGGTCCAGCCGGCAACCTCCAGCAACCACTGGTCGGCCGGGCCTTTGCCAGCCACCTGATAGGCGGCGGCAATCATGCGCTGGCTGGTCTTGATCGGCGACGTGTCGTCGCGATCGACTTCGATGGAGAGCGACAGGAACTCTTCGTTCCAGCCGCGCAGCATGGCAAGCGCCCGGTGACCGGGCACGGTTGCCCAGCGTTCGAAATGGTCGAAGTAGTCCGAGAACTTGGCGCCGGCCTCGGCCTTGCCGTCGACGAGCTTCGAATAGAGGATCGCGCGATCCTTCATGTCGTTGCGCAGGCGACCGATGAGATCGGCATTTTCCGAGATCTGCTCGGCGACGATGTCGCGCGCGCCTTCAAGGGCTGCTTTGACATCGGCCACTTCGGCAGTGATGTAAGCTTCGGCCAGCTTCTGTGGATCACTTGTGCGGTCGGCGAGGATCGCATCAGCCAGCGGCTGCAGACCCTTCTCGCGGGCGATCTCGGCGCGGGTGCGGCGCTTGGGCTTGTAGGGCAGATAGATGTCTTCGAGCTCCGCCTTGGTCGTGACCGAGGCAATCTTGCGAGCCAGCTCGTCGGTCATTTTGCCCTGGCCGTCGATGCTTTCGAAGATCGATTTGCGGCGGGCGGCGAGTTCTCTGAGATAGATCAGCCGTTCGGCGAGATTGCGCAGCTGCGTATCATCGAGACCGCCTGTCACTTCCTTGCGGTAGCGGGCGATGAAGGGGACCGTCGCGCCTTCATCGAGCAGGCCGACGGCCGATATGACCTGGTCGGGCCTTGCGTTGATCTCGGTGGCAATGAGGGCGGCAATGCTCTTAATGTCGTCGGCCATGGGATACCCGTCTTGTGCCGAGCAGACTTTCGTTGGCAAGCCAACGTTTCATCCGCTTGGCGTCTTTGTTTTGCCGCAGGTTCTCATCGCAAAAACCGTGGAACACTTTTGCGGAACCTGCTTGGTGGAGGCGGACCATAGCGAGGGAATGCGGCAAGGCAAGTCTCGTTAACCCGCCAGTTTCCGCCTTACAGCCTCCGCAATGAAGCCGGAGCGGGTGTAGCCCTGACGCTCGGCCGCCTTGTTCAACCTCATTAGCAGGTGTTCTTCCATGGTGATGGTCACCTTCACGGCACGACCAGGGATATCCACAGGCATAAGGGTCACGAGGTCGGCTCCGGCAAAGTCCTCGGCGAATTCCGGATCGGCGCGGAGGGTATCGAGACTGCGAAACTCCGGCAGCGGCTCACCGTCCTGAACCATCATCTCGACATGCAGATCCAGCGCCTCCTTGCCGTCCAGCAGCAATGCGTCAAGCGAGCTGGACGCAGAGATACAGCCCGGCAAATCCGGAAAGGAGATGCCGTAGCTTTCATTGTCTTTGTGAATCAGCGCGACAATCTGCATGGTCTGATGTCTCATCTTCATGGGGTCACTTGGGAGGCCAGGCCCAGCCGGCCTGCCTCCATATCGAGCGCAGCGTTCCAATTGGAATGTCGCGCTTTGGATGGGGCACCGTCACCCGGCCAGGCTTCATCGGGTGCCGGTAATGTTTGTGGCTACCCTTCTGGCCGACTTCGGACCATCCCTCGGCCTGCAGGCGGCGCACCACCTCTTGGCTGTTCAACGACACCTCCCACTGTATGTATTTATAGGTATAGCATCAGACCGACGCAAGCGGACCTCTGAAATTCCCGGGGTAGCCTCCGAAAAGCTTGACCTTTGCCCCCTTCCCCCTTAACCGCCGGGCATTCCCCTGTGGCACTGGAGGCTGGTGATGAAGGTTTTGTTGATCGGGTCGGGTGGACGCGAACATGCGCTGGCCTGGAAGATTGCCCAGTCGCCGCTGCTGACCAAGCTCTATGCCGCGCCGGGCAATCCGGGGATCGCGGAAGAGGCGGAACTCGTTTCGCTCGACACCGAAGACCATGCGGCCGTGGTCTCCTTCTGCCGCGACCGGGAGATCGACTTCGTCGTGGTCGGGCCGGAAGCGCCGCTGGTCGCCGGGATTGCCGACCGTTTGCGCGAGGCCGGCTTTGCCGTCTTCGGGCCATCTGCCGCCGCCGCCCAGCTTGAGGGCTCCAAGGGCTTTACCAAGGATGTCTGCGCCCGCTTCAACATTCCAACCGGTGCCTATCAGCGTTTCAACAATGCGCCGAAGGCAAAGGCCTATGTGCGCGAACAGGGCGCACCGATCGTCATCAAGGCCGACGGGCTTGCCGCCGGCAAGGGCGTGACGGTTGCGATGACTCTGGATGAGGCGCTGGCTGCCATCGACGACTGCTTCGAGGGCGCGTTTGGGGCGGCTGGCGCGGAAGTCGTGATCGAAGCCTTCCTTGATGGTGAGGAAGCTAGCTTCTTCTGCCTCTCCGACGGCAAGTCGCTCCTTCCGCTCGCCACCGCACAGGACCACAAGCGCGTTGGCGACGGCGATACGGGTCCGAACACCGGCGGCATGGGTGCCTATTCCCCGGCTCCGGTCATGACGCCTGAGATGGTCGAGCGCACGATGAAGGAGATTATCGAGCCGACCATGCGCGGCATGGCCGAGATGGGCCACCCCTTCCAGGGCGTGTTCTTTGCCGGACTGATGATCACCGAGAAAGGCCCGGAACTGATCGAATACAATGTCCGCTTCGGCGATCCGGAAACCCAGGTCCTGATGATGCGGCTGAAGAGCGATCTGCTGCCGATCCTCCATGCGTCTGCCACCGGAACGCTGGACCAGGTTTCGGCTGACTGGAGCGACGACCCGGCGCTGACCGTGGTGCTCGCCTCCAAGGGCTATCCGGGGACTTACGAGAAGGCGACTCCGATCGCCACCCTGCCGGAGGCGGAAGACGGCGCCAAGGTGTTCCATGCTGGCACCGCATTGAAGGATGGCCAATTGGTCGCGACCGGCGGGCGCGTGCTGAACGCAACTGGACGCGGTGCGACAGTGGCGGAGGCCCAGGCCGCCGCTTACAGGCTGGTGGACAGCGTGGAGTGGGAGAACGGGTTCTGCCGGCGCGACATTGGCTGGCGGGCGATTGCACGCGAAGACGGCTGATCCCAGCTGATCTGAGAGGGTCAATTGCCCTGCACGCGACCACAATCGTCACGTTACGTCAAATTTTACCAATCTCCCTGACCGGATCGAAAGAAGTGCTGCGGTAAGGTCGTTCCATAGAATGAGGAACGACCCCCATGCGCAGCTTTCTTTCGACCCTTGCCGTGTTCGCACTGACCGCTTCGGCCCTGCCAGCCGCAGCCGCGTCAATCGATAAGGTTCACGGTGTCGATGCCAGCCAGCCCAGCATCCTGTCCGTCTCCTGCAGCCAGTGCCCGCCTCTGGTGAAGCGCGAGCGCAAGGGCGAATATCAGGTGCCGACCCTGCCTGAGGGTGGCGAGTTTGCCGAAGTGATCCAGGAGGGGGAAACTCGCACGCTGAGGCGCATCGAAAACATGATGGGCGGTTCGCCTGTGGTCGTCATGAGTTCGGCCAACGGCTGGGAAACCCGAGGCAGCACGATCATCGCGAGCAGCGCCGCCACGCCGAATGAGATCGATAGCAGCACGACCACGGCGGCCGTCATCGACGGCACGGCCGGTACAGACGATCTCAAGCAGGCCACAATCGACCTTAAACTGAAGTAATTCCGTTCCCTGCCCTGCCCGGCTACACGATCCGAGCCGATAGGGCCCTCCGCGTAAATGCGGACGAAGCGCTCCGGCTTGCCGGAGCGTTTCGTTTTTGATCGGCGCAATCGACAAACGGCATGCGTGCCTCGGGCCCGAGCGTTTGCAACGCCAAATTGCCTGCATTTTCATTAATATTTAGAGGCTATCATTCGCCTCAAGCGCGATGCAGCGTGAGGGCCCCGGCTCTTTCGTCATGACCTTTTCCGCAAAATGACGACTTTGCGTTCCTGCCCAATCGCGAGGCCCCATGAACCGCTTGAAAATTTCCCTCCAGTTGATGCTGCTGGTGGGTGGCCTGATGGCTGCCTTCGCCGTTGCAACATTCTTCCAGATCCGCGCGTCTTCCCAGGCGATTTATACGCAGCGCTACGAGTTGCTGCGGACCCAGGTTGAAACTGCGCTTTCGATCGTCAAGGACTTCAATGATCGCGCGGTTGCTGGTGAATTTACCGTCGACGAGGCCAAGGCGAAGGCCTTCGAGCTGCTGAACAAGACCCGCTTCGAACCGGATGGCTACTTCTTCGGTTACGACTACGACGTCGTCATGACGTTCCATCCGACCTCGAAGGACGTCGGCAAGAGCAACAAGGGCAAGGCCGATCCGAATGGCTTTGCCTATCGCGACGAACTTGTACGCCTCGGTCAGCTCGGCGGCGGTTTCGTTGAGTTCATCGGCCCGAAGCCAGGCAAGGATCCGGAAGACCGGACCTATCCGAAAGCATCCTACGCCAAGGCCTTCGAACCCTGGAAAATGGTCATTGTCACTGGCCTTTACACTGATGACCTGAAGGCGGAAATCCGCGCCAGCGTGATGAAGACTGTCGGCGTCTCGGTCGGCATTCTGGTTCTTGCCTTGCTCGCCGCCTTTGTCGTCGTGCGTGGCATCACCGGTCCGCTCAAGGCCATCCATGACGCACTGGGCGCCGTCGCCAATGAAGACGTATCGGCCAAGGTGCCGCATACCGACATGGCCAATGAAGTGGGCATGATGGCGCGGGCGACCGAAAGCCTGCAGCAGAAGATCCGCGACCGTCATGCCATGGCGGCACGCCAGCAGGAACAGCAGCGCGAACTGGATGCCGAACGTAGCCAGAACGCAGAGATGCAGGTTTCCGAGGCCCGCCAGCAGGCGCATGTCGTGTCGACCATTGGTCAATCGCTGGAGAAACTTGCCAATGGCGATCTCACCGTGCGCTGCGCCGATCTTGGCGTGAAGTATGCAGGCCTGCGCGACAACTTCAACGAGGCGCTTTCGCGCCTTGAGGAGGCCATGGCCCGCGCCAATCTCAAGGGCAATGACATCGCCATCTCGAAGGAAGAGATCCGCCGTGCATCCGGCGAGCTTGCCACCCGCACGGAACGCCAGGCGGCCAATCTGGAAGAAACCTCTGCGGCCTTGGACGAACTGACCGTTGCCGTTCGCCAGACGGCAGACGGTGCGCGTGAAGCGGCCAGCCGAGTCGGCGCCGTCAGCGGCGAGGCCAAGCAGAGTGACGAGATCGTCACCCGCGCGATCAATGCGATGAGCGGTATCGAACAGTCGTCTGCCGAAATCACCAAGATCATCGGCGTGATCGACGAGATCGCTTTCCAGACCAATCTTCTGGCGCTGAATGCCGGCGTCGAGGCGGCCCGCGCTGGCGAAAGCGGCAAGGGCTTTGCGGTCGTCGCCCAGGAAGTGCGCGAACTGGCGCAGCGTTCTGCGGCTGCGGCCAAGGAAATCAAGGATCAGATCGCCCGCTCCTCGCAGCAGGTCGAACAGGGCGTCCAGCTCGTCGGTCAGGCCGGTGAAGCGCTGAAGCGCATCTCCGACCAGATCGCCGGTGCCAACGCCATCGTCTCGAAGATCTCGCACAGCGCCCAGGAACAGGACTCGACCCTGCGTTCAATCTCGACTTCGATGAACCAGCTCGACCAGGCGACCCAGCAGAACGCCGCAATGGCGGAAGAGACCACGGCATCGGCCGAGGTTCTTGCCAACGACACCGGCGATCTTCTCGACCTTATCCGCAGCTTCAAGACCAGCCAGGCCGGCGCCGGCCAGCAGCAGTATCGCATGGCGAGCTGAGCCACGACCGCAATCGAAACGACAGGGGCCGTCGGAGCGATCCGGCGGCCTTTCTCGTTTCAGCTGGCTCTATCGATGTGGGCCGCGAGACGATCGAGTTCGCGATCGGAAAAGACCGCGATGCCGGCCCGGCGCATGAGGGCTGCGGTAACGCCGAAGCCGGGGTGGCGGGTGCTGGAAAACGAGCCATCATAGATAAAGCCGGATCCGCAGGACGGGCTGCCATCAATGAGGAGCGCTACGGCGCATCCCTGCTCGCGGGCGAAGGCCACGGCCTTTTCCCCACCCTGGATGAACTCCTCGGTCACATCGCCGCCCGTGACTTCCAGCACCCGAGCGCGACCGGCCAGTACATCCTCTCCATTCATGCGGCCTTCGATCTCGGCGGGTGGACGGGGTGTCGGCAGGCCACCGGCCTGTTCGGGACAGTAACCGACGAGCCGTCCCTCGGCCTTCCAACGTTCAATCAGCGGATCGTGGAGGAGTTTGCCCTTGCCGTCGTAACGGACGGGGCGGCCGAGGAGGCAGGCACTGATGAGGATTTTTGGGGGCATCGACGGCATTGCTATCATTCGTCCCGCAGGCGTGAGACGTCTGCTCGCTCGTGGATAATACGGACGACTTCCACCGTGCCGTCCTCCAGAATGACATAGAAGATCAGATGCGAGCCGGACCGGCGGCGACGGTACCCGGGCCGCAACGACTTCACCTCACTGCCTGACAACGGATAGGTTCCGATTTCCGTAATCATCGCCAGGATCTGTCTCAGGTATCGTTCGGCTTGAGCCTCAGACCACCGATCCAGCGTGTAGTCACCGATCTCCAGAAAATCCTGGCGTGCGGCGGGACTGAGCCGGATCTCAGCCACGGCTTTCCCATCTTTCGCGAACGGACGTCATCAGGTCTTCAGGATCGAATGGCACGGACGGCCCGCTATCTTCGCCCTCGATCAGCGCATTGCGCAGCCACTCGATCCGAGCCTGCTCTTCTTTCAGTAGCTGAAGGCCGGCTTCGACCACTTCTTGCGCCGACTTGAAGTGGCCGCTTTCGAGCTGAGCGTCGATGAAGCTGTCAAAGGGCTCAGCGATGGTCACCTGGACGGGCTTGTTCATGCGGATGGCTCCCGGTCTCTTCATGTCCACGATAACACAAGAGACGAAGGTCGGAAAACGGTCTCGGGAAACGAAAAACCCCGCCGAAGCGGGGTCTCAAATCGTCAGCCTGTGATCTTGGAGAAATCCGCGACCGTGGCTGTGGCCTCGCGGATCGCCTTCAACAGCGCCAGGCGGTTGGCGCGGATTGCGGCATCCTCGTCATTGACAAGCACATCGCCGAAGAAGGTGTCGACCGGGGCGCGCAGCGTCGAGAGCGCCTGCATGGCCGAGCGGAAGTCTTCCGCTGCCACAGCGTCAGCGGCCGATTTCGAGGCGGATTGGATGGCGGCGAAGAGCGCCTTTTCAGCATCGAGCTTGAGCAGCGCTTCCGAGACGCCATCGGCGACGACAGTGCCCTTCTTCTCTTCAGCGGCCAGCAGCTGCGTGGCGCGCTTGGTGCCGGCGAGCAGGTTCAGGCCGTCTTCCGAGGTGATGAAGGCGGTGAGCGCTTCCGCGCGGCGGGCGACCATCAGCAGGTCGTCGGCCTCGGGCGTCAGCACGGCATCGATGATGTCGTGGCGGGCGCCCTGGTCACGCAAGTAGACCTTCAGGCGGTCGTGGAAGAAGGAGAGGAGGTCGGCATCCTTGGCGACGGACACCAGCGGCAGACGGATGCCCTTTTCCAGGATCATACGCACGACACCCAAAGCCGCACGACGCAGCGCATAGGGATCCTTCGAACCCGTGGGCTTTTCATCGATGGCCCAGAAGCCAACGAGCGTATCCAGCTTGTCGGCGAGCGCGACTGTCAGGCCGACCTTGTCTTCCGGCAGGCGGTCGGAGGGGCCGTTCGGCTTCCAGTGGTCTTCGATGGCGGCAGCCACAGAGGCATTTTCGCCCTGCAGGAGCGCATATTTGCGGCCCATGGCGCCCTGGAGTTCGGGGAATTCGCCGACGGCTTCGGTGCGAAGGTCGGCTTTCGCCAGCACCACGGCGCGGTCAACAAGGGCCAGATCGGCGCCAACGATCGGAGCAAGCACCTTGGCCAGTTCGCGGATGCGCGCAACGCGCTCCCCTTGCGTGCCAAGCTTGGCGTGGAAGGTCACGTTCAGCGCGTCGAGCTTCGCCATGCGCTGGTCGAGCGGCTTCTTGAGGTCGAGGTCGAACTTGGCAGCCGAGGCTTTCAGCGTATCGAGGTCCGGCAGGTCGCCCTGATCGCGCTTCCAGAAGTGCAGTGCATCCGACAGGCGGGCGCGCACGACCTTGCCATTGCCATGCATGATTTCCTTGCCACCGTCGGTGGCCTGGATGTTGGAAATCAGGATGAAATGGTTGGAGAGCTTGTCGGTCTCGCCTTGCGGGCGCACGACAAAACACTTCTGGTTGGTCTTGATTGTCAGGCGGATGATCTCGGCCGGGATCGAGAGGTAATCCTCTTCAAACGTGCCAAGCAAGACCTGCGGCCATTCGACGAGGCCGGAGACTTCTTCCAGCAGGCCCTCGTCCTCGACCAGTTCCAGGCCATTGGCGAAGGCGATGTCGCGGGCGTCGTGCAGGATCATGTCCTTGCGGCGTTCGGCATCGAGGATGACCTTGGCACGCTCCAGGTTCGTCACATAATCGTCGAAGCGACGGACGGTGATGGCGTCCGGTGCGTGGAAGCGGTGGCCATAGGTGACGTTGGATGCGGTGATCCCGTCGATCTCGAAGGGGATGACCTGGACTTCGTCGTGCTCGGGGCCGAAGGTGCAGACGATCGACTGCAGCGGCCGCACCCAGCGCAGGCTTTCCGAACCCTTGCCCTCGATGCCACCGAAGCTCGCGCCCTTGGGCATGGAGGCATAGCCGGAGCGCATCGACTTCGGCCAGGGGAAGGCGCGGATGATTCCCGGCATCACATCGGCGATGATCTCTTCGGCAGCGCGACCGGGCTTTTCCATATAGGCGACATAGAAGTCGCCCTTCTTCGGATCGGTCTTGACGATGGCCTGGTCGATGGAGGAGAGGCCGGCACCGCGCAGAAAGCCATCAATGGCACCTTGCGGTGCGGAGACGCTTGGGCCCTTTTTCTCTTCCTTGATATCGGCGGAACGGGCGGTCAGGCCTCTGATATCGAGCGTCAGGCGTCGCGGCGTCCAGTATTCGCGCGCGCCCTCATAGGTCAGCCCCGCATCAACAAGCGCATCGGTGACCATCTTCTTCAGCTCGCCGGCCGCCTTGCGCTGCATGCGGGCCGGGATTTCTTCGGAGCGGAGTTCGAGCAGGAGATCGGGCATCGATTGAGACTTTTTTCGCTGGTTGCAGAGGGCTGCGCCGGACTTAGCAAGCCACGCGGCAAAAGTCATCCATGGATCAGTGCAAAATGGGGAGGATCAGGCGGCAGACCGTGGGATCATCGCGGTGCGGCCACGGATCACCCCCACCCGCCGCTT
>NZ_LJHS01000039.1 GCF_001296045.1 Rhizobium sp. AAP43 | reverse complement strand
CTCGGTCTGTTTACACTGTAGGCGCGTCAAGTGAGGGAGTCGCTGTAGCGCCTGTCACCCCGTCCCGCTTATAACACACGAGACACTCTCGGCGCCCAGACCCTCCCGCGCTACGCCCCCTGCTCACTCGCATCTCAGCCATGGCCAAGCTTGCTGCCTTCCTCGCCGCCGCACTGCTGCTGGCCTCGGGAGCTGCTGCGCTGGACCTGGCGACTTTCCTGACAGACCCCAAGTATGCGCCCTTCGTGAGGCTGGCCTCTCAGACCAGCTGCATCACCGACCCTGCAGTGACAGGCACCCCTCCCGCCTTTGACCTCGACCTCTGCACCTCGCTGCTGGGCGTGCTGGACGCTCTGAACCAGGGGCAGACCAACCTGGCCGTCCCCACCTGCGAGCCGGCCTGTGCCGACACCTTTTACAAGCTGTCCACCGAGTGCCTGACCCAGCTGACCGATGCCTTCAAGAACAACCAGGCTGACCCCATCGGCATGCTGGGCGTGCCGTTCCTGGAGTCGTGCGCCGAGGTGCACAACAACCCCGACATGGGCGGCGGCGCCCCGGGCATCGCCCCGTCCCCCGCCATCGCCCCCTCGCCCGCCGTGGCGCCCTCCCCCGCGCCCTCGGCTTGAGCACGCTGCATGAAGCCACGGCCGGCTGCTGTCCCGAAGAACGCCCTTGAACTCAACTGGCTGGGACAGCCTTGGCTGGCACCCATGCAGTCACCAGCTGGCCATCCGAGCACTGGCAACGTGTCTTTACCAGTGTCGTCCGACGTCCTGCCTGCTTCCGCTCTGGGATTGCCCCAGCACATGCTCACAGCCCTTCTGGGCTCCTGCATCGCTGCATCTGCCGGGCCCAGGCCCACTTGCCCCATCCCCTCCCCTGCGCGATTTCTCCCATATGCGATTCCGTGATCCGTCCCCGTCCATCTTGCCAAGGCACCAGCGCCGGCAGATTGCTCGGCGCCCGCCCGGTGGTGAATTGGTGTAATCTATGGGTCCATTGCACTCCTCCTCCGGCCTTGCGTCTCTCGTCTAAACAGCCAGCTTTGGGTTGCTCGCTGCCTCGCTAACCTCTTGTGTATGACCGTTGCGTTGTGAAGCTGAGCAGTACATTTCAG
>NZ_LJHS01000038.1 GCF_001296045.1 Rhizobium sp. AAP43 | reverse complement strand
CTGGCTGGCGCTGCGCGAACCCGCCGATAAGGCAGCACGGGACGCAGGCTTGCTCAACATGCTTGCGCAGACGCTGCGGGATGGCAATCCTGAAGGGAAACGGCCACCAAACTTGCTCGACATCGGTTGCGGAACCGGTTCCACCTATCGAACCCTGTCGCCGTTGCTGCCAAAAAATACACGTTGGCGTCTGCTCGACTTCGATCCCGCGCTTCTTGCAGAAGCATCCGCCAGGATCGGTGAGGACAGCCCAGTCGAGTTTAGCCAGTTTGACCTCAACAACATCGACGCACTGCCACTCGCAGGGACTGACGTCGTTACGGCATCAGCCCTCTTCGATCTCTGCTCAGCCAACTTCTGCGACCGGTTCGTCGGGGTATTGGCTCCGACCGGTGCGGGTCTTTATGCCGCGCTGAACTATGATGGGCAGATGGTCTGGAGTGTCGTCCATCCGCTTGACGCTGCAGTCACGGCAGATTTCAACCGTCATCAGCGGCTGGACAAGGGCTTTGGCGCAGCTCTCGGCCCTGATTCCACACACCATCTTGCGGGCGCGTTATCGGCGTTTCATTACCGCGTGTTGACGGCGGAAAGCCCGTGGGTGCTCGATGAGCGCTCTGCTCCGCTCCAGCGGGAGCTGCTAGAAGGCATCGCCATTGCCGTCCGGGAGATTGGGGAACTCATACCAGAGAAGATTGAGGCTTGGCTCACTTTTCGTCTGGAACAGGCGGACGTGCCTGGCAGCTTATGCCGGATCGGCCATCAGGATCTGCTGGCGCTCCCCGGCTGATGACCGGGCGGCAAGCTTCAGCTGACAGTCGAAAAGAATGTCAGAGCCCAGGCTGAAGACGCGCGCTGCGGGGCGATGTGCTTCGCTGAGCGCGTCAATCGGCGGCAGATTAATACCGGAAGGACCGGAGCCTATAATGAGCGGGGCGATGGACACATGCAGATGGTCAATGAGACCGGTCTGCATGAAGCGGGCGATCGTGCGAGCACCACCTTCGACCAGGACTTTCTGGAGGCCGCGTTTATCAAGCGCCTCCAGTATGTCCTGGGGCTCGAGCCCGTTTTCGCCGGGGCGAAGACGGATGACGTCCGCTTTATAAGACCGCTGTGGCGCGTTCATGCTCTGTAGTAAGATGACAGGCGCACCGCCATCGTGGAACAGGCGCTCTTCTCCTGTGAGTTCTGCTCGACAATCGACCACGACCCTGACCGGGTTCGGCCCCTTGACCGCACGCACCGACAATTGCGGATCATCGCAGTGCACGGTCCCAACACCGACGATCACGGCTTCGACCAGTGCCCGACAGCGATGCAGGTGGGCGATCCCATCAGGCCCGGAGATATCACGGGCATCTCCCGTCGGCGTCGCGACACGGCCGTCGAGTGACTGGCCAACCTGGGCAAGCACAAAGCGTCCGCTGGCTGCCGCAATGGGTCCATAGAGTGCGATCGCCGGATCGGCCTCCTCTGACTTATTGGAAAGCGTCATGCCGCTTCGGATGCCCAGAAGACGTGTCCAGACCTGGTCGTTCATCTCGATCTTGCGCATGGGAAATGCCGTCCTGTCTGTCTTTCAGAGTATGCGATAGAGCGTCGCGTCACGGCGTACGACATGATGGAAAAGCGCCGCCGCTAGATGCAACGCAAAAAGCCCGAGAAGGATCCAGGCGCTCCATTCGTGTATCGCCGACAACGTGAAGGCTATATCGGGCGTTTTTCCAATCGGGCTCCAAACCTCGAACAAGCCAAACCATTTGAGTGGGAAGCCGTGGGCATTTGTGGCGAGAAAGCCCGACACAGGCATGAGGATCAGGAAAAGATACAAAAGGCCGTGCACACTTTCGGCTGCAATCTTCTCATGGCGCGGCGCTTCAAGACGGACTGCACCACCCGTCAGCCGGATTCCCAATCTTACGAGCATAAGCCAAAGCACGAGAAAGCCGAGGCTCTCATGCACAAGGTAAAAGTCGAGTTTCACATCATCCTTGACGAAGCCGATCATCAGGCCAAGCGGCCAAGTCGCCAGCACGAGGACGGCCACCACCCAATGGGCAAAACGCAAGCCGACAGAATGCCGCTGTCCGGCACCCTGCGGCAAAGTGTTCAGCATGTCCTCCGTCGCGCGCAAGATGCCTCCACATCCTTACAGACCTCAATCCTTGTTCGAAGATAGAGGAAACCCTGCTTTCGGCAATGGAACGGCGCCGGATTTGCGTCATCCTGCGTTCACAGACGCGTTAAAGCGTCGGCGGCGCCTTCTGGAAGAAGACATAAGAGCCCTTGGAGACCTTGAAGATATCGCAATTGCGCCGCACCTTGCCACCGTCTTCGAAACGGAAGATGCCAAGCGTGCCGGAGAAACCAGAGGGGTTCATCATGCGTTCGGGCGCAAAGGCCGCATCACCAGCTACATTGACCAGACCGATCGCCATCGCCATGGCATCAAAACCATAGCCTGCCTGCGGGGAAGCCGGCATGCCGTAGCTTGCCATATAGCGCTGACCGATGCGGGCCGCGATGTTCTGGTCATAACGGCAGACGATGGTACCGGTAAGCTTCGCATCGGCAAGATCCGTCGGCGTCAGCGTCGTGCTGGCGACGATACGCCTGCCGGGGCGAGGAGGCTTGCCAACATCCGCTTTCTTGATGATTTCGCCGGGCGACTTCACCGAAGGCATCATCACAACCATATCGACCTTGTTCCAGGCCGCGAGCGCCTTGGCGGGCAACGCGCCACCAGAGAGTTCGACGACTGGCTCTACCGTCGCACCAAAGGCCTTGATCTGCTTGGCAATCAGGTCTGCCTGAAGTTTTTCGGCCGGACTGGACGCCAGGATCATCGCATGGCTTGCGCCTTCCGCCATGGCAAAGGTGGAGGCTTCGACAAGACTGTCGGCAGGACTTGAGCGGAAACCATAAACGCGTTCCGGAAGCGTAGTCTCGTTCGTCTCGAAGGTAACGATGGGTACGTCGCGCCCGACAAGTGCCGTGCGCACGGCCTCGAGTTCCGCTCCCTTTGCAGTCGTGATCAGAAGTGCAGCCCCCTGGCCGGCAAGCGTGCGGGCCGCAGCCTCAACGGCCTCGGGCTTGTCGGCGCTTTCCAGCATGGTGAGCTTTACTAGATCCGTGCCGAGCGAATTGACCGCAAGCGCGGCACCATCACGATATTCACTGTCAGCCTGCCGACCCGGCTGGTCGGCACGGCGCACACCGAGATAACCGATCCGCACTTTGCCCGCACCGAGGGTCTGATTGTAGAAGCCGCCATCGCTCGTGTTGGACTTGGCAGCACCATTTGCCGCCGCGTTCTCACCTGCCTCGGGCTTCAGATCATCTGTCTGACAGCCGCCGAGCAACAGAAGCGTGGCCAGTGCAGTCGCGCAGCCGAGAACACGGCTGCGTTTTGCTCTTGATCGATCCATGAAGCGCAACTCTTTTCCCCAGTCCCGGCCGGACGTTAAGCACTGGCTCGCGCGGAAGCAAGAGAAGGACCGTCCCATATCTGGGCGGATTCAAAACATGGTAACCATGCGAGCCATTTAGCAAAGCTTGATCGAAGGCCAGACGGGGGGCTTGGCCGATCAGGCGAGTTGCGCCGCGTCCTCGAAGTCGAGACGGGGCAAACGGCCGAAATTGCCATTCGGATCGCCATAGCCGATATTGATCAGGAAATTCGACTTGATGCGGGTTCCGGCGAAGAAGGCCTCGTCGACCAGACTGTTGGTGAAGCCTGACAGGGGACCACAATCGAGCCCCATGGCACGCGCCGCCATAATCAGGTACGCACCCTGAAGGGAGGCGTTCCGAAACGCCGTTTCCTGGGCAAGCGTCGGGCTTGACGTGAACCAGGATCGTGCATCGGCATGGGGAAAGAGGAAAGGAAGCTTCTCGTAAAACTCCTCGTCCTGACCAACGATGACGGTCAAAGGCGCTGTCATCGTCTTATCGATATTGCCCCGCGACAAGGCAGGCTTCAGCTTCTCCTTGCCCTCGGCTGTGCGGATGAAGACAAAACGGGCGGGGCAGCAATTGCCGGACGTGGGGCCTAGCTTCGAGAGATCATAGAGCGTGCGGATCTGCTCGTCGCTCACGGGCCGGTCCTGCCACTTGTTGAACGATCGAGCCGAGGTGAAGAGAAGCTCCTCGATCGAGGGAGTGGCGGTGGCAGTTTCATTGAGCATGGTCATGTCCTGGATTTCAGAAAGTCATAATGTGGGTGAGGATGTCGGCCTCGCTGACGACGTCGGCATATTTGGCGTTCATGTCAAACAGATTGGCTTCGTGGGGCGCGGAATGTCGATCGCCGCAGGCCTCGCGCACCACGGTCGTGATGAAACCGTGAGACATGGAATCTACGCAGCTTGCCCGCACACATCCACTGGTCGTCAGACCCGTCAGGATGACGTGATCAACCCCCATTGAGGTCAGCATCGGCGCAAGTGACGTGCCGAAAAAGGCGCTTGGATATTGCTTGGTGACGATGAATTCGTCTTCACGCGGCTCAAGTCCCTTCGGCCATCCGGCCATGGGATTGCCCGCCGTGAAGTTTTCGAGCGGCTTCGCCTTCTGGAAGAAGCGGCCGCCGTCCTTGCCACTCTTGTGCAGGACCATACCGGTCAGGATCACCGGAATATTCTTCGACCGGGCGGCTTCCCGGATGCGAAGCGCGCTCGCCAGTGCCTCATCGACGCCGGCAAAGAGCGCATTGCCCGGCTCGAAATAGGCCTGGACGAAATCAACCATGAGAAGCGCCGGGGATTTGCCGTAGCCGATGCGGTTGCCATAGGCCTTTTCATAATTCGCGGCGAGGTCTGCATCGCTCATCTTCAATCCCTTTCCGCAAACTTGCGCTCAAAGGCCCAGACATCCTCGAAGCCGAGCAGCGTGTTGAAATCCTTGAATGGATAGAGCGGGACGGCGTCGGTCGTGACGCCATGGTCCAGCAGGTCCTGATAGGCATGACGCACCGCGTGCCCATGGGCGAGGAACCCAAGGGCCGGATAGATGGCGATGCCATAGCCAAGCGCGGTCAGTTCATCCGCGGGCAAAAGCGGTGTGCGCCCGCCATTGACCATGTTGGCCAGAAGCGGCCTGTCGATTTCCTGAGAAATCTGACGCACTTCTTCGGCGCTTTCCGGCGACTCGACGAAGATGATGTCCGCGCCAGCCTCGGCATAGGCCTTGCCGCGCCGGATCGCCTCTTCCAGCCCCAGCCCCGTGCGGGCATCCGTGCGGGCGATGATCAGGAAATCGTCGCTCTTGCGGCTATCGACGGCCACCTCGATCTTGCGCACCATGTCGTCCATCGGCACGACGCGGCGACCCGGCGTGTGGCCACATTTCTTCGGGAACTCCTGGTCCTCGATCTGGATGGCAGAGACACCTGCCTCTTCATAGCCGCGCACCGTGTGGCGAACGTTGAGCAACCCGCCATAGCCGGTATCCGCATCAGCGATTACAGGGGTCTTGGTCATCTTTACGATCTGGGCAATGCGCTCCAGCATATCGCGATAGGTGGCTATGCCCGCGTCAGGAATGCCGAGATAGGAGGCGATAGTTCCGTAGCCGGTGACATAGAGCGCCTTGAAGCCCATGCGGTCGGCGATCAATGCCGAGATCAGGTCATAGACACCGGGCGCGAGGATAAAGTCGCGATCGGCCAGCGCCTGTTTCAGTGCGGGATCCGCCATGCAATCATTCCATTTCGGGTTTGGGATCGAGAAGGGGTGCCAACCGTGCGGCATGTGCCAGAAGTGCCACGTCATCATAGCGCATGGATGTCAGCGTCACGCCAACCGGCATGGCAATCCCCGCCATCGGCACGGGGATGTTGACGCAAGGCACCCGCAGCAGGGTCCAGAAGGCGTTAAAAACAGGATCGCCCGGCTTTCTGCCAAGCGGTGCAATACCCGGCGCGCTCGCGGCAATCACGACATCGAACCGCGACGCGATCTCGTCGAAAATCACCTGCGCCCTGGCCGCGCCATCGAAAGCGCGCACGAGATCGCCAAGCGTGCGGCCTTCGCGGTTTTCGACACGATGGTGGAAGTCATCATGTAAGTCTGTGCCGTAGCGTCGGGCGAGGCTGCGGAAGGCGGCGGCTCCTTCCCGGTGCAGGATTGTACGATGATAGAGGTCGAGATCCTCGAAATCGTTCGGCAGATCGAGAATGGTTACGTTGTGGCCACCATCTCGCAGACGCTGCGCCGCCGTCTCCAGCGCCGCGACAGACCCCGCCTCCAGCTTTTGACGGTAGGGGCCGAATGTGAGCGCGATCGTCAATGGCGCATCCACCGGCTGCGTCTCACGCAAAGGCTCAACGATACCGTAAACCTCGGCCAAGAGGGTGAGATCTTCGACGGACCGGCCATACCAGCCGACGGTATCGAAGGTCACAGAGTAGATCTTCACCCCTTCCCGGCCGACGAGCCCCGCACTCGGTTTCATGCCGTAGATCCCACAGAAGGATGCGGGGCGAATGGTGGAACCACCGGTCTGGGTGGCGAGAGCAAGTGGCACATGGAAATCGGCGACCGCAGCCGCAGAGCCAGCGGACGAGCCGCCCGGCGTGCGTGCGAAGTCATGTGGATTGGCCGTAGCTGCATCGTTTCCGCAGGCGGCAAATTCGGTCGTGTCGGTCTTGCCGAGGATGATGGCGCCTTCAAGCCGAAGCAGATCGACCGCCGGCGCATCGGCGGCTGGTCGAAAACCTTTAAAGAGCGGAGAATTATGCGTGGTCGGCAGGTCGACGGTATCAAAGACATCCTTCACGGCGAACGGAAGTCCATGAAGGCGTCCCCGCTTTTCCTTCGGAAGGGCGTCAAGCCGCTCGGCCTCGGCAATCGCAGTCTCGTTCAAGGAAAGCCAGGCACGCACATCGCCATCGCGGGTCCGGATGCGTTCGAGGCAGGTCGAAACAAGATCGACTGCGGTGATGCGGCCATCGGACAGACGTGCCAGCGCCTCGGATGCGGTCAACTTTTCGAGCGCAGTCTCCGTCATGACGTCCTCTGCGCAGGTGCATTGAGATGATGGCTCGTGGCCTGCTGGAACGCGATCCCAGCCTTCAGGCAGAGCGCATCCGCGCCCGGCCGCCCGACAATCTGGATACCGGTCGGCAGGCCGCTCCGGCCAAGGCCCGACGGCAGCATCAAGGCCGGAAATCCCGTATGGTCGAAGATCATCGTGTTCCGAGAAATGATGTCCTGGAACAGCACGGCATGGCCATCAACCTCGACCGTCAGCGTGTCGAGCGCGCCTGCTTCGCCGCCGAGACCCGGCGTCAACAGCAGATCGATATCGGTCATCGCGTCGAGGAACATGTCCTGTGCCGCCTTCCGCCTCTGCAAGGCTCGACCATAATCCGCCGCCAGGATGGTGATGCCCTGGTTCAGCCTTGCGAGCAGTCCTCGATCAAATAGCTCTGCCCGGGGCAGACGCTCCGATTGATGCGCTGCCAGTTCTGACAAGAGCACGGTCCAGCCGTCGCGGTGGAAGGTCTCGACCGGCAGGACAGGAAGCGGCTTCACGGTGCAGCCGAGCGATTGCAGGACCTCAAGAGCCGCACGCCAGTTATCGAGCACAGTGGCATCCACCAGCTCGGTGAACCAGTTGACAGGCACGCCGATCCTCAAGCCGGTGAGATCAGCTTCGGCAAGCAGTGCCATACAACCGGCAATGAGATCGACATCCGGTGAGGCAGCCATGAATGGCAGAACCCGCGCGATGTCGCGGGCACTGCGTGTCATAGGCCCGACATGGTCGAGCGTCCAGGACAGGGGTGCCACGCCCTTTCGCGACACAAGTTCGCGGCTGGGCTTGAGGCCTGTCGTTCCGCACCAGCAGGATGGCACCCTGATCGAGCCACCCGTATCCGTGCCGAGGGCGAAGGGCATCAGCCGCGCGGCAAGCACTGCCCCGGACCCGGTGGAGGAACCACCTGTCCAGCGACTGGGATCAAAAGGATTGCCGACCGTACCGAAACGCGGATTGTGCGGTGAACCACAGGCAAATTCCGTGGTCGCCAACATGGCAAAGGGGATGGCACCAGCCTGACGTAGCCGCGCCACCACATCGGCGTCGGTCTGTGCAATTCGGTCGCCGGTAAACCAGGAGCCGGATGTGGTCAGCGTCCCGTCGACGTCAATGATGTCCTTGACGCCGAAGGGCAGACCCTCAAGGGGGCGTGCCTGGCCGCTTTTCCAGCGGGCAGCACTTTCTTCAGCCGCCGTCTGCCAGCCGGAGGCAAACCGCAACACGGCGCCTTGCCCCTTGTTATCGGCCTCGATCCTGCGATGCAGATCGGCAAGCGCTTCGACAGGCGTCAAAGCCCCATCAGCGTAAGCAGACAGCAGATCCGTTGCGTCGACGGACGCGACATCACAGACGAGCGGCTGCGGCCTTATCTCCACATGAGACGGCAGGTCGGCGGACATACCCCGCGTCCTAAAGGCTTGGTCTGCCAAAGCTGGATCCGCCAAAGACAGCGGGTCCAGTATCTCGCCAACCGGAAGCGGGGCTATCGCATTCATGCGTGTGTTATTCCGCTGCGATCTGAAGGTTGCTGCGCGACGCCATAAGTGGCTGGATGCGCTGGCCAAACTGATCGAGCCCGACGAGGAAGTCGTCGAACGTCAGCATGATGCCCTTCGTGCCTTCGACAGCCGCGGCCTCATCCAGCATCTTTGCGATGTTTTCATAAGAGCCGACCAACGTGCCCATGTTGAAGTTGACCGCACCCTCGGGCAGATTGATGTGGCGCGCGGTCGAGTTGTCGGCTGCCGACTGATCCTTGCTCCCCTGATCCGCCATCCAAGCGAGAGCCTCGACATCGGCACCCTCGCGGTAGCTTTCCCATTTTGCCTTCGCCAGTTCATCGGTCTCGTCAGCGATCACCATGAACAGCACATAGGCGCCGACATCGCGGCCGGTCCTGGCCGAGGCGTCAATCAATGGCTTGTTGTTCGGTGCATAGGCGGTCGGCGTGTTGATACCGCTCGCCATAACGAAATTGTAATCAGCATATTGGGCGGCGAACTCTACGCCGCGCGGGCTCTGACCGGCCGCGACGATGTCGATCTTGTTCGCCGGCATGGGCTGCATCTTGCAGTCCTTCATGGTGAAATGCTTGCCTTCAAAGGTGCATTCCCCATTGGACCATAGGTCCTTCATGATCTGAACATATTCGCTCGAATAATCATAGCGATAGCCGAAATAGGCATCTCCCGGCCACATCCCCATCTGGTCATATTCAGCCATCTGCCAGCCCGAGACGATGTTGACGCCAAAGCGACCCGGCGCCACAGAATCGATAGTCGCGGCCATGCGGGCGACAATCGCCGGCGGCAAGGTGAGAACTGCGGTCGAGGCAAACAGCTTGATCTTGCTGGTGACGGCGGCAAGGCTTGCCATCAGGGTGAAGGATTCGAGATTGTGATCCCAGAACTCGGTTTTACCGCCAAACCCGCGCAGCTTGATCATCGATAGGGCGAAATCCAGCCCGTATTTTTCCGCCTTTTGCACCACCTGCTTGTTGAGTTCGAAGCTCGGCTTGTACTGCGGCGCATTGGTCGAAATGAGCCAGCCATTGTTGCCGATCGGAATGAAGACGCCGATATCCATGAGGAGGTTCCCCTTGTTCTAGTTGGTGGACGCGAATTCAGTATGTACGAACTAATGCAAAATTTCGAAAAGCTGTCCAGAGAGAAAATGTCCTAAATTTATGCGTGCTCAATCATTAGGCAGCATGCCGCCTGGCACGCGTCGGACTGCCGCGAAATTGAACGCAGAAATCCCCGCGCAGGCTGAGGCCAGCCGCACGCGAGGCAAGTTTTAAGTCTTGGGAAGACGAGGGGTCGCTGTCAGTTACCGGCGCGGAGCGTCGTTGTGTAAGTGAAGCGATCGGCCGGCAGAATCTGGAAGGCGTATTCGATCAGGCGCCGGCCGGAGCCGTAATATCGGCGCGTGACCTGGAGCGCGAGATCACCGGCCTGGCAACCGATCTGCTCTGCAATTTCAGCCGTCAGCGACACCGGCTTGATATCCTGCTGGATCTCATGGATCTTCTCGCCGGTATATTCCTCGATCAGGTGAAAGATCGCCGTTTTCGCCACATCGACGTCGCGAACAGCAGCCGCAAAGCGCGCATCGACATAGACCTCATTCCAGGAGAAAGCCCTCTGTCGCGCAGCGGTATAACGGACGCCCCCAATATGAAAGAAGCGTCGCCCCGGACGGCAGCCAAGCTCGACAGCCAGCTTACCCTGGGCCGAGACCTCTTCCTTGAGGGAGATGACGAACTCCGTTTCCGCCGCCACCTCGAAAAGCTCGGAGCGAGAATGAGCGATAAAGTGCCGTCGCGAGATATCCGGACCCGCCTCAACACGGGTCCCAACACCCTTCTTTGCTGACAGTCTGCCGCCGGTGCGCATGGTGGCTATGGCCTGGCGCACAGTCTGACGGCTGACGCCGAGCGCCGCAGCAAGTTCATTTTCAGTCGGCAGGAGAGTCCCGACCGGAAACTCGCCCGTCCGGATGCGCGCCTCAAGATGATGGGCGACCTGCAAGTAGAGAGGCGCAGTCGCCAGCTCTGGCTTCCAGTCCGCACCCTCTGTTTCAGTATCAGTTATTGTGTCTAATGGTTGCGATGCGGTCATTTTTGTTTCCACCCCTGGCGCCCTATCAATCGGTTTTCTGAGAATGACGCAAACGAAATCCGCCTGGGCAAGAACCTGACTAACGGATGTTGCACCCGAAGGCGAAATCAATTAGTACGTACAAATACTAGAGATCGCTCCCCGCCAAGGCTCCCCTCCTGATGACCGACATCACGACCGCCGCGCCACGCCCCGCACGCGCATCCTCACTTTTGCAGACATTGACCGCGGCAACCCTGATCCAGATTGTGGCGACAGCAAGCGTGCTGGCCCTGACCGCAATCGCGCCCACAGTGGCCAGCGACCTTGGGATCGGCGCGCACTGGATCGGCTACCAGATCAGCCTCATATACGCCTCCGGCATGTTCTCGTCCGCAATTGCCGGAACACTGGTGCAACGCTTCGGACCCATCAAGATCGAGCAGGCGGCCCTCATCTGCTTCACGCTCGGATTTGTCGGCATTGCAACGGCCCTGGTGCCCGCGATCATTCTGGCGTCCCTTTTGATCGGGATCGGCTACGGACTGAACAATCCGGCATCCTCGGAGATGCTCAGCCGCATCACACCGCACAACAAGCGCAACATTGTCTTCTCCCTCAAACAGTCTGGCGTGCCCTTGGGCGGCATCCTGGCAAGCTTCGCCCTTCCCTTCCTGTCAACCCAGTTCGGCTGGCACGTTGCGCTTTTGATCGGCGCAGCCGCACCCTTGGCCATGATGGGTCTGCTTGCCGTCACACATGCCGCCGAACCCGTGGCTGGCCGCAAGCTGCCTTCACTGCGCAAGGGCGTCGCCGAAGAACAGTCGATCATCTGGAAGAGCCGCAAGCTCAGGGTTCTGAGCGGAATCGGGTTTGCCTACTCCGCCATGCAGCTCTCCGTTTCCGCCTTCGCAGTCGTCGCCTTGGTGCATGATGCAGGCTGGTCGCTTCTTGCAGCCGGTACGGTTGCGGCGGCCACACAGCTCGGCGGCGCCTTCGGGCGGATCTTCTGGGGTGCGGTTGCCGACCGGATTGGCGGCGGCCTGCTGACGCTTGGCCTCCTCGGCCTTCTCAGCGGGTCAGGTTTTGCCGGCCTCTACTGGCTTGCCGACCTGCCGACATGGCTACAGGCGGCGCTGTTCATCGCACTCGGTTGCGTTTCCATCGGTTGGAATGGCGTGCTCTTGGCAGAAGTGGCGCATAATGCGCCGGAGTCCCGCGTCGGCGCGATCACCGGAGCCGCCCTCGTCTACACCTTTATCGGCGTGATCGTCGGCCCTTCCACCTTCGCAGCCATCTACGCCCTGACCGGTGACTACGGAACCAGCTTCCTCTGCTTTTCTGCCTTCGGCTTTGGCGGCATGATCGCCGCTTGGCGCGCTCAGTTGGCGCATCGATAAGCTGCACTCATCTGACAATATGTACATACATATAGTCCTGCATCACGCGTGCGCGATGCGGGACTTTGTCATTTCAGCTGTCGATTGCCTTCGCTCGTGCAGCATTGACTAATTGGCATTCATCAACATCTGCGGGTTTTTCGCAATTGCCGCTTTTGTGTGCAGAGCAAAAAAATAGGCAAAAGCCGTTGACGTCGTTTCGTTTATGTACGTACATTGCATTTAGCGGACACCGTAAAAGCCGCACAACAATGCGCCTCCGACAAGGAGGGCCACGAAGGGGAATGTTAACGAATGCGCAAGCTCCTGCTCACCTCCCTCGTCTCCATCGCCGCGATGGCAGCGGCTTCCAGCCCGGGTCAAGCAGACCCTATGGCGGAAGCCAAGGCGATCATTGCCGAACATGAAAAGATGCCGGTCTTCGAGCCCCCAGGCGAAGCCTTCGACGCCAAGTCCTGCATGGCGGGCAAGAAGGTCCTGTCGATCCCGATCTCGATGACAATCCCTTTCAACGTCGAACTGCAGAAGGCGATGGCCAAGGCTGCCGCCGAAGTCGGCTTCACCTACACCACCTGGGACAACCAACTGAAGAGCGACCAGTGGATGCAGGGCGTATCGCAGGCAATCAGCCAGAAATACGACGTGCTCGATATTGCCGGTGGTCTGAACCCGGAATGGCTCGGTCCGCAACTGGCAGAGGCACGCGCGGCCGGCCTGAAGATCACCACCACCCATTTTTACGATGTGACCCAGGAGCAGCATTCGAGCGTCGACTATTCCGGATCCGTCGATTACACCGGCGCCGGCAAGCTTCTGGCAGCCTGGGCCTATGCCAAGACCGAGGGCAAGCCCAACGTGCTGATCATCGGCTCTTCCGACGTCCTGCCATCGATTCCGTTCGTCAAGTCCATCCAGGACCAGCTCAAGGCCCTGTGCCCGGACTGCGTCCAGAAACATCTCGACGTACCGGTCTCTGAATGGGCCACCAAGATCCAGCCCGGCGTCCAGTCGGCAGTTCTGGCTGATCCAGGCATCAATTTCATTCTGCCCATCTACGATTCCATGTCGCAATTCGTCATCCCGGCACTGCGCATCACGGGTAGCGAAGGCGCCGTGAAAGTCGCCAGCTATAACGGAACTCCCTTCGTGCTCGACATGGTTCGGGAAGGCCAGGTGCAGATGGACATCGGCGAAAGTCTTGGCTGGTCGGGCTATGCGGCCGTGGACAACATCATGCGCATGCTGTGCGGCCTGCCATCGGTCAAGAAGCTGAACTCGCCGCTGCTGGTCTTCGACGAGCGGAACATCGAGACAGCCGGCGTGCCCGCCACTTTCGACGACGGCTATGGCGACGCCCATCTCGAAGGGTTCCGCAAGCTCTGGAAGCTGAACTAGTCCTCATCGACGACAGGAGCCTGCAATGTCCGACAATGCCGTGCTTCAGATGACCGACATCCGCATGCGGTTCGGCAGCCACTACGCGCTCAAGGGCGTATCGCTGTCGATCCGACGCGGCGAGGTGTTCGGGCTCCTCGGCCAGAACGGATCCGGCAAGTCCACCATGATCAAGGTGCTTGCCGGCTTCCACCAGCCTGAAGAAGGCAGCAAGGTCGTGCTTTGGGGCCAGGAAATGGCCCTGCCGCTGGACCAGATGGACATCAAGAAGCGAGGGGTCGCCTTCGTCCACCAGCATCTCGGCCTCATTCCGTCGCTGAGCGTGGTCGAGAACATGCGGGTTACGGCACTTGGGCGGAGAAATCCCTGGCTCGTCTCCTGGAAGAAGGAGGCCGAGCATGTGGCAAAACTCTTCGCCGAGTTTGACCTCACGATCGACCCCTTCGCCATCGTTGCCGACCTTCCCCCGGTGGAGCGAGCCTTCGTGGCCATCGTCAGGGCGTTCGATGATCTCAAGTCCTCGGATGCCGGCTATGGAGGTGAAGGCATACTCGTGCTCGACGAGCCGACGCCCTTCCTGCCAGCCGAAGATGTCC
Organism: Rhizobium sp. AAP43; assembly: GCF_001296045.1. Lineage (GTDB taxonomy): Bacteria > Pseudomonadota > Alphaproteobacteria > Rhizobiales > Rhizobiaceae > Allorhizobium. Next base: position 13,863 of record NZ_LJHS01000038.1, on the reverse strand, counting down.
AACGCATGTTTGCCCTCATCCGCTCAATTGTGAAAACCGGCGCGTCGGTAGTCATCGTCACCCACGACATCGATGAGGTGCTCGACATCACCGATCGGGTGGCCGTCCTGCGCGACGGCGAACTCGTGAGCGTGCTCGATACCCGCAACGCAGAACGCCAGACCATCCTCGATACCATCGTCGGCAGCCGCATCGACGCCTTTGCCAAGGCGCGGCGAACCGAAGCCCGGCCGGCCGCAATTTCCATCCGTGGCGCGACCGACGGGACCAGCCAACCATTTGACCTCGACATCGCCGAAGGCGAGACCGTCGGCGTTACCGGCTTGATCGGCTCAGGCTTCGCAGCCCTGCCTTACCTGATCTATGGGGCACGCAAGGGTTTCGGACAGCTGACCGTCCAGGGAAAGACAATCAACCTCAGCAGTATCACGCCTGCGCGCGCCCAGAGCCTCGGCATCGCTCTTCTACCGGGTGATCGGCTCGGGGCAGCCGGGATCGGGAGCCTTTCCGTCGCTGACAATATCACTTTGCCAGTGCTGGATGCGCATATGCGCCCCTATGGCCTCGATCGCCGAAGCATGGATCGGGAAGCTGCACGCCTTTCGCAGGTCTATGACATCCGCCCGCCGCGTCCGGACATGATGCTTGGCGCATTGTCAGGCGGAAATCAGCAGAAGGTGTTGCTGGCGAAATGGCTGCAGATCAAGCCAAAGTTGCTGATGCTCGATGAACCCACCCAGGGCGTCGACTTCGGCGCGCGCCAGCAAATCTTCAAGGCGCTCGACCGCGCCACTGCGGAGGGCACATCCATACTTTGCGCTTCCACGGACAATGAACAGCTCGAACAGATCTGCGATCGCGTCATCGTATTCTCGAAGGGCCGACCGGTCGCGGAGCTGAAGGGTGGGGAAATCACCCGCAAGGCCATCACGGAAGCCTGTTTCTACTCGCAAACCCCGCATGCGGAGGCCGCAGAATGACGACCACCAACCTGACAGCAGACGCCGAAGCGCCGGCCCGCCGCCCATCGATTAACCTCAAGCGCGAAGGCGAACGCTTCGCGCTCGTGGCGGCCTGGCTGCTGCTGATCGTCATCTTCGGAATCCTCATGCCGGAATCCTTTCTGAGCTGGCGCAACTTCTCCACCATGTTCGGCTCTCAGGCGGTTCTGGTTGTGCTGACACTTGCCATCATCCTGCCGCTCACATCAGGCGACTTCGACCTCTCCGGTGCATCGATCCTCACCATGAGCTCGATGCTGATCGCAGTTCTCAACGTCAAGCATGGCTGGCCCATCGGGCCGGTCATTCTTGTGGCGCTGCTATCGGGCGCCGTCATTGGCGCGGTCAATGCGTTCTTCGTCCTCTATTTCCGCATTCACTCCCTGATCGTGACGCTTGGCGTCGGCACCTTTGCCAACGGAATGATCCTTTGGCTCAGCCAGTCACAGACCATTTCCGGCGTCTCCATGACCCTGGTCGAATGGGTGATCATCAACCGGCTCTTCGGCATTCCACTCGCCTTCTTCTACGCACTGATCCTCGCAGCCGTGATCTGGTACGCGCTTGAGTTCACCATTCCAGGCCGCAAGTTGCTCTTCGTCGGTCGCGGTCGTGAAGTGGCGCGCCTTAATGGCATCAATGTCGATCGGGTCCGAGCCATGTCCTTCATTCTCTCAGGCCTCATCGCGGCACTCTCAGGTGTGTTTTATTCCGGCATGACCGGATCGGCCGACCCGCTTTCTGGCCTCAATCTGCTGCTGCCGGCCTTTGCTGCCGCGTTCCTCGGCGCAACGACCATTTCGCCGGGACGCTTCAACTCCTTCGGTGCGATCATCAGCGTCTACTTCCTTGTCACCGGCATCACGGGCCTCACCATGCTCGGCGCCCAGGCCTATGTGCAGAACCTGTTCTATGGCGGCGCCCTGGTCATCGCGGTGTCTCTCAGTCAGCTGGTCCGCAATCGCCAACCGCAGGACTTCAGCTGATGGACGACGCGACCGCTCAGACCCTGACTGTGAAACACCTAGCCCAAACCTATCTCGGTCGATCAGCGACCGAGGCAGAACTGTCCGCCATGACCCAGGAAATGGCGCGCGATGCACAGTGGATCGCTCCGCATGCCTATGGTCGCGGCGGCGCGCTGTTCATGCTGGAACCCGCAAGCTTCTATGCACTTCTCAATGCGGAGGCAGGCCGATGAGCATCCTGGATCCGGCAACGATTGCCGAGGCGGCCAGCCTCATCCAGTCCGGCAAAGTCTCCTCCGTTGACCTCACCCTTGCCGCACTCGATCGGGCCGAAGAAAGCCAGTCGCGCCTCAACGCCTTTATCACCGTGGATCGGGAGGATGCGCTGATATCCGCCCGTGCCGCCGACCGGGCGCTTGCCGAAGGGCGAGCCGTCGGACCGCTGCACGGCGTGCCGCTCGCCCACAAGGACATGTACGACCATGCCGGCAAGGTCACCGGCTGCGGCTCGAAGATCCGCGCGGATCACGTGGCAGCCAAGAATGCATCCGTGATTGAGCGGCTGGAGGCTGCCGGCACATTTACGATCGGCCGGCTGAATATGTCGGAATTCGCCATGGGTCCGACGGGGCACAACCATCATCACGGCCGAGCGATCAACCCGCTCGATTCTGACCGCATCACCGGCGGCTCGTCCAGCGGATCAGGCGCTGCCGTTGGCGGCGGTGTCGTGCTGGCAGCCCTCGGCTCAGATACGGGCGGCTCCATCCGCCTTCCGGCCGCCTGCTGTGGTGTCGTCGGCATCAAGCCGACGCAAGGTCGCGTACCACGGACTGGCGTCATGCCGCTTTCCTTTTCGCAGGATTGTGTTGGCCCGCTAACCCGGACCGTCGATGACGCCTTTACGATCCTCCGGCTGATCAGCGGACCGGACGGGAAAGACCTGACCTGTGTCGACGCTCCACTGAAACCCCTCAGCGAAGACATCTCGGCACTGCGCATCGGTCTGGGCGGGGGGATGTTTGCCGATCGTCTGACCAAAGAGGTCGAGGGCGCGATGCAAGAGACCGCACGGGCGCTCGCACCGCATGTCCTCTCGATTGCGGACACATCCATGCCCGACCTCGGAGGGATTGCAGAGCTCGCCAATGTTGTCGCCATGAGCGAGGCTGGAGCCGTTCACTTCGACGGGATGCGCGAGCGGCCAGAGGATTTTGGCCCGCAACTTCGGTCGCGCCTGGCCCAGGCCATCGCTGTGCCGGCACCGATCTATCTCCGTGCTTTGCAGATCCGCGCTCGACTGACGGCCGATTTCCTCGAAATGGCCTTTGCCAACTGCGATGCGATCCTCGTCCCTGCCATGCCCTTCCTCCCGCCGCTCGACAGCGAGGTAAATGTCGGAGCCGGCTCGACCATGACCACGGTGATTTCGGGCATGACGGCATTCACCCGTCCATTTTCATTCCTTGGCTTGCCGGTGGTGACACTGCCAGTCGCAAACTGCGATGGCCTGCCGGTCGCTATACAGGTTGTAGCCCGCCCCTGGCGCGAGGACATTGCAGCCTCGGTCGCACGAAAGCTCGAAACTGTGCTGGCCCTCGGCCGCTTCCATCCCCGCCCATCCATCCGCCCGGCCGCGTGAAAACCGCACCGGCCCAGAGAGGAGACGATCCATGAATGCCATGCCGACAATCGCCGGAGACGAGGCAACTTCCGCAGTCAGCCAAGCCGAGTTTCGCAACGCCATGTCCCGAGTGGGTGCTGCCGTCAACATCGTGACCACTGACGGGCCGGGCGGCAAGGCGGGCTTTGCAGCCTCTGCCGTCTGCAGCGTGACGGATACACCGCCCACCTTGCTTGTCTGCCTCAACCGCTCAAGCTCCGTCTTCGAGACTTTTGAGACGAACAAGATGCTGTGCGTCAACACCCTTGCCGGCAATCACGAGCAGCTATCCGCCCTTTTCGGCGGCAAGACCCCGGTAGAAGAACGTTTTGCCGCCGCAAGCTGGAGACGTGGCGCCACCGGCGCGCCCATCCTTACCGACGCGGTCGTGTCCTTCGACTGCGTCGTCAGCGACAGTGTCGACGTCGGAACCCACAAGGTTCTGTTCTGCAGGGTCCTGGAAATCCATGAAGACGGTAGGGATGAAGCGTTGATCTACTACCAGCGTGGCTATCACCGCGTCGGTCAGATGGCGTCGGCCAGCTAACGCAGACCCGACCAAGTCTCAAGCGGAGCTGCGACCTTCATCCCGCCTCCATCCCACCGACGATTGCAGAGATTCGAACAGCCGGGCCGCAGAGAACCTGTGGCCCGGCTTTCGCTGTTCGAGACAGCCCCCGTAATCTGACAAGGTACCTCATCGTAACAATTGCGGTGGCTCTATTGGTTAACAGCGTATAACTTCGAAACAAAAATTTTTATTTAAGTATATTCTCTCAGATTATACGTATTTCATCCATAGTATCGAACCAATATTTCAGATCGACGCTGTATTCTTCGAACAACACTCGGAGAAGAAGCGATGCTCAAGAAGAAAAAGAACATTGTCGCAGCCTCGACCCTTGCCCTCGCAACCTTCTTTGTGCCGGGCGCACAGGCCGCCCCCGCACCGACGGGCGCACTCGTTTTCCACTCCTCCATTGCCCAAGCTCTGCTGCTCGGGCTCAATCCGCTCAGTCCTTCCATCTCGGAAGCTTTCTCGCAACGGATCGCCAAAGGCTGGCAGAACACGCGCCAGATTGTCGAAACCCAGGCATTGCAGATGCAGACGGTCGCCTTGGCTGCGCCCGTCGATGGCGGTGTATTGACCGGCGCGATCGCCGCCAAGTCTCCGACCACACCTCGACGCACCACCCAGGCCGATGGCGTCTTCGGTTCCGTCGCCATTCCCTTCAAAAAGCTCGGCGCACTCAAAAAGGCTGCCTCGACCTTTGGGGAGATTGCCAAGGGCACTGCGCTGAACTGCAAGGGCCGGACCTGTACCGATTTGGGAACCTTGGTTCATCGCACAAGCGATGGCGGGGCGAAGGCATCGGTGCGCGATACGCTCAATCTCGTCAACGCCGAGGTCAACCGGAAGATCGAGTATCGCAAGGACCTCGATGTGCATGGACGACTGGATCAGTGGTCCTCCCCATCGCAGACGCTGGCCCGAGGAACGGGCGACTGTGAAGACTATGCGCTCCTGAAGATGGCGATGCTGGCCGAGAAGGGCATCGCGCTTGAGGACATGACCGTGGTCATCCTCTACGACAAGAAGCGACACTTCTATCACGCCATCCTCTCGGTGGAGGTCGGCGGCAACAACTACATTCTCGACAATATGCGAAATCAGGTTCTGGCCGACCGGCAATTGCCCGATTATCAGCCACTCTTCTCGATCTCAAACGGGCGTGGATTCTTGCACGGCATACGCAAGGGCGCTGGCAAGGCGCTGGCGATGAAGAGTCTTGACAGCATTGCCCCTGGCGAAGGCGGCGAACTGTGATCGCATCGCGTGCCTGAAGGTCGTTCACCTTCAACTATCAGCGATCACCGCACGACATAGCCGATCACCATAGGCTTTCGATGATTGGGCGCCATGGCCAGATTGATCTGGCCGGTCAGCTGCTTTCCCGCACAGCTTGCGGTAAATCCCGTCGTCACCATCTTGCTTTTGGTCGCAAGGCTTTCAATCGCATCCTCCACCTGCATGTCGAGCACGAAGCGGAAACCTGCCGAAAGCTGCGCGACATTGCCAAGCGCCAGCCGCTGCTTCAGCAGTGTAACGAAAGGCTCATTGAACAGCTGGATCTTCTTGTCGCGCGTCAACACAATGACGGGCGAAGGACAGGCCTGCACAAGCGCATTCAGGTTCTCTGTCGAATAGGCGTTTTCGACCGCCGCCAGCCTGCGCCACATCCAGCGAAAGGCAACCACGCGAAGTGTCGATGCAAGATTGCTTCCATCACCCACCTGCGTTGCGGCCTGTTCGACCACGTCAGAGATCGAGTGCCGGGAACCCGATAGCAGCGAGGTCAGCCCGTCCCAGTAGATCGTTTCCAGGCGGATACCACGCCTGGCACCGCCCTTGCCGATAATCGCCCGGAACTTCGGCTCGGCGTCACCTTCCTGAAGTTCTGGAAGCGGCTGGTTCGCCGGTTCCCCCTGATCGATCTGAAACGGGTGCCGCTCGACGATCGACATGGACCTACCGCTCGGTCAGCGCAACGGATTGCGCCTTGTTGATCGGCTTCAACAGATAGCTGAGGATGGTCTTTCGACCCGTCATGATTTCGGCAGACGCGACCATGCCTGGGATGATCGGATAGGACTTGCCATTCCGCTGCAGCTCCGACCGATCCGTCTTGACCTGCACAATGTAGAAGGTCTCGCCCTTCTCCTTGTCGACGATGCTGTCGGCGGAGACATTGGTCACCTCGCCTTCCAATCCGCCGAAGATAGAGAAATCATAAGCCGTAACCTTGACGATCGCCTTTTGACCCCGTCGGACGAAGGCGACGTCCCTCGGCGAAATCTTCGCCTCGATCAGCAATGTATCTGCCGTCGGAACGATCCCTGCAATTACCGTACCCGGATCGACATAGGCGCCGATCGTGTTGACTTCGAGCGTATTGACGATGCCATCGACCGGCGAGCGGATATCGGTCCGGCTCACACGGTCGGAGGCACCGCGAATGGTCTCGTCGATAACGGAAAGCTCAGACAGGGTCAGCGCCTTCTCCGTCAGCGCCTGCTGCTTCAACTGCAGCAGGAGTTCATCCACCTGCAGGCGCGCCTCTTCGACGGCACCGCGCAGGCGCTCCAGGCTTTCCTGATAGACGGTGATCTGGCCGCGCTGGTCGGTCAGCTCGCGCTCCAGCGTGATTACTTCCGTCTGGGCGACCAGGCCCTTCTTGGCAAGCGGGCTCATGAGGTCGTACTGGCGCGTCGCCTGGGTGATGTTCTGCTCAAGCCTTGCGATATTGGCATGCGCCTCGCTAAGCTCGTTCTCGCGCTGGCGCACACGCTCCTTCAGAACACCGGCCTTGTTTTCGTAGGCCGCCTTGTTGGCCGCAAACAGCCGCGCTTCGTTCTCGCAAACGCGGCTCGCGACAGACTTCACCTCATCCGGGCAGAGAAATGCGCCATCATAGGCACCGACCTCCTCCAGCTCCAGGCGGGCGACCTTGGCACCAAGCGCTCTTGCCTTTGCCACAGCTTCGCCGAGCGAAGATTCCGTCGTCGTATTGTTCAGCTGCACGATCAGCTCTCCCTTGCGAACGACCTGCCCGAGTTGCACGGCAATCGTCTGAACGATACCCGCCTCGGAAGACTGCACGATCTGGGTCTTCGAAACCGGAATGACCTTGCCTTCGCCACGCGAGATTTCGTCGATCTCGGCGATCGCCGCCCAGGCCACAAATATGGCGATGAAGGCGCCAACCAGACCGACAATGATCCGCGCCATGAATGGCGGTGTATCGACAACCGCGCGGCTCACGTCTTGATCCCCTTGTTCTGCATGGCCTCGATGACAGACTTTTTCGGTCCGTCCGCCACAACCCGGCCCTTGTCGAGCACGATCAGACGGTCGCAGAGATCGAGCATCGAGAACCGATGGGTCGCGATCAGCAGTGTCGTGTTGCGATCGAAGGCGGTCGACAGACGGTTGAGCAGATGGCGCTCGCTGGCCAGATCCATCGCGCCCGAGGGCTCGTCGAGGAAGACGATCTTAGGCTTGGTCAACAGCAAACGCGCAATCGTCAGCGCCTGTTTCTGGCCGTTCGACAGATTGTTGCCTCGTTCACCGACTGGCATGTCGAAACCGCGCGGGTGGCGCGAGACGAACTCCTCCACCCCGGTCATGCGGGCAACCTCGAGCAATTCCTCATCCGTCGCATCGGCCCGGCCGATCAGCAGGTTTTCCTTGACCGTCCCCGAGAACAGGTCGGACGACTGGCCAGCCACGGCAACCGAGGCCCGGACTTCCGACATATGGTACTGCCGAATATCGACGCCGTCGATCAGGATACGGCCTTCTGTCGGCACGAAGAGGCCATCGAGCAAGCGGCCAAGCGTCGTCTTGCCAGATCCGATGCGCCCGATGATCCCGACACGTTCGCCCGGCGCCACGGTCAGCGACAATTTGCTGATCACCGGCTGATCGGAACCCGGATATTGGAAGGTCACGTCCTGGAAGGAGAACCCACCATTCTTGATCTCGCGGTTGACGAAACCCACGGTCGACGGACGATCCTCGGGCTGATCCATCACCTGGTCGAGGATCCTCAGCGACATCGTCGCCTGGCGGAAACGAGCGAGCGTCATGGCAATCTGGCCAAGCGGCGCACCGGCACGTCCGGCCAGCATGACAGTCGCGACGATCGCGCCCATGGCAAGTCTGCCCTCGGAGAACTCGTAGGTTCCGGCAATCACGATCAATACGCCAACCAGCTGCTGCACCAGTGCTGTCAGGTTGATGGCATTGGTAGAGATGTGCTTGATCTCCTCGCTGGTCCGGCTCGAATGCTTCATCAGCTCCTGCCAGCGGCGCAGCATGGTCGCTTCTGCGCGGAGGCTCTTCAGCGTCTCGATCGTCGAGATCGTTTCCACCAGCAACGACTGCCTCTTCGAGGCCTCGTTCGCGGCGGCCGCCATGCGATGGCCGATCTTCGCCTGGGCATGCAGGCCGATTGCAATCGACAGGATCAGCGCCACAGCCGGAATGATCGCCAGCCATCCAGAGATCAGATAGATCACGAGAAGGAAGATGAAGAGAAAAGCCGTGTCGATGACGAGACCGATGGTGTTCGATGTGAAGAATTCGCGCACGAACTCGTATTGCATCACGCGGTTGGCATACTCCCCCGTCGACAGAGGACGAGAGGCAAGCGTGGTGTTGAGCACCTTGTCGAAGATCATCTGCGACAAGCGCAAATCAGCGTTGCGGCCGGCGTGATCGATGAGCGATGACCGGGCTGTCTTCAAGAGGAAGTCGAAGAGATAGGCGACCATGATGCCGATGGCCAGCACCCAGAGCGTCGGGAACGCCTTGTTCGGCAGCACCCGGTCATAGACATTCATGGTGAATAGCGGTGACGCGAGCGCGATGATGTTGATAAAAAGCGCGGCGATTACCACCCGCAGATAGGTGCGCCAGTAAGGCATCAGCGCGCGCAGAAGCCAGTGACGCTTCTCGATCTTCTCCGCTTCACCGAGGAGAGCCTCCTCGCCGTCATTGCGATAGAAAAGCGTGAAGCCGAAGGCGAATTGTGGCTTCAGCGCCGCCAGTTCGGCGCGGCTCAGCCTCAGTGCCTGCGAACCGTCTCGCAGATCGAGCGTGTAGACGCCCTCTTCACTTACTTCGAGAAGGGGGAGCGTTCCGCCGTCTTCCAGCGCAACAATCGCAGGACAGTCGAAATCACCCTCGCGAATGGCACGCTGGCTGATTTTGACAACCTGCAGGCCAATGCGCTCGGCGACATGTTCCACGTCGTCCACCTCCAGCGACTCGACGATTTCGTCGGGCAGTCCGGAAAACAGAACAGTGTCGGAGGTGGGCCGCCCGTAGTATGCGGCGACAGCCTTGAAGGATCCACGAAAGCTAAGGCGGGCACGAGTGCCCGCCGGGTCGATCAATGAGTTTAACATTTCATCCTATCGGATGGACGGTTACTGAAGCGGCGCCAGGAGGTCCATCGGAACGCCCGCCTTTTGCCGCGGATCCCGCTTGGTGTAAGCCCCGTCGGGCGTCGCCTTCACGGAAAATTCGTTGCGCGCATAAGCCTCGGACTGACCGACTGGCTTCAGGTTCATCGACTTCAACAGCGAGCCGGATGCAGCCAGGATCTTGTACTCGGCGAAGAGGGCAGCAAAGCGGGCCGTTTCAGCAACGATGCCCGTGTTGAAGCGGGTGTTCTGCGCATCGAGCACATCGAGCAGCGAGCGCTGGCCGATCTTGAACTGCTCGCCATAGGACGAGACGAGCTTGGCATTCTGCGACGACTGCGAACCGAGGATCTGCGAAAGTTCGCCACGGCTGCTACGCTCGTTCCAGGCAGAGCGGATCGATTCCTCGATTTCGCGGTGGACCTGGTCCGAGGCGAAGCGCTGCTCGCTGGCACGGCGGATCTGTTCCTGCTCGCGGGCCTGGTCGATGCCGCCGCGATAGAGATTCCAGCGGGCGACGACACGCACCTGCACGTCATTGGTATTGCCCTGGCTTGAGCCGACATCGTTGCCGACGCTGGCGCGGCCCTCGAGATCGACCGTCGGCGCATAGTTGGAGCGGGCGCCGCGAACGGCAGCATCCGCCGCATCAATGTCAGCGCGTGCTGCATAAATCCGCGGATTGTTGGTCTTCGCCGTTGCGATCGCATCCTGCAGCGAGCGCGGAATGTACTTGCCGAGCGACGGCGGCATCTTCGCATTGGTGATCGGCTCACCAACCGTCTTCAGGAAGCGGATCTTTGTCATCTCCAGCTCTTCCTGCGCTTCACGCAGGCGGGCACGGGCAGCATCGAGACGCTCGCGGCCCTGGAGAGCGTCGACATCCGTCAGCGCGCCGCCGGAAATTCCCTGCTTGATATCGCCGAGAATACCGCCGTGGAAATCGACGTTCTGCTTGGCGATGCCGACAATCTTCGACTGCAGGATATATTCGAGATAATCCTGAACCACCTGGAGGGCCACCGTTTCAGACCGGTCCAGAACGCGGAAAGAGGCACTGTCCACGCGCGAGGCCTGCTGGTCCAACTGCGCCCGACGACCACCGCCATCGAGCAGACGCTGGGTCACGGTCAACCCGACTTCAGCGTTGGAAAAGGTCTCGTAGTCGCTGGTCAGCGTACCCGTGCTGTCATTCGACAGACGGCGACGGCCGGCGCTGGCTTCAAGATCGACCGACGGCATGTAGAGGCCGCGCGCCTGGCGCAGTTCAAACTCGACCGCCTCGCGGTTTTCCACCGCCTGCGAGATCTGCGGATTGGTGGTCAGCGCCTTCTGTACCGCTTCCTGCAGCGACATCGCGCTGGCCGGCGTCAGGGACAAGATGGAAAGAGCCGCCGAGGTATACAAGGCCGCGAACAATGTCTTCTTTGTAAACAATTTAGTGCCCCTGCCCAAATCTAATTCAGCGTTCTTATATACCGGTCGCCTCGTGACTGGAAAGTGTTATCCCGGTGTCGAAAAGATGCACCCAATTTTGATCTGTCAAAACTAATTGGAAAAATTCACTCAGACTCGTGAAAATTTGTACCTGCAATTGGAAGCTCAAGAGCCTGCATTGCCTTATCAAACCAGGAATCGCGATTCCTTTTCCTTGGGCTTCCCATTAACCCTGCAAGCGTCTTTGCCATTTCAGCACACAGATGACACCGGTTTCCGACCGCCCTGTCGCCATTTGGCAACACCTTTCCGTCAGCGACAATGAACACGCTCGCTGGGTGATAAAAATCACAAAGGCGATTCTTCGCCGGACCTTGCAAGGACACGGAAGCCTTCCATCTGCGACAAAGAAAAAGGGCCCCGCGAAGGGCCCTTTTCTTGTTTGCCAGGATGGATCCGGTCAGCCGTGGACGTCCGGATTGACCGTGACCGAATGCGTGTCGTCGAACAGGACCTTGACGCTTGTGGTGTGGTTTTCAAGGACCACGACATCCTTCCAGCCACTGTCGCCCATGTCGACGCTGAGCGTGGTGTCGGTGCCGTCGGTGCTCAGCTTCACATGCGATGCAGCATCGGCTTCGCTTCTCTGCTCGCCGAGCAGCGTATCGAGAAGGGCGGAGACGTCGAGGACGTCGCCTTCCGAAAGGCTGTAATCGGTGATCACGTCGGCCACGTCGAGCTCATGCAGAGCCGTCTCGTCGAAGACGAAGGTGTCGGCGCCGGCACCGCCGGTCATCATCACCTGGCCCATGCCGCCATGCAGAACGTCATTGCCATCGGTGCCTGTGACGATCAGCGGATCAGACAGATCCGACCCGAAGATCGTGTCGAAGCCAACTTCCAGGAAGTCGCCTTCCGAGCCATCGAGGAAGGTGAACGAACCTTCCGAGAAGACCGTCTGGCCATCCTCGACACCACCGGTATTGTCGGTGGTGAGCGAAATGCTGGCAACACCATGATCCGAGAGGCTCGAAAGCTCGCCCTGATCGCTCACACCATCATTGTCGGCATCGACCCAGACCTGCAGCTTCGCAAAGGCCTGATCATTCGCATCGATCTTGCCATCGCCATTGCTGTCAAGCGAAGCGAGAGCCGCCACACCGCTGGCAAACGTCTCGCCCTTGAAGTCAGGCGTGAAGATCTCCGAGCCGTTGTCGATTAGGCCGTTGCCATCAACGTCATAGGCCAGGATGCCATCGTCGCTTGTCCAGGCGATCTGGTCCTTGTGGCCATCGGCATTGATGTCGAAGGTGACACCATCACCGATCGACGAGAGGGCAAAGCCGTTCTTGTCGAGGTCGAGGATGATGGGGTCGGCGGCGCTGTGGATCAGAACGTCATTGAAGTTGCTGATCGCGGTACCCTGAAGGGCGACGAACGTATGATTTGCGCCCGCGGTGGCACCACCCTGCTGATATACAAAGGTGTAGGTGACACCGGAAATCACGGCCTGGAATGCGACCGTCGCGCCTGCGACACCCAGATTGTTACTCTTTAAGTAATCCAGTGCCATCCCGACCTCCACCAGGGAGTCAATGTTCCTCGCTTGAGAGAACGTGTTCTGGTCGTCGAACCGGACGATCCCGTTCGAAATCGAGTGTGACTCGAACCTCGTTCCATCAGTGCTGTAGTCAGAGTTAAAACCGTTCGTGCCGGCAGTATTTGCTGCCGCAACTCCAGAAACAGGCAGCTTCAATTTGTCAACGCCGACCACAAAGTCGGTAATGACATCATAGCCTGTAACACCATTGATCAGACCACCCGGCATCGAAACTGACCCCTGAGAGTCGGAGCTGGCGAAGCTGAATGCATCAGCATCTGAGCCACCCGTAAGGGTATCAGACCCGCTGCCCCCATAAAGCGTATCCCGCCCAGTTCCGCCAACGAGTGTGTCGTTGCCATCCTGACCAAACAGCGTGTCATCTGCGTTCCCGCCGTAGATCGTGTCAGCGTTATTTTGCCCATACAGGATATCGTCGCCTGCAAGCACCGGAGCACCTTCTCCAGCAGATGGCAGAGTGTTGTCGCTGCCTGTCCCGCCAATGATGTTGAACGTCTCGTTATACGATCCACCCCTGGCATCCGTCACCTTCACTTCTATTGCGTAGGCCGCATTGTTGGCGATCGCACCGGTCGTGAACACCTCGCCGGACGCGTTCACGGTCACGCCCGCACCCGTTACCAACTCATAGGTGTAGCCACCGGTATTGTCCGGATCCGTGACAGAGAGCGAAGCAATCTTGGTGTTTGCCGAGGGGAAGCTTGATCCCGGATCTACGGCGTTCCAGATGATGTCGGTGGGCGTCAGGTTCGGTGGGCGGGTGTCAATGGCGTAGTTCGCGGATTGGGTCGCACTCGCGTTCGCATTGCCGGCGAGGTCGAAAACGGAGCCGCTTGCGAGGGTGATCACATTGGTCGCATCGTTCAGGTTCGCTGTCGGTGTAAACGTTGCAGTCCAAGTCTTTCCGTCCGACGACGATACCGGCGAGAGATTGCCTCCCTGAATATTCAGATCAGCGTTTGAGAAACCGGTAACCTTTTCGCTGAACGTGATCGTGACAAGCGAGGTCTCCCCCTGCGTCAAGTTGACATCGGCAAAGGAAATAGTTGCCGTAGGGGGAGCCGTGTCAACGGCCTGAACAAACGCCGCCGCCGTGTTCTGGTTTGCTGCCGCATCCGTGGCAACGCCTGCTGCAACGCCAACCGTCAGGTTGCCGGTGAAGCCGGAGTCTGGCGTCACAAC